>NZ_BAEG01000036.1 GCF_000238915.1 Arthrobacter globiformis NBRC 12137 | reverse complement strand
GCACCCCGACACCCGACACCGACACAACCGGGACCGGCACCGACAGGACCGGCACCGAAGCAACCAGGGACAGCAGTGCCGGGACCGGCAGTGCCGGGACTGACAGTGACGGGACGAACGGTGACGGGGCCGGGGAACAGGGCGGCCCGGCCGGCTGGGACACCCCGGACCTCCCGGAAATCCCGCTGGACCACCGGTCCCAGGGCCAGAAGAGACTCGACGGACTCGTCGGCGCCTGCCAAACCGCCCTCACCACCGACACCCTGCCCGCCAACGGCGGACACCGGCCCCAGATCCTGGTCACCATCAACTACCGCGACCTCCTCGCCGAACTCCACCAACGGCACAACGCACAGTGGGCCGCACCACCGCCGGACCGGGCAGCACCGCCGCAGGAGTCCTCGCAGGGCACGCAGTGGTCCCAAAGCGCGCCTTCGTTCCAAGGAGCGCCTTCGTTCCAAGGAGTGCAGGGTCCCCGGCCGGGCTACACCGGCCGGACCGGCGACGGGACCGCCCTGTTCGCCTTCTCCGGCCCGGTAAACCCCGCCACGATCCGCAAAATCGCCTGCGACGCCGACCTCATCCCCGTCGTCCTCGGCAACGACGGCCGGATCCTGGACATCGGCCGCGCCTCACGGGTCTTCCCGCCCCACATCCGCAAAGCCATCATGGCCCGGGACCAGGGCTGCGCATTCCCCGACTGCACCATCCCCGCGCCCTGGTGCGAAGCCCACCACATCACCTACTGGTCACAGGGCGGAACCACCAGCACCGGCAACGGCGTCCTCCTCTGCACCCACCACCACCACCTCATCCACAAAGAACTGTGGACCATCGAAATCACCAACCAAGTCCCCTGGTTCAAACCCCCACCAGAACTCGACCCCCACCGAAAACCCCGCCGCAACCACTACTTCCGCTCACGCCCCCAACGGGAATAAGCTCACTGCTGGTTTTCTCTGAGCTCCGTTGTGGGAAGGCGCGCAGATCCTCGGCGGCGTCATCAACCAACCGGGTGAGTACAGCTACCGTCCGCTGGAGAAGTCGGAGGAAATTCGTTCTGCCGTGGCCACGATTTCCTTCCGCACGGATTCGAGGTAGGCCTCGCGATCCGGCTTGGCGGCAACAGACTGTGCCTGCAGCGATACATTGACGGCGGCCACCACCTTCGCGCCGTGGTAAACAGGCGCGGCCACGGACATCAGCCCAAGCTCCAGCTCCTGGTCCAGCAAGCACCAGCCCTGAGCCCGAACTTTGTCCAGGACGGCCAACAGGTCCTTCACCGTGCCGATCGCGCGCGGAGTCAGGGGCTTGATCTCCGCCGCGGCCAGGTATTCCTTCAGCTGCTCCGGCGGAAGGCCGGCGAGCAGCACCCTGCCCATCGACGTCGCGTAGGCCGGGAACCTGGTCCCTACTGTGATGCCGATGGTCATGATCCGGCGGGTGGTAACTCTGGCTATGTAAGCGATGTCCGTTCCGTCCAGCACCGCCGCCGACGTCGACTCCCCCAGCTTCAGGGACAGCTCCTCCAGGTGCGGCTGCGCCAGCTGCGGCAGCGAGAGACCGGAAAGATAGGCGTAGCCAAGCTGCAGCACCTGGGCCGTAAGTGCGAAGGTCTTGCCGTCGGTCCGGACGTAACCGAGCTCCACCAGCGTGTGCAGGAAACGCCGCGCGGTGGCACGCGTGAGATCCGTGCGGGCAGCCACCTCGGTGAGCGTCATGTCGGCATGTTCGGTGTCGAACGCGCGGATCACAGCCAGCCCGCGCGCGAGCGACTGCACGTACTGGTCACTGGCCGCCGGCGCCGCCCCGTCCTTCGGCGGGCGGCCCGCCCGAGGCGTGGTCCCTGCTGCTGCGTCGGTCATGGTTACCAATCCTATTAGCCCGCCGGAGCGCGAACTGGCAGCTGATGCCCTCAGATCCGGGATTTGAGGCATCTGCTGCCAGTTCGCGCTGGGTTACTGCTCGACGGCGGGGGCTGCGGTGAGGGGGACGGGCACCAAGGCCTGGAGTTCTTCGAGGGTGCAGCCGAAGGTTTCGCGGACGCGGACTCCTTCGGGTCCGGTGAGGAAAACGGCCTTGTCGGTGTAGACGCGGGTGACGCAGCCGACGCCGGTGAGGGGGTAGGTGCAGGCTTCGACGATCTTGGACGCGCCTTCGCGGGTGAGGAGTGTCATCATCACGAAGACGTCCTTGGCTCCGGTGGCGAGGTCCATCGCGCCGCCCACGGCCGGGATCGCGTCGGGTGCGCCGGTGTGCCAGTTGGCGAGGTCACCGGTCGCGGAGACCTGGAACGCGCCCAGGACGCAGATGTCCAGGTGCCCGCCGCGCATGATCGCGAACGAGTCCGCGTGGTGGAAGTAGGACGCTCCCGGGAGTTCGGTGACGGGGATTTTGCCGGCGTTGATGAGGTCCTCGTCGATCTGGTCCCCGGTGGCCACCGGCCCCATGCCGAGCATGCCGTTCTCGGTGTGGAGCGTGATGTTCTGCTCCGGCACCAGGTAGTTCGACACCAGGGTGGGCTGGCCGATGCCGAGGTTCACGAACGAACCGGGTTTGATGTCCCGGGCCACGAGCCGGGCGAGGTCGTCGCGGCCCAGCGGGGTTTCGGACGTCTGGATGGACGTTTCTACGAGGCTCATCTCAGGCCACCTGTTCTGCGTTGCCGGCGGCGGCAGCACCGCTGGAGTCAATACGGACGATGCTGTTGACGTAAATGCCGGGGGTCACGATGTTCTCCGGGTCCAGGCCGCCGGTGGGCACGATCTCGGACACCTGCACGACCGTGTGCTTCGCGGCGGCGGCCATGATCGGGCCGAAGTTCCGTGCGGTCTTGCGGTAGACCAGGTTCCCGACACGGTCGGCCTTCAGCGCCTTGATCAGCGCGACGTCGGCGTGGATCGGGGTTTCGAAGACCTGGCCGCGGCCGTCGATGATACGGGTTTCCTTGCCCTCGGCGAGCATGGTGCCGTACCCGGTGGGGGTGAAGAACCCACCGATCCCGGCCCCGGCCGCGCGGATGCGCTCGGCCAGGTTGCCCTGCGGCACCAGCTCCAGCTCGATTTCACCGGCCTTGTACTTCGCGTCGAAGTGCCAGGAGTCCGACTGCCGCGGGAACGAACAGATCATCTTGCGGACCCGGCCTTCCTTGATCAGCAGAGCCAGGCCCTGGTCGCCCTGGCCGGCGTTGTTGTTCACCACGGTCAGGTCCGTGGCGCCGCTGTCCAGCAGCGCATCGATCAGTTCGAACGGCTGGCCGGCGTTGCCGAACCCGCCGATCATCACGGTGGAGCCGTCCTTGACGGCCGCGACGGCCTCGCCGACCGTGTCAACGAAATTCAGCATCGCCTACGCCTTTCCATTGGAAGAAGTTACGTTTTCGAGCACCACTGCCAGGCCCTGCCCGACGCCGATGCAGATCGCCGCCACGCCCCAGCGCTGCCCGGACGCCTGCAGGGACCGCGCCAGCGTGCCCAGGATCCGGGTACCGGAGGCACCCAGCGGGTGGCCCATCGCGATCGCACCGCCGTGCCGGTTCACAATCGAGGGGTCGATCCCCCAGGCGTTGATGCATGCCAGGGACTGCGCGGCGAACGCCTCGTTAAGTTCGACGGCGCCCACCTCGTCCCAGCCGATGCCCGCCTTCGCGAGGGCCTTGTTTGCCGCCTCCACCGGGGCGAAGCCGAAGAACTGGGGATCGTTGCCGTGCGCGCCGCGGCCGGCGATCCGGGCCAGCGGTTCCAGGCCCAGGATGGACGAGGCGTTCTCGGACCCGATCCAGGCCGCGGACGCGCCGTCGGAGAGCGGGGAGGCGTTTCCGGCGGTCACCGTGCCGCCCTCAGCCCCAGCAGCTTCAGGCCGGAACACCGTCTTCAGCCCGGCCAGTTTCTCCGCCGACGAACCCGGGCGGATGCTCTCATCGCGGACCAGGTCCGTGCCCGGCACGGGTGCGACCAGGTTGTCGTAGAACCCCTCGTCCCACGCCGCGGCGGACAGGTTGTGCGAGGCAGCCGCGAACTCGTCCTGCTGGGCCCGGGTCACGCCGTACTTCTCGCGGAGCCGTTCGGTGGCCTCGCCCAGGGAGATCGTCCACTCCTTGGGCATGGCCTTGTTCACCAGGCGCCAGCCGAGCGTGGTGGACGCCAGGGTCATGTCCCCGGCCGGGTACGGCTTCTCCGTCTTGGGCAAAACCCATGGTGCCCGGGACATCGATTCGGCACCGCCCACCAGGACCAGGTCGGCGTCGCCGGCGTTGATCTGCCGGGACGCGATGATCGCCGCGTCCAGCGACGAACCGCAGAGCCGGTTCACCGTGGTGCCGGGGATCGAGACCGGCAAACCGGCCAGCAGTGTGCCCATCCGGGCGATGTTGCGGTTCTCCTCGCCGGCGCCGTTGGCGTTTCCGAACACCACCTCGTCGATGCGCTCCACGTCCAGCCCGGGGGCCCGGCGAACGGACTCGCCGATCACATGCGCTGCAAGATCATCCGGACGGACCCCGGCGAGGCCGGAGCCGAACTTCCCGAACGGCGTGCGTACGGCGTCGTATACAAATGCCTGGTTCATGAATTCCTCGAATTCTCTGGACCCAACTGGGTAGCACTTCAGGGCGTTGTGAGGGCTCAGAACGCCGTCTGCTGCTACCTAGTTGGGTGGGATGGGGGTGTTGTCGAGCCCGGCGCTGTCCATTTCATGGAAGACCTGCTGGGCTGTCTTGAAGGCGGTGTTGGCGGAGGGGACTCCGCAGTAGATGGCGGTCTGCAGCAGGATCTCCTTGATCTCGTCCCGGCTGAGGCCGTTGGTGATGGCCGCGCGGATGTGCATGGCCAGTTCTTCCCAGTGCCCGTGCGCCACCATGGCGGTGATGGTGACGGCGGAGCGCATCTGGCGCGGCAGGCCCGGACGCGTCCAGATGCCGCCCCACGCTATGCGGGTGATCATGTCCTGGAAGTCCTCGGTGAAGGCGTCCTTCTTGGCGTTTGCCCGGTCAACGTGCGCGTCGCCGAGCACTTCGCGCCGGACCACCATGCCGCCGTCGTAAATCTCCCGGCTGGTGGCGTCCGGCTGAACCACACCGTTGCGCCGGGCGTCGGCTGCCCGGTTGCCGGGTGCCTGTGTGTCCGTTGCCTGTGTACCGGTAGCTTCGGCGCTGCTCATTTCGCTCCTCCACGGGTTTCGGTCCAGGAAATTAGGCTCCGCATCAGCTCGGCCACGTGGGCGGGTGCCTCGGCGGGCGCCAGGTGCGCCACACCCTCGAGGGTGGCTGCGGACGCTGTTCCGCCGCCGGCGGTGATGCCGGCGGCTACCTCTTCGGCGAACGACGGCGGGGCCACCCCGTCCAGCGCACCCGCCACCACCTGCGTGGGGACGGTGATGCTGCCGAGCTGGTCGCGCACGTCGAAGCCGGCCAGTGCCTCGCAGCAGAAGGCGTAACTGAAGCGGTCGGCGTCGCGCAGGGAGTGCAGGAGCCGGCTGCTGACTTCCGGTTCGCGGTCCATGAACCCGGGCGCGAACCAGCGTTCGGCCGAGCCCTGGATCATCACCGGGGTGCCCTGGGTGCGGACAGTCTCGGCGCGTTCCAGCCAACCCTCGGGGGTGCCGAGCTTGGCGCCGGAGCACTGCACGGAGAGGCTCTTGAGCCGGTCGCCGTGCTTGATGCCCAGCTGCAGGCCGGTGGCTCCGCCCAGGGACACTCCGGCGTAGTGGAACTTCTCGCCGGGGGCGATCGAGTCAACAAGTTCGACGACGGCGTCCGCCAGGTCCGCGACGCTGAACGTTTCGCTGGCGGCGGCTGAGACTCCGTGTCCGGGCAGGTCCCAGGCGACGACGTCGAAGTCGTTGCCCAGGAGCGAGCCGACCTGGGCCCACAGCACCGAGGAGGTGCCGAGCGACGGCCCGACGATCAGGAGCGGTTTGTCCCCCAGCGCGCGCTGGGGGGAAAGCAGCACTGCCTTCACTGCTGGTTTAGCCACGGGAATCTCCGTTTCCGTCTGGTTCGGTTGAAGTAGGCGCAAAATCCGGGAAAGCCGCCAGGATCCGCCGCGAGATCTCGGCTGCCTGCCCGAGGTAGCGGGCCGGGTCGAGCAGCTCCTCCAGCCGGGCGTCGGAGAGCCTGTCCGCGGGGACGGCCTCGCGCAGCAGCCGGCGGTAGGTGGCGGCCTGTTCGGCCGGCGGCGCCTGCAGCGTCTTGTCGACGACGGCCTGCAGCTGCTGCTTCCCGTCAAGGCCGGCTTCGGGGGTACCATCACCGCCGGCGGGAAGAAGCGGTGCCACCGCAGCGGAGACGCCTTCGCTGAGCAGCAGCGGGCCGGACAGGTCCAGGTTTCGCCGCATGCCGTCGGGGAAGACCTGCAGCCCCTCCGCGAGTTCCCGCACGTGGCCGGCGGCGCCGAGGGCCAGCGCGAGCAGCTGGCGCAGGGCCGGCCATTCGGTGTGCCACGCACCGTCGGGACGTTCATCGTTGAAGGTGGCCGCGGCAAGGTGCAGCTGCGCAGCGAGGCCGGGCGCCTGCAGGGCGGCGCTGCGCACCAGCACAGACAGCACGGGATTCTGCTTCTGCGGCATCGCCGAGGAAACTCCGCGGCCGGGGGCGCGCGGTTCGGCCACTTCGGCCACCTCGGGACGGCTCAGGAACAGGACATCCGCAGCGATCTTGCCGAGGGCGTCCACCACGGAGGCGACCGCGTCGCCGAGCGACGTCACGGCCAGCCGGTTGGTGTGCCACGGGGCGGGGGCGGCGGCGAGGCCCAGCTGGGCGGCCAGCGCGTCGGAAAGTGCAAAGGGATCCGTGGCAGAACCGGACGTCAGCCCTGCCTGGGAGGTAAGCACCGTGCCGGCAGCGAGCGTACCCGCCGCGCCGCCGAACTGCACCGGCAGCACCAGCGCCTCAAGCCGGCGTGCCGCAGCAGCCAGGCCGGAGAACCACTGCGCCGCCCGAAGCCCGAACGTGAACGGCAGCGAGTGCTGGGTCAGGCTCCTGCCGACACACAGCGTGTCCGCATGCTGTCCCGCCAGCCGGGCGAGTGCCGCCGTCGTGCCTTTCACGTCAGCGAGCAGCGCCGCGACGGTGTTGCGCGCCACCAGCATCAGGGCCGTGTCCAGCACGTCCTGGCTGGTCAGCGAGGTGTGCACAGCCTTGGCGGCACGCACACCGGCACCGGCAGTGTCCAGCGCCTTCACCTGGGCCCGGAGGTCGGCCAGGAGCGGGATCACCGGGTTTCCGCCGCCCTGGGCGCGCCTGGCGATATCGGCAAGATCGTACCGGGAGGCGTCGGCGGCGTGGGCCACCACGGCAGCGGACCCGGCGGGAGCGAGGTCATGGTGCTCCAGCACGGCGGCCCAGCCGGCCTCGACGGCGAGAATCGCCGCAAGGATGGCCCGGTCACCGGTCAGGGCCTCCACGAGGGGCGACGCCGACACAGGGCTGAGCAGTCCGACGTCGCCGAGCCCGCCGGCGCCCGCTGCCTGGAAGCCGGTCACTTTGCGGCGCCCCCGGTTCCGGTTCCCTCGAAGTCGAGGAAGACGGTTTCGCCCTCGCCCTGCAGGCGGATGTCCCAGGTGAGCCCGCCGTCGGCGTCGCGGCGTGCGATCAGCGTCCTGCGGCGCTCGGGGTCCAGCGAGGACAGCAGCGGGTCATTCGCCAGCGCCTCCTCGTTCTCCGGCAGGTAAATGCGGGTGAAGAGGCGGTTCATCAGGCCGCGGGCAAAGATCGCGACGGAAATGAAGGCTGCTGCGCCGGGTTCGGTGGGGCCGGGGTTCACCGTGGTGAAGGTGTAGACACCGGAGTTGCCCACGGCGCTGCGGCCGAAGCCGGTGAAGGTGTAGCCGTCCCGGACGAGCGAACCGGTCCGGTGCACGATGTTGCCCTCGGAGTCCGGCTGCCAGATCTCGAGGATGGCGTCGGGGATGGCGTGCCCGGCGCCGTCGTAGACGGTGCCCTGGAGGCGGATGGATCCCGGCGAGCCGGGGGCCAGCAGCTCGCGGTCCTTGTCGTAGGGCAGGGCGTAGCCGTAGAACGGGCCTACGGTCTGGCCGGGGGTGGGAACAAGCTTGGTGGAGTTACTCATGGTCGTCGCCTTCCGCGCCCAGCGCCTCGTTCTCGGTCCAGGTCCGCTTGGAGCCCGTCAGGATGATGTCCCAGTTGTAGCCCAGCGCCCATTCCGGCTGGGTCAGGTCGTGGTCGTAGGTGGCCACGAGGCGGTCGCGGGCATCCTGGTCCACGATCGACTGGTAGATCGGGTCCAGCGGGAAGAGCTGGTCGCCCGGGAAGTACATCTGCGTGACGATCCGCTGCGTGAACTCCGTGCCGAACAGGGAGAAGTGGATGTGCGCTGGACGCCAGGCGTTGAGGTGGTTCTTCCACGGGTAGGCGCCCGGCTTGATGGTGGTGAAGCGGTAGGAGCCGTCCGGGCCGGTGATGCAGCGGCCCACGCCGGTGAAGTTGGGGTCCAGCGGTGCCGGGTGCTGGTCGCGCTTGTGGATGTAGCGGCCGGAGGAGTTGGCCTGCCAGATTTCCACCAGCTGGCCGGCAACCGGCCGGCCGTCGCCGTCCAGCACGCGGCCGGCGACGATGATGCGTTCGCCCTGGGGCTCACCGTTGTGCTGGATGGTCAGGTCAGACTCCAGGGCGTGGACGTCCTGGTGGCCGAACGCCGGGGAGTACAGCTCGATGGTTTCCGGGTCCGCGTGGTGCAGGCTCTTGGTGGGGTGGCGCAGGAGGCTGCTGCGGTAGGGCGGGAAGTCCAGGCGCGGCTGGGTTTCCGGCGCCGCACCGTCCTTCAGGGCCCGGGCGTAGGCGTCTCCGAGGGCCTTGATCTCCGCGCTGAGATCCTGCTGGGTTTCCACGCGGGGCTTCTCTGCCGGGGCGGCGGCCGGGGTTGCAGGTACTGCGTCCGACAGGTCCTCGGTCAGCGCGTCGGCGTTGTACGTTGCGAGATTCACGTCTTCAGGCACAGCAGCCTCCTTTCAATCTGTGGTTGGAATCAGTGGTTGGTTTTGGTCAGGTCGTGCAGGTGGTCGTACTGGACGGCGTGGCGCACCGGTGCGTTGGGCGCTCCGTAGCCGTCGTAGTTGCCGCGGCGTTCCACCATTTCGAAGAACACGCTGCCCACCGTGGCGGTGTAGAAGTGCAGGAACTCACCGTCAGCGTCGCGGTCGTACAGCAGGTTGAGGTCCCGGAGCGTGCCCAGGAAACCGGGGTCGAGGTCGAAGCGGGCGTCCAGGTCCTCGTAGTAGTTTTCCGGGATCTGCAGGAACGCCAGGCCCCTGTCGCGGGCGGCGCGGGCGGTCGCCACCAGGTCATCCACGGCGAACGCGATGTGCTCCTGGTAGGTCTTCCGTGGGGCCGTCCCCGGGTCCGCGCCGTCCTGCTGGATGACCGGGGCCAGGTTCAGGACCAGGCGCACGTCCCGGTCCGAGGTCTGCATGACCTGGGACCGGACCAGCCCGCTGGGGCTGGCGACCTCGGCGTACGGCTGCGGCTCCAGCGCCAGGGCGCTCGTATAGAAGAGGACAGCCTCGTCGAAGTGCTGCCACGGCTGGGCCAGGTTCACGTGGTCGATCACCGCGGTCCGTGCACCGGACGGTACCTCGAGTCCCTCCCCGAACTCACGCGTCCACGCGGCGGTTCCGTCCGGGTTGCCCTGGCACAGGAAGATCTCGGTGGAGTCCGGGGCGGAGAAGCCCTGGAACACTTCCTCGTTGGCCTGGCTCTTCCGGGGAACCACGGGGGCCTTGAGCTGCTGGGCGCGGGCGGAGGCAATCACCGGGGAGTCGACGTCGAACCCCAGGGCGGCGATGGCCGGTTCGGCGGCCTCGGGGGCCTGTTCGTTGATGATCACCCGGGCGTGGCCCATGGTCCAGAGCTGGACGTCCTTGGTGCGGTGGCGGCCGTTGAACTCGAAGCCAAGCTGTCCGAGGACCTTTTCCAGCACCCCGGTGTCCGCGGCCTTGACCTCGGCGAAGTTGAAGCCGGCGGGCTCCGCCACCTGCGGGAGCGTTGCCAGTTCCATGGGATAACGACGGCGGGCGGCGGCCTGGGTGCCGCCCGCACCGGCGGCGTTCCCAGCGGCCGGCGCGTTGGTGTCCAGCCACTTGGCGCTCTGCTCCTCCAGCCAGATCAGCGAGCGCATCGCGTCAACGGCGGTGCGCTCAACGTCGGACTGGCGGAAGACGTCGTTGAAGACCTCGAGCGAGACCGGCCCTGTGTAGCCGGCGCGGACCACGTGGCCCATGAACTTGGCGAGCTCGAACTGGCCCTCGCCCGGGAAGACGCGGTAGTGCCGGCTCCAGGAGAGCACGTCCATGGAGAGCTTGGGGGCGTCGGCCACCTGGACGAAGAAGATCTTGTCCGCGTTGATGTCCTCAATGGGCGCGGTGTCCCAGTCCCGGGACAGGATGTGGAAGGAGTCCAGGCAGGTGCCGAGGTTGGGGTGGTCCACCTTCGCCACGAGGCGGTGGGCGTGCTCATAGTCGTTGACGTACTTGCCCCAGGCGAGGGCCTCGTAGGCAACCTTGACGCCGTGCTCGCCCGCGAGGTCTGCCAGGGCGGCGAGCTGCTGGGCCCGCAGGTCGTCGTCGTCGATCGTGGCCGTGGCGACGTTGGTGCACACCAGGATGGTGTCCATGCCCAGCCGGGACATGAGCCGGAACTTGGCCTCGGCCCGGCGGAGGTTGGCCGCGAGCAGGTCCTCGGTCACGCTGTCGAAGTCGCGGAAGGGCTGGTAGAGGTCCAGCGTGAGGCCCAGGTCAGCGGCCATCTTGCGGACGTCTTCGGGGCTCAGCGACGAGGTGACCAGGTCCTGCTCGAAGATCTCAATGCCGTCGAAGCCCGCGATGGCGCAGGCCTGCATCTTTTCCTTCAGCGTGCCGGAAAGGCATACGGTGGCGATCCCGGTGCGCATCAGACGGCCACCTCTTCCGCTGCGATGAGCTCCAGGAAGTGGGCGCGCATCCGTTCGGCGTCGGGCTCGAGTCCGGTGAAGATCCGGAAAGCATCGGCGGCCTGGCCCACGGCCATGCGCCCGCCGTCCAGCACCTGGCAGCCCTTGGCCCGCGATTCGCGGACGAGCTCGGTTTCGATGGGGCGGTAGACGATGTCCGCCACCCAGTGCCGGGGCTCCACGAGGGCCATGTCCAGCGGCGTGCCGGGGTGGGCGGCCATGCCCACGGGAGTGCAGTGCACCAGGCCGTCGGCGGCGGGCATCAGCAGCGGCAGCTCCGCCGTCGTGCGCGCTGTGACGGTGCGGTCCGGGAAAAATCCGGCCAGTTCGGCGGCGCGTTCGGCGCAGCGCGCCGGGTCCATGTCCACGAGCTCCAGCGTCTGCACGCCGGCCGTGAGCAGGGCGTAGGCGACGGCGGATCCGGCGCCGCCCGCTCCCAGCTGCACCACGCGGTCCAGCCTGGCGTCCGGAAGTCCGGAGGCCAGTGCGGCGGCGAAGCCGGAGAAGTCTGTGTTGTGGCCGATGAAGCGGCCGTCCTGGATGACCACGGTGTTGACGGCGCCCAGGCGTTCGGCATCGGGGGCGATCTCGTCGAGGTGCTGGAGGACCAGCTGCTTGCACGGGTGCGTGATGTTCAGCCCGTTGAAGCCCATCCGGTAGGCGCTTTGCAGCAGGTCGCCGACGGCGGTGGCCGGCAGGTCGAGCTCGTGCAGGTCGACGGGCCGGTACAGGTACCGGACGCCCTGGACGTCGCCTTCGCGCTCGTGCATGTGGGGCGAGAGCGACGGCATCACGCCATCCCCGACAAGTCCTATGAGGTAGGACTCGGTTCGATTGCTCATGCGTGCGGCTCCTTTGACAACGGCACTCGACCGGCTTGGGCGCCTGCTGCGCCCCGCGCTGGCCGGGTGATACGGATAACAGTACAGGAAAAGTTCATATGATGCACTCTTGTTCTAGATGCGAACAAAATAGTTTCTGGCAGCACCTCCGGGCGGTTTAGCGCTGCGCGGTTCAGCGCTGGGGCAGCCGGGCGGAAAGCTCGACGGCGGCCGCCTGCAGGAGGGGAACCAGTGCCACCAGAGCCTCCATGCTGAGCCGGAACACCGGAACAGCGGTGGCCAGGGAGGCGAAGGCGATGCCTTGGGAGTTGAAGACCGGCACCGCCACGGCGCGCATGCCCAGCTCGTTCTCCTCATCCATGACCGCGTAGCCCTGCCGGCGGACCCTCTCGATTTCGGCGCGGAAGGCGTCCCGGTCGGTGATGGACAGGGCGGTCAGGGGCTCCAGCGGGAGTTCCTCGAGCAGCCGCTCTCGGTCCTCTTTCTCGGCGAACGCGACGAGCGCCTTGCCCACGGAGGTGGTGTGGAGCGCGCCGAGATGCCCGGGGTCGCTGGTCACGCGGAAGGTCTGGGGGCCGTCCACTTTGTTCACGGTGAGGTGGTGGATGCCGTCGCGGACGGAGAGGATGGTCGCCTCGCCCGTCTGCTCGGTAACGCGGCGCAGGATGGGCAGCGCCGTACCGGCGAATCCGTGGTGGTGGGATACAGCCTGGCCCAGCTGGAAAATGCGAAGGCCAAGGTGGTAGCGGCGGCCGTCCGGCTCGTAGTCCACGAACCCGTCACGGGTGAGCGAACCAAGGAGCCGGTAGGTGGTGCTGAACGGAAGGTCCGCGCGCCGGGAAATCTCCGCCGCGCTGGCCCCGCGGGGCTCATCCCCCAACAGGACCAGCAGGCCCAGGGCCTTGCCCACCATGTCGGTACGGGATTCCCCCTTGGCGGGTCTTGCCGCTTCAGCGGGGGCATCTGCTTCAACGGGGGTGGCTGGGGAGGCGTCTTCGCCTGTGGCTTCCTTCACACTCATAGCTTGATGTTGCCACAATGTGAGAGCTATTTCTAGATCGTGAGCAGTTTTCTTGACAGGTGACTGCCCTCACAGCCATCATTGCTGTATCGCACAAGTAGCTCTCACCATGTGGCTACTTGATCCGGGTCGGTCTTTCCAAGGACCTCCGCCGCCTCTTCCCCAACAAGGACGGCGGCCGCGACCCCTGATCCATCCCGCGACAACGTCGTCCCCCTGAAGGAACACCATGAGCCAGACCATTCCGTCCGCCGCGCCGGGCACTGTTGCCCCGGCCGGGACACCGAAGAAGGCAGCCCTTGCCAGCTTCCTCGGCAGCGCCGTCGAGTACTACGACTTCTTTATCTTCGGCTCGGCAGCCGCACTGATCTTCCCGCACGTGTTTTTCCCGAACGCTGACGCCAACGCCGCCATCATGTCCTTTGCGACCTTTGGCTTTGCCTACATCGCCCGGCCCGTCGGCGCCGTTGTCCTGGGCCACTTCGGGGACCGGGTTGGCCGGCGCAAGGTCCTCATGTTCACCCTGGTCCTCATGGGTGCCTCCACCTTCCTGATCGGCTGCCTGCCGGACTTCAACACGGTGGGATGGTGGGCTCCGGCCCTTCTGGTTCTGGCGCGCCTTTGCCAGGGCCTCTCCGCGGCCGGCGAACAGGCCGGCGCCTCTTCCATGACCCTGGAGCACGCTCCGGACAACCAGCGTTCCTTCTTCACCTCGTGGACCCTGACGGGCACGCAGGGCGGCCAGATCCTGGCGGCACTCGTCTTCATTCCCGTGCTCGCCCTGCCGGACGAGGTCAAGTACGGCATCGGCTGGCGGATCCCCTTCTGGCTCAGCGCCGTGGTTGTCCTGATTGCCTTCTTCATCCGCCGCACGCTGCACGAGCCGCCGGCCTTCGAAGCCGCCCAGAAGTCGGCCCAGATCGCCAAGCTGCCCGTGGCTGACCTGCTCAAGGCCCACTGGCGCGACGTCCTCCGGGTCATCTGCTGCGCCTTCATCGCCGCCGTCTCCACGGTGTTCGGCACCCTCGCCATCAGCTACGCCAAGACCGTTGCCGGCGTGGACGGCACCATCACCCTCTGGCTCGTGGTGGGCGCCAACCTCGTTGCCCTGGGCACCCAGCCGCTCTTCGGCAAGCTGGCCGACCGGATCGGCCGGAAGCCCGTCTACATCTACGGCGCCCTGTCCAGCGCGGCCCTGGCCCCGCTGTTCCTGCTGAGCCTCGAGTCCGGCAACGTGCCGCTGATGTTCCTGGCTGCCATCGCCTTCTTCTCCTGCGGCTATGCAGCCTCGAACGCCGTCTGGCCTTCCTTCTACGCCGAGATGTTCAGCACCAAGGTGCGTTTCTCCGGCCTGGCCATCGGCACGCAGCTCGGCTTTCTGATGGCAGGCTTCGCGCCGGCCATCGTTGCGGCCATGGGCGGCATCAAGCCCGGCGGCTGGGTGCAGATCAGCATCTTCACCGCGGTCATCTGCGTCATCGCCGCCGTCTCCGCGCTGACGGCCAAGGAAACGTTCAAGGTTCCCACCAAGGAGCTCGGGCTCAAGTAGACCGGAGCCTAGGCAAACTAGTACGACGACGGCGGTCCGCCCCTTTTCGGAAGGGGCGGACCGCCGTCGGGGTTTAATCAGTTTCAGGTGGCGAGCACTTCGGCGAGGTCGAACTTCACCGGTTCCTCGAGCTGCTCATAATTGCAGGACGTTGGGTCCCGGTCCGGACGCCAGCGCACGAACTGGGCGGTGTGGCGGAACCGCTCGCCTTCCATGTGGTCATACTTCACTTCCAGCACGCGCTCCGGCCGCAGCGGCGTGAAGGACAGGTCCTTGCCCGCGCTCCACCGGCTGCCCTCCGCGTTGCGGGGTGTCCGGGCGCCCTCCTCCTGTTTTGCCCAGGCCCACGGATGCTCGTCGAAGCTGGTGACCAGGGGCTGGAGCTCCTCGAAAAGCTCCTTGCGCCGCTTCATCGGAAAGGCGCCCACCACGCCCACGCTGGCGAGTTCGCCGCCGGGTTTGTACAGGCCCAGCAGCAGCGACCCGATCGCGTCGGGGCCGCTCTTGTGGACGCGGTAACCGGCCAGGACACAGTCAGCGGTTCGTTCGTGCTTGATCTTGAACATCACGCGCTTGTCCGGCTGGTACGGTCCGTCCAGGGGTTTGGCGATGATTCCGTCCAGGCCGGCGCCCTCGAACTGGTGGAACCATTTTCCGGCCAGTTCCGGATCCTGCGTGGCGGCGGTCAGGTGGACCGGGGCGCTGGCGGCGGCGAACGCCCGTTCCAGGGCCGCGCGCCGTTCGGCGAAGGGACGGCCGCTGAAGTCCTCGTCGCCGAGGGCCAGCAGGTCGAAAGCCACGAATTTTGCCGGCGTCTGCTCGGAAAGCATCTTGACCCTGCTGGCTGCGGGGTGGATACGCTGCTGCAGTGCGTCGAAATCCAGCCGGTCGCCGGACGAGCCCACCAGGACGATCTCGCCGTCGATTACGCACTTGGCCGGCAGGTTGGCCTTCAGCGCCTCCACGAGTTCGGGGAAGTAGCGCGTCATCGGTTTCTCGTTGCGGCTACCGATCTCCACGTCGTCGCCGTCGCGGAAGATGATGGAGCGGAATCCGTCCCACTTCGGCTCGTAGCTCAAGCGGCCTTCGGGGATGGCGCCGACCGATTTGGCCAGCATGGGGGCGACAGGGGGCATGACCGGCAGCTGCATAGGCCCCATTCTTGCCCGGGACCCTGCCGGACGCCACCCCCGGCACCGCTCCGCCCCCGGCATAGCCCCCTCGACACGATCCCTGGCCGCCGGTAGACATTAACGATGGCAGCTATAGGTTTCCACGCATCGCATGAACAGATCAGCCCCGGCCAGCTCCTCAAGGACGTCCGGCTCGCCGAGGAGGCGGGCTTCGACGCCGCCATGTGCTCGGACCACATCGAACCGTGGTCGGCGCGGCAGGGGCACTCGGGCTTCGCGTGGTCCTGGCTGGGGGCTGCCCTGGCCACCACCAGCCTGCGCTTCGGCGTGGTTACAGCGCCGGGCCAGCGGTACCACCCGGCCATCATCGCCCACGCCTCGGCCACACTGGCGTCCATGTTTCCGGCCCGGTTCTGGATGGCTCCGGGCAGCGGCGAGAACATGAACGAGCACGTCACGGGTGACCCGTGGCCGCTGAAGGAGACACGCCAGCAACGGCTTGAGGAGTGCGTGGACGTCATCCGCCGGCTGCATGCGGGTGAGGAGGTGACCCATCACGGCCTGGTCACCGTGGAACAGGCGCGCATCTGGGATGTGCCCTCACCACCGCCGCCGCTGATCGCACCGGCGATCAGCGTGGAAACGGCCCGCCGGGCGGCCGGCTGGGCTGACGGCCTGGTGACGGTGAACCAGCCGGCCGAAAAGCTCACGGAAATGCTGGCGGCGTACCGCTCAGAGGGCGGCAAGGGGAAGGCCGTGCTGCAGATCCACTTGTCCTGGGCTCCCCGGGAGCAGGACGCCGTCGCCATTGCCATGGATCAGTGGCGTTCGAACGTCTTCGCCCCGCCCGTCCCCTGGGACCTGCCGACTGCGGCGCACTTCGACGGTGTCAGCGCCGACGTTGGGGAGGCCCAGGTCCGGAAATCGGTGAACGTCTCCGCCAGCCTGGACCGCCACGTGCAGTGGCTGGGCGAGTATCTGGATCTCGGGTTCGACGAGCTGTACCTGCACTTCGTGGGGCAGGAGCAGGCGCCGTTCATCGACGCCTTCGCGCAGAGCGTCCTGCCGCAGCTGCGGAAGGTTCCGGTGGCATGAACATCGCGGAGACATCGGACCTGTGGTGGAAAACCGCCGTCGTCTACTGCCTGGATGTTGAGACGTTCTTCGACCACGACGGCGACGGCACCGGTGATTTCGGCGGCCTGACCCAGCGCGTGGATTACCTGGCGGCGCTGGGCGTGAACTGCATCTGGCTCATGCCCTTCTATCCGTCACCGGACCGCGACGACGGCTACGACGTAACGGACTTCTTCGACGTCGACCGGCGGCTGGGCACGCTGGGCGATTTTGTGGAGTTTATCCGCACCGCGAAGGACCGCGGCATCCGGGTGATCGCCGACTTCGTGGTCAACCACACCTCCAACCAGCACCCCTGGTTCGTCGAGGCCCGCAAATCCGTGGACAACCCGTACCGGGACTACTACGTCTGGCGAAGTGATCCGCCGCCGGACACGTCCTCGGAAGTGGTGTTCCCGGGCGAACAGACCTCTCTCTGGACCCAGGACGATGCCACCGGCGAGTGGTACCTGCACATGTTCATGGAGCACCAGCCGGACCTCAACGTCACCAACCCCAAAGTCCGCAACGAGATAGCCAAGGCCATGGGCCTCTGGCTGGAGCTCGGGCTGGACGGATTCCGGCTGGATGCGGTGCCGTTTTTCCTGGAGACCCGGGGTGCGCCCAAGGACGAGGCGGCCAACATCGACCCGCACGACTACCTCAGCGCCCTGCGCAGCTTCGTGAACCGGCGCAACGGCAGCGCGGTGCTGCTGGGCGAAGTGAACCTGCCGTACAAGGACCAGCTGGAGTATTTCGGCGGCGCCGAAGGCAACGAGCTGAACATGCAGTTCGACTTCATGTCCATGCAGCACATCTACCTGTCGCTCGCCAGGCAGGACGCCCGTCCGCTGGCCGAAACGCTGAAAACGCGTCCGCGGCTGCATCCTGACAACCACTGGGCGATGTTCGTGCGCAACCATGACGAGCTCACGCTGGACAAGCTCAGCGACGGAGAGCGGGAGGAGGTCTTCGCCGCGTTCGGACCGGACAAAAACATGCAGCTCTACGGGCGGGGACTGCGGCGCCGGCTGCCGCCGATGCTGGGCGGCGACGCCGACCGGATCCGGATGGTCTACTCGCTGATGTTCTCCCTGCCCGGCACGCCGGTCCTCTTCTACGGCGAGGAGATCGGCATGGGCGAGGACCTGCGGCAGAAGGGCCGTGCCGCCGTCCGCACGCCCATGCAGTGGAACGACGAAAAGAACGGCGGCTTCTCCAGCGCCAAGGCGTCGGAGCTGGTGGTCCCGCTGCCCCGCGGGGAGTACGGCCCGGAAAAGGTCAACGCGGCCAGCGCCAAACGGGACCCCGGGTCGCTGTGGAACTTCATGGCCACGCTCATCCAGCGGTACCGCGAGTCACCGGAGCTGGGCTGGGGCGAGTTCGCCGTCCTCGAACAGTCCGAGCCGGCCGTGTTTGCGCACCGCTGCGGCTCGCCGGAGGCCACCGTGGTGCTGCTCCACAACTTCGGCGACGAGCCGGTCAAGGTCACCGCGAACGTCGGGTCCGGGGACAGTCCGCGGCGGGCGTTCAGGAACGCCATGCTGCTGGATTTGTTCGACGGCGGCAACGTTCCGTTGGAGGCCGACGGCGGGTTCACCCTTGAGCTGGGACGGTACGGCTACCGCTGGTTCCGCGTCCACCGGCCCGGCGACCGCCTGGCGCCCTAGTCGCCTAGACGCCCTGGGCTGCGCTACACGTTCCGGCGGAAAACCTTCACCTCCCACGGGCGCAGGTCGAAGGATGGCACCTCGCCGGCTTCCGGCGCATAGTTTGCCAGCACCAGCTCAGCGCCCCCGTTGAGCCAGGTGCCGTCGTCGATCCCGGCTGTCCGCTTGGACCCCGAAAAGTTGCCAAGGACCAGCAGCTCCACGTCCGGAAGCGAGCGCCTGAACGCGTAGACGTGTTCGTCGTCGGGCAGCAGCATGCTGAAATCCCCATATGCGACCACGGGATCCGAGTGCCGGAGGGCGATCACCTTGCGGTAGAAGCTGAAGACCGACCCGGGATCGTCAACCTGGGCCGCGGCGTTGATGGTGTTTGCGTTCGGGTTCACGGCTATCCAGGGTGCCCCGGTGGTGAAGCCGCCGTGCCGGCTGGCGTCCCACTGCACGGGCGTCCGGGCGTTGTCCCGGTTCAGCGGCGCCAGGGCCGCGAGGACCTCGGCGTCGGTGTGGCCCAGGTGCGTGGTGGCCTCGCGGTGGTGGTTGAGGACTTCGATGTCCCGGTAGTCGCTGATGGCCCCGAACGCCATGTTGGTCATGCCCAGCTCTTCGCCCTGGTAAACGTACGGCGTGCCGCGGTGCAGGTGCAGGACGGCGGCCAGCATCTTCGCCGACAGCTCCCGGTACTGGCCGTCGTCGCCGAAACGGGAAACGGCGCGGGCCTGGTCGTGGTTCCCCCAGTAGAGGCTGTTCCAGCCGCTCTCGGCGAGCCCTTCCTGCCAGCGGCCCAGGGACTTCTTGAGATCGGTGAGCAGCAGCTTCTTGGGCCGCCACTTGTTGCCGCCCTCCTGGTCCAGGGCCACGTGCTCGAACTGGAAGACCATGTCCACTTCCCGCCGGCCGGGATCCGTGAACAGGGCGGCGTCCTCGACGGTAACGCCAGGCATCTCGCCCACGGTCAGCAGGTCCTTGTCACGCCCCGCGAAGACCTCCTGGTGCATCTCCTGCAGGAACTCGTGGATGCGCGGGCCGCAGATGAAGTACGGGCCGCCGTCGCCGTAGAGCATCCCTTCGGCCTGCGGACCGTCGGGCAGCGACTGCTCCTTGGAGATGAAATTGATGACATCCATCCGGAAGCCGTCCACGCCGCGGTCAAGCCACCAGTTCATCATGTCGTATACGGCGGCCCGCACCCCCGGGTTTTCCCAGTTGAGGTCCGGCTGCTTCCTGGAGAACAGGTGCAGGTAGTACTCCCCTGTTTCCGCGTCGTACTCCCAGGCCGGCCCCGAGAAGGCAGAGCCCCAGTTGTTGGGTTCAGCGCCGGGTGTGCCTGGCTCGGCTGTTTCCAGGCCATGGCCTTCGCGCGGCGGCCGCCACCAGTACCAGTCCCGCTTCGGGTTGTCCTTGCTGGAGCGGGACTCCACAAACCACGGGTGCTCGTCCGAGGTGTGGTTGACCACCAGGTCCATCACCAGCTTCATCCCCCGCGAGTGCAGTCCCGCCAGCAGTTCGTCGAGGGTCTCCAGGTCGCCGAACACGGGGTCGATGTCGCGGTAGTCGCTGATGTCGTAGCCGTTGTCATCCTGCGGTGACCGGTACACCGGGGAGAGCCAGACGACGTCGACCCCCAGCTTTTGGAGGTAGTCCAGCTTGCCGATGATCCCGCGGAGGTCGCCGATGCCGTCGCCGTCCGAATCAGCGAAGCTGCGCGGATAGATCTGGTACACCACCGCGCTCTTGAACCATTCCCGGCCGGCCCGGTAGGCCGCCTCTGCCTCGGTTTCCTGCGTGGTCATCGCTGGCTCCTCCTGGTCGACGGTGGCGGGCTGCTGGCCCACTGAAAGTCTTGTTCCAGAAGAATCGGCGGTCAATGGCCTCCGTGGACCGCTTTCGCGGCAGCCGTCCGAAATCCCGGGGAGGTGGTGAGCGGGGGCTTGCTGTCCTCAGTCCGTTTCAGGGCCGGCGCAGTAGAAGCAGGTGTTGGCGTCGCAGTCCTCGGTGAATGATGCCGTGGATGGGGCGTCGTCCGCGGCCCCCGCGTACAGAATGGTTGTCATCGTGCTGGCTATTCGCCGTACATAAGGCTGTTGAGGAAGGAGTCCAGCTGCTGACGCGTCGTGGCTTCCTTCCCGCGTGCGGTCACCGGGTGGGCCTGCTCCCGGTAGAGGCCTTCCCAGGGGGAGCACACCAGTTCGCCGGGTTCGACGGCGGCGGCCTGGACGGAGGACTGTGCCGCCGCCGTCGTCGTGGCGGGCGAAGGCGCGGCAGCCGGGCGGCGGGCGGGGCCCTGCCCCCAGCCGAAGGCGCTGGCAATTGCTCGGTGACCTACTGAGATGGACATGGTTCCTTCCCTTCTGCCTTGCCGTCCGGCACATCTGCGTGTCCGGCCGGGATCCTTGTCATGTAAAAACTTGCTGGCAAGAAACTTGAACGTCACGTTCAATCTATGAACGTGGTCCATTGTGGCACGGCTCACCTTCCGGCGCAATGATTACGGATATTGCCGCTGATGCATTTCTGCGGCGCTACCGGCGCCAGATGCCGGGCGCCTGCGGGCAATCATTTGGACCCCGGCTGCAGCGCCCTGAACAGCCCTTGCAAAATGCCGTGACAGAGGCCACAATAAAGATACGTTCAGTAAATGAACGTCACGTTCAAAAAGCGCGTTTTCACTTGCACGTCGCATCGGACGGCCACAGGCGGCTTTCCGGTATCCGAAATTTCACCCGGGAACCCCTGGTTCCCCCGGCAGTCCGCGAGGAACCCACCATGAGCACCGTTCACCGCCTCCTTCTCAGCGCGTTCGCACGTTCCGCCCGCCGCATCGCCGGGCGCAGGCTGGCTGGCAACGTAAGTCCCATAGCTCAGCCGTCCATGGGCTCCGATGTGCTCACCTGCACTCCGTGGGCCGGCCTGTACGTTGAAGGCCGCATCGCTTCCTAACGCCCGTCAGAGATAAGACATGACGCACTGGCGCCAGAAAGCAAGGCGTAAGATCCCCAAGCGGGCCGCGGACATCATCCGCGAACGCAATGAACGGCGAACGGCAGCCTTGATCGCCTGCATCACCGAGGTAAGCAGCAGTGAGGGCGCGGACGGCGTCACCCATGGAGTGGTGGCTGAACGCGCCGGCGTCCCCGTTCAGTACGTGGAATGGAAATACCCGTCGCGTGAGCACCTGATCGCCATGGCGAACACCTAATTACCGGGCGGGCACGATTACCGGGCCGCGCAGGGGTCTCTAGGACAAAGCCTTCGCGACCTCGTCGGCGGCCTTATGTAGCTGGTCGACAACTCCAGGCAGCTTGTCCGATTTGAACCGCTGAACCGGCCCCTGGGCGGCAAGCACTCCGATCAGCCCGGCCGAACCGTTGCGCACCGGATAGGCGACGGCGAAAAGGCCCTCTTCGAGCTCCTCATCGATGACGGCATAGCCCTGTTCGCGGACCTGCCGGATCTCCTGCAGGAGTGCCTTCCGGTTCGTGATGGTGCGGGCGGTGTAGGACTCCAGCTTCTCAGGCAGCGTGGCGGCAATGGCGTCGTCACTGAGTTCAGAGAGAAGGAGTTTCCCCGTAGCACTGGCATGAGCAGGGTAGTTCCCGCCAACGTACAGGTGGGTGGCGTTCAGGTAGCGGGAGCCCGAGGCCTCGGCGATGACGTCGTAGGAAGTTTCACTCCGGACCATCGCGAAGCTCATCGTCTCCTTGAGCTTCGCGGCGTATTCGTCCAGGATGGGCTGGATCCTGGCAACGGCACCCGTGTAAGGGTCGGCAAGCCTGCCCAGCCTTGCCACCTGCCAGCCGAGCAGATAGCGGTTGTCCACGCGGTCCACGAAGCCGGTCTGTTCGAGGCTCAGAAGCAGCCGGAAGGCCGTCGGACGGGTCATCCCCACGGCCTGGGCCAGTTCCGTCACGGTGATGCCCTGCCGGTGGCGGCCAAGTTCGCTGAGCAGGACGGTTGCCTTAATGACGGACTTGTTGGTCAGGTCCGCCGACTCTTCGGCAGTCGTGGCGTCGCTACCTTGTGCTTCGTCTGCTTCTGCTGCGCTTTGTCCCGCCGCCATGTCTGCTCCCGGTTCACATTCGCTCAGGGCGCGTGGCCCGTGCTGTCCACATCCATCCTATGCCCCTTCAATTAGCGAACGGGGCGTTCACCCCCGAGCTTAAGGAAGCAGGATGATCTTGCCGGTGGTTGCCCGTGACTCCATTGCGGCATGGGCAGCAGCGGCATGCTTCAAGGGATAGCGGGCGCCGATGGTGACCTTGAGTTTTCCGTCGGCCACCAGGCCGAATATTTCCTCGGAGCGCCAGCGCCGCTCCACGGCGCCAAGCAGGAAATCGTCGATTTTGGGGCGGGTGACGGTCAGGGAGCCGTGGGCGTTGAGCTGCTGCAGATCGAAGGGCGGCACCTGCCCGGAAGCTCCGCCAAAGAGCACCAGCGTGCCGCGCACCCGCAGGGCGTCCAGAGAACCTTCAAAGGTGTCTTTGCCGATGCCGTCATAGACGACGTCGACGCCGCGGCCGCCGGTCAGCTCGCGCACCCGCCGGGGGACCTCGGCGTAGTCCAGCACGTGGTCGGCGCCGGCTTCCCGGGCCAGTTCGGCCTTTTCCGGCGTCGACGTCGTGGTGATGACGGTGGCGCCGCGGAGCTTGAGCAGCTGGATCAGCAACAGTCCCACCCCGCCGGCACCGGCATAGGTAAGGGCGGTGTCACCGGGTTGGACACGGTAGCTGGAGTTGATCAGGTAGTGGGCGGTGATGCCCTGCGCCGGCAGCGCCGCGGCAACGTCGTCAGAGACGCCGTCCGGCACGGGAAGCGCCTTATCAGCGTCCAGCACCATGTAGTCCGCGTAGCTGCCCGCGCCCTCTGTCGTGGCAACCCGGTCCCCCACCGCAAACCCGGTGACGCCCGCGCCGGCCTCCTCGACTGTGCCCGCCCCCTCGACGCCGGGAACCAGGGGGTAGTCGACCGCGTAGACGCCCGAACGCTGGTATGTCTCGATGAAGTTCACCCCCACCGCGGCGACGCGTACCAGCACCTGACCCGGGCCGGGGACCGGACGCGGAACGTGGATCCGCTCGAACACTTCCGGGCCTCCGGCCCGGGTGATTTGCATGGCATAGGGCATGGCAGTTCTCCTTGTGGGTTGGCTTGGGGCCAGTCGACGATTAGTGCGGCGCTCCCCGTACCGGCTTGGTTTCGGGACTAGCTCATGGCCTTTGCGGCCGTGAGCCGCCGGACCGCGGAAACTGCGTTGCGGGCCGCGACAGCCAGCAGCCCGGTGTCAGAGGCGGCCGGCATGAAGCGGAATCCGAGGGCGGCCATCTTCTCGGAGAGTGCGGGCTCTCCGGTGTAGATGCCGGGGGTGATGCCGGCTGCCGCGCAGCGGCGTGCGATGTCCGCGAGTATTCCGTCCGGCCCTTCGCCCGTCAGTTCCTCCAGGGTCATGCCCAGGCTGAGGGACAGGTCGTAGGGACCCACGAAAATGCCGTCCGGTCCGGTCGCGAGGATTTCGTCGAGGTTCGCCAGTCCGGCGGCTGTTTCGATCATCAGAATGCACAGGGCGTCGTCGTGCGGGTTGCCCGGGACCGGCTTGGGGTACCGCGGGCTGCGGCGGGTAGGACCGTAGCTGCGGTTTCCGCGGGAGGGAAAGCGGCAGGCGGAAATGAGTGACGCCGCTGCCGCCGCCGTCTCTACCGTCGGGAAGATGATTCCGCTGGCTCCGGCGTCGAGGATCCGGCCGATGGTGCCCATGTCGTGCCCGGGAACACGGACGATGGACGGGACGGAAAACAGGTGTGCGGCTTCGATGAGTGGCTGCATCTTGTGGGTTTCCGGGCCGCCGTGCTGGCCGTCGATGCAGATCCAGTCGAATCCTTCGGCCGCGAGCGTGTCCACAACAGCCGGGTCACGGAAACTGATCCAGGCACCCGGGTGGGTCTCGCCGTCGTCGAGGATCAGCGGCGGGGTACGCAGACCGCTGTCCCGTTCACTGTCACCGTAAATTTTCATGTGCTGGTTCTCCTTGGGGTCAACGGTTGTTTGGTGCCTTGTGTTGGTGTGGAGCACGGAGTTGGTGCTCAGCACGGAAGGGGCCCTGCCGGCGCAAGCCCGGGCAGGGCCCCTTCCGATTACTCAAACCGGTAAGGCCGCGGTGCTACTTCGCTGCGGCCTTGGCCAGGGCCGCTTTGGCCATGGGTGCCGAGGTGTCGCTGAGGCTCAGACCCTTCGTCTCCGGCGCCAGGTATTGGGAGATGACTGCGCCGAGCACACAAATGCTGGCGGCGATCAGCATGGTAGCCCCCACGCCCAGGCCCTCTACCGACATCGGGAGGATGAATGTTCCTGCCGCCGCACCGATGCGGGAAAAAGCCGTGGCAAAGCCGACGCCGGCACCGCGGATTTCAGTGGGGAATACCTCGCCCGGGTAGACACCGGTCAGGGCTGTGGAGATGGCGTTGAAGAAGGAGAAGGTGATGAAGCAGACCAGGATGATGATCGGCGAAACGTGGGCGAACAGGCCGATGACAACCAGGGCGACGGCGGCAATCCACATCGGCGGGATGGACAGCTTGCGGCGTCCCACGCGCTCAATGAGGAACATGGAGGCCAATGCGCCGGCCACGACCACGCCGTTGAGCAGCAGCGCTCCGGCCAGGCCATCCTCAACGCCCAGGCTCTCGAGCACGATCGGCGAGAAGGTGGCAATGGCGAAGTACGGGGTCACATTGCAGACCCAGAACATGCAGACGAAGATCGTGGACTTGAGGTACTGGGGGGAGAAAAGCTTGCGGAAGTCGGGGCGTTCGGACTTCTCGTTCGCCAGGTCCCGGACGTCGGCCTCCTCCATGCATTCCCGGGCGATGGCCATGCCTTCCTCAACCCTGCCTTTACTGATAAGCCAACGCGGCGACTCGGGAGTGCCCAGCCGGAGCAGGAAGACGATCAGGGAAGGAACCGTGCTCATGCCGAGGATGATGCGCCAGTCGGCATGGATCGCTGTGGACATGTAGTAGCCGACGGCGTAGGAGAGCAGGTAACCCACGTACCAGGCCACCTCCTGGAAGGCCATGAGCTTGCCGCGCAACCGTGCAGGCGAGAATTCGACGAGCAGGGGCCAGCCGATGGCGTAATCGGCGCCGATTGCCATACCCATGAGCAGGCGGATCAGGAACAACTGCCAGGCGTCGGCAACGAAGAACTGTGCCGCGGAGCCAAGCAGGAAGATGGCCAGGTCGACGATGAACATGGGCTTGCGCCCGATCTTGTCGGCGAAATAGCCACCAAGTGGACCGCCAAAGAAGATGCCGATCAGGGCCGAGGCGCCAATCAGGCCCTGCCACGTGGCAGACAGGCTCAAATCGGAGGTCATGGCCGGCATGACGAGCCCGATACCGCCCAAGATGAAGCCGTCGATGAACATGCCGCCGGCGATCACTCCACTGAGCTTGTACAAGAACCGCTTCTTCTGCGGATCCGGTGCAACCGACGATTGCAGCGACGGCCCCGGGGCCGGTGTAACAGGTGTATTCACGATGGACTTCCTTGTGGATCGTGCCAATTCGAACGGGGATGAAGGCGCCGGCGATATCAGCGGCGGTGGTTGGGGAGGCGAAAGAGCCAAGGCGGGTTCGTTCAGTTTCCGAACGCCGTGGTCAAAAATATGGCATGCGCCACATTCAGTGTCAAGATGCGGCACGTAATCCCGCGGACCAATTGACCAGCCCTTGACAGTGAGCTGGCTTACATCATAAATTGAACGCAGTGTTCATCTTATGAACGTCACCCCGAAAGTTGTCGCCTTGTCCGGCACGAGTCCAAGGAAGCACCGCTGCCATGAAAAATGCACCATTGAGCCTTTTCGCTTTTGACGTCTTTGCGCCGTCCCACCTGACCTCTGGTTCCTGGCGGGCCGAAGGCGATCAGGGCCACCGGTACACGGACCTGCAGTACTGGACGGGTGTCGCGCAGACGCTCGAAAAGGCCGGTTTCGACGGTATTTTCTTCGCCGACAATGTCGGTTACCACGACGTCTACGGCGGAAACGGGGACGCAGCCCTGCGCGACGCCGCACAGTTCCCGATCAACGACCCGACCGTGCTGATCAGCGGCATGGCCGCCGTGACCAAGCACCTCACGTTCGGCGTGACCTGCTCGGCAACCTACGAGCCGCCCTACCTGCTGGCGCGCAAGTACAGCAGCCTGGACCACCTCACGTCCGGCCGGGTGGGCTGGAACATCGTGACCTCCTACTCCGAGGCCGCCGCCCGCAACCTCGGCAAGGAACAGCAGCTCACCCCGGCCGAGCGCTACGACATGGCCGACGAGTACATGGACGTCGTCTACAAGCTCTGGGAGAGCTCCTTCGAGGAGGACGCCGTGGTCCGGGACGTTGAATCGGCAACGTACATCGATCCCACCAAGGTGCATCAGATCGACCATTCCGGCAAGCACTTCACCGTGCCCGGATTCCACCTGTGCGAGCCTTCCCCGCAGCGCACCCCAGTCCTGTTCCAGGCCGGTTCTTCCGCCAGGGGCATGGAGTTCGGCGGCAAGCACGCCGAGGCAGTCTTCATCCAGAGCACCTCCGTGGAGGGCGCCAAGCGCACGGTGGCCAAGCTCCGCCAGGCAGTGGCGGACGCCGGCCGCGACCCCCGGGACGTCAGGGTGGTCATCCTCCTCACGGTCGTCGTCGCCCCCACCGATGAGGAAGCCCAGGCCAAGTACCGCAAGGCCGTGGAGAACGCACCCATCGACGGAATCCTGGCCCGCTTCAGCGGCTGGACCGGCATCGACATGTCCGAGTACGAGCTGGACACCCCCCTGCGGTCCGTCGGAACGAAGGCTGGCCAGTCCATGGTGGACATGTTCTCCAAGGCCGACCCGGACCGGGACTGGACCCCGCGCCAGATCGCAGAGTTCCTCGCGGTCGGCGGCACCGGCTCCACCATTGTCGGCTCCCCGGAAACTGTGGCCGCTGAGCTGCGCCGCTGGCGGGATGAAGCCGACGTCGACGGCGTCAACCTCAGCTACATCACCAAGCCCGGGAGCTGGGAAGACTTCATCGAACTCGCCCTGCCGGAACTGCGCGCACAGGGCCTGATCGCCCCGGCTCCCAACCCGGACCAGGATCCGGTAACCCTGCGCGAAAAGCTCTTCGGCCAGAAGCACACCCTGGACGGCCACCCTGCAACGGGGCACCGCACGGCCCGGCTCACCCTGGCCAGCAACTAAGCATCACGACGGAAACAACGAAGGATACTTCAATGACTGAACAGACTGACGTCGTCGTCATCGGTGCCGGTCTTGCCGGCCTGACCACAGCCCGTGAACTGAGCAACCGCGGCCACAGCGTGGTCGTCCTGGAAGCCCGCGACCGTCTTGGCGGCCGCGTGTACACCGAGCGCCGGCTGGGCCAGAACCTGGAGCTCGGCGGCAACTGGCTGCACTGGACCCAGCCCCACGTCTGGGCCGAGGTCACCCGCTACGGCCTGGAGGTCTCCCGCGGCCCCCGCTCGGAGGAAACCTACTGGCTGGCCGGCAACGAAGTCCGCCGCGGCAACCTGGACGACTTCATGAAGCTGATCGACCCGGGCATGACCCGGCTGCTGGAAGACACCATGAAGTGGCTGCCCCGCCCGGATGCACCGCTGACCGTGGAGAGCCTGGCCGAGGTGGATCAGTACAACCTGCAGGAAATCCTGGACAAGCTGGACCTCTCCGAGGACGAGCGGAACGCCAACGAAGCAGCCTGGGTGGGCCACTTCAACGCACCCCTGGACCAGTGCGCCTACGTCAACGCGCTGCGCTGGACCGCCGGGTCCTCCGGCCACTGGCACCTGATGCACGAGGCCTCCGCCATCTACCGCCTGAAGAACGGCAACGACGGGCTGGTCAATGCCATTGCCCAGGACAGCACCGCCGACATTCGCCTCAACGCCCCGGTGGCCAGCGTTCGCCACAACAGCGACGGCGCCACCATCGCCTACGGCGACGGCCAGGAGATTGAAGCGAAAAAGGTGGTCATCACGCTGTCGCAGAACATCCTGCACAAGCTCGATGTCCAGCCCGCCCTGTCCGAGGGCAAGCTCGCCCCGAGCCGGGAAAGGACCGCGTCCCAGGGTGTTAAGGCATGGATCCGGGTGAAGGGCCCGATCAAGCCGTTCTTCGCGTACTCCGCCCAGGACAAGCCGCTCTCCGTGATCCGCACCGAATTCGTCAGCGACACTGACGCCGTCCTGGTCGGCTTCGGCGCCGACGCGAACCGCATCGACGTCACCGACCCCGTCCAGGTCCAGGAAGCCATCAAAGTCTGGCGCGACGACCTCGAAGTCCTCGAGGTCACCGGGCATAAGTGGGGCGAGGACCCCTACGCCGAGGAAACCTGGCAGATCCAGCGCCCCGGCCAGCTCACCAAGTACCACGCCGCACAGCAGGCCAGCGAAGGCGCACTGCACTTCGCCAGCAGCGACACCGCGAACATCTGGGCCGGCTTCTTCGACGGCGCCATCGAATCCGGCCTGCGCGCCGGCCGGAACATCCACGCAGAACTCAAGGCCGCCGTACGGGAGGAGAGCGCATGACCGCCCCCGTCCTGGAAGCCCGTCGGATCGATTCCGACACCTACCGCGTCGTCATGCGCCACCTGCCCACCGGCGTTGCCGCGATCTGTTCAACGGACCCGGTCGCCGGGACCCAGAACGGCATGATCGTGGGAACGTTCGCCTCGCTGTCCATGGAGCCGGCGCTGGTGACCTTCAGCGTCATGCACTCCTCCACCAGCTGGCCCAGGATTGCCGAGGCGGGCCAGTTCAGCATCAGCCTCCTCGCCGAGGACCAGCAGCAGGTGTGCCGTGCCCTCTCTGCCAAGGGTGAAGACAAGCTCGGCGATGTGGCCTGGTCCGAATCCGCGTGGGGCACCCCGCACATCCACGGATCCCTTGCCTGGTTCGACTGCCGCATTGAACAGCAGTTCACGGCCGGGGACCACGTTGTCGTCATCGCCAGCGTGCTGGACATGACGCCCGCTGAGGGGGCTTCCGCCCCGCTCATCTTCCACGGCGGTCGCTTCGGCAGCTTCCGCGAAAATGCCTGATCCTTCGCCCGATCCAATCCATCTGATCAAGGAAGACTGATATGGATATCACCCCAAGTCCCGAGAAAACTCCGGACAGCGACATCACTCCCGCGCTGTACCGCCAGATCCTGGGCAAGCTGCCCACCGGTGTCACGGCCATCACCGGCATCAACGACGACGGCGAGAAGCTCGGCCTCGTCGTCGGCACCTTCCAGTCCCTGTCACTGGAGCCGCCCCTGGTCATGTTTTGCGTGGACAAGTCCTCCTCCAGCTGGCCGAAACTGCGCAAACTGCAGAAATTCACCGCCAACATCCTTTCCGACGACCAGATCAGCATCTGCCGGTCGCTGTCCCGGAAGGGACCTGAGAAGTTCGAGGGCCTGCCCTGCGCCCCGGCCCCCTCGGAACCCCGCACCTGGACGGTGCCACAGCCTACATCGACTGCGTCGTGACGGCCGAGGTCGTCGTCGGAGACCACTACATGGTGGTCGGTTCCGTGACGAACATGAGCGAGGGAACCGGCGATGCCCTGCTGTTCAGGGGCGGAAAGTTCGGCCAGTACCTGCCCATCGAAATCCCCGCCACGGAACCTGCAAGGAGCGCATCATGAGCCGCCGCGACACCATTCTCGAGGCATGGAACGGCGCCTGGGGCGACGGAGATCTGGCCGCGTTCGAGCGGCTCCTCGCCCCCGGTTACGTCCGCCGCTCCAAGTCCGGCACCGAGGACTACGCCAGCCTTCGGAAAACCATCGAAGCGATGCACACAGCGTTCCCGGATTCCAGCACCGAAATCCTGGAGATCGTGGAGGACGGCACCAAGGTGGCCGTCCACTGGCAAACAACAGGCACCCACACCGGCGAATTCATGGATGTCCCCGCCACCGGGCGCAGCATCGCCGTGACCGGCGCGTCCTTCCTCCGTTTCGACGGCGACAAGCTCGCCGAGGAATGGGTGGTCTGGGACCCGCGCGAACTGCTTTCCGCCCTCGGGATCTGGCACTTGGGAGCAGGCAACGCCTAGGCGTGCCCCTGCCGGAACGCCCACCTCTTCTGATCTTCGACCGCCCCAGGAGGCGCCACACATGACTCTCGCAGGACATTCCCTTATCGCCGGGGAAGCTACCCCCGGCACCAGCGGCACGGCCCACGGGATCAACCCGGCCACCAACGAACAGCTCGAACCTGCCTACACGCTGATCAGCGACCAGCAGCTCAGGACGGCCACCGAGGCGGCCGCCGATGCCTTCGATTCCTTCAGCACCCTCGAACCGGAACAGCACGCCCGGTTCCTGGAAGCAATCGCGGAGAACATCGAGGCCATCGGCGACGACCTCATCGAACGGACCTCGATCGAAACCGGGCTTGGCCTGGAACGGCTGCGCGGTGAACGCGCCCGCACCACCGGCCAGCTGCGGCTCTTCGCCGACGTCGTCCGCCACGGCGACTTCCGCGGCGTCCGCATCGACCCGGCGATCCCGGACCGCACACCCCTGCCCCGCGCCGACATCCGCCAGCGCCAGATCCCGCTCGGCCCCGTGGCCGTGTTCGGTGCCAGCAACTTCCCGCTCGCGTTCTCCGTCGCCGGCGGCGACACCGCTTCGGCGTTCGCGGCCGGCTGCCCCGTGATCGTCAAGGCACACAACGCCCACCCGGAACCGCCGAACTCGTCGGCCAGGCCATCACCAAGGCCGTCACCGACCTCGGCCTGCACCCCGGCGTCTTCTCCCTCGTCTACGGCTCCGGCGCCAGCATCGGCCAGGCCCTCGTGGCCGACCCCGCCATCAAAGCCGTCGGCTTCACCGGTTCCCGCGCCGGCGGCACCGCCCTCATGCGCACCGCAGCCGCACGCCCCGAACCGATCCCGGTCTACGCCGAAATGTCCTCGATCAACCCCGTGTACGTCTTCCCCGGCGCCCTCGAAGGCGACGTCCAGACCCTCGCCCGGCAGTACGTCGGATCCGTCACCGGCAGCTCCGGACAGCTGTGCACCTCCCCCGGACTGGTCTTCGTCCCGGAAGGCGACGCCGGCAACCGCTTCACCGCCGCCGTCACCAACGCGGTCACCGAACTGTCCGGCCAGACCATGCTCAGCGGCGGCATCGCCACCGCCTGGCAGCACGGACACGACGCACTCCAGGCAGCCGCCGACGTCAAACTCCTCGGCCGCGGCACCGAGGGCCCGGGCGAAAACTCCCCGGCACCGACGGTCTTCACCGCCGACCTGGACGTCTTCATCACCAACCCCGTCCTGCACGAAGAAGTCTTCGGCGCCGCATCCCTCGTGGTCCGCTACAAAGGCATCGAAGACCTGATCGAGGCCACCGGCAAGCTCGAAGGACAGCTCACCGCGTCCCTGCACATCACCGAGGACGACTACCCCGCCGCCGCACCGCTGATCCCCACCCTCGAACGCAAGGTAGGCCGGATCATCATCAACGGCTGGCCCACCGGCGTCGAAGTCGGCCACGCCGTCGTCCACGGCGGCCCCTACCCCGCCACCTCCGACGCCAAAACCACCTCTGTCGGATCACTCGCGATCGACCGCTTCCTGCGCCCTGTCGCCTACCAAAACTTCCCCGACCAACTCCGCCCCGCACCCCTCCAGGATGCCAACCCCTGGCAGATCAACCGCCTCATCGACGGCAAACCCGAACACGCGCAGTAGCATCCCAAACTTCCGGCCCCGGACAGGCTCCCGCAACAGACACCGTCCGGGGCCGGAGTACCACCTACCTGGCAGACAAAAGGACTTCACACATGACCACCACCGCGCTCGAAGAAATCGCCGGCACCCTCCGGGCCTCCCGGCTGCAGGGCCAGCCGATCGCAGCCCCCACTGAAACCTGGCCGTTCCTGGACGTCGATGCCGCGTTCGCGGTGCAGAAGATCAACGTCAGCCATGCCGTCGAAAACGGTGACCGCCTGGTGGGCTACAAGCTCGGCAACATCGCCAAGGTCATGCAGGACGCCTTCGGCCTTGACCAGCCAGACTACGGGCACCTGCTGGCCAGCAGCTTCGCCTACGAGGGCACCACCCTGAAGCTGGACACGTTCATCGAGCCCTTCGTGGAACTCGAGCCCGCTTTCGTCCTGAAGGGGCACCTCGGCGGACGGAACACCACCATTGCCGACGTCATCAACGCCATTGACTATGCCCTGCCGGCCATCGAAATCATCGACTCGCGGGTCAAGAATTGGGCGATCGGTCTTCCCGACACCCTGGCGGACAACGGCTCCACCGGGGCGATCATCCTCGGCGGCACGCCGCGCCGCCTCACCGACCTGAACCTCCGGGATACCCGCGGAGTACTGCGGTTCAACGACCGGGAAGTCATCTCCGGCACTACCGGCAACATCCTGGGCAACCCGATCGCTGCCCTGGCCTGGCTCGTCAACCGCCTGTCGGACTACGACGTCGAGTTCGAACCCGGACAGGTCATCCTGCCCGGCAGTTGCCTGCAGGCCGTTCCCATGCGTGAAGCCGGCCGCTGGTCGGGGACCTTCGAGGGCTGGGGAACCATCGAATTCGATGTAGCGCCCTAGCCAAAAATTCGAACCGGTGCGCCTCGGCCGGGGCCCACCGGCACAAACTGACCCAACCGAGCCATTCATCCGCAGGACAAACGGTGCCCCTGGCCGACGTCCCGCCCGAAGACTTCGGCAACCCGGCACCGGAGCCGCGCCAGGTCTTCGCGATCGGGCTCAACTACGCCAACCACGCCGCCGAAGCCTTGCTCGCCGTGCCCGAGGACCTCACCGTCTTCACAAAGTTTGCCAGCTCCCTCGCCGGACCCTACGGAACCGTCACCCTCCCGCCCGGGACCGTGGACTGGGAGGACCGTGGACTGGGAGGTCGAGCTCGTGGCAATCATCGGCCGCGGCGGCTCGCACATACCCGCGGACAAGGCATGGAATCACGTCGCCGGGATCACCATCGGGCAGGACCTGTCCGAACGCACCATGCAGTCGACACCTCGGACATGGTTTTCCCCGTTCCCCAGATCATCGCCCGCCTCTCCAAAGTCACGCCCCTGTTCCCCGGAGACGTCATCTTCACGGGCACGCGTCCCGGAGAGGGCGTCGGCCGGGTGCCTCAGCGATTCCTGGCCCCGGGCGACGAACTCGTCACGTACGTGCGCGGCGTCGGCCAAATGCGGCACAGGATGCAGGCCTCCTCCTAGGCTTCCCCACACGCCGGCCGGAGGCCCCGCGGCCACCGATGACGCCGGAAACCGTCACGGCTCCGGAAACTAACCGGGCGCTAACGGGCAGGAAACGCCTGCGCAACAATGCCGCGCCACACTGGTTGTGCCGGCAATTGCAGGCACCAGCTCCAGCTAAGGAGGCCACGCCATGTTGAAGGAAGCCAGACCCCACATCACCCGGGTCCGTGCCCTGGACCAGCTGCATCGCGGCGACGAAATCGAGGCCCGCCTGTCGGTGGGCCCCAGCTATGACGACGTCATCATCCGCCGCGGCAGCGTCCAGGAGACAGCCCCGGGCATCGGCGTCGTGTGGATCATGGATCATCACACGGGCATGCGCAAGGCCATCAATACCGATGAATGCAGCGTTTGGCGCGTCGCCTGAGCCACCTAGCCGCCGGCCACCGACTGAATAATCAGCACTTCCTGGCCGGCAGAAACTTCCGTATCCAGGCCGCGGAGACGCCGGACCTCCTCACCGTTCACGTAAATATTCACGTAGCGGCGGAGGGCACCCGTTTCGTCCCGCAGCCGCCTGGCGAGTACCGGGTAAGTCCCGGTCACGGAATCCAGCAACCGCCCCACAGTCACCGCCCCGTCGGCGGGTGTAGTCAGTACGGACTGCCCGCCGGCGAGCGGCTGGAGGACGCTGGGAAGGACGACGCTGATCTCAGCCACCGCACATCCTCATGCGGATGCCGCCGCAGTAACCGGGGCCCCGGCCACAACAGCAGCGCGGACGCACAACACATCCGGCAGGTGGGACGACACCTCCGTAAAGGTTTCACCTTCGTCGGCACTGGCATACACAGCGCCCCCGCGCGTTCCGAAGTACACGCCGGCGGGTTCAGCGGAATCCACGCCGGCCGCGTCACGGAGCACGGCATTGAATTCTGACTGCGGCAGCCCGGAGTCCAGCCGCTTCCAGGTGGCGCCGGCGTCGTCGGTGCGGTGCACGGCGAGCTTTCCGTCCGGCGGGATGCGTTCGCCGTCGGCCTTTAAGGGGACAACCCAGGCCGTGCCTGCACGCCTGGGGTGCGTCAGCATCACGAACCCGAAGTCGGCCGGCAGGCCCTCCGCTATCGACTCCCAGTTCTCGGCGTTGTCATCGGTGCGGTACACGCCGTGGTGGTTCTGCGCGTAAAGCCGGCCTTCGACGGCGGCATCCGCCGCGATTTTATGCACGCACTGGCCGAATTCCGGGTTGGGATCGGGCATGAAGTAGGCGGAGATGCCTTTGTTCCGCGGCTCCCAGGACGTCCCGCCGTCGAGCGAGCGGTACACGCCTCCGGTGCTCATGGCCACGTGCACGTTGTCCCCGGCGGGGTTGACCACAATCGAGTGGGCGGCTGCGCCGCCATAACCGGCACCCCACTCGCTGCGGTGCGGGTGGTCCCACAGACCGCGGTTCAGCTCGAAGTGCTCACCGCCGTCGGTCGACTTCCAGACCGAAATCGGCTCGGCGCCGGCCCAGACCACCCCGGGGCGGGATTCCGCGTCGGGGTAGATCTGCCAGATGCGTTCGACGGCGGCGCCGGTGCCTTCCGGAAACTTGATGGCGCCCTGCTCGGGCTCGGTCCAGCTGGCGCCGAGGTCATCAGAGTGGGCAACGTAGGGGCCCCAGTGTTCGGACCGCACCCCCACCATGATGCGTGTGCGGCCGTCCCGTGTGTCGATTCCGATGCTCGGTATCTCGCTCATCAGGAAGTGCGGGCCGGAAAAGGACCACTGCTTCCGGTCCTGGCTGGTGGCCAGCCAGAGGCCTTTTTTGGTCCCGATTGCTAAAACGAAACTCTCTGAGGCATTCATGCACCCCATGCAACCACTCGGGCGGAGGGGCTGCAATGGTTTTGGGCCCGCGCTGGTTAACCAGGAGAACTCGCGGGGGCCGGCCCTAGGACCCGGTCTTCGCGGCTTTTGCGCTGCCGGCCTTCGCGGCAGCGCGGTTCCGCCACCACCGGCGGAGCAGATCGGCGGCGGCCAGGATTCCGGCCAGTGGGGTAAGGACGGCGGCGGCGTAAACGAACAGCAGCCAGGTGAGCGTGGCGATCGGGGGCTGGCTGCGGCTCAGCAGGGACAGGCCGCCGAACAGGCCCGCGACCCAGAAGAGCACCACCAGCGCCAGCACGGCTGCTGCCGGAAAGTACTCGTTCCGCACCACCCTTTTCAAGGTTTCCACCACTGATCCTCCTGCGCCTTGCATCCCCATGAGACCAGTATGCGACGCAGACCCGCTGCGACGGAGACGGCACGACGAACGTGTGATGAACACAACCGCTACCGCAGGCGCTACTGCGCCCTGGCAGCGTGCCGGCTGGTTCGCTCTGAGCTGGATGAGGGTCGGGTCAAGTTCTGGAACGTCGGCCCCGCTGAGCGCGCCCAGCGTCACCCGTGGTCAGATCAGTCAACTGACGAACCGAATCGCCGTCCATGGTGGCGACGAACTTCACCAGGCCGCCAAGCACCCGGCCGGGGAATTCCTGGTCCAGCCGCTCGGTATGCGCCATACCGTTCAGGAAGGGCAGCACGTGCGTGCCTGATCCCACGTAGAGCGCAGGTGGGGAATACAATTTGTCAGCCCCGGGGACTACACTGAACTATCGAACATATATTCGAAAAAGGGTGTGTTGTGGGCGTGATCATTGGTCCCCGCGTGATAGAGGCGGGACTGTCCCTGCGGCTGGTGCTGATCTCTCCCGTGGCTGTGGCGGCGGGCTTCCCGTCCCCCGCGCAGGACTACTTTGACGGGCGGATCGACCTGAACGAGCACCTGATCAAGGACATCACCAGCACCTACATCGTGCGAGTGTCCGGTGATTCCATGGAACAGGCCGGCATCAGTGACGGCGACGAACTGATCGTCAACCGTGCACTGGAACCGCGGGACGGATCCGTAGTGGTGGCAGTGCTGGACGGCGAGCTCACCGTCAAGCGCCTGAAGATTACCGCGGCCGGCGTGGTGCTCCAGGCGGCCAACCCTCTGTATCCGGACATCAGCGTCCCCGCTCTGGCCGACCTCACCATCTGGGGCGTGGCCACGAGGTGCCTGCACCATGTCTGAGGCACGGCAGCAGATAGCACTGGTGGACGTGAACTGCTTCTACGCCAGCGCGGAGCGCGCCTTCGACCCCTCGCTCGAAGGAAAACCCCTGGTTGTGCTCTCCAACAACGACGGCTGCGCCGTGACCCGCAGTCCGGAGGCAAAGGCCCTGGGGATAAGCACGGGCGAACCGTGGTTCAAAATCGCCCCGCGGGCCAAGGAGTGGGGCCTCGTTGCCCGGTCCAGCAACTATGAACTGTACGGCGACATCAGTGCCCGGGTCATGGAACTGCTGGGACGCTATTCGGCCTGGCTCGAGGTGTACAGCATCGACGAGGCCTTCCTGGGCATCAAGGGCAGCCCCGACCAGGTGGTGGGTCTCGGCCGGACCATCAGGACCGCGGTCCAGCGCAACGTCGGGATGCCCGTGTGCGTCGGCATCGCCGCCACGAAGACGCTGGCCAAACTCGCCAACCGGTGGGCCAAGAACAATCCCGCGCTGGGAGGGGTGTGCCGCTGGGAGTCGATGGATCCAGAGTCACGTGAACTGCTCATGGCCCGGCTGCCAGTCTCGGAGGTCTGGGGCGTGGCGGGCCGGCTGGAAAGACGGCTGAACGCCATGGGGATCTGCTCCATCCTGGAGCTCAGCCGGGCCGATCCAGTGATGGTGCGCGACCGCTTTTCGGTGGTGCTGATGCGCACTGTGCTGGAACTGCGCGGAACACCCTGCCTACCGCTGGAGGAGGAACGCGTTGGGCGGGACCAGCTCATCTTCTCCCGCTCGTTTTCCACTCCCCTGACGTCAGTCCCCGAATTTCGCCAGGTCCTGAGCGTCTACGCCCAGCAGGCGAGTGCCCGGCTGGCCCGGCACCACCTTCAGGCCAAGGTCCTCACCGCGTTCGCCGGCACGTCCCATTACAACCCGAAGGACAAGTCGTTTCCCTCGGTGTGCGTTCCGCTGCCCATGCCTACCTCAGACCCGGTACTGCTCACCCGTGCGGCCCACGCCCTGCTTCCCGCGATCCAGGACGGCGTCAAATACGCGCGGGCCGGCATCATGGTCACCGACTTGCGGCCGTCCGGCAATCAGCAGCCCCTGGAGCCTTTCACCAACCCGCACGAGGAACGCGGGATCGGCCCGCTCGTTGAGCAAATCAGCCGGAAGTACGGCAGGAGTACGATCGGGCTCGGGTTCGCGGGACTGAGGAGCGGTCTGGACTGGAGCATGAAGCGTGGGATGCGTTCGCCGCGCTACACCACGCACTGGGACGAGTTGCCGGTGGCGCGCGCGAACTGACGCGCGAACTGACCGGCCCGCGCATCCGCGAACCCGTCAGTCCACGAACTCCTCAGTCCACAAACTCAGACTGTGTCTCGATGAAATCCCACTCGGCTTCGGTGAGGACTGCCTGCGGGGTGTCCGGGTGCGGACCTCCCGCTTCGGCGATCCCCTGCATCACGAACAGCGGAACGTCGCCGGCCCGCAGATTCTCGCGAAGCCACTCCTTGCTTTTCAGGTCCAGATCAAGCCACCACATGAAAATCTGCATGGGACGCCGCCTTTCTACGTCTCCACGCTAGGCTCGCGGCGGTCAGTATTCAAGGGAAAATCGACACCCGTCCCCACGGGCAGCAGCCGCACCGCAGGATTGAAAACAGCCGCTGAGCTGGGGCGAAGGCCGGACTGGCTCTGGTCTTTCCTGACGCCGCGGGCACACAATTGACTTATGGATGCAGAGCACTTCAGCGGCCCGCCTCCCCTCCTTGTGGGCGTGGTTCCCGGCCAGCATCCGGAGGTCCTCAAAACCGCCGTCGGCCTGGCCCAAAAGCTGTCGGCCCCCTTGCTCTGCGCTTATGTGGATGAGGCAAGCTATCTCGTTGAGTGGGATCCGGCGCGCTCCGCACACCGCCTTTCCCTGCATCCGGACAGGGACGACGACGACATCCGTTCCGTAACCACGGAACTGAAGTCGGTCATCGCGTCGGCCATCCAGGACGGCGGACCGGCATGGACCTTGCGTACGCTGGCCGGAGACCCCGCCCGCGCCCTGGGCAGGCTGGCGTCCGAAGTCAATGCTCCGATGATCATTGTGGGTACGCCGGAACGCGGGTTCGGGCACCGCGTAACGGAACTCCTGAACGGTTCCGTGGCCGCCTGGCTCACCCACCACCAGAGCCGGCCTGTGCTGGTGGTGCCCTTCCGGATGGCAGCGCATCAGGACCGGGCGGAATAGCGGATGGCGGCTTCGGCGCCAGCTTTATGCGGCCGTCGAAAATAAAGCGAAAGTAGTTATTCGCGGCGGTGGCCAACTTGGCTACCGGCAAGTAAGCTAATCAGGCAGGCTGATCCAGAGCCCGCCCAAAGACTGCTCCGGAGTGCGTATCCCCCAATAACGCGCTCCGGAGCTTTTTTGCTGCCCGAAATCTTCCGCGCGTCAGCCTCCTTTCGCACCCTTCCCTTCCCCGCCGCCGCTGACTGCCCGCACCCTCCTTGACGGATACCCCCTAGGGGTATAACTTTGGACGCATGGAGACTTCCGAGGAACGGACGCCCATGGCGCCCAGCGAAGAAGCTGTTACTGAACCCCTGCAGCACGGCTACACGGCGGACAAGGACGCGTACCTTCGCCGGCTCCGCCGGATCGAGGGACAGGTCCGCGGAATTGCCCGGATGGTCGAGGAAGACAAGTACTGCATCGACATCCTGACGCAGGTCGCGGCCGTGACTAAGGCCCTGCACGCCGTCAGCCTGGGCCTGGTGGAAGAACACATCGGCCACTGCGTTGTCGGGGCGGCCTCTGAACCTGATCCGGATCTGCGGGCTGAAGCCATCGACGTCAAGGTCAAGGAGGCGGCGGGTGCCATCGGGCGCCTGCTGCGCTAGCGGCAACCACCAACCACACAACTGGCCAACCCAGTCAGCTCACCAGCGAGGAGTCAGCAATGAGCACCATCTCCACAAAAGTCCACGTCTCCGGAATGACCTGCGGGCACTGCGTGTCCGCCGTCAGCGAGGAACTCGAGGCCCTGGCGGGCGTCGAGGAGATCGACATCGACCTCAATGCCGGCGGTGTTTCGACTGTCACCATCACCTCCACACAGAAGCTCTCCCCCTCGGAAATCGGCGAGGCAGTGGCCGAGGCGGGCTACCTTGTGGTGGCCAACGAGGCCTAACCCCGGCCTCCCATTCGCACCGGGCACCACCAGAGCACCACCACCGAAGGACGAGTCATGCGCACCGAACACCCTTCCGCAGGTTCCGCCCGCCGGGTGATCGAACTCGACGTCGAGGGCATGACCTGCGCGTCGTGCGTGAACAGGGTGGAAAAGAAGCTCGCCAAGCTCGACGGCGTCCAGGCCACGGTCAACCTCCCCCTGGAAACGGCCCACGTATCAGTCCCGGCAGGCATCACGGACCAGCAGATCACCGACCAAGTAGCCTCAGCCGGCTACAAGGCGAGGATCCGAAGGCCACTCCACCAAGACCCGGAAGAGAGCGCCCGGCACGACGCCGCAGCGACCCAGCACGCGGCGCACGGCGGAGCCCCGGAACAGCACGAAAATCACATGAACCACGGCGGCACGGCATCCGAACTGAAGCCGCGCCTGCTCGTCGCGGCCGTCCTGACCGTGCCGGTGTTCCTGATCTCGATGGTCCCCGCCCTCCAGTTCGCCAACTGGGGCTGGGTGGTGGGCGCCCTGGCGCTGCCCGTGGTCAGCTGGGCGGCGTGGCCGTTCCACCGGGCTGCCGCCATCAACGCCCGCCACTTCGCCTCCACCATGGACACCCTGGTATCGCTCGGTGTCACCGCCGCCTACCTGTTTTCCGCCTGGCAGCTCCTCGCCAACCCCCGTCTGACCGAACATCCCGGCATGGAGCAGATGGGTGCGGGTTCCGGCGGCCTGTACTTCGAGGTGGCCAGCGTGGTCACCACATTCCTCCTGCTGGGCCGGTTCCTGGAGGCGAACGCCAAGTCGAAGGCCGGGGACGCCCTGCGCGCCCTCCTGGACCTGGGTGCCAAGGACGCCACTATCCTCCAGGACGGCACCGAGGTAAAGATCCCGGCAAGCCGGCTTGCGGTCGGTGACCTGATAGTGGTCCGCCCCGGTGAGAAGATCGCCACCGACGGCGTGGTGGTGGACGGCACCTCGGCAGTGGACGCATCCCTGGTCACCGGCGAATCGGTTCCGGTGGACGTCGGTCCGGGCAGCCTTGTCACCGGTGCCACCATCAATACGTCCGGGCGGGTGCTGGTCCGGGCCACGCGCGTCGGTGCCGAAACCACCCTGGCCCAGATGGGGCGGCTCGTGTCCCAGGCGCAGACCGGAAAGGCGCCCATCGCCCGGCTTGCTGACCGGATCAGCGCGGTATTCGTGCCGGTGGTCCTGGCCATCGCTGTCCTCACGTTCGCCGGCTGGCTGCTCGCCGCCGGGCCGGACATCACGGGACCGGAGCTTCGCGCGGCCTTCACGGCGGCGGTTGCCGTGCTGGTCATCGCGTGCCCCTGCGCCCTTGGCCTGGCTACCCCCGTGGGCCTCCTGACCGGCACGGGCCGCGGCGCTCAACTGGGCATCCTCATCAAGGGTCCGCAGGTCCTGGAAGACACCCGCACGGTGGACACCATCCTGCTGGACAAGACAGGAACCGTCACCAGCGGCCAGCTGTCCGTCATCGCAATCGCGGCGTTCGCCCCGTTCAGCGAGGCGGAAGTCCTGCGGCTGGCCGGTGCGGTCGAATCGGCGTCGGAGCATCCGATCGCCGCCGCGATAGCTGCTGCCGCACGGTCCGCAGTGCCCGCAACGAGCCGCCGGTCGCACGCCAGCCATAGCGGCAGTGAAGCGGACGACGGCGCGGGCCTGCCCGCCGTCGTCGGCTTCCATTCGGCGCCGGGCGGCGGAGTGGTGGGAACCGTTGAAGGCCGGCTCGTGGCTGCCGGGCGCAGCGGTTGGCTGCGGGACAACGGCGTGGAGCCCACGCCGGCGCAGGGCCAGGCGCTCCGCGCCGCTGAAGAGTCCGGTGCCACGGCAATCTGGGTGGCCGTGGACGGCGAGGCTGCCGGCATCATCGAGCTGCGGGACACGGTCAAGGCGGGATCGAAGGCGGCTGTCGCACGTCTCAAAGCCTTGGGCCTGCGGCCCATGCTGCTCACGGGCGACAACGCCGCGGTCGCAGCCCAGGTGGCTGCCGCCGTCGGGATCGACGCGGACGATGTCTTCGCCGGCGTGCTGCCCGAAGGCAAGGTGGAAGCCGTCCGCCGGCTGCAGGCCGGCGGTGCGACGGTGGCCATGGCCGGCGACGGTGTGAACGACGCGGCGGCCCTGGCGCAGGCGGACCTCGGCATCGCGATGGGCTCGGGCACGGATGTGGCGATCGAAGCCGCCGACCTGACCGTGATGGGCAACGACCTCGGGCAGGTGGCCACCGCAATCGAGCTGTCCCGGCGCACGCTGGCCACCATCAAGACCAACCTGTTCTGGGCCTTCTTCTACAACGCGGTGGGCATTCCGGTGGCGGCCCTCGGCCTGCTCAATCCCATGGTGGCCGGTGTGGCCATGGCGGCGAGTTCGGTGCTGGTGGTGGCCAACTCGCTGAGGCTGCGCCGCTTCGGCAGGCAGCACCCAACCAGGTAGCAGCACAGGGCGTTCCCAGCGCTGGGAACGCCCTCAGCTGCTACTCACTTGGGCCGGCGGACCAGCCCCTAGGCCGCCCCGAAGCGGACGGCCGCCCGCGCCTTCGCCTTGGCCGCTTCCTCGTCGCGGTCCTTGGCCGGAGCGTGCGTCACAAGGGATTCGAGCAGATGCTGGGTCACGTGCGCTATCTCGTGCACGGCACGCTCGAACGCCTCCTCATTGGCCTTGGAGGGCCTGGTGCTGCCGCTGATTTTGCGGACATACTGCAGCGCCGCGGCGTGTACCTCCTCGGACGTGGCGTGGGGTTCGTAGTTGTGAAGGGTACGGATATTCCGGCACATACCCCCATGCTAGGCTCTGGAGCGCCGAGGATCGACCCTTCCGTGCCCGCTCCTGGCGGGGCTTCTGCCTATGGAAAGGACTCCATGGGGAGCGCTGCCCATCGACACTCTTTTGGGCCGGAGGATAGTTTTTAGGCAATGGATCTTCCGGACGAGCCGGAGGCCGCTGGGGATGCCGACTGGATCGGGTCCGTTGATTGAAGGAGATATCTAATGGCTATTTGGGGTGCAGACATTGCGCAGCTGAAGAACTTGGGCGCCAAGCTTCAGGCTGGTTCGAACGAAATCGAGAAGCAGAAGTCCCTGCTGACCAAGGTGCTCGAGGGCACCGACTGGAAGGGCCCGGACGCCGACAAGTTCCGCAGCGAGTGGCACGGCCAGCACGCAGCAGCCCTTGCCAAGGTGGCGCAGGCGCTGGACGAGGCCGGCAAGCAGGCCAGCCGCAACGCTTCCCAGCAGGAGGAAGCCTCCCGCTAAGCCGGGAACGCACCGGAGGGCCGGACGCACCATGCGTCCGGCCCTCCGGCATTTAAGCGGCGCGTCACTGACGGTCCGTCACTGAAGTCCCCGCCATTGAAGACTTAGGGGACGGGCTCGACGTCGTTCGCGTGGTCGAGCGGTCCAGTCACCGCTGCCGGTCCCCCAGATTTGGCTCCGCGGAGCTCATCCAGCCGGACGCACAGCACGCCGCCTACGATCAGCATTCCGCCCGCGAGCTGGATGGCGCCGGGCAGTTCGCCAAGCAGCAGCCAGGCCCAGATCACGGCAAACAGCACCTCGGTGAGGGACACGAACGAGGCCACCTTGGTGCCGAGTGCGCGTGCAGCCACGATCCCCGAGACGTAGGCCAGGACGGTTGCAAGCACCACAAGGCCGCCCAGCGGAACCCACCACGGCGTGGTCCATGGGCCGAGTTTGGTATCGGCCGTGCTCATGGCCATGGGCAGGAGGCCGGTGGCCGCCATCAGCCACATGACAGCGGCACCCATCAGAAGCCCGCCCGACGCGAGCACGATGGGCGGCAGGGTGTCGTTTTCCTTGGCCGTGAGGAAGAAATAGATGGCAAGGCAGACAGCCGCGGCAAGGCCCCAAAGCACGCCGATGGCGTCGACCTGCACGGCACCCGTGAGGTCCAGGACGAGGACCAGCCCGCCCAGGGACAGCAGCGTCCCTGCGATGGTGAGGGGGCGCGGCCGCTTCCGGCTGGCCGCCCAGAGCCACAGCACAATCAGTACCGGGCCGAGGTATTCGAGCAGCAGTGCCACGCCAACAGACAGCCGGGCCACGGCGTTGAAGTAGAACAGCTGGCAGCCTGCGACGCCGATCAGGCCAAACAGGACAATGGTTAGCCAGTTCGACCGCAGCTGGTGCCACCGGCCCCGGAGCGCCGGAACCGCGGGGATTGCGAGGATGAGCGCGGCCCCCGTCAGCCGGGCAGTCACGGCTGCCCCGGGCGTCCAGCCGGTTTCCAGCAGTGCCTTGGCGAACGAGCCCGAAAGCCCGAAGATCGCGGAGGAAAAGAGGGCGACACCCAGTCCTGACGCCAGGAAGCCGGAGGCTTTGGCCGTGGCCGCCCGGCCGGGGGCGGCGTCCTGAGCACGGGCGGGAGCCTGGGCCGGCACTGGGGCCGGCGCCACCACCGAAGCGGGAGCCGTTGAGGTTAGCGCCGTTTTGGCGCGGTTGTTCGATGCGGGCACGGATGCCTCCCGTCAGGAGTAAAGTGGGGTATTGGTCCTGACACTATGCCCCCGCACTGTAAGGAGTCAAGATGG
>NZ_BAEG01000037.1 GCF_000238915.1 Arthrobacter globiformis NBRC 12137 | reverse complement strand
CCCGGCAAACCACACCCCCACGCCCGCCGCCCACCACGCCATGACCACCACACCCCACACCACCACAACAGCGCCAACACCACTGGACCACCCACCCGGCATCCTGCTCACACTGCTCTTCACCACCGCAGCCCTGACCTTCCTCACCCTCCTCACCCGCCGCACCACAACCACCCACCACCACACCACCAAACACTCCACCCGCACCGAACACGCCCTCGAAGCCCTCAGCGCCACCACCATGGCCCTCATGTTCGCCACCATGACCGCATAACACCCGGAGACCTACCCAAAAGGGTCGTTAAAACCATCCCGAATTAGCGTATCCCCTACCCGAAAATGGCAGGACGATAGATGTCAAGCCCCTCTCTGGACCACCTCAGGAGCTAGAGCTAAACCAGACCCCACCCTCTTGGAAAGGCAGTCCGATGCTAGAAACCCCAGATTCGAGTCTTGCTACTTGGATGGGCCGGGAGGCCCTCGCCGAGGCTATGATTCCGGTGATCGGCCGGCTGTACCGGGAAAACAACGTGGTGACCAGCATCCATGGCCGGTCCCTGGTCAATAAGTCCACCATGAGCATCCTGAAGGCGCACCGCTTCGCGCGCCGGATCAGCAAGGACGAGCTGCCCCTTGAGGAGACGGCGCCGCTGCTCAACACGCTGGCGCAGCTGGAGCTGGGTGCCGCTGCCATCGACATCGCCCGCCTGAACCAGAAGTTCAAGTCCGACGGCGGCCACCGGAGTTTGGAGGAATTCCTCCGTGCCGAACTGGCTGAGGTAGTGGGCAAGCGCGGCGCGGACAGCCGCGCCAGCACCGACGTCGTACTCTACGGCTTCGGCCGCATCGGCCGCTTGGTGGCCCGCCTGCTCATCGAAAAGGCGGGCGGCGGCCACGGCCTGCGCCTGCGCGCCATCGTGGTCCGGCGCGGCTCCGACAACGACCTGGCCAAGCGGGCAAGCCTGCTGCGCCGCGACTCTGTTCACGGCTCCTTCGAAGGAACCATCCGCGTGGACACGGATGCCAACACCATCACGGCTAACGGTGTCCGGATCCAGGTCATCTACTCGGACAATCCGGCCACCATCGACTACACCGCCTATGGCATCAATAATGCCCTGGTGGTGGACAACACCGGCCGCTGGCGCGACGCCGAGGGCCTGTCCCAGCACCTGCTGAGCAAGGGTGCGGCCCGTGTGCTCCTGACCGCGCCGGGCAAGGGTGACCTGAAGAACATCGTGCACGGCATCAACCACCGCGACATCACGGACGCGGACCGGATCGTGACGGCGGCTTCCTGCACCACCAATGCCATCACCCCGGTCCTGCAGGCCCTGAACGACAAGTACGGCGTGGTCCACGGCCATGTGGAGACCGTCCACTCGTTCACCAACGACCAGAACCTGATCGACAACTTCCACAAGGGCGACCGCCGCGGCCGCTCCGCCGCCCTGAACATGGTGATCACCGAAACCGGCGCCGCCAAGGCCGTGGCCAAAGCTCTCCCGGAGCTGCAGGGGAAGCTCACCGGCAGCTCCATCCGGGTCCCTACCCCGGATGTGTCCATGGCCATCCTGAACCTGAGCCTGGAACGCGGCACCACCAAGGACGAGGTCAACAACTACCTGCGTGAGATGGCGCTGCACTCGGACTTGCACCAACAGATCGACTACATCGACTCCCCCGAGGTGGTCTCGACCGACTTCGTCGGTTCCCGCCACGCCGGCATCGTGGATGGCCTCGCCACCATCTCCAACGACAAGAACCTTGTGCTCTATGTCTGGTACGACAACGAGTTCGGCTACAGCTGCCAGGTGGTCCGCGTCATGGAGGAAATGGCCGGCGTGAACCGGCCATCGTTCCCCGCGGCGGATGTCGTTGAGGAGGCCATGTCGGTGCTTGCCGCCATGGAATCGGCTTCCCCCACGATTTGAGCCGACCATGAAAATTGGAATACTCACCAGCGGTGGCGACTGCCCCGGCCTGAATGCGGTTATCCGCGGCGCCGTCCTCAAGGGCATCGCCGTCCACGGCCACGAGTTCGTGGGGTTCCGCGACGGCTGGCGCGGAGTGGTGGAGGGCGACGTCATCGAGCTCCCCCGAACCATGGTCCGGGGTATCGCCAAGCAGGGCGGCACCATCCTGGGCACGTCCCGGACCAACCCGTTTGAGAACGGCGGCGGACCCGACGTCATCAAAGCCCACATGGACCGGCTGGGCATCGACGCCATCATCGCCATTGGCGGTGAAGGAACCCTCGCGGCAGCCAAGCGCCTGACGGATGCAGGGCTGAAGATCGTGGGTGTTCCCAAGACCGTGGACAACGACCTCGACGCCACCGATTACACCTTTGGGTTCGATACCGCGGTCCAGATCGCCACGGAGGCCATCGACCGGCTGCGGACCACCGGCGAGTCCCATCGCCGGTGCATGATCGCCGAAGTGATGGGCCGGCACGTCGGGTGGATCGCGCTGCACTCCGGCATGGCTGCTGGCGCCCACGCCATCCTCATCCCGGAACAGAAGGTCAGCATCGAGCAGATCGCCCAGTGGGTGAAGGAAGCCCATGCCCGCGGGCGCGCACCGCTCGTGGTCGTGGCCGAAGGCTTTGTGCCGGAGCACATGGAGAGCCCGCACTCCGAGCGCGGCCTTGACACCTTTGGCCGTCCGCGGCTGGGCGGCATCGCTGACCAGCTGGCACCGGAACTGGAAGCCCGGACCGGCATTGAAACCCGCGCCACCATCCTGGGCCATATCCAGCGCGGGGGCGTGCCGTCAGCCTTTGACCGCGTCCTTGCCACGCGGCTGGGCATGGAGGCCATCCACTTGGTGGCGGAGGGCCTCTGGGGCACCATGGTGGCCCAGAGGGGAACGGACATTGAACACGTGGTCTTCCAGGATGCTCTGGGCCGGCTGAAGACGGTTCCGCAGAAGCGATACGACGAAGCTGCGGTCCTGTTCGGCTGAACTGCCGGGGCACCGGGACGGGTATTGCTTTGCCTTGTCTGCCAGCCCCATGCGTCCCAGAAGCTCCATGACTCCGCCGTCCCGCCCGAAAAACTGGGCGGATATCTGCGCGGCGTGGAAGCGCTCATGGCCGGTGACGGCCGTGCGCGGTCGGAACTGCTGAAGACCATGTACAGCCCGGAAGACCTCCGGGCCATGGAAAAGTTCAAGGCGCTGCTAGCCGCACTGCCACCAGTACTCGGTCCTCGTCCAGGTCATCGCCCAAGCACTCCGCGAATAAGGGGAATGACGCTCTCGGGCACAATGGAAGGCATGACCCTTACGACTTTCGCCCTCATCCGCCATGGCCAGACAGACTGGAACGCGCAGCGCCGGCTGCAGGGATCCAGCGACATTCCGCTGAACGACGTCGGCCGCGGCCAGGCGCGTGACGCCGTCGGCGTGCTGTCCGGACAGGGCTGGGACGCGATCGTATCCTCGCCGCTGAGCCGCGCGGCCGAAACCGCTGACCTGATCGCCGCCGGCCTGGGGCTCACAGTGGCCCGGCACGTGCCGGAGCTTACGGAGCGCAGCTTCGGACCCGCCGAGGGCCTGCAGGCCGGCCCGGAACTGGAAGCACTGCGCATTCCCGGCGGCTTCCGTGGCGCCGAAAGCGACGACGAAGCGGCCTGCCGGGGCCTGGCCGCCTTGGAGGCACTGGCCGAGGAGTTCAGCGGCCGCCGCGTTTTGGTTGTCGCGCATGGAACGCTCCTCCGCCTGACCCTCAGCCGTGCCATCGGCAGCACCCTGGAGAGCATCGACAATGCCGTGCTGAACCTGGCCCACCACCACGCCGTCGACGGCTGGCAGCTCGAATACTTCAACGGCGAACGGGTCGTGGAGGCCGCCCACAGCTGACGGATGTCGCCGCTGCCTCTGTCCCCGGCGGCCCGACAGGTCTACCTTTTTCCTAAGGGCCGGGCAAGCAACAGGTGCGCCGGGCCGGATCAGGGTTTCTACTCAACGAGGAGTGGGACGGGACATGAAGGCACGAACCATAATCTTGGGGATCATCGTCGTGTTGCTGGTGGCCGGCGGGGCATTTTTTTACTTCAATAATTCGAGAACCAGGGCTGCTGACTACAATCCGCAGATCACGCCGGCTGATTTCACGACGAAGATAACCAATAAGTACTTCGCGCTTCCCGTCGGCAAGAAGATGACCTACGGGGCCGGCGGCAACAGGATCGAAATCGAGATCCTCAAGGAGACGCTGGTCATCGAGGGCGTCGAAACCGTCATCTACCTGGACAAGGAATTCAAGAACGGGCAGCTCGTCGAGGAAACCAGGGACTACCTGGCACAGCACAAGAACGGCGATGTCTGGTACTTCGGCGAGGACGTGAACAACTTCAAGGACGGGAAGCTGCAGGATCACTCCGGCAGCTTTATCCACGGCCAGGACGGGGCGAAGGCCGGCATCTGGATGAAGGCCGAACAGCGCGTGGGCGACACCTATCGGCAGGAGTACTACCTGGGCCATGCCGAGGACATGCGGGACACCATCGCCACCGGCCAGACCGTCACGACGAAGATGGGCACCTACAGGGACTGCGTCAAGGTGGACGACTGGACACCGCTGGAGTTCAACTCGCGCGAGCACAAGTACTACTGCCCGCAGGTACGCTCGATGGTTCTGGTTGAGGAAGCCGGCGGCAAACGCGTAGAACTCACGAACATCGACCTGCCGTAGGCAGGCATGGGCCGCCCCCGGGACCAGCCCCGGCGGAGGGTGAAGGGGCGCGTGAAGGCCAGGGCCGGAACGCGGCCCCGGCCTTCACCAGTTCCTGCTACCGGCGTGTTTCGTCGATGCCGTCAGTGTCGATGCGTTCCTTCCGGACTTCTTCATCCACGGTCACCTCGTCCGTCACCGTTTCCTTATCGAGACGGACCCGCTCAACCGGGACGGTTTCCTTCTCGACGACGGGACGCTCCTCATGGAGGGTCACCTCGTGTTCCTCTTCGCTGATGTCAGGCCCGGACAAAGCCGCACCCCGGTTCGCGTCCGTGATGGGCTCGCGCTCGATCCGGACCTCTTCGCGCTGCACCGGGACAGTCTTGGTGACGTTCTCGGTGGTGACGTACTTGCGAAGCCTGGCCCGCCCGGCTGCATGCCTTTCGGTGCCGACGTTCAGCCGCTCCTCGGACCGGGTCATCGCGTCATCGGTGGTGGGACCGGACGTGTCGCGTCCAACCGTTCCGGGGGCGTCGGCTGTTCCGGTCCGGGTGTCGCTGTACGCGGCATTGCCTGTATCGGCGTGTCCTGCACCTGCGCGGGTGCCCGTTCCCGTGTACTTCTGGTTCCCATCCAGGCCGTAGTGACCGAAGAGGCGGTCCTCTTCCGAGGGTTCGAGGTGGCCGTCCGTTTCTACCCTGGGCGCGTCTTTGACCTGGTCCTTGGTGTAGGGAACCACGATGTCGTCGCCCTGAACTCGGGCGCCCTGCAGCGGGACAAAGGATTCGGACGTCCCGAATAGGCCGGTCTTGACCGTCACCCAGGTCGGCTGGCCATCGTTGTCGTCGGCGTAGACCTGGCCGATGGACCCGATCTTGTTCCCGTCCTCGGAAAGGACGTTTCCGTTGCGCTGTAGCAGATCATCGATGTTTTCCGTGGTGAGCATGGCGTCTCCTTGGATCTCAGATGTTTTGGGGTTAGCAACGCCTCCCTGCAGGACGCCGCACCCGAATACAATAAGCATGCTTAGCATGCTGTTGGCAAGCATACTTATTAATTAGAGCGGGGGTCGCCGTCGTCTGGCCCGGCCGTCACGTGAAGCGTATTCTGAAGACACGCTTTTATTGGGGTGTGAACCGCAGTGATGGTACGCAAAAGCTTGGCATCGCGATCGCATTCGGCCTTCGCAAGGCTGCTCGGGTTCGTGGTGCTTAGTTGCGTCTGTGGAGCCCTGGTTGCTGCCTACTTCGTTCCGCAGATTGCCGCTGCCGGCGCCGCGATGAGCGGCTCGCTCAACTTCTATAACGGGCTCCCGTCCGACCTGACGGTGCGGCCCCCGGCGCAAACCACAAGGATCCTGACTTCGGACGGAAAGCTGATCGCCTCGTTCTACGAGGAAAACCGGGTCCGGGTTCCGCTGAAGCAGATGTCGCCGTACATCAAGGACGCCGTGGTAGCTATCGAGGACAGCCGGTTCTATGAGCACAGCGGCGTCGACCCGGTGGGCGTCCTCAGGGCGCTGGTGAGCAACGTCTCCGGCGGGGACCGGCAAGGTGCGTCGACACTAACCCAGCAGTACGTCACCAACGTGGCCAATGAAGCCAAAATTACCTCCGGCCGCGAGGATGAGGTGGTCCTCAGCGGGGAGAAGACCTTTGGCGACAAAGTCCGTGAAATGAAGCTCGCCATTGAGCTGGAGAAGAAATTCACCAAGGACCAGATCCTCGAGGGCTACCTCAACATCGTGTTCTTCAGTCGCAGCGCCTACGGCATCGAGGCTGCCGCGCAGCGTTTCTACAGCGTCCCGGCGAGCAAGCTGTCCCTCCCGCAGGCCGCAATGCTGGCGGGGCTCGTCAACAGCCCCAGCCTCTACGACCCCGTGACGAACCCGGAGAACTCGCTCAAGCGGCGCAACCTGGTCCTGGACGCCATGCTGGCGCAAGGCAAGATCACCAAGAAACAGCACGACACGGCCGCCGCCACCGGTGTTGGCCTGAAAATCCGTAACTCGAGGCAGGGCTGCGCCGCAGCCACCATCGCCCCCTATTTTTGCGACTACGTGTCCCATCTGATCCTCAACAACCGGGCCTACGGCGCGGACACGGAAGCCCGGGAGCAGAAGCTGTTCCGGGGCGGGCTCACCATTACCACTACCCTGGACAGCCGTCTGCAGGCGGCCGCCCAAGCCCAGGTGAACTCCACGGCCGGGGCCAATCCGGGCAAGTGGGGCGCTTCGCTGCTGACGCTCCAGCCGGGCACCGGCAGGATCCTCTCGATGGCGCAGAACACGGTGTTCCTCCCGCAGCCGGGTAAGTTCGATACCCAGCTGAACTTCAATGTGGATGCCAAGGACGCCAACGGCAACGACCTCAACGGTGCGGGCGGGTTCCAGCCCGGATCCACCATGAAGCCATTCACGTTCGCCGAGTGGCTGCACCAGGGACGGAAGATCACCGAGGAGGTGGACGCCTCACGGCGGGAGTACCCGCTGGGTTTCCGCTGGCGGGATTCATGCGCCAAGGTGGTTGGCGGCTACAGCAGCAAGCAGCGCGCCGCCGGCCTCGAAGCTGCGGATGACCTGCAGAACGCGTCGGCGGGCTACTACCGCAGGATGCCCGCGAACTACGGGCTGTACAACTCCATCAACACGGCCACCTTCGCCGAGGTCGCACAGCTGGACATCTGCGGCATCCAAAAGATGGTGGACACCCTGGGCCTGCACAGCGGTCTGGACGGGTCCGGGATCAACATGCACCAGCTGGGCAACATACTCGGCGGAACCGCCGTGTCACCGCTCAACCTGGCCACCGCCTTCGCCACCTTCGCCGCCGACGGCCGCTACTGCGCACCGATCGCCATCCAGCGCATCACCGACTTCACCGGACGGGTGCTGGCCAGCCAGCAGCCGGCGTGCCGGACCGCCGTGGAACCGAACATCGCCCGCGGTGTGAACTCGGTGCTGCAGGACGTGCTCAAGAAGGGTTCAGGGGTCTACATCAACCCCAAAGTCCAGGGCAAGGTCCCCGTGGCGGCCAAGACCGGCACCAACAACAGCAACGGCGCCACCTGGGTACTGGGCTACACCAGCGGCATCGCCACGGCTTCCTTCTTCGGGGACGCCCTGAACGGCCAGAAACGGCCCGGCAGGAACATCACCATCAACGGCAATCACTACGACCGGATTGACGGCTACATGATCGCCGGGCCGCAGTGGGCCAACTACATGCTGAAGGTAGCCAAGATGTATCCGGCCAAGCCGTTCCCCAAACCCCCGGCCTCCATGATCGGCAAAGGGGCAAAGTAGCCCGGCGGTGGCCGAAGGCTACTCGAAATGTGTCTCGACAGCTGATCCCGTAAGCCTGCCCAGGAGTTCCATGGCGACGTCGCGCAGCTTCTGGTTCCGGTTGCTCGAAACTTTGGTCAGGATCTCCATGGCTTCCTTTTGCGAGCACCTGTTCTGCGCCATGATGACGCCGCAGGCAACGTCTATCGCGGTCCGGCTCTGCATGGCGGCCTCAAGGTTCTGCGCCCGGGCCTGGGCGGCCCCGATCCGAACCGACAGGTGCAGCGTCCGGCTGGCCAGGTCGCCGAACTCGACCGCCCTGTCGAAGAGCTCGGACGTGAACAGGCCGGGTGTGGGACCGAAAAAATTCAGCGCCGCACTGGCGCCGTCCCCAATGTCCAACGGCACACCGAGGCTGCTGTAGACACCGTGCTCGGCGAGCTGCTTCTGGTATTCCGGCCAGCGGTCATCCGTTCGGACATCGTTGAGCAATTCGGGCGCCATGGTGAAAAGCGCCCGGATGCACGGCCCGTCGCCGACGCGCTGCTCGATGTGGTCCAGCTCTACTGCGCGTGGGCTGCTGCCCGCAACGGTTGAAGTTTGCCTGCGCCGCTTCAAGGTGATGGCGCATTCAACGGCCGTTCCCGCCATACCGGTGAGGGTGGACGCAGCAAATCCGGCCAAACCCTCAAGGAAACCGTCAACATTGTCGGCCCCGATCAGGATGTCCTGCAGCTGCAGAACGGCCGAATCTTCGTTCGCTTCAGTCATTCCACAATGCTAGACGCTCCCCGGGTGCGGTCCTAGGCAGAAGCCTGCTGCCCGGCCGGTACCTGAACCAGCTGCACCTGCACGCCGGCCTCGCTGAACAGCGCCACCTGGCCCGGGTCAGCGCCGGAGTCCGTCACCAGGGTCCATGGCAGGGCGAGCTTCGCCCAGGCATGGAACGGGCGTTTTCCCAGCTTCCCGGAGTCGGCCAGGACATAGACCGCGTCGCCGCGCCGGGCCATGAGTTCCTTCAGCCTGGTCTGCGCGTGGTCCGCCTCGCAGAGCCCATCGTCGGCAGTGACGGCGTCGGCGCCCAGAAACACGCGGTCAAAGCTCATGCGTTCCAGGGCCGTCTCGGCAAGGGGACCCACGAACGTCTGGCTCACGCCGCGCAGCCGGCCGCCGAGGCAGTCCACCTGAATCCCCGGCGAGTCAGCGAGCTCCTGCAGCGTGTTGATTCCGGGCGTCGTGACGGACAGGTTTTCCCTCCCGCGCAGTGCGTGCGCCAGTGCACCGACGGTGGAGCCGCCGTCGAGCAGGATGTTCTCGCCGTCCTTCACCTCCGCGGCAGCCCAGGCCGCGATGGCGTGCTTTTGCTCGTACGCCTCGCCGGTCCGCTGCCGCAGGGACGGTTCAGGGTGCGCACCCAGCGCTACGGCCCCGCCGTAGGTCCGCGTCAGCTTCCCCTCCTCGTTCAGGTGGGCCAGGTCGCGCCGGATGGTGGAAGCGGTCACCCGGAAATGCCGCGACAGTTCCTCCACAGACGCCAGCCCAGTGGTAACGGCGAGGTGGTAGATCTCTTCGCGCCTGGCTTTGGCGGTGGTCATCTGTGGCTCTCCTTTGCTGTCACCATCGTAGGGGTCGGGCGGCTGGGCGGCTTACAGCGCGGCACCTCACAGCGAGGCGCCGCCGCAGATCACGTAGTTCTGACCCGTGATGGACTTTCCGTGCGGCCCCAGCAGGAAACCGGCGAGCGCCGCAACGTCCTCCGGATCCACGAGCCGGCCGAGGGCCGGAAGCTTCGGCGGTGTGGCAGCCCGCCCGGGGTCAGCCAGCATGGGCGTGTCCGTGGGCCCCGGCGACAGCACATTGACCGTGATGCCGCGCGGGGCAAGTTCCTGCGCCCACGTCCTGCCCATGCCCATCAGCGCCGCCTTCGTGGCAGCGTACTGGCTCTTGCCGGCCGCGCCCGTGGAGGTCCGGCTGCCGATCAGCAGCACCCGGCCGCCGTCGGGCATCCGCGGCACTACCTCGTTGGCCAGCGCACTGGCAGCCCCGACGTGCACGGCGAACATGCCGGCGAGCGCCTCCGGGTCCAGCTCGCCCAGCAGCGCGGTGCGCTGGTATCCGGCGGCGTGCACCAGCGCGTCCGCAGGGTCAATCCTCGCCGCGGTCTCCGCCACCGACGCCGGGTCGGACAGGTCAGCGTGCAGCCACCGGAACCCCGGCCCCAGGGAGGCCTCGCTGCGGCTCAGCCCGGTGACGGCCCAGCCGTCGGCCAGCAGCCGTTCGGCGATCGCCTTGCCGATCCCGGAGCTGCAGCCCGTGACAATCGCGTGGCGGGTGCCGGTCACCGCTCGTCGCCGCCCGGTGTCGTGCTGCCCTCGTACGCCCACTGCGGGTCCACGCGGACGTACTTGATGGCCTGCCGGAAGTAGGTGTACGCGATGTTCAGCGCACCGTCCGGGCCCTGGTGGACCGACGGGTAGGAGTACTCCCGGTTCAGGCCGTCGCGGGAGTTGTTGGAAAGGCAGTAGCCGTCCCCCACGTCGAGGTTGCGCCGGATGGGCCAGCTGCGGCCCGAATCCTCCGAGATGGCCAGCGTCATGGGCGAGCGCGGCGTCCCCCAGAAGGCGCGCCGCCCGCCGTCGTCCGTCCCGGCGCCGGCAGCCGGATCCGGTTCGGTGAGCTGGCCCTGTTCGGCGGCCAGGCCGTCGTCGTCAATTTCGTCGTACAGCGAGAGCCGCCGCTCGGTGTTCTCCTCCGCGCGGCTGTGGTTGTAGACCAGCGCCAGGCGGCCGTCGGCGAGCGCCGCGAACTGGATGGAGGAGTTGTTGTTGGGCAGCTCGGTGGGAACGGGCTCGCTCCACGTGGTGCCGTCATCGGTGGAGCGGGATTCGTAGATCGAGTCGGCCCAGCGGCTGCGGAACAGTGCCAGCAGCGAGCCGTCGGCCACAGGCTGGATGTTCATGTGGACGCAGCCCAGGCTGCCCGGCAGGATGTGCTCGCTCCAGGTAGCCCCGCCGTCGTCGGAAATCATCACGGCGCTGTCGTCGCTGTTGCCCACCCACTTCTCCCCCGGCGTGGTGATGCAGCGGAAAATCGGGATGATCAGGCGGCCGGACGGCAGCAGCACCGGCAGCTGCCGGACAAAAACGCCGCCCGTTTCGTTGGCGGGGAACAGCGTTTCCACCGGCCCCCAGGTGCGGCCGCTGTCCGTTGAAGTACGACGGCGGACCTCCGCCGTGTCCTGGTTGCCCGCCTTCTGCGCGGTGTACAGGAGCCAGAGCGCCCCATTCGGCGCCGCGAACAGGATCGGGTTTTGCTCCGACCGGGTGGGGTCGTCCGACAGCTGCTGCGCCGGTGACCATTGGTCGCTGCCCGGCTCCAGGGTGGAGAACCAGATGGAGATGTCCGGCACGCCTTCCTGGGTGCCGCCGAACCATACGCAGCCGAGGCGGCCGTCCGGCAGGGTCAGCAGGTTGGCGGCGTGGCTCTGCACGGTGGGCGCCGGCAGGTACGCGAAGTCTGCGCCGTCCGCCCGCTTCACGGCGCCGTCGGGGCTAATGGTGTTGTAGCCGGCGTTGGTTGTCCGCATTCCTCAGCCCTCCGACTTGGCAGCGGCCAGGTGCGCCTTGGCGGCCAGCTCCAAGTGAGTCAGGTCCGACGCGACGGTGGTAAACGTGTAGCCCTGGCGCAGCCGCTGGGCGGCGATCTCCCCGGCGGCGGTGTGGATTCCGGCAGCGATGCCTGCCGAGGCGGCCGCGTCGGCGATGGTATCCAGTGCCGCGTTGAACTCGGCCTCGATGGCGGGATCGCCCGGGAAGGCGCCGCCGACGGCGATGGCCAGGTCCGAGGGCCCCACGTAGATGCCGTCCAGGCCGGGCGTCGCGCAGATCTCCTTCACGTTGGCCAGCCCCTCGGGCGTCTCGATCATGGCAAAGACCAGGGTGGCGGCGTTGGCTTCAGCGGGCACCGGGCCGATCCGCAGGGCCGAGCGCATGGGCCCGTAGGACCGCCCGCCCAGCGGCGGGTACTTCGCGGCGGCGACGGCGGCCGCAGCGTCCGCGGCATTGTTGACGAGCGGGACGATCACGCCGACGGCGCCGGCGTCGAGCGCCTTGCCGATCGCGGTGAAGTCGTTGGCCTCCACCCGCACCAAGCCGACGGCGGTGTGCCCGGCGTCGATGGCCATCAGGCCGTTCAGCATGCCGGAGTAGCCGAGCAGCCCGTGCTGAGCGTCCAGGGCCACGTAGTCGTAGCCGAGCCGGCCGATGCGTTCCGTTGCCACGGGCGCGTCCAGCACTGCCCAGTAGCCGACGGCCTGCTCACGGGCGCGGACCTTGCGGGCGAATTCGGTAGCGAGTTCAGATGTCATGTGGTGTCTTCTGCCTTCAGTTCGGAAAATCAGCGGGTAATCAGCGGTTGTAGGCCGGCATGGGCCCGCGGAGCCCGGAGCCGACGGCGTCGCACGCGGCGCTGACGTCCTCGGGCAGCGGGCCCTTGGCCACGGCGGCGATGTTGGAACGCAGCTGCTCCACCTTGGAACCGCCCAGCAGCATCGAGCCGACGCCGGTCCGGTAGGCGAGCCAGCGCAGGGACAGCTCGGCGAGGGTGATGCCTGCCCCTTCGGCGATGCCGGCCAGGGCGCTGACGGCGTCGAACAGCTGCTTGTCCCAGTAGCGCTGGGTGTACATGGCGGCCAGCTTGGAATCACCGAAGCGGCCCTCCGAGGGCTTGGCCTCGAAGCTGTGCTTGCCGGTGAGCAGGCCGCCGCCCAGCGGGTTGTAGACCATGGTGTGGACGTTGTGGGTGGCGGCGAACTCGAGGTATTCCTCCTCCACCCGCCGGGCCACCAGGTTGTAGAGCTGCTGCGCCACCACGGGGGCGGGCGCACCCACCTCGCGGGCAACGTGGATCACGTCGGCGATCTGCCAGGCCGCGAAGTTGGAGACACCCAGCGCCCCGATCTTCCCCTCTGCCGCCAGGTCCGCCACGGTGCGCAGGGTGTCCTGCAGCGGGGTGGCACGGTCCGGCTGGTGCAGGTAGAACAGGTCGATGCTGTCCACGCCGAGCCGGCGCAGGCTGCCCTCCACGCTGTTGCGCAGCCCTTGCGGGGACAGCGGTGAGTGCTGGCCGTGGTCCGCGTGCGGCATTCCGGCCTTGGAGGCGAGGATGACCTCGTCGCGGCGCCCCTTGAGGAGGCGGGCGAGCATCTCCTCCGTCACGCCGCCCACATACGCGTTGGCGGTGTCGATGGTGGTGATGCCGGCGCCGAGCGCCTCCTCCACCATGCGTCCGGCGGTGGCTTCATCGGCGGTGTCGCCGAACGTCATGGTGCCCAGGACCAGCCGTGAGATGGGAAGCTTCAGTCCTTCCACCGGGGTTCCTTCTGGCTGCTTGCTCATGCGTTGATTCTCCGTGGGTTGCAGTATCGGTCGTGGTCAGGGGTTCAGGTTCCAGAGGGTTCGGGCAGCCGGTTCAGGCGCCTTTCAGCGCCAGCGACCGGACCACGTGACGGGGCTTGAGGCCACGCATGGTGGACGGGTCCAGGGCGGCCCGGCGGAGCTTGCGGGTGTAGTCCTCCCTGGGCGCGGTCAGCACCTGCGCCGTCGTTCCGTGCTCCACGAGCTTGCCCCGCTGCATGACCATGACGCTATCGCTGATCTCCTGCACCACGCCAAGGTTGTGCGAGATGAACACGTAGGTGATGCCGGTTTCGTCCTGGATGGACTTCAGCAGCCGCAGCACCTGGGCCTGGACGGACACATCCAGCGCGCTCGTGGCTTCGTCGCAGACCAGCAGTTCCGGCTTGGAGGCGAGCGCCCTGGCAATGCCAATGCGCTGCCGCTGGCCGCCGGAGAACTCCGCCGGGTGGCGGTCCAGGGACTTGGCCGGCAAGCCCACCTGGTCGATCAGCTTCGCGGCTTCCTTGTGCCGTTCGGCCTTGGACCGGACGCCCTGCAGCTTCAGCGGTTCGGCCACGATCTCCTGCGCGGTGAGGTGCGGGTCCAGGGAGCCGTACGGATCCTGGAACACCATCTGGAACTTCGACCGGAGCGGCCGCAGCTTGGCTTCGCTCATGGCTGCGATGTCCGTTCCGTCCAGTTCGATCCGGCCGCTGGCCGGCGTCACCAGCCGCATCAGCGCCTTGGCAATGGTCGACTTTCCGCAGCCGGATTCACCGACGACGGCGATCGTCTTGCCTTTGTCCACCGAGAAGGAGACGTCATCCACGGCGCGGAACGTTCCGCCCGGCACGTGGTAGTCCACCACGAGGTTCTCGACGGAGAGAAACGGCTTAGTCATGGCTGGCTCCGGTGTTGGTCAGGGCGGCCGCTGCCGCTGCGTCGGGTTGCGTGTTGCCGGCAGGGGTTTCGTCCCACGGCCCCAGGACCGGCACGGCGGCCAGCAGGTTGCGCGTGTACTCGGTGGCCGGATGCTCCACGACCTGCTGGACATCGCCGGACTCCACGAAGGAGCCGTCCTTCATCACATGGATGCGGTCCGAGATGAGCCGGGCCACGCCGAGGTCGTGCGTGATCATCAGGATGCCGATGCCGCGCTGCTCCTGCAGTTCCAGCAGAAGGTCGAGGATGCCGGCCTGGACCGTGACGTCCAGCGCCGAGGTGGGTTCGTCGGCCACCAGGAGCTGGGGTTCGCTGGCCAGGGCGATCGCGATCAGCACGCGCTGGAGCATGCCGCCGGAGAGCTGGTGCGGGTACTTCTTCAGCTGCACTTCCGGGGTGGGAATGTGCACCTGTTCCAGCAGCCGGATGGCGCGGGCCCGGACGGCGTCCTTGTCCTTGGAGGCGGCACCGGCGATCCGGATGGCCTCGGAGAGCTGGCTGCCGATGGAATGCACGGGGCTCAGTGCGGTCATCGGGTCCTGCGGGATGAGCGCGAGGGTGCGGCCGCGGACCTTGTCGATGGCCTTGGGCTCGGCTACCACGTCCACGCCGTCGATGAGCACGGTGCCGGAAAGCACCGCCAGATCGTCCGGGAGCAGGCGCAGGATGCCCATCGCCGTCGTCGATTTGCCCGAACCGGACTCACCGATGATGGTGACTGTCTCACCGCGGTGGATGCTGAAGTTCACGGAATCCACGGCCCGGATGATGCCGGCGTCGGTGATCAGCTCCACCTGGAAGTCGCGGACCTCGAGCAGGGCCGGCTCCTTGTAGTCCTGCGTGGCGGCGGGTTGTGCGTTCATGTCAGGCACCCTTCTTCTTGCGGCGGGGACGGTCGCGGAGGCCGTCGCCCAGCAGGTTCACGCCCACCACCATCAGCACGATTACCAGACCGGGCAGGGTGACCATCCACCAGGAGGTGGTGATGTAGTCCTGGCCGTCCGAAATGATGCGTCCCCAGGTGGCGAACGGACGCTGGGGGCCGGCGCCGAGGAAGCTCAAGGCGCTTTCCAGGAGGACAGCCTGGGCCAGGAGCAGCAGCACAACAAGGGTGGCCTGCTTGATGACGTTCGGGATGATGTGCTGGATGAGGATCTGGATGCGGTGCAGGCCCAGGATCCGGGCCGCCGAGACGTAGGGCTTTTCGCGTTCCACGAGCACCATGGACCGCGTCAGCCGGGCCACTTCGGGCCATTGGGCTATGGCGATCACGAAGGTGATGACCGGGATCGAGGGGCCGAACAGCGCCACCACCAGGAGCAGCATCATGAGGAGCGGCAGGGACATCTGGGCTTCGAGGACGCGGGAAACCACCGTATCCACCCAGCCGCCGAAGTAGCCGGCGGCGGCACCAAGGATGATGCCGATGGCGCCGGAGACCACCACGGCCAGGATGCCGATGGTCAGGGAGACCTGGCCGCCGTGCAGGACGCGGGAGAGCAGGTCGCGGCCCAACTGGTCGGTGCCGAACAGATGGCCGTCCATGAGCGGAGCGAGCCGCCGGGCGGAGAGGTCCTGGTGGTTGGCGTCCGGCAGCGGAAGCACCTGGGCCAGCAGGATGGGAATGATGACGACCAGCGTGCAGACGGCGCCGATGCGCAGTTTCCACTTGGCGGCGTTGCGGCGCCGGGTGGCCCCCGCCTTCGCGACGAGTGCCTTGGTGACGGCGCTCGGGGACGGCGCGCGGGATGGTTGCGCGGCCGAAGCCGCCGGCGTTGCGGTGTCGCTGATGCTCATGCTGCTGCCGCCTTTCCAAGACGAACACGGGGATCGAGAAGCGGGTAAGCGAGGTCGATGACGAGCTGGACGGCTACGGCCAGCAGGGACGTCAGCAGGACGGTCGCCTGGATGAGGGGATAGTCGCGGGTTTCGAGGGCCCGGACAATGAGGGAGCCGACGCCGGGCCAGGCGAACACGACTTCCACCACCACCACGCCGTTCAGCATGGCCGCGAAGCGCGTGCCCAGGGCGGTGAAGACCGGAATGGCGGAGTTGCCCATGGCATAGCGCCAGGTCAGCGCCGGACCGCCCACTCCCCTGGACCGCGCGACGGTCAGGTAAGGGGCCGCGAAGTTGGCGGTCATCTCACGCCGCACCATCCGTGAGATCAGCGCGATCTGCAGGATGGCGATGGTGACCGTGGGGAGGACCAGTCCGCCCCAGGTGGCGAAGCCCGAGGCCGGGAACAGCGGGATCAGGACGGCGAAACCGGTCAGGAGCATGATGCCGGTCCAGAAGTCCGGCATGGACTGCCCGGCGATGGTGAGGACGTTGACGCCGAGTTCCCGGTTGGTGTCCGGGCGGCGGGCCATCCACACCCCCAGCGGGATGGCGACCACGGCGGTGAGGAGGATGGCCGCGGTGGCGAGGGTGAGCGTGTAGGGCATCCGCTCGGACACCACCTGCATGGCCGGCGCCTGGAACGAGTAGGACGTGCCGAGGTTCCCGGTGAACAGCTGCTGCAGGAAGATCCAGTACTGCTCCAGCACGGGACGGTCCAGGCCGAATTGTTCGCGGACCCTGGCCAGCTGCTCGGTGGTGGCCAGCGGTCCGGCGTAGGACACGGCCGGATCACCCGGAGCGAGGCGGATCAGGATGAAGACCGTGGAGACCGTCAGGAACACGGTCAGCAGGCCTTGGCCCAGCCGCTTGAGGATGTAGTTGGTCATGACTCAGGCCTCCAGCCGGACGTCAACAAGGGGGTAGGAGTTCGTGGGCGCCAGGGCCAGGCCCGACACGCGCTTCTGGTGGGCCAGCACCGACTTGGGAACGAATGCCCAGGCGCACGGCCAGGTGTCCCAGATGGCCTTCTGCGCGGTGGCGAGCAGCTGCTCCCGGCGTACCGGATCCACTTCGGAGGACGCGGCCTGGATCTTTGCCTGCACGTCCGGAACCACGTAGCCCTGGTAGGTGTCGCGGGTCTTTTCCTTCTCGGCGGTTCCGGCGTACATGCCCTGCATCATGGTGATGGCCAGTCCGGTGGGGCTGCTGAAGCCGTTGCCCAGCAGATCCCAATCGCCCTGCTTGCCCTGGCGCCAGGCCAGGATGTTGCCGCCGGGCTCGAACTGCTGCAGCTGGGTCTTCACGCCGATGTTGCCGAACATCTCCACCAGCGCCTCCATCACGGAGGTGTCGGAGGCAAACTCGCCGGTTTCCCAGATGATCTTCAGGTTGAGGTCCGTGACGCCGAGGCTCTTCAGCGTGGCCTTTGCCTTCTCGGGGTCGTAGGTGTAGTTGCCGGTCTTGGCGAAGCCGGTGAGGCTGGACGGGACCACGCCTTCAGCCTCGCTGACAGAGTCGACCAGGACGTCCTTGACCAGCGCCTCGCCGTCGACCGCCCAGCTGAGGGCCTGGCGGACGCGGACGTCGGAGAGCGGGTGGCTGGACGGCTTGCGGAAGTTGTAAAAGATCTGGTTCAGCCGGAGGCTGGACGCCTCGGCCAGGACGACGCCGGGAAGTCCGGCCAGCTGTTCGCGCGAGTCAGGCGTGATGGAGTCGATGACGTCCACCTCGCCGCTGCGCAGCGCGATGACGCGGCTGGATTCCTCCGGCAGGAACCGGACCTCGACGTTGTCCACCTTGGGGGCGGGACCCCAGTAGTTCTCGTTGCGCCTGAGGCTGTAGGTGCCGGCGCCGCGGTTGAACTTGGTCACCACGTACGGGCCGGTGCCCACGCCTTCCTGCAGCTCCTCCGGTTTGTTCTTGGCTGCCGGGCTGATCAGGATCATGCTCATCAGGGAATCGAGGATGGGGATGGGGTTCTTGGACTCCATCCGGAACGTCCTGTCATCCACCGGTACCACTGTGGGGAATTCCGGGAAGAACCCGGCGACGAAGGAGCCCTGCACCTGCTGGTACATCTTCAGCGCCGTGGCGATGTCCTCGATGGCCACCGGGGTGCCGTCCGAATACCGGACGCCGTCGCGCAGACGCACCGTCCACACGGTGGGCGAGGTCATCTCAAAGCGGTCCGCCAGGACCAGGATCGGCTTGGTTTCGGGGCCGATTGCGGTCAGTCCCTGCCGCACGGCACGCTGCACGGTGACGGCGGCGTCGAACTGGTTGAGCTTGTTGTCCAGGCTGACGAGGGACCTGTTGAGGGCCAGCGTCAGGGTGCTGGGTCCCGGCAGGCCCGTGGGGCCGGCACACCCGGCCATGGAGCCTGTGCCCAGGAGAAATCCGGCGGCCGCGCCAAACTGCAGGAGGCGGCGCCGTGAGATCTCACTTCCTTGAGGAAGAACGGTCATCGTTGACCTCTCGGTTGAATGGGACGGCTGGCGGCCGGATGGCCTGCGCCGTGTTACATGCATCACCCTGCCACCTCTGCGCGGAATGCGCAACCGCTCTAGCGCAATTCGCGCAGACATGCCATCATGGTGCTACCGATCCATAGAAGAAGGGAGGACGACGTGACTGTAGTCCTCATCCAGGCCGATGACTTTTCCGGCGCAGCAGAAGTGGGGCAATGCTTTGCAGCCCAAGGGCTGGACACACGGCTCCTCCTGTCCGCTCCGGCGGCAGACACGACTGCCGAAGGCGCAGCCACAGCCGCAGACGCCGGCGGCCGTCCGGACGTTGTGGTTGTCGACACCCACTCACGCGCAGTGTCCCCGGAGTCGGCAGCCGCGGCTGCGGCGGCCGTTTTCGGCAGCCCCGCCGCAGACGGCGCAGGTGTCCTGTTCAAGAAGATCGACTCGCTGTGGCGGGGCAATGTTGGCCCAGAGCTCGCGGCACTTTCGGCCCTGGGCCATCACATTGTGGTGGCCGGAGCCCTCCCCCAGCTGAACCGGACAGTCGTGGGCGGCCGGCCCTTTGCCGACGGCGTCCGGCTGGACCGCACTGAACTGTGGCGGGCAGAGGCAGCCGCCCCGCCCGCGGAGATCGCGGAGCTGCTGGGTCCTGGCTCTGCAGTTCAGCTTGCGGGGCTGTCCGCGGTGCGGTCGGGCGGCCTCGCCGCCGTCCTTGGCGAGGCACTGTCTGTCTCCAGTGCCGCTCCCGCCACCGTGATTGTCGACGGCGAGACTCCGGCCGACTTGGAGGCCGTCGCGGATGCGCTGCTGGACCTGGAGTTCAGGGCCGGCGGGCGGCGCATCGTGTTGGCCGGAACCGGCGGAATGGCCCTGCTGCTGGCGGCGAAGCTGGGCAGCAGCTCTGCGCGAAACGCGCAACAGCAGGTGTCGCCCGGCCTGACGACGGCGGGCGGACCCCGGACGGTGCTGGCCGCCGTCGGCTCCGCCTCGGAGAAGGCGGCGGCGCAGCTGCGGAATCTGGAGGCCGGCGGCTTCACCACCCTGCGGCTCGCTTCCGGCGAACTGCAGCGGCCGGAGGATTCCGGCCCGAGGCTCGCGGAAGCCCGGCAGCTCCTGGCGGCGGGCGAGCCGGCAGCCCTGACTGTCACCGCCGGCGTCGTCAATCCCGACGAGTCCGGCAGGATCGTACAGAACCTGGCGCGGCTGGCTGCCAGCGCGGCGGCTGGTCCTGCGACAGCTGCAGACCTGATCCTCACCGGCGGGGAAACGGCCCGCGAGGTACTCGACGCCCTCGGCGTCCGCTCGCTGACCCCGCTGGCGTCCGTACAGCACGGCGCCGTGGTCAGCCTTTCCGACGACGGGCGGCTGGTGGGCACCAAGCCCGGCAGCTTCGGCGACGATAACGCCCTCGTCCAGCTCTACTCCGCCATCAAAGACCTCCGGTCTTCCAACAGCACCTCCCACCCCTCCCTCACACCTGGAGCTCCAATGACATCAGCAGTGAACGCAACCGAACAGCAGGACACCCGGCCTTTCATCGCCGTGACCATGGGCGACGGCGCCGGCGTGGGCCCCGAGGTGACCGTGGGTGCCCTTCTCGACGGGAACGCCTACCGCGACTGCCGCCCCGTGGTCGTCGGCGACGTCCACCGGCTGCAGCTGGGCGCCAAGGCGCTGGGCGTCGAAGCCAACATCGTCGAGGTGGAGACGGTGGGTGAGGCAGTCTTCGAGGCCGGCCGGATCAACGTGATCGACCCGAAGCTGCTTTCTGCCGACCTGCCGTGGGGCCAGGAGTCCGCCGAGGCCGGCAACGCCGCCTACCACTACATCCGGATCGCCTGCGAGCTGGGCATGGGCGGCCAGGTCCAGGGCATCTGCACGGCGCCCCTGAACAAGGCCGCGCTGCACAAGGCCGGGCACATCTACCCCGGCCACACCGAATTGCTGGCGCACTTCATGGGCGTCGAGGAAGTGTCCATGATGCTGTCCACGCCCAAGGTGAAGGTCATCCACGTCACCACGCACATCGGCCTCATCGACGCCATCAACAAAATCGAGCCCGGCCTGGTGGAGCGGACCGTGCGCCGCGGCCACAGCGCCATGCAGCGCGCCGGCATCGCCAACCCGAAGATCGGAGTGTGCGCCATCAACCCGCACGCCGGCGAAAACGGCCTCTTCGGTTACGGTGAGGAAGCGGAGAAGATCACGCCCGCCATTGAAAAGCTGCAGGCGGACGGCATCGACGCTGTCGGTCCGCTCCCGGCAGACACGGCGTTCTTCCTGGCCGGCCGCGGGGATTACGACCTCATCGTGGCGATGTACCACGACCAGGGCCACGGGCCGGTCAAGGTCCTCGGCATCGAAGCCGGCGTCAACATCACCGTTGGCCTGCCCGTCATCCGCACCTCCGTGGACCACGGCACGGCCTTCGACATCGCGGGCAAGGGCATCGTGGACGTCCGCAGCATGATCGAGGCGCTGCGCCAGGCGGCGGAGATGTCGCCCAGCCCCGCGGCAGCCTGAACAGCGCCCGCGGCAAGCCAGGCAGCCAGTCAGGAAATCTGCAGGCCGCCGTTGATGTCGTACGTCGCGGCGGTGATGTAGCCCGCGTCCTCCCCCATCAGGAACACCATGAGGGCGGCGATGTCGCGGACCGTGCCCACCCGGCCCACAAGGATGTCCCTGGACATGTCCGCCTTGCGTTCGTCGGTCAGGGTGCCGCCCATGATGTCCGTGTCCACGGGGCCGGGGGCGATGCAGTTGACGGTGATGTTGTGCTGGCCCATTTCGCGCGCGAGCGCCCGGGTGAAGCCGATGATGGCTGCCTTGGAGGCGCTGTACGCCACCTTGGAGTAAGTGCCGCCGCCGCGCTGCGCGGAGATGGAGGAGACGCTGACCACCCGGCCGAGCCTGCGCTCGATCATGCCGCGGAGCACGCGCTGGGTGACCAGGAACGTGCCGGTCATGTTGATCCGGAATACCCGCTCCCAGGCCTCGAGCGTCTCGTCCATGAACTCGGTGGGCGAGCTGATGCCGGCGAGGTTCGCCAGCCCCACGATGGGCGGCATGTTGGCCTCCACCTCGTCGATGGCGGCGTTCACGGTGGCCTGGTCGGAGACGTCGGCTCCCACGCCCCTGGCCAGGACGCCGTACACGGAGGAGATGTCCTCCGCTGCGCGCCGTGCCGCGTCGCCGTCGATATCCAGGATGGCCACGGACCAGCCCTCGCTGGCGAGCATTTCCGCCGTCGCCCGGCCAATGCCCCGTGCGGAAGCGGCCCCGGTCAGCACCGCGGTGCGTTCAGCCGGGAACGTGTCGTGGTGCGCCATGTCGGTGATCCCCTTGCCTGATGTCGTCCAGTAGTAGTCGGTGTCGTCTAGTGTTTGGTGTCGTCGAACTCGTCGGCCGCCACCGCTTCTTCGCCCACAGCCGCGTGTGTGCCCGGCTTCACGTGCCCCTCGGGACGCTTGCGGGCGTACAGGTAGGTGGCGACGGCGGTGACCGCGAGGCAGGCAGACAGGAACATCAGGCCGGACCGGTTGTCGCCGGTGGCGTCATTGAGCAGGCCCACGATGTACGGCGCCACGAAGCCGCCGAGGTTGCCGAGCGAATTGACCATCGCGAGGCCGGCCGCGGCGGCGGCTCCCACCAGCGCGGTGGACGGCATTGCCAGGAACGGGGCGATGGCGGAGTAGATGCCCATGGCCGCGAGGGTCAGGGCGATCAGGGCCAGGATCGCGTTGACCTGCACCAGGCTGCCGGCGGCCACCAGGCCGACGGCGGCCATCACCATGCTGATGCTGGCGTGCAGCACGCGGTTGCCGGTACGGTCGGACCGCCTGCCCCAGAAGTAAACGAACACCGCGGCGATCGTGTACGGGATGGCGACGATGAAGCCCACCTCGGTGGTGTTGAACTTGCCGAGGGCGGCGACGATGGTGGGCATCCACAGGCCCAGGCCGTAGATGCCGCAGACCAGGCCGAAATACAGCGCCGAGTAGGCGACGGTCCGGGAATCCTTCAGGCCGGCGAGGAAGTGGTGCGGCTGGCCCTTTTGCTTGTGGGCGAGTTCCTCGTCCATGGTCCGGGTGAGCCATTCCCGTTCGTCCGCGGCGAGCCAGTGCGCGTGGCTTGGCCGGTCCGTCATGAGGACCGGCGTGAGCAGGCCGAGGAGGATGGCCGGGACACCTTCGATGATGTACAGCCACTGCCACCCGTGCAGGCCGGCGATGCCTTCCATCTGGAGCAGGAGGCCGGACACCGGGGCACCGAGCGCGTTGGAGACGGGCTGGGCGAGGATGAAGATGCCCAGCACCAGCACCCGCTGCGGGGCGGGGAACCACAGGGTCAGGTAGAAGAGGATCGCTGGGAAGAAGCCAGCCTCCGCCGCGCCGAGCAGGAATCGGATGACGTAGAAGGTGGTCTCCCCGTTCACCAGCGCCATGGCCGTGGCGAAGATGCCCCACGAGATCAGGATGCGGGCGATCCACTTGCGGGCGCCGAACCGGTACATGCCGGCGTTGCTGGGGATTTCCAGAAGGGCATACCCGATGAAGAACATGCCCGCGCCGAGTCCGTAGGCCGCGGCACTGAGGCCGATGTCCTCACTCATGGTCAGCTTGGCGAAGCCGACGTTGTTCCGGTCCAGGTATGCCACGAAGTAAAGCAGCACAATGAGCGGCATGAGGCGGCCGCGCACCTTTCTAAGGGTCCGTTGGCCCAGTTCGTCCAGGTGGTTCGCCGGATTCATAGCGGTCATGGTGCACCTCGCAAGGAGAGACGGATCCGCCCGGGTTCCGCGACGGAACAATTAAGGTGTACCACTCCGTCCATGCATAGTCATTATGCTTACTGAATTCTTGAGCAGCGTTCCGCGCCAGCTAGGTCCTGCTGTTCAGCCATTCCCGGAGCCGGTCCAGCGGCCACGTGGTGATGATCCGCTCGGCCGGGACACCGTTGCGTTCGGCCCGCTCGGCGCCGTACTGCAGGAAGTCGAGCTGGCCCGGGGCGTGGGCGTCGCTGTCGATGCTGAACAGGCAGCCGGCCTCGAGTGCCAGCTGCATCAGGTTGTCTGGCGGGTCCTGCCGTTCGGGCCGAGAGTTGATTTCGACGGCGACATTGGCTTCCGCGCACGCCGCAAAGACCCGCTCGGCATCGAATTCGGACTCGGGACGGGTCCCGCGTGACCCCTGCAGCAGGCGGCCGGTGCAGTGGCCCAGGACATTGGTGTGAGGATCCCGGATGCCGCCGAGCATCCGCTCCGTCATGGTGCGCCGGTCCGAGCGGAGCTTGGAGTGGACGCTGGCCACCACCACGTCAAGCCGGTCCAGCATCTCCGGCGTCTGGTCCAGCTCGCCGTTTTCCAGGATGTCCACCTCGATGCCGGACAGCAGCCGGAAGCTCCCGTCGGCGTCACTGTTCAGCCCGGCCACCACGTCCAGCTGCTCGCTGAGCCGCTCGGCAGTCAGCCCGTTGGCGATCTTGAGGTTTGGTGAGTGGTCCGTCAGGGCCAGGTATTCCCGGCCCAGGTGCCGGGCGGCGTCGGCCATCAGCACCGGCGGGGAACCGCCGTCGGACCAGTCACTGTGGCTGTGCAGGTCGCCGCGGAGCAGCGGGCGCAGCCCGTCTCCCCCCGCCGCCAGCGGCTTGGCGCCGCCCTGGCGCAGCTTCTCCAGATAATCGGGCACGTCGCCGTCCACAGCCTGCCGGATGACGTTGAAGGTGGTGTCCCCGATCCCCTTCGTCCGCTTGAGCCTGCCGTCTCGGGCGCGCTCCGCCACCTCGTGCGGTGTCAGTGCGCTGATGACGCCGGCCGCCTTCCGGAATGCCTGGACCTTGAATGTCGGCGCGGCGGAGCGCTCGAGCCAGAAGGCAATCTCGTTGAGGGCGTCAGCGGCGTCCATGCAGTACTAGTCCTGGTGCAGCTGAATATAGTTGCCGCAGCCGTCGTCGAACACCGCGGAGATCCCCGACGGATCCTCGGCGGGCTCGCCCCGGAACTGGACGCCGGCGGCGGACAGGCGCTCATACTCCGCCTTGACGTCCGGTGTGCCAAAGACGATGGCGGGGATCCCGGCGTCGTACAGTCCCTTGCTGTAGGTGGAGGCGATGGGGTTGTCGCTGGGCTCCAGCAGCAGTCCCACGGTGCCGCCCGCTCCGGGGTCCTTAACGATAAAGAGGTTGTGCTCGGGCATGGCCATGAGCGTGTCGAAGCCGAGGGTCTCCGTGTAGAAGGAGTGCGCCGCGGCAGGGTCCTGGACGTGGATGCTGCACATTTTGAGTCGCATGGCGCCTACGCTACGCCGCACGGCCGCCGCTGCAAACCGCCCGGCCGGTACCCATTGACCCGGGCTTGCGCAGGGGCTGCAATTTAAGTGCGGCCCGATTTGCCGGGCGCGCCCGTCCTTGGGAGGTGCAGTGGTGCCCGCAGTTTCCGAAGCCGCCCCCTTGGGGCTGCTGCAACTGGTCCTCTGGAGCGCAGTGCTGGCGGTCGCAGTCGCCTGCACGGTTTTCATCGTGCGCCACCACTTAAGGACGTCCGACGGCGACAGTTCCGACCTGCTGTTCTGGGACCTTTTCGGCGGCGCGGTGGTGATTGCCCCGGCACTGCTCATCCCCGCGGTTGCCTCGCCGCCGGCGGGCCTGGCCCTGGCCGCCGTAGCAGGGGTGAGCGGCATTGCCGCCTACCGCGGCAGCCCTGCAGTGCTGTCCTGGTATGAAACCCGGCGCCGCAGGCGGGTGGACGGCCCGCTGTGCCGTGCGGCCGCCGTCGTGCATGAAGAGATCGTCGGACGCTGGGCGCGCTACGAACTCGACCCCGCGCTGGCCATCAGCTACCCGGACCTGGCGGACGTCCGGCGGCCTGAAACCGCTGATTTTGTGAAGGCCCTGCGGGAGGCCGAGACGCTGAAGACCGCATGGGACCCCGGGTATCCGCATGCCGTGGCTCGCCTCGGCCAAGCGCTCGACCGCGCCGAAACCGCCGCCGGAGTTCCGGCGGGCGTGCGGCGGGCGGGACAAAACGCCTGATCAGGCTCTGTCTGGCTCACTGAGGCCGGCCATAGGATGGGGCCATGTCAACCTACTCAGTCACGCGCAGCACAGTCATTCCTGCCCCCGCCAAGGACGTGTTTCCGCTGGTCAACAGCTTCCGCGAGTGGCCCAAATGGTCGCCATGGGAGACCGTGGACCCGGACATGCAGCGGACCTACTCCGGCACTGAATTCGGCGTCGGCGCCAGGTACGCATGGAGCGGCAACCGCAAAGCCGGCGCCGGCAACATGGAGATCGTCGAGTCGCAGGAACCTGATGTCATTCGGATCCGGCTGGAGTTCACCAAGCCGTTCGCCGCTGTGAACCCCACTACCTTCACGTTCGTTCCGGAGGGCGGCGGCACGCGCGTCACGTGGACCATGACCGGCGAGCACAAGGGCATCGGCAAGGTCTTTGCACTGTTCATGAACATGGACAAGATGGTGGGCGGCGACTTCGAGAAGGGCCTGACGTCGCTGGCGTCCGTCGTCGGGAGCGGCAAGGCCTGATCCCCTTCTTCTGTCGCGGGTTTCTGGCAGCACTTGTTCGGTGAGCCGTTTTCCGGAAAAGTAATAAGCACCCTTAGCAGTTCCGGCCATCGCAAAGGAAGTACCACCATGCAAATCGACAAGGCCCAGATCCTCGAATTCCTCAGGTCCCAAGGCGACAACGACAAGGCCGCACAGGCCGAGACGCAGCTGCCGGACCAGGTGGACACCGACCAGCACGCCGGGCTGCTCTCCCAGTTCGGGATCAACCCGGCGGACCTGCTGGGCAAGCTGCCGGGCGGTTTGGGCGACAAGCTCGGAGGCCTCGGGCTTTAGCGGCGCCAAGGTTACCGAAAGGACGGGTTCCCCATGGGGAGCCCGTCTTTTCTGTGTGCGCGGACGCTGGATTATCGTCTAGACAGTGCACTGACCGACGTACGGCCATCAAACCCATGGAGGGGCAGGACGAATGAAGCCAGCAGCCGCACCGCGGCAGCGTCGCCTTCGGCAGGATTCGATCCGCAACCAGCAGGAACTCGTGGTGGCTGTCGGCGAACTTCTCCGTGAAGATCCGGGCTCGGCGACCATGCCGGCCGTGGCTGAACGCGCGGGCCTCTCCCTGGCCACGGCCTACCGGTACTTTCCTACGCTCGATGAGCTTCACCGCAAGTTCATGCTGAGCGTCATCGACGAGCTTTACGAGTCAACGAAGGGCCTGAAAAGCAATGGCATGGCACTCTTCAACGACACCATGGCGCAATGGCTCAAGGTGGTGGCCGAATACGGTCCGGCCATGGTTCTTGTCCGCTCCCGCGAAGGGTTCCTGACAAGGCTGCAGGCGGGCGAACCCCACGCCCGCGCCCTGGAACGGGTCTGGGCGCCACCTGTCCGGCAGCTGCTCGATGAAGCCGGCGTTGACCCGGACCAGCTTCCCTACGCGCTTTCCCTGTTCAACGCCTTGTTCAATTCCAGGGAGATCATGGACTTCCGCGCGGTGGCAAGCATGCCTGACGAGCAACTCGTGCAGCGGTGCAGCCGCCTCTACTGGAGCGCCCTTCAGGGACTGCGGAGCACCGAAGACTGACCCGCGGCCCCGGGCCGCGAAGCCTTTCCGAACACGATCCAGGCACTAAATAACACTGTAGTCTTAGATAAGCCCCGACCGTCCAGCGTCGCAAGGGCGGGAAACAGACGATTGAGGACAGCGCCTTGGATGGAGTCTTAAAGGGATTCTTTGTGGTGGGCATGGTCCTGCTCGTCGGCTACATTTTGGCCAGGACAAACGCGCTTGGACCGCACGGGACGAAGGTGCTGTCCACCCTGACGTTCATGGTCGGGCTGCCAAGCCTGATGTTCTCCACCATCGCGTCCCGGCATATTTCCGAAGTCCTCAGCCAGACTGGCCTCATCTCCGTCGTCACGGCGCTGTGCGTCATGGCGCTGTTCGCGTTGAGCGGGGCCATCGGCCGGTGGGGCGTCCGGCGCACCACCATCGGCGCGCTGGCCACGGGAATCGTCAATTCCACCAACCTCGGCGTTCCGCTGTCCCTGTACATTCTCGGCAGCGCCACGTTCGTCACCCCCATCATGCTGTTCCAGCTGGCGCTCGTGACCCCGGTGGCGCTGACCATCCTGGACCTGACCGATCCTGAGGGGAAAAGGGCCTCTGTGTGGAGCATTCTGTCCACTCCCCTGCGCAACCCCGTCACGGTGGCGGCAGTTCTCGGCGTCATCGTCAGCGCGGCCGGAATTGAACTTCCGGCCCTGGTGCTGGATCCCCTGAAGCTGGTCGCCCAGCTGACGGTTCCGCTGATGCTGATCATCTTCGGCATGTCGCTGCACGGCCTGTCACCCCGCCAAAGCACGGCGGACCGCGTCCCCACCCTGTTCGCCGTCATCCTTAAATCGGCCGTCCAGCCGGCACTCGCCTGGCTGCTTGCCGTGTTTGTGTTCCGCCTCGATACCTTCAGCACCTTCGTTGTCACGGCCTGCGCCATACTTCCCACCGGCCAGAACGTGGTCCTCTATGCCGTCCGGTACGGCGTGGGCCAGAACCTGGCGCAATCCACGGCGGTCATTACATCGGCCCTGGCAGTCCCGCTGCTTCTGGGCGCGGCCTGGATGTTTGGCTGAGTCCTGCCACGCTACTGACGGCGGGCGCCTTCCCGGAATAAACTCGGCTCCTACGGGCCTGTTGGCCCCACCGCCTGGACGCCCCCGGTTAATGCCGGAAGGGCGCCGGGCCGAGCAGAGAGGCCGGCCATGGACTTCGTGCGCAGCGACGGGGCTTCGCTGGACCCGTTCCCGCATTACGACAGGATGCGGGAATCCGCTCCGGTGTTCCACGACGAGCAATCCGGAAGCTGGCATGTCTTCCGGTACGACGACGTCCAGCGGGTACTTTCTGAACACGGGACGTTCTCTTCGAAGATGGGAGGAGACGATCCGTCCGAGACCGGCCAGCTGTTCGCGGCAAGCCTGATCACCGCCGATCCGCCGCGGCACCGGCAATTGCGCTCCCTGGTGACGCAGGCCTTTACGCCAAAGGCAGTGGAGGCCCTTGCGCCCCGTATCTCGGCGCTGACGGACGAGCTGCTGGACGGGATTGCCTCCAAAGGATCGGCCGACCTCATCGACGAGCTGGCCTACCCGCTGCCGGTGATCGTGATCGCGGAGCTCATGGGAGTCCCTGCCGCGGACCGCGACCGGTTCAAGCACTGGTCCGATGTGATCGTGAGCCAGACGCAGGCAGGCCCCCGGACCGCCGACCACAGCTCCACCAACCGGGAGATGACCGAGTACTTCCTGGCCCTCATCGAACACCGCCGGCGCCAGCCCGGAAACGATCTGATCAGCAACCTGCTGATGGCCGAGATCGAAGGCCAGAGGCTGAGCGTGGCCGAGCTCCTGGGCTTCTGCAGCCTGCTCCTCGTGGCAGGAAATGAAACCACCACCAACCTGATCGGCAACGCCGTCCTCAGTTTCACCGAAGCGCCGGGAACGATGGAGCGGCTCCGCGCCGAGCCGGCCCTGCTCCCCCAGGCCATCGAAGAGGTGCTGCGCTACCGCTCCCCCGTCCAGTCGATGTACCGCGTGACAGCTGCTGACACCGCAGTGGGCGACGTCCGGATCCCGGCCGGCGCCCCGCTGGTGGCCTGGATCGGTTCGGCCAACCGGGATGAGCGCCAATTCCGCGATCCTGGACAATTCGACATCGGCCGGACGCCAAACCGGCACCTCGCCTTCGGTCACGGCATCCACTTCTGCCTCGGTGCCCCGCTGGCCAGGCTCGAAGCCAGGATCGCGCTGCAGGCCGTTCTGGACCGGTTCCCCGGACTGGCCCTCTCGCCGGGAGCCCACCTGGAACGGATGGACAGCACCATCGTTTACGGGGTCAAGGAGCTGCCCGTCAGCTGGACAACCCCTTGACCGGGCAGGGATTCGAACGGATGCTGGTTCCTTCTTTGTTGACCGCCCCGAGGAAGGCCGATGATGTCCGCTACTCGATCAGTTCTGTCCAGGGTCCGGTGGCTTCCGGCGCTGGCCGTCACCATTGTGCTGATGCTTCAGGCCGTCCCGGCCGAGGCCGCCGCCGCGGGAGTCGGCAATGATGTTTCCTGGCCCCAGTGCGGCAGGGCGCTGCCGAAAGGTCCGGCTTTCGGGATCGTGGGCGTCAACAACGGCCTCGCGAACACGACGAACCCGTGCCTGGCCACCCAGCTGACATGGGCGGCGTCCTCGTCGGGCACCACGGCCCAGCCCAAGGTGCAGCTGTACGTCAACACCGCCAACCCCGGTCTTGCCGGCAGCTGGTGGCCCACCAGCAACACGTATGCCGGCACCAAGGTCTTCAACCCCTACGGCGACTGTAAGGCGAACGACGTCGGTCCGGCCTGCTCCTACATGTACGGCTGGGCCAAGGCCTACGACGATGCGTACATCCGCGGCATCAGCAACCCTTCCGCCTACACCTGGTGGCTGGACGTGGAAACCGGAAACTCCTGGTCCGGCGACAAGGTGGCCAACCGGGCAGACCTGGAGGGCATGGTCGCCTTCTTCAGCAGCATCAACGCGAAGACCGGCATCTACTCCACCGCCACGCAGTGGTCCCAGATCGCCGGCACCGTGCCCGCAGCCAGCCCGCTGTTCACGCTTCCCAGCTGGCTGGCCGGGGCACGGACCCTGGCCGCGGCCACCCGCAACTGCTCCAATGCCGCTCTGACCGGCGGCGGCAGTGTCTCACTCACCCAGTACGTCTCCGGCGGCTACGACTACGACTACTCCTGCATCTGAGCTAGCTCCGCCTGCCGCTGCTCCGCGAGGTAGCCGAACAGCTGCCGCAGGCCGAAGGTCCACTCCGGGAGCTCCTCTGCCGTGCCCACCCGGTTGATGAGGGCACCGAGGTGGCGGCTCCGGATGGTCACAACATCCCCGTGCTTGTGCGTGAACCCCTGCCCCGGCTCGTCGCGGTCCTGGGTCGGTGCGAAAAGCGTGCCGGTGAACAGTGCGAAGCCGTCCGGATACTGGTGGTGCCTGCCGCGGGTGGCCGCCACGAGCTCCTCGAAGGGCCTGCTGATCCTCGCCAGCGTGTTCCGCCCCTCCAGCAGGTAGCCGTCCAGGCCTTCGACACGCAGCAGGATCTCCTCCTCACGGAGGGTGTCCACCGTGAAGCTGCCGTCGAAGAGCCTGATCAGTGGTCCGAGGGCACTGGACGCGTTGTTGTCCTTGGCCTTGCCCAGCAGCAGGGCGCTGCGGCCCTCAACGTCGCGCAGGTTGACGTCGTTGCCCAGAGTGGCGCCCACCACCTCGCCGCGGGACGTCACGATCAGCACCAGTTCCGGCTCCGGGTTGTTCCAGGAGGAGAACCGCGGAATCCCGATGCCCGCGCCCAGGCCCACCGAGGACAGCACCGGCGCCTTCGTGAACACCTCCGGGTCCGGCCCGATGCCCACCTCGAGATACTGCGACCAGAGCCCCTCGGCAATCAGGACGCGCTTGGCCTCGGCCGCCTCCGGGGACCCCGGCCGGACCGTGGCGATGCTTCCGCCGAGCGCCTTCCCGACAAGCTCGCGCATCTCGGCCGCCCGAGCGGCGTCGCCGGCGCACCTTTCCTCGATCACCCGTTCGATCATGCTGTCCACAAACGTCACGCCGCAGGCCTTGATGACCTGCAGGTCAACCGGTGCGAGCAGGTGCGGGCGTGCTGCGTCACCGGCCAGCGAGGCGGCGACGACGTCGGCCGTCGCCCACCGCTGTACCCCCAGTGCCGGGTCAAGGAGCGCCGCACGGACTGCCGCGGCTGGATCAGGCAGTTCGAGCAGTTCCGAGACGGTTCCGGCCAGGCGCGTCAGGTCGACGGCGGAGTCCCCGCTGAGAGCCACCACCCGGGGACCGCCGGTGGCGGGGTCCCAGATCCGGCCAACCAGCAGCGCCTGGCCAGCGTCATCCGGAAGGACAGAGGTTACCGGAGGAACGGAACTCCCGGGAATCGGCGGCGCGGTCACGGCCTGCCCCCGACCGTCGCCCCGGAACCGGCATCGGATGGCCTGCGCCAGACTCCGTCCACGCGCTGCGGCACTCGCCACGGGTTGCTGTCCCGCAGCGGCTCCGGCAGGCGGGCGGCGGGGAACGCCTGGTACGCCACCGGCCGCAGGAAGCGCCGGATCGCGGCCGTCCCCACGGAGGTGGTGGCCGACGTAGCGGCCGGATACGGGCCGCCGTGGTTCTGCGCGTAACTGACGGTGACCCCGGTGGGCCAGCCGTTCCACAACACCCGGCCGCTGATGTCGGCGAGCCGGGCGGCGAGCCCGGCGACGTCGTCGTCCTCTTCCGCCTGCAGCGTCGTGGTGAGCTGCCCCTCGAGCAGTTCGGCGAGGCCCGGAAGCTCGGCCTGGTCCGTGTATTCGACCACCAGGCTGGCCGGGCCGAACATCTCCTGCCGCAAGATGCCGGGATCTGCGCGCACCGCATCGGCCGTGGTGCGCAGGACAGTGGGTGCCGGTGCTGCCGCGAAGTCCCCCTCGAGCAGCACGTCCACTCCGTGGCTGCCGCTGAGCCGGCGGACCGCGTCAGCGTAGCCGCCATGCAGCCGTTCGCTCAGCAACTGCGCCGGCGTGAAATCCGCAAGGGCACCTGCCAGGACACGGCCGGCCGCCCCGGTCCCTGCGGGAGACCCGCCAGCCGGAACGAACAGCAGCCCCGGCTTGGTGCAGAACTGGCCCATGCCGAGCGTGAAGGAGCCCGCATAGCCGGTGAGGATCTCCTCGCGGCGGGCCGCCCAGGCGTTCGGCGTGACAAAGACGGCGTTGATGCCACCGAGCTCCCCGAAGAACGGGATGGGTTCGCGCCGCGCGGCGGCGCGGTCCAGCAGCGCCCGGCCGCCCGCCGTCGAACCTGTGAAGCCGACGGCTTTCACCAGCGGATGGTCCACGAGTGCCTCCGCTGCCCGCCGTCCGGAAACCAGGGAGAACAGGCCCGACGGCGCCCCGGCAGCCTCCAGTGCGGAGGTCACCGTTTCGGCGGTACGGACCGCAAGTTCGCGGTGGCCGTCGTGGGCCTTGTGCACCACGCTGCAGCCGGCGGCGAGCGCCGACGCGCTGTCGCCGCCCATCACGCTGAACGCGAAGGGGAAGTTGGATGCACCGAAGACGCCCACGACGCCGAGCGGAACGTTGTAGCGCCGCAGATCCGGACGTGGACCCATGCCCCAGTGCGGGTCGGCGTGGTCGATCGTGGCGTCGAAGTGCTCGCCCTGCAGGATCTCGGCCGCGAAGAGCCGGAGCTGGAAGACCGTGCGCTTGAGCTCCGCCTCGAGCCGGGGAACGCCCAGGTGGGTTTCGCGGGCGGCAATCTCCACCAGCGTTCCGGCGGCCTGCTCCAGCCCGCCGGCCACGGCCTCCAGCCAGCCGGCACGGGTGGTGGGATCCGCGGTCCTGCCGTTTTCAAAGGCCGACTGCGCGGCCTCGACGGCCGTGTTCAGCTCCTCGGCAGTGGTGGCTCCTGCAGCGATGACGGCAGCGCCGGCGCCGGTCATCGGGCGGCCCCGGCGGGAGCGAGGATTGCGCCTGTCACGGCAGCGCGGCTGCCCACTTCCTGCCAGCCGGAGCCTGCGGGGAACTCCCAGCGGGAGCGGGACGCGCTCAGCATCTCGGCGCCCGTCCCGGGAAGAACCGGCGCGGCATAGCGCCCGCCGATGATCCGGACCGGCTCGGCGAAATGCTCGTGCAAGTGGTCGACGTACTCGATCATGCGGCCCTCCTGGCTGCCGCTGACCACTGCATAGTCGAAGAAGGAGAAGTGCTGGACCAGTTCGCACAGGCCCACACCGCCCGCGTGCGGGCAGACCGGGACGCCGAACTTGGCCGCGAGCAGGAGGTTGGCGATGTTCTCGTTGACGCCGCCCACGCGGGTGGAGTCGAGCTGCAGGACATCGATCGCCCCCGCCTGCAAAAGCTGCTTGAACACGATGCGGCTGGCCACGGCCTCACCGGTGGCCACCCGGACGGGCGCAACGCCCTTTCGAATGTCGGCGTGGCCCAGGATGTCATCAGTGCTGGTGGGCTCTTCGATCCAGTAGGGGTTGAATTCAGCGAGCTCGTTTACCCAGTCGATTGCCTCGGAAACCTCCCAGCGCTGGTTGGCATCAATCGCGATGGGCAGGTCGCCCACAGCCTCGCGGGCAAGGGCCATGCGGCGGCGGTCGTCCTTGAGGTCGCCGCCCACTTTGAGCTTGATCATCGAGAAGCCCTCGGCGGCGGCCTCCTTGCTCAGCCGCACCAGCTTCTCGTCGCTGTAGCCGAGCCAGCCGGGCGAGGTGGTGTAGGCCGGGAACCCGTCCGCCTTGAGTGCAGCAATCCGGGCGGACTTGCCGTCCTGGCCGGCACGCAGGATCTCCAGCGCTTCCTCGGGGCTGAGGGCGTCGCGGATATGGGTGAAGTCGACGACGCTCACCAGCTCTTCCGGGCTCATTTCGCTGAGCAGGAGCCACAAGGGCTTGTTCTCGCGCCGGGCCCGGATGTCCCAGAGGGCACTGACCAGGGCACCGCAGGCCATCTGCGTCACGCCCTTCTCGGGGCCCAGCCAGCGCAGCTGGGAGTCGTGGACCAGGCGCTTGGACGCACCGCCGAGGTCATAGATCAGTCCGTCGATGTCCCGGCCGACGAGGAGGCGGGCGTAGGCGTCGATGGCGGCGGTGAGGATGTCGTTGCCGCGGCCGCAGCTGAAGACGAAGCCGTGGCCTTCGTCGCCTGCGTCGGTGCGGATGACGACGTAGGCAGCGGAGTAATCGGGGTCAACGTTGACCGCGTCGGAGCCGTCAAGCTCCAGGGACGTGGGGAACCGGACGTCCTGCGTGCTGACGGAGGTGATGGAAGGCATGGATGCTTCTTTCAGGTCGGGGCGGACTGGGCGATTCCTATATGAATTTCGATAATCATATAGGAATCGTGATCCAGATCAAGCCCTTCCGGCGCCGGGATCCCGAGCTTGCCCTGGTCCGGGCACGAAAAAACCCCGGCCGCAGTGGCCGGGGCTTGCCCGTCGAAGCGGTTCCGGTCCGACTATTTGATGATCCGCTTCCCGGGCGGGCCAACCTCTTCCAGCGGGGCCAGCTCGCCCTCGAAGGCCTGGGCGAATCTGTCGAAGGAGTTGCGGATGTGCCGGGTCATGGCCGCCTCCGCCCCCTCCGGATCACATGCCTCAATGGCATCCGTGACGGCAGTATGCTCCGCGACGGTAATGGCGCCATCCACGTCGGCCGGATAGAGCCGGAAGGTGTGGAGGTGGCAGTGGGTCTGCGCGAACGCATGCCGGACCACGGGATTCCCCGAGGCGGCCAGGATGGTGTCGTGGAAGCGGGTGTCGTGCGCCACGAGGTCCTGGCGCAGGTCCTTGGTGACCTTCATGGTCCTCCTGAAACCGGCGAGCTCCTTCCCCAGGGCGGCCGCCGGGTTGGCCAGCCGGTCGACCGCGGCGACCCGGGCAGCCCAGGGCTCCACGAGCAGCCGGAACTCAAACAGCGAGCGCAGCTCAGCCAGGCCCAGCAGCGGCGTGGTACTGTACCCGCGGCCGGGGCTGTAGACCACCAGGTTGTCGCCCTCCAGGCGCTGGAGCACCTCGCGCACGGGCGTCTGGGACACGCCGAGGCTGCGCGAGACCGCGTCGATGTTGATGCGCGCGCCCGGGGCCATCTCACCCTCGAGAATGGCCGCACGCATGGACGCGTACACGTCGCTGACGGCAGCCTTTCCGCGGGAAGTATCGGACGATTGACGTGGTGGCACGCGGTTACCTCTTGATTCTGGTCTGACGGGAGTCGCTGGGGGAATCATAAGCCACGCGCCCCGACGCCTCCGGGCAAACTTTTTTCGACTGCCCCTTGATCCGCGCTGCCTGATCTATATGATTAACCAGATTCCTATATGATTTTAGCGTCGATCCCTTCGGCGTCTTCCCCTACCGCCGGTGCCCACAGCACCCGAAGCCATGTTCACGTCGAAGGAGACCGCATGACTGCGCTCGGAAGCAAGACCGCCGCCACACCATCCGCCACGCCACCCCGCCTGATGACCCGAAAGCGCTGGGTCATCATCTGGCTCGCCTTTATCGGCCTCAGCATCAACTACCTCGACCGCTCGAGCCTCAGCGTGGCCCTGCCGTTCATGGGCAAGGACTTTGAGCTCACCGCCACCCAGCAGGGGCTCATCTTCGCCGCCTTCTTCTGGGCCTACGACTTCTGCCAGCTCGCCGCCGGCTGGTACGTGGACAAGGTGGGCCCCCGCCGGTCGTTCTCCCTGGCGGCGGTCTGGTGGTCCGCCTTCACCATGGTCACGGCCGCCGCGTCCAGCTTTTGGTCGCTGTTCGCGGCCAGGTTCCTGCTGGGCGTCGGCGAGAGCCCGGCACCCAGCACGGCCGCCAAGGTGGTGGCCACCTGGTTCCCGGTCCGTGAGCGCGCCTTCGCCACCAGCATCTGGGACTCCGGTTCGCGGGTCGGCGCCGTCACCGCACTGCCCATCGTCACCCTGATCGTTGCCCTTACCTCCTGGCACGCGGTGTTCATCATCATCGGCGTGGCCGGCATCATCTGGGCGGCCGTCTGGTGGAAGTACTACCGCAGCCCCGAAGAGCACCAGGGCGCCAACACCGCCGAGGTGGACTACATCCGCGAAGGCGGCGCCCGCGGCGAAGCCAGCGATGATGCCGGCGCCGCCAAGCTCCCGTGGCGCTCACTCTTCAAGTACCGCACGGTGCTCAGCATGATGTTCGGCTTCTTCTGCCTGAACAGCGCCATCTACTTCTTCATCACGTTCTTCCCCAGCTACCTCGTGAAGGAACGCGGCTTCGACCTCCTGAAGCTTGGCTTCTTTGGCGCCATTCCGGGCATCTGTGCCGTGCTGTTCGGCTGGCTCGGCGGCTACCTGGCCGACCGCGCCGTCCGGGCGGGGGCATCCGTGACCAAGGTCCGCAAGACCGCCATCGCCGGCGGCCTGGCCGGCGGCTCGGTCATCATGTTCGCCGCGCTGGTGCCCGAAGCCTGGATGGCCCTCGCCCTCCTGTCCGTGGCCTACTCCAGCCTGACGGTTGCCGCCACCGGCATCTGGTCGCTGCCGGCCGACGTCGCCCCCAGCTCCCGCCACGTGGGTTCCATCGGCGGCCTGCAGAACTTCGCCTCAAACCTGGCCGGCATCTTTACCCCGATCCTGATTGGCGTGCTGGTGGACCAGACGGGATCGTTCGTTGCGCCGCTCGCGGTAATCGGCGCAGTGTCGCTGGTCGGTGCCGCCAACTACCTGTTCATCATGGGCAAGATCGAACCCCTGAAGGTCAAGGAAGCCTGGACACAGCAGTAAACACACAGCAGCGCGGGGTCGAAGTGACCCCGCGCTGCTGTGTGCCGTTACAGTTCGACGGTCCCGCTCTCGCCCACGCTCATGCGGCTGTGCGTGACCTTCGACTTGACCCATTGCAGGACAGTCGCCGCGGTGCCGCCCGGGCTGGTCCAGTACTCGGCGGAGTCGGAGTCCACGCGCAGCAGGACCACCCCGGGGGTGTCCGGCCCGTCCGGGAACCAGGCCTCAACCGCCTGGTTCCAGAGCTCGTGGATCTTGGCACGGTCCCGCACCACCTCGGCGGTCCCGGCCACGGACACCCACTCGGTGCGCTTGCCGAAGGACACGTTGACCCGGGGGTCCGCCGCGATGTGGGCCACCTGGGAGGTTCCCTCCCCGGTGAAGAACCACATGTCGCCGTCGTCCTTAACGTCCTGGACCGCCAGTGGGCGGCTGACCAGGGCGCCTTCCTCGTTGATGGTGGTGAACATTCCGATGTGGGAGTCGTTGATGATGTCCGTGACCTTGCTGATGCTTTCCGTGCCTGCCATGCTGTCACCTCGTTCTGCTCGATTGCGTTCTCTTCGATGCGTTCAGCTGAACCGGGTCAATGCCCTGACAACCACCTTATTGGTAAGCGTGCTTACTTTCCAGCCGGCCAGGTCAGCCGACGGCAGCCGCTGCGTCCGCCAGTTCAGGCTGGCCAGTCGCTGCGGCGGCCTCCGCAATGCGGGCCGCGGTGGCCTGGCCCATGCGGACGGCCCCGTCGACGTGCTGGTACCCTTCGGCGGCGAGGTCGGAGGAGCACCAGTAGATGGGACCGACGGCAGCGTGCTGGTCCTTGCCGTACCGGTGCAGCCCGCCAAGGTCGTAGCTGGCGGCGTAAGCCCCGCGCGTCCACTCCTCGGAACCCCAGTCGGATTCGTAGTACACCTCCGGCTCGAGGGCCTTGTCGCCCAGGAAGCCGGCGATCGATTCCAGGATGGCCCGGCGGCGGTCGTCGGCACTCAGCTCGAAGACGGCGTCGGCCTTTTCATCCGAGACGAAGCCCACGAGTGTTCCACGGGTGTCGCCGTGGTTGGTGTTGTCGTAGACCTCCTGGACCAGCGAGCCCGCACCGAATCCGGTACCGGAGAGCCCGTCCTCGCGCCAGAACGGCGTGCTGTAGACGGCGTGCACCTTGATGACCAGGCCCAGCGACTGGTGCTGGTGCATCTGGTGCTGGCGGCGCGGCAGGGGCGGGTTGAAGGAGACGCGGGAGTACAGGTTGGGCGGCACGGCCATGATCACGAAGCGCGCGTTCACCGTGGCCCGGTCCGAGACGGCGGTAACCCGGTGGCCAACATCACCGTCAGCCTCCCAATGGATGGTCCGCACCGGGCTGTTAAGGACGACGTCGGCACCCAGTTCCGCTGCCTGCAGCAGGGAAACCTGCTGCATCCCGCCGATAACCCGCTTGTCCAGGATGAAGTCCTCATCCGTCAGGTGGGTGAAGGAACCGGCGGAGGCGGCCATCAGGACGGCCTGCAGGGCGGAGAAGGCGTGCGCCGGCTTGGTAAGCATGCCGCCGGCGATGAAGAGACCGATGTTGTTACAGGCCTCCTCGTCCGGGGAGTTCTGGCGCAGCCAGTGGTGGAAGGAGATGGTGTCCAGTTCCCTTGCCTTGGGATGCGCCCAGGGCTCGGTGGGTCCGACCTCGGCCGCCAGTTCGTCCAGCAGCGCGATGAGCTTGTCCATTTCGGCGGCCGTGGTGGCGCCGACCGGGAACATGTCGCCGGTGTAGCGGACCGGGGCGCCGTCGGCCCCGATGTAGACGGACTCCCCTTCGCGGTAGCGGGAGTACGTTTCCAGTCCGAGTTCGTCCAGCAGGGCCAGCAGCGCGGTCTGGTCCGGCGATACCCACTGGCCGCCGATCTCGAGCATGGCACCGTCAACGGTGTCGGTCCACGTCCGGCCGCCCACGCGGTCACGGGCTTCCAGCACGGCGACGGTCAGGCCCGCCTTTTTCAGTTGGCGGGCAGCGGTAAGGCCGGAGGGGCCGGCGCCTACGATCACTACGTCGCGGTCAAGATTCAGCATGATGTCCTTTCTCTGTGGCCGCGTGAGTGATGCGAACCACTAAATGAATACCATTCATTTATAAGAACTATAGGGCCTTTGGCAGAGGAGCGGAAGAGGCTGATGGAATAATGCGAAAGGACGTTCACCCGCAGAAAGGTCAGCCATGCCGGCATCACCAGCCGTAGCAACCGCCGGTTCAGCGACAGCTGGGCAGGGCACCCGGCGCCGCGCCGGGCGCCCCGTGGGAGGCGTGCTGGACAAGGGCGGCATCACAGAAGGCGCGCTGGGGCTCATCGAGAAGAAGGGCTACGACGGCCTGACCATGGCCGCACTGGCCCGCTCACTGAACGTGGCGCCGTCGGCCCTTTACAACCACGTGAAATCCAAGCGGGACGTGCTCCTGCTGGTGGAGGACCACCTGGCATCACTTGTGGATGTTTCGGCCTTCGGTGCCGGCCCGTGGGAGGACGCCGTGCGGAAATGGGCCTGGAGCTACCGTGACGTCTTCTCCCGCCACACCCCGCTGATACCGGTCATTGCCGTGCTGCCCGTGACCGATGCGCCACAGACCCTGGCCATGTATGAAACGGTCAGCTCCGGCTTTCGCGACGCCGGGTTTCCGGAGGAGCGGATCGTCTCTTCCATCGTCGCGCTGGAGTCCTTCATCTTCGGCTCGGCCTACGACGTCACGGCGCCGGCGGACATCTTCGATCCCGGAACCATGGCGGAGGCGACGCCCAGCTTCACGGGCGCGGTCCGCAGCCTGGCCGAGCAGGGCCACGAGCGGCCCGCCGATGTCGCCTTCAGCCTTGGCCTGGAAGCACTGATCAGCGGGCTGGGCGGCCTGCGGGGCTGATCCCATTCCTCCCGCCGCCCAAGGCGACTAAGATTCCCAAACACGCAAGCTGCGAGCCCAAGGACGGCGCCATGACCGTAATCGATCCGGAATCGCTGATCTTTGAGTACAGGCTCCGGTACCGCGGCACGCCGGGGCTTGAGCATGACCCTGCGGACTATCCGCTGCGCTGGGAAGTTGCGGTGAGTTGCCCATTTCCCGCCCCCGGCGGCGACGAGGAACGGCAACTTGGCAGCGCCGTCGTCCAGGTTGTTCCCAAAGCCGGCATGATCAACCTCTTCCTCACCACCAGCACGGCCGACCCGGAAATGGCCAAAGCCGTTGAAATGCTCACCACGGACCGCCCGGACCTCATCAGGGAGTACCTGCAGGACGGCGGAGACCTGATGATCGTCTCCTCGTTCGAGATCTTCCCCGAGTACCGTGGCGGCAGGACGGGCTACTCGGTGCTCAACGCCATCGTGGAAACCGTGGGCCGGTCTGTGAACCTGGTGGTGGTCCACGCCGTGCCGGCGGACGGCGCGGGGGTCCCGCCGGCGGACTCAGCAGAGCATGAGGAGGCCAAATCGGCGTTGCGGGCCTACTGGAAGGACTTCGGGTTTGAGGACGCCACCGGCGACTACCTGGTGTTCTTCCACAAGAACATCCTGGCCTGACACCACGCAGGCGGCGGCGCACTATATGCTCGTGTCCGGATGGCGGCCGCGGGGGGATGCGGGCGTCGCCATAGGCAAAGGTCTCCGCCGTGTCTGTTCTGAAAGTCCTGATCGCTGCCCTTCTCGCGCTGGCCCTTCCGGCCGCAGCGGTGGCCACGGCCCCGCCCGCCAGCGCGTCGGCGCAGGTTTACAACCCCTGCGCGCGGCTCAGCGCCGGGCAGACCAAGTTTTCCGGCTTCGGAGCGAACAGGGTCACGTTCGCCACGGCCACCACCCGCAACACCAGCCTGCTCACCATCACGGGCTGCGTCCGTTCGGGAAACCGCTATATCCAGGAGTGGCAGGACTGGGGCTACGGCGGGCAGTACGGGTTTGCCGCGCAGAACCGGGAATGGGAGGACACTTACCGGTCCCCCACTGGCTCGTTCAGTTTCACGGAGGCCCTGGGGCGCAGCAATCCCGGCACGGCCCTGAAGTACTACAAGATCAACGGCCGGTCCCGCTGGGGCGGTGAATGGAACCGGAACTACAACCAGTACTTTGAAGGCGCCGGCGGCGAAGCCGATGAGAACCTCTGGAACTTCATGAACCAGGGCTATTACGAGCAGGCCGCCGTCATCAACTACAACCGGCCGCCGGACTCAAAGACCGTCCTTGGCGCCTCGTACGCCATTTTCTTCCATGCCGGCCGCGCCCCCAGTGCCGGCTGCGTCTCCACGAGCCTGGCCACGGTCACCCGTCTGCTCCGGACCAGCCGGCCAGGAGACCGCATCATTATGGGGTCGGTGGATGACGTGTTCACGCCGTACTCGAGCAACCCGTTCGGTGCCATCACCGCCAAGTACGCCCGCACCGGGGGACCCGCCAGCTGGCTGGGCAACCCCGCCTCCCGCGAGGTGACAGGGCTGCGGAGCGGCGGGGCGTACCAGGCGTTCCGGGGCGGGTCGATCTATTGGTCGGCGGCGGGCGGTGCGCGTACGGTCGGCGGCGCGATCCGCAGCAAATGGGCTGCCGCCGGCGCGCAGAACGGCAGGCTTGGCTACCCCGCGTCGGATGAGGGACGCGGCCTTACGAACGGCGGTGCCTACCAGAGCTTCCTGGGCGGCCGGATCCACTGGTCGCCGGCGACGGGGGCGCACATCACCCGTGGCGGAATCCTCGCCGCTTGGGCCGCATCAGGCTACGAACGCGGCGTGCTCGGCTACCCCACGTCCGATGAGACCGGCGGCCTGAAAGACGGCGGCAGCTACCAGACGTTCCAGGGCGGGATCATCCACTGGTCCCCCGCCACAGGCGCCCGCATCACCCGCGGTGCCATCCGCACAGCCTGGGCCGGGGCCGGTTCGGAACACGGCACCCTCGGCTACCCCACAGGCAATGAGTACGCTTTCAGTGGCGGCGCGGCGCAGGACTTCCAGGGCGGAACCATCACGTGGACTGCCCAGTCGGGGGCGCGGATTGTTGCCGGGGCCATCGGCGCGAAGTTCAAGGCCGCCCGCACGCTTGGGCATGCCATCACCAATGAATTGTCCACCGGGGTCGGCGGACGCTACCAGGGCTTCCGGACGGGCTACATCATCTGGCACAGCGCCACGGGCGCGCACATCTCCACGCCGGCACTGCGTGCGGCATGGATCGCCGCCGGCGGCGGAACCGGCCCATTGGGCTTCCCGACCGGGGACGCCGCGGGCTCCCTCCAGGAGTACCAGCACGGTCGGATCGCCATCGCCGCGGACGGAACCGTGACCGTCACGCTGGACCCACCGCCGTCGTCCGCCCCAACCGCCGCGGCTCCAGCCCCGACCACCGCCCCGACAGCCACTCCCACACCAGCCGGCGGCTAAGCGCGTCACGCCGAGGGCAGCCCGCTGTCCAGGCGGGACGCGGTGAACCAGTCGTTCAGCTCGGCGGCCGGTACAGGCCGAAGGATGTGGAATCCCTGTGCCTGGTCGCAGCCGTAACGGCCCAGCTGGTCCAGGGCATCTCCGTCCTCTACCCCTTCGGCCACAACCGTCAGGCCAAGGCTGTGCGCAAGGTTGATGGTCGAGGACACCAAGGCCGCGCCCCGCGGGTCCCCGATCATAGAAACGATGAAGGAGCGGTCAAGCTTCAGCTCGTTGATGGGCAGGTCCCGAAGGTAGGCCAGCGAACTGTAGCCCGTGCCGAAATCATCGATCGCTACCCGGATGCCCCTGGCCTGCAGCCCGGACAGGATGTCCCTGGCACGGACACGGTCCGGCATCATGAAATCCTCAGTGATCTCGACCATCAGCGCCGACTCCGCCAGGCCCCGCTCCTGGATCATGGCTGCAATCCGGTCCGGCAGCTCTGCATCGATGAGTGAGCTGGCAGAGAGATTGGCAGCCACGGTCATCGACCTGCCCTGCGAATGCCAGATGACCGCCTGGTCCAGCGCCAGGGTAAGCACCCGGTCGTTCAGGGCGTTCATGAGCCCGCCCTCCTCGGCCAGGAGAAGAAACGAGCCGGGGGCCAGCAGCCCGTGCCGGGGATGGTTCCAGCGGACCAGGGCCTCCACGCCCTTCGCCTCACCCGTGATCACGTCCACCTTGGGCTGGTAATGCAGCAGGAGCTCATCCTCGGCCAGGGCTGCGCGAAGTTCCTGGAGCATCCTCAGCCGCTCCTCCCCGGGGCTGTGGTCCTCACTGGCGTACACGTGCCGGCCGCTGCGCGAGTTTTTGGCACGGTACATGGCCGTGTCCGCCTTGCGGAGCAGCGTCTTCAGGTCCGTCCCCTGCTCCGGGAACAGGGCGATGCCGACGCTGACACCGACCTGAAGGGCGATCCCCCTCAGGGTCAGGGGCTCACTCAAGGCGGCCCGCAGCCGGTCCGCGAGCCGGAGTGCCTCGTGCTCGCCGGCATCAAGAAGGATAATGGCGAACTCGTCCCCGCCCAGCCGGGCTATCAGGTCACCGGGCCCCAGGCACCGGCGGAGCCGTTCGCTGATCTGGATCAGCAGCCGGTCCCCCACGTCATGGCCCAGGCTGTCGTTGATTTCCTTGAACCTGTCCGCATCCAGGAGCAGGAAGGCGCACGGTGCATCCTGCTGCGCCTCGAGCACCCCGGGAGCGTCGGCGTAGAGCGCCCGCCGGTTCGGCAGCCCCGTCAGTTCATCGGTCCTCGACTGCCGGCGCACCTCGGCGAGCGTGACCAGCTGGCGGAAGGCCATCTGGGTGCGGATGCCGGCTGAGATCAGGGTGGCTGCGGCCAGCCCGACGGCGAGTTCCGGCACCGGGGTTCCGGTGCCCACGATCAGGACGCCCAGGCCGGCGGCGGTGGCAACCATCGGAACCGCCGGCGTCCACGCACCTTCGCTGGCGCCCTCGGCGGCTGCCCCCTGCCGGGTAAAGTCATCCGCCCAGGCGGCGATGAGGCACATGCCCGCTGTCCAGCCGGCATCCAGGGGTGTGCCCAGATAGTATGTGTCGTTCGCCAGCCGGAAGGCGTACGCAACATCGGCCGCGGCGAACACCATAAGCCCCAGCATCAGGATCACCCCGCTGCGGCCGGTGGCGAGACCCGGCACGGCTGCCATTCCGGCGGTCACGGCCAGGACCACGAGATCCAGCAGGGGGTAGGCGACCGCAACGGACGTGGCGAACGAGGGAAACCCGCCGGCAGCCGACAGCAGCGGGCTGAGCAGGACCACCAGGACAGAGGCCGCACCGAATGAGCCGACGACGGCGTCCAGCAGCACTGAACGTGCCAGCCGCTGCCGCAGCGCGAGCAGATAGACGAACAACCCGCTGAGAACCAGCGGATAGAACAGCAGGTAGCCAATATCCGCGGGCGACGGGAAGGGCAGCGAACTGGCCCCTGCCAGCGAGGAGACGTAGATGGTGCTCCCCGCCGCAAACGCACTCAAGGCCATCGCCACGAGGGCGAGTGCCCGGCGGTTCTTGGCGCGATAGGCCGCCAGCCAGGCCACGGCAGCGGGCGCCCACGATGCCGGCATCCCCAGCCAAAGGTCCACGAGCGGATTGAACCCCTCGCCGTGCACCATCAGCCCCGCCAGGTACAGGCCAAGGAGCACCCACATGAGCCACCGGAGCCAGGGCCGCGGCCCCGTCCGCCCGCCAGACCGCAACGCTCTTCGAATCACGCCTGTTTCCATCCGCCCCCCAGCATCAGATGCGCCAGCAACTCCTTTGCCCCCCTGGATCAATTCGGGGCCGCCGGAGGCGTGACTGAAGTATTCAGCGTTGCCGTCAACCCGAGGGGTACACGGCAACCGCATGTGACTCGTATCGTACGTCACATGCCGGGCCGATCCGATAGCCATCTCATGAAAGAAGCCCCGCACCGCCCGTGTTCAGCGGCGGTGCGGGGCTTCCGTCTCTTCAGGTTAGGAGAACCGGCCGGGACGGAACGTGGCCAGCATGGGGTGGCTGTCTCCCGTCAGGATCTCGCCGGCGAGGAGTTCGCCGACCACCAGCCCGAGCGTGGCACCGGAGTGGGTGAAGGCCACGAAGCAGCCGGGCACCTGGCCCAGCTCGCCCAGCACCGGCTCGCCGTCGCCGGGGATCGGCTTGTAGCCGATCTTCCAGCTGCCGGGCTTGAGCTCAGGGTTGCCGGCAATGAGCTTGCTGGCTTCGTCGGCGAGTTCCTGCACCACATCCTCGGGGATGCTGAACGAACCGTCCGCATGCTCCGTGATGTGTTCCTCGTACCAGTCGTGGTCCAGGGCGAACGTGCTGCCCGGATTGGGGCGCACGGCGGCCCGCGGCGTGTTCATCACGGCCCTGACGCTGTGCTCCACCGGCTTGGTCAGCACCAGCATGGACACCGGGGAACCGTTGGGGATGTCCACGCCCAACGGAGCGACGACGGCGGGTGTCGCCGCCCCGCACGCCACCAGCACCGCGTCGGCGTCGTACGTCTCCCCCGCCGCCGTCTCGACGCCCACCGCCCGGCCGCCGTCGACCACCACGGCGGACTTGCCGGCGTTCAGCACCAGCCTGCCGCCGCGCTCGTGGAATTCCTCCATCAGGAAGTCCACCAGGTCCGGCAGGCTGACCCAGCCCTCACCGGGGTTGAAGATGGCGTTTTCGGGAACGGCCCCCGCATCGATGCCGGGCGTGAACGCGGCAATGCGCTCCGGGGCCAGCAGCTTCGAGTCATAGCCGACGGACTTCTCGAAGGCGTGGCGCGCCTCGGTGGTCTCCCGCTGCCCTTCGGCGTTCCACATGAGCCCGCCGCCGAACTGCAGCCACTCCCGGCCGGGGTCGGCGGCGAAGAGCGTGCGGTACCGGTCCACACCGGCGAGCCGGAGCTGGTGGTAGGGAGTGGACCTTTCGCCTGCGGAGTTGAGCCAGGAGAGCGAACGTCCGGTGGCTTCGCTGGCCAGGCCCCGTTCGGTCAGCAGCGTCACGGATGCGCCTTCGCGGAGCAGGTGGACAGCGGTGGAGACGCCCAGGATGCCGCCGCCGATGATGGCGACGTGCTTGGTGGCGGTGGAGGACATGAGTTCTCCCTTTCTGCGGATTTTGGACACGGTTGATGGGGACGCGGCTTTGGATTCGCTGCGTCCGGGAAGGTAGGGCGGCGGGTTGCCGCAAGAGTGGGGACCGGGCGTCAGGCCAGCGCGTGGATGCTTTCGATGACCTTGAGGACTTCGAGCGGCCCGGCCGGATCGACGGGCAGCGGGCCTTCCCCACGCAGGGCCGTGGCTAGCTGCACATAGAACTGGGGATAGGCGCCGCGCTCTGCGCCAACGGGAATGGCGGCTCCATCCACCCCAAGAAGCCCCCAAGACTCCTGGAGATCAACGCCATAGGCGGGATCCGACGGTGTCATGCCGGCCGCGAGCGCGGGTTCCTGGCCGTCCAGGCCCCACTTGGTGTAGCCCGATTCGGAGCCCAGGACGTGGAAGCGCGGACCCACCTGGGCTGCCATGCCGTTCATCCATAGCCTGCTGCGGACCCCGGACCTGTGAAGCAGAGAGACGAACGCCTCAGTGTCTGCGGCCTCCGGATCCGATCCCCGGTTGGCCGTCTCCCCGTAGCTCTTCTCGACCGGCCCGAACAGCCGGACGGCCTGGTCGATCAGGTGCGCGCCGAGATCGTGGAGGATCCCGCCGCCCTGGGCAAGGGAAACGGTGTCGCGCCAGTTCCCGAAGCCCTCCGGCCGCCACCATTCGAACCGGGATTCGAACGTGCGCACCTCGCCCAGGGCGGACTCCCGAAGCAGCTTCTGCAACGTCAGGAAGTCGGCGTCCCACCGGCGGTTCTGGAACACCGTGAGCTGCACCCCGGCGTCGGACGCCAAGGCGATCAGCTCCTCCCCCTGGGCTGACGTCGGCACGAAGGGCTTGTCCACCACCACGTGCAGGCCGTGCGCAATGGCTGCGGCCGCCAGGTCGAAGTGCGTGTGCGGCGGCGTGCCCAGGATGACGAGGTCCAGGTTCGCGGCCTCTGCGAACATCGCTTCCGGCGTGGAAACGATGCGTGCCTGCGGGTAGAGCCTGGCCGCTTCCGCGGCCCGCGCCGGGTCCGCCGTCACGATCACGTCCAGCGAATAGTGCGGATCCGCTGCGACCAGCGGCGCGTGGAAGACCTTGCCGGAGATCCCAAAGCCGACGACGGCGGTCCGGATGGGCGCCTCTGTCAGGGTGCGCATCACAGCACCTCCGAGAGGAAGCGCTGCAGCCGTTCGCTGCGCGGGTTGTCGAAGAGTTCGGCCGGTGTGCCAACCTCCACCACTTCGCCCTCGTCCATGAAGACCACCTGGTCCGCGACCTTGCGGGCGAAGCCCATCTCGTGCGTGACCACCAGCATGGTCATGCCGCGCCGGCCGAGTCCTGCCATCAGGTTCAGGACGCCTTTGACCAGTTCCGGGTCCAGGGCGCTGGTGGCTTCGTCGAACAGCATCACCTCCGGTTCCATGGCCAGCGCCCGGGCGATCGCCACGCGCTGCTGCTGGCCCCCGGAGAGGTCTCGGGGGCGGTGGTCGGCCCGCTCGGCCAGGCCCACTTCCGCCAGCCGGCGGCGCGCACGGTCCATGGCCTCGGCCTTGGGCATGCCCTTGACGCTCCAGAGGGCAAGTGCCACGTTCTCGAGTGCGGTGTGGTCAGGGAAGAGGTTGAAGTGCTGGAACACCATGCCGATCCGGCGGCGCAGGGTGTCCGGCTTGACCTGCAGGGCGCTTTCACCGGCCAGCAGCACGTCGCCGCTCTTGGGTTCGTGCAGCCGGTTGACGCCCCGCAGCAGCGTGGACTTGCCCGAGCCCGAGGGCCCGATGATGCAGGTGGTGGTGCCCGGGGCTACCGTGAGGCTGACGTTCCGAAGGACCTCGATGTCCCCGTAGGCCATGGTCAGGTTCCGCAGTTCCAGGCTGGAGCCGTGGAACGTCTCGATGTCCTGGGCTTTGTGGGCGGGCATCTTGTTTGGGGTCGTTTTGCTGGCGCTGGCGCTAGTGAGGTTCATGTGTTGCTCCCGGTGGTGAGTGGCGAGGCCGCGTCGAGTTCCGTGACTTCCTTCAGGCCGCTCGTGGGCGGAGTGGGCCGGCGGCGTCCAGTGCGGAACCTGTTGTCGAAGTAATTGACCAGGTGCGTCAGAGGCACCGTGATCACCAGGTAGAAGATGCCGGCCATCACCAGGGGCGAGAGGTTTCCGGACAGCACGGCGGCATCCTGACCCACCCGGAAGAGTTCGCGTTCGCTGACCAGCAGGCCCAGGAAGTAAACCAGCGAGGAGTCCTTGACGATGGCAATGAACTGGTTCACCAGGGCCGGCAGGACGCGGCGGACGCCCTGCGGGACCACCACCAGGGCCATGGATTTCGCGTAGCTCATGCCCAGGGCGCGGCACGCTTCGCCCTGGCCCTTGTCCACGCTGAGGATGCCGGCGCGGAAGATTTCGCCGATGTAGGCGCTGGCGATGAGGCTCAGCGCGATAATTCCCAGCGGGTACGGTGAGGGCCCGAAGACTGACTGGCTGAAGCGCGCGAAGCCCTGGCCGATCAGGAGGATCGTGAGGATGGCCGGCAGGCCGCGGAAGAGGTCTGTGTAGATCCGGGCCGGGATGCGCAGCCACCGGGACCGCGAGATGCCCATGACCGCCACCACCATGCCCAGCACCACGCCAAGGATGGTGGCGGCGACGGAGATGATCAGTGTGTTGAGAAGGCCAACCCCGAGAAGTTGGGGCAGCACCTCAAGCATTGCTTCGAAGTCGAAGAAGGTGCGGCCGATGATGTTGAGCCAGTCCATTGATTGCTCTCAGACGTTAGTTGTTTTTTATTCGAGTGCCGGACGGGTGTCCCTGTGCCGGGCGGCCGGCGTGCGGGCCGCCCGGCGGGAACGGCACTGGGCCGTCCGGCTGCCGCTTACTTGTTTGCGGTCGGGGCCGGGGTGGCGGTCTGCTCGGCCTTGGGCAGGTACTGCTCAGGCATCGGGGAGCCCGGGAACCACTTCTGGTAGAGCTTCTTCCACGTGCCGTCTTCCATCGCCTCGGCCAGACCCTTGTTCAGGGCTTCCTTGAAGGCGGGCTTGTCCTTGGCGATGGCGAAGCCCGCAGGGGCGTCAAAGGAGGGGATGTCAGCCGCACTGATCAGGCCGTACTGCTCCTGGTACGCCTTGGCAGCTTCGTAGTCAAGGAAGTGGGCGTCCACGGAGCCGCTGTTGACGGCGGCGATCGCGGTGTTGTTGTCCGGGAAGCGCACCAGGCTGGCGGAGGTGAAGTTCTTGACCGCGTAGGCCTCCTGGAGCGTTCCCTGGACCACGCCCAGCCGCTTTCCGTTGAGGCCGTCCACGTCCTTGATGCCCGAGGCGTTGGTGGTGATGACCGTCAGGTAGCCGGCAAGGTAGCCGTTGGAGAAGTCGACGGTTTCCTTGCGCTTGTCGGTGATGCCGATGGCGGCCACACCGACGTCGAACTGGCCGTTGGCCACGGCGGCGAGCAGCCCGGAGAAGTCCTGACCGGTGAAGACTACTTTGTCTACGCCGGCGCGGTGGGCCACGTCCTTGAACAGTTCGACGTCGAAGCCGGTGAAGTTACCCTGCGCGTCCGTGAAGGTGTACGGCTTTGAGTCGCCCAGGCTGGCCACCCGGATGGTGCCCGGTTCGATCAGTCCGTACGGGTTCTCGGCCGGGCTGGAGGTGGCGGAGGATGACCCGCCGCAGCCGGACAGGGCGAGGATGGCCGCCAGGGCTGCCGCAGCCACTGCTGCCGGGCGGAAGTTCAGTTTGATCACAGCGTTGTCCAATCGTGGGAGGGAAAGCGGTGCTGTCAGGGCCGCCGAAGGATTTGGTCGATGAAGCTCTTGCTGAGTCCGGTCTCAGTCCCTACGATTGAGACCGGACTCACATCGATTGCTAGAAATGTAGCGGAACTCACAGGCCGCGTCAACAGCCCCCTCGGAAAGGTGAACATGAGCAGTGACGGAGCAAGGCGCCGGGACGTTACAGTTGCCGACGTCGCAAAAGCTGCCCAGGTGTCCAAGGCCCAGGCGGCACGCGCCTTGGGCAACTACGGGGCCGTCAGCGACGACGTCCGCGAGCGGGTTCTCGCCGCGGCGGAAGAGCTGGAGTACCGGCCCAACGAGCTGGCGCGCAGCATGAACACGGGGAAATCGCACACCATCGGCGTTGTGGTGGGCGACATCGAAAACCCGCATTTCGGGCTGGCCACCAGGGGGATCACGGACACGGCCAAGAAGAGCGGGTTCAACGTCATCCTGATCAACACGGACGAGAACACCGCTGCCGAAATGGACGCCGTCCGCGTACTGCTCGACAAGCGGGTCGACGGCCTGATCGTCGCGCCGGCCTCATCGGTGGAGACGGAACATTTGCGGCGGGTCCACGAATCGGGCCGGCCGCTGGTGCTGCTGGACCGCTCGGCCGACCGCCTCGCGGTGGAGACCGTCGCCGTCGACATGGCCGCCATCTCTTACGAATCGACCCGGTACCTCCTGGACGCCGGGCACCGCAGGGTCGCCTTCATCTCGACACTGCGGACCGACGCCGGGTATTCCGTGGAGATGCGGCTGGATTCGTCGCAGATCTCGGACCGCATTGAGGGGATGCGCCGGGCCTTTGCAGACGCGGGGTGCGAGTTCCCTGAGGACCTTGTGCGGCTCAACGCCGGCGATGCCGGCTCTATCCGGAGCCTCACGCGGGAGGTGCTGCTGGGCGCTGACCCGGCCACCGCCGTCGTGGCTTCCGACGGCCTGATTGCCCTCAGCGTGGTGGAAGCCATCCAGGAGATGAGACTCCGAATTCCCGACGACGTGTCGTTCCTGATGTACGACGACTTCGCCTGGACCCGCCTGACCACGCCACCCCTGACGGTGGTGGCGCAGCCCGTCTACGAAATGGGCGCGGCGGCGGCGAGCGCCCTGATCAGGCAGATCGAGGGCCGCCCGCCGGTGGCGCCGGCACCGGAGTTCCAGGCCGCGCTGGTGCGGCGCGGCTCGGTGGGCCCGGTGCCCGTGGCGGTGCCGGCACCGTAGGTGCCGGGCCCGCTCACTCGGCGTCGCCGTCGTCCTCCTTCGCGCCCTCCTTCAGGAGCAGCGCCGTGCCCTGGTAGGCACCCAGTTCCAGGAAGAAGCTGTGCAGGTCGTCGACCTGCCCAACGGCCTCGCCGCTGAAGAGGTCATGGACGCTGCTGCCGGGAACCAGGTGCGTGGACTGGATGCTGCCCGCGATGTCCTGGCCGGAGAAGTTGAGCACAGTCGCCTGCAGGTCCCCGCTGCCCAGCCTGTTGACCATGACCAGCAGCCCGCGGTGGGAAACGTCCGGCACGTCCAGCAGGGTGCTGGTGGCGATACCGCTCTGTTCCCGCACGGCAAGGATCTTCTGCAGGCGCCGGGCGTAGGATGACGGGTCCTTGAGCTGGTCTGGCAACGGGCCGTAGAGGCTGCGGGCACGGGGCATGCCGGCGGAGGAGGCCTCCGCCTCGGGGCTGGTGCCCATGATGTCGTGGGCGCCGCGGTTGATCCAGCGGGTATCTCCCTGCGCGGTGAGTTCCCGCACCTTGTGGCGGTCCAGGGCGGCGACGCCGGTGAGGTCCCAGCCGGACAGGGCAAAGACACCCGGCTGCAGGGCGTTGTACATGGACAGCAGGATGTGGACGTCCAGGACCTGGGCCTGCTGTTCGTCGGAGAGGTTCTCCGGGTCCTGGATGCCCAGGGCGGCCATGATGAAGCTGGCCGTGGTGCAGGCGATGCCGTTGGTGGTGAACAGGGCGTTGTACGGAGTGTCCGGCCCCGTCAGCCGTTCCCGCAGGGTCTGCTGGACGTGCTCGGCGACTTCGGCCCCGGTAAGTTCCTGGCCGTTGAGTTCGAACACGTCATCCTTGTGGCCGGCGGCGAAATGGACCAGCTCGTAGGTCAGTTCGTCGTGGTTCTGGAGGGCGTGGACCAGTGATGCCTGGTCGACGCCGATTTCCATGGCGAGCCGCAGTGTCAGGCGCAGGAATTCGGTGTCGGCCGTCACCAGGGCGTAATGGTATGCCGGCCTGGTCACGAAGTCGTAGGAAAGATCCGGACCGGCCTCCGAGGTGGCCTTGATGTCGTCGATGGTCAGGTTGAGTTCCTGGAACGAGAACCCGCCCACCTTGCGGATCATGGATCCGATCAGCTGGTTTGCGGCCTCGGACAGCGGATGCCCCTCCGACCAGCCCGGCTGCTCCTCGGCGCTTTTCTCAACACCCAGGAACCCGTTCGCGTCCAGCCGCAGGGCGCCGGTGCCGAGGTCGAGCAGTGAGTGCAGGGCGTCCCCGACCACCAGTCGCATCCCGGCAAAGGTGGGGTCCAGCCAGTTGATGGACGGCTGTCCGGCCTTGAAGTAGTGCAGATAGACCCAGCGCCGGGTTTTCCCGGCCGTGTCCACGATGGGCCGCGTGGCGCTCCAGTTCGTCTCCTTCACGCCAGGCTCGTAAAAGATCACCCGCTGCAGCCTGCCGATGATGTACCCGGCCTTCTGCAGTGCCTGTTCGGCGTCGGGGCTGATGTTTACCGAATCTTCGCCGTCAGGAACGTCCGGCAGCAGGTGCCAGTCCTCTTCCGGGATGTCGATCATGTGATAGATGCCGGGGTAGTCCCGGAAGTTCATCTCGGCCAGACGGAAGTCGGCACCCTTGCCCGTGTGGCCGGGAACGATGTCATCGATCACGGTGCCGTCATGGTCGGCGGCGACCTCGCACATCTTGCGGAATTCGTCCTCGGTGCCAAACACCGGGTCGATCGCCATGCTGATGCGGTCGAAGTGCCCGTCCACGCTCGGCGTCTGGGACCACCCCCGAATGCCGCCGGCGAGCTTGACGGGACCGGTGTGCAGGCCCCGGATCCCGATCTCCCGGAAGGCGTCCCACAGTTCAGGATCACCCAGGGCGGAGAGGAAGGACTGGCCCGGGCGGGTGATGAAGGACAGCGGGTAGGCGGTGAACCAGACGGGCGCGCGTTCCACGGCGGCCCGGGGGTTCGGATGGGCATAGGAGTTCTGCCACATGCTGGCCTGACCGGAGAGCTGCCGCGCCATCACGTTCGCGTCCCCAAGCATCGCCTGGTTCCGCAGCCACTCGACATAAGCGGCGTTGCGCCCGTCGAACTCGAGCGAGGGCCGGTCGGCAAAGAACTGGCGACGGCGGGCGATCGGCCTGAGCGCCTTGGGACGGGCCGGATAGAACTGCTCGTCATAGGTGATGTCAGCCGCTTCGGTTGCTTCGGGCGCTTCCGGTGCTTCGGTCACTGAGTCAGCCGGGGGCACTTCGGCTGCCGAGGCTTCCGCTGCTTCCGGCGCTTCGGCCGCTTCCGCGGCCGCCGTATGAGCCGGGGCCGCATCGAGCCCGTCAGGCTCGGCGGCCAAATCGTCGGCTACTGAAACGCTCTTGTTGAAGCTTGCTTCCCGCACAGATTGCTCCTTTATCGGTGGTTCCTGCGTGGCACCTCCCGGGGTGTTCTTCAGTCTTCCCGTACCCCGGCGCCTTGAGAGTATTCACATTTGTCCGCTTAGCCCACCGTATGTCGACGGCCGCCGGAATATCGACTATTTGCGTCAGCGGTTCTTTCAGCAGTGAAGGAACCGTACGGAACCCAACTCTCAAAAGGCGGCAGGGCGAGCAGTCCCCGCCCGGCCTACGTGCTGAGGTCCCAGTGGGCCCGGATAGCCTCGGCGATTGGGCCGGAGGTGACGTCCACCCGGAAAGCAACGGGTGCGGTCCCGGTCTCTTCGACTATCAAGTCACGGTACACGCGGCCGCATGAGGGACAGAGGGTGTAGAGGTCCTCATCCGCAGGCCATTCCGCCAGCTCCGCGGGAACGGAGGTGCTTCCTCCGGCGTAAACGGGGACGCCTTGTGAATTGGCCTGTATCAATACGGCCTGGCTGACGGTGTTGCCGCACACGCAGGAGATGGTGGTGACGTCATGACCGATCACATTGGCGGTTTCAGTGTCCACGATGAACTCTCCGGTGCTGGAAGCAACCTTCTGGTACTAGCTTATGCCTGCCGAAACGGATGGTCGCCTGCTTGCAGACCGCGGACGGATTTCCCCGCTGCCACGCTCTTTCAGCGTTGCCGGAATGAGGTGCGTTGCGGGTTCCCCGGAGAAGCCGTCCATCCGTGCAAACAACCTTTCTGCCGCGATCCGCCCGATTCCTTCCGCGTCCTGGGCGATGACTGTAATTCCAGGGTCAGCCAGGTCAGCATGAGGAAAGTCGTCAAACCCGACGACGGCGATTGAGTTGTTCATGCCGTTCTCGCGTAACGCTTTGATCGCCCCGGCGGTTCCTGCCGAACCGGCGGTGAAGATCGCTGTGGGCCGGGGACCGCTCCGGATGAGCCGGGCAATCTCGTGTCGAGCACTTTCAGCGTCCCGCAGGTTCTGGAGAACGGGTATGTCGCTGGATGTGATGCCCGCTTGGCCGAGTTTCGCCATGAATCCGCGGTACCGTTCCCCGGCGGCGACATCACCTGCGCTTGCGGGGACGGCGCCGCAGTACGCGATCCGGCGGTGGCCGAGTCCGAGGAGATGGTCCGCGGCCTGCCCAGCGCCGGCAGCGTTGTCCGTGGTCACCGCGTCTGCAGGCACTCCCATGGGCAGTGCGCCCAAGAAGACGAGCGACGTGCCCTGGGCCGCCTCCAGGGCGCGGAATGAGTGCCTTCCCTTGGCTGGTCCCAGGATGATCCCGTCGACACGGCGGCCCAGGAAGTTGTTGATGATTTGCAGCTCCCTTTCGGGGTCGCAACCATGGCTGGCCGAAATGACGGCAGTCTTCCGGTCCCATGCCTCTTCCTCTATTGCCCGGAGAACCGCAGCCGAGAACGGATCGGCCAAGTTTTCCACCAGAAACCCGAGCGTCAGTGTCCTGCCGTTTGCCCGTTTGAGGTTCGCGGCGTCCGGATTGGGCTGGTAGCGCAACCGCTCTATCGCCTGACGGACGCGTTCAATGGTCGCCGCGGAGACGTTCGGTTCCCCGTTCACAACGCGGGACACCGTCTTGGTTCCACGCCGGCCAGTGCGGCGACATGGCGCATGGTGGGACGCGATGGCCCTGAACGGGCCGGGCCGGCGGTGCCAGGCATTTTCGGTCTGGACATTCGGTCTTCTAGGAGCGGGCCACGAGGGACTGCAGGGCTGCCGCGGCCCCGTCGGAATGGAGCTCGCCGAGAACCCGCGTGTACGCGTCCACGAAGCGCCCGTTATCGGCAAGGTCGCCGAAGACCTCCCGGTTGGCGATGAACGCCAGCGGTTCCTCGCGCTGCCGTGCGGCGGCGGCCATCAGGGGTTCTTTGAGCCGGTCGACGACGTCGACGGGGTTTCCTTGCTCGTCCGTGCCTTCGGCGTAGCGGGCCCAGCTGGCGACGATTGCCGCGGAGCGGTGGATCTCTCCGCCGTTGTCCAGGTTGAGACGGATGACCGGCAGCAGCCATTTGGGGATCCGGTCGGAGCTTTCGGCGCACAGCCGGGCGAGAGTGTCCCTGACGTGCTGGTTGGAGAACCGCTCAATCAGGGTTCGCTTGTAAGATCCGAGATCGATGCCGGGCACGGGCTGGAGCGTGGGCGTGGCTTCCCTGTCCATGTAGTCAAGCAGGAACCGGGCGAACAGCGGGTCCTGGGCGGCTTCGTGGGCGTAACGGTAGCCGGCGAGGTAGCCGAAATAGCACATGCCCTGATGGCTGGCATTCAGCAGCCGCAGCTTCATCAGTTCGTACGGTTCGACGTCGTCCACCAGCTGGACACCGGCGTCGTCGAACGGAGGGCGGCCGAGGCTGAAGTGGTCTTCGAGGACCCACTGCTCGAACGGCTCGCACACCACCGGCCACGCGTCCCCGACGCCGAATTCCCCGGCAATGGCGGCCCGGTCGTCATCGGTGGTGACCGGGGTGATCCGGTCCACCATGCTGTTGGGAAAGGGGACGCTTTCCGCGATCCAGGCGCCCAACCCCGGGTCTTTGAGGTTTGCAAACGCCGTGAACATCCTGCGGGCGACGTCGCCGTTGCCCTGGATGTTGTCGCAGGACATCACGGTGAAGGGAGCCAGCCCGCGTTCCCGCCGCCTCGCGAGTGCTTCCGTGACGAGGCCGAATGTCGTCTTCGGCGTGGCTCCCGGCTGGAGGTCGTGGATCACGTCGGGGTTTTCCGCGTTGAAGTCACCGGTGACATGGTGGAAGTTGTAGCCGCCTTCAGTGACGGTGAGCGAGACGATGCGGATCTGTTCCGATGCCATTTTTTCGATGACCGGCTCGGGGTCGTTCGGGGCGAAGAGGTACTCGATGATCGAGCCGATGACCCGTGCCTCCCGGCTTCCGTCAGGATTTTTCACCACCAGGGTGTAAAGGCAGTCCTGGCTGTCCATGACCTGCTTCATGCGGGCGTCCCCGGGCAGGACCCCGACCCCGCAGATGGCCCAGTCGTGAGCCAGTCCGGCATTCATCAGCCGGTCCAGGTACATGGCCTGATGGGCGCGATGGAACCCGCCGACGCCGAAGTGGACGATGCCGGCGGTGAGCTTCGTCCGGTCGTAGGACGGTACGGCCACCGGTGCAGGCATCCCGGGCAGGGAACTGTTGCTCAGTGTTTGCATAATCACGCCTTCTGGGCGGAAATGGAGCCGGTCAGGGGACCCAGCTCTGCCGACGTCGGCGGGTTGGCCCCTTGGCGGGAACAGGTGATCGCCGCGGCCCGGTTCGCATAGGCGGCCAGGGCGTGCAGGTCATCCGGGGACAGGTTATGCAGGTGTGGCCTGCCGGCCGCCCCCAGCATGTCCATCTGGGCGAGTCCGGAGATCAGTCCGGCCATGAAGGAGTCTCCTGCCCCAACGGTGTCAGCCACCGTGATGGGCTCCCCGGGCATCTCCACGCGTCCCTGCCCTGTCATGAGCACCGGGCCGTTGGCGCCGCGGGTCAACGCCAGCAGCGACGGGCCCAGGTCCAGCCACGCCGCCATCGACTCCTCCAGCGTCCTGTGCGGGTAAAGCCACAGCAGGTCCTCGTCACTGGCTTTGACGATGTCACTGGCGGCCACAAAGTCCTCGGCCTGTTCCCGTGCCGCGGCCACGTCCGGGCTGATGGCCGGACGGCAGTTGGGGTCAAAGCTGATGGTGGCGTGCGGGCGTGCCGCGTCGACCAGTCCCCGTACCGACTTGTTGCCCGGGGGCAGTGCCGTGGCAATGGACCCGGTGTGGACGTGGAGCGAGCTCTCCGCGGCTGCCAGGGCAGGTATGGATGCTCCGTTGATGTCCCAGCCTATGGAGAACGTATATTGCGCCGCACCGACGGCGTCCAGGGAGGCCAGGGCGGTTGAGGTCGGTTCGGAGCCGCCGACGATGCTCCGGACGCCGTTGCTGTCCAGATGGTCAGCAATCATGCGCCCGTAACGGTCCTCGGCGAAGTGCGTGACGAGTTTGGTGCGGAGGTCCAGGCGGGCGCAGCCGACGGCAACGTTGAGCGGGCTGCCGCCCGGGTGCATCTCGGGATCGCCGTTACCCCGCCGCTGGTCATCGATGATGTCAACCAGCGATTCGCCGATGACGGTGATCATGGTCAGCGGCCCGGGTAGACGACGGCCTTGAGCTGGCCCGGCTGTTTGCCGGCTTTGAGTGCTTCCTCGGACTCGGCGAGGGAGAACTTGCCGGTGACCAGGACATCCAGGTCGACTTTGCCGTCGGCGATGAGCTGGATCGCCAGGGGCCAGGTGTTGGTGTAGCGGAAGACTCCGGAGAGCCAGATCTCACGGTTCTGGAGGTACGAGACGGGGAGTTCGACGTCGTCCGCCCCCAGCCCGACGAGGATGACCCTCCCGGCCGGTCCCACGGCCTTGATCCCGGAACGGACCGCCTGCGGTGCGCCGGAAGCGTCAATGAAGGCATCGACGTCGAGCCCTTCCACAGTGTCCGTCTTCGCGTTCAGCGCGTGGGTGGCGCCGTGTTCCAAGGCGAAGGCCAGGCGGTCTTCGGCGACGTCGCTGATGTAGATTTCCGTGGCACCGAAGGCGCGGGCGGCCTGGGCGGCGATGATGCCGATGGGGCCGGCCCCCGCGATCAGGACGCGGCTTCCGGGCCGGATTTCGGCACGTTCGCAGGCCCACAGCCCCACCGACAGCGGCTCGATCAGGGCGGCGGCCTCGTCGCTGACGCTGTCCGGGATGTCGTAGGCGAAGTCGCTCTGGATGGTGACGTATTCCGCGAAGGCGCCGTCAATCGGCGGGGTGGCGTAGAACTCGATGTCGGGGCACAGGTTGTAGCGTCCGGCCTTGCACTGCTTGCACGTGCGGCAGGGGCGCTGGGGTTCGACGGCGACGCGCTTGCCGATGCGGTCAGGATCGACGGCGCTTCCGACGGCGGCGATCCGGCCGGAGAGCTCGTGGCCAAGAATCAGCGGGTGGTCCACCACGTAGTCCCCGATCCGCCCGTGTTCGTAGTAGTGGACGTCGCTGCCGCAGACGCCGACGGCGGCGACCTGCACCAGGACCTGGTCGGGCTCCAGGCCGGGGACGGGAAGGGTTTCCAGTGCCATGTCGCCCTGGCGCTTCAGGATGGAGGCGCGCATGGAGGCCGGCAGTTCGGCGTCCGTGCGGATACGGGACTGTGCGGTGGGTGTTGTCATCGAAGTAATCCTCTGGGAATCGAAGTGGCGGGACCGGCTACTTGGCGGCGCTGTTATGTCGCGGCCCTGTTATTTCACGGCGCCCAGCGAGAGGCCCTGGACGAGTTTGTCCTGGGCGGCGAAGCCTGCGAACAGCACCGGAAGTGAAATGACGACGGCGGCCGCGCAGACCTTGGCGAGGAACAGGCCCTGGCTGGAGACGAAGCCGGTGAGGAACACCGGTGCTGTCCCGGCCATGACGCCGGTGAGGACCCGGGCCAGGAGCAGTTCGTTCCAGCTGAAGATGAAGCAGATCAGGGCGGTGGCGGCGATGCCGGGCATGGCCACGGGAGCGATGATCTTCCGAAGGGTGAGGAGCAGGCTGGCGCCGTCGATCTGTGAAGCCTCCAGCATTTCCACCGGTACTTCGGCAAGGAAGGAGCGCATCATCCAGACGGCGATGGGCAGGTTCATGGAGGTGTACATCAGGATCAGGAACCAGATGTTGTCCAGTGCGCCGGTGGTCTTGGCGAACAGGTAAAGGGGCAGGATCGCGGCCACCACCGGCATCATCTTCGTGGAGAGGAAGAAGAACATCACGTCGGTCCACTTCTTCACCGGCCGGATGGACAGCGCATAGGCCGCAGGGATGGCCAGGACCAGCACCAGCACGGTGGACAGGATCGAGGCGGTGGCGGAGTTGATCAGCGGCGGCCAGGGGCTGACGCCGGAGCTGGCGCCGAAGAACTCCTTGTAGGCGTCCAGGGTGAGGTTCGCCGCGACGGAGGGCGGGTTTGTGGCGGCGTCCGTTTCCGAGTGGAAGGACGTCAGGATCATCCACAGGACCGGGGCGGCGAACAGCAGGGCCAGCAGCCAGGCCGCGACGCCGGCGGCGGTGTTGTTACGGGTGGGATCCATGCGGGACTTGCCGCCGAACCTACCGAATATGCGGCGGCGCGACCCGGCGTTCAGGGCGGTCGGGCCGGGGGGTGTGTTTCGGGGTGCGGCGGGGGTGAGGGTGCTCATCGTGCTGCCTCCTTCTTGAAGAGCGAGAAAACGGTGCGGAGGGCGAAGGTCGCCACGATGATGGTGCCGATGACCACCACAACGCCGGCGGCCGAGGCCAGGCCGTATTCGTTGGCGAAGTAGAACGTCTGGTAGATGGCGTAGGGAAGGTTGGCGGTGCCCAGGCCGCCGGAGGTGAGGGTGAAGACGGCATCGAAGTTCTGCACGATGTAGATCGCTCCGAGCAGGCCGCCGAGTTCCAGGTACTGGCGCAGGTGCGGCAGGGTGAGGTGGCGGAAGATGTCCCACGGGCTGGCGCCGTCCATCTGTGCTGCCTCAACGGTGTCCATGGGACGCGACTGCAGGCCGGCCAGCAGGATGAGCATCATGAAGGGAGTCCACTGCCAGACCAGGGAGACGATGACGGCCATCAGCGGCGCCTGGGACAGCAGGTCCGGCTGCGGCGGGGTGTCGCTGCCGAACAGGGACCAGACCCAGGTCAGGATCCCGTTGATCAGCCCGTACGTCGGGTTTAGCAGGGCGTGCTTCCAGATGAGGGCGGCGGCCACGGGCACCACGAGGAACGGTGCGATCAGGAGGGTGCGCGCCAGTCCCCGGCCGATGAACTTCTTGTCCAGCAGCAGTGCGAGTCCGAGGCCGATGACCAGGCTGGCCAGGACCACGGACACGGTGAGGATGACGGTGGTGAAGATGGCCTGGCGCAGGTCGGCGTTGGTGAGGACTTCGATGTAGTTGCTCAGGCCGGCGAATCCGGTCTGGTCCGGGCGGAGGCTGTTCCAGTTCAGGAACGAGATGATCAGGGTCACCACGAACGGCAACTGGGTGACGATGATCAGGAAGATGAGGGCCGGCAGCAGCGGCGCACGCCGTGCCCAGGCCAGGGCGCGTTCACGGGATCTGGCGTTCTTGGAAGGTTTCGTTGCGCTGTGCCCGGTGCGGGAAATGCGCGCTGTTGCTGTTGTCATGATGGTCTCCTGCGGTTCCGTGGCCGCCCGGGGGCGGCCACGGAGCCGGTTGGTGGGTGGGTTACTTCTTGTACTTGTCGCCGATTTTCTGAGCGGCTTCCTGGCCCTTGGCCAGCGCCTCGGTTACCGATCCCTGCCCTGCGATGGCGGAACTGACACCCTGGGAGACCGTGGTGCCAAGGTCAGCGAATTCGGGGATCCCGACGAACTGGATGCCGACCACCGGACGCTCCTGCACGCCTGGATTCTTCGGATCCGCGTTTTCGATGGCGGAGCGCTCCGCCTTGAAGAACGGCGCCGCCTTTTGGAAGTCCGCGTTCTCGTAGGTGGAGATGCGCTTGCCGGACGGAACCTTCGCCCAGCCGAGCTTGGACGCGACGAGTTCCTCATACTTCTTCGAGCTGGCCCAGGCGATGAACTTGCCGGCAGCTTCCTGCTTCTTCGAGGCTGCCTGGACGCCCCAGGACCAGGTCCACAGCCAGCCCGACGACTTCGTGTTCTTCACCGGGGCCTGGGCGTAGCCGATCTTGCCCTTCACCGGCGAGTTCGCGGCCTCCAGTGCGCCGGCAGCGGACGTGGCGTCGTACCACATGGCCACTTTGCTCTGGCTCATGTTGTTCAGGCACTCGGTGAACCCGGCCTGCGCGGCACCCGCTTCACCGTGCTCGCGCACCAGCTTGGTGTAGAACTCGGTCGCCGCGGTGAACTCGGGAGCGTTGACCTTCGCGTTCCAGTCCTTGTCGAACCAGGTGCCGCCGAAGGTGTTGACCACGGTGGTCAGCGGCGCGAAAACCTGGCCCCAGCCCGGCTGGCCGCGGAGGCAGATGCCCTTCATGCCCGCAGCCGCTCCGTCGGCCTTTGCGGCCAAATCAGCGACCTGGTCCCAGGTGGGCTTCTCCGGCATGGTCAGGCCTTTGGCCTCGAAAATGTCCTTGCGGTACATCAGGAAGGAGGACTCACCGTAGAACGGCTCGCCGTACAGCTTCCCGTCCTTGCCAGTCAGGGAAGCCGTGTAAGCGGGCAGAATGTCTGCCTGGTTGAATTCGGCGTCCTTGGCTACATTGTCCAGGGGCGCGAGCCACTTGTTCTCGGAGTAGAACGGAATCTCGTAGTTCGAGAGGGAAGCGACATCGTACTGGCCGGCCTGGCTGGAGAATTCCTGGCTGATCTTCGCCCGGACGTCATTCTCCGGCAGGATCGTGTAGTTGACCTTGATGCCGGTTTCCTTGGTGAAGTTATCCGCGGTCAGCCTTTGCAGGTCTTCCATCTGCGGATTGTTCACCATCAGGACATTGATGCTGTTCTGGTCACCGGCGGCCGTTCCGCCGCCGGCCCCAGAGCAGGCCGAGGCAGAAAGTGCGAGGCACAGGGCGCCGGCGGCCAGTGAGGCAGCGCGCATTTTTGAGCGCATTGAGGACTCCTTTGTTCTTCAAGGGGGGTGCGCAGCCACTGCACCCCGACTGCTGTGTCGAAGTACCGGACTGGAGCGGCATTTGATCGGGGGATCCGATGTGCCGCGCTGGTGTTCCTCAACTTTAGGTCTGTGGGATACGGCACAACTAGCGCCCTGGTTGCTGAATTCTGATACAAATTTTCCGTGGCAACGTCCTGCGTTGGCGGTAATCTAGGCGAAGGCACTGATCTGCGGTGTCCATATTTCATAAACATCCCACGACACGGAGAACCGCAATGACTGCCCCTACCGACGGTGCAACGGCCAGGCTCGCAGAGCGGCTGCTGGGCATGCGTGCCAACCGGGAGGTCATCCCGCCGGACCCCAGCCACTCGGTCCGGTGGCACGAGCACGACTACCCCAGTCCGTTGGCGCGCTGGAACTACCACCCCGAATATGAGATCCACCTGATCCGCAAAGGCACGGGAAAGTTCATCGTCGGCGACCACATCGGCACCTTTGAGGCGGGCCACGTCTCGCTGGTCGGGTCGGGGTTGCCGCACGACTGGGTCAGCGACCTGGAGCCCGGAGAGGTGCTCGAACGGCGCGACGCCGTGATCCAGTTCGACGGGAAGTGGATTCAACAGGCCGCTGTGACCGTTCCTGAGATGGAGGAGGTCAAGCCCCTGCTGGATCAGTCCGCGCGCGGGATCGAGTTCCTGGGCCGCTCGGCCCGGGCCGCCGCCGCATCCATCGAAGCCATGGGCGAAACCGAAGGGCTGGAACGGCTGCACCACCTCCTGGAACTTTTCACGATTCTGGTGCGGGCGCCGCAGGAGGAACGGCGTTACCTGGCCGAGGAATGGTTCCGGCCGCAACTGGACGGCCAGGCGGCGGCCGTCGTCGATATCGTCCTGGAGTATGTCTTCAGCAACCATGCCGGCAACATCAAGATGTCCGAAGCGGCAGCGTTGGTCGGCATGAGCGAACCGACATTCTCGAAATACTTCAAACGCTCCACGGGCCAGAACTTCAGCGACCTGGTCCGCAAACTCCGTCTCGCCCACGCGCGGCGCCTGCTGGAGCACGGCGACAGCGCCATCTCCGACATCTGCTATGAAGTCGGCTTTTCCAACCTGTCCAATTTCAACCGGCATTTCCTCAACGACACCGGCGAAACGCCTCGTCAGTACCGGCAGCGGACGCAAAACTGACACTCAGTGCATATGGGCCGCACGAAAAACCCCGGACCCAAAAGGTCCGGGGCTGCGCAGGATTCTGTTACCGCTCGATGCTGACGGTGAGATCCAGGTGGATGTCCGTGTCGGCGGCAAGGCGGTCCTGGAGGTAGCGGGCGAGACCCGCGTCTGTGGCGGTGTGAACGCCCTGCGGGATCGCTCCGCGGAGGAGAGCCTTGGTGTTGGTGGACTTGAGCACATCCAACGGCGCCCAGCCACGGTGGGCGGACGTGAGGCGTTCCAGGTCGGTGCGGAAGGAGCGCCGGTGGTCGTCGCGGACCGTGGCGCACATGGTGAACGGGATGAAGGCAGTAGGCAAAAATGTCCTTTCACGAGACAGCCGGTGGTCGGCAGCCCGTTTAGCACAAGGTCCCTGCGGTGCCCGCTATTCCTGTGAAGCAGGTTAAGAGTCCGACGTCACGGCCTGCGAGCGACGGCGTCCTCCGCCCGGGGACGCCTTCCGGAAGACTGTGAGCCCGTCCTTCTGGTGGATCATGGTGCGGCCCTTGCCGTCCTTCTGGTTGATCCAGAAAAAGTGCGGGATATGGCTGAGGCGGGCCGGAATCCCGTTCGGGTGCCGGCCCGCCTCTTACCAAGCGGTGCTACGGGAACTAAAACTGGCCGCCGTCGGCCTTCACGGCCAGAACGGGACGGTCCGCCTGCATGAGGATGCGCTGGGCGTGGCTGCCGAGGATGAACTTGCCCACCTGCGTGCGGTGCCGCAGCCCGATGACGATCAGGGAGGCGTTTTCCTCCCGCGCGACGTCGAGGAACTCATCGGCCAGGTCATGCTGGTACGGCGGTTGAATCACCCTGGCCGTCACGCCGGCGTCCGCTGCCTGCCGGGAAGCGTTGGCCAGGACGTCGTCCGGTGCCACGGACTTGTCCACCAGGGCGCCTTCACGGGCGGAGTTGACGATCACCAGATCCTGGTTGCGGAGGCGGGCCTCCGCGATGCCCGCCGCGAGGGCGGCCTCCCCCGCCGGGGTGGGGACGAATCCGACGATGATGCTCATACCTTCTCCTTGATTTCTGTGGCGGCGGTGTCCGCGGGGATGGTGGCCTTGCGCTTGGCCAGCCCGGAGCGGATGCCCGGGAGCGCGGCCACAAGAACGAACACGATGAGGAGCGTGGCGGAGATAGGCCGGCTGAAGAAGCCCAGCGGGTCGCCGCCAAAGACCAGCAGGGCGCGGCGGAGGGAGCTCTCCAGCAGGGAGCCCAGCACGAATGCCAGTACCAGCGGACCTGGCTCGAAGCCGAATTTCTTCATCAGGTAGCCCACGATCCCGAAGACCACCACGAGCGTCACGTCGAACATGCTGTTGTTGATCGTGTAGGCGCCGAGCAGGGTGATCAGCGCCGTGATCGGCGCCAGGATGGCGGCCCGCACGCGGAGGATCTTCACGAAGATCCCCACCAGCGGCAGGCTCATGATCAGCAGCAGGATGTTGCCGATGTACATGGAGTTCACCACGCCCCAGAACAGTCCCGGGTCCTGCTCCACGAGTTGCGGGCCGGGGGTGACGCCCTGGATCAGCAGTGCGCCGAACATCAGCGCCATGGTGGCGTTGGCCGGGATGCCGAGGGTCAGCAGCGGAATGAACGAGGACGTCGCCGCGGCGTTGTTGGCCGTTTCCGGCCCGGCCACGCCTTCCGGCGCACCCTTGCCGAAGCGCTCCGGCTGCTTGGCCCGCTTCTTCTCCATGGCATAGGAGGCCATCGAGGCGATGGTGGCACCGCCGCCGGGCAGGATGCCCAGGAAGAATCCGAGGACGGAGCCGCGGCCGATGGCGCCGGATGCCTGCTTCAGATCACCCCGCGAGGGCCAGACATTTGCGACGGCGGAGGGCGCCTTGGCGGCGCGGTGGCGCTCCTCGAGGTTGTAGAGGATCTCGCCGAGGCCGAAGATGCCCATGGCGATCGGCACGAAGTCGATGCCGTCGGCAAGCTCCAGGCTGCCGAAGGTGAACCGGTTTTCACCGGTGAAGATGTCCCGGCCAACCGTTGCCAGCAGCAGGCCGAGGGCTGCCGCGATGAGGGCCTTGGTCTTTGAGCCGCTGCTGATGGTGGCCACCAGCAGGATGCCCAGCAGCGCCAGCGCGGTGTACTCGGCAGGCCCGAAGTCCAGGGCGAAGCTTGCCACGATCGGGGCCAGGAAGGTCAGGCCGATGATGGCCGCGGTTCCGCCGACGAACGAGCCGATGGATGCCAGTCCGAGGGCCGTGCCGGCCCGCCCCTGCTTGGCCATCTGGTAGCCGTCGAACACGGTCACCACGGAGGAGGCCTCGCCGGGCAGCCGCAGCAGCACCGAAGTGATAGTGCCGCCGTACTGGGCGCCGTAGAAGATGCCGGCCAGCATGATGATGGCGGTGACGGGCTCAACGTTGTAGGTGAGCGGGAGCAGGATGGCGATGGTTGCCGCGGGCCCCAGACCGGGCAATACACCGATCAGCATGCCGATAACGACGCCGATCAGGCAGTACAGGAGGTTCATTGGCTCCAGGACGACTGCAAATCCGTTGATCACGGGATTCAGGAAATCCACGGTGGTCTCCTAGAAGAGGTGGGGGATGGAAGTGTTGAGCGCCGTCACGAAGATGCCGTAGAAAGCTGCCACGACGACGGCGCTGACCACGAGCGTGGAGCGCCAGGTTTCGCCGCCGAGGTAGCGCATCCAGATGATGCACAGCACCAGGGCCGGGAGTTCGAAGCCGGCAATCGGCATGAGGGCCACCATGGCGGCCAGGGTGACCAGCCCGGTCAGCGGGGCCACGGACATGCGGGTGAACTTCTCCGCGTCCCGGTTGCGCCGGCCCATGATCAGCTGGAACAGCCCGAGGACCACCATCACGCAGCTGATCATGAAAGGCCACAGGCCAGGCTGCGGGGCGGACGGTGTGCCCAGGCCCATCGCAACCGACAGGACCACGGCCCCCACGCCGACGCCGATGACCACCAGGGAGGACCCCACGTTGGCCAGCGCGCCCGCGGCAGGCGGCTTTTCTTCCTCCCACTGGGCCGCCAGCTGCTCGGGAGTCAGATCGTCGGGCTCGGCGTCGGGAAGATCAGTGGTGCCGTTCCCGGCGGAGGAAACAGCGTTGGAGCTGTTCCCGCCGCCGGATACCGGTGATGCTGCCTGCACTGGAATCACTTGTTCCCGGCAAGGCTGATGCTGTACTTCTCCACCAGGGCCTTGTACTTGGCTGCGTAGTCCTTCCACTGGGTGACTACTTCCGCACCGGAGATTTCCTTCGGGGTCAGCATGTTCTTCTTGTTGAACTCCTTGTACGCGTCCGACTTCAGGGTGTCCTGGATAGCGGCCAGGAGTTTGTCCTTGACTTCCTGCGGGGTTCCCTTGGGAGCGGCGACGGCGCGGTACTGGGCCACCGGAACGTCGTAGCCGGATTCCTTGGCGGTGGGCGTGTCCGGCAGGAAGGAGTTGCGCTCCTCCGAGAAGACGAGCAGCGGGGACACCTTGCCGGCCTCGATCTGCGGCATGGCCTCGCCAAGCTGGATGGTGGCCAGTTCCACCTGGTTGCCCAGGACGGCGGTCAGTGCGGGCTTGCCGCTGTCGAAGGGAACGTCGGTGCCCTTCACGTTGGCCTGCTTGAAGAGAACGGTCTGGGCAAGCTGGCTGCCGGTTCCGACGCCGGTGGTGCCGTAGGTGACGTTGCGGCCGGCCGAGGTCACGTCCTTGATGGACTTGAAGCCGGACTTTTCGCTGGCAACCAGCACGTAGTCGTCCTGGGACAGGCCGGTGATGATGTCAAAGTCATCAATGTTGACGGCCTCGTCCTGCGTCACGGCCAGCGGCGTGATGGTGATCAGGGAAGCGTTGATGAGCAGCAGGTTCTGACCGTCCGCCGGCTTTCCTGCCACCTCCTTGCTGGCCAGTGCGCCGTTTGCTCCCGGCTTGTTGACTACGGGCATCGGGGCGCCGAGGGTCTTGGCTGCGCCTTCGGAGATGGCACGGGCGATGAGGTCGGTGCTGCCGCCCGGTGCCTGGCCGACGGTGAGGTTGACCGGGCCATTGGGGTACTTGGATGAATCGCTGCCGCCGCCGGAAACGTTGCCGCACGCGGTCAGGGCCAACAGGGTGATGGCCGATGCCGCACCAAGAATGGCGCGGCGGTTGGGGAAGTGCATCATTGAAACTCCTCGTTAGCACTGCGGGCTGCCTCAGCCCGTAGATGGTGTGAACCGGGTCACTGCCCGGCTCGCTAGATCGAGTGTAGGGACGCGCTATGATGCCTGTCTAAGCCCAAATATGCATCAAGTAATACCGGGAGAGCATCATGTTTACTTTGGACCAGCTGACCGGGTTCATCGCCGTGGCCGAGGAACTCCACTTTGGCCGGGCCGCCGAACGGCTCAACATGACCCAGCCTCCACTCAGCCGCCAGATCCAGAAACTGGAGAAGTCTGTGGGGGCTGAACTCCTCGAGCGGGACAACCGCCGGGTCGAGCTGACCGCAGCAGGACGCGCTTTCCTTGACGAGGCCCGCCGGCTTATGGCGCTGGCCAACAGGGCCCCTGTGACCGCACGGCGCATCGCCTCCGGCCGGCAGGGCCATCTCCGCATCGGCTTCACCGCCGCGAGCGGCTTCAGCATCCTCGGACCCCTGCTGGAGGAGATTGGCGCGATCGTGCCCGATGTGGACATCGACCTCCAGGAGTTGGTCACCGGCGAGCAGATCCAAGGCCTGCTCACCGGCGAACTGGACCTCGGCCTGGCCCGGCCGCCTTTTGATACGGAGGTATTCGACTCCCACCTGCTCTACCGCGAGTCAATGGTGCTGGCCGTTCCCGCATCGCATCCCCTCACCGGCCTCAAACGGGACATCGAGAACGAGGACCTCAAGGACGAGCCGCTCATCATGCACTCCCCCACGCAGGCCAGGTACTTCTACGACCTCGTGGTCCGCCTGCACGCGGTCCGGCACGAGAACGTGGTGCACACCGTGAGCCAGATCCTCACCATGGTCTCGCTCGTGGCTGCCAAGCGCGGTGTGGCCTTCGTACCGCATTCGGCCACCGCGCTGGGGATCCGCGGCGTTTCATTCCTGCCGCTGGCCAGCAGGGAAGAAGAACCGGTGGAACTGCACGCCATCTGGAACCGGGATGCCAAAAACCCTGCGCTGGCACGCCTGTTGCGCGACCTGGAGTTCGCGGCAAACTGAATGCCTTTGGCTGTGCGGACTCAATGCACCGAGGGTATCAATGGATACAAAAATGCACTTGGACAGGCATGGACGGGCCTCCCTAGTCTGAAAAGGAACCACACCACCCCAGCCCCCGCCGCCCGCGGCGCCAACTCCAAGGACATTCCGTGGCAAAGTACTCACCCCAGGAACTCGCAAGCATCCTCAAGGAAGGCCTGCTCTCCTTCCCCGTGACCTCCTTCGATGCAGAGCTGCAGTTCGACGAGGAGAACTACCGCAAGCACCTGGCGTGGCAGGCCAGCTACCCCGTTGCCGGGCTCTTCGCCGCCGGCGGCACGGGTGAGGGCTTCTCCCTCACCCCGGCCGAGTCGGCCCGCGTGGTCCGCGCCGCCGTCGAGGAAGTCGGCAGCACCGTTCCCGTCCTGGCCTCCGCCGGCGGCTCCACCGCCCAGGCCGTCGAAAACGCCAAGGCCGCCGAGGCCGCCGGTGCCGAGGGCATCCTGCTCCTTCCGCCGTACCTGACCGAAGCCGACCAGGGCGGCCTGATCGAGCACGTCAGCGCCATCTGCAGCGCCACGTCGCTGGGTGTCATCATCTACAACCGCGCCAACGCCATCTACAAGGACACCACGGTGGCCACCCTGGCCGACCGGCACGAGAACCTGATCGGCTTCAAGGACGGCGTGGGCGACCTCGAGCACGATGCCCGCGTCTACGCCAAACTCGGCGACCGACTCTTCTACCTCGGCGGCCTCCCCACGGCAGAGACCTTCGCCCTGCCGCTCCTGCAGCTGGGCATGAGCACCTACTCCAGCGCCATGTACAACTTCGTTCCGCAGTTCGCGCTCGACTTCTACCAGGACGTCCGCAACAACGACCGCGTGGCCGTGAACCAGAAGCTCAACGACTTCGTCATTCCGTACCTGGACATCCGTGACCGCGTGAAGGGCTACGCTGTCTCCATCGTCAAGGGTGGCCTCGACGCGATCGGCCGCTCCGCCGGCGGCGTCCGCCCCCCGCTGCAGAACCTGGCACCGCAGGACCTGGCCGACCTCAAGGCGCTCATCGCCAAGGTCTCCTAGTTGCCGGCCGCTTAGCCAAACCACCTATACCCAGGAGGAACCACCGTGACCCTCACCGGACACTCCCTGATCGCCGGACAAACCGTCGCCGGCGAAGGCAAGACCACCTTCGCCTTCAACCCGGCCACCAACGAACAGCTCGAACCGGCCTACACGCTGCTCACCGAGGAGCAGCTCAAGGCCGCCACCGCCGCTGCGAAGGAGGCCTTCGCATCCTTCGGCACGCTGGACCCCGAAACCCACGCAGCATTCCTGGACGCCATCGCGGACAACATCGAAGCCATCGGCGACGAACTGATCGTCCGCGCCGGCCAGGAGACCGGCCTGCCGGCCGCCCGCCTGCAGGGCGAACGGGCCCGCACCACCGGGCAGCTGCGGCTCTTCGCCAACGTCGTCCGCCAGGGCGACTTCCGTGGCGTGCGCATCGATCCGGCACTGCCGGAGCGGACGCCCCTGCCGCGCGCCGACATCCGCCAGCGCCAGATCCCGCTGGGTCCTGTCGCCGTCTTTGGTGCCAGCAACTTCCCGCTGGCCTTCTCGACGGCGGGCGGCGACACCGCCTCGGCCCTCGCCGCCGGCTGCCCCGTCGTTTTCAAGGCCCACAACGCCCACCCTGGCACCAGCGAGCTGGTGGGCCAGGCCATCGCCAAGGCAGTTGCTGGCTTCGGCCTGCACCCGGGCGTCTTCTCCCTGATCTACGGCCCCGGCAGCAGCATCGGCCAGGCCCTCGTCGCCGACCCTGCCATCAAGGCCGTCGGCTTCACCGGCTCCCAGAGCGCCGGCATCGCCCTGATGCGCACCGCCGCCGCACGCCCGGAACCCATCCCCGTGTACGCCGAGATGTCCTCCCTGAACCCGGTGTTCGTCTTCCCCGGCGCCCTGAACGGCTCCGCCGAACAGATTGACGCCCTGGCACAGCAGTACATCACCGCCGTCACCGGCAGCTCCGGCCAGCTCTGCACCTCCCCCGGCCTGCTGTTCGCCCCCGCCGGTGAGGCAGGCGACAAACTGGCTGCCGCCGTCGGCCGCGCTGTTTCCGCCTGCGCCGGACAGACCATGCTCACCGCGGGCATCGCCGGCTCCTGGAACTCCGGGACCGAGGCGCTCGGCGCCGCCGGGAACGTGACCATCGTCGGCACCGGAACCCCGGGCCCCACCGAGAACGCCCCGGCGCCGGCCATCTACGGCACGGACATCAGCAACTTCATCAGCAACGAGGTGCTGCACGCGGAAATCTTCGGCGCGGCGTCCCTGGTGATCCGCTATTCCTCCGCCGAGGAACTCATCGAGGCCACGAACCGGATCGAGGGGCAGCTCACCGCTTCCCTGCAGCTCACCGAAGAGGACTACCCGACGGCGGCACAACTGATCCCCGCCCTGGAGCAGAAGGTGGGACGCATCATCGTCAACGGCTGGCCCACCGGCGTCGAAGTCGGCCACGCCATGGTCCACGGCGGCCCGTTCCCCGCCACCTCCGACACCCGCACCACCTCCGTGGGTACGCTGGCCATCAACCGGTTCCTCCGGCCCGTCGCCTACCAGAACCTGCCCCAGGAACTCCTGCCCGCACCGCTGAAGGACACCAACCCCTGGCACCTCAACCGCCGGATCGACGGCACCGTCATCGCCGCAGAGAAAGAGGAGGTCAACGCATGACCGCCCAGCCGACAATTGCCCACGTGGAAGTGGTCCCGGTTGCGGGCTACGACAGCATGCTGATGAACCTCAGCGGCGCCCACGGGCCGTTCTTCACCCGGAACGTGGTCATCGTGACCGACTCCGAGGGCAGGACCGGCCTCGGCGAGGTCCCGGGCGGCGAGAAGATCCGAACCACCATCGAGGAAGCAGGCGCGCTGATCGCCGGCAAGCCGGTGGCCCGCTACCGCTCCCTGTTGCGCGAGATCGCCGCTGAGTTCGCCGACCGCGACGCCGGCGGCCGCGGCCTGCAGACCTTCGACCTGCGCACCACCGTCCACGCTGTCACCGCCGTCGAATCCGCACTGCTGGACCTGCACGGCCAGTTCCTGGGCGTCCCGGTGGCCGAGCTGCTGGGCGACGGGCAGCAGCGCACGTCCGTGCCCATGCTCGGATACCTGTTCTTCATCGGTGACCACAAGCGGACGGAACTGCCGTACCTCGTGGAGGACGCGCCGTCGGACCGCTGGGAAGAGCTGCGCCGCCAGGAGGCCATGACCCCCGAGGCCGTGGTGGCGCTGGCCGAAGCGGCGCAGGAGCGCTACGGCTTCAGCGACTTCAAGCTCAAGGGCGGCGTGCTGTCCGGCGACGACGAGGTGGACGTGGTCACTGCGCTGGCCAGGCGCTTCCCGGACGCCCGCGTCACGCTGGACCCGAACGGCGGCTGGCTGCTCGAGGAGGCCATCCGCCTCGGCAAGCGGATGCAGGGCGTTGTGGCTTACGCCGAGGACCCCTGTGGCGCGGAAGGCCGCTTCTCCGGACGCGAGGTCATGGCCGAGTTCCGCCGGGCCACCGGCCTGAAGACGGCCACCAACATGATCGCCACGGACTGGCGCGAAATGGCGCACGCCATCCGCAGCAACGCCGTCGATATTCCGCTGGCGGACCCGCACTTCTGGACCATGCACGGCTCGGTCCGGGTGGCGCAGCTGTGCAACGAGTTCGGCCTGACCTGGGGCTCGCACTCGAACAACCACTTCGACATCTCGCTGGCCATGTTCACGCACACCGGCGCAGCAGCCCCCGGCGAGATCACCGCGCTGGACACGCACTGGATCTGGCAGGACGGGCAGGGCCTCACCAAGAACCCGCTGCAGATCAAGGGCGGCGCCATCGAGGTTCCTGCTGCGCCCGGTCTCGGTATTGAGCTGGACCGTGACGCCTTGGACAAGGCGCACCGGCTGTACCTGGAGCACGGGCTGGATGCCCGTGACGACAGCATCGGCATGCAGTACTACATCGACGGCTGGTCCTTCGATCCGAAGCGGCCCTGCCTGGTCCGGTAGTACTGGAGTTACAGATCTTCCGCACGGCCGGGACTCCTGGCGCAACCTCGCGCGACGGGGGCCGGCCGTGCGGAATACGCATGAATAGAAGGGTCAAGAGTGGGCGGCGTTGTCTCCGGAATTCTCATCGTTTCGGCAGTCATCGCCGTCGGTTACCTCGCTGCCAGGTTCCGCATTCTGGGGCCCGAGGTGCAGGGTGCGCTGACCCGCACAGCCTTCTACGTCACCAACCCCGCCCTGCTGTATACCGTGGTGGCCGGCTCGGATATCCGGGCGGCACTCGGAACCGATGCCCCGCTGGCGCTGCTTTCGGCAGCGGCGGTGGGGCTTCTTTATTGGCTGCTGAGCTTCCTGTTCTTCCGGCGGCCTGCTGCGGAGACCGCGGTCGGCGCGATGGCCAGCAGCTACGCCAACGCCAACAACATCGGCATTCCGGTCTCGCTGTACGCCGTCGGCACCGCCCAGCACGTGGCGCCGGTGCTCCTGGTGCAGCTCCTGGTCATGGCGCCGTTCTACCTCACGCTGCTGGGGATTTTCGCCGGTGCCCGGATTTCGTGGAAGAAAGTGCTGCTCCAGCCGCTGTCCAACCCGATGATCATCGCCTCCGCGCTCGGCGTAGCCGTGGCCGTGACCGGCTGGAACGCTCCGGACCTGCTGCAGAAGCCCATCGACATGCTGGCCGGCGGGGCCGTCCCCATGGTGCTTCTCGCCTTTGGTCTGTCGCTGGCCGGCCGCGCACCGCTGCAGAAAGACGACGGCCGGACCGAGACCCTGGTGGCAACGTTCCTGAAGATCGCCGGCATGCCACTCATTGTGTGGCTGCTGGGCCGGTTTGTCTTCGGACTGGAGGGGCAGCACCTGCTGGCCAGCGTGATCATGGCGGCCCTCCCTACCGCCCAGAACGTCTTCCTCTTCGCCTCCCCCTACGGCCGGGGCATGAGCGTGGCCCGAGACGTGATCCTCTGCACCACCATCCTGTGCGTGGGAACGCTGGTGGTTGTGGCGTGGGCTGTGGGGTAGGTCAGTTGGTCTTCCGCGCGGCGGGTCGGAGTAACAGCAGCTAGCCAGCCGGTGCCGGCTCCAACGCGTCGAGGATCAATTCCAGCCCGTAGGCGAATTCGTTGGCGTAGTCGTAGCCGGGCTGCATGACGACTTGGGTGGCGATCTCGACCAGGTGGGGGTATTCGCCGGTCGCGAGGCGTTCCATGATGGGACCGGCCGCCTCCGCCATCGGCTCATCGCCTGCTATGGGCAGTGCGGCTTCCTGGAGGGCGAACATCAAGCTCCTGGATCAGAACTCGCAAGCCGGCGCCCGGGCCGCAGTGGAGATGTTTAGGAAGGCAGGGTCAAACGCCCCGGATGGTGATGTGGGCGGCGACGGCGTCGGCGAATTCGCTGGTGCCAGAAGTTCCGCCCATGTCCTTGGTCGCGGTGCCGTCCAAGACCGTGGCCTCGATGGCCTTTTCGACGAGCTCGGCAGCCGCAAGGACCTTCTCGTCGCCGAACTTCGCGCCGAGCCAGCGCAGCAGCATCGCGGAGGAGAGGATCATCGCGATGGGGTTGGCGATGTTCTTTCCGGCGATGTCCGGGGCCGAGCCGTGCGAGGCCTGGGCCATGGCGTGGGTGTCCGAGGAGTTGATCGACGGGGCGATGCCCAGGGATCCGGCGACTTCACCGGCGAGGTCCGAGAGGATGTCCCCGAACATGTTCTCGGTGACGATCACGTCGAACTTGTTCGCGCGGCGGACCAGGTGCACGGTCATCGCGTCGATGTGGAAGTCGTTCACGGACACGTCCGGGTACTGGGCGGCGACCTCTTTGCAGACATCGCGGAACAGGCCGGTGGTCATCTTCAGCACGTTGGCCTTGTGCACGATGGTCAGCTGCTTGGACCGGGACCGGGCCAGCTGGAACGCCGAATGGGCGATGCGTTCGGTCGCGGCGCGGGTGATGATGCCGTGCATGATGGCCACGTCCGGAGTGGGCATGAATTCGCCGGTCCCGGCGAAGGTGTTCCGGTCAGCGTAGAAGCCTTCGGTGTTTTCGCGCACGATGACCAGGTCGGTGCCTTCGACGATGGCGTTCCCGCCGGGGAACGCCTTGGAGGGGCGGATGTTGGCGAACAGGCCGAAGTGCTTGCGGATCGTGCCTGAGGGGTTCAGCGCGGACTTGTGCGGTTCCGGGTAGGAGGCGGAATCGTGCGGGCCCAGGAGCCAGCCGTCGACATTGTTCAGCGCTTCGAGGGTTTCGGCGGGGACGGCGGTGCCGTGGGTGTCGATCGCACTCCGGCCCAAAGGCAGTTCGGTCCAGGCGATCGCGGGGGCACCCGCTGCGGCCATGGCCGCGTCGAGGATCTTCACGGATGCGGGCACGATCTCCGGGCCGATGCCATCGCCGTTCAGGACGGCCAGCTGGTACTGCTTGGATTCAGTCACGGGGCTTCCTTCTCCTCCTTTTCGTGTCTGCCCGGTCGCAATCTAAGCGGTGACCGGCAGGTGCGAGGCTGCAAGGCGGGCATCAACGGCTGCAAGGAACTCCTCTGTTGTGAGCCAGGGCTGTTCGGGCCCGATGAGAAGTGCCAGGTCTTTGGTCATCTTTCCGGATTCGACCGTCTCGATTACTACCTCTTCAAGGGTTTCGGCGAAGCGGATCACGTCCGGTGTCTGGTCGAGCTTGCCGCGGTGCCGCAGGGCCCCGGTCCAGGCAAAGATGCAGGCGATGGGGTTCGTGGAGGTGGGCTTGCCCTGCTGGTGTTGGCTGTAGTGGCGCGTGATGGTGCCGTGGGCGGCCTCCGCCACAACGGTGCTGCCATCCGGGGTCATGAGCACGGATGTCATTAGTCCGAGCGAGCCGAACCCCTGGGCGACGATGTCTGACTGGACATCGCCGTCGTAGTTTTTGCAGGCCCAAACGTAGCCGCCTTGCCATTTCATGGCTGAGGCAACCATGTCATCGATCAGCCGGTGTTCGTAACCCAGCCCGGCGGCGTCGAACTTGTCTTTGAACTCGGCGTCGAACACCTCCTGGAACAGGTCTTTGAACTGCCCGTCGTAGGCCTTGAGGATGGTGTTCTTCGTGGACAGGTAGACGGGGTAGTTTCGCTGCAGCCCGTAGGAGAAGGATGCGCGGGCGAAGTCGCGGATGGAATCGTTGAAGTTGTACATGCCCATTGCCACGCCGCCTCCCTCCGGATAGGTGGCCACTTCCTGCCTGATCTCCTCCCTGCCATCGGAGGGTGTAAAGGTCAAGGTGAGCGTCCCCGGCCCGGGGACTTTGAAGTTGGTGGCGCGGTATTGGTCGCCAAAGGCGTGCCGGCCAATGATGATGGGTTTGTTCCAGCCGGGAACCAGCCGGGGGATGTTGGAGATGATGATCGGTTCGCGGAACAGGACTCCGCCCAGGACATTGCGGACTGTTCCGTTGGGCGAGGGCCACATCTTCTTGAGCTTGAACTCCTGCACCCGTGCCTCATCGGGTGTGATGGTGGCGCACTTGACGCCTACCTTGTGTTCACGGATGGCATGCGCGGCATTCAAGGTCACCTGGTCATCGGTCGCGTCCCGGTTCTCCAGGGAGAGGTCAAAACTCTCCAGCTTGATGTTCAAGTAGGGAGTGATGAGGCGGTCCTTGATGAACTGCCACAGGACGTGGGTCATTTCGTCGCCGTCGAGCTCCACCACAGAACCCACGACATCAATTTTCTCGAACGCACTCATAATTGTCCTTGCTGTTGGTGGGGCTTCCGGGTGTTGAGGATTTTGGTCTCTGGCCTGCGCGCTTGTGCCTGAAGACCATGCTTGACGGTGATGGATTCGCATGATTGCTCCTTGTTCTGATGGGCGCAGGTGCCGCCATCAGCTGCACGTGTGGTTCAGGGTCCGGCGGAGGATCATGGGAATGACCCCGCCCACGGCGAGGAGTTCGCATTCCAGCCCGGTTTCCACGGCAGCTGTGGTTGTGAAGGGCTCTTCTGTTCCGTCGCTGCGGACAATGGCCGCTGCGATGTCGGCTCGGGGATGGATAAGCTCTTCGCGGGCGTCGAGCCTGATCCGGTCGCCGGGTGCAAGGCTCAGGAGCTTTTCCCTCATATCGGCTGGCATGACGAGCGGGAGGATTCCCATCCCGATGAGGTTGGAACGGTGAATCCGTTCGAAGCTGGCGGCGATGACTGCCCGGGCGCCGAGCAGTCGCTGGGCTTTGGCCGCCCAGTCGCGGGAGGAACCCATGCCATAGCGCTCCCCCGCTACCATGACGACGGATTCGCCTTCTTCGCGGTATCGCTGGGCGGCGTCCCAGATGGGCATCGTTTCGCCCGAAGGGGTGTGGATCGTCTGGGCGACAGGGGCTTCAGGGTGGAGGAGGTTTGTGACCGATTTGGCGTGGAAGGCGCCGCGGACCATGACTTCCCAGTTGCCGCGGCGGGACGCAAAGACGTTCAGGTCGGCACGGTCCTCTCCCCTGGCCACGAGGAAGTCCGCCACATTGCTGGTAGGCGGGATGGCGCTGGCCGGGGAGATGTGGTCGGTGGTGATGTCATCGCCGAGGACCAGCAGCGGATGGGCGGCATATTGGCCCAGGAGGCTTCCTTCGGTCATTGCCGCGAAGGGAGGCCTGCGGAGGATTGTTGATGCCGGATCCCAGGGGTACTGTGCGCCGTCCGGGGCTTCCACGCGGCGCCACTGCGGGTCCCGGCTGGCGATGGCGAAGTCGCGGCGGAAATCTGCGGGGTCGTTGGCTTTCAGTACCAGCGCGTCGATCTCTTCGCGCGCCGGCCACAGGTCTGTGAGGTAGACGGGGGTGCCGTCCTCCAAATATTGGAGGGGTTCGGCGCTGAGGTCGCGTTTGGCGTCACCGGCCAGGGCGAAGGCGACGACAAGTGGCGGTGACATGATGAAGCTGAGTTCGACGTCGGGGTGCACCCGTCCCGGGAAGTTGCGGTTTCCGGACAGGATGGCCACCGGCTCGCTCCCGCCGTCGTCCTGGGCCTTGGCAACCACCGGTGTCAGGGGTCCTGGGTTGCCGATGCAGGTTGTGCAGCCGAAACCGACAATGTCGAAACCCACGGAGGCAAGGTCCTCGGTCAGGTCGGCGCGCTTGAGGTAACTGGCGGCCGCGGGAGAACCGGGAGCGAGGGAGGTCTTAACCCATTCGGGGACTTTCATGCCCCGCTTTCTGGCGTTCCGGGCCAGCAGTCCGGCAGCGATCAGCAGACGCGGGTCGGAGGTGTTGGTGCAGCTGGTGATCGCGGCCAGGGCCACGGGGAACTCCGGTAGCGGCCCGGTACCGCGGCGCTTCGGTCCGGTCTCCTGTTCCAGGGCGTTTCGGATGCCGCCGAAGGGCAGGAGGTCCTGGGGGCGGCGGGGCCCGGCGGCGTGCATGGCGATGGTGGACAGGTCGATGTCGATGACTTTGGTGTAGGCGGGACTTGCTTCGGAATCGAACCAGATCCCTGCCTGCCTGGCGTAAGCCTCGACGAGGCGGGTTTGTTCCGGGGTGCGGCCGGTGCCGGCAAGGTAGTCCAGGGCCATTGCGTCGATCGGGAAGTACCCGGTAGTGGCACCGTATTCGGGTGCCATGTTCGCCACGACAGCCCGCTCCCCCACCGTCAGCGTTGAGACGCCGGGGCCGAAGAACTCAACAAACTCACCGGTGACGCCGACTTCGCGCAGCCGGTGGGTGATGGTCAGTGCCAGATCGGTGGCGAGGGTACCGGTGCGCAGCTCCCCGGTGAGCCTGACCCCCACGACTTCGGGGATCCGGAGAGTGGCGGGCATGCCAAACATGACGGTCTGGGCTTCCAGGCCGCCGACGCCCCAGCCGAGAACACCGAGACCGTTAATCATCGGAGTGTGGCTGTCGGTGCCCACCATCATGTCCGGGACAGCCCACCGGTCCCCGTCCTTTTCGATGGTGGTGACGACGGTGGCGAGCTGTTCGAGGTTGATGGTGTGCATGATGCCGGTGCCCGGCGGGTTGATGTGAACGTCGTTCATCGCCTTCGACGCCCATTTCAGGAACTGGTAGCGTTCACGGTTCCGCCGGATCTCGTGCTTGATGTTCCGGGCGGCCGCGTCGGGGCGCCCGTATTCCTCCACCGCAAGTGAATGGTCAATGGAAACGTCCACGCGCAGCAGCGGGTTCAATGCCATGGGGTCCTCACCGCACTCGGCCAGGGTGTCACGCATGGCGGCGATGTCCACCAGGGCGGGCGTGCTGGTGGTGTCGTGCATCAGCACCCTGGTCGGAAGGAACTCGATTTCGGCGGTGCTCGTCCCGGAGTCAAGCCAGCCGCGCAGGGCGTCCATGGCCTGGTCACGCTCATGGCCTGTCATGTTCCGCTGGACGTTCTCCGCCAGGAGCCGAAGGACGATGGGGAGGCGGGGATAGTCCGGGCCGAAAGCGCCTTCGATGTCCACCGCGCGGAGCACCTCGCCGTTGACTTCGAGGCGGGTTACGGAGGGGTGGGAACCGGCGGCGGTGGCGATGCTCATGAGGACACTTTCTCGAACAGGATTGGGCCTGTGTTAGGTATGGGCTATAACCCGCTGCTGGAGGGGTATTGCCGTGGAAGTTTTTCGGCGCCCGGCGGGGAAGTTGCTCAGGGCTGGCTTCCCCGCCGGATTCCTGGGGCTGACTAGTGGGTGACAGCCATCAGTTCGGCGACATCCTTGGATACCACGTTCGCGCGGGGATAGAGGCGCACGGCCTCAGCCGGGACCACCAGGCGGACCGCTCCGGTCAACCCGCCCGTGGTGCTGTCGACCAGGAGGGTTTTGCTGCCGTATTTGAGGTCGTATTCGTAGCGGGACCCGACATAGGAGGTGGTGATGATGTCGGCGTTGAGGACGATGGCGGCGGCGGGCAGCTCGGCGCCTCTGTTGGTCAGGAAGACCTTCTCGGGCCGGAAGGCCACGGTGACGAGGTCCCCGGTGGTTGCCTGCTCGCTGACGGCGACGTTGATGGTTTCTCCGCTTTCTTCGAGGCGGACGGTTGCTGCGCCGCCGTGGGCGGCGAGAACGGTGCCGTCGATGAAGTTGGAGCGGCCGATGAAGGCGGCGACTTCCGCGGTGGCGGGGCGTTCGTAGATTTCGTGGGGCGGGGCGACCTGGAGCATGTGTCCGTTGGACATGACGGCGATGCGGTCGCTCATGGCCAGGGCTTCTTCCTGGTCGTGGGTGACGTAGACGGTGGTGATGCCGAGCTCGGACTGGAGGCGCTTGAGCCAGATCCGGGCCTGTTCGCGGAGCTTGGCGTCCAGGTTGGAGAGCGGTTCGTCCAGGAGCAGGACCTTGGGCGAGTAGACCAGGGCGCGGGCGAGGGCGACGCGCTGCTGCTGTCCGCCGGAGAGCTGGTGCGGGTAGCGGTGTGCAAGGTGGGCCAGTCCCACCTTCTCCAGCGCGTCGTGGATCAGGGTTTTCTGCTCAGCCTTGGAGACCTTGCGGATGTTCAGCGGCATCGCCAGGTTCTCCGCCAGGGTCATGTGAGGCCAGAGGGCGTAGGACTGGAACACCATTCCGAGGTTGCGCTCTTCCGGCGGAACAAACTTGTTGGAGGAGTCATCGACCAGGACGGTATCTCCGACGGCGATGGAGCCTGAGGTGGGCTGCTCCAAGCCGGCGAGGCAGGACAGAGTCGTGGATTTTCCGCAGCCCGAGGGGCCCAGGAGGGTGAAGAACTCCCCGTCCCTGATGGTAAAGCTGACCTCGTGGAGGACGGTGACTCCTCCGAAGTCTTTGCGGAGGTTCTTGACGGCGACATCAGGCATCTTTCTTACCTTTCATAAGCAGGCCGGCGACGCCGACGAAGACTGCGGTGATAACGATCTGGATAGTGGCCAGGGCGGCCACCGATCCGGTGTTGCCCTGGACCCAGAGCTCGAGCATGGTGGTGCCGATGACGGCGGTATCGGCCGAGCCGAGGAAGATCGCCGGGGAGTATTCCTTCATCATCACGACAAAGGTGAGGACCATCGCGGCGACGAAGGCGGGAGTGAGGAGTTTGACCAGGATGCGGAGGAACATCTTCAGCCAGTCTGCGCCGTTGACGCGGGCGGCGTTGTCCAGTTCCTCGCCGATCTGCATAACCGCCGGGGAGATGGAGCCGAAGGCGCTGGGCAAGGCACGGAGCCCGAAGCCGATGATGATGGCCCAGAGGGTGCCCTGGAGCAGGGTGCCGGTGTTGAACGGCATGAACGCGAAGGCCCAGAACAGGCCGATGCCGATGATCAGGCCTGGCATGGCCTGCGGGGCCAGGGCCAGGTATTCGATGACCTTGCGGTAGCGGAACGTGGACCGCTTGGAGACGACGACGGCGACCACGGCCAGGACGCTGACCAGGATGGCGCCGACACCGGCGACGATGAGGCTGTTGCGGATCGAGCCGACGTAAGCCGGGAATTCAAAGATGCGCTGGTAGTTGCCCATGGTCATGGACAGGAACGGGTTCTGCAGGGGGGTGAAGATCCTGGTGAAGGACCGCATCACCAGGCCCAGGATCGGCACCAGCGCGCCGATGACAACGTAGATGGTGATGAACGCGACGGCCAGCCATTTGATCCAGCCCAGGTCCAGCAGGCGGGGCGGGTTGCCTTGCCGCGGACCGAGACGAAGCGCTTGGCGTCCTTGAGCATTTTGGCCTGGATGGCGACCAGCAGGACGGTGACCAGCAGGATGATGGTCGACGCGGCACCCAGGATCCCGTAGTCGGGATCGATGGACTGCAGCCCGTTTTTGTACAGGAAGGTTGCGAACACAGTGATGTCCACGGGCTGGCCGTACAGCAACGGGATGGAGAGGGTTTCGATGGACATGCTGAAAACCAGCACCGAGCTGTAAACAATCGGAGGGCGGAGCATCGGGATGATGACCGACCACAGGATCCGGAACGGTCCCGCGCCCACGGTCTGGGCGGCACCTTCAAGGGAGGCATCAGAGTTCCGCAGGGCATTGGCGCAAAAGAGGTAGGCGATGGGGGCCAGGGCAACCGCCTCGGTCAGTGCCATGCCCGGAAGGGTGTACAGGTCCCAGGGCAGGAAGCCCAGGACGCGGCGGACCTCTACGCTGGCGAAGCCGGCCGGGCCGTACATGGTGATCCAGCCGAAGCCCAGGATCAGGGAGGAGATGAAGAACGGCCACTGCATGGCCGCGCCGAAGAACTTCCGGCCCGGAATGTTCGTCCGGATGACCACGATGGCCATCGGGACGGCGATCAGCAGCGTCATGACCGTTGTCATGACGGCGAACAGGATCGTATTCCACGCCACCGAGCCGAAGTCGGCTTCGGTGAAGAGCCGTGCGTAGTTCTCTGCGGTGAACAGACCGCCCTCCTCGTACAGAGGGCGGTCCATCACCGACTGGTACAGGGTGGGGACCACGGGGGCAAGGACCAGGAGGGCCAGGATGATAATGGTTGCCCAGAAAAGCAGTTGGCTGCGGTCAGCACCAAGGATCCTGCGATACTTCGGAGCCGGATATTCCGGCCGTGGCGCGACCGCCTGGGCCGGCGGCTTGGTTTCGGGGATTGTTGTCATGAGATGTCTTCCGGTCCTTGCGTGGTCAGTCGGGGGTGCTTACTTTTTGAGGCTGTTCCAGCGCTCGGTAAAGGCAGCCGTTTCTGCCTCGGAGACCTTCTCGTAGGGAACGGAGATGATGTCCTCCTCCCCGACCTCCTTGACGATGTCGGCGTACGTGTAGGTGAACTCAACCGGCTTGACGCCTTCGCGGAAGGACGACAGCCCGCCTTCCTGAACCGCCTGCTGGCCTTCGGCCGACAGTGTAAAGTCCATGAAGAGCTTCGCCGTGGCAGCATGCGGAGCCTTCGCCGCAATGCCGAGGCCGCGGGGCAAAACCACGGTGCCGTCATCGGGCAGGGCGATCTTGAACAGGCCGCCGGAATCCTTCACCACAGGGAAGGCAGGGGCGGCGCTGACCAGGGCACTGGCGGCATACTCGCCGGCCAGGACCTTTTCAGTGGCAGAGGAGCTCTCGGGGCGTGAAAGGGGAAGGATGGTCGCCAGAGAGTCCCACGCTGCGGGCTTGTCCTTGGTCAGGGCATGGAAGATCGTGAATCCGAAGGCGCTCTTTATGTCGCGGATCCCAATCTTGTCCTGGAACTGTGAGGGGTTTGCCTTAACCTGATCCGCCAGTGATGCCAGGCCTGTAGGGGCCTCAGTCATCAGGGCAGTGTTGTAGGTGATGGTCATGGCGTCAGCTGACATCGCCGTGACGCCGGGAAGCAGGTTCGCGAACTCCGGAACCTTGGTCAGCTCCGGCGAGGAGTACTGGGTCAGGACATCGCCCCTGGCGGCGAAATCTGCCCAGGCACCGGCCGCGTTGGTGACCAGGATGTCCGCCGGCGAGCTGCCCGTGGCGTTTTCGCTCAGCACGCGCTGGAACACTTCATCGGAGCCAAGGTTGTTCGCAGAAATGTCCTTGATGAAGGGGTACTTCTTCTTGAAGTCCCGGAACACCGGCGCCCAGTTTTCCTGGTCGGTGTTCGAGTAGATCGTGAGCTCGCCGCCTTCCTTCTCTGCCGCTGCCACGAGCTCTTTGTAGTCGGCCGGGTAGTACTTGGGGTACTGCCCGGCTGCAATCGAATTTTCGGGAGCGGGGCTACCTGCAGGCGCTGAGCCTCCGCAGGCGGCGAGAGTAAGTGCGAGGGCTGAGGCAACGCCGACGGTGGCGTACCTGGCGAACATCCGAAGTTTGGGCTGGGAACTGGAACGGGGGGTGGACACCGTCATGGTTGTCTCTCCTTTGAGCAATGCAACGGAATGGGGGACGGGCAAGAGCATTCATGTGATCCGCCTCACCCACTGTAGCCTATAACCTATAGCTTGCAAGAGAGGAGGGCAAAATGCGCGAAATTCCCGAGCAGAGCCGACATGGCGAGGTGACAGAATTAGGCTCAGCGTTATAGCCCGTAACATCGCAGGGATTTTGGTACCAAAAACGGGGACGACCCCCAGCATGAAGGAGCAACCGGTGGCACAGGCTTCCCCCATACTCACCAAGAACGCATACGCGTACGAGGAGTTGCGACGGCGCATCTTGAGCGGGGACATCGAGCAGGGTTCAGTGCTGAGCCAGTCGAAGCTGGCGCAGGAAATCGGCGTCAGCACCACCCCGTTGCGTGAGGCACTGCGCCGCTTGGCAGCCGAGGGTATGGTGGAGCTCAAATCGCACAGCGACGCCCGGGTAGCTTCCCTCACCCCAGAGGAAGCCAAGGATCTCTACGTGATCCGCGAAAATCTGGACCCGCTGGCAGCCGGTCTCGCCGCGGAAAGCCGGACACCGGAAGACATCGCCGACATCGAGCAGGCACTCAAGCAACTGACACCCTTGCAGGACGCCGCCGACCTCGCGGCCATGACAGCCCACCGGGAATTCCACCGGGCAATCTACACGGCCTCCCACAACCCTCTCCTTATCGGCATCCTCGAGGGACTCTGGGACAAGGCAGACCGCTACAGGCAGATAGGGCTTCAGGGCCAAAAGGACTCAGAAAAAGACCGGATCCGCGTCCAGGAAGAACACACCCAGATTGCCGAGGCAGTTATAAGCGGTGACGCGGTTCGTGCCCGGGAAATCATGCAGAGACACGTCGTGGGCAGCCTGGGACGCCGCGCAATCGCAGTGCTGACCAAAAACTAGGGCGCAAGGGCGGGAAGTTGATTTGGGCTACACCCCAGGCTGACGGGTGTGGCCGATGATCTTGACCTTCTCTTGGACGGGCTTAGAGGGCAACCTGACAGGATGAGGGTTGGGGGTGCCGGTGGTGGACGGCGGATCGGGTACGTGCGGGTGAGTACGTGGGAAGAGAACGGGAAACGCCAGTTCGAGGGCCCAAGTGCTTAGCCGGGTCTTCGCGGGCAGGTCACCAGGCGGGGCACGGCCCGACCTCCGCGTAACTGCGCCAGGTCAAATTTGGGTGAGGTGCCTTCCCGGCGGGAACGTGATCCCCGCGTATAACGTCAGCAGCCGCAAGACCGCCGGATGACAAGCTCAGTAGGGAGAAGTGGGACGGTGCTGTCTGATCCTTAAGGGAGAGGGCGGCTTGGACGATCGCCCCGGCAGCTGTTTGTGATGCTCTGACACTTCGAACGTGAAAGGCGTCGGCGGCATTTACAGCGCCACCAAGGCCGCCCTCTGGTCGGCGACCAACTCACTGCGCCTGGAAGTCGCCCCCGAAGGCGTCCATGTGGTGGGCGTCCACGTGGGGTACGTCGACACGGCGATGGCTGAGAATGCCACCAATCCCAAGATGGACCCGGCCGATCTCGTACGCACAGTGCTGGATGCCGTCGAAGCCGGCGAGTACGAGGTCCTGGCCGACGAGACATCTGCGCAGCTCAAGGCCGGACTCAGCGCCCCCATCGAGGCTCTGCACCCCCAGCCGGCCGCCAAGACCGCTTAGAAACGCTTGGCGCCATGGTCACAAGAAACCACTCACCTGCCCACGGCGCTTCCCAAGCCCGGATCATTCAAACCGGCATGGGCGACTGTGAACAACGAAGGACCACGAACATTCCGTCTCATACGCAGTACGAGCGGTCCGCGGCTCTCCCTACCCCAGCAATCAGGCTCCCTTTTGACAAATATCTGAGTTCAGTCATAATTGATTATGATCATCATTGGGCCCGCCAGTCTAAGCGCTGCCCGTACTGACACACGTGCCCGGCGCGGCAGGATGGTGCCCCGGCATCTCGCTGCACCCATGGCGGCACCCACCAACCACCACCCCCAGAAGGAGCATCACGGCATGCGAGCGTTCGTAGTCACCAAGTACAGGGAGCCGCTGCGCGAGGCGGACGTCCCCGAGCCGATCGTCGGGGACCGCGATGTCCTCGTGCAGGTGCAGGCAGCGGGCCTGAACCAGCTGGACGAGAAGATCCGGCTGGGCGAGTTCAAGCAGATCCTCCCCTACAAACTGCAGCTGATCCTCGGCAACGACGTTGCCGGCACCGTCCTGCAGGTCGGGGCAAAGGTGCATGGGTTCAAGCCCGGCGATGAGGTCTACGGCCGCCCCGACAAGGACCGCATCGGCACTTTCGCCGAGCGCATCGCCGTCGCGGAGGAAGACCTTGCGCTGAAGCCCGCATCGGCCAGCATGGAGGAGGCGGGCTCGCTGCCGCTGGTGGCGCTGACGGCATGGCAGGCCCTCGTCGAGCAGGGCCACGTCCGACCCGGGCACAAGGTTCTCATTCACGCCGGCGCCGGCGGAGTCGGCTCAATTGCCATCCAGCTCGCTAAGCACCTCGGCGCGACTGTTGCGACCACGGCGAGCAGCGCCAATGCCGGCTTGGTGCGCGACCTCGGGGCGGACATCGTGATCGACTATCGAACCCAGGACTTTGAGTTACTCCTCAGCGGCTACGACCTGGTGCTCGACAGCCTCGGCGGGGAGAACCTCGAGAAGTCACTGCGCGTTCTAAAGCCCGGGGGCAAGGCTATCGGGATCTCCGGCCCGCCGGATCCGGTCTTCGCTCGCAAAGCCGGCCTGAGTCCTGTGCTGCGCCTGGCGATCTCCGCCCTCAGCAGCAAGATTCGGCGGCAGGCCAGGAAGCTCGGCGTCAGCTATGAGTTCCTCTTCATGCGCGCCAGCGGGGACCAGCTGCGCCAGATCAGCGCTCTGGTCGACGACGGTGTGCTGCACCCAGTCGTGGGCAGGGTCTTCAGCTTCGACCAGACCCCAGAGGCGCTGGAGTCCGTTGCCGCGGGCGGCATCCGCGGCAAAGCAGTGCTCAGCCTCACCGAGTAACCCGCTCCCAGCCTTTCCACCTCGCAGACTACCCAGGAGAACTAACCGTCATGGACAACACCGGCACGCCGCTCCATTCCGTCGTCACCTCCTACGCGAAGGCACCCACCAGCACTATCACCGTCGAAGGTGTCACCTACGCATACCGCGAGTTGGGGCCCAAGGGCGGCATCCCCGTCATGTTCTTCGTGCACCTCGCCGCCACATTGGATAACTGGGATCCCGGCATCATCGACCCCATGGCGAAGAGCCGCCACGTCATCACCTTCGACCAGCCGGGGGTCGGCGCTTCCACCGGACAGGTTCCCGACACCATCGAGGCAATGGCCGACGACGCCTACACCTTCATCAAGGCCCTCGGGATCGACAGGATCGACGTCTTCTCCTTCTCCCTGGGCGGCATGATCGCCCAGGACCTGACCCTCAAGCATCCCGACCTTGTCCGCAAGCTCGTGCTCACCGGGACCGGCCCGAGGGGAGGAAAGGATATGGACAAGGTGGTCGGAACCACCTACCGGGACATCCTCCGGGCAACCCTGACAGGGTCCGATCCCAAGGAATTCCTGTTCTTCAACCGCAACACCACCGGCAAGCCAGCCGCGAAAGCGTTCATCAAACGCCTCCAGGAACGCACCGTCAACCGCGACCAGCCGATTCGCACACGTGCATTCCAAACTCAGCTGAAGGCAATCCAGGCGTTCGGCCGCTCCGCCCCGTCAAACCTGTCCACGCTCACACACCCCACCCTCATCGCCAACGGCGACAACGACCGCATGGTGCCATCCGTCCTCTCCGAAGATCTGCACCGACGCATCAAGGGATCCGAACTGATCATCTACCCAGACTCCGGCCACGGCGCCATCTTCCAATACCACGCCACATTCGCCCCCACCGCCGTCGAATTCCTCGCCAACTGAGCATCACCGCTCGAGACCACGAGGCACAATGGGCGCCTCACGTCACCCTCGCAACCGGATGCGAAAAACACCCACTTCCTCCATCCTGCTGCAGATGCGCACCGACCCCTCGCGCCAAAACCGTATGGACCACTAAAAAGGCCCGCACTCCCTTCCGCAGGTTCGTCACAAAGCAACTCGTCCCCGGCACTCCGTGGTCGTTACACTCATAACTGAGTCCAGTCAGGTTACGTTCAAAGGAACCTCCATGCCCGTCGCATCTCAGCCGCTCGGACGACGCGAGCGGAACAAGCAGCAGAAGCTTGAGCGCATCACTGCCGCCGCCAGTGAGCTGTTCGCGGAACACGGAATCGAGGAGGTCACAACCCAGCAAATCGCTGATAAGGCCGACATCGGCACCGGAACCCTATTCCTTTACGCAAGGACCAAGGGAGAACTCCTCCTGCTCGTGCAGAACGCGCACTACGCCGAAGCGCTCGAGCGGGGCCGGGCCAATGCTGAAACTATCCCGGATGCACTCGAAGCGCTGATGGCCATCGTGCGGCCGATCGTGGAGTGCAACCGAGTCCAGGTCGAGAATGGGCGCACCTACCTGCGGGAGATGGTCTTCGGGGACCCGACGGAGCAACACCACAGCGAAGCCCTTTCCATCGTCGCGCAGACCGAGGGAGCCATCGCTGCCGTCCTGGGCCGCGATGAACTTCTCAGTCCCGATGATGCAGCAACAACCGCACGCATCGTCTCAGCCGTCATGTTCCTCAGCATGGCAGCGAGTGCGAATCCCGCTCTTCGCATCGAGGACCTTGTGCAGGACATCAGGACCCAGATCCGCCTGCTCCTGCCCCGCTGACCGCAAGAACCTTCACCTATGGGCCGCCGGAACTTGTCGCACGTCAGCTGGAACTGCACCCCAACCTGACGCCCCAGACCTTGTGCCTCTTGACGTTCGTCTAGGAAGGCCCTAAAACTCAACTTCACATGTAAGAGGGTTGGCGGCAGCGGTGGCTGGTCAGCGGATTGGATATGTGCGGGTGAGTACGCTGGACCAGAAGGGGCAGCGCCAGCTCGACGGGCTGGTTCTGGATCGGGGCTTCACGGACAAGGCGTCCGGCAGGGACACCGACAGACCGCAACTGACCGAATTGCTACGGTTCGCCCGCGACGACGATACGGTCGTGGTGCACGGCATGGACCGGCTCGCGCGGAACCTCGATGACCTGCGCGCCCTGGTTCAACGTCTCACCCGCAAGGGCGTGCGGGTGTAGTTCGTCAAGGAGCACCTGCTCTTTACTGCCGAGGACTCCCCTATGGCGAACCTAATGCTCTCGGTCAGGGGCATTCGCTGAATTCGAACGGGCCCTCATCAGGGAGCGACAGCGCGAAGGCATCGCCCTGGCCAAGCAGCTCGGCGCCTACAAAGTGCGGAAGAAGACTCTCACGCCGGAACGGGCAGCCGAGTTGAAGCAAAGGGCCGCAGGCGGCGTTCCGAAATCCGTCCTGGCCCGCGGTTACGGACCAGCCGGGAAAAGGTCGTCCCAGCGCGCTGGCCGATCCGGGGTCAGTCCGCGGCCCCGCCGTTCATCGTTGCTCGCAGCACGCCCTCTCGTTAGACACTCCCGCCTGCAAGCAGCATCGCCATTGTTTCACTTTTCGCTGAGAGTCTGTCCGTGCCTAGCAAGGTCGACAGAATCGCAAGTTTCGGCGTTTCGCCCGGGTCGTCGTTAGGCGAGAGAAGCCCTCACCAAAAGCTTAGTCGGCGGTTCCCGGGGCATGCTGATCTCGACGATTACATGCTTTTCCGGCCTGCGAATGCTAGCAACTTTTCAGGGCGTCGCGCTCCGAAGTAGCGCCACGCCGTTGCGCGGCAATGTGGCATCCCGCCGACTGGTGGCAGGGGCGATAGAGGCGCGGACTCGACCATGGCTCGAAATGTGACCTTGACAACATTGGTGTCGTCTGTTGAAATGGATTCGAATCCACTTTTTACCCAGCTACTTGAAGCCGCTTCTGAGTGGATTCGAATCCACCAATGCGACGACTCAACCGAAGGCAGGCCAACGTTGACCTCCACTCCTTTCTCCCTCCTCATGCATCTTGTCGGTGATGACCGACAGGCAGAGCTGTTCTCTCCGACTGAGGCTGTCGAGTCTTGGCTGGCGGCGGAACGGGCGCTTGCTCTGGCTCAGGCGGAACTGGGCATCATTTCCCGTGAGGATGCCCAGGCGATCGCCAAGGCTGCGGTCCCGGCAAACATTGACCTGGACCGGCTCTGGTCCTCGGCGCGGAATGTGGGGTACCCGATCCTGGGGGTGGTCCGTGAGATCGCGGCAGCGCTTCCGGAAGGTGCCAACGGCCGGGTGCACTACGGGGCAACCACGCAGGACATCATGGACACCGGCCTCGCCCTTCAGTTGCAGCGGTCCCTGAAGTTCCTGGATGAGGACCTCGAGCGGCTGGGCGACCGCCTTGCCGAGCAGGTCCTGGCCCACAGCGACACCATCATGGCAGGCCGCACCCATGCCCAGCAGGCTGTACCAACAACCTTCGGCGCCACGCTGGCGACCATGCTGAGCCAGTTCACGCGGCAGCGGGAGCGCATTGCCCAGGCACTCCCCCGCATCGCTGGCATTTCCATGTTCGGCGCCGGCGGTACCTCAGCCGCCTACGGGTCCCAGTCAGCAGTCCTGCGCGCCCGGGTCGCAGAGCTTCTTGGCCTTGAGGGCACCGACGTTCCGTGGCATGTTGAACGCGACAGCCTGGCCGAATTCGGCTGGTTGTGCGTGACCATTACTGCGTCCTGCGCGAAGTTTGCCCGCAACATCGTGGACCTGTCCCGCACAGAAATCGGTGAAGTCTTCGAGCCGTATTCCCCGCACCGGGGCGCGTCATCGACGATGCCCCAGAAGGTCAATCCAATCTCCTCGGAACTGATCATCGGGCTGTCCGGCACGGCGGGGGCACTGGCCTCGTCGCTCGCCCGGATCCAGGAGGCAGGCCACGAACGCAGCGCCGGTGAATGGCAGATCGAGTGGCAGGTCATCCCGCAGCTCGCCTCCCTGGCCGGCAGCGCCCTGCGGGAGACCTTGGTCATCGTTGACGGTATGCGCGTCGATGCCGAACGGATGCACCGGAACATGGAACTGGACGGCGGGCTCGTCCTGGCCGAAGCCCAGATGATCCAGCTCGCGGACAAGGTGGGACGCGAAGAAGCCCACGACCTCCTGTACGCCGCATCCACCCGTGCCCGCGAAACGGGCACCGTGCTCGCCGATGCCCTGCGCGCCGTCGCTGCCGAGCAGGGCATGGCGGACCTGCTGCCCGAATCGCTCGTGCAGGCTGCCTACTACCTGGGCGAGGCGGAATCCATCTGCAAGACTGCAGTCAGCATCTGGCACTCACGTACCCCTCTCCAGGCTGCCTGCCCTCCTATCAATGAACTGGCACCAGCCCCCAGCGGAGCCGAAGGAGTCCCCGCATGAGCGCAACAGAAGTCACTACCCACAACGACGTCGGAGAGGCCAGCCGCTTCGATTACCTCCGCGCACGCGCCGGGCTCTTCGCCGCACTGCCGCTGATGGCCCTCGCCCTCTTCCTGCCCCAGGACCTGCCGTGGGAGCAGCGCGCGATGCTCGGGGTCCTGAGTTTCATCGTCCTGTTCTGGATCACCGAGACCATTCCCATTCCCGCCACCGCCCTGATCGGCATAGCGCTGCTGGTGATCCTCGGCGTCGGCTCACCTTCGGAGGTGTACTCCGCTTTCGGGTCCCCCACCGTGTTCCTGGTCATCGGCGCCTTCATCCTCGCCCGGGCCATGACAGTGCACGGCCTGGACCGCAGGTTCGCGCTCCGCGTCCTGTCCCTGCCTAGGGTCGGTGACAGTACCCACCTGACCGCATTTGCCTTCATGATCGTGGCGACCCTGCTCGCCATGCTGGTCTCCGCCTCCGCAACCGCAGCCATGCTGCTGCCCATTGGCATCGGCGTCGTCCGTACCGTTGGCGACCTTATCCACGACCCCGCCAGCGGCCGCAAAAGCTACCAGACCCGCTTCTCCTGCATGCTAATGCTGGCCATCGCCTACGGTTCGGGCGTCGGCTCCGTCCTCACCCCGGTCACCGGAATCGCCAACGTCATTGGCCGCGGCACCGTGGAGCAGATGACCGGGTACCAGATCCCCCTGTTCGACTGGGTCTCCATCTCCGGACCCTACGTCCTGGGCCTCGGCACGCTCATGTTCATCGCCCTGGTGCTCATGAACAAGCCGGAAACCCATCACATCCCCAACGGGACGGCGTCGTTCCGGCGGCAGTATGCCGAGCTTGGCCCCATGACGCGCGGGGAAAAGATCGTGGCGCTCGTCTTCGCTCTGACCGTCGCGCTGTGGACCTTCCCCGCCGTCGTCACGACCTTCAACATAACCAACCCCGTCCTGGACGTGATCGCCTCGCACCTGAACGAGGGATCGGTCGTGGTCCTGCTGGCCGGGCTGCTGTTCCTGATTCCTACCGAAAAGAAGACACCCACGCTCGAATGGAGCGAAGCGGCCAAGATTGACTGGGGCACCGTCATCCTCGTCGGCGTCGGGCTCACGGTCGGGGCGATGATGAAAGCCACCGGCCTCGCCGAAACCATCGGCACCGCCGTCGCCGATGTCACTGGCGTCAACAGCGTCCTGCTGCTCTGCCTCGTCGCAGTGATCCTCGGCATGGTGATCTCGGAAACCACCAGCAACACTGCCAGCGTCGGGATCGTGGTCCCGATTATCATCCCCATTGCCCTGGCGATCGGCGTCGATCCGCTGATTCCCGCGATGGCAGCGATCTTCGGCGGGAACGCCGGCGCCATGCTCCCCGTCTCCACTCCCCCGAACGCCATCGTCTACGGCTCCGGCTACGTGCCGATGCTGCGCATGATCAAGACCGGCGTCGTGGCCGACCTCGTCACCATTCCACTGATCCTCCTCACCGTCATCGGCATCGGCAGCGCCATCGGCCTTTCCCTGCCCTAGCCTGCCCGTACCCGACCCCGCCAATAGGATGGACCCCATGGTCAAACTCACGGACGTCGCCCGTGCCGCCGGGGTCGGGTACGGCACAGCATCCCGCGCCCTCAGCGGGAAAGGACCCGTGGGCGGTGACGCCCGGGCCCGCGTCCTGGAAGCGGCACGGGAACTCGGCTACACCGCCGACGCCACGGCCCGGGCACTGCGGGAACGCCGCACCCGAAGCGTCGGGCTCATCGTTCCCGACATGACCAACGAGTTCTACACCGCCAGCGCCGAAGTCCTCCAGGAAGTACTCCGCGCAGCCGGCCACCACCTCTTCGTCGCAACCACCGGCAACCACCCCGGACGCGATCAGGAAGCCCTGCAGGAGATGGCGGCACGCCGCGTCGACGGCATCGTCCACGTACCCTCCGGACCAAGCACCGCGGCCACATCCCCGGTCCCGGTCGTCGAACTCAACCGCTACAGCGGGAGGAACGTCCCCGCCGTCGTGAGCGACGACTACGCCGGCGTGAAAGAACTCACTGAACTGGTTATCGCCGCCGGATACACGGACATCGCCGCCATCGTCGGCCCGGACACCTACAGCACCAGCCGGGACCGGCTCGCAGGATTCAAAGCCGCCACAGAACAGGCCGGCTTCAGCGAAAACGCGGCCACCGGTAAACGCCTCCGCATCGTCTTCTCCGACTTCTCCGCAGAAGGCGGCGCCAGCGCCATGCAAACCCTTCTGCCCGACCCGCCCCAAGCCCTCCTGCCACTCAGCAGCCGACTCGTCATGGGCGTACTCAAAACCACACGCGAAGCAGGAATCCGAGTCCCCGACGACCTCTCCCTCGCCGGCTACGGCGACCCGGACTGGTTCGAAATCTGGGGACCCGGCATCACCACGTTCGCCCCACCACTCGCCCAAATGGGCGCCAAAGCAGCAGAAATTCTGCTCGACCTCATCAACGGCCACGAACCAACGGATACACTCAGCCGGATACCCGGAGCGCTGCGGATTCGCGGCACACTGGGCAACCCTGGGATTAGCTAAGCCATGCTGCAAATCCGGGACCGAACTCTGCCAGGTTTGGGCCATCCGCAAGGTCATGGCCTCTCAATGGCGTGTTCCTGAGCTTCTTCGGCCAAACGTTTGGGAACAATGGCTGCGGCCATTCTTATGCTGGCTTCGAGCGCCCAGGCTCGAACTCCTCCGCGGCTCTGCCCTCGGCTTCCAGAAGCTTGCCAACTACATGGCCCGTCACTACTCGAAGCCGGCGGAGTCAGGCCCTGGCTACACCCCCAAATGCGGTGAGCCTCTTAACCTTATCCCGCCCGCGAGCCGGTACGTCGCCAACATCGGTTTGCGGCTCAATGGCCTCCACAGGTGGCGGCCAGGACGGCACACCGCGGCCTTACAAACCCGGCCTGGATGTCCCTGGCTGGATCGCCACTACCTGGAACAGGCCGGTTTCCTCGCTGGCGTCTGCCCCGGGCATGCCAACGACGGCGACGGGCATATACGGCACCAGCAACCCGCTCGGCTGCAACAAACACGTCCAATCACCGAAAGGGTAAAGACCCGCCCGCTCAACTGCAGTCAGTCGAGTAGCGCTAGGCCGAACTCAGCGACGACGGCCCGCAATTCCCCGAGGTAGCGCTGCGCTTGGTGGGTAAGCGGAATCGCGGCGTGACCGATCCAGCCGATCTCGATGCGTTCGTCAACGTCGAGCGGGATGGCGACGATCTCCGGGTCGAGCTGCCCGCTGATGATGCCCGTCGAGATCGTGTAGCCGTGGAGCCCGATCATGAGGTTGAAGATCGTCGCACGGTCAGAGACCCGGATCTCCTGCTTACTGGACATGGTGGAGAGAATCTCCTCGGCGAAGTAAAAAGAGTTGTTCGCACCTTGATCGAAGGTTAGCCGCGGCAAGCCGGCGAGATCGGCGAGAGTCGCACGCTCTTTTGAGGCGAGCGGGTTGTTCCGGGAAATGAAAATGTGCGGATCGGCGAGGAAAAGCGGAGTGAACGCGAGTCCGGATTCCCGGAGCAGCTTGTCGATGACTTTCCGGTTGAAATCGTTCCGGTAGAGGATGCCTATCTCGCTGCGGAGCGTCCTGACGTCCTCGATGATGTCCCAGGTGCGGGACTCACGGAGTGAGAACTCGTATTCGGCCACCTCACTGGCCTTGACCATCCGGACGAAGGCGTCCACCGCGAACGAGTAGTGCTGCGTTGACACCCCGAGCAGACGTCGCGTCGGTGGCCTGCCAAGGTAGCGCTGCTCGAGGAGGGCGAACTGCTCGACCACCTGCCTCGCGTAGCCGAGGAACTCTGCCCCGTCGGCGGTGAGGGTGACCCCGCGGGCGGAGCGAACCAGGAGCGCACGGCCCACCCGCGCCTCAAGGTCTTTCATCGCTGCGGACATTGTCGGCTGCGCCACGTAGAGAAGATCGGCAGCCGCGGAGATCGATCCCTCGGCTGCAACTTCTATGAAGTAGCGGAGCTGCTGCAGGGTCAGTCCGCTCGAAATCTGGGCCATAGGAAAAGTCTATATGACTGCATAGTAGCGCCTAGTTACCCGATACCCGCCGAAAGGTTGCACGATGGACTCAACCCCTTTTGGAAGGCCGTCTCCGGCCCATCGACAACGGATTGGCAGCACATGGCAGACGACTTTACGTTCAGCATCACCACCACCCGCTTCGACGAGGACTACTCCCCGTCCGAAGGCTCCCGGATCACGACGAACTTCGCCAACCTCGCACGGGGCGAGCACCGCCAGGAGAACCTGCGCAACGCCTTGACCATGATCCGCCGCCGCTTTAACGATCTCGCAGACTGGGACAACCCGGACCGGGACCGCTACACGCTCGAGCTTAATATCGTCTCCGCGCAGATTGAGTTCACTGCGGAAGGCGCGGATCAGCAGTTCCCCCTGTTCGAGGTTCTCGACATCCAGATCGTCGATCTGCTGAACGGGGTCCGCCACCAAGGAATCGTCGGGAACAACTTCTCCTCCTACGTCCGTGACTTCGACTTCAGCGTCGTACTGCCGGCGGCGGCAGGAGACTCCGGCAAGCCCACCGTTCCCGAGGACTTCGGCGATCTTCACGGCAAGCTGTTCCAGCACTTCCTCGATTCCCCGGTAGGCCAGGAACACTTTCCGCAACCGCCGGTGGTCTGCATCAGCGTCTCCACGAGCAAGACATACCGGCAAACCGGGAACCGTCACCCGGTCCTGGGCGTCGAGTACCAGCAGGACGATTACTCCCTGACGGACGCGTACTTCGCGAAAATGGGGCTGCAGGTCCGCTACTTCATGCCGCGCGGCAGCGTGGCTCCCCTCGCCTTCTATTTCCGCGGCGACCTGCTCAACGACTACACCAACCTGCAGCTCATCGGCACGATCAGCACCATGGAGACGTTCCAAAAGATCTACCGCCCGGAGGTCTACAACGCGAACTCCGCCGCCGCCGCCGTCTACCAGCCGAGCCTGGGCGAGCAGGATTACTCGCGGACCCAGATCGCTTACGACCGCGTCGAGCGCAGTCAGCTCGCGATCACGCAGGCGAAGTACACGGAGGAACACTTCATCACGCCCCACAAGGATCTATTGGACCAGTGGACCACCAACTACCCCGCTCTCGTCAACTGACCCACGGAGAATCGTCAATCATGAACACACTTTTGCCCACCACCGTTGTCGGAAGCCTGCCGAAACCATCGTGGCTCGCACAGCCGGAGACTCTCTGGTCCCCGTGGAAGCTGGAGGGAGACGCCCTGCTCGAGGGCAAGCAGGATGCGCTGCGCATCGCCATCCACGAGCAGAGCCGACGCGGCATCGACATCGTCAGCGACGGCGAGCAAACCCGCCAACACTTCGTCACGACCTTCATCGAGCATCTCAGCGGGGTCGACTTTGAACAGCGCAAGACCGTGCGCATCCGCGATCGCTACGACGCCAGCGTGCCGACCGTCGTCGGAGCGGTGCGCCGCGAGCGGCCCGTGTTCGTCGAAGACGCAAAGTTCCTCCGCGCAGCCACCGACCGACCGATCAAATGGACTCTTCCCGGTCCAATGACGATGGTGGACACGCTCTTCGATGACCACTACAAGAGCCGCGAGAAGCTGGCCTGGGAGTTCGCCACGATCCTGAACCAGGAGGCCAAAGAACTGGAGGCCGCCGGCGTGGACATCATCCAGTTCGACGAGCCCGCGTTCAATGTCTTCCTCGATGAGGTCAAGGACTGGGGCGTGGCTGCGCTTGAGAGAGCGGCAGAAGGACTGCATGCGGAGACCGCCGTGCATATCTGCTACGGCTACGGGATCAAGGCGAATACTGACTGGAAGGCGACGCTCGGCTCACAGTGGCGGCAGTACGAGGAATCGTTCCCGCTGCTGCAGAGCTCCAGCATCGACATCATCTCGCTGGAATGCCAGAACTCCCATGTGCCCATGGACCTCATCGAGCTCCTCCGCGGCAAGAAAGTCATGCTTGGGGCAATCGACGTCGCAAGCGAGACCATCGAGACCCCGGAGGACGTCGCCAACACCCTCCGCAAGGCCCTGCAGTTCGTCGATGCGGACAAGCTCATCCCCAGCTCCAACTGCGGCATGGCACCGTTCCCCCGGGATGTCGCACTGGCCAAGCTGAGTGCTCTTAGTGCAGGGACGAGCATCATTCGCGAGGAACTCGCCCGCTCCGGCCCCAGGGTGTCATAACGATGTTTCACGCCTACCCCGCAGACACCTGGCTCGAGGCTCCGAAGAAAAGCTTCCCGTCCTCCCTCTCGGCCGACGAATTCAAAGCACTGTTCCGTGGCCACCCGGGAGGTGTCGCCGTCATCACGGCGAATGCCGGCGAAGGACCGGTGGCACTGACGGTATCGTCGGTCGTGTCAGTGAGTGCGGAACCTCCCTTGCTGATTTTCTCGGTCTCGGCACTGTCTTCTGCGTCCGAGGTGCTTTCCCGCGCCCAAACCGTCGTCGTGCACCTGCTGGACGCGCACGACGTCGACTTGGCGAAGTTTGGAGCGACCCCCGGGGCCGACCGCTTTGACCAGACGCACCTTTGGTCGCCCCTTGCAACCGGCGAAGCGGTGTATGACGATGTCCGCGCCTGGGTGCGCTGCGCCGTCATCGATCGCATGGAGGTGGGGACCTCCACAATCATCGCCGTTCACGCCCTGGAGTCCCGCGTGATGCGTGACGTCCAAGCGGGCGAACCCGGCGACGCTCTGGTCTACCACAACCGTTCATGGCACCGACTGGGCGAGCATTCCAAGATTGAAGTCTGAGCGCCGCCCCAACAATGCGAGGCAAGAAGCCGAACGGCTCACGACGGCGGAAGCATAACTCCCGCCGTCCGCGCTTCGTGGTTGGCGGCATGGACGCACAGAGGCCAACGACTACATCCTTGCCGAGGGCCTGATTGACGATGACACCCTTGTCGGCCATTCCATGAGTGCACGTCGACGCTACGATGGCGCCCTAGCCGCCGGCGCAGATCCCCGGAGCGACGGCATCGCCGTAGTTGCGTGCCAGTCCATCTAAACCACCCACAAGCATGTCCGAGGGGTGGTCATAGAGACCACTCCTCACGATGAAAGATCCCTTAAACCATGACATCTGCCGTAGCCAGCTCAGGTACCAAAACCGCCTCTACCCCGCAAGAAAATGCGTCTCCGGAAAAGTTTCGACTGATGCTCATGACGGCCCTCACGCTCGTTACGGGTGTGGTTGACACGGTCGGCTACCTTGGACTTGATCACGTCTTCACCGGAAACATGACCGGCAACGTGGTGATTCTTGCGATGGCGTTGGCTGGGGCGGCGAACCTGCCAACTTTGGGCCCACTGGTAGCACTTGGCGCCTTTCTCCTCGGCGCGGCGGTCGCCGGATTTACGCTCCAGTCGAGCCCGAAAGGCTGGAACCGCAGGGTCACGCTCCTTCTCACAGCGGGTTGTATCGCGTTGACGGGAACCGCCGCCATCTCTCTCATCGTGGAAAACGTCGGCCGGCAGTCCATTGGTGTCATTGTTGCCGCCGTTATCGCCATGCACATGGGCTCCCAGGCCCTGATTGCGCGGCATTTGGGCGTACGAGACATGACCACAGTGGTCATTACTTCCACCATGACTTCCCTCGCCGGAGAGTCACTTGTGGGCAAGCAACGGCCGCGGTTACTCAACCGACGGCTGGGCGCTGTCCTCGCTATGTTCGCCGGGGCCGCCATCGGAGTACTCCTGCTCCAGATCCATCTCAGCGTCCCGATCGGCCTCGGCATCGCCATCACCGCCGCTGTGACGGTCCTGGGGAGTCGCCGCTGGCATTGATGCGGTACATCTTACCGGCTATACCGCACCACGGAGCGCGGACGATCGGGGAATCGATCACAGCTTCCCCGACATGTGTCCAGGCGGCCTGGCGCCGAGCGCTTGTTGTCAAAAAGCGCTGTTCTTCGGTCAGGTCCCGTTCTGATCCGACGCATCCAAAGCGGCCTTTTGGACTGGTTAAGACCGGACTCAACACCGAAGCCGGGCGGTCTTGGGTGTTGGCGAATCTACATCAGTTCCGGTGATCTCATGCCTCAGTCCCCGCTGCCGCCGGAACGTGAGCTTTGCCTGGAATTCGGCATTGGCCGCATGAGAGCGCGGCGCGCCCTTAACGTGCAGGAGGATGCAGGGCTGGTGTACCGCGAAGTCACGCGTGGGACCTTCGTGTACTTCTGCGACCCCGCAAGCCCGTGGCAACGCGGATCAAACGAGAACACCAATGGCATGCTCCGCCAGTACTTTCCTAAAGGAACAGACCTCGGCGTTCATAGCGCGAACACCTCAGTGTTGTCGCCACCGAACTCAACCAGCGACCACGCGAAATCCTTCGATGGCAGACCTCCATGGAGCACCTAGTCAGACGGGCCTCACCACCGACCGAACCATAAAGGTAGTCAAAGCCCACGGAGCAGCTTTACGGAATCACAATTATCGGCGTTCAAAAGCACGGGGGTAGAAGTAGCTGCCAGAACTGCGTTTCTAACCTCTCGGTCTGCGTGGTCAACGTGTTCGGATAGAAACAGGTGAGAGATCATCCTTGTGAAATCGGCAGTCTTTGCCTGTCGTCCTACCGGTGCTCGTAAACGGTGTAGCCGCATGGAACATCGGCAGCGGTTTCGGCAGTGTAATCTCCAGTCCCCATCCGAGTCACTCTGATGCCGTGGTTCAGTGCGATTGCGCGAGGAATGAGTTCTCCGACTGCAGAATTCAGTAGATCGTCCACCTTGCTGGCGTCTGCGGGGGTAACGCGGATGGTGTGAGTCGTTTGAATCATGGCCGTCCTGGATCTTGTTGCATTACGATTGCTGGGTTTCGCTGTATAGTTCGGGCGACGCGCCGCGCCAAGCAGCGGTGAGCAACGCCCGCGTTGTGAATACCCGTGCATGCCCGGTTGTCCCGGTTGACGTTCGCCGGGAGAATCACGAATCAAATCGTGCGTTGAGCTTTGAGGCGTGAGGTTTTCAGTGGTGAAGTTGCATGCGCTGGAGAACGGTGGCGGAGATTTCTTCGACTGACATGGTTGCGGAGTTGACGTAGGGGATGTTGTTGGCCCGGTACATGTCCTCGGCGTTTCGGAGTTCGTAGGTGCATTGGGCGAGTGATGCGTAATTGCTGTTGGGGCGGCGTTCCTGGCGGATCTGGCTGAGCCTGATGGGCTGGGAAGTGAGGCCGAAGCATTTTTCCGCAAACGGCCGTAGGGGTTTGGGTAGGGCCATGGTGTCGAAGTCTTCCTCCACGAGGGGGAAGTTGGCGGCCAGGATGCCGTGCTGGAGGGCCAGGTACATTGTTGTCGGTGTTTTGCCGCAGCGGGACGGGGCGATGAGGATCAGTTCGGCCCGTTCCAAGGCGCGGAGGGATTGGCCGTCATCGTGCTCAATGGCGTATTCGACCGCCGCCATGCGGGACTGGTACCGCACAGCGTCACCCACGCCATGCGCCTGACCGGGCAGGCCGTTGGCGGAGGAACCGAGTGCTTGTTCGAGCTGGCTCACGTGGGCGCCGAACAGGTCGAAGAAGTGCCCGGCGCTTTGGGCCAGGACAGCACGGACGTCCGGGCTGACGGTCGTTGAAAAAACGAGCGGACGGGGCCCGGACGCAGCCACCCGGTCGATGGTGGCCACGACGTCGCGTGCCTGCTCGACGGTGGTGATGAACGGGATGGTCCGCCGCTCCAGCCGTTGGGCGGGGAACTGCGTGAGCAGGGTGTTGCCGAGGGTTTCAGCGGTGATGCCGGTGCTGTCGGAGAGGAAAAACACTGTGGGGGTGGGAGTGCCGCCCGCCCCCACAGTGGGCTGGTTGGCCATTTAGACGGTCATGCGGCTGCCCGTGCGTGCGAGCCGCAGCCAGGTCTCGGTTACGGCGTCAGGGTTTAGCGAGATGGAGCTGATGCCCTGTTCCAGGAGCCATTCGGCGAAGTCGGGGTGGTCGCTGGGTCCTTGGCCGCAGATGCCGACGTACCGGCCCTTGGCCCGGCATGCGGTGATGGCCATCTCCAGCAGCTTGGTCACGGCGGGGTTGCGTTCATCGAACCCGTCGGCGACCAGGGCGGAGTCGCGGTCCAGTCCGAGGGTGAGCTGGGTCAGGTCGTTGGAACCGATGGAGAACCCGTCGAAGTACTCCAGGAACTCATCGGCCAGGAGGGCGTTGGCGGGCAGTTCGCACATCATCACGATTTCCAGCCCGTTTTCGCCGCGGCGTAGCCCGTTCGCGGCGAGCAGTTCGGTGACGCCCTTGGCCTCGTCGAGGGTGCGCACGAACGGGACCATGAGCTTGATGTTGGTCAGGCCCATCTCGTTTCGCACGTACTTCAGGGCTTCACATTCCAGCTCAAAGGCCTGCCGGAAGGATGAGGAGAGGTAGCGGGAGGCGCCCCGGTAGCCGATCATCGGGTTCTCCTCTTCCGGTTCGAAGGCCGGGCCGCCCAGGAGGTTGGCGTACTCGTTGGACTTGAAGTCCGAGAGCCGGATGATCACCGGTTCCGGTGCGAAGGCCGCGGCGATGGTCGAGATGCCCTCGGCCAGGCGCCGGATGTAGTAGTCCCGGGGACCGTCGTAGGCTGCAGTTTTTTCCCGGATCTGCCGGACGGTGTAGTCATCGAGCGCCGCGGGGCGCTCAATCTCACCGGCGACCGCCAGCAGGGCGTTGGGGTGGATGCCGATCTGTCGGTTGATGATGAATTCCAGGCGTGCCAGGCCGACGCCGTGGTGCGGGAGCCGGGCGAAGCTGAACGCCTGTTCCGGGGTGCCGACGTTCATCATGATCTTCACCGGCGCTTCGGGCATGGTCTCCAGGCTGGTTTCCTGCAGCGTGTAGTCCAACAACCCCTCATACACGAGCCCAGCCTCACCTTCGGCACAGGACACTGTGACCGGGGTCCCGTCCTTGAGGATCTGGGAAGCGTAACCTGTCCCGACGACGGCGGGGATGCCGAGTTCCCGGGCGATGATCGCAGCGTGGCAGGTGCGTCCGCCACGGTCGGTCACGATCGCGGCGGCCTTCTTCATGATCGGTTCCCAGTCGGGGTCGGTCATGTTCGCCACCAGGACGTCGCCTTCCTGGAAGGAGGCCATCTGGTCAATCGAGGACAGCACCCGCACCTGGCCGGCACCGATGCGCTGGCCAATGGCCCGGCCCTCCACCAGCACCGTGGAACGCTCTGTCAGGGTGTAACGGGAAACGCTGCCGGTGGCTTTGCGGGACTCGACCGTTTCGGGGCGGGCCTGCAGAATGTACAGTTCCCCGTCCACGCCGTCCTTGCCCCATTCAATATCCATGGGACGGCCGTAGTGTGCTTCGATCGCCAGGGCGTGCCGGGCGAGCTGCTCAACCTCCGCATCGGTCAGGCTGAAACGGCTCCTCAGATCCTGCGGGACAGGGACGAAGTCCACGGTCCTGCCGACCTCACGGGAGTCGGTGTAGACCATTTGCACGGCCTTCTCCCCCAGCCCCCGTTTCAGGACTGCAGGTCGGCCTGCGGCCAGCGCGGGTTTGTGTACGTAGAACTCGTCCGGGTTCACAGCCCCTTGCACCACTGCTTCGCCAAGCCCATAGGAGGAGGTGATGAAGACGGCGTCATTGAATCCGGTCTCGGTATCCATGGTGAACATGACACCGGACGCGCCGACGTCGGAGCGGACCATGCGCTGAACACCAGCCGAAAGCGCGACCTCGGAATGTGTGAATCCATGGTGTACGCGGTAGGCGATGGCCCGGTCGTTGTAGAGCGAGGCGAAGACGTCCTTGATCGCCAGGAGGATGTTGTCGATGCCCCGGATGTTCAGGAACGTCTCCTGCTGCCCGGCGAAGGAAGCGTCCGGCAAGTCCTCTGCCGTGGCGCTCGAACGCACGGCCCACGACACATCCCTGCCGTGTTCTTCCGTGAGACGGGAGTAGGCGGCACGGATCTCTTCCTCGAAACCGGCCGGGAACGCAGTGTCACGGATCAGATCCCGGATCTGCTGGCCGACCGTGGCCAAAGCGGCCACATCGCCGCTATCGAGGCCATCCAGGATATTTTCGACCCGGGCATCCAGGCCTGATTCGCTGAGGAACCGCCGATAGGCATCGGCCGTGGTCGCGAAACCGTCCGGAACTTTCACTCCTGCGGAGGCGAGGCTATGAATCATTTCCCCAAGGGAAGCATTTTTGCCGCCAACCTGGTCAAGGTCGGTCAGGCCAAGGTCCGAAAACCAGAGAACGTCAGTCATAAATGGTGTCCTTCGTTGGGCACGCTCTGACAAGCGCTGCAAAATAGGGTGAGGCTAGAGTGCGGGGCACGACTCCCCGGAAGCAAATACATGTGATGGGTACAACACCCATAAGCCGTAACGAAACGAAAGGTAGGAAGAGGAAGACGCTTTTCCCGCAACCGCGTAGCAAGCTGCGCTCCCTCGTGCTCGCGGGTTCTGAAGCGTCGATAACGAGATTACGCAAGTCTGCCTCAACGGGTTGGAGTCGGTTACCGACCGTCGCCGATCTTTTATTTCTTTGGGACGTCCAATTCTCCAGTTTGAGCACGGCCAAAACCGAATGGCCAGTCGACCGGTGTGTTTTCGACATACCGATGAAGACGTTTTCACCTCCTACCCCGAGTTCACCAAGCCGGTTCGCGACTGCAGCGGACAGGGACTGTTTAGGGCGATGGGCGGTTCCGCGATATGTCCGTCGGCGAGGTTGATCCCGTCCCAGGAGTCCTTCCAGCCCTGGTTGATGAGTCCCTGTTCGTTTAGACGTTCATACTCGACGAAGCCCTCCCCATCCTTGTCCCCGTATTTTTCGATCCACTCGATCGCCCGGTCCGCGTGCCGCAGCAAGGCGGCAATGGTCTCCTTAGTGGGTAAGTCGCTTATGAATACCTCCAGGCTCCCCAAACCAGTCAACCCATCCAGGACCGCACGCACATCTATGCTGAGGACCGCAGCGTATTTCACTTCAACCGGTCTCGCTGCCAGTCGATCCCACCGTCTGTAGAAAGCGTGAGGCAAGTGAGGCTATTGCCCTTGCCCTGGCGCTTGTGTTCGGCGGAGGTCGGCTTGCTCAATCAGTTCTGTCATCCATGGACGGTACCCCCGATGGAAGGTGATACCTTCTGGCAGTCCCTGGACTGATGGTATGGAATCGGCAATGTCGATGGTGATGCGACCACCGCCTAAGGGAGCGTTCGTGATGTGCAGGTCCCCGAACGCTTCGGGAAGAACCGGGTTCATCCATACTCCGCCACGGGAAACGTGGGTGTCGTACCGCATGAGGCTGGTCACCAGCTGGATGGGCGTGGTAGCCGCCCATGCCTGCGGCGAGCAGGCCGTCGGGTAGGGGACGGGCGCGGGAAACTGCTCCCGGCTGAAGCCGCAGAATAACTCAGGGAGGCGGCCGTCGGAATGCTCGGCGGCCTCCAGAATGCCTGTACATATTCGCTGCGCGTGGGACACGAAGCCATAGCGCAGCAGGCCCTCCACGATGATTGCGTTGTCGTGCGGCCAGACGGAGCCGTTGTGGTAGCTCGCGGGATTATAGGCGCCCATGTTAGTGGCCAGAGTGCGCACGCCCCAGCCGCTGAACATTTGATCCGACAACAGCCGTTCGGCCACCAGGGACGCCTTGTCCTCGTCGATGAGACCGTATACAAGGCAATGCCCCATATTGGAGGCACAGGCGTCAACCTGTCGTTTCTTGCCGTCGAGAGCGATGGCGTAGTAGCCCAGTTCAGGGATCCAGAATTCCTCGTTGAACCGTTTTTTCAAAAGCGCCGCCCGGTCAGAGAGTTCGTCCCCGAGGGCCGTATCACCGGCGTCATAAGCCATCCATGCGCGGGCTGTATACGCACCGTAGACATAGCCCTGGACCTCGCAGAGGGCGATCGGTGGTTGAGCCAGGGTTCCGTCTGCGAAATTAATGCCGTCCCAGGAGTCTTTCCAGCCCTGGTTGATCAGCCCGTTGGGGTTTAGCCGCTCGTACTCGACGAAGCCGTCGCCATCCTTGTCCCCATAGTCCCGGATCCAATCGAGAGCACGATCGGCATGGGGCAGCAATGCAGTGATGGTGTCCCTGGCGAATCCCCATCGACTAACTGATCCGAGGATGTCGACGAACAGCGGCGTTGCGTCGACGCTCCCGTAATAGGTTGACTTGCCTCCCAAGGATAGCCCGCTGGAAACGTCAAGCCGGACCTCGTGGAGGATCTTGCCTGGTTCCTCCTCACTGGTCGGGTCCACTACCGTCCCTTGGCGGTCAGCCAGCGTCTGCAGCGTACCCAGCGCCAGGGACGGGTCTACCGGCAGCGCCATTTGCGATGCCCACAAAGAGTCCCGGCCGAACAGGGTCATAAACCAGGGCGCGCCCGCGGCGACTACGACGCGTTGCGGATGTTCAGGATCCTCAATCCGCAAGGCGCCCAGGTCATCGTAACTGCGGCGCAGGGTCCGCTCGATTGACCGATTGCCAATCTGCAGCACCGGTATTCTCGCCACCCATTCCCGTCGGCGCCGGTCCCGGGGCGACAATCCGTCCCCATCAGCATGGAAAAATGCCGCCCCGGAACCGTCTTCAGCGAAGCTGGGGAGCACGGTCAAGACCGTGCTCCAATAGCCCTGCGGCGGGACGGTCACCCGGTAAATTAGGCTGTCTGCCGAAATGTCCGCACCGAGGGCCTGGACAACCATGCCCTTCCGGAGGTCCCGCCAGTGTGCCCGGATGGTGAGCGCATCGCGTTCGACTTGGCGAATCTCGGCCCAGCGCCGTTGGATCCGCGCCTCCTTCACCTCGAAAAGGTCCGCGAAATCCGCCCCCACCCGCAGAGCGACTTCGCATTCGGCGGGTAGCACGGAGTAGTTGCGGACAGCGACTTGCTCCTGGATGCCGGCTCCTAATTCACGCAGTCGCTCCACGATCAGGGGACTGTCAGCATACCCGTCAGCCCGGGGAACCCGACCGACAAACAGCGCCCGATACGGCTCGGTCGTCTGCGCCGCCAGCGGCTCCAGCGGCTGCCCATTGATGGTGAGGCTCCAGCCCGAAAGGATACGGGCATCCTGCACGAAAAGACCGTGCGGATGATCGGCGCTGATGTCTCCATTGGGCAATGAAATGCAGAACGAGGACCCCTCGACCAGAGTGACCGTACCGGCTCCCAACGGGCCGGCTGCCGTGTCAGCATTCCACCCAGCCATCATCGCTCCCTTGAGAAACTACAAACAGTGCGGCGCCCTCACTCCAGGCTGCCTGCCACGGTCGCTTCCGAGGACGACGCTACGCTTGCTTCCGAGCCTAAGCTAGGCCCCGCGTTGACTCGTAAGTACCCTCCGCGAAGGAAGGAGATCTCGTTGCCTCGTCAATATGTGGCGGTTCTGGTTGTGCGATGAGGCTACGCCACATGGGAGCCACGCCCTGGGCGGGGCGGACAATCTTCTGATCAAGTCACCGAGGTGGGCCGGGCAGGTGCCGGCCGCCCACCCCACGGACGGACATGATTCGGAGATAGGTGACTGCGTTGTAGCGGATCCCCAGACGGGATACGGGAACGGCACCAAGGATTTGAGCAAGTGTCATGACGAACCCCAGGCCAGCTCCGACTTCAGCGCTTCCGGTCAAGGACAGCGCCAGGAGAGAGAAGGCAATCGGCGCGCCGGCCTGCGGGACCCCAAAGGTCCCATAACCGATTAGCCAGCGCCACAGCACGCTACTCCTCACACATGTACCTTCCGGGCGCAGGTGCATCCCGTTTGACGGCGCCTAGGCAGCGTCGTTTACCGCCTTGACTGCTTCTATGTTTATTTTCACGCATAAGCTGGCGCTCCCGACTGAAATTCAAGGCTTCAGCGTTTTCTATGAATAATGCTAAATCGAGCCAGGCCATGGCGGCTGGCCGAAAAGTGCATGAAGCGTTCCGCAAAAGACGGTGTCCCTATGTTTTTCGTCAAGCGGCTTGAGCGGGTTTCTCCTCGTAGAGATTGCCGCTCAGGGGCATGGATTGGACAACGTCGCAGCGGCGCCGGGGCAGGCAGCTGACGGGGACGTTGCGCTTTTCATTTCTCCGCGAAAGAAGAACTTCTGATCACGGCACTAGAAGACCAAGAGCTCCGGGAGTGCCTTGAACTGGGGACGGCAATTCTAGACCCCACGATTGATGCCGCCACGGTTGCCGGACGGTTCAGGGCTCTAATTTTGCCGGCCCGTCCTGCGGAACCCGTGGGTCCCCAATCCTCGTCCGCCGTTCGCAAGCGGTGCTGCACCTAATCTTGATGTCACCTCCAGGCTGGGCCCTTCCCGTCCGATACGCTGGATCATATCTGTCGGCGGCCGGGATCGATGACGTGGCCCTGATTTTAGTTATTTGAGGACCCTCCATGACGCGATCCACCGCTTCGCGAAGCGCGGCAGCTTCCGTTCCCTGGAAGGAGGGACCTGTTGTGAGCATGGATGCGACCGACCGTGAACTTGTCCGGCTCCTTCAGGTTAATGGGAGGGCTACCTTTCAGGAGCTTAGTGAAGCAGTCGGATTATCCGGCGAGAGTACCCGGACCCGTGTTACCCGCCTGGAGAAGACCGGTGTTGTGCGCGTGGTCGCGAGCGTAGCACCTCAGCTGTTGGGCTACAGCAGCTCGGCCCTGGTGGGGGTGAACGTCAGTATTGCCGCGCGTGCCGTTGCGCAAAGGCTGGCGGAGGTGTCAGCTTCGAGTTTCGTTGTATGCACCGGCGGAAGGTTTGATCTTCTGGCGGAAATCGATTGCCGCAGCGACCCGGAACTTCTAGATGTTTTGGATGAGATCCGGGGCATTCCAGGCGTTGTCCGTTGCGAAAGCTTCATGCACCTGGCTGTCGCGAAGTATGCGTACCGGCAAAGCGTCTTTCAGCCGCAAACGACTGGCAGCCCGCAGCCTTTGGAGCCGGTCGAGCTGGACGAAGTGGACTACGCGATTATTGACGCCCTTCGTGAGGATGGCCGTGCACCTTATGCAACCCTTGCAAAAAAGGCGGGTGTGCCCTATTCCAGCACCAGACGCAAGGTGTTGCAACTGATGGAATCTGGAGTTTTGCACATCAACACACTGCTGGGTAGCGCTGCGCCCCACCGCTACGTCCAGGCAAGTGTCGGTCTTCGAACAACTGGCAGCCCCCGGCACGTAGCCGATGCTTTGCAGCAGGTCCCGGAAGTGGGCATGGTACTGTTCACGGCTGGATCGCACGATCTGATCATCGAGGTGACTTGCGAAGACAAACAGGCGCTGCTCGACTTCGTTGACACCACCTTGAGCTCCATTGACGGCATCGTTTCCAGCGAAACGTATTTGTACCTAGACATCCAGAAGCTTCCATTTTCCTGGGGATCGCGGTAGCCGCAGAGGAAACGGAAGCAGATCCGCGATAGGAATCTCTTTTTCAGAAGGGAGCGATCCCAGGTCTGTGAAAACAAGGCTGCCCGGATCCGACCTCCAGATCCGGGCAGCGTCAAACGGGTTTGAGCCTAGAAAACGTGGATCGCATCCAGGACACGACGGGCGAGGTTCAGGTCTCCCTCAACGCGGACCATCTGGTCACGTCGCTCAGCCGAGGCCCGCTTGGTTCCCCAGCGGATGAAGTCGTCCGCGTCGCTGATGATCACCGCTGCCGGTTCCACGCTTCGGTCATCCAGCGCTACAGAGGGTTTCTCCGCTCCGGGGAAGATCAGCCAGTCACTACCGCCAACCCCTGTAAGGCGCAGGCGCACCGGGGCAGTAACTGCGGTACGAAGAGTTTCAGGCGACATCTGGGGAAGGCCGGCCATCAACCAGTCCAGGGAGGACCTTACGATGTCCTCTTCCGGCTTCACTGTGGGCGCGTCGATGGGGCCGTGCGGGGCGAAAATGTCATGCCTAAGATGGCAGTAGTGATCGAAAACCAGCGAATCGACGAGGATATGGGCCGGGTACACGCCGGCGTTGTCCATGTCCACTTCTGACTCGCTTGCCGGCGGAACCTGAAGCTTCGTAAGTTCCTCGATCGCGCTGTCGATCATTTCCCGGTACTCGGCCAATGTCTGTTCAGGTGACTGACCACGGAAGGCCGCGACCCCAACGTCGTTGGACGCTTCGATGTCTCCACTCACCGGGGAGGGCAAGGACTCGGGATTCACTACCTCCCGCAAAGTGCAGTTCAGGTGGATCACGATGTCCTGAACGCTCCATCCCGGGCATGCACTGGGACGCGCCCAGTCCTCTGCTGTGAGAACGTGCTCGAGGTTAAAAATCTCCTCGCGCAGCGTCTTCATGGCCTGGATTCCGTGCTGAGTCATTGTGCTGCTTTCTGTTTAATACGGGTGTTGGAAGTCGTGAAATCGGGGGGCGTCCCCGGGGCCTGTAGGGATGAGGGAACCGAAGCCGGGGCCGGAACCGGGTCCGCGGCGGGCAGCGGGATGCCGGCGCCGTAAACAAAGGATGGCTCAGGGAACCGGGCCAGCACCGCCATATAAAGGACCGCTGCCAGCCCGGCAGCGACGGGAATGCTGATATCCACCCCTGCCACAAGCGGGCTCAGCCAGCCGACGAATTGTCCCGGTACGTTGACGAACACGAGTCCGGTTGCTGAGGCGAGGGCCCATACGGCCACTGCCCGCCAGTTCCAGCCGTCGTTGAACCAGTAGATTCCGCCCTTGACGCGCCGGTTGAAGACCTGAAGGTCGTCCTGGTCGTACCAGCCTTTCCGCTTCACGAAGCCGACGATCATGATGACCATCCAGGGCGCGGTGCAGGTGACGATCAGGATGGCGAAGGTGGAAATGCTCTGCACCACGTTCAGGACAAATTTTCCGAAGAGGATGAAGGCCAGCGATGCGGCGCCGATGAGGATGGTCGACTGCACGCGGGACAGGCGGGGAACAATGCTGGCGAAGTCCAGACCCGTGCCGTACAGAAGTCCCGTTCCCGTGGACATCCCGCCAATGACAGCGAGGATGCTGATGGGGACGCAGTACCAGAGGGGGGAAACTGACAGAAGTCCGCCCACGTAGTCCCCGGCTTCGAAGAAGGAAGGCGCGGCTGAAGCGATGATGCTGGTCGTAGCCAAACCGAAAATGAAAGGAAGCAGGGTGGCTATGTTAGCGAGGACGACTGCGCTCATGAGCTTCTTGCGGGGCGTTTCCTTCGGTATGTAGCGAGTCCAGTCGCCCAGGAAGGTTGCAAAGGATACTGGGTTGGACATGACCACGAGGCCGGCCCCGATGGCGGCTGCCCAGAAGGCCGGATCTGTTGACATCAGACCATTGATACCGAAGGCGCCGGCATAGCCGAAGTCGAACTTGTCGGCGAAGGCAAGGATCCCGGCGAGAAACATGATGGTCGCGCCGACGATGGCTACCTTGTTGACCCAGAGCATGAAGCGGAAGCCGTAGATACAGACGACGAGCATAAGGACAGCCAGAATGCCGTAAGCGGCACCGAGGGTCCACGGGTTACTCGGCACAGCGAAGAACTGATGGGCTGCCCCGAGGATGACGTCGCCGGATGTCCACACGGAAATCGAGTAGAAGGCTACTGCGACCAGCAGCGCCAGGCAGGAGCCGATGATGCGGCCATGGGCTCCGAAGTGGCCGGAGGACGAGACGGCATTGTTGCTGCCGGTGACGGGTCCAAAGAGTGCCATGGGCGCGACGACCAAGGCGCCGAGCATGACTCCTGTGATGGTTACCCAAAGGGCGTCGATGAATGAGAGACCGAAAAGGATGGGAACGGATCCCAAGATGACGGTGACGAAGGTGTTGGCGCCGCCGAAGATCAGACGAAACAGGTCGAAGGCCGTCGCTGTGCGCTCAGTGGCGGGAATGGGCTCGACGCCGTGCTGTTCTACTTTGAGGATGCGGGGGCTTGCGCCTGCGGGGGTCGGCATTGGCTGGTTCACTTTGCCAATGAGGGATCCACAGAGAGGTGTTCGTGCAGGCAGGAGACCGAGCCGTCCGGGTTCTTAGCGAAAACGATGGTCTCACGTTCAAAGCTGGTTTCCCGGGTGCCGTTTTCTTCGGTATGGGTTTCGACGTCGTGGGTGAGCAGGGCAATGGGCCCGTGGAGCTGAATCCTTCGGTTGGTGCTCTTGCAGTCGGTGACCTTCCAGCCGCCTTCAATCCATGTTTCCCACAAGGCACGGTATGCGGAGCGCGATTCCAGACGCCGGTCTTCGGGATGGAACAGGAACGTCGCATCTTCGGCAAAGCATGCGAAGTAGTCATCGGTCCTGCTGTTGGAAAACGCTTCAACCATTTTTGCTGCCGCGTCGACGACTTCTGCCTCGGTAATTTCCATGTCGTTTGATCCTCTGATCCTGAAACTTGCTGTTGATGATTCGGACATGCAATGTGATGGCCACCACAAGCTGCGAAAAGCCTACCAGCTTTATAACCAGCAAAAAAGGTTAATCCCTGTTTTTTCTTCAAAGTTGCTTAACCTACCGGTAAAATGACCAGAGTGCGCGTCCGCCTTCCCTGGAGATTCTGGGTTCGTTTGCGTTCTGCTCAAGCACGACGGGGGTAGACCGCAGGGGCAGCCATCGCCTGGAAGCACGGATAGCTCTTCTCTGAACGTGTGCTGCTGCCGGCCAGGAGCTGGGGCTTTGAAACCCTGACGTCAAGGCTGCAGGGGCCACGGTTCAAGAGCACCAGGAGCGAAGAGCTACATGCGATTGTGCTCTTCGCGCGGAGCAGGGAGGACCTCACTGCTGCCCAATCCTGATGGGCCATCAGGACGCTGGTAACGGGTGGGGATCTCTAGGGCTTTCCCTGGCAGGGAAAGCCCGCGTTCCCCGTTCCGCCGGCGCTACTGGTCGCGGGGTCCGCCGTCGCCCGAGGGGAAGTATCCATTCGTCAGATTTATTCGCCAGGTGGTCGGGTCGGGCTGTCTGGAATCAGCATGGAGCCTCCGCCCGTTGATCCTGCCTCGGCGGTGGGTGCCCCTCCTGGCCGTGCTCGCGCGATTTGAGGCGGCCGACGACCGCCAGCAGCGCGTTCAGCTCCGTTGGTCTGTGCTCGGCCTTTCCGGATGGTCCGCTCCTCCACATGGCGTTGTAATACAAGCCGTCACCCATGCACAGAACGGCTTTGGCCATGGCTGTACCCACGTCTTCGCCGATGACTATCAGCCATTGCTTTTGCATGGCTGATAATCGGTGGCGCGCTTCTTGGTGGCCAACCGCGGAAAGTCGGGTAGCGGCCAGGAAGGAGTGGTCCATTGGTGAGTTTGACCAGAGGGAAGCCTTGATGAAGTATGACGCGGCACCTTCCGGCGCTGCCGCCATTTGGGCCAGGTCCGACGCCGCCAAGTGATCCAGCCGTTCCAAGCTGGCTGCGATTAGGGCCTCCTTGCTCGGGAAGTGGTACAGGAGGCCTCCTTTGGACAGTCCCGAACTCTTCGCAACCGCATCCAGCGTCGCCGCCCGCTCCCCAACGTCAATGAGAAGCCTTTCGAAAGCGTCGAGGACGGCATCGCGAGCACGGGGTCTTTTAGCCATTTTGGCTTCCAATCATAGATTTTGCCGCTCATTGCAGCGCATGCGCGTGGGTTCCGATTGCTCCAGTCGAAGCGATACGGTTTGGCACCTAATACCGTCGCTGGTTTGTGATTTATGCAGTCTCCTCATCTCCGTCTCCTGGATTCTGCGAACGGAGTATCCATATAGGCAGGACTGCTCCTGATTGTGATGAGGTCGTTTCTGCAGGTCGACAGGCACGCGGAAGGGCCGCGCGACAGACGCAAAGTTCTGTCTCGCCGCCCTGGGCGCAGGTGTTATGAGGTGAAGACGGGCTTTGTAGTTTGTGCTTCGTCTTCTTCCTCGGCAATTTCATGGGGCGCGTGCAGATCCTGGTTGACGTTTTGATCCGCCCGGACAGGGAGTCGGACCAGGAAGCCGGCAAGTGCAATACCGGCGAGGCCGATCGGCACTGCCCAGCCGACGGTCCAGGGCAATTCCTCTGCGCCGCGCGGCCACGCCAGGTTCATGACTTCGAAGATGATCCACCGCGCAGCGCCTGCTACGACTGGGAGGGTGAACGGGCCTGGGTGCCACTTCTTGCTGAGTATCCGCACGAGCAGTGCGACGACGCAGAAGCCCATGGTGACGAAGAAGCCTTCGGCAGCCGCGGCGATGAGTGTGGCGTACACCTGTTCGGAGAATGCCAGGAGGGTAATGACGACGGCAGGCAGGCCAACGACGATGGTCGGCACGGCGGGGTGTGCCGTGCTTGGCGGAGAGGAGCGCCGTGAACCGGGAGGCGGGGTAGCACGCCGTCCCGGGAGATGGACCAGGGGGAAGAAATGCTGGCCATCTATGGGCAATTCCTAATGGCCGTTGACAGGACCCAGATGATTGACTGCACACCGGCAAACCAAAGATGTGCCTTTGTTACTCCCGCCCCGTGAATACCCGGGCATGCCAGTTGAATCGCTTCCGTGATGCTCCGGTCACCTGCGATCATCCTGGCGTCGATGACGGTTGACCGGCCGTGCCCTCTGAAGGGGCCTCGAGCCTTGCAGGCCGCTCCGCGAGCTGGCGCCTTCGGCGTCCGCGCAGCACCGCGAGTGTTCCGATGCACGCGATTGCTGCAAGAACCAAGGCGCTCACGAACGCGGCTGCGAGGCCAGCCAGCGCAAGAACACCACTGATCGCTACAAGCCCGACCGCGTTCGCCGTCCTGAGCAGAGCGAAGACTTCAGCTCGGCGCTGGGAGGGAGATAAATGATCTAGGTCGAGTGAGAAAGATGTGTTCAGTGCCGGCAGAAAGAATCCGATGAACGCTGCCGCGATTAGGGTGAGGACGATATTCGGGGCAAGGGCGATCACGGCGCACGCCAATGTGAGAATTCCTAGAAATGCGCACAGCGAGCGTGGCTGGGGTGGGTGGTTGCGGATGCTCACCCACAGGCCGCCTGCGACGGACCCGACGCACAGCGCAAGCGCAAACGCAAACGCCCAAGCAGGGCCGAGGTTGAAGGAAATGGCCAGAGCCACCGCCCCGACTTCGACTGCCGAGACGACGGCGCCAAGCGCGGCCGCGCAGAACAGCCAGTGATAGATCTCTTTCGGGAAGTGAGCCTTCCGGACGTGGGGGTCGGTCCTGGTATGCGCGGCGGGTATTGAAGGGATCAGAACAAGTGGGCCGGCACCGAGCACCGCCATCGCGGCCACGGCCCCTACGGGTGAAACCGCTCCGAGGAGGGACACGATTACAGGCGAAACTGCGAAGGCAACCTCGTTCAAGGTTGCCGCTACCCCTAGAGCCCTACTGAGCAGCCGTGGTTCCACGAGGTGATTCAGGAGGGAGCGCTGAAAGCCATAAGCGGCACCATTGACCAGGCCCGCCGCCGCCACGGCAGCGAGTAGGGCGGCGAAGGAAGCTCCGGAGGCTCCTAGAACCGCCACACCAGCTAGTGCCACAGTACGGATGGCGACCAAGATTCGGAGATAGGTGACTGCGTTGTAGCGGCTCCCCAGTCGGGATACGGGAACGGCACCAAGGATTTGGGCAAGTGTCATGACGAACACCAGGCCAGCCCCGACTTCAGCGCTTCCGGTCAAGGACAGCGCCAGGAGAGAGAAGGCAATCGGCGCGCCGGCCTGCGGGACCCCAAAGGTCCCATAACCGATTAGCCAGCGCCACAGCACGCTACTCCTCACACATGTCCCTTCCGGACGCAGGCGCATCCCGTTTGACGGTGCCCAGGCAGCGTCGCTTACTGCCCCGGCATATTCCATGTTTTCCACGCGATAAGGCGTGTTATCGACTAAAATTCAATGGTAGATCATCCTGTATGACTAAAATCCGAATCTTGCCGGGGCATCACGACCGGCGGTGGGCTGATGAATGAGCAGGGAGCGGCGGTCCCCCAAAGGGTGGCCTCCACAGCGAGTGGGCGTTGCGGAGGTCTCTCTAGGGATTCGAGTGCCGGGCCAGCATGGTGAGGTCTTCCATAACAAGCCCGAGGCGCTGTCTGCGGGTTTCTGGGAGGGCCTTACGTTGTGGACGCGGCGGTTGCCTTGCCTTCCAGCTTTTTGTCTTTGGCGGACTTAGAGTTTGCTGATGCGTGCTGCTGCTGGCCAATGGATCGAAGAAGAGTGAACTGAGAGCTGCTTGGGGGGTGGCGGCAGGGGCTGGTTGCTGCCGGTGCTTTACCATCGGAGTATCAGTCCAGGCAGTCGGGCCAGAACGCTCCGGCAGCAATGTGGGGCAAGTCGTGGCGCGGGACGGACATTAACGAAAAGTCACGTGCGTAGGCTCCTGCTGGATCAGCTTTGATCAGTCGCCACAGTACTGTATGGCCGTCAACTGCGGGCATGATGGATCCCTGCCCGATGTAGGAGGGCCGGCTTCCCGGCGCTGGTTCCGGGCTCCACCACCCTGAGTGCGGGCAGTGCACGCCCGTTGCTACGGGGCGGTTGTTGGAGCGTCCTCTGGAGTTGAGGGTTTTGAGGCTTTTCATGTCCATCTCCTTTGATGGCGTCGGGGTTATGCGCGGCCGGTGGTGCAGGGCAGGTGGGCCAGTCCGTTGACGAAGTTGGAGTGCAGGCGAACCGGGTCCCCGGTCACCTGCGCTTTGGGGAGGGCTTGAAACAGTTCTTTGAAGAAGATGCTCATCTCGAGGCGGGCGAGTTGGGCTCCCAGGCAGAAATGCGGACCGCCGCCGCCGAAGGCGACGTGGGGGTACTCGGATTCCCGGAAGAAATCGAGCTTCTCGGCGTCCTTGAACACGGTGGCGTCCTGGTTGCCGGAGGTGTACCAAAGAAGGACCTTGTCACCTTTGCGGATTGTCTGTCCGTGCATCTCGACGTCCCGGGTTGCTGTACGGCGGAAATGCATGACGGGGGTGACCCAGCGGACGATTTCCTCGATGGCTTTGGGTGCAATGGAGTCGAAATCAGCGGCCCATTGTTCGCGTTGTTCCGGGTACAGGGACATTGCGTAGAAGCCTTGGCCGATGCTTGTGGCTGTGGTTTCGATGCCTGCGGTGAGGAGCAGTGCCAGGAAGATTCCGACTTCTTCATTGGTGAGTCGTTGGCCATTGACTTCTGCTTCCACCAGTTTGCGCAGCAGGCTTGCCTGATCGGATGTCACGTCGCCCGCTGCGGCTTTCGCTGCCAGTCCTCGGGCGTAGTCAACGATCTGGGTCATGGTCTTGTAGGACTCGGCGGTGCCGTTTCCGGCCAGTGCGATGCCCGTGAGCCGGATGAGCTCGGGCCTGTCCTCTGTCGGGACGCCCATCAGATCGCAGACGATCTGCGCCGGGAAGTCCGCCACGAGGTCGTCCATGAAATCGAAGGTGTCCAGTTCCTTCACGCGGGCGATGGATTTACGGGCGTGTTCTTGGATTTGGGGAGCGAGCTGGCCAAGGGTGCGCGGAGTGAAGATGCGGCTGACGATGGCCCGGTGGCGGGCGTGTTCCTCGCCGGTCATGTTGAGCATGCCGCCGTAAGTGCGGACCATTTCGGCTGGCATGTCGATCAGTTCGGTGCCTTGCCCTGAGGAGAAGGTGTCCTGGTCTTTGCTGGCTGCGGAGATGTCCTCGTGGCGGACGAGGGACCAGAATCCGCGGCCTCCTTCCGGGAACCAGTCTGTGGAGGGTTCGGTGTGCCAGGAGAGGGGCTGGTGTTCGCGCAGGTAGTTCAATTCGCGTTGGGCCGGTCCGTTGAGCCACAGGTCGGGGTCTGCGAGGGTGAAGCCTGGGGTCTGGGGCGTTGTCATGGTGTTCTTGGTCTTTCGTGGCTAGATGTCGAGAACGAGCTTGGGTGACCTGGAACGGCCGACACAGATCATCATGGTGTCGTTACACGCGCGCTCGTCTTCGGTGAGGAGCTGGTCCCGGTGGAGGGGGATCCCGGCGAGGACCCCGGTTTCGCAGGATCCGCAGTAGCCTTGCTCGCAGGAGAAGGGGACGCTGGGAACGACCTTGCGTACGACGTCAATCAGTTTTTGGTCGGCGGCCACAGTTAGTGTCTTGCCAGTGGTGGCCAGTTCGACTTCGAAGGCCGTGTCACCGTCGGTGTCTTCGGGGACCGCGTTAGGGTCGGCGCCGAAGCGTTCGAAGTGGAAAAAGTCCGCGCCGAGAAGGGCCTTGGTGTTTTCTTCCACTACGCGCAGCATGGGTTCGGGCCCGCAGGTGTAAACGTGCGCGCCGGTGGCGTTCTCTATTGCGCCTTTGATGTCAGGGATGCCCTTGGTATCAGCTGGAACCAGCTCGACCTTCCCACCTTTCAGGGCTTTGATCTCCGGCAGATAAGCCATGGTGTCCAGGCTTCGTCCGCCATAGATCAGGCGCCAATTACGTCCCTCAGCCGCGACTTTCCGGGCCATGGCAAGCATGGGGGTAATTCCGATGCCGCCGGCAATGAAAAGGTACGACTCGTGCTCCCCGAGGGGGAAATGGTTCCGGGGACCACGGATGGTGACGACGGTGCCGGTTTCCAGGCCTTCGTGGACCTCGCGGGATCCGCCTCGGCCCTTTTCATCCAAGAGCACCGCCACTTTGTACGCCGACAAGTAGCCCGGGTCCCCGCACAAGGAGTACTGGCGGACGGTGCCCGAAGGCAGGATCAGGTCCACGTGTGCCCCTGGCTCCCAGACAGGGAGATCGCTGCCGTCCTCGGAAGCAAGTTCCAGTTCCACGACGCCCGTTGCGAGCGCCGTCTTGGCTGCGACCCTGACTTTGTGTTCCTGGTTTTGGGGAAGGTTCATTGCTCTTCAGTCCTTTTGGAGGGAAACCCCGTAATCGGGTGACTTATTCAACAATAACCCATGAATCACAGGTCAGCAATGAAAAAAAATCAAGAAATCTCAAAGTCTAGCGATCACGGCTCGTGCTCGTTGGGTGTTCGCGCGCCGCAGGGCCACAGCACCGGTATGTCCGAGCTGTGGCCCTGCGGCTGGGTGGAGGAATGGGAGGTGTTCTAATCGTTGGATTGAGCCCCTCCGCCAACTGACGCCCATACCGCCGGCTGCGCACGCTTGAGCCTTACCCCATAAATGACCCCAAGTACGGCGGCTACCGCGAATGACAATGGCACGAGGACAGCGACCATTCCAACATCAACTCCCAGCAACAGCGGGAAGTTGATGAGAATGAGCGAGAGGATGCCAGCCAGTCCGATGAACGCCAGCAGAGGGCTCACTAGCGCTGTCCAGGCGTTTTCGAGTTGTTTGTGGCGCTTGAAATAGCCCACCACTGCAAGTGAGCAGGCCGCCTGCAGAGAAATAAACCCTACAGCGGATCCAGCGGCGCCCCACGTGAACACCCCGAGGTAAGGATCGACGCCGCCGAGCGCGAAGACGCCCAGTGCCCCAGCTGACACGATCCCAACCAGGACGCTCGCCCGATATGGGGACTGCGTTCGGTGGTGGGCCCGTCCAAGCCAGGAGGGCAGGACCTGTTCGCGACCCAGGGCGTACAGGTAGCGGGATGTTGCGTTGTGGAAGGACAGAACGGTGGCGAGTGAGCTGGTGACCACCAGAACCTCCATGACGCTTAAGGCCGCTGCCCCCAAATAGTGGCTCGCGGAATCAAAGACCAGCGTTCCGGGAGAGCCGGCCGCGGCCTCCACGACGGCGTCGGACCCGAAGGCAAGAATGATGACCCACGTGATTCCGGCATAGAAAACCGACGTCAGGATGATGGCAGCAAAAGTTGCCCTCTTAACTGAGTGGGGTCCTTTTGCTTCTTCGGCGTAGATCGCGGTCTGTTCAAAACCTATATACGACGAGTAGGCGAAAGCCAGTCCGACGCCGACCCCTGCGACGACGAGTCCCTGCGGATTGAAAGGAGCGAGGTCGATACCGCGCGCACCGCCTTGCACGAGCACGACCACGGCAAGGACCAGCAGCACCGCGACTTCAGCAACGAGCAGGACGCCCAGGACCTTCGCGCCCACGGAAATTTCCCGATGACCAAGGGCCATCGCTGCACCAATGGCCAGAAGGCAGCATCCGTACCAAGGTATTGAGATTCCCGTGAGCGTCTCCAGCAGCCCGCTTAGCGCGTAGCCAAAGAAGGCTGCCAGGGTTACCAACGAGGCTATGTAGGCAAGGATGGACACAAATGCAGCCCCGACTCCCGCCGTCCTCCCGAGACCGTTCGCTATGTATGCGTAGAGAGCGCCGGGATTTGGCAGGCGACGGGACATCGCGACGTAGCCCACAGCGAAAAGGAGCAGGATCGCTCCGATGAGGAGGTAGATCAGCGGGGCACTGATGCCTGCGCCGAATCCGATGATCAGCGGGGTGATTGCGATGACGCAGGTTAATGGGGCGGCGGCAGCTACGACGAAGAACGTGATTCCCGCAGCGCCAACAGATCCTGCGCGAAGCCGATCCGGTGACTCCGGCTTGGTAGCTGCCGGTTCAGGGGTGTGAACGACCATGGTCATACCCTTCTTGATTCTGTGTTGGGGAATGGGCGGCCGGACAGCCGCCCAGTTAGGGCTCACCGGGAAGTTGGTGGCCAGACTATGGGGCGGAGGATTCCAGAAGGGCGGCGTTCTGCTTCCGGAAAAGCGTGGCGCTATCGACGAGCCAGCGAAAGAGGGGGGCGCCGTCCGTAGCCTTCTCTGGATGCCACTGCACCCCGATCAACGGCCATTCCCCGCCAGAGGACTCCACGCCCTCTACAACGCCGTCCTCGGCCATGGCCACAACGGTGAGCTCCTCTGCCACCCGCGCCAGGGATTGATGATGGATTGAATTGACAGTGGCTTCGGGCCCATAAAGCCCGGAGAGCAGGCACGACGGGTCGGGAATGGACACGCGGTGATAAGTCACGGGCAGTCCGGCGGCGCCGGGGTCCGCGTCCTGGTGTGCGACCCCGGTCGCCGGGATGTCCTGACGCAGCGTGCCACCCAGGGCGACATTGACGATTTGCATGCCCCGGCAAATCGCCAGTGTGGGAATTTCAAGAGAGCGGGCTGCAGTAGCCAACGCAAGCTCGAAGGCGTCTGCCTCCGGGTCCGTCCTCCGGCTCAGCCCCTCGTTCCGTTCCCCGTAGGCGGCAGGATCCACGTCCTCCCCCCCACCAAAACAAGTCCGTCTGCCAGGCGCAGCAGGCTCGAGGCGTCATCGGGATCCGAATGCGGAAGAAGGATGGTATTCGCACCTTCGGCCTGGATAGCAGCAACATATTCTGCGCCGACACTCTCCAGATCGAAGGTTCCGTAGGGGGCAATACTTACCTTTCGCTTCCAGGTGGAGAATGCAATTGTGGGCTTGCTCACTGGATGTTCCGTCGATAACATACGGTATACGGTATCCGTACGGTGTGAAGCGGTCAAGCATTTTTGGGCAGCTCGACGCCGGGTCAACGAGGACCAACCAACAAGGATTGGATTTACCAATGGCGAAAATACAACTTCCCGACGGCACGCACACCGTTGAGCTCGTTTTCGCGGACGCCTTCGGCGTTCTCCGCGGGAAAAGGATCCCTGCCAGCCAGTGGGAAAAGGTGGCGGAGACGGGAGTTGCAGCATCTTCCGCAGCACTCATATGGGGAGTCCGGTGTGAACTAAGGGACGAATCCCCGGCTGGAGGCATGGCCGAAGGCTTTCCCGACATGAAACTTATCCCCCGGGAAGAGAGCCTGCGCAAGGTGCCTTGGAAGCCGGGCGTGGTTCAGGTCGGATGCGATATCTACACCATGGACGGAGTCCCCCACCCCCTTTGTGCCCGCAACGCGCTGGCTAGCGTCGTGCACTCCTTCGCAGACCTGGGTTACCAGGTAAAAGCCGCGATCGAAATGGAGTTCTACCTTTTGGATCCCGAAACGGCGCAGCCGCGGGGCACCGAAGTCAACTGTTATGGCATCGCGGACCCTGAGGGATACGGGCCTGTCCTTGAGGACATTCAGGTTCTCGTCGAGGAGTACGGCATAGCCGTGGAGGCCTGGAACTATGAGTATGCGCCCGGCCAGTTCGAGGTCAACGTCCGCTATGACGACGCCCTGAAAGCCGCGGAGGACGGGGTTCTGCTCAAGAACGCAGTAAAGGAGATCGCCCTCAAACATGGAGTGGTTGCCACGTTCATGGGAAAGCCGTTTGGGCATCTGGCCGGAAGCGGAATGCACGTGCATCAGTCCCTGTGGAACGACGGAGTCAATGCCTTCGCCGGCGGGACGACCCGCGAGCTCAGCGACCTGGGCAGGCACTACCTCGGCGGACTGCAGAAGCACATTCGTGACCTCACGCTCTTCGGCTCCCCGTCCCTGAACGATTTCAAACGGCGCCAGGAAGGCTCATTCTGCCCGACGCGTGCAACCTGGGGCGATGACAACCGTACCGTCGCCATCCGGGTGATCACCGCCGATTCCTGTCGAATTGAGCAGAGGGACGCTGCTGCCTCTGCCAACCCGTATCTCGTCCTGGCAGCCCAGCTCGCTGCCGGACGGGAAGGGATCGCCAAAGGGATTGAGCCGCCGGCCAAATGTGAGGGGAACTCCTACACGGACACGCAGGCAGAACTCCTGCCCCAAAGCGCGGTCGAAGCAGCGGAGTTGCTGCAGGCTTCCGAATTTGCCCACCGGGCCTTCCCGCCGCTGTTGACCGACACCTTCGTCGACACTGCCCGGTGGGAATACCGGCAGCTGGCAGGACATGTCAGCGACTTCGAACGTGCCCGCTTCGTCGGCGTGATTTAGGAACAGGCCATGGGTTACACACACGATGCACTATCCGACCTTGTCTTCGAAGAAGCCGTTCCGTACGAATACTTCGATGCAGCCCGCCGGGATGACCCCGTGCGTTGGGTGGAAGAGGGCGGGGGACCCGGGTACTGGTCAGTAACGCGCTACGCGGACGTCCTGGCCGTCACACGAAACTTCAGGGAATTTTCATCGGAAGCCGGCGGCACAACCCGTGAGGACATAGCGCCGGAGGACTTGCTCGCCCGGAAAACTTTGATTGACACAGATCCGCCGCTTCATACCCAGATGCGCCGCCTGCTGGCGCCACGCTTCACCCCCGGCAGCGTGCACAAGGACTGGCTCGGGTTCGTCGAAACCACGGTAATGATCCTGCTGGACCGCGCATTCGAACGAACGAATTTCGACTATGTGGCCGAAGTCGCCTCCACCATCCCCATCGCCGTACTGGGCGAGTTGCTCGGGGTCCCTGCCGGGGATCGGACATACCTGATGGGGCTCGGCGATGAAATGATCGCGGGCAGCGACCCGGACCATGCCCCCCGCACAGCCGATTCACCGGAAAACGCGGCGGAATACAGCGCCTATCCATTTTCCAGCCCCGCCGGCCGGGACCTGTGGAAATATGCTGATGACCTGCGGGAACGCCGAAAAGATAACCTGGGTCACGATGTCTTTTCACTGCTCATGACAGGAACTCTCGGCGACCGGAAGCTCAGTACCCGCGAACTGGATAACTTCTTTTCGCTCCTGGTCGTCGCGGGCAATGAGACGACTCGGATGGCCCTGTCCCACGGCCTGCTCGCATTCGCCGAACACCCGGAGCAGTTCAACCTGCTCAGGGATGACCCTTCCCTGCTGCCTAGCGCTGTCGAGGAAGTCCTGCGCTGGGCGACCCCCATCCATCATTTCCGCAGAACTGCCCTCGTGGACACAGATATTGCCGGAACGAAGATCAGGGCCGGGGACAAGGTGCTGATGTGGTACGTCTCGGCGAACCGTGACGAAACGGTCTTCGACCGTCCGTATACCTTCGATATAGCCCGGAAACCGAACCCCCACATCGCGTTCGGTGGCGGTGGCCCGCACATCTGCCTCGGCAACAGCCTTGCCCGCCTTGAACTGCAGATCGTATTCCGCGAACTTGCCAAGCGTGTGAAGTCCATCGAGATCGATGGCCCCGTTCGACGGCTTCGCTCCAACCTGACACACGGGATCAAGGAACTGCCCGTCAGCCTGACATACGCCTGAGAATCCAACCCCAAACGTCAAGGAAACAAGAAATGTCATCCACAGCGCCGGCGCAGGCACTGCGTCAAATTTCACCTGCCACCCAGAAGTTTCTTGAAACACCTCAAGGCCTGCGGATCGGGTCCGGTTCCGACCGTGAAGCCGATCAGGGCGAGACATTCCAATCCATCGATCCCACGACGGAATCAGTGCTGGGAACAATAGCGTCAGGTTCCGGCAAGGACGTAGACGCTGCCGTCACCGCCGCATCGGCTGCCCTAAACTCCGCCGGCTGGGGTAGCGCAAGCGCAGCCACCAGGGCCAAGTACCTGTTCGACCTCGCCGAGGCCGTCGAGGACCATGTCGACCAGCTGGCAGAACTGGAAACGCTCGACATGGGCAAACCAATCTCCCAGTCCCGTGACGACGTGCTGGCCGTGGCCACGGTCTTCCGGTACTACGGCGGGTGGCCCACCAAGCTCGAGGGATCCATAAATCCGGTCCGACAGCCCTACCTCGGCCTTACGCAACTCGAACCCCTGGGTGTCTGCGGAGCCATCACTCCCTGGAACTTCCCCCTTGTCATGGCGTCCCACAAAATCGGGCCCGCACTGGCCGCTGGCAATGCCATCGTCGTCAAACCGGCGGAAGTAAGCAGCTATTCCACCCTCTACCTGGCCGATCTTGCCCGCGCAGTTGGCCTGCCCCCCGGCGTCCTCAACATCGTCACAGGTCCCGGGAGGTCAGTGGGACAGGCATTGGTAGATCATCCAGACGTCGCCAAAATATCGTTCACAGGCTCGACGCCGGTGGGCCGTGGAATCATGGAGGCCGGCAGCCGGCACATGAAGAAAGTCAGCGTCGAGCTCGGTGGCAAGACCGCCAATATCGTGTTTCCGGATGCTGACATTGAGGCTGCGGTGAAAGGGTCGGCGGACGCAATGTGGGAGAACGCCGGGCAGGTCTGTGTTGCGCCCACACGGATGTTCGTCCATGAGGATGTCTACGACGAAGTCGTCACGCTGATAGGTCAGAAGACCGCTGCGCTGCGGATCGGTGATCCGTTGGATCCAGCGACCGATATCGGACCCGTCGTTTCGGACCGTCAGTATTCATCCGTGAAGGAATACATCGAGGCGGCCCGCCAGGAGGGCGCCAGACTGACCACTGGTGGGGGAACGCCGGAACGGGCCGGCTACTTCGTGGAACCAACCATCTTTGCCGACGTCACCAACGATATGCGCATCGCCCGCGAGGAAGTTTTTGGTCCGGTACTTTCCATCCTGCCCTTCAGGTCCGAGGAAGACGCTGTGCGAATGGCCAACGACTCGGCCTATGATCTTTCGGCAGCGGTATGGACACGTGACGTATCCAGGGCACTCCGGCTCAGCCGGCGGATCCACGCCGGAACGGTTTGGGTGAACACCAGTGGGCGTCTCGACCCAGCCCAGAGCTTTGGCGGCTACAGCAAATCAGGCAACAGCCGGGAACTGGGACGCGAAAGCGTGATGTCTTACACCCGCTCAAAGGCAGTGATGATCGATCTGTCGGTGTGAACCGACGGTCCTGCCGGAAAAATGGCCGGGCTGGCCCACGCGACGCGTGGCCGCCCGGCCATGACCGCAACCGGAATTTGATATCGCCCGTCAGGCTGGCAAATGAACGGCGTGCAGACTCCGGCCGGCCCTGATGTGCTCGTTCGCAACCCGGAAGGCCAACTCCGGGTCCCCCGACTCCGCCGCTTCGACGATGCTCCGGTGGCTCTCGGCAAAATTGAGCGACTCGCCGCTTTCGAGGATGTCACCCCAGACCTTGGCAGCCATGCCCGTCTGCCAGATCATGTCGAACATGCTCAGCAGGTACTCGTTCTCCAAGGCTTCCACCGTGGCGCGATGGATCGCCTTGTTGACCAGAAAGACTTCCATGGCCGTCGTCTGCGGAGCCACGGAGAGGTCTTCGAACGTAGTGCGGACATACCGGGCGACTTCCCCACCAACCCGAGCCACTTCGGCCAGGGCAAACGGTTCGATGGCCGTCCGCGCCGCGTACTGCTTGTCCAGCTCAGCATCCGAGAGCTCACGGACCACATACCCGCGACGGCCATGTGGTTCGATCACTCGTTCCATCTCCAGCCGCAGCAGCGCCTCCCGCACCGGGGTTCGGCTAATACCAAGGCGCTCCGCCAAGTCATCCATTAACAAACGCGTACCGGGCCCCAGATCCCCGGTCAGAACGCCCTCGGCAATCTGGGCATAAGCTGCGTCCGCCAGCGTGGCACGGGCCAGTTCGATTTTTTTCATGACTTACCTCCAAGACGAAGCCTACCGCCATTTCCGTCTTCCGGATTTACGTATACCTAATACTCGCATGGTGCATTAGCGTGCACCTTCGCTACAAGAAAGGTCCGCCATGTCCGCGAACTCCACTACCGTCGCCATAACCGGGGGCTCCTCGGGAATAGGCGCAGCCGTTGTTAACCAATTGCTTGACGAGGGAGCGACGGTCATCGTTCTTGATCGCAATCCCCCAACAGTTGACATGCCCTTTGTGCGCATGGATCTCACCTCGCCGGCCTCCATCCGTGACGCCGTTGCGCGTTTGCCATTTGAAATGGATGCCCTCGTTAACGCCGCCGGAGTCTCGGGGGCAAGCGGGACGGAAATGGCCTTGGCGGTGAATTTCATCGGACTCCGCCAGTTCACGGAAGCCGCGGCCCCCCGGCTTCGGCCGGAGGCCTGCGTTGCGACAGTGGCGTCAACGGCAGGCTATGAATGGCGGTCCAGGCTGGATGCCGTCAAGGCCCTCCTTCGCTCGGGGTCCGTGGAGGAAGCAAGCCGCGCCCTCGCCCCCTTCCTCCCTGCGGGGCGCGAGGCGTATGAGGCCTACAACGTTTCCAAAGCTGCGGCAATCGTGTGGAGCGCGACGGTTTCCCACCACTTCGGCCCAGGCATACGGACGGTGTCGGTAAGTCCGGGGCCGGTGGAGACGCCCCTTCTGGGAGAGTTCTACGCGAGCATGGGCTCGGCCCAGCTGGATCCCCTCAAGGAATTCACCGGCCGGCACGGAAGGCCCGAGGAAGTGGCTGCAGCAATCGCCTTTCTGATTTCGCCGGCAGCCTCCTGGATCTCCGGGACGGACGTGGTGGTCGACGGCGGAGCCGAAGGTGCACTCCTGCGGCAAGCCCTCAAGTCCCCCGCCCACTCCTGAACACACTCAAGCCTTGTCCGAGTTCCGTATTTGGTATACGGTATTTCTATGAAAGTGGAGTTCGCTCAATCAATGATTGAAGCCTTGCGATGGCGCATAGACGACCGGTTCGACCACTACGTCCGCCACCTCGCAGGCGACGGCGAAGTCGTTCTCAATGAGGGCGCCGGCGCCGATCCCGACGGCCAGTACCTTTTTCCGTTCAGCGCGAATGAAGATGCACTGCCGGGCACTCTGTGTTTTTCCGGCTCTGTTGAGTACAAGGCGTATCTGGGAGTGCTGGCCCTGCGCATAGCGGGACCGCGCATCACAATCAACGGCAGTGAGGCCTGCCTCTCGGTGGAGGGTGATGGCGTATTCCAGGGTGCCCGCCTGGAGCTGGCCACCGCCCGGATCGAGGACCACACGCCCGGGCTCGCTCCCATTGGATTCCGGCTCACCGCCGCCGGTTCGGAGATGTTCTTTGGCAAATACCCGCCGGGCTGGTTGCTGGCCCCGGCGACGATCAAATACCGGAAGCCCCAGGAGGCGACCCCCTAATGCAGCCCAACCCAACCCTCGCAATCGTTGGAAGCGGCCCCGCTGGCTGTTATCTGGCGCAGACACTGCGGCGGAGTCTTCCGGACGCAGAAATCACGATTTTTGAACGGCTGGCCTCGCCCTTTGGCCTGGTCCGCTACGGCGTCGCGCCGGACCATCAAGGAACCAAGTCAATCCAGGCACAATTCGCCCGCCTCTTTGAACGGGACAACGTGCGCTTCGCGGGAAACATCGACGTTGGATCGGTGGTGACCCTGGATGATCTGCGGGCCACACACCACGTGGTCGTCCTCGCCACAGGCCTGGCCCGCGACCGACGCGTCGGGGTACCGGGAGAAAACCTTTTGGGCGTCTTCGGCGCCGGTCAGTTGACCAGAACCGCAAACTCCCACCCGCTGGAAAAGCCCACGCTTCCGCCGCTTGGCAGGACGGTGGCCATCATTGGCGGCGGGAACGTTTCACTGGACGTCGTCAGGTTCCTGATCAAGACACCCGGGGAATTCGCCGGCAGCGACGTCAACGACGTGGCCCTTGAAGAGTACGCCGCGGCGCCTGTCACACACATCGACCTGATATGCCGATCCTCACCGGAAGCTGCCCCCTTTGACCCCGCGATGGTGGCCGAGCTGGGCAAGACGCCTGGCGTGCAATTCACAAGCTTGGACCACTCCACAGCGGACGGAACCACATCGGTAGAAGCACATCCTGCCGCCCTCGCCGCCCTCCTTCCATCCACACCGGGCGGGACGCCGCGGGTTCGCGTACGGCTGCATTTCAACGCCACCACAACCCGGATCATCGGCATGGACCACGCCGTAGGCGTAGAAGTACGCCGCCCGGACGGCCAGCTTCAAACCATTCCGGCCCAATCGGTAATCACTGCGGTGGGCTTTGACTGCGACCCCTCCGATCCCCTCATTGGAGACCGCGGCGCCAGCCAGGAGACCGGCTACCTGGCCGAAGGGCTTTACCGGACGGGCTGGGCAAAACGCGGCGCACGGGGAACCATCCCCGAAAACCGCCACTGCGCGAAGGCCGTCGCGGCCGAAATACTCGAATACCTGGCCGCTGCAGCCTTGCCCGCAAAGCCCGGGTACGCGGGATTGCCGGATGCAGTCCACGACCGCGCGACTGATTATGCGGGCTGGCTTCGGGTGGACGCCGCTGAGCGCGCCGCCGCCCCCGGAAACCGAAGCCGCAAGAAGCTGCCAGACCACGCATGGATGGTCGCCACAGCCCGCGAAACGGTTCAGAAATAGACAAACCCGGCGACCGATGAGCCGCCTAAGCAAAGGAGCAAGCTGTGAAAATTTCGATACTCTTCGGCACTGAGTCCGGCAACGGTGAACTGGCAGCAGAAGACCTGGCCCTCTCCCTGGCCGACGGCCACGACGTGGAAGTCCGAGATCTCGCGGAAGTCACCGTGGAAAAAATTTCCGATGAGGCGTTGTTCGTGTTCATCTGCTCAACCTACGGAGAAGGTGAACTTCCCAACACGGCATTGCCGTTCTACACCGCCCTCAGCGAAACACGGCCGGACCTGACCGGAGTTAAATTCGCCATCTTTGGGCTCGGCGACTCGTTCTACACGGAAACCTTCGGCCACGGGTCCCTCAAGCTCGGCGCCGAGCTCGAAGAACTGGGCGCACACCGGGTGGGCGAGTTCGGACGCCACGACGCGTCCACCTGGGAGCCCGTAGGAGAAGCCGCCGTCACGTGGTTCGCGGAAGTTCTCAGCAGCATGCGGCTTGCCAGCCACCCCGGGTAATCTCATGCAAGAAAATCAGGTGAAATACTAAAAGAACGTATATTTTTCAGGAAATGCGCGGTACTCTTGATCAACAATCATGAATTGAGAGGTTTTGTTCCATGTCCCCTGTTGTACTCGAGATGCCTTCAACGACGCCTTCCCCGCCTGGCGCATTCCTGGCCCGACTCGTCCGTGTTGATGAGTGGTCCACGGCCGTGGGTGGAGAGGTGTTTGTTGCCCGGGCCGGACGGGTTGTGCGGGTCGGGATCCTCGAAGTCGTGTGCGGCGGGGGGTCCGTCGCATGGATTGCCCAGCCAGGGCCGGAGCCCCGGCAGCTGATCAGCAAGGATGAGGGCGACGAGCTCTGGATTGCGCCCCTGCAGCTGCAGGAAGGCGGCGTGAAAGGGTGAAACAGGTCCTTCAATCGAGCAAACTTGCAGGGATCCGCTACGAGCTGCGGGGCAGAGTACCGCGCGCGGCCAAAGAACTGGAGGCTCTGGGTCACCGCATCCTGAACATGAACCTCGGCGACCCTGCACCTTTCGCGTTCCCGGTCCCTGAGCCCATCGTTCACGACATCATCCACAATCTTGGACGCGCCCAGGGCTACAGCGACTCCAAAGGCCTGTTCTCCGCCCGAACAGCCATCGCGCAGCACTATCAGAGCAGCGGGCTGCTGGACGTGCAGGTGGAGGACGTTTTCATCGGCAACGGCGTCAGTGAACTTATTCCGATGGCCCTGCAGGCCTTGCTGGAAGACGGTGACGAAGTGCTCGTCCCGACTCCGGACTTCCCCGTGTGGACTGCCGCCGTTGGCCTGGCCGACGGCATCGCCCGGCATTACCTCTGCGACCCTGACGATAACTGGCTGCCAAGTCTGGAAGACATCGAGCGGAAAATCACCCCCAGGACACGCGCGATCGTCATCATCAACCCGAACAACCCCACGGGCGCGGTGTACCCGGAAGAGACCCTGAAGGGCATCGCAGATCTGGCCCGCAAGCACGACCTGGTGATCTTCGCGGACGAGATCTACGAGAAAGTCCTGTTTGAGGGTAGGCATTTTCATGTTGCCGCCGTCGCTCCCGATCTTTGCTGCATCACCTTCAGTGGACTCTCAAAGGCCTACCGCATGCCCGGCTACCGTGCCGGCTGGTTGGTGATCACCGGTCCGCGTTCGGCCAGCTCGTCCTACCGCGAAGGGCTGGAACTCCTTGCTTCACTGCGCCTGTGCGCGAACGTCCCGGCCCAGCACGCGATTCAGACGGCGCTGGGCGGATATCAGAGCATCGACGACCTGGTCGGCCCAAAGGGACGGCTGAGGCTTCAGCGGGACTTGGCCCATCAACTCCTGAACGGCATTCCAGGACTCGAGTGCGTCCGGGCCAGCGGTGCCCTTTATCTCTTTGTGCGGATCGATCCGCAGATGTACTCCTTTGCCAGCGACGAGGACTTCGCGTACGAACTCCTCCAGGACCAGAAGCTGCTGGTCACGCACGGAAGCGCCTTCAACTGGTTCGGCACCCACTACTTCCGGTTCGCCATCCTGCCCTCGCTGACAGAAATCGAGGACGCAGCCCACCGACTCAGGTCATTTCTTGAGTCCCGCGCCAATACGAGAAACGGCCAGCAGGCCAAAAAACCTGCCTACACTGCAATAGATTGATCAAAACTCAAGCTATGTAAGTCACTATTGACAAATATCCAATGAATCTGCCTACTATTCGATAACAAGAGTTTGAGAACCATCCCCTGCAACGGAGCATCCCGCATGAGCGAATCCCCCCTAGTTGTGCCGCGCATCACCACCGGCACCGTGACCGGCCAGCCCGATTTCACCCGCCTGCCGCGGTATGCAGCCCCTGCGACGTTCGCGGCACTGCCTGCTCCTGATGAGGTCTCAGACCTCGACGTGGCCATCGTTGGTGTTCCGTACGATTCGGGGGTCAGTTACAGGCCAGGAACCCGGTTCGGGCCGGCCCACATCAGGAACGCGTCCAAGCTCCTTCGCCCGTTCAATCCCGAGGCCGATGCCTGGCCCTTCCAGAGCCAGCAGATCGCTGATCTGGGCGATGTGGGCGTTAACCCCTACAACATCGATGAGGCCATCACCTCTATTGAATGGGCGATGAGGGGAGTCCTGGAACGATCCCGGCGGCTGCTGGTCCTTGGCGGGGACCACAGCATCGCACTCCCGACGCTCCGTGCCCTGCACGCCGTCCACGGGCCCATCGCCGTCGTCCACTTCGACGCGCATCTGGACACCTGGGACACCTACTTCAACACCCCGATACTCCACGGCACACCATTCCGCAGGGCATCGGAAGAAGGCCTGCTGGACCAGGAGGCGTGCATGCACATCGGCACGCGCGGCGGCCTGTACGCCCCCGGCGACATGGACGATGACCGCGCCCTTGGCTTCGCCACCGTCCGCTGCGAAGAAATCGAACTGACAGGCCTCACCGGGGCCATCGAAAAGCTCAAGGCCAGGGTGGGCGACCGGCCCGTATACGTCAGCGTCGACATTGACGTCCTCGACCCCGCGTTCGCACCGGGAACGGGAACCCCCGAATCAGGCGGACTCACCAGCAGGGAGCTGCTAACCATGCTGCGGTCCATGAAATCGCTCAACATCGTGGGCGGGGACATCGTCGAGGTGTCCCCTGCCTACGACCACGCCGACATCACCGGCATCGCAGCCGCCCATGTCGGCTACGAGATCCTCTCGGCGATCGCCCCCGCCGTGGACCTTTCATCCTTCCGCACCCGGTAACCACCCAGAAGAAAAGGAACAAGCACATGACTTTCGCCCGCAGTGTCCTGTCCGTGCCCGGGTCATCCCAACGCTTCCTGGACAAATCGATCAACTCCGGCGCCGATGCCGTGATGGTCGACTGGGAGGACGGCGTCGCACCCGTGGACAAACCCGCAGCGCGGGAACTGACGCATGCTCACATCACATCCGCGGCCACCGCCCGGCCGCACGTCTGGGTGCGCGTCAATGCCAGCTTCGCCGAGCATTTCGACGCCGACGCCTCCGCCGTAGGGCAGTGGCCCGGCCACGACGTCCCCCTGGTCCTGCCGATGGCGACACTGGCATCGGCAGCCCTCGCCGCGCAGAGGATCCAGGATTTCCCGCTCATCGCAATGATCGAAACGGCAGAAGGCTTGGAGCAGGCCGCCGAGATCGCCCGCTTGCCGCGCGTGGCAGGTCTGATGTTTGGCGAGTATGACTTCCTCGCCACGATGGCCGCCGTCGGTGCCTCGCGCATGAGCGACACCGGGTGGGCCAAGTCCAGGATCATCAACGCAGCAGCAGCTGCAGGAAAATGGGCCATCGCCGGACCAAACGCCGACTTCAGCGACCCGACAGCACTCTCCGCCCAGGCCAGGCGGGAAGCAGACCTGGGGTTCGCAGGAAAGCTGTGCATTCACCCGTCCCAGATCAGCACTGTCAACGAAACCTTCGCCCCCGCACCGGAGTACGTGAACTGGGCCCAGGACCTCCTTGAAGAAATTAACGGACAGAACCACGACGGCGCCTTCAGGTTCCGTGGCCAGATGATCGATGCCCCCGTCATTGAACGCGCCCGGGCCGCCGTCCGCATGGCAGGAGCAGCCTTATGAGCATCCACGAACCGTTCGCCGAGGAACTCATTCTCGGCGTCCCGCTGCCAGCGGCACCGGCCATCACGCTCACCGACGGCCTGGCCGCGCAGTATCAGGCAATCACCGGGGATGCGCTGCGCGTGCCCCTCAGCGCGCCACTGTCGCACCAGGTCACGGGGGCAGGTGTGCTGGCCAACCCCGCCCTGGTGCTCCAGGTCGCCATCGGTCAGTCAACCGTCGCCACCCGGCGCGTCATCGCCAATCTCTTCTACCGCCACGTCCGGATCCTACGCCAGGTGCCGGTCGGAACCACCCTGGAGACCACGGTCACGCCCAAGGCAGCCAGACTGGCCCGCCCGAACGCCGCCGGTGACCGGGCGAAGGTTCTGCTCTCGATGACCACACGCGATGAAGCAGGCAACATCATTGCCGACTTCGAACGCCTGGCCCTGATACCTGTCCGGCACCGGCTGGCCCTGACCGAAGCAGGCGAGACGGGCGCCGCAGAACAGACCCTGGATCTGGGCGAGTACATTCAGCTCGCCCCCGCCGACTGGAACCTGGCCGGACTCCCCACAACAGTCCTTCCTCCGGCCGGGACCGAGGTGCAGGACCCCTTGCGGGAACCCGTGACCGAAGCCCAGTCGCTGGTCCGCATCACCCAGAACCTTGCCGCCGCGCACCGGGATACCGGCCGGGGCCAGCAGGGCCGACGGCTGGTATACGGCGGCCACACCGTGGGACTCGCCCAGGCAGCCCTGAGCCGGATCGACCCCTCGATCGCCACCGTCCTTGGCTGGCACTCCTGCGACCACCTGGCACCTGTCTTCGAAGAAGACCTGCTCAGCTTCACCACCGTCCTTGAGGACAGCCTGCCCCACAAAGACGGAAGCATCGCCGCTTACCGCATCACCGCCACGGCCCACCGGCCCGGCGCCGAGCCCGTTGACGTGCTCTCCTGGGTCCCCGTTGTGTGGACCGCCGCCGAAACCAAGTCTGAAGGAAAGCCATGACCGAAACCCCCCGCCTCCTCGAAGGCATCCGCGTCCTGTCCCTGGAGCAGTACATCGCAGGACCCTACTGCACCTCCATCCTTGCCGACGCCGGCGCCGAGGTCATCAAGATCGAGCGCCCCGGCACCGGGGATCCGCGCCGCAGCTACGAGCCCCGCAAAGGCACCGACGATGACTACATCAGCGGCGGCTTCGCTTCCTACAACCGGAGCAAGAAGTCGATCACGCTGAATCTGGAGAACCCTGAAGACAAGGAGCAGTTCTCCGTGCTCCTCAAGACGGCCGACGTCCTGGTATCCAATCTGCGGCCCGGCGCCCTCGCCCGGCAGGGCTTCGGCACCGCTGAACTCCGTGCACAATACCCGCGGCTGGTGATCTGCGAGATCACAGGTTTCGGCGCCTCCGGCGGCCCGTACGCCAAGTGGCCCGCTTTCGACTCGGTCATCCAGGCCATGAGCGGCCTGTCCAGTCTCATCGGCCCCTCCGCCGACGCCCCTCCCGGACTGGCACCCATGTCGACCATGGACCTGCTCGCCGGCATCTGGGGTGCGCTGGGCATCCTCGCCGGACTCACCGGACGCGCCACCACCGGGCAGGGCTGCCATGTCGACACCGCCATGTACGACGTCGGAGCTGCCCTGCTCGAACGTCCCCTGACCCTGCACGAATTCACCGGGGCCGTACCTACCCGTGGAGCCGACGAATTCAGCCCCGTCGGAGCCTTCCGCGCCGCTGACGGCGGCTGGATCTCCATCGTCATCCCCACCGACGACATGTGGATCCGCTGCTGCACAGCCATGGAACGACCCGAGCTCGCCAACGATCCGGAACTGGACACCGTGCTCAAACGGGCCAAGAACATGAAGACCCTCATCGTGCCCGCCCTGGAAGCATGGGCCGCCGCCGGGAACCTCACCCGCGAGGAAGCAACAGCACGGCTGCGCGAGACCGGGCAGCCGGCAGGGGCTGTCCAGACCATCGAGGACGTCCGCAACTGCCCCCAGCTGGCACACCGGAACCTCTTCACCCCCCTTCAAGACCACAGGGCCGCCCACCACGACGGCGCACCGCTGCTGCTCCCGCGCTCCCCGCTGGTCTTCGACGGCAAATCCGCACGTCCCGGCCCCGTGCCTGATCTCGGCCAACACAACGAAGAACTGCTGCGGCCCCTGGTGAGAGGCGCCCTGACATGAGCCTTCAAGCGGTCCACGCGCTGGAACGGCTGGGGGACTTCGTCCTGGATCTCGCCGCACGGCTTCAGGACAGCGACTGGGACCGCGCCAGCGCCTGCCAAGGATGGACCGTCCATGACGTGCTCATCCACCTGACCGCCACCCTCCGCGAGACCGTGGACCCTGGCTCCTTGCCGTCCCCGGTCAGCGGCGACATCGAGGCAACCAACGACAGGCAGGTGGAGCACTTCCGCAGCGAGACACCTGCACAAACCGTTGAAACCTACCGGAGCCTGTTGCCAGTTGCGCTGTCGAACCTGCGCCAGATGCAGACGCCGGCAACACGGGACTTCCTCGTCGACTTCGACAACGCCGGAAAGTATCCTGCCCACCTGGTGGCTGACTCCCTGGTGTTCGACCACTACTGCCATCTCCGGCACGACCTGGTCGAACCACGCGGGCCACTGGACCTCCCCCAACTGCCACCCATCAAGGAATTCATCGAACCATCCATCGCATGGCTGCTGGCGGGGCTGCCGCAGATGTCCCCTCCGACCCTGGCGGAACAGCTGACCGCACCGGTACGCATCTTCCTTAGCGGCGACGGCGGCGGCACCTGGATCCTGCGCAAGTCGCCTAGCGGAGCCGTCACGGCCGAGCCCACCGACAAGCACGAGGCGGCAGCCGCCACGATCATTTCCGACGCCGATGCCTTCATCCTTTGGGGTACCGGCCGGGTCGGGGCAACCGAAACGGCCACCCTGCTGGCCATCCGCGGCAACCGCGAACTGGGCCGGCGCGTCCAGCAACACATCCACGTCTACTGAACAACCGCCCTCAGGCATAACTCCCAGGAGAATCCCATGACAGCACGCACCGTAGTAATCACCGGCGGCTCCTCCGGCATCGGACTCGCGACGGCACAAAAGTTTTTGGACAACAACGACACCGTCATTGTCCTGGACCGCAACCCCTCCCCCCTCGACGTCCAGACGGTCCCCGTGGATCTGGCCGACTCCGGGTCCATTGCCGCCGCGGTGACCGCGCTGCCGGACAACATCGATATCCTGTGCAACGTCGCCGGCGTCGCCGGCACCGCAGGTGCCCGGACAGTATTGTCCGTCAACTTCCTCGGTATCCGGGAACTGACCGAAAAAGCAGCACCCAAAATCACCACCGGGGGTGCGGTCGTGAACGTCGCTTCGACCTCCGGCTGGTACTGGCGGGATCACCTGGACGACGTGGCCTCCCTGATACAGGCCCCCGACGCCGATGCCGCCCTGGCAGCCCTGAAGCTGTCCGAATCGGACGGATACCTCGCCTACAACCGGGCCAAGGAAGCCGTCGTTGCCTGGACCATCCTGGCGGCGCAGAAGTACTTCGGCCGCTTCCGCATAAATTCGGTCAGCCCCGGACCCATCCAGACCCCGCTGCTGGATTCCTTCTACGAATCCATGGGCGCCGAGGAACTGGACCCCATCGTCCAGCGGTCCGGCCGCCCCGGCACGCCGGCCGAAATCGCCAACGTCGCGTGGTTCCTGACCACACCTGAATCGCACTGGATCAACGGCACCGACCTGGTGGCCGATTTTGGCGCCGAGGCATTCCTTGCCATCCAGGACAAGGCCCCCCACCTGGCCTCAGACCACCAGCCCGCCTAAGCATCCCAACTTCGGCAACAGCAGACCTACCAGCGCAATGAGGAACACACCATGACTGAGTCTTTCACCGGCCCCAGCGGGCTCTTCATCGACGGCAGTTTCCGTCCGGCGTCCGACGGCGTCGTCTTCCCGGTCGAGGATCCTTCAACCGGCAAGACGATCGTCGACGTCGCCAACGCATCCGTAGCCGACGGACTGGAAGCCGCCGAGGCGGCCCAGAAGGCCCTCGCACCCTGGGGCACCCGGACACCCCGTGAACGGGCAGAAGTCCTCCGGGCAGCGTTCGAGCTTCTGACCGCACACCGTGATGAAATCGCAGACCTGATCGTCGCCGAAAACGGCAAGGCACGTGTTGATGCCCTGGCTGAAGCCGATTACGCAGCGGAGTTCTTCCGGTGGTTCAGTGAAGAGGCGGTCCGGCTGCCAGGCTCCCTCCGTGAGTCCCCGACCGGCAACCGCAGGATCATGGAAATATCCCAGCCCGTCGGCGTCGTCCTTGCCATCACGCCGTGGAACCTTCCCGCCGCGATGATCACCCGCAAGGTCGCTCCCGCCCTCGCTGCCGGTTGCACCGTCGTGGTCAAGCCGTCCAACCAGACCCCGCTCACCGCCCTGCGGATCGCGGAACTGCTCACCCAGGCCGGCGTCCCCAGCGGAGCGGTCAATATTGTGCCGACCCGCCGCGACCGGGAAGTCATCGCAGCCCTGATTGATTCCAGCCCCGTGCAGATGCTGTCCTTCACCGGTTCAACACAGGTGGGCCGGCAGCTGCTGTCCCAGGCCAGCGGCCGGATCCTGAACACCGGAATGGAGTTGGGTGGAAACGCGCCGTTCATCGTGTTCGAGGACGCCGACGTGGACAAAGCCGTCGAAGCGGCCATGACCGCCAAAATGCGCCACAACGCCGAGGCCTGCACCGCAGCGAACCGGTTCTACGTCCACGACAACATCCGGGCTGAATTCACCGGCAAGTTCGTCCAGGCCATGGAAGCCCTCCGTGTGGGCCCGGGCAGCGAAGACGGCACCGAAGTCGGCCCGCTGGCCAGCAAGGCCGCCCTCGAAGGCCTCCAGGAGGCCGTCGATGCGGCCCTTCAGGCCGGGGCGAAGCGCGCCACAGGAACCGACGTTCCGGCCGGTCCGGGCTACTACTTCGCCCCCACCGTGCTGACCGATGTGGCCCCGGACGCAGACATCCTGAACCACGAACTGTTCGGACCGGTCGCACCCATCGTCGGGTTCACCGATGAGGACCACGTTGTGGCCATGGCCAACGCAACCGACATGGGCCTCGGCTCCTACATTTTCAGCGCAGACCTCGCCCGGGCGCTGCGCGTCGCCGAGCGTGTCCACGCCGGCATGGTGGGTGTGAACACCGGCATCTTCTCCGACCCCGCGGCACCTTTTGGCGGGGTCAAGCAAAGCGGCATCGGCCGTGAAGGCGGCCACCATGGCATCCACGAATTCCTCGAAACCAAATACATCGCCGTCCAGTGGTGACAGACATCTCCAGGAGTAACACAGTGACAACCAACACCGGCGGCCCCGCCATGACCCAGCAGCGCATCGTCCGCACCGAGATTCCCGGACCCAAGTCCCGCACCCTGCACGCCCGCCGAAGTGAGGCCGTCACCTCGGCGGTCCCTTCGGTCCTGCCCATCTACGTCAAGGCAGCCGGCGGAGGCATCATCGTCGACGCGGACGGCAACCAGCTGATCGACCTCGCCTCCGGGGTCGGGGTCTCCACCGTGGGCAACGCCAACCCCAAGGTCGTCGACGCGGTGACGCAGCAAATCAGCGCCTTCACCCACACCGCCTTCTTCATCACTCCGTACGAGGGCTACGTGGAGGTCTGCGAGAAACTGAATACCCTCACCCCTGGGGACCACCCCAAGCGGACCGCCCTGTTCAACTCCGGCTCCGAAGCCGTGGAAAACGCGGTCAAGGTCGCCAGGAAAGCCACCGGCCGGCAGGCCATCGTCGTCCTCGAACACGCCTACCACGGCCGGACCAACCTGACGCTGGCGATGACCGCCAAGGCAGCGCCCTTCAAGGCAGGCTTCGGTCCGCTTGCCAGCGAAATCTACCGCGTCCCGGCCTCATACCCCTACCGGGACGGCCTGACCGGAGAAGAAGCCGCCGCCCGTGTCATCAGCACCATCGAAGCCCAGATCGGCGCATCGGAAGTGGCCGGCATCGTCGTTGAACCCATCCAGGGCGAAGGCGGATTCATCGTCCCCGCCCCCGGATACCTCACCGCGCTCCAGGCCTTCACCCGCGCCAACGGCATCCTGCTCATTGCCGATGAGGTGCAGAGCGGGTCGGGCCGCACCGGTGCCTGGTTCGCCTCCGAACACGAAGAGATCGTCCCTGATGTGATGGCCATCGGCAAAGGCATCGGCGGAGGGCTTCCCCTGTCGGCAGTCACCGGCCGTGCCGAACTGATGGACGCCGTGCAGCCCGGAGGCCTCGGCGGAACCTACGGAGGCAACCCGGCCGCCTGCGCCGCCGCACTGGCTGCCATTGAAGAAGTCCAAGAGAACGGCCTGCTCGAGGCAGCGCGGAAGATCGGCGAAACCGCGATCAGCCGTTTCAAGGCCGCCCAGGAACTTCCCGGCTCCCCCATCGGTGACATCCGCGGCCGTGGCGCAATGATCGCCATCGAACTCGTCGAACCCGGCACCAAGACCCCCGCACCTGAAATCGCCCGGGCGGCCGCACGCCTGTGCCACGAACAAGGCGTTCTGGTTCTCGTCACCGGCACCTACGGGAACGTGATCCGCCTCCTGCCCCCCCTTGTGATCGGGCATGACCTCTTCCAGGAAGGCCTGGACGTCCTCATCGAAGCCGTCTCCACGGCAGCAGCAAACGTGACAGGAGCAGCATAATGAGCATCACGAACATCGCCAAGGCCTCAGCCTCCGCGACCGGGCAGGCAGTGTTTGACTACCCGGTCCACAGCTTCATTAACGGCCACGTCCAGGCCCCTGGAGGCGGTGCTTACCTCGACATCATCGATCCCGGCAACGGAGCGGTGATCGGATCGCTGGCCGACTCGAGCGCCGCGGATGTCGAAGACGCCGTACAAGCGGCCAAGGAAGCCTACAGCGACGGCCGCTGGTCCGAGAAGGACCCGGAGGAACGCGAACGGATCCTCTTCCGCCTCGCCGACCTGGTCGATCGGGACTCGGAAATCCTCAGCGAAGTCGAGGCGCGCGACACCGGAAAGCCCCTTGCAGAAGCCCGCCTGGACATTGCCGAGGCGGCGGCAGTGCTCCGTTACTTCGCAGGCTGGTGCACCAAAGCATCCGGCACGGTGGTTCCCGCGCCCCGTGAATACTTCGCCACCACCACCCGTGAACCTTTGGGCGTCTGCGTGGCCATCACACCCTGGAACTATCCATTGCCGATCCTCACCTACAAGGTGGCACCGGCTCTGGCCTTCGGCAACACCGTGGTGGCCAAGCCCTCAGAACTGGCCTCTGCCTCCAGCGTGCTGCTGGCTCACCTGGCCCACGAAGCCGGCGTCCCGGCAGGTGTTTTCAACGTGGTCACCGGTGGCAGGACCGCCGGGGAAGCGCTGACCAGTTCCCGGGACGTAGACAAAATCGCCTTCACCGGTTCCACCGCCACGGGCAAGGCCGTGCTCCGCGCAGCCGCGGAAACACTCACCCCGGCCACGGTGGAACTTGGCGGCAAGAGCGCACAGCTCATTTTCGCCGATGCCGACCTTGAAGCAGCGGTCGAGGGCGTGGCGGCCGGGATCTGGACCAACGCCGGGCAGATCTGCATCGCCGGAAGCCGGGTGCTGGTACAGGAGAGCATCAAAGATGCGTTCATCTCGGCCCTTACTGAACGCACCGGCAACCTCGCCCTTGGACACTCGATGAACCCCGGCACCGACATCGGACCCGTGATCTCCGAAGGGCAGCTGACAAAAATCAAGGCTTTCCTCCAGGAAGCGGAGGAAGCCGGAGCTACCGTTCAAACCTGCAGCACGGCGATCCCCCAAGCGGGTTATTTCCTGGCTCCGACCATCGTTACGGGCATTCCCACCGGGCACCCGCTGGCAAGCCATGAAGTGTTCGGCCCTGTCCTGGCCGTGGACACGTTCTCGGACGAACAGGACGCGATCACAAAGGCGAACTCCACAGAGTACGGTCTTGCCGCCGGGCTCTGGACCAAGGACGTCTCCCGGGTGCACCGTCTCACTCGCAAGCTGGAGGCCGGAACGGTGTGGGCCAACACCTACGGGGTGTTTCATCCAACCCTTCCCTTCGGCGGGATGAAGGCCTCCGGCTTCGGCCGGGAACTCGGTCCCCAGGCAGTGGAGCACTACACCCACTCCAAGACCTCAGTGATTCATCTGTCTGCCAGTTAACGGGAAAAGCTCGGCACCTTGTCGGGGCTGGCGCAGAACATGAGAAAAATGTTCTGCGCCAGCCCCTTTTAACTTGATATATTTTCAAGTGCCTCACTGGCAGACAAAACGAGGAGACCAGCGTGACGACGGAAGCAACACCGGTCGCGGCAGATCAGCCCACCATAGCGCTCGACCCTGTCGACCTCGCACTTATCGACCTGCTGCGCGAGGATGGCCGGGCAACCTTCTCTGACATGGGGAACGAAGTAAGCCTCTCAGGGGAGGCAATCCGGCACCGCATCGACCGACTCGAACGCGGCGGGGTCATCAAAGTCGTTGGCAGCGTGTCCCCTGAAGTTCTGGGTTTCAGAACTTTCGCCGGTGTCGCTATCAATGTCAGCAAATCCGCCCGGGAAGTGGCTGAGCACCTGGCCACTTTCCCGGCCACCGACTTTGTGGTCTCCACAGCCGGGGACTTCGACGTCCTGGTAGAGGTCGTGTGCAGGGATGACGACGAGCTCCTGCAGGTCCTCGATGACATCCGGGCGGTCCCCGGCGTGCAGGGCTGCCATACGTTCCTGTACCTCTCGTTCGAGAAATATGGCTACGACACGTCCGGCGGGCTGGGCGGCAGCCGCCGGCAGAACGGACTTTCGCAGCAGGACCCCCTGACCCTTGACCACGCCGACATGGCCATCATCCAGGCCCTCAGGGAGGACGGCAGGGCCTCGTACACCGACCTCGCCGCGGTTTCCGGCCTGACTTACCCCAGCGCCCGCAGAAGAGTGCTCCGGCTGCTTGAAACAGGGGTGCTGCACATCAACACCATGGTCAACCGCCTGCTGTCCCAGGGCCAGGTCCAGGCCGGCATCGGCATCAGTGTCGCCGGTGACATCCGCGCTGCAGCCCGGGAAATCAGCGACCTGCCCGAGGTCGGAATGATCATCACCACCAGCGGACGCCACGACCTCATGCTGGAAGTCACGTGCAGGGACAAGGCCGACTTTGCAGACTTCGTAGGCACACGCCTGCGTGCCATCAAGTCCGTCACCGCGACCCGCACCTACGGCTACCTCCACATCCATAAGCTGCCGTACACCTGGTCCGGCCTGACCTAGCAGTAATCAGCCAGTAAGTTGGTTGCACCTGCTGAAGGATGGTTTGCCTCCGAGGCTGCCGTGGGGCCGGTGGTTTGTTGTAGAAGTTTTGCCATGGTTGCAGCTTGGTTCGAGGTAAAAGGCTGGCGGTACGCCCAGCCTTCCTGGAGGGTGCGGTTGAAGCGTTCTGCTTTGCCGTTCTGCCAAGGGTGGCGGGGTTTGATCAGGATGTGTTTAGCCCCCAACCCGGCCAGGGCGTCCTGGAAGACGAGGGAGAGCCGGTAGGCGAAAAGCATTGTCAGTCATGGCCCGCTTCACGGGTGCGCCCTGGGTTGCCATGGTTGCTGCGGCTCTGGTGAGGAACCCGGCGCAGTAGGGCATTTCTCATCGGGAAGGACCTCGGCGTACGCCAAACGGGTGTAGTCAAGCCGGAGGACGCGCAAGGTCGCCTGCGGAATTGGCCCCAACTTCAGCGGAGGCGGCCGAGCAGCCCGGACGAATTGAGGCAGAGGTCCTCGGTTGAGCTTCTTTCACGGACGATTGGCCGGTTTTTAAGCCATTGCGACCGGTCTCCACCGAGTCCATTTCGCAACTCGCCGGACTCCTGGACGAGATCCTGTCCCACGGCGACGTCCGGCCGCATGGAGGAATGGATGCACCTGGACGCTCTCAAGGAGCGTTACGAAAGGCCCCGAACCTCCCGCCGCCAGGCTTCGCTGAGCGAACGCCGAGGGCTATTCACACGTTCTAAGCCGGGCAAATGATCAAAACTCCAACAGTTTCTGCTAGTTTTGAAAAAATACCTTGTGATTGCTGTCATATGCGAGTACGGTTGCTGAAGCAAGATCCTCTGCGCTTCCCCGGTCACCCCGCCCCGGACGCAGTCAACGATGACTGCTGGCGGCAGTGGCCCCGGCAGAGCAAGTCTGAAAGGCCCCCCATGTCTCACCAATCTTCGAGCGGAAGCATGACGCTGAAGCGCCAGTTCCGCATGCGCGATGCGTTCACCATTGCTTTCGTCTTCATCTCCCCCATCGTTGCCCTGTACGCCGTATTCGGGCTCGTCATGCAGGCCGCAGGGCCTGCAGGCTGGTGGGCGTTTGCAGTAGTGCTGGTACTTCAACTCCTGATAGCCCTCAGCCTGGGCGTCCTGGTGTCACGCTGGCCATTCCAGGGCGGCAGCTACCAGTGGGCCCGCCGCCTGGTAGGCGAAAGCTACGGCTGGGCTGCGGGCTGGGCCTACATCTGGACGATCATCATCGTCATAGCCAGCAACGCGTACGCCATTGCAAGCTTCATTCCCCCGCTCCTGGGGATTCCTGACTTCAGCCTGATAGAGCACATTGCCGTCGCTCTCGTAATTCTCGTCGCGACAACCGCCCTGAACTTGATCGGGCCCGTCGTCCTGAAAATCCTCACCCGCCTGAGTCTCGCAGCTGAAGTCGTCGGCTCGATCGTTCTGGCAACCGTGCTGTTGATCTGGCACCGGGAGCAGCCCCTTAGCATCCTCTTCACCTCAGGCGGCGCAGCTGACGGAGACTACCTGTGGGGCGGTTTCATCCTGGCCATGGGATTCGTAGGCTTTGGATTCGCTGGCTTCGAAACCGTCTGCAGCATGGCCGAAGAAATCGACCGGCCCGAAAAGAACCTCCCCAAGGCTATTGTCGGAGCGCTTGCCACCATTGGAATCGTTGTCCTGTACTCGTCGCTGGCTTTGGTACTCTCAACGCCCGATTTCGGCGCCGTCATTACGGGCGCCATTGTTGACCCTGCCGCAAACAACATCACCGAATCCCTCGGCCCCGGCATCGCACAACCGTTCTTTGGCCTCGTCATCATCGGTTTCGCAGCATCAATGCTGACGGCCCAGACCAGCATCTCGCGCGTCATCTGGTCTTTCTCGCGGGACGGCGTCCTCCCGGCATCACGTTTCATGGCCAAGCTCTCCCAAAAGCACCGCACGCCCAACCGGGCCATCATTGTCGTCGGTGTGCTCGCCATTGTCATCACGCTCCTCGCATTCTCGGAGCAGGTGTACGCCACCCTGGTTGCCGCGGCAGCAGGTGGCTTCTTCGTAACCATGGGACTCGTGGTTGTGGCCCTGTTCGCACGGATCGTCAGCAAAAAATGGCACGCAGGACCGTTTTCGCTGGGCGTCTTCACACTGCCTGTCGTTGCCGCTGCAGCCGCCTGGATTGTCTTCGAAGTCATCAACCTCGCCTGGCCCAGAAGCCCTGGAGAAGAGGTGCCGTGGTATGTGTCCTGGTCGGTGCCCATCGGACTTGCCGGAATCGCCCTGGTCGGCTTGGTGGTTTGGCTCTCCGTCCGCGACCGGATCCGCGCCGTCAACAGAGACCTGCACGAGCACCATCAAATCGCCGGCGAGGAAGACACCAACTCCGCTGAGTCGGTAGCGACCTCCTGACGTTGCTGAAGCCATGACACCGGATAGCCGCGCTGCTGACTTCAGGCAGACGCGGCTATCCGCAACACTCCGGCACGACGTGAGGTGAGCCAGATTAAGAACATCGACGTCGTACATCAGCGCCGTCGCGACAGGGAACAGCAGAAGCCAGCGCAGAAGTCTCCTCACGGAAAAACCAAGGCCTGCAGTCCCTGGCGAGAAAAAGGAGACCACATGCTGAACCGCGCTTTCCATAACCCCGATGACAATCAGCCGGCCCAAAAGCACCCCGATCGCCCCGTCATGATCCTCACGATCATGGCTTGGCTGGCAGGGGTATCGAGTCCGACCGATGAAGCGTTCGAGCAAGCCTTCCCGGCTTCCGCACGGGAAACGCTCGTCTGCGTTCCCTAGCCCCGATTTTTCATGAGGGTCTGTGATGGTTGCGGTTCTCGCGGACAGGGCGTTCGGTGGTTGTTGTCCGTTTTGGTCAGCGCGGTGTGCCCTGTTGGATCACTTGGCTGGGCGCTGGTTCCTCTTCCGGTGATCTTGGTGTCGACGGTATCCACGTCTGCTCTGTCACGGCGGCCGGGACGGGCCTGGTTCTGCACGTCGAGACAGCCGAAACCTTGAGCGGCTGCCCGGACTGCGGCGTCGTCGCGGTCGGGCACGGCCGCCGGCAGGTCCGGCTTCACGACACCCCGTGTTTCGGCCGTCCGGTGCGGCTGCTGTGGGCCACGCGGGTCTGGCGCTGCCCGGACCCTGGCTGCCCGAGAACCACATTCACCGAAGAGCACGAGTTGGCCGGGCACCGGGCAAAACTCACTGCCAGGGCCGCGGCGGGGCGACCGACAGCCTGCAGCGGTTCGACACCTCGGGCTCCGCCCTGGTGCACCAGCTCGTCGTCTCCTGGCACACTATCAAGGCAGAGGCCGCCCGGCGCATCGCAACGGCTGGCCGGCTGACAGGAGTGGACGCGCTCGGCGTCGACGAGCATGTCTGGTCCCACACCGGCCCGCCAGGATCCGACATGGTCACCGGGATCGTGGACCACACCCGCGACGCCCACGGTGTGGTGCACGCCAGGTTGCTGGACCTTGTTCCGGGTCCGTCCGGGACGGCATACGCCGACTGGCTCAAAGACCGCGGCGAGGAATTCACTGCCGGCATCAAGACGGCGGCTTGGATCCGTTCCGCGGCTACGCGAAAGCGATCCGCGATGAACTCCCCGAAGCCATCACCGTCCTGGACGCGTTCCATGTAGTAAAACTCGGATCAGCCATGGTCGATGAGGTCCGCCGCCGCGTCCAGCAAGACACCCTCGAGCACCGCGGTCGCAAGGGCGATCCGCTCTTCGGCACCCGCCGGACCTTGCAGATCGTTTGCCGAACACCTCACCGACAAACAAGCCGCCCGGCTCGACGCCAAGCTCACCCTCGGCGACCGCACCACGAAGTCTCCCTGGCCTGGCAGTGGCACCAGAAACTCCGCCACATCTACCAGGCCACCCCTGCCAGAGGCAGAGAACTCATCCACGAGGTGATCGCCTCAATCCCGGCCTGCCCGATCCCCGAGATCTCGCGCCTGGGCTGCAACCCTCAAGCAATGGAAGACCGCGATCCTGGCCCATGTCGACACCTTCGACGCCTCCAACGGCCCCACCGAAGCCATCGACGAAGTTATCGAAACCACCCGCAGAATCGCTCGCGGCTTCCGCAACTTCACCAACTACAGACTCCGATGCCTACTCGCCGCCGGCGGCCACCGCCCCTACCGGATCAAACAAACGAACCATGCCTAAATGCGAAGGGCCGGTGGTGGACGTCTCAGACATGGTGGGTTCCTTCGAGGGCAGGTCGGTTGAGGTCCTGGGAGCCCTCGGCGGGGTGGAGTTCGTCGAGGATGGGCAGCAGGTAGGTTTTGAACAGTGGGTAGTTTTCGGCCATGGGGAAGTGTCCGATGTCCTTCATGGGACCGCCTTTGGCTCCCGGGATCTCGGCGATGGCGTCCGCGGTGTCTGCTGGTGTGCAAGCGTGGTCGTACTCGCCGGTCAGGAGGTAGACGGGGCACGCTTCGGTGTCGATTTCCTGTCCTCTCCCCCGGAGGTCGAGGTCCTGGGAGTAGAAGTAGGTGTCGCCGCGGTAGATGCCGGGGCCACCTTGGCTGTAGATCCACCACACTTCGCGGCGGGAGACCTCGGGGCTCTGTGGTGCCATGAGGCTGGAGGTCCAGGTGGGCACTGACTGCTGGGCGTTGACGTCGGGGCGCAGCGACCAGTCCTGGAACCGTCCGTTGACCTTCAGCGCTCCGGAGAGGCCGATGACGGCACCGGTGTCGTCAGCGTGGCGGCGGGCCAATTCCAGAACGAGTGAGCCGGCCATGGAGCAGCCGATCACAACCGGTTGCTTCAAATTCAGGGCCGCAGCGAAATCGCGGACAATCGCCACGTACGCGTCGGTCGTGAGCAGGTATTCCTCTTCCCACCAGCCTTCCGGGGGAAGTGACCGGCCGTGCCAGGGAAGGTCGAACGCTACCACGCGGAAGCGGCTGGTGATGTCCGGATCGTTGAGCAGGTGCCTGAACTGTCGGGAGTCGGCGCCGGCCGTGTGGAGGCAGAGAATGACAGGTCCGCTGCCGGCCTCTTCAAAATAGATCCGCTGGTCGCGTCCGGAGGATCGGAGGTTGATGTAGCGGCCGACGACGTTTTCGATGCTGGATGCAGGGGTCTCAGTGCTGGGCATGGAGTGCCTTTCCGAGGTCGATTAGTCGTGCGATGACCCTCAGGTTGCGGACAAGTTCGACGTCGGATCCGCTCACGGTGACGTCGGGGCTGTTTTTGGCCAGTGCGAGCAGGTCGTGGTGGAGGGGTTTGGGTTGGGGATCGAAGATCTGCTCCCAGCCGGCTTGCGTGGCGGAGATGAGGATGTGCTCCCGGGGCAGGTCTTCCCAGGGCGCAGGGACAAGTTCTGAGATTCGGAAGCTAAGGGCAACCTGCCAGTTCCCGGGCGAGACGGCGCCGATCCAGAAATCGCTGTACCTGCCGATGACCTGGGTCTCACGGTCGCTGTGCACAGCCTCGGCTAAGGCGGTAAACCACTCTTCGGAAATGGCCGTTGGTGTGGTGTGTGTTGGAGTCATGAACAACTTTCTGTGTCCGGGAACGGTTTCAGTTTCTGGCGGCGCAAGGGCCTCGGTGGAGGTCCGTGGGTTGTCCTTGCGCCACCAGCGAGCTGGTTCAGATGGTCAGTTCGTCGATGCGTGCGCCGTGAGTGGTCTTCTTGTGGTGGCAATGGCACTGAAGCCTAGGACGGCCGCAAATAAATATTGGCTGGGCTTCTATAAGACCGTATTACGATGTTATGAGCGTAAGGGCCGCCTTGGCCCACGTCAACCCGGCTTAAGAAGAAAGCCCGGCCGGCCACACAAGGGTGGCCGGCCGGGCTCGGCAATAGGTACCAGTTACCCCGCCTGGAGTCGGCGCATCTCCGCCAACGCCGCTTCGGCTGCGTTCCTGACATGGTCTTCGCATGCGACGCGCGCCTCTTCAGGGTCCCGGTTTACGGCCGCGGCAGCGGTGATGCGGGTGATCTCCGCGATGGTGTGGGCCTCCCTGCCACGAACCGACAGTGAAAGCGTCCGAAGCATCTGGGTCCGCGCGTTGACACTCCTGAGCATCCGGGCGATTTCGGCGTTTCCTGTACCATCCAGGAGGACGTCGTAGTATCTGTCTTTTGCCTCAAGGCGTTTTTCGGGATCGCCTGACGCCACCGCGGCTTTGACTTCGCCGAGCCGTGCAACTAGTTCGGTGCACTGCTCATCGTTCGCGCGTTCGGCGAACAAGCTTCCGGCCAGTGACTCGAGGGCCCGACGGACCTCGTAGAGGCTTTCCGCATCGTGAATACTCAGGGTAGCGACTTCGGGGCCACGGTTGGCAACCATCGACACCAGGCCCTCGGATTCGAGCTGCCTTAGCGCCTCACGGACAACCGTCCTGCTAACCGAATACTTCTCGCAAAGGACGGTTTCAACAAGGCGTTCCCCGGCCACGAACTCCTGGGCAACTATGGCGCGGCGGAGGGCGTTAACCACTTCCGTTCGGAGTGGGGCTGCGGTTCTGCGGACGGCGTCGATTGTCATGGGTCTTCCTTCGTGCGGGTTTCACCATCATACGCGAAAAGGTCGAATGTGGGACTAGACATCCTTGCTGGTATTACTGTAATACTGGATTAGCACTGGCTATAAACAACCTTGAATCGATCCGCCAGGCTGGCGGGGACTGGAGTAGGACGATGAAGTTCAAAGGAGCGGGTCTGGAGACGGGGGGAGCGCCGAGGCCGTGGGACGACACCACCTCGATCAACGTGGCCGAACTGACTCTGGATGCCCCGGCCCCGGCGAACTGCTCGTCCGGAGGGAAGCGGCGGGGGTTTGCAACTCGGATCTCTCGCGAGCCAGAGGCAGGCCAAACTGTGACCGTAGGATTGCCCCGCCCGGACGTGCGGATCGAGCTCTCTCCCCTAAGCCTCGTGCTTGAAGCCAAAGTCACCCGTCAGATCGTCGAATTCAAAGGAAGCGCTTCGTGAACTTCACTGACCAGACCGTCATCGTTACCGGCGCCGGAAGCGGTATCGGCAGGGCCACCGCTCTTCGATTTGCTGAACTCGGCGCGAACGTCGCCATCGCCGACAAGAACGAAACCGCCGCCCGGGAAGTAGCCGACGAGGCGGGCGCGAAGGCCTTGGCCGTAACCGTCGACGTCAGCGACTCCGCAAGCGTCCGTGCGATGGTACAAAGCGTCGTCGACAACTTTGGGGGCATCGACGTTCTCTGCAACAACGCCGGATTCGGTATTCCCGGCAGTGTGCTCGAGATTGATGAAGACGACTGGGACCGTCTAATGTCGGTCAACCTCAAAGGCGTATATCTGTGTTGCAAGTACGTGATCCCAGAACTCGCCAAGACCGGTGACGGCAGAATCGTCAACACCTCCTCGTACACAGCCGCCGTCGGGATCCGCAGCCGCGCAGCCTATGTGGCCTCAAAGGGCGGAGTGTCAGCCTTGACCAGGGCGATGGCCCTTGATCACGTCGACCAGGGCATTCGCGTCAACGCCGTGGCCCCCGGAACCATCAACTCGCCGTACTTCGACAAGATGATCAGCGAATCCCCGGACCCGCAAAGGCTCCTCGACGAACTGAACAGCCGCTCCCCCATGCACCGCATGGGCCGGCCCGAAGAGATCGCCGAAGCCATTGTATGGCTCGCCGCAAAGGAGTCCAGCTTCGCGACCGGCTCCGTGCTCACTATCGACGGCGGAACCTCAACATGGTGATGCCGGACACCCACGCCTCCTTGTTCGTGGGACTGGGCAACATGGGCCGCCCCATGGCCATCAACCACTCCCCCGGACGGGAACTGTTCGTCTGCGACACCAAAGCACCCGTCGTCCTCACGGCACAACAAACTGCCGAAAGGCCCGGGAGCTGCTAGAAAGCCCCGCCCCCGACCACACCGAATTTGCCCGCTACTACGAAACGCTCAACGGCACATCGCTACGCATCAACGAACGCCTTACAATCCCGGAAGGACATCCCAATGACCATTGACCTTAACAGCCAAACCGCCGCCGAGGCCCAGGACTACATCGACGACATGGCCCGCAAACGCGGCTACGTCCTCGAATATCACAAGGTCATGGCCAAGCACGATTTTCCCGTGCTGCAAGCCGCGAACCACGTCGTGTCGGCCGCCTACCTGGACCAGCGCACCCTGGACCGCAAGACCAAGGAACTGATCTTCATCGTCAGCCTGACCGTCATGCGCGCCTCCAAAGGCCACATCCAAAGCCATATCCGGGTGGCCCTGGATCTGGGCGTCACGCCGACCGAAATCCTCGAAGCGATTGAGATCGCCCTCCCCGAAGCGGGTGTGGTGGCCTTCCAGGCCGGCTTCGACGCATGGCGCGAGGTGGTCGGCGCCGACGGGATCGAACCTACCGTGGAGGTCCACGAGGGCGGCAATGGCGCCAGCTAAACAAGGCAGCGGGTACCGGGTGGTCGCCGTGCGGGTGGGCACCCGGCCCGCCTAACGCACCTCAATTGCCGCCTATACGGCGAAGATGACGGACCAGCCACCGTGGACTACTTCTTCTGGGTCCTGCAAGGTCCCGACGGGACAGCCGTCGTCGACACCGGTTTCAGCGAAGATGACGCCCGCAAACGTGCCCGAACCCTACAGCTGCACCGCAGAAGTACTGGCCCAGTTCGGCATTGATCCGGCCGCAGTCGCCGACGTCATTGTCACGCACGGCCACTACGACCAAATCGGCAACTTCAACCTGTTCCCCAATGCGAGGATCCACATGTCGGAGACCGAATACAGGTTCTGACCTCAGCTACCACCCGGCATTGGCAGTTTTCCTTCTACTCCGGGAGAACCGAGATCGACCAGTTGCGCTGTTTCACCCGAGGGCAGGCTCAAGCTGTTCTCGGGTGAAACAGCCCCCTGCCCAATCTGCGCCTGGTGGAAGTAGGTGGGCACGCGCCCGGGCAGGCAATCCCTACGTCCCCACCTCCGAGGGCGAAGTGCTACTGGCCTCCGACGCGGTTCATTTCTACGAAGAGCAGGACCGCATCATGCCCTTCACCGCTGCCAGCGACCTGCCAGCCATGTACGACGCCTTCGCGTTTATCCGCGAGGAGATACGTAACCGCGATGTGACCATCCTTTCGCGGCACGACGCAGACGTCCTCACACGCTTCAGCACCTGCACCGAACTCCCCGCAGGAGCGGGAATAGCCATCGGCGACGCACCAACAACCACCAAGGAGACACCATGAGCTGCACCTTCAACGTCGTAGCCCGCTACCGAACGAAACCAGGTACCACCGAAGAGATACTCAAATACCTGGAAAAAATGGCGGCCCACACGCGCGAAGAACCCGGGAACATCTCATACGAATACTTCCACGGAGTAGAAGACGACAGGAAGATCATCATCCTTGAGAGCTACCACACCGCCCACGACTTCGACCTCCACAAACAAACCCAGCACTTCCTCACCATAGGTGCGGTCCATATCATTCCTGAACTGGAGTCCCGGTCCGTCTCAACCTACGTCACCCCTACCGCCCCAAACGAAGCCCCCTAGCGGCACTACTGATGAAGCCACCCACACCGCCCGAAGCCCAGACCGTTCAAGGTTGGCACACGCTCCAGCCAGCGCAGAAAGTCGTCGTCCATGAGCCGACCGGCGAGACTTATCCGGCCACCGTGGACACCATCACCGAAGACCACAGCGTCATTTGGGTCATCTCGGAGCGCTGGTACCAGCGCAAAGCCTTCGACATACGCGAAGGCGTTGTCCTCAAACCCCAATAGGATTAGGTCCCGCTGCTTTCTTGCCCAGGATCTCCCGCTCCCCGTTCACGATGACGCCCATTACGACATAGAACGGGGTGTTGCGCACATGCCCGTCACGGGACCTTGACCACGACCGCGTCAACGAACAGCACCGGATAGACCGGATCCCCGGGGCGGGCAGACCATTCGGCCAGTTCCCCGGCAACTTTTTCCGTGATGCGGCTGATGGTGTCTTTGGAGACCTTGGCCCCGTAGACCTCCTCGAAATGCGCGGCGATTTCCCCAGTGGTCAGCCCCCGGGCAGAGAACGAGAGCACGACCTGGTCGATCCCGTCCAGCCGACGTTTCCGCTTGGGCACGATCATGGCCCGAATGAGCCGTCCCGATCCCGGGCACGCCAATCTCGAGGCCCGATCTCGGTCAGCACGGTCTTCGGCCTGGTGCCGTTGCGCATGTTGGCCGCGATCGGTGTCTGGCCATGCTCGAGCCCGAGGTGCTCGGCCAGTTCCGCTTCCAGCGCGGTCCGTCTATCAATGCGTTTATACCCAGGGACGCGGAGGGCTGAGGGCCGAGCTCTCCGCGGCCGTGCGGTGGGCCAGCCAAACCGGTGGGCCGGGATGCGGAAGCCCCGGGTGCCCAAGGAGCTGCTGATCAGCGAACGCCCGGCGGAGGCCGATGACCGGGCCGTTCCCGGAAATTGGGAATCTCAATGCTTCCGTTAAGCAGTTTGAACGCTGATCGCTGGCATTGGTTCCTGGTAGATGGTGTGGTCTCGGAGCATGGCCCAGAGGACGTTGATGCGGCGCCGGGCAGGCTATGAGTGCCTGCTTATGTGACTTCCCTTCTCCGCGCTTCCGATCGTAAAAGGTTCTTGAGGCCGGGCTGTTCTTCAGGCTGGAGAGTGCTGCGACGAGGTAACAGGTTCGCAGGAGTCTGCGGTTGAAACGGGCGTGGTCGATGCAGATTCCCGCTGATTCGTCCGGAGTCGCGTAGGACTGGCGCCAAGCCCGCGACGCTGGCGAGCCGGTCGACTGAGCCGAATGCGTCCAGGTTGCCACCGATGTTAGCGAGGAAAGTTGCCGCGAGGACGGGGCCGAACCCAGGCATGGTGTGCAGAACATCGGCGCTTTCGTGCGGCCGAAACAGGGCGGTGATCTGGGCATCAATGAGCCTGTGGTCTGCGTTGGCAGGACTGTGTGCTGGGAGTTTGGGGCTATTAGGGCCTTCTCGGCCATTTTGGCACTTTCCGGCGGCCGTGTTTCTTCAGCCAGCTGCTGAGCCGGGTTAGACCTGTCCGCCGGATACTTTCGGGGGTCTGGCAGCGACCGAGAAGGATCAGTGCGCATCCGCGCCTGGTCGGCGATGATCCTGGCGACTTTCGCGTCGGTCTTGCCATCGCCGCGGTAGGTCGCTGCGGCGTGATGCACGATCCGTCCGGCGATATAAAGCAGCTTCTGGCCGTGCGCGGCCAACAGCTCTATTATCAGTGCGGCGCTACTAACAGTGCGGCGCCGCCGGCGTTCAGGTCCGTCGCCCAACAGACCTCGCCACCGGGCGCGATCTCCGCCATCGTGGCTATGAGGTCGGGGAGTGCGTTTCGTCGTTCTTGACTCGTTTCGAGAGCAGTACCGTCCCGGACTGATCGGTCAGGACGCAATGATGAGCTCTTGCCCGAGTCGGTTCCTGCCCAGAATAGCGGCATATTCGGTCCCCCTTGATCAGCTCCAATTTTCGGTTGGCCCTGTCCATAACTGCGCCGGCACGTCCGTACCCAACGATCAATGTCATAAGTCTCGATCAGCGGTCGAATCATCGGCGGGCAGCGGGCGGCCATTCCCAGTGAGCCGTCCAAGCGGCTAGGAGACTTGTGCCATACCCGCCACCCGAGGGTGATCGAAACACTCCGACAGCCCCGGAATCACCCACAACAGAAACGTAAGGAGGGCGACCTGGTGATTGGCACCCCTGGAACCGGGGCGATCGGAACGCTCGTGGAACGTACCAGCCGCTTCGTGATGCTCCTGCACCTGCCCAACGGCCAGACAAGCGAGCAGGTGCTGGCCGCCATCCAGGAAACCCTACCCGCGCTGCCCGACCACTGCGACGGTCCCTGACTTGGAACCAAGGCGCGGAGATGGTCGGCATCCATGACCGGGTCAAAATCGCCTCGGGAGCAGACGTGTACTTTGCGACCCTCACTCGCCCTGGCAACGCGGCACAAACTAGAACACCAACGGGCTCCTGCGCCAGTACTTCCCCAAAGGAATGGAGCTGACCACCGTCACCCGCGAGGACCTCGACAACGCCGCCGCCGGCCTCAACGGCCGCCTCCGCAAAATCGGCTGGAAAGCCCTCGCTCAAGCCTTCCATCACTGCGGAGACGCCGCTGACCTGCACAGAAACAGTTTTATCGGACGTGGCTGAGGAAGCTCCGGGTCCGCTCGTGAGCGGGGGAGCCAAAGAAGGTCTCGGGATCGGCCTGTTCGATGATGCTGCCGCGGTCGAACATCAAAACTTCGTCCGCCACCCGCTTGGCGAAACCGATCTCGTGAGTAACGACGATCATTGTCATTCCCTCTGCTGCGAGACTTTCCATCACTTTGAGTACCTCGCCGACCAGCTCCACATCTAGCGCTGAAGTTGGTTCGTCAAACAGCAACACCGACGGGTTCAGCACCAGGGCGCGTGCAATGGCTACTCGCTGTTGTTGTCCACCCGAAAGTTCACGAGGATATTTATGGCTCCGGTTCCCCAGACCAACTCGGTTGAGCATCTCTGCGGCGGCTTCCAGCGCCTCGCGTCTCCGCACGTTCTGCACGACGGTCAGTGCGAGGGCGACGTTGTGCAGCGCGTCCATATGTGGAAAGAGATTGAATTGCTGGAAGACCATGCCCACATCGCGACGTTGATAGGCAAGCTGCCGCTCTGATGCGGCTGTTTCCTTTCCCCTACGATCGTCGACTCCGAGGCGGCGGCCAGCTAATACGATCTCCCCACGGTCGGCGCGTTCGAGTAGAGCGATCAGGCGGAGCATAGTGCTCTTTCCAGACCCGGAGGCACCGAGGATGGCCTTCACCTCGCCTGCCTTGATCGAGAAGTTAACCCCCTTGAGAATTTCGTTCGCACCATAGCTCTTAGCTAGATCTGAAACGCTGAGCAGTGGCTCGATTGTCGAGGGGATCACGCCTTCGTTCCTTTCAAGTCGAGGGTAACGGTCCCAGGTTCGGGCCGCGGCGCTGACGGCACATCCTTCGACGTCCATAGGAGTTTTCGCTCCAGCTGCGCCTGTACGACCGTCACGATAGTCACGATAGCGAGGTAGTAGATGGCAGCGGCAGCGTAAAACTCCGCGTAGCGGAACGTTGTGGATACACCACTTTGGGCTGTGGTCAGCAACTCACGCAGCGAGATCACGCTCGCCAGGCTCGTGTATTTAATAGTGTTGATTAGTTCGCTGCCGGTCGGAGGGATCGCTATGCGAATTGCTTGCGGGATCACCACGCGAATCATGGTTTGGACAGGTGTGAGCCCTAGCGCTCTCGCAGCCAGAGGCTGACCCGCGTCCACGCTGAGCAGAGCAGAGCGGATAATTTCTGCCATGTAGGCCGCTTGAACTAGGGTGAGTGAGATTAGTGCAGCGACGAACGGGCTGTAGGCATCCGAGCGGAGGGCCGGAATCAGCTGCGGCGCAGCATTCCATGCTAGTAGCAGAATTAGCAGAGTGGGCAGGCCGCGAAAGACGCCGACGTAGACACTGGACAGTGTTACCAGCCAGCGTTTTCCAGAGATACGAGCCAAGGCGATAAGAAAACCGAGCACGATGCCAAGCGCCATGGCGAGAACCGCCAGAAGAATCGCAAGGACCGCGCCATTGACATAATTTAGCGACGTAAGAGCATTCCAAAAGATGGAAAAGTCGAAGTTCATGAGAGGTATTGCCCTTCTCGTGCGGACACGGTCATCATGTCATCACAACCTGTCATTACTGCTTGCTTGACAGGTTGCTTGAAAGGTCGATCTTGTTGGGATCAAGTCCGTACCGATCCGCGAGAGCTGCGAGGGTGCCCTTCTCCTGCAGTTCCTTGAGTGCGTCCTTGAAGGCGCCAGTTAGAGTCCCGTCTTTGCGGAGGTATGCGCCGAAGACCTCATCGGGCTTAAAGGCGCTGGTAACCGCCTCCAAGGTGCCATTGCTCTTACTTACCAGTGACGCGATGGCTATGTCCGTGTCGATGACTGCGTCCGCCTTGCCCGAGATTACAGCTCCCGCTGCAAGAGGGGTTCCAGGGTATTCGTCGATCTTGATGAGTGGCTTACCTTCGGAAGCTAGCTGCTCGTTGACGGTTTTAAGCTTCGCTACCATCCTGCTTCCGGCCAGCACCGCCACCGTGCGGCCCGAGTAGTCCTCGGGATTTTCCAGGCTCTTTTCTCCGCTTTGAACGCCGAAATCGTAGCCAGTCAGCATATACGGCACAGCATCCGCTACTTCCCGGCGTGCGTCGCTGACGGACAGACCGGAGATGACCAAATCACATCTTTGCGCATCCAGCCCCGGAATGAGTCCATCAAAGGCGGTGTTCACAACTTTGGTTTGAACTCCCCAGCTGTCACCAACGGCTCGCGCAAGATCGACGTCGAAGCCGACGATCTCGCCGCCGGTTCCTCCTTCGAAGTACTCCATGGGGTGGTACTCGGGGTAGGTGCAGGTAGTTAGGAAGCCCGGCTGAATCAGTCCCTGGGGGCCAGATTCAGTTTGTTCCGGGGCAGTTCCTGCACAGCCAGCCAGCGGCAGGGCCAGAGAAGCGAGCGTCATGAGTATGAGCGCGTTGCGTTTCAGGGGGGTCATCATTGACCTTCCTAAGAGTGGGAATGGAAAGGGCGAAATTAGGCGCCGCTGATAGTGGGATCGGAAAGGTCCCATTTGAGTTTTCGGGATTTGGCGCCGGGTCCCCGGACTGGGGTGGTTTCTGCCATGGAAAGCGCCGAGTGCCGCGTCAGTGTCACTATTGGCGCCGCCGGCTGTATCCGGGCCCTGATGGTGTGAGCCGGAATGAAGGGTGGTCTTTTCACTGGTGAGCAAGTTGACCGAATTGAACGTGCCTATCGTCTGCGCACTGCAAAACTACAGGTTGATATGCTCATACCGTATTACAGTATGAGCATATCATGGCAACTCCGCGTGAAAGTTAGTTTTTCACTCACTTTTTAGAGACTGGTGCCACGGGGCATCTCTGTAGTGCTCGCCGAGCCAGCGGGTCTGGGATATCGAACCCACGCTATTCGGCAGGGCTTGGCTTCCACTCTCTACTTTCCCGCAGCGACGAAGCATGTATGGCGCCGTCTGGTGCAGGGACGGGCAAGGATCAGAAGATGTTACTAGTTGCTGCACTCTCAGCCGTTTCGGCCGCGTGATCGTCTTCGCTTCCCGGCTCAATGATCGGCAGATTCGCAATCGTCGAGCGCCTAGGGAACCAGACGATGAGGCCGAGTGAGAGCACGCCAGCCAGCCCTATGACGACCGAGTAGTTCTGCCACCAATCCAGTTCCGGCGTGCGCGGCCACGCAATGTTGATCAGCTCCAAAACTACCCAAACAGCGGCCAACGGCACGAGCACCTTGCCGGCCTTCCCCAGTGAGAATGGCCCCGGAGTCCATGAACTCTTGTGCCGCGTCAGAGCGTGCGCCACGACTGGCAGGGCGAAGGAGATGAAGAAGCCCGCGGTCGAGAAGCTCACAAGGGTCGCATACACGGGTCCGGTGGTTGCGGCCACGAGGATGAGCATGGTCAGGATGGCAGTGACTACGATGGCGCTATTAGGGTTCGACGTGCGTGGTGACAGGCGCTTGATCCACCTGGACGCTGGAAAGGCGTTATCTCGGGCGAAAGCCCACATGACCCGAGAAGAAGCCATCTGGGTGGCAAGCATGCAGGCGACGAAGCCGACGATAATCAGCAGGAACAGCAGCACGACCGCTTGTTCCCCGAGTGCCGACCCCACGATATAGGCGGCCGGGTCGATCTCCTCGCCACTGAGCACGCGCCCGAGGTCCGGGATCGCGATAATGAGGGCGAGGGCTGAGACGACCACAACGGTGCCAACGCTCAGAATCGCGGCAATGATCGCCTTCGGTACATTGCGGCGCGGATCCTCTACCTCTTCGGCGATGTCACCAGCGCTTTCGAAGCCAACGAAGCCCCAGCCGACGAATGCCGCGGCGGCAGCGATGCCTGCGAAAGTTACCCCCGGCACGGTGACGTCGGCGCCTTGGAGGAGGACACTGAAGGGCTGCTCCTGGAAGAACAGAAAGAGCGTAATTGCTAAGGCAACACTTCCGACGACCTCCGCCATAATGGCCAGGAAGACGACCGCTTTGATTGCCTTTGGACCGATCAGGTTGAGCACCATGATTACCGCCAAAGTGCCCAGCGCGACCAATATCTGTGTGAACAGGTCGAAAGGCTCGAGACCTAGGACCAGAGGCAGGAATTGTGAAGTAATAAACGAACCACCGGCGCAGGCAATGGCCAGTGTCCACATGTAGATCCAGCCGGTAAACCAGCCATAGTGGTTACCCACGAGACGGCGAGCCCACTGGTACAAGGACCCTTCGATGGGCCAGCGGGAGGCCAACTCTGCGAACACGAACGCGACGATGATCTGACCGGCGAACACAATCAGGAAAGACCACCAGCCTGATGGGCCGGCAGCGCCGAGCACAAGCGCGAATACTCCGTACAGCGCCACAATCGGCGATACGAAGACGAAAGAGAACATGAAGGCACTTTGGAAAGTGAATGCCTTCTTCAGTGTGGGTGTGGTGGTCATGGGGTCTCACATTTGATCCAGGTCGCCTGCCGGAGTCAGACCCCAAGCTGGCGACATTGCTTACTGAACGCATCGTCGTCCAGTCGTGTGTGTCAAGTCACACCATAAACCGAAAAATACACAACCCGCTAGTCCATTTTTCGAAAATTTTTAGGATTACGATACCGCTCCACGGACAATATCCAACTGAAATCGGGCATTGGGCGACAGTCTCGATCCTTCATCCAGCGCCCCAAGCCGGGCATCCGGAACCCGCTGGAAGGTGAAGGCCGTCTTGGAGGAGGTCTTGTTCTAGACCAGCGGGGGAAGGAGGTGGATGACGCTGCCGGCGGATGTGACCATCTGAAGTTTCTATTCGTCGGGTTGGGGCACACCCCAACCTGACGTCAGAACAAAGCCCAAAAGGCGTCAGGATAGGGTCCGAATTCCAATTCCCTGCCACAAGTTGGTCGAGGTCTAAGAGCCAAAGCTGACCCTAGAGAAGGCGGACCGCGGAGCCGCTTGTACTACAAGTAGCTAACTTGTATCCTAGGTGAGCGGGCGATGTTGCCCCTGATCCCCAAGGAGAACCATGAGTACCGTCGACCTCATCCGGCACGTCAAACTGTCAACCGCCCGCCTTCCGCTGGCTGTGCCGATCAGCGATGCCAAGGTGTTCACCGGCCGCCAGAAGCCCATGACGGAAGTTGTCTTCCTCTTCGCCGAGATCACCACCGAACAGGGCCACACCGGCCTCGGCTTCAGCTACTCCAAGCGCGCCGGCGGCCCCGCGCAGTACGCGCACGCCAAGGAAGTTGCCGAAGGCATCATCGGCGAGGACCCCAACGACATCGGCAAGCTCTACACCAAGCTGCTCTGGGCCGGTGCCTCCGTGGGACGCTCCGGCGTCGCCACCCAGGCCCTTGCCGCCATCGACATCGCCCTGTACGACCTCAAGGCCAAGCGCGCCGGGCTCCCCCTGGCCAAGCTCCTGGGCTCTTACCGCGACTCCGTCCAGACCTACAACACCTCCGGCGGCTTCCTCAACGCCACCCTCGACGAGGTGAAGGCCCGCGCCACGCAGTCCGTCGAAGAGGGCATCGGCGGCATCAAAATCAAGGTCGGACTCCCGGACACCAAGGAGGACCTGCGCCGCGTGGCCGGCATCCGCGAACACATCGGCTGGGATGTGCCGCTCATGGTGGACGCCAACCAGCAGTGGGACCGCGCCACCGCACTGCGCATGGGCCGCCAGCTCGAAGAATTCAACCTCATCTGGATCGAAGAGCCGCTGGACGCCTACGACTTCGAGGGCCACGCCCACCTCGCGCAGGTCTTGGACACCCCAATCGCCACCGGCGAAATGCTCGCCTCCGTAGCCGAGCACAAGGGCCTCATCGCCGCCAACGGCTGCGACATCATCCAGCCGGACGCCCCGCGCGTCGGCGGCATCACCCAGTTCCTCCGCCTGGCAGCCCTCGCCGACGAACGCGGCCTGGGCCTGGCCCCGCACTTCGCGATGGAAATCCACCTGCACCTGGCCGCCGCCTACCCGCGCGAACCGTGGGTGGAGCACTTCGACTGGCTGGACCCGCTGTTCAACGAACGCCTCGAAACCAAGGACGGCCGCATGATCGTTCCGGACCGCCCGGGCCTCGGCGTCAGCCTCAGCGACCAGGCCCGCGCGTGGACCACCGAGACGGCGGAATTCGGCGCGTAACCTTGAATCCATGAGCCGGAACCTGACCGCGGACCTCGCCGCCGATCTTCGCACCCGCATTGTCGACGGCGTCATCCAGCCCGGCGAAAAGCTTCCGAGCGAAAACACCCTCATTGGCGAGTTCGGCGTCAGCCGGACGGTCGTCCGGTCCGCGCTCACCCGGCTCCAGGCCGAAGGACTCGTGGAAACCGAACGCGGGAGGGGCAGCTTTGCGCTGACCCCTCCCCCGGGAAGTCCGACGTGGGGCCAGCCCACCAGGGCTGTGGTCACCGCCGAGGACCGCCTGCATCTGCTGGAATTCCGGATCGGCGTCGAAACCGAAGCGGCAGCGCTTGCCGCCGGAAACCGGACGGAGCGGCAGCTGAACGCCATGCGGCAGGCACTGGCGGAATTCACGGACAGCGGCGAGCACCCTGCGCACGCGATGAAGGCGGATTTTGAGTTCCACAAAGCCATTGCCGCTGCCTCGGGAAACCCCTTCTACACGGACTGCCTCTCCTCGCTGGGCCAGACGATGATCGCCATGCCGCGCACCCGGCTGATGACCGGCGTCGAGCATTACGCCCGGGACCACTTCGAACAGGTGGTCCACGAACACGGGTCCATTTTTGCCGCCATCGCGGACGGTGACGGAGCCGCAGCGTCCGCGGCGATGCGCAACCACCTGGCCAACTCGCGGCGCAGGCTCCGGGCCGGTCGCGAATAGGAGCCTCGAATCACGCCCCGCCAGGCGACTCGATTCCGTCACCTGCAGGCGGCTTGATCAGCTCCAGAAGCCGCAAAACAGCAGGGTTGGCCGTCTCCTCGTTCCACGCAAGCTCCAGTTCCACCCGGTTCAGCTCCTGCACGCCGTTCCGCCCGTCGATCTCGTGGAATTCCACGCCCGCCGGGGCGAACGCCATGGCAGAGGCGGGAACCAGAGTCACTCCCAGCCCTGCCTGGACGAACGCCAACAGCGCCGGTACCTGGCTGGCGTACTGGGTGATGTTGGCATGTGCGCCGGCGCTGGCGAACAAACGCAGCACCAGGTCGTGGAAGTAGCGGGCCTCCTTGGTGGAGTACATGAGCAGCGGAAGCCTGTCCAAAAATCCAAGCGGCAGCGGCTCGCCGTTGCGCGGTGCCATCGTGCCCAGCAGCGAACTGCCTTCGGGCAGCGCCACCACCAGGCGGTCCTGCATCAGCGGCCGGGACACCACCCCCGGCCGGGCCACGATGGGTCGCAGCAGGCCGATGTCCACGTTCCCCTTCACCAGCCCGTCCATCTGGTCCGTGGAGACCAGCTCCCGGAGCACGAAGGACACCCGCGGCATATTCTCCGCTGCGCGGCGCAGCATCAGCGGCAGCGCACTGTGACCCGCTATCGCCGTGTACCCGACGGTGATGGTGCCTGCCTGCCCGGACGAGACCCGCCGGACGTCCAGATCCGTCTTGATGCACATGTCCAGGATCTGCCGTGCCCGCGGCAGCAGCGTGGCACCGGCTGCGGTGAGCTCCACCTTCCGGCTGGTCCGGCCGAAAAGCTGGGCGCCCAGTTTCTTTTCGAGCATCTGGATCTGGCGGCTCAGCGGTGGCTGGGTCATGTTGAGCCGCTCCGCCGCAGCACCGAAATGCAGTTCTTCAGCAACGGCCACAAACGCTTCTAACTGAGGCAGCGAAAACATCCATACCCTTACTGAATTGTCGAGTGCATAAATTGGCTTGGACTTGAATTGATAGCTCACCTTATGGTCGTGAACAAAGCAGCTTTTATCAACCCCTAAAGGGCCAAACAGCACAGGCAATCCAAGGAGCACAGCGCAGTGAACCAGGCATACGACCCCGCCCAGCACCTCAACCAGGCCCGGATCACTGGCGTCTCCATAACGCCGGTGGCCTTCAAGGACCCGCCCCTCCTCAACACCGTGGGCGTCCATGAACCGTTCGCCCTGCGGGCCATCGTCGAGGTCCACACGGACGCCGGCGTCTCGGGCTTCGGTGAAACGTACGGCGACGCCGGCCACCTCGCACGGCTCCAGCTGGCAGCCGCTGCGCTGCCCGGGACGGACGTGTTCAACATCAACGCGCTGCGCAGCCGAATCGCCCAGGCACTGGAGCAGGACACCAGCCAGGGCGGCCACGGCATGAGCGGCATGGTCACGGGTTCGAGCACCGCGGACCGGGTGCTGTCCCCGTTCGACGTCGCCGCCCTGGACATCCAGGGCAAGCTGCTGGGCAGGCCCGTCAGCGACCTCCTCGGCGGCGCCGTCCGCGGGTCGGTGCAGTTCAGCGGCTACCTGTTCTACAAGTGGGCAGGCCACCCGGGCCAGGCCGAGGACAGCTGGGGCGCCGCCCTGGACCCCGAGGGCATTGTCAGGCAGGCCCGGACCATGGTGGACGCCTACGGCTTCAGCGCGCTGAAGCTGAAGGCCGGCGTTTTCCCGCCCGAGGAGGAGATCGCGGCCATGCATGCACTCCGGGCTGAATTCCCGGACCTGCCGCTCCGCATTGACCCCAACGGCGCCTGGACCGTGGAAACCTCCATCCGCGTGGGCAAGGAACTGCACGGCGTCCTGGAATACCTTGAGGACCCCACTCCCGGCATTGACGGCATGGCCGCCGTCCGCCGCGAGGTGGGCATGCCGCTGGCGACCAACATGTGCGTGGTCAGCTTCGCCGATGTTGCCCCCGCCGTGGCGGCCGGAGCCGTGGACGTCATCCTGTCCGACCACCACTTCTGGGGCGGCCTGCGCCGGAGCCAGTTCCTGGCCGGCATCACCGAGACGTTCGGTCTGGGACTGTCCATGCACTCCAATTCCCATTTGGGCATCAGCCTTGCCGCCATGGTCCACCTCGCGGCGGCCACCCCCAAGCTCGACTACGCCTGCGACACGCACTGGCCGTGGAAGGACCCGTCCGAAGATGTCATCGCCGACGGCGTGTTCACATTCACGGGCGGCGCCGTGCAGGTCCCCACCGGTCCCGGGCTCGGAGTGGAAATCGACCGTGACGCCCTGGAACGCCTGCACCGCCAGTACCTGGACTGCGGACTCAGGAGCCGGGATGACACCGGCTACATGAAGCGGCTCCACCCCTCCTACGAGCTTCAGAGCCCCCGGTGGTGAAGGCCGGGCCCGGCCAGCCGGACGGACTGGAATCCCTGAAGATCGTGGTCACCGACCCCATCATCAGCCGGTTCGCTGACCAGTTAAAGGCCGACGGCGGCACTCACCACTGGGACATGGCGGCGGCTTGGACCGCGGACCGCCGGATAGCCGCGCTGGCGGGGGCCGACGTCGTCGTCTGTTCCTCCCTCAGCCCCGCGGAGGCCGAGACGGCCTCCGCGGTGCGCCTGGTCCACGTCACTGGCGCCGGCTACGACAAGATCTCGTTCCCGCAGCTGGCGCCGCAGGCGCTGGTGGCCAACACCTTCCACCACGCACGGCCTATTGCCGAGCATGTCCTCATGGTCACGCTGATGCTGTCGCGCAATGTTGCCGCTGCCGAACGCGCACTCCGCCGGGGAGAGTGGCGGACCATCGCCACCGACGCCGGCGTGCCCTTTCAGCCCGTCCTTGCTGACCTGACGCTGGGGCTGGTGGGCCTCGGGTCCATCGGTGCCGAGGTGGCCCGTGTTGCCGGATCGCTGGGAATGAAGGTCCGGGCTGTCCGGCGGAACCCGTCAGCCCCTCTTCCCGACGGCGTCGGGCTCGACTGGGTGGGCGGGAACGGAGAGCTCCATGAGCTGCTGGCCGCGTCCGACGTCGTCGTGGTCACGGTGCCGCTGGATGCCGGGACCAAGGGGATGATCGGGGCGGCTGAACTGTCCGCCATGAAACCGTCGGCTTTCCTCATCAACGTGGCCCGCGGCCCTGTGGTTGACCAGGCGGCGCTGTATGCGGCGCTGATAGACCGGTGCATCGCCGGAGCTGGCCTGGACGTGTGGTGGGGGCTGCCGGCGGACGGCGTGGTCCCGCCGGCGGAGCTGCCCTTCGCGGAACTGGAAAACACGGTGCTCACACCGCACCATTCCGGCCATGCGCGCATCACGTTTGAACGCAGGGCGGCCGACATTGCCGCCAATATCGGCCGGCTCGCCCGCGGCGAGGACCTGGTGAACCTGGTGGCGCGTCCCGTTCCGGCTAAATAGCAGTCAAAACGAGCTGCACAATAAGCAGGACACTTCCTTGCGCTGACGCGCCGATCGCCAGGGCCTTCGGGCACGTCGCGTCAGTCAGGTTGGCCCGGACGGGCCGGGGCGCCCAGCCCCGGCCCGCCAGCACCAGCCCGGTCAGCTTGCAGAAGCGACGGCGGCGGTTACGCCGGTGAGTCCTTTGATGGAATCGAGCGGGAAATGACACTCCGCGAGGTGACGCGTGCCGTCGGGGGCCGCCAGCACCTGCGGTTCCGGTGACACTTCGGCACAGATGTCCTGCGCCTTCCAGCACCTCGTCCGGAAGCGGCAGCCCGACGGCGGATCCAGCGGCGACGGCAGCTCACCGCGAAGGACGATCCTGTCCCGCTGCGTTCCGCTGACATCCAGCTTCGGGGACGCCGACATCAGGGCCGCCGTGTACGGGTGCCTGGGATGGTCAAAGACCTCGTCGGTGGCACCCGTTTCGATGATGCGCCCGAGGTACATCACGGCCACCCGGTCCGCCACGTGCCGGACCACCGTCAGATCGTGCGAGATGAAAATGTACGAAACTCCGAGTTCCTTCTGCAGCTCGTTGAGCAGGTTCAGGACCTGGGCCTGGACGGACAGGTCCAGCGCGGACACGGGCTCGTCGAGGATGATGACGTCCGGGTTCAGCGCCAACGCGCGGGCGATCCCGATGCGCTGGCGCTGTCCCCCGGAGAACTCCTGCGGCGACTTGCGGGCATCGGAAGGGCGCAGACCCACCATGTGGAGCAGTTCGCGGACCCGGGCCTCGCGTTCCTTGGACGTCGGGTACAGGCTGCGATGCGTGGCCCACGGTTCGGCAATGATGTCGCCGGCGTTCATGCGGGCATTCAGGGAGGCGAACGGGTCCTGGAACACCATCTGCACCCGCCGTCGCCAGTTGAGTAGTTCCTTTCCGCGGAGCCCGAACGGGTTGGTCCCCTCGAACGTCACGGTCCCTTTATCCGGCGTTTCCAGCATCATCAGGGTCCGCGCCAGGGTTGACTTGCCGCAGCCTGACTCACCGACCAGGCCAAGGGTTTCCCCGCGGCCGACTGTCAGGCTGATGCCGTCCAGGGCCTTGAGCCGGGTGTTGCCGCTGGCGCTCTTGGCCACGTGGAACGTCTTGGTCAGGCCGTCAATGGCCAGAAGCGGCTCAGGCATTGGTGATCTCCTCGCTGAAGTGGCAGGCGGCGGTGCGGGCGGGCCGCGACGGGCCGCCGGAAGGGACATTCGCAGTGGCGGTGCCGGCGTCGGCGTCGTTGACCGGGCTGGTGACCGGCCGGAGGGCGGGCCGCTCTGCCCGGCAGATGTCCTGCACCAGCGGGCATCGCGACTGGTAGACGCAGCCGGCAGGGATGTCGTGGAGCTCGGGCGGGCTGCCCGGAATGGACTTCAGCTGGGCGCCGCGCTCCAGATGGACGGGCACCGACTCCAGCAGCCCCTTCGTATAGGGATGCCGGGGGTCCGCGAAGACCTCCGACACCGGTCCGCTTTCCACGACGTTCCCGGCGTACATCACGGCCACGGAGTCCGCTTCCTCCGCGACGACTGCGAGGTCGTGGGTGATGAGGATGACGGCCATCTGGCCCTCTTCGCGGAGGGTCCGCAGCAGCTGCATGATCTGGGCCTGGACGGTGACATCCAGGGCGGTGGTGGGTTCATCAGCAATGAGCAGGCGCGGATTAAGGGCCACGGCCATCGCGATGAGGATCCGCTGGCGCATGCCGCCGGAGAACTGGTGCGGGTAGGAGTTGACCCGCGACTCCGGCTCGGGAATGCCCACGCGCTTCATCAGGTCTATCGCTTCAGCCCGCGCCTGCCTGGCGTTCAGGCCGCGGTGGATGCGGAACGCCTCGCCGAGCTGGGTCCCTACTGTATATACCGGGTTAAGCGCGGTCAGGGCATCCTGGAAGACAATGCCCAGGCCCGGACCGGCGAACTTGAGCCGCTCCTTGGCGCTGAGCGCTGCGAGGTCGGTCCCGTTCAGGACGATCTGGCCGTCGGCCAGGTCGCAGACCGGATCCATGATCCCGGCCAGTGCCTTCGCGGTCATGGACTTTCCGCAGCCGGATTCGCCGAGCAGCGCCAGGGTTTCCCCGGCACGGGCCTCGAATCCCACACTGTTCACCGCGCGCACGGTGCCGCGGTGGGTCCGGATGTCCACCGCGAGGTCGCGGACCTGCAGGACGACGTCGTGGGCTTTTGCCTCGCTGCTGGCGGCAGGTGCTTCTGCGGCACGGGAGCGTTTCACGGGAGCCTGTTCGGCAGCTGTTTTCACGGCTGGGTCTCCTTCACTGGAATGCGGGCGATCAGGCGCTTGCGCGGAAGTGCCAGCCGCCAGCGCTGGGCCGGGTCGGTGGCGATCCGCAGCCACGCGGCGAGTACGTTGGCGGCGATGGTGGTGACGACGATGGCGACGCCGGGGAAAATAGACAGCCACCACGCGGTCTGCAGGTACTGCCGGCCTTGGGAAACCATGAGGCCCCAGCTGACGTCCGGCGGCTGGATGCCGATGCCCAGGAAGCTCAGCGAAGACTCGGCGAGCATCACATAGCAGAACTCGAGGGTGGCCAGCGTGAGCAGGGTCGGAAGCACCACGGGGATGACGTGCCGGACGATGATCGCGCTGGGCTTGGCCCCGAACGTGCGGGCAGCATCCACGAACGTCCGGCTTTGCAGCTCCGCCGACTCGGCCCGGGCGGTGCGCAGGTAGATCGGAATGCGGGTCAGGGCAAGGATCAGGACGATATTCGCGGCGGAGGGGCTGAAGACGTAAAGGACGACGACGGCGAGCAGCAGGGACGGGAAGCTCATGATCACGTCGGCGATGCGCATGGACACGTTCTCCCGCCAGCCGCGGTGGTAACCGGCCCAGACGCCCCACAACGAACCGATGACCAGGGCAACCGCGACGGCGGGCACGGCGACGGACAGGGTGGTCCGGCTGGCCACCACCAGCCGGGCCAGCATGCTCCGGCCCAGCGAATCACTGCCCAGGAAGTACTCCCAGCCGTGCGCCACAGTGAACGGTGCCTTGTTGGCGAACAGCAGGTTCTGTTTTGTGGCCAGGTCCCCCATCAGGGCGGGACCGATGAGGGCCGTCAGGCCGACGACGACCAGGATCAGCGCCGACGCAGTGGCGAAACGGTCCTTGAGCAGGAGTCGGAACAGGCCCAGCTTGCCGTCCTGTTTGCTTTCCTTGGTGTGCTCCCGGGGCTGGCGGGAGTCCGCCGGCAGCTGCTCTGCTGCCGGCGGCTCTGTGAGTGAACTCTGCATGGTTACTCCTAGGCCTTTACCGTGACGGGACGGACGCGCGCGTCCAGCAGCGCGTACCCCATGTCGATGAGGATGTTCAGTGCGAAGATTGCGACAGCGGTCAGCAGGACGGCTGCCTGCAGGACCGCAAAGTCGCGCTGCAGGATCGAATCGATCATGAGCTTGCCAATTCCCGGCCAGCCGAAGATGGTCTCCACCACTACGGCGCCATTGACCAGTCCCACGGTCAGGTCACCGGCCACTGTCAGGGCCGGGGCCGCGGCGTTGCGCAGCGCGTGGTGCGTGACCACCCGTAGCTCGCCGGCACCGCGGCTGCGGGCCAGCTTGATGTAGGGTTCCGACAGCGCCGACACCATGGAACCGCGGACAATCTGGACCAGCACCCCGAACGGCCGCAGCAGCAGGGTGGCGATGGGCAGCACCCAGGCGCTGGCCCCCGACACACCTGATGTCGGCAGCCAGCCCAGGGTGATGGCGAATACCCAGATGCCCACGATTGCCAGCCAGAAATCCGGGATTGAAGCCGCAGCCATGGAGACGAAACTTGAGATCCGGTCCGCAATGCCGTTCGGCTTCAGCGCGGCCCAGCACCCCACCACGAGTGCCAGCAGCACGGCCAGCACCATGGTGGTGGCCGCGAGCTGCAGGGTGGCAGGGAAAGCACGCAGCGCCATGGCGGCCGCATCCTGCCCGGTGCGCAGGGACTGTCCGAAATCGAGCCGGAATACTCCGCCGAAGTAGTCGGCCATCTGCACCAGCAACGGCTGGTCCAGGCCGTTGCGTGCCGTGAAATCGTCGCGCATCTGCTGCGTGGCGTTCAGGGGCAGGTACAGGCTGGCCGGATTTCCCGTCATCCTGGCCAGGGCGAACACCCCGACGATCACCACCACCAGCGGCAGTGCGCTGGAGACAATCCGCTTCCTCAAGTAGATCAGCATGGCTGTCCTTCTCTCCCGGAAGTCCGGGCTAGCTTGCCGGGGTCATTTCCGCGACACGCAGCTCATCGCCGCTGGACGAGTTGGGCGTGTAGTTCACGGACTTGGCCTTGCCGATGATGCCGGTCTGGTGCGAGATGTGGGCGAACTGCACAACCTTGTCGTTCTGGTACGCGAAGATCTCCTCAAAGTCCTTCTTCCGCTCGTCGCCGGACGCGGCATCGGCCTTCTTGATCATGGCGTCAAACTCCGGGGTGCCGAAGTAGCTCTGCGCCCCAGTGGACAGCATGTACTGGTCCACGGTGAAGGCTGCATCACCGGCCTGGTTGCCGTGCTGGGTCATCAGGGCCACGGCACCCTCGTCCTTCGGGAACGGACGGACCTGGTAGGTCAGGTGCTGGCTGGTTTCGAGCATCTTGAGCTTGACGTTCAGGCCGGCCTGGCCGAGCTGCTCCTGGAGGACCTGCCCCAGCTCGGTGATTTTGGGGAACTGGGCGCTGCGGACCACCAGCGAGATCTGCTTGGATGTGTCCACGCCGTCGGCCTTTGCTTCGGCAACGAGGGACTTGGCCTTGTCGAGGTCGAACGGCCAGCCCGTCAGTGCGGAGTTGTGGCCCACGACGCCCTCGGGAACCAGTTGTGCAGCCACCTTGTGCTTGCCCTGGTAGAGGGAGTTGACGATTCCCTCCTTGTCGATGGCGTAATTGACGGCCTGGCGGACGCGGATGTCATTGAGCGGCGCGGCGTTGGCGTCCAGACGCAGGGCGACTGTTTCGTTGTTGGGGTAGTCAACGCCGAGGTCGCCGATGTTGTCGTCCGGGCTCAAGCCCATGGCGACGTCGGCCTCACCGCTGGTGACCATGGCCGCCCGAACCGAGCTTTCGGAACGCCACTGGTACTCGGCCTTGGCGTAGGCGGGCTTGTCCCCCCAGTAGCCGTCCCAGGTGGAGAGCGTGATCTTCTGCCCGGAGTCCCACTGCTCGATCTTGTAGGGGCCGGTGCCGATCGGCTCACGGACCTTCGCCGTGGTGCTGGTCGACGTCGGAACCACCTCAAGGAATGAAAGGCGCAGCGGAAGGATGGGATCGGGTTCGGGAGTCGTGACGGTCAGGGTGCTGGCATCCACGGCCTTGACTTTGAGGTCCGCGTCGCCAAAGACGTAGCCCTCCACGTTGCAGCCGAGCTTGGAGTTGACCGCCCTGTCGATGGTGAAGGCGGCCGCTTCGGCGTTGAAGGGCGTGCCGTCCTGGAACTTCACGCCTTCACGCAGCTTCAGCGTCCATTCCGTATCGCTGGTGGCCTTCCATTCTGTGGCGAGCTTCGGTTCGAGTTCGCCGGTCTTGGGGTTCCGTTCAATCAGCGGCTCGGTGACGTTCGAGCGGACCACAACCCCGGTGGAGGTCAGGTTCGACTCACAGGCTTCCAGGGTGGGCGGTTCCTGTCCCAGGACAACGCGGACTGTGTTCGAGGAGAGGGCTGCGGCGTCGGAATTGGCCACCGAGCAGCCGCTCAGACCCAGCACCGCGACCGATGCCAGGGCCGGCCACTTCAGCACGGCGGCGGGAAAGGGGAGCTTTGAAGAAGACGTCATTGTATTTCCTCCGGATCGGGTGATTGCGGCAGCGTCTGGTCCTGCACGAGTGGAACAAGGCATCAGGATCAGGTGCTTGGGGCCGCGCTGGACTCAAGCTAATTGAGGTCCAGGGGGTCCACAAGGATATTGCGGGGCGCCGCCGGGGCCGCAGGGACGGCCAGGCGGGCACCGGGCCCCTGTGACGGCCGCCACGTCCCCCGGAAAACCGCGCCGTTCCGCGGGAGGAGGGATACCGATACAGTCCGGGCATCGATCAATGCCATTTACATGTTGGACCCGTATGGATCGGAATCCCTAGGGTGCAGCTATGGAGAACATCGCCGTCCTGCAGGTCGGACCACTCATGCCAACCGTCCAAGAATCCATTCGAAAGGACTATGGCGCCGTGCGGCTCCCTGATGGCGCCCTCGAGCAGGAGGAGTTCCTGCGGACGCATGGCCCGTCCTTTGCGGTCGCCGTGACGTCGGGGCGGTTCGGCGTGGGTACCGAGCTCATGCGCGCCTTGCCCAACCTGCGCGCGGTCATCAACTTCGGCGTCGGCTACGACACCACGGATGTTGCCCAGGCTGCCGGGCGCGGCATCACCGTCAGCAACACGCCCGACGTCCTCAATGAGTGTGTGGCGGATACCGCTATCGCCCTTTACCTGGACGTGCTGCGCAAAACCAGCGTGGCGGACCGCTACGTCCGGCGGGGAGACTGGCTCAGCAAGGGCAACTTCCCGCTGGCCACCAAGGCCAGCGGCAAGAAGGTGGGCATCCTTGGCCTCGGCCGGATCGGACGGGTCATCGCGCGCCGGCTGGAAGGCTTCGACTGCGACGTCAGCTACCACAGCCGCAATCCGGTGGCCGACGTCGGGTACTGGTATGCCGCCTCCCCCGTCGAACTCGCCGCCGGCTGCGACGTGCTGATCGTGGCGGCCGCCGGCGGGCCAGGCTCGGCCGGACTGGTAGGCGCCGAGGTCATCAATGCGCTGGGACCCAATGGCTACCTGGTCAACATCGCCAGGGGCTCCGTAGTGGATGAGGAAGCCCTCGTGGCTGCCCTGCTGGCCGGGCGCCTGGCTGGCGCAGGACTGGACGTTTTCGTGGAGGAGCCGAAGGTCCCGGAGGACCTCCTCAGCCTCGACAACGTGGTCCTTTTGCCCCACCTCGGAAGCGGGACCCACGAAACGAGGGCCGCCATGGCCGAACTGACCCTCGCCAACCTGCGCTCCTATGTCACCACCGGTTCCGTCCTGACAGCGGCGCAGGCATGAGCTGCTCAATAGTTCCCTGCGGGTATCACGCCATGCAATATGCGTGTTGGACGGGCATGAATCCGACTGCTTACAGTTAATACGTGCTGTGGCGAGGACCACAACGGCCTGCCCCGTAGTCCCCACAGCGCGATCTTGCTGCTCTATCAAAGAGGATTCCCCCCATGCAGTCTGTAGACACCGCTGTCACGGATCTGGCTTCGGCCACGAAGAAGTTTTTCCGGCGCGTGCTGCCCATCATGCTGGTCATGCTCGTGTGCAACCAGCTGAACCGGTCCAACATTGGTTACGCCCAGGACCACCTGCAGGCTGACGTCGGCATCGGCGCCGCGGCTTACGGCTTCGGCGCCGGGCTGTTCTTCATCGCCTACGCCATTTTCGAGCTTCCGAGCAACGTCATGATGGAAAAGTACGGCGCCAAGATCTGGCTGACCCGGATCATGGTCAGCTGGGGCATCGTGTCCTTCCTCATGGCGTTCGTTCAGAACGAGATGATGTTCTACGTTCTGCGGTTCCTGCTGGGTGCCGCCGAAGCCGGTTTCTTCCCCGCCGTCATCTTCTACTTCGCCCGCTGGGTGCCCGCCGGGCAGCGCGGCAAGGCGACCGCTGTCTTCATCGCCGGATCATCGGTGGCAGCCGCCCTGTCCGGCCCCATCGCCGGCCTGCTCCTGAGCCTGCACGACGTCCTGGGCCTGCGCGGCTGGCAGTGGCTGTTCGGCTTCGAAGGCGCGCTCTCCGTTGCCGTCGGCATCACCGTGTTCTTCTTCCTCGACGCAAAGATCCAGGACGCCAAGTGGCTCACAGCCGGCGAGAAGGCGGCTCTCACCGCAACAATCGACCAGGAGGACGCCCAGCACACCAAGGCCGACGGCGGCAAGGCCAACCGCTGGAAGATGCTCCTGAACCCACAGATTCTCCTGCTGTGCGGCATCTACTTCTCGGTGCAGCTCTCCATCTACGCGAACACGTTCTGGCTGCCGACCATCGTCAAGCAGATCCCCGGCACCACGGACCTGAGCGTCGGCTTCCTTTCCTCCATCCCCTGGGTGTGCGCCGTCTTCGCCATGTACTTCGCGGCCAAATGGCAGGACAAGGCTAAGTCCAAGCGCCCGCTGCTGGTCGCAGCACTCCTCGTGGCCGCCGTCGGCACCCTCGCCGCGGCTGTCGCCACCCCGGTCCTTGCCCTGGCGTTCCTGGCCGTTGCGGCCATGGGCTTCAAGAGCGCATCACCGCTGTTCTGGACCATCCCGCAGTCGGCCCTGCACCCGCTGGTCCTCGCTCCCGCCATCGCCATCATCAACTCCCTGGGCAACCTCGGCGGCTTTGTGGCACCCTTCGGTTTTGGCATCATCAAGGAGCAGACCGGAAGCGTGGTGCCCGGCCTGTTCGCACTGGCTGCGGCATCCACGGTGGCAGCCATCCTCGTGTACTTCCTCAAGGAACGGAAGCCGGCCCCCGACGTCGCGGAGCAGTCACCGGCCGCGGGCACAACACGGTTGGAGCCGTCAACGGCGAAGTAAGCCATCGACAGTGATCTGATCGTCCCGCCGTATTGGGACGGGATTAATCGGACGGAGCGGGGCGGGTGCCGAAATTCCGGCACCCGCCCCGCGGCGTTGCTGAAAGTCTCTGCCGTTTGCCGGGCTTCCGGGACAGGCCAGCGAAACCCGCGGGTCAGCCGGCACAGGGAACGGGGATCCACTCGAATTGAAGGGGCAGAAAATCATGAGTGCATTGAAGCCGGTCGACGTCGCGGTGGAGGCTGACAAGTCGGTAAGTGCCCTGCAAACCCAGATCTCCCCATCGGAGAGCAGGATTTTGTGCAATAACCCGGGCGACAGCCGCTGAAACAAGAAAGAACCCCGGGAAATCATTGATTTCCCGGGGTTCTGATGCGTGCGCGAGGGGGTGTCTAGTTTCACGACATAGTTGACACATGAGTCGGGACATTGTTGACAGGTGTCGCATGACCGGTGAGTCGGGACATAGGTGACACTTCGGGGTTGCTTGGATGACTCATGTCGAAGCAGAAAGTCATCGTTCTCGCCGTCACCGTCCAAGGCCTGAGCAAGGCCGAAGCAGCCCGCAGATACGGGGTGAGCAGGCAGTGGGTCCACGAGCTGCTCACCCGGTACCGCACCGGCGGTCTGGACGCGGTCGAAGCCCGCTCACGGCGGCCGAACAGCAATCCCCGCAGCACCGGCGCCGACATTACTGCCCGGATCCTGGCCCTGCGCGCCAGCCTCACCGACGCCGGCCTGGACGCCGGCCCGGTCACCATCGCCTGGCACCTGGAACGAGAAGGACTGCAGCCGCCCTCGACCTCCACGATCCGCCGCATCCTGCACACCTCAGGCATGATCACCCGCGAACCGAAGAAACGGCCCAAAGCCTCCCTGCACCGCTTCGAGGCCCACCAGCCCAACGAGACCTGGCAGTCCGACTTCACCCACTGGTCCCTGGCCGACGGAACCGACATCGAGATCCTGAACTTCCTCGATGACCACTCCCGCTACCTGCTCGCCTGCACCGCCTACCGGCCCGTAACCGTCACCGCCGTGGTGACCACGTTCCTCACAGCGGCCGCCGAATACGGGCTCCCGGCCTCGACCCTGACCGACAACGGCATGGTCTACACCACCCGCCTGGCCGGTGGCCGAGGCGGACGGAACGCCTTCGAACACCAACTCCACGCCCTGGGCATCACCCAGAAAAACGGCTCCCCGAACCACCCCCAGACCCAGGGCAAGATAGAGCGGTTCCACCAAACCCTGAAGAAATGGCTGACCGGGCAGCCGCCCGCCCACACGCTCGATGACCTCAACGAACAGCTGGAAAAGTTCCGGCACATCTACAACCACGAACGCCCGCACCGGGCCCTGGGCCGCCGCACACCGGCCACCGCCTACACCGCAACCCCCAAGGCAGCACCCGCAGGCGCCAAACAGGGAGACCACTGGCGCCGGCGCATCGACCGTGTCGACCAGTTCGGGAAACTCACCCTCCGCCACGCCGGCCGGCTCCACCACATCGGGATCGGCCGGGCCCACGCCAGCAAACACGTCCTGATGCTCATCCACGACGCCGACGTCACCATCAGCGACACAACCACCGGAGAGATCATCCGCGAACTCACCATCGACCCCACCCGGGACTACCAGTCCCGAACATCCGGGCAAAGAAAAACACCCCGGTCCGAAGACCGGGGTGTCAACGATGACCCGACTCATCCGTAAAGGATGTCTCGACTCACCACATGCGTGCGCGAGGGGGGATTTGAACCCCCACGCCCTTTCGGACACTGGCACCTGAAGCCAGCGCGTCTGCCGTTCCGCCACTCGCGCGCAACTTCTCCCACTTGGCCCCACCGGAATCCGGTTTGCGACCTTGTAAAAGCAGCGAGATCAAGCATAACGGACACTCGCCGCAAATTCCTAATCGGCGCATCGCGGCCACATAGCGGCACGGTTTTCCCCGGCGCCGACACGGATGACAGGATCCCCGAGGCCGCGGCCGAGGGGCGATCCCAGCTTGTGACTGCGCCCACAATAGCCAGCGGAACGTGAACGAATCGGGTTCCCGGCGCGTTGTGGATTAAGGTCTTTCGCAGACGTGGCAAGTAGTATCGGATACATAGGGGCCCGCTTCCGGCGGGCACGGTGTTTTGTTGTGACTGCGTTGCCAGAATGACTTCCACGGGACGTGCTGTCCCTCAGCAGCAAGGAAAGGAGAAGACCATGGGTTTGCTGGACAAGGTCGAGCGCGGCATTGAAAAGGCCGTCCGCGGCGTCTTCTCCACCGGCTCCAAAGCCCAGGTTGAGCCCGTGGAAATCGCGAGCCGCCTCCGCCGCGAAGTGGACCACAAGGCCATCACCATCGCGGCCGGCCGCACCCTGGTGCCCAACGTCTTCGATGTTCTCCTGAGCGACGAGGATTTCCAGCGCGCCCAGGAATGGGGAACGCCGCTTGCCGAGGAACTCTGCGACGTCGTGATCAACCACGTCCGCAGCCAGGGGTACATCCTCCAGGGACCTGTCCGCATTTCATTCCGCCGGGACGAATCCCACCGGGCCGGCGACTTTGAGATCACCTCAAAGACCGAAAAGTCCTCCGATCAGGCGCCGGCCGCCCCGCGGGCAAACGTGCCGGCAGCGCCAAGCCGCCAGCCAGTCCGGCTGCAGCCTGTCCTGGACATCGACGGACAACGGTATTCACTCAATGCGCCCTCAGTCGTCCTGGGCCGTTCATCAGAGGCTGACATCCTGGTGGACGACACCGGAGTCTCCCGCCGGCATCTGGAAATCCAGACCCACGGCGGAACCACCACCGCCGTCGACCTGGGATCCACCAACGGCAGCTACGTCAACGGACACAAAGTGGCCGGCAGCATGGAGCTCACCGACGGCTCCACCATCACGATGGGACGGACCAAAATCATTTTCCGCCTCCTGCCCGCCAACAATGGCGGCCGCCCATGAGCGAACTGACCATCACGGCCCTGCGCTTCGGTTTCCTGCTTCTACTCTGGGTCCTCATCTTCAGCATCGTCTCGGCCATGCGGCGTGACCTCATGATCGGCCGCAAGGCCGCCACGGGAGCCCCCACGGCACGGCAGGTGCGGAAGAATCCCGAACTCGCCGAACCGGCTCCCGCGCCGGCCAAGCAGCAGGCCCGCCAACTGGTGGTCACCGAAGGCCCGCTCAAAGGCCGCACTGTCCCCCTGGCTGCCAGTCCCATCCTGCTGGGGCGCGCACAGGAGGCCACGCTGGTACTCGAAGATGACTACGCTTCCGGCAGGCACGCCCGGCTCTTTCCACAGGGCAGCCGCTGGTTCATCGAGGACCTCGGCTCCACTAACGGCACCTATCTGGCCGACCAGCAGCTCACCAGGGCCCTGCCCGTGGACCTTGGTGTACCCGTGAGAATCGGCAAGACGGTCATTGAATTGAGGCCGTAGCCATGGCCGCTCCGGACATGCCCGCGGGCGAGGTTCCAGCCTCGCCCCGGCCCCTCATCCTGCGCTATGCGGCGCGCTCCGACGTTGGCCGCATCCGTGCGAAGAACGACGACTCCGCCTACGTGGGCCGGCACCTGGCCGTCGTGGCGGACGGCATGGGTGGCCATGCCGGCGGCGATGTTGCTTCCGCCGCCACTGTCCTGGACATGATCCACCTGGACACCGACGACTACGACGACGATGCCGGCACCGTCCTGGCCGACGAAATCCAGACCGCAAACTCGCTGCTCTCGGAGCTCGTCCACATCAATCCCAAGCTGGCGGGCATGGGCACCACCGTGACCGCCCTGCTGCTGGCCGGGGGCAAGCTGCATTTCGCCCACATCGGCGATTCCCGCGCCTACCGCCTGCGCGACGGCGAGTTCGAACAGATCAGCATTGACCACACGTTCGTTCAGCGCCTCATCGACGAGGGACGGCTGCGCCCCGAAGAAGCGGAAACCCATCCGCACAAGAACGTCCTGATGCGCGTCCTCGGTGACGTCGATGCCAGCCCCGAGCTGGACCTCGCCACGATCGAGGTGCAGCCCGGGGAACGCTGGCTGCTCTGCTCCGACGGTCTGAACTACGTGGCCGGCCACGTCGTGGAGCGCACCGTGCGGGAAACGCCGGATCTCCGCGAATGCGTCGAAACACTCGTTGACCTCACCCTGGAGGCAGGCGCGCCGGACAACGTCACCGTTGTCATGGCGGAAATCGTGGAGGAAACGCCCGACGACGTCAGTACCGCCGCCGTCGACATCGTCCCTGACGCCGGACAACCGGAAGCAATCACCGGAACGAAGGCTGCGGCCCCGGCTGTCGCTTCCGGCGCTCCTGCCGGCGAGCCCGCCGCCGGGGCCCCGGGTGCTGTGCCTGGCGCCCCGCCAGCAGCTTCGGGACCGGCAGATTCGGTGCCCGGCTCCGCGCCTCCTCCCACCCCGCCGGCCGCGGCACCCGCGTCCGCCGGCTCCCCGCCCGACCGGACAGCCGGGACCGAGGCGGCAGGAGAGGGTGCCGGCAAGCCGGACAACGAGCCGGCGACCAGCACCGATCCCCATCTGGGCGAACATCTTTCCGCGGAGGTGCTGCGCGAGGAGCTTTCCTCCCGGCCGCACATCCTCGTCGGCGCAGCCGTTGCTGCGGCCGAAACCGGTTCCATCCCCACCATTGCCGGCCGCACCGTCGCGCGCCGCGCGGCCACGGTCCTGACCCACAAGTCGGACCAGGCCCGCGAGGAAGCTGAGGAATTCACGACGGCGGGGCGTCCACGCCGCTGGCTCACCCTGGGAATCGCGGGTGCGGCACTCCTGGTCCTCGCCGTCGGTCTCTGGCTCGGTTACGCCTGGACCCAGACGCGCTACTACATCGGCGAGTTCGACCAGCGGGTGGCCATCTTCAACGGGGTATCCCAGCGCCTCGGGCCCATCCAGCTGTCCACCCTGGAAGCGGTCACCGACATCAAGATGGACTCGCTGCCCCAGTTCTCGCAGCAGCGGGTCCGCCAGACGGTCCCCGCGCGGGATCTCTATGACGCCCAGCGGATCGTGAAGAACCTCGAGCGCACGGGAAGCACGGCGCCTTCGGATGAGTGCCTGACTCCGTCGCCGACAGCAACGGCTTCGGCCACAACAAAGGCGACAGCCACGGCCAAGGCCTCTGCCACCCCGAAGCCAACGGCCACGGCGTCCCCCAAGGCGACCTCAACCACCAAACCGACGGCATCACCGACCGCAACAGCCGGAGCCTCGGCCGTACCCACCCCAACCGCAACCTGTGAGGGGGGCCAATGAGCCACGCCGACACCATGCCCAAACCCCGGCGCAACGTGGAACTGCTGTTGCTCGTGCTCGCCCTGTCGGTCAGCATCGGCGCCAACGCACTGACCAGCATCGACGAACAGACGTCACTGGACACCGACTTCTGGTTCCAGTCCAGCCTGCTCGCCGTGGCATCCCTCGTGTTCCACGTGGTTCTCCGGCTCCGCGCCAAATATGCCGATCCGGTAATACTTCCGCTGGTGGTTGCCCTCAACGGCCTGGGCTTGGCGATGATCCACCGCCTCGACGCCCCGGGCGACGACACCGGCAACAACCAGCTTCGCTGGACGGTCATTGCCATGGCCGTGGCCATCGCCGTGATCTGGTTCCTCAAGGACCACCGCGTGCTGCGCCGCTTCACGTACATTTCCCTGGCCGTCAGCGCCCTGCTCCTGATCCTCCCGCTGGTCCCCGGCATCTCCGCCGGCGAAATCCTCGGCGCCCGGGTCTGGATCCGGCTCGGTCCAATGACGTTCCAGCCTGGCGAGGTCGCCAAGATCACCCTCGCCATATTCTTTGCCGGGTATCTGTCCTCGAACCGTGACCTGATCATGCTGGCCGGACGCAAGATCGGGCCTATGCAGTTCCCGCGCTTCAAGGACATGGGACCGATGATCACCGCCTGGCTCGTGAGCATCGGCGTGCTCATCTTCCAGCGCGACCTCGGCTCGTCCGTGCTGTTCTTCGGCCTGTTCATCGTGATGATCTACGTGGCCACCAGCCGCATCAGCTGGGTGGTCATCGGCCTCACCCTGATCCTCGGCGGCGGCTTCGTGGCGTCCAAGGTCTTCTCGCACGTTGCGCTGCGCGTCGACAGCTGGCTCAATGCCTTCACGGAGGAAGTCTTCGGGCGGTCACCCGGCGGCAGCGGCCAGATCGTGGAAGGCCTGTTCGGCATGGCCAGCGGCGGACTCGTGGGCACCGGCCTCGGACAGGGCCGGCCCAACCTGGTCCCGTTCGCCAACAGCGACATGATCATCGCCTCCTTCGGCGAGGAGCTGGGCCTGATCGGCCTCTTCGCCATCGTGATGATGTACCTGCTGCTCTTCACCCGCGGTTTCCGCGCGGCCCTCGGCACCCGCGACGCCTTCGGCAAACTCCTGGCCTGCGGCCTGTCCTTCGCGGTGGCGCTGCAGTGCTTCGTGGTGATCGGCGGCGTCACTCGGCTGATCCCGCTGACCGGCCTCACCACGCCGTTCCTGGCCGCGGGTGGCTCCTCCCTGCTGGCCAACTGGATCATCGTGGGCCTGCTGCTGATGATCTCCCACACGGCCCGCGGCCCGGTGGACACGTCACCGATGCAGCCCGGCCGGACGCCGGAGGCCCAGAAGCCGGCGGCCCCCGCAGGAGGCCGGCAGGACCGGAACGCCACCCAGACCCTCCCAGACGCTCCCACCGAGGCGGTGAAACACCTGTGAACCAGGCCATTCGACATTCATGGATCGCCGCGGTCGCCATGTTCGCCCTGATTTTCGGTGCGATCAGCTACGTCCAGGTGGTGGGCGCGGACGAGCTCAAGGCCAACGCGTGGAACAGGCGGGCCATCCTGCAGAACTACTGCAATGACCGCGGTGCGATCCTCGTGGGCGGCGCTGCCATCGCCGAGTCCGTGCCGGGCAATGAATCCTGCAAGTTCCAGCGCAAGTACAACCAGCCCGAGCTGTATGCCGGACTGACCGGATACTTCTCCCGGAGCTATGGGGTCACCGGCCTCGAAGGCGCCATGGATGCCCAGCTGGCCGGAAGTTCGGACCAGCTGTTCTTCGACCGGATCGGGCAGCTCTTCCTGGGCAACCAGCCCAAGGGCGCGTCCGTCGAGCTGACCATTGACCCCACGATCCAGAAACTGGCGTACGACCTCATCCCGGACGGCCAGCGGGGGTCAATCGTGGTGACCGATCCCAAGACGGGCAACATCCTGGCCATGGTCAGCAAGCCGTCCTATGATCCCAACTCCATCGCTACCCAGGACATCGCCAAGGAACAGGCTGCCTACAACGAGGCCATCAAGATCCCGGGCGTCAACCTGAATCCCTCGGTCAGCGGCCCCACGGGCGCCCTGCTGGCGCCAGGCTCGGTGTTCAAGCTGGTGGACACGGCAGCAGCCCTGAACTCCGGCAAGTACAACGCCGACAGCGTGCTGCCCAACCCGGCGCAGATGAGCTTCCCGGGCATCCAGTACCAGCTGCCCAACTACGCCGGCGGCAACTGCTACACCCGGACCACGGCCAGCTTCGCGTTCGCGTTGCAGCAGTCCTGCAACACGCCCTTCGCCAGTATTGCCCGCGACCTCGGGGAAAATGCGATAGCCCAGCAGGCCAGCAAGTTCGGCTTCGGCCAGGAGCTCGGCGACCAGCTCAAGCTGGACTACGCCAAGAGCGTTTTCCCGTCGGATCTCGACGCGGCCGGACTGGCGCAGTCCGCCATCGGCCAGCGCGACGTCCGTGCGACGCCGCTCCAGATCGCACTGATGACCTCGGCCATTGCCAACGGCGGAGTGCAGATGGCTCCGAACCTCATCAAGGCAGTCCGTTCCCCGGACCTGAGGGTCATCGAGGAACCGAAGCCGGTGGCTTTGCGGACCTCGACGACGCCGGAGATCGCCGGACAGATCACCGACTGGATGACCAGTGTGGTCAGCGAGGGCATCGGCTCCGGCGCCGCCGTACCCGGTGTCCAGGTCGCCGGCAAGACCGGCACCGCCGAGCTCGGGGACGGCCTGAACAACTCCTGGTTTACGGGGTTCGCCCCGGCCAACGATCCGCAAGTGTCCGTCACCGTTGTCATGCAGGGCGTGGACATCACCACCGGAGCACAGCTAACCAGTCCGAACGCAAAGAAGATTTTTGAGGCGGTGTTGAATAAGTGAGGCCTACATCGGGAATCACCCTCGGCGGCAGATTCCAGTTGACCACGCGTATTGCGATCGGCGGCATGGGTGAAGTCTGGAAGGCCAAGGACCAAATCCTGGGCCGGATCGTGGCCATCAAGGTACTCAAAGAGGAGTACACGGGCGACCCCGGCTTCCTCCAGCGGTTCCGCGCCGAAGCCCGCCACACCGCCCTCCTCAACCACGTGGGCATCGCCAACGTCTTCGATTACGGCGAGGAGGAGGGCTCCGCCTACCTGGTCATGGAGCTGGTCCCCGGCCAACCGCTGAGCAGCATCATCGAGCACGAGCAGGTCCTCTCACCGGACCGCACGCTGTCCATCATGGCGCAAACGGCGCGGGCCCTGTCCGTGGCCCACGCCCAGGGCCTGGTGCACCGTGACATCAAGCCCGGAAACCTTCTGATCATGCCGGACGGGCGGGTCAAGGTCACCGACTTCGGCATCGCGCGCCTGGCGGACCAGGTGCCGCTGACCCAGACCGGCCAGGTCATGGGTACCGCCCAGTACCTCGCCCCCGAACAGGCCACCGGCCAGACCGCCACAGGCGCCTCGGACATCTACTCGCTCGGCGTGATCGGCTACGAGTGCCTCACCGGGCACCGGCCGTTCTCCGGCGAATCCCAGATCGCCATCGCCCTGGCCCAGGTCAACGACGCGCCGCCGCCCCTGCCGGAGACGCTGCCCAAGCCGGTCCGTGCGCTCCTGATGTCCATGCTGGCCAAGGACCCGAAGAACCGCCCCGCCAACGCCATCAAGCTGTCCGAGGCCGCAGAGGCGATCCGTAACGGTGACATCTCAGCAGCCCACGCCGCTGTCCCGGGCATGCTCCTGTACGAAGGCGGCACGGGCGCCATGACGGCCCCGGTGAATATCGCCACGGCACCCACCGGCGTGATCGGTTCGGAGAAGAGCTCGACGTCGGCAACCTCCGCCCTGCCTGTGCTGGGCGCGGCGGCCGCGGGTGCTGCTGCCGGCGGAGCGGCGGCTGCAGCCGCCGGAGACCCGGATGCCGCCCCCACACGGGCGGGGAGCACGCTGTCGCGTGCCGACGCCTTGGCGGCCGAGCGCAGTTGGGACCAGGAACCGGAACAGTACGACGACGAACCCGAGGATGAGCCCGAGCGGCGGAAACGCAGCCCGTGGACGTGGCCGCTGATCGCCCTGGTCCTGCTGGTACTGTTCGCCGTCGTTGGCATCCTGCTGAGCCAGGCGGGCTTCCTGTTCCCGGGCCAGGGCCCTGCGGCCACCACCTCGAGCACACCGAGCCGCAGCGTAAGCACCAGTTCCACGCCCTCACCGACCCAGACCTCGGAGACGCCGACGCCGACCCCCACACCGACTCCCACCACGGCCGCGGCCATCAACCTGATTCCGGACGCATACCTCGGCAGGCAGTACAGCGAGGTCCGCGCCGAGCTGATCGCGCTTGGCCTCCAGGTGGACGGCAAGGAAGTGTTCGACCCTGCCACTCCCGGCACGGTTACGGACCTGAATCCGACAGGCCCGGTGCAGGCGGGTCGCACCATCACGGTCACCTATTCCAAGGGACCGAAACAGATCAGAGTCCCGGACATCAGCACAGGCAGCAGCGAGGCCGAAGTCCAGTCAGCAATCGAGAAGGCCGGTCTGCGCTGGCAAAAGGGCGCCGACGAGGCCGGCGAACCCGGTCAGGACGCCGGAACGTTTGTCCGCTCCGAGCCCGAAAGCGGCCAGGAGGTCGCCGCCGGGTCGGTGGTGACCTATCACCTGTCCCAGGCGCTGATCCCCACACCATCGGACACGCCGTCAGCCACGCCAACGCCAAGCGGCTCACCGACCGGACCATAAGCCGTGACCACGCCACGAACTCCGTCACACCGGGAAGACAACATCCCGGTGACAAGTCAGCGCGTCCTCAGCGGACGCTACGAACTTGGCGAAGTCATCGGCCGCGGCGGCATGGCCGACGTGCACCGTGGGCTGGATACCCGCCTGGGCCGGACGGTCGCGATCAAGCTGCTCCGCCCCGACCTGGCCCGGGACCCCCAACTGCAGGCCAGGTTCAAGCGCGAGGCGCAGGCTGTCGCAGCCCTGAACCATCCCTCGATCGTAGCCATTTACGACACGGGCGAGCACGCTGTGCCAGGCGACGCGCACGACCAGGTCCGTGTTCCCTACATCGTCATGGAGTTCGTGGCCGGCAAGACCCTCCGGGACCTGATCAGGGCCAGTGACATCACCATTGACCAGGCGGTGGAGTACACGCTGGGTGTCCTGTCTGCACTGGAATACAGCCACAAGGCCGGAATCGTGCACCGGGACATCAAGCCGGCGAACGTGATGTACTGCGAGAACTCGGACATGGTCAAGGTCATGGACTTCGGCATCGCCCGCGCGGTTGCCGATTCCTCCGCGACGATGACCCAGACCCAGGCCGTGGTGGGCACCGCCCAGTACCTTTCGCCGGAGCAGGCGCGCGGCGAGGCCGTGGATGCCCGCAGCGACCTGTATTCGGCAGGCTGCCTGCTGTACGAAACGCTGACCGGCCGCCCGCCATTCGTGGGTGAAAGCCCCGTATCCGTGGCGTACCAGCACGTGCGCGAGAAGCCCGAACCGCCTAGCAGTTACAATCCGGACATCTCCGAGGCGCTGGACAGCGTGCTGGAAAAGGCGCTGCAGAAGAACCGCGCGGACCGTTTCCAGGACGCCGCGGCTTTCCGCCGTGCGCTGCGGGCGGCAAAGAACGGGATCGCTGTTCCGGCGCTGTCGCCCAGCGAAGCGCCGACGGACCCGAATGACATTCCTGAGCCGCACCGCACGCCGCCCACGGAAGCATTTTCCATGACCGGGGCCAGCTTCCTCGACGACGCTCCCGCCGGCCGCCTGCGCCGCAGTTGGGGCACTGACGATGATGAATCCGTGCTGCCGGCCGAAGCCGCGGCGGTCTACGAGACGGCCGAGCACGATGAACTTCCGCTGGGGCTTCCCCGCGAACGGGAGCGGTCGGGCCTTCAGAAGTCCCGCCGTCGGGCCTGGATCACGACCTTTGTGATCTTTACCCTCCTGGTGCTGGCCGGCGGCGGCCTGTGGTTCTACAACTTCCTTAACCAGCCGCCGGCCGAACCGGCGCGCGTCGCCATCCCCTCGGTGGAGAAGCTGTCCGAATCAGAGGCGCTGCAGACGCTCTACGACGCCAAGCTGCGTCCACAGATCAAGCGGGTCCAGCACGATTCGATCGCCAAAGGCACTGCCATTGGCACCGCGCCGCCCGCGGGATCCTCGCTGGAACCAAACTCGGAAGTGGTCCTGAACATCTCTTCGGGCCCCAGCGCCGTCAAAATCCCGGAGACGCTGCCGGGACGGACGGAGGCGGCAGCCCGCGACATCCTGCGGCAAGCGGGCCTGGTGGGCGCGCCGTCTACCACCATGGCCAACAGTTCCACTGTTCCGGCGGGCCTGGTCATCACCACCAAGCCGGCGCCAGGCCAGCAGGTGGCGGTGGGCAGCACCGTCGAGATCCTGGTGTCCACGGGCAAGCTGTCCATGCCGGAGCTTCGCGGCATGACCCGTGCCGAAGCCGAGGCGGCGCTCAAGGAACTCGGCCTGGTTGCCGTCATCCGTGAGATCGAGAACTCCCAGGTCCAGCCCGGCAAGGTGACCGGCCAGAGCGATCCGCTGAATTCGCTGGTGGAACAGGGCAAGGCCATCACGGTGACGGTGGCCACGGCCCCGGCGCCCCCGCCGGAGCCCACACCAACCCCGACGCCGACGCCGAGCGCCACCAAGGGCAAATAGAGCCCGCCGGTCCGGGCCAGTGCCGGACCCGGGCTAGTGCTGGATGAGGGGGCTGAGCTTGGCTGCCCGTTCGGCCGCACCCTTCATGCCCAGCGACTCGAGCCAGTTGCCCAGCATCTGGTAGCCGCCCTCGGTCAGTACGGATTCGGGGTGGAACTGGACGCCGCACAGCGGTGCGGTGCGGTGCTGCAGCCCCATGATGACGCCGCTGGCGGTTTCCGCCGTGACCTCGAGGATTTCCGGAATCGTGTCGCGGACAGCGGCCAGAGAGTGGTAGCGCGTGGCCGTCACGGGGGAGGGCAGACCGGCAAAAACGCTGGTCCCGTCATGCTGGACCAGGGAGGTCTTCCCGTGCATGAGCTCCGGGGCGTGGGTCACCGTTCCGCCGTACGCCTCAGCCAGGGCCTGGTGACCAAGGCAGACGCCGAACATCGGCTTCGTCTTCTCGCCGCACCAGCGGATCAGCTCGATGCAGACCCCCGCTTCGGACGGCGAACCCGGGCCGGGCGAGATGAGTACGCCGTCGCGCGTTTCCGCCATTTCGATCGCTTCGGCGAGGGTCACATCATCGTTGCGGACCACTGTTGTCTCGGCGCCCAGCTCCTGAAGGTAGCCCACCAGGGTGTAGACGAAGCTGTCGTAGTTGTCCACGACGAGAATCTTTGCTGTGCTCATGGGTTTTTTGGCGCACCAATCGTTGAGTCGGTGAATTGGGTGAACTGGGACATCCAGGGGAAAAGGAACTCGACCATCAGGAACAAGGCACCGGCAACCAGCACCAGTGACGTGAGGACGCGCAGCCAGAGCGGACCGGGGAGATGGCGGAATATCCAGCCGTACATGCCTAGCCTTCCCCTCGTGCGCGTGCCACCTGGGCTGCGATCTCGTCGGGTGGCCCCGCCGAGGCCGGCTGCCAGTGGTCCAGCACCGAGTACGCGATAATCCGTTCCTCGGAGCCGAAGCGGGGATTGCAGCTGGTCATGGTGAGAAGTCTTTCGGTGGGGCGCACTCCGGGCTGGTTGGGCACCGGCAGGAGGACATCGGCTTCGGTCGGCAGAACGATGCGGTTGTTGCGGAAGACGTAGACGTAGTAGCCGTCCCGCGTCTGGACGTAGATCTTGTCCCCGGGGACCAGCGTGTGGATATTGTCCAGCACCGCGCCGTGCGTCTGCCGGTGGCCTGCCACGGCGAAGTTGCCCACGGCCCCGGGCATGGCGGTGTTGCCGTAGTGGCCGAGGCCCAGGGTGTCCAGGACATCCGCGCTGGTGCCTTCGACGATGGGCCGGGTGTAGTTCTCGCCGAACCGGGGGATGTAGATGATCCCGATGGTGCCGCCGTGCCCGGGAGCCTCTCCAACAACAGGCGCTCCGTAGTCCTTCGGGACGGCAGCGGCCGTGCCGCCAGTCGCAGTGGGCGTGGGTCCGGGGGTCACGGGTCCGCCCAGATCCCGGGCAAAGTCCTTGACCGCGGCGGTTTGCTTGGCATCGGATTCCACGTTGGTCCACCAGAGCTGCCACGCGACAAACAGGAGCAGCACTATGCCGGCGGTGATGAGCAGCTCGCCGAAGATCTGCACGGCTTTCCGCAGGATTACGACGCCGGTCGCCGGCTTGGCGGTGGCCGTCACCTTCTCCTGCACTACCACGCGATCTCCTTCAAGGCGGTTGCGGGGCACCGGCGCGGACTGAACTACAGCTAGAATTGGCTGCTAGTAAGACTTCAGACCTGACCAAGAGCGTGCAGACCGCCGGCAATCCCCTCACAGCAGGATATCAAGCCCCGGTCCCTCCTCTTGATTCAGCCGCCAAGGAGGACATGTGCCCGAGTCAAAGCCACGTAAGAAGCCTGCCCGCCCGGCCGAGCCCGTTTCCACTCAGGCCTACAAGCCGAACCCCGTCTGGTTCAAGCCCGTCATGTTCGGCCTGATGATCATCGGCCTGCTCTGGATTATCACGTTCTACATCAGTGAGGGCCAGCTGCCTGTTCAGGCGTGGGAGTCGTGGAACATCCTGGCCGGGTTTGGCATTGCGATCGTCGGCTTCCTGATGACCACGCGCTGGCGCTCCTGAGCCGACGCCCATGACCGCAGAAGGCATCGTCATCGGCGAGGATGGCCTGGCCCGTCCGCTGTGGGCTTCCTCGGATCCCCTTCTGCGCGAGTATTACGACACCGAGTGGGGCCTGCCCGTCAGGGACGAGCAGGGCCTCTACGAACGGATCAGCCTCGAGGCGTTCCAGGCGGGCCTGTCGTGGGCAACGATCCTGCGCAAGCGCCCCGCGTTCCGTGCGGCCTTCGACAACTTCCATCCCGAAACCGTGGCCGCCTTTACCGAGGCCGACGTCGAGCGCCTCCTTCAGGACCCCGGCATCGTGCGCAACCGCCTCAAGATCCGGGCCGCCATCACCAATGCCAACGCCACCATCGCGCTGCGGGACGAGGGCGGGCTCGTTGACTTTGTCTGGAAGTTCCAGCCAACCTCCACCCCTGCCCCCGCCACGTACGCCGACGTGCCCACCACGTCCCCTGAGTCCATCGCCCTTTCCAGGGCGCTCAGGAAGAAGGGCTTCGCCTTCGTGGGGCCGACCACCATGTTCGCGCTGATGGAAGCCATCGGCATGGTGGACACTCATCTTGTGGACAGCCACCGCCGGGGAACCTCAGGCGTCTGGTCCTGACAGCTGCCGGGCACTCTGCCGTCCCGCACGCACTGGTCCACACGTGTTGGTAAAGATATCCACAGTGTTGATAACTTTGCTGGTTGCGGGCCGCGGAAAAGGCCCTGCATGCCCGGTTGGCGCCCCCGGATGCCAGAAACTTGCATTTTCGAAGTTATTAACAGTTGTGGAAATGACTGTGGAAAACCCCTGTCATTCAGCCATGTCTACCCGTGTTCAGCCCGGACGGGATGCTGGCTGGTGATGGAAACGCGGTTGAAGGCGTTCATTGCGATGGCCAGCCAGCTCACCGCCGAGTACTGCTCGTCCGTAAGGTGCTCCCGCGCGTAAGCGTCTTCCAGATCCCGCGTGCGGGCTTCGGGAAGAACCGTGATGCTCTCGGCCAGGGCCAGCGCGGCCCGCTCGTGGTCCTCGAACACCGCAGTGTCCCGCCAGGCTGGCAGGACAGCCAGTCGCTGTGTGGATTCACCACCCTTGACCGCGTCCGTGACGTGCATGTCGAGGCAATAGGCGCAGCCGTTGATCTGCGATATCCGGACGTTGAGCAGTTCGATGAGCTTCTCATCCAGGCCGGCCTCAATCACCGCTTCCTTGGCCTTTAGCCCCAGCCCGTTCAGCGCCCGCCAGGCTGCTGGGTGGTGCTTGTCGAGGAAGATATGGCTGTGGGTACTCACGTCATTGCTCCTTTGGGGGTCCGGACGGGCTCACCTCGCGGCTGTCAGTCAGAGACTACACGGGGACGCTGTGGACAGGGTGGGGGTTATCCACTTAGCAACAGGCGACTGCCCACAACTTATCCACAGGTGGGGAAAACTTGTGGGCATCGGCGGCCTGAACGGCATGATCTAGGCCTTGTGAGGCATCCGCACGGTGGAATGACACCTCTGTGAGTTATTAACAGTGTGAATAACCCTGTTGAAACGGCACCCTCAAAACCCCCGCACGCTCCCTCAAGTGTCCGTTTATGCCCAGAACGCCCGATCGGGGTGAAATTTGGGTGAAGTTGTCCACTTAACCACAGCGGCAGGTCCGATAGTTATCCACAGGTGTGGACGGAAGCGTGCATATTGATCGCGAGTGGCCCAGCGGCCCGGTATCCCGGGGTCCGGCCAGTGAGTTACAGCTGTGTAAGTTATTAACAGTGTGGATAACCGCTGTGGAAAACCCAACGGCTGGCTGCGATCCCGTCAACCTCGTGATGGAACTCCGCGGGGGCACAAAAATGCCCCCGCTTCGGAAAGCGGGGGCTACGGGGGAGGGGACCGCCGGCTAGTTGCCGGACACCAGCGTCAGGCAGCCGCGAGCACCCGGTACCAGGAAGCAACCGCCAGGAGGGCCAGAACGAGCGCCAGCCCTCCGGCCTGCAGGGTGGTGCGTCGCGGGCCGCGCGGGACGTAGGCAATGGCGGCCGCGCACAGGGCGCCCGTGATGAAACCGCCCAGATGGGCCTGCCAGGCAATCTGCGGCACCATGAAGCCGATCACGCCGTTGATTGCTATCAGCACCCAGAGCTGCCTCGTCTCCCCGCCACGGTGGCGCTGCACCACGAGCATGGCGCCGAACAGCCCGAAAATAGCGCCGGAAGCACCAACCAGGCCCACGGGGCCGCCCTCGGGCAGGATCGGTGTCAACAGCAGGTAGCCCACCGACCCGCCGATGGCGGACAGCAGGTACACGGCAAGGAAACGGATCCGGCCCAGCAGCGGTTCGAGCGCCTGGCCAAAAATCCACAGCGTGTACATGTTCAGGACGATGTGGAGCAGGAAACCCTGGGAGTGCAGAAAAGCCGAGGTGAGCATGCGCCAAGGCTGGAACACCCCGTACTCGGGCGTGGCGTAAACCGACGCGTAGGCGAGGGTCCGGAACACCGCGTTTCCGGGAAGAACCCACTGCAAAACAAACAGCAGGGCGCACGCGGCGATGATTGCGTACGTCACCACAGGCTTGCCGGACGCAACGGCACCGCCGTAAACGGTCCGTGCTGTCGGCGTCGTACGCCTTGCTTCGTTGACGCAGTCAACGCACTGGAACCCGACGGCGGCCGCGCGCTGGCACTCGGGGCATGCCGGCCGCCCACAACGCTGGCAGCTGACATACGAGGGCCGGTCCGGGTGCCGGAGGCACACCGGTACCTGCGCTGACGGCTCCGCCGCCGGAGTTCCGTAGCTCATGCGGCTAGAGCTGCTCGATATCGATGCTGTTGATGGTCACATCTTCAACCGGGCGGTCGCCCATTCCGGTGCGGACACCTTCAATGGCGTCCACAACCTTCTTGGACTCGTCGTCGGCAACCTCACCGAAGATGCTGTGCTTGCCCTGCAGCCAGTCGGTGGGGATGGTGGTGATGAAGAACTGTGAACCGTTGGTTCCCTTGCCCATCTGGATGCCGGCGTTGGCCATGGCCAGCTTGTACGGAGCGCTGAAGCTCAGCTCGGGGTGGATCTCGTCGTCGAAGCGGTAGCCCGGTCCGCCGGTGCCGCGGCCCAGCGGGTCGCCGGCCTGGATCATGAAGTCTTTGATGATGCGGTGGAAGATGGTGCCGTTGTACAGCGGCGTGCCGGTCTTGTCCTCGCCGGTCTCCGGGTGGGTCCAGGCCTGTTCGCCCGTGGCCAGTCCGATGAAGTTCTTGACAGTCTTGGGCGCGTGGTTGCCGAAGAGGTTCACAACGATGTCGCCGAGGCTGGTGTGGATGGTTGCTTTTGCAGTTGCTGAGGCAGTCATAGGGTCATTCTTTCACGGCGGGTCAACGCGAACCCGAGCGGAAAAGACAGTTCCGCGCTCGGTGAAATCCACCGTGAATCCGCCGGAACGATAGCAGCCCGGCTGTTCGTACACGTAGGCTAACAACAGAACCGTCACATTAATCGGGAGGTAGTTGTGAAGAAATCGGATCGTATTGCCCGCGAACTGGAGTTGTCGGTCAGTTCTGCAGTCGAGAACGCAAAAGACCGCGTGGAAGCAGCAGTGGACTGGGCAGTTCCGCGCCTGCAGCACGGCATTGATACCGCTTCCCCCAAGATCCAGGAGGGGCTCAAGGTGGCGGCACACAACCTTGCCGACGGCGTCGCCACGGTCACGCCGCGCCTCCAGGACGGCCTGGCGCAGCTTGCCCCCAAAATCCACGACGTCGTGGAGGGCGCCCCGCCGCGGCTGCACGAGGCCCTGGACAAGGCAACTCCCGTCATTGCCCAGGCCCGCGACCGCGTAGTGGTTGAGTACCTGCCCCGGCTCTCGGACCAGATCGGGACCGCCTCCGAGGCTGTCCACAGGACGCTCGAGAGCACCCCGGCCCGTGTTGACGCCGTGGCCCAGAGACTCGGCGACGTCGGCATCATCCACACCATCCAGGAACAGGCTCATGTGGCCGGCGGCCACCTGAAGTCAGCCGCCAACGAGGCCAGCCGGGCAGTGACGGGCAAGGCGCTGGTGGTGGAGCCCCAGAAGCCAAAGAAGCGCGGGCTCCTCATTGTCGGTGTGATCGCCGCGGCCGTGGCCGCCGGCGTTGCCGCGTGGAAGGCATCAAAGCCGGTCGAGGATCCCTGGAAGACCCCCGCACCCGTGACCCCCGCCCCGTCGACGCCGGCCGCAACCACGCCGGCAGCGTCCGGCACCGGTGTTGGATCGGCCGCCGCGACGCCGGCTCCGGTTCCGGCGGCAACCACGTCGACTTCCCTGGAAGAGCTGGCTTCTCTGGAAGAGGACAACGCCGAAGGTTCTGACAAGGCTAAGCACGTTGCCGAGGACACCGATACCGATGCCGGCGAAGTCTCCACCGATGCAAAGACCGCGGTGAAGAACATCGCGTCCAACATCGAGAACGGTGCCGACAAGAAGGCTTAAGTAAGGCCCCGTCAGGGCTGGTTACAGGAGGGGTTCCGCTTCGGCGGAGCCCCTCCTGCCGTCTCTGCCCGATTATCAGGACGCCTCTCCGCCTGACAGGCACGGTGCCGCCGGGATGGAAAGCATCGATGCTAAGTTTGAGGTGATGTCACCCGATAGATCCGACGAGGATGCCTTGACTGACACTGAGCCGCGCGTATCGATTGTTATTCCGGCCTACAACGAGGAAAGTGTCATCCGGCAGTGCCTGATCGCGGCGGTGTACCAGTCGGTTCCGGCGCACGAGATCATCGTGGTGGACAACATGTCCAAGGACCGCACAGCGTCAATTGTGACGCAGATGCAGCAGGAGTACCCGGAGAGCCCCATCATCCTGCTCCGCCAGGACAGGGAACAGGGCCTCATCCCTACCCGCAATTTCGGCCTGGACAACGCCACCGGGGACATCCTTGGCCGGATCGACGCCGACTCCGTGGTTGAACCTGACTGGGTGGAGCAGGTGCAGAAGGCCTTCGAGGACCTGTCCACTTCGGCGGCCACCGGGCCCGTGGTCTACTACGACATGCCGATGCGGCGCTTCGGCCTCAAGGCAGATGACAAGATGCGCCAGCTGATGCTCAAGCTGGCCAAGCACCAATACCACTTCCTGTTCGGCTCCAACATGGCCCTCCGCCGCTCTGCGTGGGAGACCATCCGCAGCGAAACCTGCCGGGACGAAAGGGACGAGATGCACGAGGACATCGACCTGTCCCTGCATCTCGCGGACCACGACCTCAAGGTCCAGTACTGGCCGCAGATGGTCTCCGGGATGTCGGCCCGCCGGCTCGAGGACTCACCCCGTGACTACCGGTATTACGTGACACGCTTCGACCGTACCTACAAGGCCCACAACGTGAAGAAGATGGCCCTTAAGGCACCCATGGTGGTGTTCTTCTCGGTATATTTCCCAGCCAAGCTGCTGCGCGCCATCCACACCGTCAACACCAGCCAGCCGGTCCGCCGCGGCGGGCAGTGACCCCGGCTGGCGGCCGCCGTCGTCAGTCAGCCCCCAGCTCCGCCACCGGGCGTTCCCCGGCCGGTTTGTCCCGCCTGCCCTTGCCGTTCCGCTGTCCGGCCACCACGACGGCGAGGCCCACGAGAATGAGCGACAGTCCGGCATAGGTGCCTGCCGGCAGTGTCTCGTTCAGGAACACGGCGGCCAGCAGGGCCGCACCCGGTATTTCAAGCAGGATGATCATGGACACCAGCAGCGGGCTCATCGTGGCCAGCAGGTGGTTGAATGCCGTATGTCCCACGAGCTGGGCGCACACGGTGATGGCCAGAATTCCCAGCCAGCCACCGGCGTCGAACCCGGTCAGGGGCTGGTTGGTGAAGGCTGCCAGCACCGCTACCAGGACAGCACACATGCTGTAGCAGAGGGCCGTGTAGGTCCCGGTGGTCATGCTCTGCCGGGCCCGGCCTCCGGCCAGAGTGTAGATTCCCGCAAGGAGTCCGCCAGCCATGGCCAGGACGTCACCCAGCAGTGCTTCCGGGGAGGTGCCCATGTCGAAACCTGTGATGGCCACTACGCCGCCGAAGGAGACGCCAAGGCCAACCAGGACCTGCCAGCGGTGCCGCACACCGCGGAACAGCTGGATGATGGCGATCCAGGCGGACTGCAGGCAGACGAGTGCCGTGGCGGCAGCCACGGAGGTCAGCTGCAGGGACGTGATGAAGCAGGCGAAGTGCAGGGCCAGGGCTACGGCCGCAACGAGCGACCAGCGGAACTCATAGCGCCCGATGCGGCCGAAGAGGCGCGGCTCCCGGATCAGGGTGGGGGTGGCCATGACGGCCGCCGCGATGGCATTGCGCCAGAAAGCGATGGCGAGGGCCGTGACAGTGGTGGCGCCGAGGGTGGCGGCGATGAGCGGTCCTGACGAAGCCACGCCCAGGACGCCCAGGGCTGCAAGGAAGAGATTCACGCTCCCACAGTAATGTGCAGACCGTGCCCCGCTGGTTGAGCCTGTCGAAACCAGGGTCCGAACTATGTTCCGGCAACGCGATATGTTCCGGCAACGCGAAAGGTCCCGGCCGTTTCCGACCGGGACCTTTTCTTATGGTGGAGGCACGGGGACTCGAACCCCGAACCCCCTGCTTGCAAAGCAGGTGCGCTACCAATTGCGCCATGCCCCCATAAGAAGCAACCCGTCCATCATACCCTAGTTCCGGATCCTGGCTGACCAGCCTCCGTACCGGGAACCGGGCTATTCAACCTTGTCGGTTGATTCGCTCCAGACAGTTTTCCGGGCTTCGGATTCCTGCACCTTCTTCTTGTAGAAGAGGACGCCTGCGACCGCAGCTGCAATAACCAGCAACTTCTTCACACGCACCCCGTTCCGGCTTGATTCCCGTGGAATCCAGCCTAAACCTCTACTTGAACCTGTGCAGGTTCCGTGGGCGTACCAGGACTTGAACCTGGGACCTCTTCGTTATCAGCGAAGCGCTCTAACCGCCTGAGCTATACGCCCCGATGCCTCATCGGGCCGAGACAAGACTCTACAGCACATCCCGGCCCGATCTCAAATCGAGGCATTCCTGCGGGGTTTTCCGCGGAAAGACAGGGTTTTAATCGTCCGTCAGGGTCACGCCGATGCCGCCAACAAGGGTTGCCGAAATGTTGTACAGCACGGCTGACAGCATGGACAGGGCCGTCAGCAGCACAACATTCACGACGGCGATGATCGTAGCGAACGATGCCACCTGGCCGAGCGACGCGACCTTCTTCAGTTCGAAGCCGCCGCCCTCAGAACCGGCGAGCGTTCCCAGCAGGCTGTCCACCTGGTCGAAGATGCCGGTCAGGTCCAGCACGGTCCACAGCACAATGGCGGCCACCACCGTGACGATGCCAAGCGCGACGGACAGCAGGAACGCCATTTTCAGGACGGACCAGGGGTCAACCTTGCTGACCAAGAGCCGGGCGCGGCGCACCTTGGCCTTGGGAGCCGGCTTGACCAGTCCGGGCGCACCCTGTGCGGCCTGGGGCCGCTGTCCGGGGACTGCCGGGCGCTGTGCCGGCGCGGCCGGCCTCTGTCCCTGCGGGCGCTGCCCTGCGGGCGCCGGGCGCTGTCCCGCAGCTGCAGGACGCTGTCCCGGAACGCCCGACGGCGTGGCCGGGCTCTGCTGGGGACGCACCGGGGCATTCACCCGGGGAGCGGATGCCGGCTGACGCATCCCGCCGGGACCATTACTGCTCGGCTTGGGAAATGAGTCGGAATTGCTCACTCGTTACCTCCGGTGTTGTCTTCGTTCGCCTCAGCATCGCCGGACGTTCCTTCTGCTTCATCGGCCAGTCCTGAAGCCTCCTCGGCGGATTCCTCGTCTGGTCCGGCATCTTCAGCCAACGTTACGTCATCAGCGGCGATAGCCAAGATTTCTGACGCACTGGGTTCATCGGTGTGGTCGGCCTCTGACTCGCGCTCGGCGCTGGCTTCAACTTCCTCTTCCAGGCCGCGTTCGGTATTGCGGGCAACCTCGATGATGCGGTCGTTCTTGTCCGGCTTCGCGAAGATGACGCCCATGGTGTCCCGGCCCTTGGCAGGGACGCCGGCCACGGATGACCGGACCACCTTGCCGCCGCCCATGACCACCAGGACCTCGTCTTCCTCCTGGACCACCAGGGCACCCACAAGATCCCCGCGTTCCTCGGCGAGCTTGGCTACCTTGATGCCCAGGCCGCCGCGGCCCTGCAGCCGGTATTCCTCGACGGCGGTGCGCTTGGCGTAGCCGCCTTCGGTCACGACGAACACGTAGGAGCCCTCGGCCACCACGTTCATGGCGAGCAGTTCGTCGTCCTCGCGGAACTTCATGCCTGTCACGCCGGACGTGGCGCGGCCCATGGGGCGCAGCGCGTCATCGGTGGCCGTGAACCGGATCGACTGGCCCTTGCGGGACACCAGCATGAGGTCATCCGTCTCGGAAACCAGCTGCGCGGAGACCAGTTCGTCCTCGTCCCGGAGGTTGATGGCGATGACGCCGGCGGACCGGTTGGTGTCGTAGTCCTCCAGCCGGGTCTTCTTGACCAGGCCCCGCTTGGTGGCCAGCACCAAGTAGGGCGCGTGTTGGTAGTCCTTCAGGTCCAGCACCTGGGCGATGTGCTCGTCCGGCTGGAAGGCCAGCAGGTTGGCCACATGCTGGCCCTTGGTGTCGCGCCCGCCCTCGGCAAGTTCGTAGGCCTTGGCCCGGTACACGCGGCCGAAGTTGGTGAAGAACAGCAGCCAGTGGTGGGTGGTGGTGACGAAGAAGTGCTCCACCACGTCATCGCCGCGCAGCTGGGCACCCTTGATGCCCTTGCCGCCGCGCTGCTGCGAACGGTAGTTGTCACTCCGCGTCCGCTTGACGTAGCCGCCGCGGGTGATGGTGACCACCACTTCCTCTTCGGGAATGAGGTCTTCCATGGACATGTCGCCGTCGTAGCCCATCAGGATCTGGGTGCGGCGGTCGTCCCCGTGCTTGGCCACGATCTCGGCGAGTTCCTCGCTGATGATCGAGCGCTGGCGTTCCTCCGAAGCCAGGATCGCGTTGTATTCGGCGATCATCGCTTCGAGTTCGGCGTGGCGGTCCTGGATCTTCTGGCGTTCCAGGGCAGCGAGCCGGCGCAGCTGCATGTCGAGGATGGCGCGGGCCTGGATCTCGTCGATGTCCAGCAACTGCATGAGGCCATCCCGGGCTGCCTCAGTGGTGCTCGAGGCCCGGATCAGGGCGATGACCTCGTCCAGCATGTCCAGGGCTTTAAGAAGCGCACGCAGGATGTGCGCTTCTTCCTCGGCCTTCCGCAGGCGGTAGCGGGTGCGCCGGGCGATGACATCCAGCTGGTGGGTGACCCAGTGCCGGATGAAGGCGTCAAGGCTGAGAGTGCGCGGCACTCCGTCCACGATCGCCAGCATGTTCGCGCCGAAGTTCTCCTGCAGCTGGGTGTGCTTGTAGAGGTTGTTCAGCACCACCTTGGCGACGGCGTCGCGCTTCAGGACGATGACGAGGCGCTGGCCGGTGCGGCCGGACGTCTCGTCGCGGAGGTCGGCGATGCCCTGGACCTTGCCGTCCTTGACCAGTTCGGCGATCTTGATGGCCAGGTTGTCCGGGTTCGCCTGGTAGGGCAGCTCGGTGACGACGAGGCAGGTCCGTCCCTGCAGCTCCTCGACATTGACCACGGCGCGCATGGTGATGGAACCGCGGCCGGTGCGGTAGGCGTCCTCGATGCCCTTGTGGCCCAGGATGGTGGCGCCGGTGGGGAAATCGGGTCCCTTGATGCGCTTGAGCAGTTCTTCGAGGAGCTGCTCGCGGCTGGCGGTCGGGTTGGCCAGGTACCACTGGACGCCGTCGGCCACTTCGCGGAGGTTGTGCGGCGGGATGTTGGTGGCCATGCCGACGGCGATGCCTGAGGACCCGTTGACCAGCAGGTTGGGGAACCGCGCCGGGAGGATCGTGGGTTCCTGGTTCTTGCCGTCATAGTTGTCCTGGAAGTCGACGGTCTCCTCGTCGATGTCCCGGACCATTTCCATGGCCAGCGGTGCCATCTTGGTTTCCGTGTACCGCGGAGCCGCAGCGCCGTCGTTGCCGGGTGAGCCGAAGTTGCCCTGGCCGAGCGCCAGCGGGTACCGCATGGTCCAGTCCTGGATCAGGCGTACCAGCGCATCGTAGATGGCCGTGTCACCGTGCGGGTGGTACTGGCCCATGACCTCGCCGACCACACGAGCACACTTGTTGAAGGCGCGGTCCGGGCGGTAGCCGCCGTCGAACATCGCATACAGCACGCGGCGGTGGACGGGCTTCAGCCCGTCCCGTACGTCCGGCAGCGCACGGCCGACGATAACGGCCATCGCATAGTCGAGGTAGGAGCGCTGCATCTCCGTCTGCAGGTCCACCTGCTCCACGCGGTCGACCAGCACGTCGCCCTCCAGCACCGGCTCCGTGCCGTCCGGAGACTCGGCCGGGACCTCGGGTGTTTCGTCACTCATAGTCTGTATTTTCCGTTTCAGGTATATGTCAGTTCGGGAATATCAAGTGCGGAAACCGCTAGATATCTAGGAACCTGACGTCCTTGGCGTTCTGCTGGATGAAGTTTCGGCGCGACTCGACGTCCTCGCCCATCAGCACGGCGAAAATCTGGTCTGCGGCGGCTGCGTCCTCCATGGTCACCTGCAGGAGGGTGCGCCGGTCCGGGTCCATGGTGGTGTCCCAGAGCTCTGTGTAGTCCATCTCGCCCAGACCCTTGTAGCGCTGGATGCCGTTTTCCTTCGGAATGCGGCGGCCTGCTGCCTGACCGGAAACCAGGACGGCGTCGCGCTCACGGTCGCTGAAGACGTAGTCATGCGGTGCGTTGGACCACTTGATCCGGTACAGCGGCGGCTGCGCGAGGTAGACGTAGCCGTTCTCAATCAGGGGGCGCATGTAGCGGAACAGCAGCGTCATCAGCAGCGTGGTGATGTGCTGGCCGTCGACGTCGGCATCGGCCATCAGCACGATCTTGTGGTAGCGCAGCTTGCTGAGGTCGAAGTCCTCGCCAATGCCGGTCCCGAATGCTGTGATCATGGACTGCACCTCGTTGTTGCCCAGGGCCTTGTCCAGGCGGGCACGCTCCACGTTCAGGATCTTGCCGCGGAGCGGAAGGATGGCCTGCGTTTCGGGGTTGCGCCCGCGCTTGGCCGAGCCGCCTGCCGAGTCACCCTCCACCAGGTAGACCTCGCACTTGGAGGGATCCTTAGAGGAGCAGTCCGAGAGCTTGCCAGGCATGCCGAAGGACTCCAGCGGGCTCTTCCGGCGCGCGTTGTCGCGGGCCTTGCGCGCGGCCATGCGGGCCTGGGCCGCCGAAATGGCTTTGCGGATGACGTCCTTGGCGGGGCCGGGGTTGCGCTCCAGCCAGTCGCCGAGCTGGTCGGTGACCACGCGCTGCACAAAGCCCTTGACCTCGGAGTTGCCCAGCTTGGTTTTGGTCTGGCCCTCGAACTGCGGTTCGGACAGCTTCACGGAGATGACTGCCGTCAGGCCCTCGCGGATGTCGTCACCGGTAAGGTTCTCATCTTTTTCCTTGATGATGGCCTTCTCGCGCGCATAGCGGTTGATGAGCGACGTCATCGCGGCGCGGAACCCCTCTTCGTGGGTGCCGCCTTCGTGGGTGTTGATCGTGTTGGCGTACGTGTGGACGCTTTCGGAGTACGCCGTGGTCCACTGCATCGCCATTTCGACGGCGATATGCCGCTCGGTGTCCTCAGTCTCGAAGGCGATGACGTCCTCGTGGACAACATCCACCTTCTTGCTGGAGTTCAGGTGCTTTACGTAGTCGAGGAGGCCGTCGTTGTACTGGTACACCACGGTGCGGTGCTCGGCGAGGACCTCGCCCTCGGTGAGCACGCCGTCAAGGTCCAGGTCGCCGGCGTCGTCCGTGCCGGCAGCCGTTTGGCGCTCGTCCGTCAGGGTGATTTTCAGCCCCTTGTTGAGGAAGGCCATCTGCTGGAAACGCGCGCGGAGCGTCTCGAAGTCGAACTCGGTGGATTCGAAGATGCTCGGATCCGGGTAGAAGGTCTGGGTGGTTCCGGTCTCGGCCGTTTCCTCGCCCTGGACCAGGGCACCCTGCGGCTTGCCCCCGTCGGCAAAGGACATGCGCCAGACGTGGCCCTGCCTGCGGACTTCCGTGTTCACGCGGGTGGAGAGGGCGTTGACCACGGAAATGCCCACGCCGTGGAGGCCACCGGACACGGCGTAGCCGCCGCCGCCGAACTTGCCGCCGGCGTGCAGGATGGTCATGACCACCTCAACCGTGGGCTTGCCCTCGGTGGGGTGGATGTCCACCGGAATCCCGCGGCCGTCGTCGGATACCTTGACACCACCGTCTGCCTGCAGAACAACTTCGATGTGCGTACAGTAGCCTGCGAGGGCCTCATCCACGGAGTTGTCCACCACTTCGTACACCAGGTGGTGCAGGCCGCGCAGACCGGTGGAGCCGATGTACATGCCGGGCCGTTTCCGTACGGCCTCGAGTCCTTCAAGAACGGTGATGTCGCTGGCGCCGTACTCCCGCGGTGTGGCAGCCTCAGCCGGGGCGCCGGACGTCCGGGCATCCTCCGTTATAGGCTCCACTGCCTCGATATCTGCATTGTCGTTAGCCACAGGCGCTTTCGACTCCTCTATGTTCGATGATGGCCGGCCTCCGCCGTCCGCCGGGAAAAAGGGCGTCCGCCAAAAGGCACGTCACTGCCAGCGCCAGCTGCTGAGTTGACGCGCAGAACCGTTTCCCCGCACGGAAAAAGCGCGGGAAAACGGACTCAGTCAACGTTTCACCGGCGCCCAGTTATCTAGAGGAATTCTATCGTGAAACACGGTCGATCCCTGCATTGGCGGGGCGCTGAGGCGGCTCAATGTGCCTCTCGCTGGCCATTGGCCCCGCCTGCAAGGCTCCAGCAGTCCCCTTTTTGGACTCCTATACGGCCGACGGCGGTTTGAGCGCCCTGCACGCCGTTTGGGCTTTGTTCCCGGAAGCCAGAATCGGAAGGAGCCGCACCCGGCGGATTCACTCCCGGCAGTCCCTGGTTGTGGCCGCTATCCGTAGGTGTCCCTGGGCCCGCGGCCGTTGACGGTGCGTCCGCCCTTGCGCCAGCTGGGTGCTGACGGGCCCAGCACCTGGATGCTGGTGACCACGCCGTCACCGAGTTCGGTGCGGAACTTTTCGAGCAGGCTTATGCTGAGCAGCCGCAGCTGCGTGGCCCAGGCCGTGGAGTCGCACCGGACATGAAGGGTGGTGTCGGTGAAGCTTTCCGGCGTGCAGTGGGCTGCGATTTCAGGGCCCACGAGCGCCGGCCACTCGGCCATGACCGATCCGACGGCCACCGGGGAGGTCCAGCCTCGCTCGGCGACCAGCCGGCCCACGACTTTACCCAGTCCCAGGGGGTCGCGTCCGGTGGAGTGGAACTGGCTGAAGCCCCGCGTTCCCTGGGCTGCGGTGCGCGGTTTTTGGCTGGCGCCTGCCCGCGGCGCCTTGCGACGGACCTCTCCACGGGCGGCCGCTGCTTCACGCATCCTGTTCAGCGCAGCCTGGGCGGCATCGATTTCATCGGGATCGCGGCCTGGCTGCAGGCCGCCGTCCTTATCCCTGTTCATCGATTCCTCCCGGGATTACCTTCACCCGCCGGCCCGCAAGCTCGTCCGGAATATCGGCGTCGACGGCGGCGGTCACCAGCACCTGCTCGGCGCCGGCAACTATTGCGGCCAGTTTACGCCGCCGCTGGACATCAAGTTCGGCGAAAACGTCGTCCAGGATGAGGATCGGCGCCGATCCTCCGGTGCGGGCGTCGTCGAGCATGACGTAGTAGGACGCCAGCCGCAGGGACAGGCACATGGACCACGTTTCACCGTGCGAGGCGTAGCCCTTGGCCGGGGCCTGCCCCAGCACCAGTTCCAGCTCGTCCCGGTGCGGACCCACCAGCGAGATGCCGCGTTCGAGTTCCTTGCGGCGGGACGCCGCGAAGGCCTGCACGTAGCGTTCGGCAAGGTCATCCACGGACAGCAGGCGGAGATCCTCCGCCTGCTGTCCCGGCTCTGACGGTGCGGTCGAAGCGCCGGCCGGCTCGCCGTCGTCGTCCATCATGTTCTGCAGAGTTGAGCGGTAGACCGCATCCGCGGCCTTGGAGCCATCGGTGAGTTGGGCATAGGCACTGTTGAGGTGCGGCCGCAGGCGCTCTACGAGTTCCAGCCTGGCATGGAGCAGCTCCGCTCCGGCGCGAGCCATGTGCTGGTCCCAGACATCGAGGGTGGCTTCGTGGCCGGCGGTGAACTTTCCGGCCCGTGCGGACTTCAGCAGTGCGTTCCGCTGTTTAAGCACGCGGTCATAGTCGCTGCGGGTGGCGGCGTGCCGGGGAACCAGGCTCACCAGGAGCTCGTCCAGGAAGCGGCGGCGGTTCGAGGGATCGCCTTTGACCAGCGCCAGGTCCTCCGGAGCGAACAGGACCGTGTGGCAGATGCCCAGCAGATCGCGCGCCCGGACGGGGTTGCTGCGGTTGATGCGGCCCCGGTTTGCCCGGCCGCCGTTGATCTCCAGCTCCAGGATGGTGGACTGTTCGCCCCGGACCAGCTTTGCCCGGATCAGGGCGCGGTCGGTTCCGAAGCGGAGCAACGGGCCGTCGGCACTGACCCGGTGTGAGCTGAGGGTTGCCAGGTAGCCGATGGCTTCCATCAGGTTGGTCTTGCCGATTCCGTTGGAGCCGACCAGAACCGTGACGCCCGGGTCAAACCGGAGATCAACCTGGGCGTAACTGCGGAAGTCGGTCAGGGACAGGTGTTCTAGGTACACGCGATCTTCGAATTCTTGGGAACCGCCGGTCCGGAAGACGGCCGGAACCCGGACACAGACTTACTTGGCCGGACGGGTGGCATGTCCGCCGAACTGGTGGCGCAGCGCGGACACCATTTTCATCGCCGGCGAGTTGTCCTCGCGGGAGGCGAAACGGGCAAAGAGTGCTGCGGTAATGGCGGGGGCCGGCACGGCATTGGCGATGGCCTCTTCCACGGTCCAGCGGCCTTCACCGGAGTCCTCGACGTAGTCGTCGATCGAGGCCAGTCCGGGATCCTCGTCCAGGGCCTTCACCATGAGGTCCAGCAGCCAGGACCGGACGACGGTTCCCTTCTGCCAGGCCCGGAAGGTTCCCGGGAGGTCCGTAACGATTTCCTTGGCGGCGAGGAGTTCGTAGCCTTCCGCATAAGCCTGCATCAGGCCGTACTCGATGCCGTTGTGCACCATCTTGGCGTAGTGGCCTGCGCCGACGCCGCCCACGTGGACGAAGCTGTCCGCGCGGTCGCCTTCGGGTCGGAGCGCATCAAAGACGGGAAGGGCGCGCTCGATGTCCTCGGCGTCGCCCCCGGCCATGAGCCCGTAGCCGTTCTGAAGGCCCCAGACTCCGCCGGAGACGCCGCAGTCAGCGAAGCGGATTCCCTTTTCGGCCAGGGCCGCGGCGTGCTTCTGGTCCTCGGTGAAGCGGGAGTTGCCGCCGTCGATCACCATGTCGCCGGGCTCCAGTTTGGCACCGAGCTCGGTGATGACGGCGTCGGTGATTTCACCGGAAGGAACCATAACCCAGATGAGGCGGGGCGCAGGAAGGGCGGCGATGAGTTCGTCCGTGGTGGCGACATCGGTAACCTCGGGGTTGCGGTCGAAGCCAGTGACTTCGATCCCGCCTTTGCGCAGCCGTTCGCGCATGTTGAAACCCATTTTTCCAAGGCCGATCAGTCCGATATGCACCGTGTGAACTCTTTTCTGCGCGGATGGTTAGGGATGGGCGGTCCACCCAACTAGGTAGCAGCTCAGGGCGTTCTGAACGCTGGGAAGCCCCTCAGCTGCTACCTAGTTGGGTGTGGGTTAGTTGGGGAGGCGCACCGGCATCACGAGGTAGCGGTAGTCGTCCTGGTCTTCGCCCTCGATGTCGTTCTGCGCTGTGATCATGGCGGGCTTCGGTGCCGTGGTGAAGGAAAAGCGCACAAACTTGGTTTCAATGACGCTGAGGCCTTCAACCAGGTAGTGCGGGTTGAAGGCAACGGTGATGTCTTCGCCGGACAGCTGTGCTTCGAGCTCTTCGGAGGCCTGGGCGTCCTCGCCGGTGCCGGCGTCGAGGTGCAGCTGGCCCTGGGTGAACGCGAGCCGGACCGGGGTGTTGCGTTCCGCCACGAGCGAGACGCGCCGGACGGCCTCGACGAGCTCCTGGGTCTGCACGGTGGCGTGAATCGGCGTGGAATCCGGGAACAGCGAGCGGATCTTGGGGTAATCGCCGTCGACCAGCAGCGACGTGGTGGTGCGGCCGCCGCTCTCAAAGCCGATAAGGCGGCTGTCGTCGTCGGCAATGGCGAGGTTGATGTCACCGCTGCCGCCCAAAGTCTTGGCAACCTCGTTCAGCGTCTTGGCTTTGACCAGGGCACTGGTGGAGATGCCCGGTGTGACGGGCTTCCAGGGAACTTCCCGCATGGCGAGCCGGTAACGGTCCGTGGCCAGGAGGGTGATGAGGTCGTCCTCGATCTCCATCCGCACGCCAGTGAGGATCGGAAGGGTGTCGTCCTTGCTCGCGGCGATGATCACCTGGGAGACGGCCTGGGCGAACGCGTCACCTGCGACGGTTCCGGTGATGGTGGGCAGGGCAGGCAACGGCGGGTACTCGGCCTCGGGCATGGTTGCCAGGTGGAAGCTGCTTCGGCGGCAGGTGAGCGTCACTTTGTTGCCGTCGGTTTCGATGTCCACCGGCGCTGAGGGCAGGCTGCGGCAGATGTCCGCCAGGAGGCGGCCGGAGACCAGGATGGTGCCTTCCTCCCTGATGTCGGCAGGAATTTCAAGCCTAGCGGAGGTCTCGTAATCGAAGCTGGACAGGCTGACTGTCCCGGATTCGGCCTTGAGAAGGAGGCCGGAGAGCACGGGTACGGGCGGCCGCGGAGACAACGACCGGGCTGTCCATGTGACGGCTTCTGCCAGGACGTCCCGTTCGACTCTGAACTTCACGGAAGGGTGCCGCCTTTCATTGCTGCTGCCATTTTCTGAACGGGAACTCGCAAGGAGCCCATAAGACCGTTGCCCCCAAAGCCCTTGACCTGCATGGTCCACGCATGGCCGACCGCAAACAAACCCAGGGATGGGAGCGCTGCAGACAGCTTAGCCGGAACTACAAGGATTTCCCCATCCCCGCCAGTGACGCCGGCTCTGCCGGCGGCCAAGTGGCCGGTGCTTTGGCCGGTGCGGGGAGGTCGGGGATGGAGATTGTTGTTTGAGGGACTTCAATTTTTTGGGATTAGTAGTGTTAATAACTGCTGTGGAAACTGTGGATAACCCGGTTTCGCGGTGCAGATCCGCGGTTAAGCCCTGTTCATGGACTGTGGGTTCGGCACGTTTTAAACAGGCTGTGGATGGGGACAACATTTTTGGCCGGTTGCGGTGATCCACAGACGGCTTAAGGGTTTTAAGCCCATTAACCGCGGTTGTCCCCTTAACTGTCCACAGGGTTATCCACACGCGCCTGTTAATAAGGTTAAGAACCTCGGATCAGGAGTCGCGCTGCTGCTGCTTGATGCGGTTGGTGAGCTCAGTAACCTGGTTGTAAATCACACGCCGCTCAGCCATGAGCTCACGGATTTTGCGGTCAGCGTGGATCACGGTGGTGTGGTCGCGGCCGCCGAGCTCCTGGCCGATCTTGGGCAGTGACATGTCGGTCAGCTCGCGGCACAGGTACATGGCGATCTGCCGCGCGGTCACCAGCGTCCGGGTCCGGGACTTGCTGCAGAGCTCCTCCATGCTGAGCTTGAAGTAGTCGGCCGTCTGCTGCAGGATCTGGCCCGACGTGATTTCCTGGGCGCCGTCGTCGGTGATGAGGTCCTTGAGCACCATCTCTGCGAGGGCCACATCCACCGGCTGGCGGTTGAGGCTGGCGAATGCCGTCACCCGGATGAGGGCGCCTTCGAGCTCGCGGATGTTGCTGGCGATCTTCGAAGCGATGTACTCCAGCGCGTCATCCGGCGCGGAGAGGCCTTCGCTGAGCGCCTTCTTCCGGAGGATGGCGATGCGGGTTTCCAGTTCAGGCGGCTGGATGTCCGTCAGCAGACCCCACTCGAAGCGGGATTTCATCCGGTCCTCGAAGCCTGCCAGCAGCTTGGGCGGCTGGTCCGAGGTGATGACCACCTGCTTGTTGTTGTTGTGCAGCGAGTTGAATGTGTGGAAGAACTCCTCCAGCGTCCGGTCCTTGCCGGCCAGGAACTGGATGTCGTCGATCAGCAGGACGTCGACGTTGCGGTACGTCGTCTTGAAGCTGGCGCCTTCATCGTCACGGATCGAGTTGATGAAGTCGTTGGTGAATTCCTCGGAGTTGACGTACCTGACGCGGATCCCGCTGTACAGGCGGCGGGCGTAGTGGCCGATGGCGTGCAGCAGGTGCGTTTTGCCCAGGCCGGAGTCACCGTAAATGAACAGCGGGTTGTACGCCTTGGCAGGGGCTTCCGCCACGGCGACGGCGGCGGCATGGGCAAACCGGTTGGAGGATCCGATCACGAAGGTGTCGAAAACGTACTTGGGGTTGAGGCGGCCGAATTCGTGTGAGGTGCTCGGCAGCATGGGCTGCGGCTTCTGCTCAATGGACGGATCGTTTGCGAGGGAAAGCTCGACGGCGGGTTCCGGCTCCTCGTGGATGGGCACCAGATCGGTGTCCACGTCGATCGCGCAGCGGATGTCATCCGAGAAGACGTTGCGGAGCGCGTCATCGAGAGCGTCCTTGACCTGCGTCTGGAGCACTTCCCGGGTCAGCTCGTTCGGGACTGCGACGAGAAGGGTGGAACCGATGAGGCCCTGGGCCTGCGCGAGGATGACAAAGCCGCGCTGCCGGGGCGAAACGCGGTCGTCCTGTTCGAGAAGGGTCACCACGCGCCGCCAGGAACTTCCGACAGTGTTGGCGTGGTTGGCTTCGTCTACTGTCATCAAATTTGGTTCCTCAAAGCTTGCTGCCTGCATTACATGCAGCCGCAAGCCTGGAACCAGGGTGCTGGCCCGGCTTAATCCACAGGGTTATGCACAGTCCGTGGATAATCGGCTACTGAGACACTCTAGGGGATGAAAAGCCTAGAAGATAGCTGGGAAGTGCCTTGTGGATAATTACACCGTTGTGGTTCGAAAACAGCGGTTGTGAGCCGCTTCATCCACAGGTTCTGCACGCCGTTAGCCACAGCTGGGGAAACACGCCGGGCAGCCTGCTGGTTTGACTCCCGGCGGCGTTTTGCCCTAACGTTGTGGAGTCCTTTGTGCCTGCTTTCTGACCCTATTTTGGACTTCCGGACACTCCGTGTGTTCCGGGAAATTCAGGGGAAGCAGACACATACAAAACTTAGCGTCGGCCAGTTCTTCCCCTTACTGATCGGGTGGGCGCACCTTTGATCCACTGGAGTAACTAACGTGAGCAAGCGGACTTTTCAGCCGAATAACCGCCGTCGGGCCAAGAAGCACGGCTTCCGCCTTCGTATGCGCACCCGTGCCGGCCGTGCCATTCTGGCCGCCCGCCGTGGCAAGGGCCGCACCGAACTGTCGGCCTAAATACTGACTTGTCGGTCTTCTTCCTTCTGCGAGATTAGCGGTGCTTGCCACCAGGAACCGCCTGAGGACTTCAACCGATTTTTCAACAACTGTACGTTCCGGCGTCCGCAATGGACGCCGGAACGTAGTGTTATATACGGCAACTATTGGAGCGGACGAGCCCAGCCGCATCGGGTTCATCGTTTCCAAGGCTGTCGGGAACGCTGTTGCCAGGAACCTCGTTAAGAGGAGACTTAGAGAAGCCGGCGCTGTCTCGCTGCACGAGTACGGCACCGGATTCGCTATTGTGGTGCGTGCTTTGCCCGCCTCCGCAACAGCCAGCTGGGATGAACTCCTGGCGGATTACAACGCCGCCTTGGAAAACACCATGAGGCGGCTGGCTGGCCGCCTTCCGGCGGTGACCGGAAAACGGCCAGCTGGAACGCCAACGGACGCAACAACACAGGAAGGGACACAGCGTGCTTGACCCGACTGCCGCCGTCGTCCATTCCCCCAAGTCCGCAGCAGCGGCCGCTGGCAGCTTCATCTGGAACCTGCCCCGCAATATCCTCATTCTTCTGCTTCTGGCCTACCGCAAGGTGGTTTCGCCCTTGTACGGCCAGGTCTGCCGCTTCTTTCCCTCCTGCTCGGCCTACGCGCTTGAAGCAGTCACAGTCCACGGCGCCGTTAAAGGCAGCTGGCTGGCGGCCAGGCGCCTGGCACGCTGCCATCCGTGGAACGCCGGTGGCGTGGACCATGTCCCCGCCGGCCACCGGGAATGGCCTGAAAACCGGACCCCCAGAATTGTTGTGCTGAATAACCCGGACAAGTACCTGGCTGCTCAGACTGATGGAGAAGGCCGCACTGCGGCCTGACGAATAGGGATATCGTATGGACTTCTTTGAAACAATCATGTTTCCGTTCAAGTGGCTTGTGTCCATCATCATGGTGGGCTTCCATGAGGGCCTGACTGCCATCGGGCTGCCTGCGGCCTCCGGCTGGACCTGGACCCTGTCCATCATCGGGCTCGTGCTCGTGATCCGGGCCGCCCTGATCCCCGTGTTCGTAAAGCAGATCAAGGCCCAGCGCGGCATGCAGCTGCTGCAGCCGGACCTGAAGAAGCTGCAGGACAAGTACAAGGGCAAGACCGACCAGCTCTCCCGCCAGGCCATGGCGCAGGAGCAGATGGCCATGTACAAGAAGCACGGGACCAACCCGTTCTCGGCCTGCCTGCCGATGCTGATTCAGATGCCGTTCTTCTTTGCACTGTTCCAGGTGCTGTCCGGCGTTTCGAATGCCAGCTCCAGCGGTCAGGGCATTGGTGCCATGAGCGCGAACCAGGTCCAGCAGTTCGACAAGTCCAGCATTTTCGGCGCCCCGCTGTCTGCGACCCTGCTCCACGGCACGCCCCCGGGCGGCAACGAGGTGGCCGTGTGGGTCCTGTCCATTCTGATGATCCTGGCGATGACGGCGTCCCAGTTCATCACCCAGAAGCAGATCATGGCCAAGAACATGTCAGAAGAGGCCATGGCCAGCCCTTTCATGCGCCAGCAGAAGATGATGCTGTACATCCTGCCCATCGTTTTCGGTGTGGGCGGCATTAACTTCCCCATCGGTGTCCTGATCTACTGGACCACCACCAACCTGTGGACCATGGGCCAGCAGTTCTTTGTCATTCGCCGGATGCCGACGCCGGGATCCCCCGCCGCCAAGGCCCTCGCCGAGCGCCGTGCCGCCAAGGGCCTTCCGGCCCTCCCCATCCTCGGCGGCAAGAAGGTCGACGCCGAAGCGGAAGCAGCTGCCGCCGCTGCGGTTGCGCAGGCCCGGACGCAGCGCACTCAGCCACAACGTAAGAACAGGAAGAAGAAGTAATGTCTGTTGAGAGCTCTGAACACGCACTTTCCGCTGAGGCCAGCGAAGACCAGGACTCCGTTGCCGGCACCGTGAACGCGGGCAAGGGCACGTCGGCAAGCCGCCTGGAAGAAGAGGGCGACGTGGCCGCCGACTACCTTGAGGAACTGCTGGACATTGCCGATATCGACGGCGACATCGACATTGAGGTCCGGAACGGACGCACCTACATCTCGATCGTGACCGAGGAAGAATCCGCCGGGCTCGAAAGCCTCGTGGGACGCGACGGCGAGGTGCTGGAAGCCCTGCAGGAACTGACCCGGCTCTCCGTTCTTTCCGCGACGGAAAACCGCTCTCGCCTGGTGCTCGACATCAACGGCTACCGCAAGGAACGCGCTGGCCACCTGCAGAAAATCGCCGAGGACGCCGTTGCCAGCGTCAAGGAAAACGGCGAGGCCGTGGCGCTGGAGCCCATGAGTGCCTACGAGCGGAAGATCGTCCACGACGCCGTCGCCGACCTTGGATTCGTCAGCGAGTCCGAGGGCGAGGGTGCGGGCCGGCACATCGTCGTTTCCGCCGACTGAACCGTTGGCTGACGTACTGATGGTTGAAATGACGGCTGCCGAGCGCCTGGCGGCGGAGAAGATCTTCGGCGACCGCCTGGGCCTGGCTGAACGGTATGTCGAACACCTGGCGACGTCCGGGACCGAGCGCGGACTGATTGGTCCGCGGGAAATCCCCAGGCTCTGGGGACGCCATGTCCTGAACTGCGCGGTGATCGAAAGTGAAATTCCGCAGGGAAGCCACGTGGCCGACGTCGGAAGCGGCGCCGGCCTTCCGGGCCTCTGCCTGGCCATTGCCCGTCCTGACCTCGAGCTGACCCTCATCGAACCGCTGGAACGCCGGGTGATCTGGCTGCAGGAAGTGGTTGACGATCTGGGGTTGGGCAACGTCACGGTTATGCGCACGCGCGCCGAACTTGCCGTTGGCATGGTGACGGCCGACGTCGTAACGGCCCGGGCAGTGTCCGCACTGAGCAACCTTGCAGGCCTCACCATTCCGCTGCTCGGCGGTGAAGGTGAAGTCGTGGCCATCAAGGGCCGCAGTGCCGGCGAGGAGATCGAAAAGGCAGCCAAGGCCATCCGCAAGCTTGGCGGCGTGGAGACCTCGGTGGTCACCGTGGGCCAGGACCTGCTCGAGGAACCTACCACGGTGGTGCGGATCGTAGTTAAGAAGACCCAAAAGAGCGCCTAGCCCCGCAAGGTGCCGCGGGTCCTTAGGGTGTAGCGGTTAGGCTAGAGAACGGCAGTGAAAGCCGAACGAGAGTGAGTGTGTCCCAGTGACCAGTAGCGAAACCTCCACGCAGCGGATTCCCCCGTTCGTGTCCCTGGGGTCGGCGCGTGCCTTTGGCGTATCACCGGTCGCTACAACGGCAAATCAATTCAATCCGGTTGCTGGCGCGGGAGCTGCCAAGGTTTCACGTGAAACTGCGGCCCGCGGGAACGTGTTGGACACACTGGATGACTCAAGCCCCATCGCCCGGGAACTCGCGCACGAGAACCGGCGTCGGGAGCGGCTCCTCGGCCGTAACCTGCCGAAACCGGAGAAGACGCGGATCTTCACAGTTTCAAACCAAAAGGGTGGCGTGGGTAAAACCACAACCACTGTGAACATCGCTGCGGCGCTGGCAGCGGCCGGCCTGAACGTGCTGGTCATCGACATCGACCCGCAGGGCAACGCGTCCACGGCTCTGGGCATTGAGCACCATGCCGACGTCGACAGCATCTATGACGTGCTGATCAATGATGTGGCGCTTGAAGATGTAGTGGCACAGTGCCCGGACATCAGCAACCTCATTTGCGCGCCGGCCACCATCCACTTGGCCGGCGCCGAGATCGAACTGGTCTCGCTGGTGGCACGGGAACAGCGCCTCCGCCGCGCTATCGACGTCTATGCCAAAGCCCGGCAGAAGAAGGGCGAGCAGCGGCTCGACTACATCTTCATTGACTGCCCGCCCAGCCTGGGACTGCTGACGGTCAACGCCTTCTGCGCGGCCGGCGAAGTGCTCATCCCCATCCAGTGCGAATACTACGCACTCGAGGGCCTGAGCCAGCTGCTGAAGAACATCGAGATGATCCAGAAGCACCTGAACGCGGATCTGGAGGTCTCCACGATTCTGCTGACCATGTACGACGGGCGGACCAACCTGGCCGCCCAGGTCGCAGCGGAAGTCCGGCAGCACTTCCCGGACCAGGTCCTCGACGCCGTTGTCCCGCGCTCCGTCCGGATCTCCGAAGCGCCGAGTTACCAGCAGACTGTCATGACCTACGATCCATCCTCCAGCGGCGCGTTGTCCTACCTGGAAGCCGCAGCGGAAATCGCTGAGCGTTAGAATTTTCCAAACACAGCAACAGCCGGAGCCCGGCATAGCCGGGCTCTTCCGATGGAGGGAATCATCCATGAGCGATAAGCGACGCGGGCTCGGTCGCGGTCTTGGCGCACTCATTCCAAGTTCCGCTTCCGCAGGCGCTTCGGGTAACGGAGCAGCTCCGTCGCGCCCTGTGGATCTCTTCTTCCCGGAGGCGCGCAAGACGGCTGAACCCGTCCCTGCGGCAGGGCCGGACGTGTCTGTCCCCGACGAAGCCCCGGCTCGCCGGTCCGGCCGGAAGGCTGCGGAGTCTTCCGAAGTTCCGGAGTCGACCGAAGCGGATGCGAAGGACGCTTCGGATTCAGTGAAGGCCTCTTCTGCCAAGTCAACGGCGAAGACCGCCGCTTCCCGGACCGGTGGCGCTTCGGGTGCCGCCGCGGATGCCGTCAAGAATGCTGTTGCGGCCAGAGCCGCCAAGGACGCTAAGAAGTCCGGGCCCGTTCGCCCGGACTCGTCCGCCGTGGACGGGCCTCAGGACGACGCCGCTTCAGCCCAGGCTGCCGACGGCCGGCACGAGGCAGGCTCCGCTGCTGTCCCCGACAACGGCGTCGATCTCGTCGAGGTGCCCGGCGTGCGTTTCGCTGAAATCCCGGTTACTGACATCCATCCCAACCGCAAGCAGCCGCGAACCGTCTTCGATGAGGACGACATGGCGGAGCTTGTTCACTCCGTTCGGGAAATAGGCGTCCTCCAGCCAATTGTGGTGCGTACTTCAACCGAAAAGGGTGGAGAACCGTACGAGCTGGTGATGGGTGAACGTCGGTGGCGTGCAGTCCAGGCCGCCGGACTCTCCACGATCCCGGCGATTGTCCGTGACACGACGGATGATGACCTGCTCCGGGACGCGCTTCTGGAGAACCTCCACCGCAGCCAGCTAAATCCGCTCGAAGAGGCTGCCGCGTACCAGCAGCTGCTTGAGGATTTTGGCACAACGCACGAGCAGCTGGCTGACCGGATCGGACGCTCCCGCCCGCAGGTCTCCAACACTCTGCGTTTGTTGAAGCTTCCCCCGCTGGTCCAGCGTCGCGTGGCAGCCAATGTGCTCTCGGCCGGCCACGCCCGGGCCCTCCTCTCGCTTCCCGACGCAGCCTCCATGGAACGCCTGGCCCAGAAGATCGTGGCTGAGGGCATGTCGGTCCGTGCCACCGAGGAAGCGGTAACGCTACACCGCGAACCCGTGATGCCGGCCAAGAACAACATCCCCCGCCCTGGTGCACGCCACGAGCGGTTGGACTACCTGGCCTCCTCGCTCTCGGACAGGCTGGACACCAACGTGAAGATCTCGCTCGGCGCGCGCAAGGGCCGCGTGAGCATCGAGTTCGCAAGTGTTGAAGACCTCAACCGGATCATGGATGTGCTTGCTCCGGGAGCCGACAACTAAGGTACTAGTCGAAGATTGGGGTCCGTTCGAATGAACGGGCCCTTTTCTATTCCTTCGCGCGGACCCTGGCGAAGATAGTCGATGCCTTTGACTGTCTTGCTAGCCCCGGGAACGACTTCGCAGCCAGGTTGGATTGCAAGACGGCTGACGGGCTACTGGAGCTGGTGTTTGGGATGGATGGCCCTGTGGGTTGATTCCCTCTTGGGCTGTTTATGAGGCCGGCCTCCAGACGAACAGTGCTGCTCAACGGTTTGCTTCGATGCCGCTTGTCGTTTCACGTGGGACGAGAATGACTGGCTCCAGAGGTGCGGCAATGGCACGTTCCTTAAACCCCAGGCCAATGCGGTCAACTGCTCCTCACTTTGCGGGTTGTGGTTACCGCCCGATGCCCTTCCCAATGGGATCGATCCGCTGCACTATAGGGTCTGTGGGACGCCCGGTGGTGCCGCTCGGATGATGGTGCGATGGCCGCTTCGCCGCGCCGGATTTGTATGTTCAGACCGACGTCCGGCGTTTTGTGCTGGTTTAGGGCGACTCCTCACGCCGTCTCGGTTAAGTTCAGGTTGTGGCCAGCGCCATGCAGGCATTCAGCGAGCAGCTCCAACCCGGCGGCCGTCCCACGTCCTGTGTGCCCTCTACGCGTCAAGGCTCGACGGTCTTCCGCTCCCCGCACATGCATCGTGGGCTTGGGCCTTATGCGTTGCGGAGGATCCGAGATGGAATCATGCGTGCCTTTGTCGTCGTCATGACCCGCAAACCTGCAGTTCATGATGATACTGGGCGCAGTGCGGTCTGGTGGTGTATGTCCGCCGGTTTAGACGCAAGAGTGACTTTGGGACTCGATGCATGTTGCACGTGAAACTCCGCCCTAGCTGCCTGCTCTAGCCTGCCTTTCAGATCCTGAACGACTGTTCCCAGAGCCTCAAGGGCTGCTGTCTCGCTGGTGCCAGTGTGGCCGGTGCAGCAGTTCGAGGGTGAGTTTTTCCGGTTTAGGCGTCCAGGCCACGGGGATTGCGCCAAATACCTGCCGGTTCTATCTTCGCTCCGCACGTTCAGTAGGATGCGTCGTCGGGAAGGGTGCGCAATTCGCATCAGAGACTGGCGTCGAATCGAGGATGCCTGCCAACAGCGCGCGACGGCGCAGCTGCACAAACACCAGGGTCGTCATCTCGTGAGTCCAGGTCCGGGTCTGGTGGATTCGGATTGCTTGATTTTGCATGGGTCCGATGAGTCGTTGGCCGGCTTCTGTAATGCTCCGGCGGGCCAAATGGCATCGCATGTTCCCGTTTCGTTTCACGTGAAACACGGGGTCGGGGAAGGGGGCGGGGTCTGGTGTGAGAGGTGGCTGTGGTCACGGTCCACACAGGTGGGCGTGCCTCCGCCACTAGGCGCCGCATGTTTCACGTGAAACAAGCGAAGCCACATGCTCCCAGTTATGCCAGCGAGCGACCGACAGATGTGGACCCATCGCCAGAGCGGCCTGAGTTTGGCGGGCGCCTGACTTCGAGTGTTGTTCCGCAGTCTGAATTGGATGACGGTATGCCGCTACGCAATGGATCGCAGGTGCGCGGAGCCAACGTGCGTATCGTGTGGACAAGGTACCAACGGCCACGTGGGGATCCTCAAGGTGCTCTCGTCCCCTAGCGTCCCCGGGGTGGAGACGCAGACACATAGCTGCAGAGGAATGCGGACTCGGTCATCAGACGCGTCCGGCTGGCAACGAACGACAGGGACCTAAGGAACCACGATAGGCAGGAGTATCACCCGCACCTAGACCCGCTTCGTAGCTACAGGCTCGATAACTGAGGGCGCGAAGGACGGGTCCCGCAGGGGCTCCACAAGGTCCTGCCAGCATTCGTATCCCCCGTGTTCGCGGTCATCCGGGAATGCGGGCCTCTCCCCGCGGCCTGACAGGGTATTGTGGCAGCCCAGTGGGCGGGCACCGCAACGCACACAGCTCCTTCAAGGACAGGTCGTGCCTTGCTTCGCTGATCCCCTGGCGTCTGGTTTCTTGTGCCCTTCCATGAACGATCTACGTCGAGCCCTGCAACGCGGCGTCCGTCCATCCGAGGGTGGCCATCTTCGGGCCGGCTTCCATCATGATTCGCGGCGCCTACCGCCGACGTGGCCTCGTCCCAACTGCAGCGGCTCGGCGCCGCTCTCCCGTCGCCCCGCCCGTTCCACGTTTCACGTGAAACGGGCCGGGCCTCATTTCCCTGCATTGGTAGCTGGCAGCCGGCGCAGAATCGTGAATCATCCCAGCAGAGCCAAGTGGAAGCCAACCCTATATCCGTGGCAGCGTGGAAGTGCAGCGCACCCTCCGAGAGAAATGTTGCTCAGGTCCACCCGAAATTCCCGGGAAGCGACGGCCGACTGGGGCATGACGAGAACGCTGCAATCCCCCAACTATCCCCGGCCACACTGGGTAGCCCTATCGCGGAATCGTGTCAGCACTGGGTCCAATCTCGCGGATCAGGGCTTCCCGCCAGTGCACCGAGGCTTTGGTTCAGGCTGGTGAAGAAGCCCGGGCCAGTACCGACATTCTGGTCGTCCTGGCAGAATCCGGCGTATCTGGCTCGCCTCTACCCGATCTGGTGCAGCACCAGTTCCTAACCTCACCAACCCAGAATTGACCTCGCGTCCCACCGTTGTCGGCATCCGTGTGGTAGGGCATCGACTCTTCAGTCACTGAAGTCATCGGCCTGGAGCGAGACCGGTTCGGCCTGTGTTTGTGCTGCGGGACTACCTCTCGAGGACCAGGCGTTTGGGCTAATTTCGCTGGTGATAAGCCGGTGGATAACGCTGTGGATAACTGTGTGGATAAAACTGGGGATATGACACAGGTCGCGGAGCTCCAGTGCTATGTCGGCCAATGCGGCTAGGCCCGGGTGATGTTGGTCCTCATCGACATCTGACGTGCACGTTTCACGTGAAACGCATCGCCTACGCTGGGGCCGCGTTCCGCCGCGCCCCAAGGTGGCGTCCGAAGGGTAATCATCCACCTAAATCCGTAGTTTATCCTGCGTGCGGTGCCAGAACTGGCCTGAGTGATCCCCCCGGGGGGCCGGCCAGGTTCGTGCACGCAATTTGGTGGCTCGTGCGTCCACGACTTAAGGCATCCGTGATTGTAGTCACGTATGGCCCGGTGGATCCACAGGCTGGGTGAGGAGGTTGTGGATAACCCTGTGAATTAGGCTGTGGATAAAGGTGTGAATAATGTCATGGTGAGTCACACCATATCGGCACGTGACGTAACCGAACTGGCCTCAGCGTCGGTCGTGCCGTGAGCCTCGTCCGGAGTTCCTAACCGAGTTTGGGGGGCAAAGGCAGAACCCAGATGCCGATGGGTTCCCCACTGATGCGGTCTTGAGCGAGGTGGCGCGCGACTTTGAATTGGCAACCCAGAGCCGACGCCGGTTGGCCAGTGCTGGGAGCTGGACTTATCCAGCTCCCAGGGAACAAAGAGGGATGTGCGTTCTTGAACCACGCTGGACCTTGCTGGATTGGCTGGGATGTCCGGAGCGCAGTTGCGATGAACCCAGCCGCTGAGCCGACCAACCTGCGCCATCCTCAATGGTGACGGGCGGAATTCAACGCTGCGGTCATTCGGCGCTGCATAGAGAATCGGACCATCGCGTGTTGCCCTGACACTCGGGCAGTACCCGCCGCTCTTACGTTCCACGGGTACAGTGCTCCCCGGGCTCGGCTGCGTCTTGAAAATCGGCGCGAGATTGCCCTATGCGTAGCGGGTCTCGATCGACCAGCTACCCGGTCGACCACGTACTGGGACGCTGTAGCCTAGTCCCATGGTCCGCCAGTCGCTTCTGTTGCCCCGGGCGGACGATGCACCGGTGGTGAGACGACAGGGCATGGACGAAGTGGGAGGCCGGGATGCTGCTGCCCCACCCCTGACTTGTCGAGTTCTCTCTAGGTTCCGGCATAAGAGGCTCCACGTGCTCTGACTGTCGTGGGGCCGCCCAGGTGCTTCGAATCGGGATCGAGGCTGCGTACTGAATCGCCGTCAAATGCAAAGCTTGCTTTGCTTTGATTCGCATCTCGTCGGCGGCTATGGCGCGGTTGGCGTCCGCAGCGTCTCAGCAGGCCAAGGCCAAGGCCTATGGCCATGAATAGCCCGTCCACACGAAGGCATCTTATGAGGTGACGCGGGAGCCGGAACCCGCCCGGCAGAATTCGGTGGAGAATCATGCTGGGGACGTGCCGCGATATGCTCGCACGCGTGGATAACGTGGATGGCGTGGATGGATGGGGACCTGCGATGCCCTGGACGGCTCTCTGGGCCAAGGACGCTTGCGACGGCCCTGCTTCAGCACTGCTTCGTTCAGTGCACCTGCGTTGTACGTCCAGCTCCTGTGTGAGCTCATCCGACGGGCTGGTGCTTCGGGTCATCGTGTCTCTTCCTGTGCGGAGTCAGGTCGTGGGCCTCACAGTCCTGTCCTCACGTTTCACGTGAAACGTTGAGCTAGAGCCCAGTCGTCCCTCCCCCAAGCCGCATCGGATCGAGGATGCCACCGACCCCGCCGATCCGAATGCGGCTTCGCCAGGCGGTGGCCCCGTACTCAGTGAGGCGTTCGGTGGCAGAGTCCGGTAAGTAGTAGCCGGCAGGCCTGAGCGCCCTGGAGCGCGAACGGACGGTTAGCACGTGCGGCTCATCAGAAGCTGAAACCAAGCGTGGCTCTAAGAACGGAGGCCTAAAGAACCCGCGCACCACCGCTCTTTTGATTCCAGAATAGGGCGCCACTTGGCTGCCTGCGTGCTTGTGTTGGACCTGCACATCGCCGACCTGCAGCGCTGTTTCACGTGAAACACAGACGCGGATCGATCACGTCCGAGCGGTCCGAAATGTACTCCTGCGCTCAAAAATGAAGAGCATGGATCCGGCTAGATGCAGTCGGTGCTTCGCACGAATGACGGTGCAGCAAGGCTTTGGCGGCGCGCCAGGATGACTGGCGAAGCATGACGACTACAGCAGTTGGCGGCATTCTGCAGAACACGCCTCTCGCCTCGTCCGGGTGGCCGTGGGTGCAGCGTGCCCGACAAGCTGCAATGAGGGTCGAACGGGCAGTCGAAGCGCTTAGGCCGGTTCCTGAAAGAGCCGCATTCCAAGAAGCGGTGTATCTAGCGGTCCATGCGTGTATTCCGGATGCCTACCTTGCTTCGGCCGGCCGCTGGTTCGGTGCACTAACGTGCTCTGCCTTAGTGCCCGAGGCCTTTAGTGCCCGAGCTCGATCCGGACCGAACCGATTGCGCACTGTGTGCCAATGTCGCATTGTGTACCAATGATTCGACGAGGCGAGGCGTGGTCGTAGCCGAAAGACGCAATACCACGGATGCGCCGCCGGGCCGGTCTGAAGGCGTCGTCGACCGTAGTCAACGTTGGGCGTCTGCGAGTTTGCACGGCGGCTGGGTATAACTCGCGGCTCACCATGTCGTGTTGGCAACCTGAATACATTGTTAGCCCTGTATTGCGACCCATCCTGTCGTGGTCCAAGATTGCACAAATCCGAAAAATCTCCGAGATCCGGGTGCAGGAATGTTGCCCATTTTTGGGCCTCTACCAGCTCAAAAGTATGGCCCACGGAACAGTATCGCGCGTGCCCGGTGTTGGCGGGGTGCCCTGTTAGCCAGGCCAGACCCGACTTGGCCAGGCCGGGAAACGCTGGGGAAGGGCGTGTTTGGGTGCTTCAGGATGTTCCAAGCTGACGCGGGCAGGGCACTCGCGTGCTGAGCCATCCGTGCAGGGTCGGGTCGATCTCAGATCACGGGCAGGCGCTGGTCCCTTAGGGGAGATCGATCGGGATTCTCTAGTGCCGCCTGTGCTGGAGCCGATAACTGGCGGTAGGCGGCTGACTAATTCCCCGCGGCGATCATGTTTCACGTGAAACGCGCATGCCGGAATAGGCATCGAGTCGGACGTGGGGCCGGGATGGGTGGTGTCCCTGGGAGGCTACGTTGAGCCCGCCATGCTGCGTCCATGGGTAGCAGCGCAGTCACCGGTTTGCGCTGAGAATTCCAGATCTCCGCCAGGAGGCGTACCGCGGGCCAGGTGGAGGCGCGACTTTGATTCAGCAAATATGGAGTGCACGTGATGGCGGGGCGAATGGCTTATGTCGGCTAATGGTCCCTCCCCGTGTGGAACGGCGCCTGCTAACAAGATTCCATGCGGAAGCTGGACTACTGCGACAATCACTCCCAATGCCCGACCGTACACATGGGAGCACGGGCCTGGTGCCAGGCCCCGGTAACGAGCGGCGTTGTACGAAAGGGACCGATCACGGGGATTTGGCGCGTATAGACGAGAATTGTCATTACTCGTTACCGGGCAGCGGAGGGCGGAGACCGCGTGCTGCAGGGACGAGGGAACCCTCAGGCGGTGCGGGCAAGAACTGCGGCCAAGAGTACGCGCGACGGTCTGCGTGCCCGGAGTCAACCTGGCTGCCACCCACGTCCCAACAGTCGCCTGGGTATACCCAGTTAGACGGGCCACCGCAAGTGAGCCAGTTTCACGTGAAACATTGACAGCGTACGTCTACATGCGTTTCTGGCTCCGGCTGGCGTCGCGCGGCGTCGAGCGCACCTGATCCGCCGCCGCCGCGACGCAAAATGCAGCGGTTCGATGGAGGCATACGGGTCGAAATCGCTTGTATCGAGACCTGCAACCGTCACAATGATTCTTGGCCAATGTACCCGCAGAAAGAGATTGAACCAGGTTACCTTTTGACTCTCTCGAAGCCCCGCTCAGTCCAGAGGCTGGTGATGCCGCCGGCACTCAGTTGAAGGTGTCCCAAATGAGCGAGACCCAGTTGAGTGATACCCAACAGGGACGCAAAAAGGTGGCCACCACTCCCCTGAGAGTGATGGCCACCTTTGCACGCCTAACGCCGGCGGTGCCTGTCAGGTTTCCCATCCAGGCCTGTTACGGCTAGGACAGAACGTCCGCGAATTCCTTCTCGAAGAACTGCTTCGGCTTTGCACCGATGACCGTGCTCTTCACTTCGCCGCCCTGGAACAGGTAGACGGCGGGAATGGAGGTGATGCCGTACTCCGCGGCGATCGCCGGGTTGTCATCGACATTCACCTTCACGACGTTGACCTTCTCGCCGTACTCCACCGAGATCTCATCCAGGATAGGACCCAGCTTCCGGCAAGGACCGCACCATTCGGCCCAGAAGTCAACGATTACCGGCTTGTCAGCGGCGAGTACGTCAGTGCTGAAGCTTGCGTCAGTTACATCTTTTGCGTTGCTCATAACCCTTGTCTCTCTCTTCGAATGATTTTCAGCGCCGGTCAGGCGTGAAGGTCTGCGAGGTAGTGCTCGACGTCGATCGCTGCGACACAGCCCGAGCCGGAAGCAGTGATCGCCTGGCGGTAGGTCGGGTCCACGACATCGCCGGCGGCGAAGACGCCCTTGATGCTCGTGCGGGAGCTGCGGCCTTCGACGGCGATGGTCCCGGCTTCCGTGATCTCCAGGCTGTCCTTGATGAGCTCGGTGCGCGGATCGTTGCCGATAGCCACGAAGACGCCGGTCACGGCCAGTTCTGACTCGGTGCCGTCGACCAGGTTCTTCAGCTTCAGGCCAGTGACCTTGTCTTCACCGAGGACGTCTTCAACGGCGGTATTCCACACGAAGTTGATCTTCTCGTGGGCCTGCGCGCGGTCGCCCATGATCTTGGATGCCTTCAGCGTGTCGCGGCGGTGCACCACAGTGACGGACTTGGCGAATTTGGTGAGGAAGAGTGCTTCCTCCATGGCAGAGTCGCCGCCGCCGATCACTGCGATGTCCTGGTCCTTGAAGAAGAAACCGTCGCAGGTTGCACACCAGCTGACACCGTGGCCGGAGAGCCGCTTTTCGTTGGCCAGGCCGAGCTCGCGGTACGCCGAACCGGTGGAAAGAATGATGGCGCGGGCGCGGAAGGTCTCCCCCGTCGCGATCGTGACAGTCTTGATGTCGCCGTCGAGATCCAGGGCGGTGACGTCTTCGAACTGGATCTCGGTGCCGAAGCGGGCGGCCTGCTTTTCGAAGTTCTCCATCAGGTCCGGACCCATGATGCCCTCGGGGAAGCCCGGGTAGTTCTCGACATCCGTGGTGTTCATGAGCTCACCGCCCGCAGTAACGGAGCCAGCCAGCAGCAGCGGCTTCAGGTTGGCGCGGGCCGTGTACACGGCGGCCGTGTAGCCTGCGGGGCCGGAGCCGACGATGATGACATCACGCACTTCTGACGCGCTGTTTTCTGCGGTGCTCACTGAACGGTGAACCTCTTCCTTTGTCGATGCGCCAGCCTTCCGGCCGGCCACATGGCACAACTGATTGGCAGTGTGGAATATTCCAAACGTATTTGGAGGCAGGCGAAAACACCCGTGCCTGCACGGGAACACCGCCACGGGACTTTCCACAAGGGTACCGCCTCCGGCAACCTGAGGGCATGCCGGTTACGCCGGGGAGGAACGTGACTTCCGAACGGCAGCGTTCCCTTACTGGACCTTGATCTCCGCCAGCCGCAGGCCGTAGCCAAAGCGGGTCTTCGGAGCTGCAAGCTTGGGCAGGTTCTTGATCGAGATAATGACGTACTGAGCGGTCACCGGTTCGGCAAGCGGCATAGTGAGGTCAGGCGAAGTGAAGCTGTTGGTTCCCACCTGCTTTGCACCGTCCAGCGCCGGGCGGTCGTTGGTGTAAACCGTGATGCTTCCGCCCGAGGCACCCAACTGGTTCAGGGTGATCGAGGAGACCTTGGAAGAGCTCTTGAGCTTGACCACCAGCGGGACACCCTCGGGAGCAAGGCCGCCCCAGTCCTCGGTGGCAAACTCCATGTCCGACCAGTAGCTCGCCGCGTTTCCGTCGAAGGCCTTGCCGAGGTCGTCGTCGTACGTCGCAGCGAAATCAAAGTTGCCCTGGCGGGTGATCCCCTCGATGGCCGGCGGCCCTGCCGCCGGAGCAGTGCTCTTGGCCGGCGTTCCGGTACTCGGCTGCGTGGCAGCCGACGGCGGTGCGGTGGCTCCGGGGGTCGCTTCCGTTTGCGGTGCGCTCTTGAAGAGGCTGCCGAGGTTGGTTACGGCGAAGATGAGTCCGACAATCAGGACGGCCGCAAGAAGGCCACCGACGAGCCACCGCATGGAACGCGGCTCCTTCTGTGGCTCGTCGTCTTCATCGTCGTAATAATCGGCAGCCGGAGCGGTACCGGTTCGGGCGACGTCAGGGAAGTTCCCCGCACGGCGGTCCTGTTCGTGCGCGTTGCTGCCCTCGTCGTCGTACTCGTCTTCGGGGACGTAGTCATAGTCGTTTTCGGACCACAGCGACACCTTGGATGAGTTGTGCCCGTCACCAGAAGCAGCGGCGGCTCCGGCGGCCGCTGCACCTGCGCCGGCGGCACCTCGTGCGGCGTTCCCGGAGCGGTTGTTGTCGCGCTGCAGAAGTGCCTGCTCAACGTTGTCGTGCTGCGTGGCGTCCTGCTCATAGCCCCTATCCGGCTGGATCGGCTGCGGCGCAGTAGTCTCCGGGATGCCCTGCCGGTCGCTCCGCGAACCGGTCGCGGCGGCACCGGCGGCGGCGGCACCTGCGGCACCGGCACGCGCGGCGGGACGGGCTGCTGGGAGCGGCGGCACGACGGGAGCCTTCCGCACCGGTGCTGTGGGTGCCTGGGCAGGCGCTTGCTGTCCGTGCCCCTGCGGAGCTGCTGCCCCGTGGCTGGAATGGCTGGAGTGGCCGGACCGGCTGGCGGCTGGCGCAGGCGCGGTGGCGGGGTACTGCCCGCCCGGCTGATTTTCGTTGTAGTTGATGTACCCGGCTTCGACCTCGTCGTCTTCGTCGTAGGCTTCGGGTTCGTGGGAGCGGGCCTGGCCGAAGATCTCGCTGCCCAGGGTGTCCGTGAAGAACGGCTCGACATAGGGCGGGTTGGACGCAACCACAAGGTCCAGCAGGTCAGCGGCCGAGGTGTGGTTGGTGATCAGATACGTCGTGGCATCGCTGACTCCAAGGTCCAGGATCTGCACGTTCCCGGGGCGCTCCCCCGTCGCCACTTCGCGGGCGCTCTGGGCTACCTGGTCTGCGTTGTACGGGCCGGCCACCAGGATGCTGACCGGGCGGTTAAGCACCTGGTCCACACCGTCCAGCACCAGATCCTGGTCATGCGAACTCAGCACTGTGGCCGTGACCTTGTAGCGGCCGCCAAGTACTGATCCGACATCGATCGGGTGGGACACGTGTTCCTCCTAGCCTGTCCGGGAATTGCTTCTGGCCCTGGCGATGCAACGCCACCGAAGGCCTCCGGCGCGCCGGCGGACCCCTTGGCCTGCAACTACCCTTGTTCCCCTCGATCCTAGCCGATGCTGTGCAACGGCCGCGGAAGACGGGGCTGGCCGGCCCCCGTCCGGGCTACTTTTTCCTCCGCCGCCGCGACGGGAAATGCGGGTTCTGGCCGGGGGTCCCCTGGAAGGTCCGGCGGCCCGGAAGCGGAATCTCCCCGCGCAAGCCGTTCCCTCGGGCCGTCCCGGGGACGTCCTCCTCGGGGAGGTAGGTGGCGCCGTCGTAATCTTCCGGTTCCGGCTGGGGCGCAGGCCCGGCGCGGAAGGAGGCAGAATCGAACTCGCCGGAAATCCTGGGAATCAGGCCGGTGTCCGACGAGACCGTGGCGCGTTCCGGCGTCGGACGCCGCCGCGATGCAGTGCCGGCGGATGCTCCGGCAACCGAAGCCCCGGCGGAGGCAGGGGCAGACGGAGCAGCTGCCGCTGCGCCGGAACCGCGGCCCAGCCGCCCCAGCAACGGCCGCAGCAGGTCGCGCAGCTCCGTGACCCGGAACAGCTTCAGCAGAACCAGGTACGCGGCGAGCATCACGGGGCCGACGACGACGATGGTCACCAAGGCAGCGGGCCGGCTGCTCCAGGCGAAGCCGACCGGGCTGTAGCTGCCCATGAGCCACAGCGCCCCCGCACCGGCAACGGCTGAGCCGAGGGCCGCATAGCCCATGTGGATGTACGAGTTGATGATCCGCGGACCGTCCAGGTGTCCCAGCAGCCGGCGGAGGAAGATGGCGGAGACGACCACCGAGAGGATGTTCCCTCCCGTGTACAGGACGGCGATGGCGAAAATGATCTGGTCGAACGGCAGGAACTGGATGAAGAACGCGGCCACAACATTAACCAGGGCCAGCACCAGCTGGATGTAGAACGGCGTGCGTGCGTCCTCGTTGGCGTAAAAGACCCGGGACATCATGAAGTTGGCACTCATGAACGGGGTGCTGAGCGCCAGAATGGTGAGGGTCTGCGCAAGCAGGATGCCGTCCGTGGGGCGCCCGCCGGAGAAAAACATGCCCAGCGGACCCGCCAGGGCGAAAAGCGCCAAAGCTCCGAAAACTGTAGCCACGGCCATGGTCCGCAGGCCGTGGGACAGGGCTTCGCGGAGTTGTGCGCGGTTCCCATCCTGGGAGGCCCGGGTCATCCGGTTGAACAGCACGGTGGCCAGGGAGAGCGCGATGATCGAGTGCGGCAGCAGGTACAGCTGGCTGGCCACCTCGAGCACGGCGTTGCCGGGCAGCATGGCGGCGGCGCCGTCGTCGCCCGCTTTCTCGAGGCGAAGCCGCTCGGTACCGGGAATGGTGGCGATGCGCATGACATAAAGGAACGCCAACTGCCCGACGGCGGCCGTCAGGAGCGTCCACACGCTCAGTCTTGCGGCGTGGCCGAGTCCCACGCCGCGCCAGCCGAACCGCGGACGCAGCCCCAGCTTCAGCCGGAAGACGGGAATCAGCAGAATGGCGGTCTGGGCAACCACGCCGATCGTGGAGAAACCAGCGACAAAAAACGTCTGCGACGCGCCCCAGTTGTCCAGTGAATGCGGATTTGCTTCGTTGGCGCCGAAGACCCAGATGAACATGCCGAGGCCCGCGATGGCCACGATGTTGTTCAAAATGGGCGCCCACATGGCAGGTCCGAACGCGCCATTGGCGTTGAGGACCTGGGTGAGCAGGGCATACAGGCCGTAGAAGAAAATCTGCGGCAGGCACCAGAAGGCGAAGGCAACGGCCAGCGACTTTTGCTGCGGCGAGTAGCCCTGCGTGGTGAGTTCAATGACGGCGGGAGCAAACAGCGTGACGAGCAGGGTCAGGGACATCAGCACCAGGACGGCCAGCGTGAGCAGCCGGCTGATGTAGTCCGCTCCCCTGTCGGGGGCCTTGCTCGCTTTGATGATCTGGGGCACCAGCACGGCATTGAACACGCCGCCAGCCACCAGCAAGAAGATGAGGTTGGGCAGGTTGTTGGCGTTGATGAAAGTGTCAGTGACGGTGGAGCCCAGGCCGAGGGCGGCGCCGAGCATCCAGGTCTTGCCGAACCCCAGGAAGCGCGAAACGAGGGTTCCTGCTGCCATGATGGCGCTGGAACGGGCCTCGCCGGGCTGCGCGGCACTGGAGGCTGACTCGCTGGCGGGCGTCACACCTGGCGGTGTTTCGTCCGGCTGCGGGGGCTGGTCGGAGGACGGACTGGCTGCTGACATCGTCTTCATCGTCTCACCCGGGTGCTGATATTGCGGCACACAAAGGGGTATCCGGCGGACATTGCCGGACGGTCAGAGGTGCTCGGGAAGGACTTCGCGTGCCAGGTCGGCGATGCGGCGTTCATTGGGGAACGAAAGCTTGCGGGCAAGCTCGTGGATGGGAACCCAGGCAACATCAACCGCTTCCTTGTCAGGATCGTTTTCGATGGTGAGTTCACCGCCGGTGGCGCGCAGCAGGTAGTGGTGCACTGTCTTGTGGACGCGGTGCCCGCTGACGGTAAACCAGTAATCGATGCTGCCCAGCGGGGCAAGGATGTCACCGTCGATACCGGTTTCCTCGGCAATCTCACGGACCGCGGCTTCCTCGTTGTTCTCCCGGCCTTCAGGATGACCCTTCGGCAGGCACCACTCCAGCCGTCCGCCCCTGTTAAGGCGGGCAATAATCGCAACCCTCAGTTCGTCGTCGGACGTGTCCACCACGACGCCGCCGGCCGAGACCTCCTCAACGGTGGGGAGCGAGGCCGGGGCCGAGTGCGGTGCAGGCGCGACGTGGGCACCGATTGCCGATGGCAACGGTGGGTTCGTCCTCCTGCCGGGAGCGCTCGGTACTGGATGGGCCATGGAGTCCACTCTAACGACTCTTGCCCCGCCGTGATGACCGGGACATGGCTTGCAGGTGGACTGCATGTAACGGGCTTCGCCGGCGCCGTCGCACAATGACGTGATTTGGTGCGGTGGGGCTTGGTTTTCTGACAAGCTTAAGTAACTATGGCGCACGCACATCAAAAGACTGATCTTCACACCGTTGACTTCCAGGTGGACCCGGTGGTCCTGGAGCTCGGTCAGCGGTTCGTGGATGCCGGTCATGAGCTGTCGCTCGTCGGCGGCCCGGTCCGGGACCTCTTCCTGGGCCGCACCTCCCCCGACCTCGATTTCACGACGGATGCGACGCCGGACCAGACCGTGGCGCTGATCAAGAAGTGGGCGGACAACTTCTGGGAGATCGGCCGCGCCTTCGGAACGATCGGCATGCGCAAGGCCGGCTTCCAGATTGAAATCACCACCTACCGTGCCGAAGCGTACGACCCCGAGTCCCGGAAGCCCGTCGTGGCCTTCGGTTCCTCCCTCACCGATGACCTGCTGCGCCGCGACTTCACCATCAACGCCATGGCCCTGCGGCTGCCCTCGATGGAACTGGTGGATCCCTTCGGCGGAGTCCGCGACCTGCACGCCTCCGTGCTGGCCACGCCGGGCGCTCCCGAGGCGTCTTTTTCCGACGATCCGCTGCGGATGATGCGGGCAGCGAGATTTGCCTCGCAGCTGGGCGTGGCTGTACGGGACGACGTCCGGGTTGCCATGACCCGGATGGCCGAGCGAATCAGCATCATCTCGGCTGAACGCGTCCGTGACGAGCTGGTCAAACTCGTCTGCGGGCGGCACCCCCGTGTGGGCATCGACCTGCTGGTGGACACCGGCCTGGCGGAGTTCGTGCTGCCCGAGGTGTCCGCGCTCAGGCTGGAATCTGACGAGCACCACCGCCACAAGGACGTCTACCAGCACTCCCTCCAGGTCCTCGAGCAGGCGGCCGCCCTGGAGACAGATTCCGACGGCGCCGTCCCCGGCCCGGACTTTGTCCTGCGGTTTGCGGCTCTGATGCACGACGTCGGGAAGCCGGCTACGCGCCGGTTCGAACCGGGCGGTGCGGTCAGCTTCCGCCACCACGACATGGTGGGGGCCAAACTGACGACGAAGCGGATGAAGACCCTGCGCTTCGACAACGACACCATCAAGGCCGTGGCCCGCCTCGTGGAACTGCACATGCGCTTTTATGGCTACGGCGACGCCGGCTGGACGGATTCCGCTGTGCGCCGCTACGTCACCGACGCCGGTCCCCTGCTGGAACGCCTGCACCGCCTGACCCGCTCCGACGTCACCACGCGCAACCAGCGCAAGGCCGACCGGCTGTCCTTCGCCTACGACGACCTCGAATCCCGGATTGCGGCCCTCCGCGAACAGGAATCCCTGGACGCGGTCCGCCCGGACCTCAACGGCGCCGAGATCATGGCCCTGCTGGACCTCAAACCCGGACCCGTGGTGGGCAGGGCCTACAAGTTCCTGCTGGAGGAACGAATGGAAAACGGGCCACTCGATCCTGCCGACGCCGAGTCCCGGCTGCGGGCCTGGTGGGCTGGGCAGCCTGAAGCCGATGCAGCCAATGCTTCCGTTTCTCCCGAGTCTCCTGCTTCTCCCGCCGACGTCGAATCTTCCCCAACCGAGGAGTCCAAGTGAACGCCGCCAACCTCGCCCGCCCCCAGCTCTGGATCCTGCGGCACGGCGAAACCGAATGGTCCAAGAGCGGCCAGTACACCGGACTGACGGACCTTCCCCTGACCGTGGAGGGCGAGCAGCAGGCAGTCGAGGCGCGCAGGATCCTGGACACCGTGGATTTCGACCTGGTCCTGACCTCTCCGCTGCGCCGTGCCCGGCGGACCGCGGAACTCGCCGGTTTCCCCGATGCCGTCCACGAGCCGCTGGCGGTGGAATGGGACTACGGCGACTATGAGGGCATCAGCTCCGACCTGATCCGCAAGGACAACCCGGACTACCTCATCTGGACGCACGGTGTTCCCAACGGCGAGAAGCTTCACGATGTCGCCGCCCGGGCGGACAAGATCGTGGCCCGGGTGCTGGAGTCCGGGCTGGACAACGTCCTGATCGTGGCCCATGGCCATTTTTCCCGCATCCTTACAGCACGCTGGCTCGAACTCGAACCTGAAGAGGGCCGGCACTTCATCCTGGGAACAGCCAAAGTGTGCACCCTGGGCTGGGACAAAAGGACGCCCGCCATTGTCCGTTGGGGTCTGTAAAAGCACCTTTTCGGATTTTTTTTCCAGAAAATTCTGGAATCGAGTAGTCAGCTGTGCTTTTTCTGGTGTACTTTTATTCCTGACCCCAGAGCGATCTGCCAGGGTCATGGCGCGCGTTGTACCGGCCCGTTATCCCGTGCAGCGGCAGAGCAGAAAAGGAGGTTGGGAAAATGATTACTTTGACTAGCGGATGGAAGATGACCATCATCGCGTTTCCGGCCTTCGCTGCTGACCTGCGCCCTCTTCACGGACTCGCCCGAGCCTAATTCTGATTCTCCAGCCCTTCTCCCGCGCATAACGCGGGCGAGCAGGCGGGGCATCGGCAGGTTCTGCCCCTTCCGCAGAACCCTGACCCCGGCGGCCTGATGTAGCGGAAACACGCGGTTGCGCAGCTCCCCCATAATTCGGAACCCTGCTTCCTGTTGGGGGTGCCGTGCTGCCGTTGCCGGGGCCAATTGCCGCTTTTGCGGATTCCATTTCCTTCCCTTCCCGGGTATTTCTTTGCCCTTTTACGGCCATTTCTTTGCGTGCACGAATGGCACTAATTGCCGTGCCCGGATTCTTTTGTCATTTCCTGAAAGGAGGTGAAGAACCATGCTCCGCAAACTCCAGGAGATCCTTTCAAGCCGCGATTCCAGCGATGAGGCCGGCCCTTCCGGCCGCGATTCCGCGCCGGCCCAGCAGCCACAGTTCGATGGCTCGCTGCTGGACCGGAAACGGGAGGACGTCTACGCGCTCATGCATCAGCAGATGAGCAGCCTGCGCTGAGCCTTTTATGCAGGGCCTTTTAATCAGGGACCCACCGGTAAGCTCGAAACCATGCAGGAGACACAGCCGCCGCCCGATCGAAAGCTCGCGCGCCTGGTGGTGCCGAGCCGCAGCGACCGGCTCCTGCGGAACTTCACCGAGCTCATCGGCGGGCCCCTGGGCCAGCGGTCCGCGCCGGGGATGGTCGCGCCCGGCTTCTTCACAGTGGAACGCGTGCTGATCATCCTGACCGTGCTCGCCGCCCTCGCTGCCATCGCCATCAAGGACTACTGCCGGGTGAACGGCTGGGAGACGCCGTCGCAGTTCTATGCGACCTGCTACTCCGATTTCCCTGAGCTGTTCCGCAACCGTGGCCTGGGCGACGGGGCCTTTCCGTTCTTCACGCCGGGTGCCCTCTTCGAGTATCCGGTCCTGATGGGCCTGATTGCCGGCATCACGGCCCGCCTGGTGCCCGGCGACGGAGTCACGGACGCCCGGATCCTCGGCTACTTTGACGTCAACGCGACCCTGATCGCAGCCGTCTGGATCGTCACCGTGCTGGCCACTGCACGCATGACCCGGCGCCGGCCCTGGGATGCGGCCATGGTGGCCCTGGCGCCCGGCATCGTTCTCGCCGGAGTGATCAACTGGGACATGTGGGCCGTGGCCATGCTGGCCCTCGGCATGTATTTCCTGTCCCGGAAGCGGCTGATCCTGGCCGGGGTCCTGATCGGGCTGGGGACTGCCACCAAGCTCTACCCCCTCCTGGTCTTCGGCGCCATCTTCCTGCTGGCCCTGCGTACAGGCAAGATCCGTGCCTTCCTGGTCCTGGCGGCCTCCGCTGCCGCGGCGTGGCTCGCCGTCAACCTGCCCATTGCCGCGCGGGACCCGGCCGGCTGGAAGTACTTCTTCGAGTTCACGCAGGACCGCCCCGCCGGCTACAGCTCGCCCTGGTTCGCCTACAACCTGGTGGCCGGGCGCGTACGCTGGACGCTTCTCACCCCGGAGGCCATCAACACGCTCGCCCTGAACGTGTTCCTGCTGGCGTGCGTCCTCATTGCGGTGCTGGCTCTGACCGCTCCCCAGCGGCCGCGGATTGCGCAGCTGACCTTCCTGATCGTGGCGGCCTTCATCCTCACCAACAAGGTCTACTCTCCCCAGTTTGTCCTGTGGCTCGTGCCGCTGCTGGCACTCGCCCGGCCGAAGTGGCGCGATTTCCTGATCTGGCAGGGCATCGAGGGGCTGCACTGGGCGGCCATCTGGATGTATCTTGGCCAAGTGACCAGCGGCGGCGTCTCACAGCACAACATCGACATGCCGTACTACGTCCTGGCCGTCGCCGCCCATATGCTTGCAACTGCATATTTAATGCTGCGGGTCGCGTGGGACATCTGGGACCCCCGCTACGATCCCATCCGGCGCCATGCCATGGACGACCCACATGGCGGTCCCTTCAACAACGTGCCGGACAGGCTGCGGATCGACCTGTTCCGCCCCTCTGCTTCCCTGCTCCCGTGGCGAACGGTCGCCCGGAATGCCTGACGTCGCCGTCGTTGGTTCCGGACCCAACGGACTCGCCGCCGCCGTCGTCATGGCGCGGGCGGGGCTCAAGGTGCACGTGTACGAGGCCGCGGACCAGCTCGGCGGTGGATCCCGGACGTCCCAGGTCATCGAGGAAGGGCACTGGCACGACATCTGCTCGGCTGTCCACCCCATGGCGCTGGCCTCGCCCTTCTTCCGGGCATTCGAGCTGGCGCAGCGGGTGGACCTGCAGCTTCCGCCGGTACAGTTCGGCTCCCCGTTGGATGGTGGCCGGTCAGCCCTGGCGTACCGGTCGCTCGACCGGACCACCGACGAGCTGGGCCGGGACGGCCGCGCCTACCGCCGGCTCCTCGCCCCACTGGTGCGGCGCATCGACGGTGTTGTGCAAACCACGTCCGACCAGCTGCTGCGAGTTCCCGGCGACCCGCTGGCCGCAGCCATCCTGGGACTGCGGACCTTTGAGCAGGGCTCGCCCCTGTGGAACCTCCGCTTCCGGGGGGACAGGGCGCCCGCGCTGATCAGCGGAGTGGCAGCCCACGTCGTGGGGCGCCTGCCGTCACTGTCCGGGGCGGGAGCCGGCCTGTTGCTCAACGCGTTGGCGCACAGCGGGGGCTGGCCGATTCCAGTGGGAGGATCGTCCGCGATCGCCGATGCGATGGCCAAGGACATCGAAGCGCACGGCGGCGTACTGCAGACAGGGTTCCGCGTCACGTCGCTGGCGGAGCTGGAACCGGCGAAGGCAGTGCTGCTGGACGTTGCGCCTCCTGCCCTTGCACGCATCGCCGGCAGCCGCCTGCCCGCCTCCTACCGCCGCGCGCTGGAGTCCTTCCGGTTCGGCAACGGCGCGTGCAAAGTGGATTTCATCCTGTCCGGTCCCGTGCCGTGGACCGCTGCAGGACTGGCAGAGGCCGGAACGGTGCACGTGGGCGGCACGCGCGGGGAAATGGCGGAGGCGGAGCACGCCGTGTCCCGGGGCCGGCACCCGGAGCGGCCCTACGTCCTGGTTTCGCAGCCGTCCGTGGTCGATCCCGGCCGGGCGCCGAAGGGCAGACACATCCTCTGGACCTACTGCCATGTGCCGTCCGGGTCCACGGTGGACATGGGCGAGGCCGTCATGAACCAGCTGGAGCGCTTTGCGCCAGGGTTCCGTGACCTCGTACTGCGGCACAAGGTCACGACCGCGGCCGAACTGGCCGCCTACAACGAAAACTACATCGGCGGTGACTTCAGCGCCGGACTTCTGGATCCCCGGGGCCTGATCCAGCGGCCTGTGGTCTCGCCCGTTCCATGGCGCACTCCCGCACGCGGCGTCTACCTGTGCTCCTCCTCGACGCCGCCCGGACCCGGTGTCACCGGCATGCCCGGATTCCGCGCCGCCAAATATGCTCTCAACGACATGTTCGGGTTGGACGTGCCGGCACTCGGACTCTAGCCGAGCGGGCCGGGTAGCGGCGTTGCTGTGGCATGGCTGTGTTGTGGCTCGCTGCCCGCATCCGCCGGGGGATAATAACGCCGTGGGGAACACTAAAAAACTTTCACTTGTCCTTGCCGGTCTCATACTCAGCGGCTCACTGGTGGCCTGCGACGACGGCCGCGGCGGTGCGGAAGCCGCAGCGAAGCAGTTGGCCTCCGCCGTCGCCGGCCTGGACCTCCGCCCGGTCGCCTTCGATGGGCGTGATTCGACGGTGGCCAACGACCAGCTCAACCAGGTCTTCAAGGCGCTGGCGCCGGCCAAGCCCTCCGTCGAAACGGGCGAGCTGACGCTCGAGGGCGACACTGCCCGGATCCCGCTGAACTACAGCTGGAAGATTTCCACCGGCGAGTGGAAGTACACCGTCGAGGCCGACTTGCGGAAATCCGGCGACAAGTGGCTTACCGTCTGGTCGCCCGGACTGCTCGTCCCAAATCTGGCCGAAGGCGAGATCCTCAGCAAGGCCACGCAGGCGTCCCCCCGGGCCGACATCCTCGGTGCCGGCAACCAGAAGCTCGTGACGCTGCGGCCGGTGGTCAACGTGGGCATCGACAAACCGCAGCTGGGCGGCGCCGATGCCGCCGATGCCGCCACCAGGCTCGCCAGGCTTGTGGGCGTGGATCCCGCGGCCTACGTGCAGCAGGTGGAGGCGTCCGGTGCTGAGGCATTCGTTCCCGCCATCACCCTGCGCAACACCAGCGACCGTGCCGTGACCGACGCCGAGATCGAGGCCATCCCGGGTGGCCGGGCCATCCCGGCCGAACTGCCGCTGGCACCAACGCGGAACTTCGCCCGGGCCGTCCTTGGCACCGTTGGCGAAGCCAGCGCCGAGCAGATTGAAAAGTCCAACGGCACCCTGACCGCCGGCGACGTCATCGGCACGGGCGGACTCCAGCAGCAGTACGATGCACAGCTCCGTGGAACAGACGGCACCGTGGTCCGCGTGCAGCGCGCCGATCTGACCCGGGAAGAGATCCAGGCCGCGCCCACCGACCCGCGGCGCACCGTCTTTGAGGTGCAGGCAGTTCCCGGCACGCCGTTGCAGACCACCCTCGACACGAAGCTGCAGCAGCTTGCCGAGGACACCCTTGCCGACGTCAAGCCTGCGTCAGCCATCGTGGCGCTCCGTCCGTCCACCGGGGCGGTCCTGGCCGCCGCGTCGGGTCCCGGAAGCAACGGCTACAACACGGCGATGCTCGGCCAGTACGCGCCGGGATCCACGTTCAAGGTGGTGGACTCCCTCGCCATGCTCCGCAACGGGTTCACCCCCGATTCCACCGTTGAATGCACGCCTACGCTCACCGTCGACGGCCGGAAGTTCAAGAACGCCGAGGGCTATCCGAAGGACTCCCTGGGATCCGTGACCCTGCGTGACGCCTTCGCCCACTCCTGCAACACCGCCTTCATTGCCGCCCGGGACAAGGTCACCCAGGCCCAGCTGGAGTCGGCCGCCACGTCCCTCGGGGTAGCCGTGGAGGCGCCGAAGCTTGGCGCCGAGGCGTTCCTTGGCTCCGTTCCCGGTGAGGCCGAGGGCACCGAGCACGCGGCAGCCATGATCGGCCAGGGCAGGGTGCTGATGTCCCCGCTCTCCGCCGCCGTGATGGCAGGCTCGGTGGCGAAGGGCGCCCCCGTGTCCCCGGTCCTGGTGGAGGAAAGCGCTCCGTCCGCGTCGGCATCGGCCGCTCCCACGCCGACACCGGAAGGTTCCGCCCCGTCGTCGACCGTCACAGCGGAAGCCCCCGCGAAGACCGCCCAGACCCCTGTGACCAAGGCGGAAGCAGCCGCCCTCGCGGACATGATGCGTGCCGTGGTGACCTCGGGCCACGCCGGATTCCTGGCCGAGGTCCCCGGTGAACCCGTGGGTGCCAAGACGGGAACCGCCGAGTTCGGCAACGCCAACCCGCCCAAGACCCACGCGTGGATCATCGCCGTGCACGGGGACCTGGCAGTGGCCGTATTCGTCGAGGACGGCGGGCTTGGCGCCACGACTTCCGGCCCGCTCCTGAAGAAATTCCTGACCGCCGCTGGCTGACACACCCGCGCACCTCCCACCCCCGCCTCCCCCGGAGTTCTTATCGACTTGTCGCGACTCCTGGGCGCATTTGGGCACGATATCTGTGCAAAATCGCCGGCGGGCGGGGCGTGGGAGAATTGCCCGGTGGCCCATATTGACGTTTCCGGCATCGACTACTTCCTCTCCGACGGCAGCCAGCTGCTCAACGGGGTGACCTTCAAGGTCCCGGACGGCACCAAGACGGCGCTCATCGGACCCAACGGAACAGGCAAAACCACCCTCTTCCGGATCATCGCCGGAGACCTCACTCCGGACGAAGGCGTGATCGGCCGGTCCGGAAACATGGGCATCATGCGGCAGTTCGTGGGGCAGGTCCGTGACGACTCCACGGTCCGCGACCTTTTGCTGTCCGCCGCTCCTCCGGCACTGGCGGATGCCGCCCGCGCCGTGGATGAGGCTGAGCTGGCCATGATGGAGCACGACGACGAGCCCACCCAGATGCGGTACGCCCAGGCAATCGTCGACTGGGGAGACGCCGGCGGGTACGACGTCGAGACCGTCTGGGACGAGGTCTGCATGGCCGCGCTGGGACTGCCTTTTGACCGCGCCCAGCACCGCCGCGCGTCCACGCTGTCCGGCGGCGAGCAGAAACGGCTGGTGCTGGAGGCGCTCTTTGCCGGTCCCGACGAGCTGCTGCTCCTCGATGAACCAGACAACTACCTCGACGTCCCGGGCAAGCGCTGGCTCGAGGACAAGCTCAACGAATCGAAGAAGACCGTCTTCTTCATCAGCCACGACCGGGAGCTGCTGAACAACGCCGCCGGCCGCATCGTCACGCTCGAGCCGGGCATCAACGGGGCCGGCGCCTGGATCCACGGCGGCGGCTTCGGGTCGTATGTCGAGGCCCGGGCGGACCGGAACGCCCGCTTCGAGGAGCTTCGCAAGCGCTGGGACGAGGAGCACGCGAAGCTCAAGGAACTCGTCAACATGTACAAGAACAAGGCCGCCTTCCGCTCCGACATGGCAAACCGCTACCACGCAGCCCAGACCCGGCTTGCCAAATTCCTCGAGGCCGGACCGCCGGAAGCCTTGCCCATCGAGCAGAACGTGCAGATGCGGCTCAAAGGCGGCCGCACCGCCAAGCGGGCCGTCGTGGCCGAAAAGCTGGAACTGACCGGTCTCATGAAGCCCTTCTCCACCGAGATCTGGTTCGGGGACCGTGTGGGCGTGCTGGGCTCCAACGGCTCCGGCAAGTCGCACTTCCTGCGGCTGCTCGCCACCGGAGGCACTGATCCGGAGCGGGAGCACCTTCCGGTGTCCGACGTCGAAATTGCCGAAGTGCCCCACGAGGGCACCGTGAAACTGGGCGCCCGTATCCGGCCGGGGTTCTTTGCGCAGACGCACGTCCGGCCCGACCTCATGAACCGCACGCTGCTGGACATCCTGCACCGCGGCGACGAACACCGTTCCGGCCTGGGCCGGGAGGCCGCTGCCGGAGCTCTCGACGGCTACGGGCTCGCGGGGCAGTCGGAACAGAAGTACGAGTCGCTGTCCGGCGGACAGCAGGCCCGGTTCCAGATCCTGCTGCTGCAGCTGTCCGGCGCCACGCTGCTGCTGCTGGATGAGCCCACCGACAACCTCGACCTGCACTCGGCCGAGGCCCTGGAACGGGCCATCGACCACTTCGAGGGCACGGTCCTCGCCGTCACGCACGACCGCTGGTTCGCCCGCACCTTCGACCGCTTCCTGGTCTTCGGCTCCGATGGCAAGGTGTACGAGTCGGCGGCGCCGGTCTGGGACGAGAAGCGGGTGGAACGCGCCCGCTGACGGGTTCGACAGGCTCAAGCTGCGCGGCACTAGAGTTGACGAATGACCTCAACCCAGCAGCTTGCCGGCCGGCAGGTTTCCGCCGCCGCCTTGGCCACGTTCATCATCTTCGGCGCCAACGGCCTGGTCTTTGCGAGCTGGGCGGCCCGCATTCCGGCTGTGACGGAGATCCTCGGGATCTCGTCCGGGCAGATGGGAACCCTGCTGCTGTGCACCGCCGTCGGGTCGCTGATCGCGCTTCCCACCGCCGGGCACGTCATCAGCCGGATCGGCACCGCCAACACCGTCCGGGCGAGCGGCCTTCTGGCCGCGCTGGCGGGTGTAGGCATCGCAGTGTCGCTGCTCGCTGAGTCGGTTCCCGGCACCGCTGCATCCCTCTTCTTTTTCGGCATCGGCATCGGGCTGTGGGACGTGTCCCAGAACGTTGAGGGCGCCGACGTCGAGCACCGGCTCCGCAAGACGGTGATGCCCAAGTTCCACGCTGCCTTCAGTGGCGGTGCCTTCGTAGGCGCCCTGATCGGGGCTGGCCTGTCTGGAATCGGCGTGGGTTTGCCGCAGCACCTGCTGGTCATCGCCGCCTCAGTGGCGGTGCTGACAATCGTGGTCCCCCGGTACTTCCTCCCCCACACCGCACCGGAGCGGCCCGCCGACGGTGAAGCCAAGACGGTCCGCGGACCTTCGGCATGGCGGGACGGCCGCACCCTGCTGATCGGCGTCGTGGTTCTCGGCGCCACGCTGACCGAGGGCGCAGGCAACGACTGGATCGCCAAGGCGTCCGTGGACGGGCTGGGAACCTCCGAATCGACCGGCGCACTGCTCTTCGCGCTCTTCGTCCTGGCCATGACCACGATGCGCTTCTTCGGCGGCACCGTCATCGACAGGTACGGCCGGGTGGCAGTGCTCCGGGGCAGCATGGCAGCCGCCGCCGCAGGCCTGGCACTGTTCGTGTTTGCCGGAAACCTGTGGCTGGCTGCCGTTGGAGCAGCGCTGTGGGGAGTGGGGGCGGCCCTGGCCTTTCCCATGGGGATGTCGGCAGCCGCAGACGATCCCCGGCACGCAGCGGCAAGGGTCTCGGTGGTTTCCACCATCGGCTATGTCGCCTTCCTGGCCGGTCCGCCGCTGCTCGGCTACCTGGGGGACCTGACCGGAATCCATATGGCACTGCTGGCCATCGGTGTGCCCATCCTGGTCGCCCTGATGCTCGCGGGTGCCGCCAAGCCGCTTCCCGCCAGGGAATGACCCGCCCGGGAATGTCCCGCCTAGGACAGAAGCCGGGAGCACACCGCTGTACCGGGCGGTAGGGTGGGGAAATGCGACGAATGCTGCACCGGGGGCCAGGCTGGATTGCCGCCCTCGACCGCACGTTGATGCGGACCGTTTCCGGCTTCCCAGGCGGGCACCACGACACGTTTTTCCGCCGGCTCTCGGCCTCGGCCAACAAGGGAAAGCTGTGGTTTGGCGTGGCTGCCGTGGCTGCCGCCATCCCGGGGCGCACCAGGCGCGCAGCACTCCACGGCCTGCTGGCCCAGGGCGTCGCCTCAGCAGTGACGAACCTCGTTTTCAAGACCCTGCTGCCCCGCGCGCGGCCGCTCCCTGAGCATTTGCCGGTGTTCCGCTTCGTCCATCCGCAGCCCACCAGTTCATCCATGCCGTCCGGCCACTCCGCCTCGGCGGTCGCATTCGCCCTGGGCACTGGAATGGTCCAGCCGGTGCTCGGAGCGGTCGTCGCTCCTGTTGCCGCCGGCGTTGCATACTCCAGAGTGCATACAGGCGCCCACTGGCCCTCGGATGTGCTCTTCGGTTCGGCAATCGGTGCCGGCGCAGCCCTCGTGACGAGGAAGTGGTGGCCTGTTCGGCCACCCATGCCTCCCACGTCCAGGCGGCGGGTGCAGGAGGCCCCGCTCCCGCAGGGCGAAGGCCTGAGCATTGCCGTGAACACGCTGGGTGGGTCGTTCACCGAGGAAACCGCCGCGGCCCTCAAGGAAGTATTCCCGCTGGCACATATAACGCTCATTGCACTGGAGGACGATGTTGCCCAGCGGGTGGAAGAGGCAGCCACCCGGCCTGGCACCCGCGCTCTCGGTGTCTGGGGTGGGGACGGAACAGTCGGCACCGCGGCGGCGGCCGCCATCGACCATGATCTTCCCTTGCTGGTGCTGGCCGGCGGAACGCTCAACCACTTCGCCCGGGACGCGGGCACGCCCTCCGTGGTCGAAGCGGTGGCCGCAGCTGAACGCGGCGAAGCGGCCCTGGCGGACGTCGGCGTCGTGGCCGTTGAACGCGGTCTCGCGGACGATCCCGAACAGGTGGAGCTGACGATGCTCAACACCGCGAGCATCGGGCTGTACCCGAACCTGGTGCGGCGCCGCGAACAGTTGCAGCCCGCCTTGGGGAAGCCGCTCGCCGGGGTTGTGGCCATGTTCCGGACATTCGCCGTGGAGAAGCCGATAACGCTGATCGTCAATGGCGTCCGCCACAGGCTGTGGATCATGTATCTGGGCCGCGGCCGCTACTTCCCTCGGGACCATGCTCCGCTCTTCCGGCCGGTGCTGGACGACGGTGTCCTGGACGTCAGGATGATGACCGCTGACGAGTCTTTCGCCCGCCTCCGCATGCTTTGGTCGGTGCTGACCGGCACGGTGGCGACGTCCAGGATCACCCACCTCACCGAAGCCACCCGTGTCCGCGTGGAGTGCGGCACCGCCCCCATGGTGCTGGCGGTGGACGGCGAAGCCATGCCAGGCGTCCGGGCCGTCGAGTTCACCCTGAAAAGTGCCGCCCTGCGCTATTACTCACCGGCGGACGGCAACTGACGCGTCGCTCATCCCACCGGATGACACCCGGTACCCTGATTCGCCCCTGAATCATCCCTGAGACCGGCGAATTCGGCAGCCGGCGTGGGTAGCGTGGAACGTGCACACCAGACAGCACGCCCGTAGCTACGCAAAGGAAAGCTTCCATGATTGAGGCAGAAGGCCTGACAAAAGCCTACGGCGACAAAACCGCCGTCGACGGCGTCAGTTTCACCGTCCAAGCCGGCCAGGTCACCGGCTTCCTTGGACCCAACGGTGCCGGCAAGTCGACCACCATGCGCATGATCATGGGCCTGGACACCCCGACGGCGGGGACGGTCACCGTCAATGGTGTCCCGTTCGCCCGGCACACGGCACCGCTGCGCGAAATCGGGGCGCTGCTGGACGCCAAGGCCGTCCACACGAGCCGCTCCGCGTACAACCACCTGCTGGCCATGGCCGCCACGCACAGCATCCCGCGGAAGCGGGTGCACGAGGTCATCGACATGACCGGTCTGGCCGACGTGGCCCGGAAAAAGGTCAAGGGGTTCTCCCTTGGCATGGGCCAGCGGCTGGGCATCGCCGCCGCGCTGCTCGGCGATCCGCAGACCATCATCCTGGACGAACCCGTCAACGGGCTCGATCCGGAAGGCGTGGTCTGGGTGCGGAACCTGGTGAAGTACCTGGCTTCCGAGGGGCGCACGGTGTTCCTCTCCAGCCACCTCATGAGTGAGATGGCCCTGACCGCCGATCATCTGATCGTGATCGGCCGCGGGAAGATCATTGCCGACGCACCCATTAAGGACATCATCACGGGCAAGGGCCAGAGCCGGACCCGGGTCCGCTCCGACCAGCCCGACCGGCTCATGCACGTTCTCGCCGGAACAGGTGTCTCGGTGGAGCTGCAGGACCACGAACTCCTCGAGGTCACGGGCCTGGACCCCCGGCAGATCGCCCGCAGCGCCCTGGACAACCACGTCCTGATCTACGAACTCACCCCGCTCCAGGCCAGCCTCGAAGAGGCCTACATGGAGCTGACCAAGGACGAGGTCGAATACCACTCGCTGATCACCACGGGAGCCCCGGTTCCCGCCCAGTCCGGAGGCAACTGACGCCATGAGCACATCGACTTCCACCCAGCCTGCCGCCGGTCCCGGCCGCGCGGCCCATCGCAACGCTGCAAACCCGGGACCGGGTCCAAGCTTCTTCCGGGTCCTGAATTCGGAATTCATCAAGTTCCGCACGCTCCTGTCCACACTGATCCTGCTTGTTTCGACGGCCATCGTCGTGGTTGGCTTCGGCGCCCTGTCCGCCTGGGGAACAGGCCAGTTCGCGGACCAGGCCAGCTCCGATCCCGAGGCGGCGGCGGCCATCGCGGCACAGGGTGGCGACCTTGCCGTCACGGTCCCCACCTCGGGCGTCGCCTTTGCACAGCTGATTCTGGGCTCACTGGGCGTCCTGCTCATGAGTTCCGAGTTCACCACCGGCATGGCCCGCTCGACGTTCGCGGCGGTGCCGAAGCGGCTCCCCGCGTTCATTGCCAAGCTCGTGGTGGTGATCCTCAGCGCCTTCGTCGTGACGGCCGTGTCCACCTACATTGCCGGCTTGGTGGCGGTGCCGATCCTGGACAACTTCGATCTCAAGCTCGACCTCGCCAGCTCGCAGTCGGTCAAGCTGCTCCTCGTCACCAGTGTGTATGTGGCAGCGGTGGCCGCAATCGGCATGGCACTCGGCACGATGCTGCGGAATTCAGCCGGCGGCATCATGGCCCTCGTTGGCCTGTTCTTTGTGGCCCCGATTGCGTTCCAGCTCATCCCGGGCGACTTCTTCGAAGAGGCCCGCAAGTACCTCCCCGGAAACACGATCAACCCGCTGACCGCCGTGGAGCACGTCCCCGACACGCTGGAGGTGTGGCAGGCGGCCCTGGTGCTGGGCGGCTGGGTGGTGGTGCCAGTGGTCCTGGCCATGGTCCTGCTGAAGAAACGGGACGTCTAGCCGCACCCAGGTCCTGCCCATGATTGATGCTGTCTCGGTGAAGGACGCGCCAGCCACGCCGGCTGACGCGTCCTTCGCCGAGCTTGCTGCCCGACGGCGGGGCCTGCTCCGGCGCTACCTGCACCGGCGTCCGCGGGTCATGGACGCCGTGGTCGCCGCCTGCTATGCGGTGCTGGTGGTGCCCACCGTGATCGACGCCGTCACTACGGGCAGGTGGGCCGCGGTCGCGCTGCTCGCGGCCGTCGCCCTGTCCCTCTTCCTGCGGCGCCGGCGCCCGGTGGCCGTGGTGGTGTTCGTCGCGGCGGCCGAGGTTGGCGTGAGTCTGCTTCATCCGTGGGGATCCAATGTGTCGGCAGGGCTGTGGTTCTCGCTGTACGCGGTGGCTGTGGTCCACACGCGCCGCTTTGCCCTGGTCACGATGGCCGTGGCCACAGCGCCACTGGCGCTGCTGTACTTCCTGGCCGCCGTGGGACCGCTGGAGCGGGAACTGCCCAAGCACGCCGCCTCGCCGGAGGAGTTCCACCTGGTGACCAGCATCGCGGCCGGCACCAGCATCGCGTTCTCCAACATCATCGCCACCGGAATCGGCATTTCCGTCCGGCAGCGGCGGGAGCACGAGCAGGAAATCGCGGCGTGGGCCGCGCAGGCCGCACGCCTGGGCTCAGTCAACGAACGCAACAGGATCGCCCGTGAGATGCACGACGTCGTTGCCCACTCGCTGACCGTGATGGTCGCCCTGTCCGACGGCGCCGCCGTCGTGGTCCGCAGGGATCCGGAACGCGCCGCGGAGGTCCTCGCGGAACTGTCCAGGACCGGGCGTACCGCGCTGGCGGACATGCGCCGGGTCCTCGGCGTCCTGCGGGATGACGCCTCCGCCGGCCGGGCGCCCCGTGAGCCGCTCGCGGACGGCGCAAGCCTCGGGAAGCTGCTGGACGGCTTCCGGACCGCAGGCCTTCCCGTCCATTACTCGCATACGGGTCCGGCGCTGCCGGAGGAGGTGGCTCTCCAGCTGACCGTGTACCGGATCGTGCAGGAATCGCTGACCAACGTGCTGCGCTACGGCCGCGCACTGAGCCGGGTGGACGTACTGGTGGTGCGCGACGATTCCACCGTCACCATAGAAGTGCACGACGACGGCCGGGGCACCGTTGAGGCCGCCACTTCCGGCGGGACAGGACAGGGCCTGGCCGGGATGAAGGAACGGGCCCGGATCTACGGCGGTACGGTGGAGGCAGGCCCGGCCGCCGGCGGCGGCTGGCGCGTGCAGGCCGTCCTGGCACTGAACGGCCGGACTCAGGACGGCGCACGCTGACCGGCGGGATGCGGGACGGCAACTTGGAAAACGGCAAAATGGGGGAATAATGAATGAGTCCGGACACCTCCGGGTCCTGCTGGCGGATGACCAGCCGCTGCTGCGGATGGGGTTCCGGCTCATCCTGGAGGGTGAGGACGGACTTGAGGTGGTGGGCGAGGCCTCCGATGGGGCCGAGGCAGTCCGCCAGGTGGGCCACCTCGATCCCGACGTCGTGCTCATGGATGTCCGGATGCCTACGCTCGACGGGATCGAGGCCACCCGGGCCATCACCAGTTCAGGTTCGCGTGCCAGGATCATCATCCTGACCACCTTCGACCTGGACGAGTACGCCTTCGCCGGCCTGCAGGCCGGGGCCTCGGCCTTCCTGCTCAAGGATGTGGCACCCGCCGAACTGGTCCAGGCCGTGCGGGTGGTGGCGAGCGGCGACGCCGTGGTGGCGCCCCGGGTGACCCAGCGGCTTCTTGAGACGTACGTCCGCGGGGCAGAACCCGTTTCCGCGTTGAATGGTCCAGCCGAGGCGTCCCCGCCAGCCACGGCACCTGCTCCCCGCGACCCGCTGCTGGAGGACCTCACTCCGCGCGAAACCGAGATGCTGGAAGCGATGTCCGAGGGGCTTTCCAATGCGGAGATCGCGCACCGCTATTTCCTGTCGGAGGCCACCGTGAAGACACATGTCCGGCGGATCCTGACCAAGCTGCACCTCCGTGACCGCGTCCAGGCCGTGGTGTACGCCTACGAAACCGGCCTGGTGACCCCGAGCAACCCGGACTACTGAACGGGCAATTACGGAAACAGGCTCCACAGCTTCCACACAGCCGGGCCCTATGCACGCCATAGCAGGCTGGAGTTGGATGATGCCATGACAACTCCACGCACACCCGAAGGGCAGCAGCCCCGGCACGAGCCGCATCCCAGCCATGACCGCGGGCTCGAGTTCGATCTGTCCACGCTGATGTCCCGACGCTCGCTGGGAATGTTCCTCGGCGCCGGCACGGCGGCCGCGCTGGCGGCGTGCACGCCCGGCGGGTCATCGTCGGCACCCTCAGGATCGCCGTCGACGGCTTCCGCTGCCGCAACCGCCACCGCTTCGGCCACCACAACGGCGACGGCGACGGCGCCGTCCGGCTCGGCTACCTCGACCCCCACCGTCACCCGGGCGATCGCCGAATGCGGCGTCGAGATCCCGCAGGAGACCGCCGGTCCGTATCCGGGCGACGGCTCCAACGGGCCTAACGTCCTGGAAGCCTCCGGGGTGGTCCGGCAGGACATCACCTCAAGTTTCGGCACGTCCACCACGACGGCGGACGGCGTACCACTGACCGTCACACTGACCCTGCTCGACAACTCCAACGGCTGCGTCCCGCTGGCCGGTGCGGCCGTCTACGCCTGGCACTGCGACAAGGAGGGACGGTACTCGCTCTACGATTCGGGGCTGGAGAACGAGAACTTCCTGCGGGGCGTGCAGGAGGCGGACGCCAACGGCCAGGTCACCTTCAAGACCATCTACCCGGGCGCCTACAACGGCCGCTGGCCGCATATCCACTTCGAAGTGTTCGAGTCCATGAATAACGCCACGGCGGCAGGGCAGGTCCTTGCTGTCTCGCAGCTAGCCATGACCGACGCTGCCTGCAGGGAGGTCTACGCGTCTGCGGGCTACGAAACCAGCGCCCGGAATTTCCCCAACACAACCCTGCAGTCAGACAACGTGTTCGGCGAAGACGGCGGCATCTACCAGCTGGCCACCATGTCGGGTTCCGTGTCCGGCGGCTACACGGCAGGGCTCAACGTCACCATCTAGGGCAACGCTAGACTCGGAGCCATGCCTCTCCATTCCTCCGCCGCAGAGCACATCCGGGACCTGGGCGACTACGTCAGCGCCTCGCCGTCGAGCTTCCACGCCGCCCACGAGGGCGCCCGGCGCCTGGCGGAGGCCGGCTTCACCGGCCTGGACGAGCTGCAGCCCTGGGAGGCCACGGCAGGCAAGTTCTACGTTGTCCGGGACGGTGCGCTCATCGCATGGGTCACGCCCGAAGGTGCCGGACCCACCACCGGCTTCAACATCCTGGGCGCCCACACGGATTCGCCGTCGTTCAAGCTCAAGCCCAAGCCGACCACGGGCCGTTTCGGGTGGCTCCAGGCGGGCGTGGAGGTCTACGGCGGTCCGCTGCTGAACTCGTGGCTGGACCGGGAACTGCAGCTGGCCGGGCGCCTCGTGATGCTCGACGGCACGCAGCACCTGACCGCCACCGGTCCGTTGCTGCGCTTTCCGCAGCTGGCCATCCATCTTGACCGGGCCGTGAACGAAGGCCTCACCCTCGACAAACAGCAGCACATGAACCCGGTGTTCGGGCTCGGCGATCCTGACGGGGAGGACCTGCTGGCGGTGCTGGCCGAACGGGTGTCCGGCGGGGGCAATCCTGTTGGCGGCACGCCTGTTGATCCGGCCCGGATCGGCGGGTACGACGTCGTCATCGCGGACACGCAGCCGGCTGCGGTCTTCGGGGTCAGGAGTGAGTTCTTCGCCTCCGGGCGGCTGGACAACCTGTCCGCCACGCACGCCGGGATTACGGCGCTGATCGCCCACGCTGACGCTTCCGACGGCGGCCCGGAGGCTTCCGGGAGAACCGCACCGATTGCTGTGCTCGCCGCCTTCGACCACGAGGAAATCGGTTCCGCGTCCCGGTCCGGGGCGTGCGGGCCGGTCCTGGAAGACATTCTGGTCCGGATCTCGGACGGGCTAGGCGCCTCGGCGAGCCAGCGGCGGCAGGCGTTCGCGGCGTCGCTCTGTGTTTCTGCCGACGCCGGCCACGCCGTCCACCCCAACTATGCCGAACGCCACGACCCCGTCAACCGTCCCGTCCTCAACGGCGGACCGCTGCTCAAGATCAACGCCAACCAGCGGTACGCCACCGACGCAGCAGGGGCTGCGCTCTGGGCGCGGCTGTGCGGTGAGGCCGGGGTTCCCTTCCAGGAGTTTGTCTCCAACAACGTGATGCCGTGCGGTTCCACGATCGGCCCGCTGACGGCCACCCGGCTGGGCATCAGGACCGTGGATGTGGGTGTTCCGCTGCTGTCGATGCACTCGGCCCGGGAGCTCTGCGGCGTGGAGGATCCGCACCGCCTGGCCCGTGTGACTGAGCTGTTCTTTGGGACGCGCGCTCGGATCTAGCCGGGCGAACGAACATTTCAGCCCCGTTACAAAATTGCTTTGCACGCAACATTAGTTGCATATGAATTCTTCAGCTTGGGAGAGTGCCTGTTTTGCCGTCCCGTAAACTGTGTCTTTGCACAGCCCGGACCTGCCCCCGGCTCCCTTAGTGTGAAACGCACAGTGTGGTCCCCGGCACAGACTCTGCCGCCCGGCCACCGCCCCAAAACCTGCAATCAAAACGAGGATGGCGCAGCCATGCACGCTGACCAACAACTGTCGAAATCCCTAAAACCCCGGCACCTGTCGATGATCGCCATTGCGGGCGTCATCGGCGCCGGCCTCTTCGTCGGCTCCGGCGCGGCCATCCAGCAGGCCGGTCCCGGCATCCTGCTGGCCTACATGGCCGCAGGCATCGTGGTCATTCTGGTCATGCGGATGCTTGGCGAGATGGCGGCCGCTAACCCCGAAACCGGTTCCTTCTCCACCTACGCGGACAAAGCACTGGGCCGCTGGGCGGGCTTCAGCATCGGCTGGCTCTACGCGTGGTTCTGGATCATCGTGCTGGGCATCGAGGCGACCGCCGGCGCGGCGATCATGCACCGCTGGGTGCCCGGCATCGACCAGTGGGTCTGGGCCCTGGTGCTCATGGTCCTGCTCACGCTGACCAACCTGGGCTCGGTGAAGTCCTACGGGGAGTTCGAGTTCTGGTTCGCCTCCATCAAGGTCACGGCCATCATCCTGTTCCTCCTCTTCGGTGTGGCGGCGATCCTCGGCCTGGTTCCGGGCGTTCCGGCGCCTGGCCTGAGCAACCTGACGGGCAACGGCGGCTTCCTCCCCAACGGGCCGGGAGCCGTCCTGGCCGGAATCCTCGTGGTGGTCTTCGCGTTCTTCGGGGCCGAGATCGCCACCATTGCAGCCGGTGAATCCGAAAACCCGGTTGAAGCGGTCAAGAAGGCCGTGAAGTCCACCGTCTGGCGAATCCTCGTCTTCTACATCGGCTCCATCGCGATCGTTGTCACGCTCTTGCCCTGGAACTCCGCCAACGTTGCCAAGAGCCCCTACGTCGCGGTCATTGAGCTCTTTGGTATTCCCGGTGCGGGCACCATCATGGACGTCGTGGTGCTGACCTCGGTGCTGTCCTGCCTGAACTCGGGCCTCTACACGGCCAGCCGCATGCTGTTCTCGCTCTCGCAGCGCGGGGACGCCCCGAAGTCCTGGACCCGCATCTCCAAGCGCGGCGTGCCGGCCGCTGCAGTGTTGGCATCGACCGTGGTCGGATTCATCACCGTGGGACTGAACTACATCGCCCCGGACACGGTATTCCTGTTCCTGGTGAACACCTCCGGCGCCATCGCGCTCTTTGTCTGGCTGGTCATTGCAGCGTCGCAGCTGGTGCTGCGCCGCCGGATGGGAGCGGCGGCCAAGGACCTGACGCTCAAGATGTGGTTCTTCCCCTACCTCACCTGGCTGGCGATCGGCAGCATCGTGGCGCTCATCATCGGCATGGTCATCCTGGATACCACCCGCGAGTCGCTCCTGCTCTCCGTTGCCCTGGCCGTCGTGGTGGTCGGTATCGGTGTGTGGCGCTACCGCAAGGGCGGTCCGGGCCGGGCTGAGGTGCCGGCCACCTCCGAAACGTCCCCCGAAACCGCGGACGCAGGCGTCGGGTCCGGCCCGGCGTCGTAAACCGGCTCCGCATCTCAAACCGTTTTTCTGAAATCATCCGCCCGGTTGGCCGTCACGGCCGGACCGGGCGGATGATTTCATTTGGAGGTCAGCCCTGCCGTGGGGCGAACATGATCACGGCGACGCCAACGAGGCAGACGGTGGCACCGATGAGGTCCCAGCGGTCGGGCCGGAACCCGTCAAGAAGCATGCCCCAGGCCAAGGACCCGACGATGAAGACCCCGCCGTACGCCGCGAGGACACGGCCAAAGTGCGCGTCCGGCTGGAAAGCGGCCACGAAGCCGTACAGCCCCAGCGCCACAATTCCGAGTCCGGCCCACCACCACGCCTTGTCCTCCCGCACGGCCTGCCAGATCAGCCATGCTCCGCCGATCTCCGCAACCGCAGCCAGGGTGAAGAGGAGCACGGATTTCAGAATCGTCATGGCTCCAGTATCCCGGGCCGGGAGTTGTCCGCAGCCCGGGCCATATGACTGGCGCCGGCGCCAGTGTAAGTCGGGCGGCCGGCTTCCTGCGGGTTTTCCACATAGGCGGCCCGCCGCTTCCGGCTCGCCATCGCGGCCACTAGCCTTGGAGCTGTCCGAATCGCAGAATTCCGTCCCGATGCACTAAGATAGTGAAGTCTGTGCTGCGCCCTGGTCCATTTTTGGACGCGGGCCTGCACGGCATCGCAAATGAACCTCCTGTTACGGAAATACCGTAACCGCTTAGCCCAAAGGAGGTGGGTTCACATATGCGTCCTTACGAATTGATGGTAATCATCGACCCCGAGGTCGAAGAGCGTACCGTAGAGCCGTCGCTTCAGAAGTTCCTGAACGTCATCACCAACGATGGTGGAACCATCGAAAAGGTTGACATTTGGGGCCGTCGCCGTCTGGCTTACGACATCAAGAAGAAGTCCGAAGGTATCTACGCCGTGGTGAACTTCACCGCGACGCCGGCTACCGCCAAGGAACTTGACCGCCAGCTGGGTCTCAACGAGACCATCATGCGCACCAAGATCATCCGCCCCGAAGAGCAGAAGGTTGTTGCTGAGTAATTTCAGCTCACAGCTTTCATTCTTTACACCGCAGGAACGAACAAGGAGGCAGTAGATGGCAGGCGAAACCACTATTACGGTCATCGGTAATCTCACCAATGACCCCGAGCTGAGGTTCACACCGTCAGGTTCGGCAGTAGCGAACTTCACCATCGCGTCCACGCCTCGCACCTTCGACCGCCAGTCCAATGAGTGGAAGGACGGGGAAACCCTGTTCCTCCGCGCTTCGGTTTGGCGCGAGGCAGCAGAGAACGTCGCCGAGTCCCTCACCAAGGGCACCCGCGTGATTGTTTCCGGCCGCCTGAAGAGCCGTTCCTACGAAACAAAAGAAGGCGAGAAGCGCACCGTTATCGAGCTCGAAGTCGACGAAATCGGCCCGAGCCTGCGTTACGCCAATGCCAAAGTCAACCGCACCCAGCGCTCCGGCGGCCAGGGCGGTTTTGGCGGCGGCAACAGCGGCGGATTCGGTGGCGGTGGATTCGGTGGCGGCCAGGGTGGAAACCAGGGCGGCAACACCGGAGGAAACTGGGGCGGCAACCAGCCCGCAGCAGCGCAGGATGACCCATGGGCCACGCCCGGAGTCAGCAATGCGGGCGGCGGCTGGGGCAACGGCCCGGATTCCGAACCTCCCTTCTAACAACAAAACAAAGGCCCGGCGCAGCATCCGCCAAGGCGTTCCACGCGGGACGTTTTGTACATGTCGCGATCGGACCACCACCATCCCGTGGATCACGATTCACGGGCTCCCTAGAATAGGAGCTCCACGATGGCTAAGGCTGAACTCCGTAAGCCCAAACCAAAGTCCAACCCCTTGAAGGCCGCTGACATCACTGTCATCGACTACAAGGACGTAGCATTGCTGCGCAAGTTCATCTCCGACCGCGGAAAGATCCGCGCCCGTCGCGTCACTGGCGTCACGGTGCAGGAGCAGCGCAAGATCGCCCAGGCAATCAAGAACGCCCGCGAAGTTGCTCTGCTGCCCTACTCCGGCGCTGGCCGGGGCTAAGGAAAGGGATTAACTAACATGGCAAAGCTCATTCTGACCCACGAAGTAACCGGTCTCGGTGCTGCTGGCGACGTTGTCGAGGTCAAGGACGGTTACGCACGTAACTTCCTGCTGCCCCGCGGTTTCGCTCTGACCTGGTCCAAGGGTGGCGAGAAGCAGGTTGAGTCCATCAAGGCTGCCCGCGTTGCCCGCGAGCACGCTTCCCTGGAAGACGCTCAGAAGCAGGCTGCTGCACTTTCCGCCAAGCCGGTCAAGCTCGTTGTCAAGGCTGGCGAGTCCGGACGCCTGTTCGGCACCGTCAAGCAGGGCGACGTGGCCGACGCTGTTGAGGCCGCTGGCCTCGGCCGCATCGACAAGCGCAAGGTTGAACTGCCGGCACACATCAAGTCGGTTGGTTCCTACCAGGCCAACGTTCGTCTGCACGACGACGTTGCCGCTGTGATCGAACTCGACGTAGTCGCAGGCAAGTAGGACATCCGGCTTTTGCCGGTCCACTCCGCAGTCCTGAACTGCTGACGGCCCCCGCCGTCGGATTCCTCCGGGAAGCCGACGGCGGGGGCTTCGTCGTTCCTGCGGGTCTCGTCCTGCTTCCTACCGGCTGTGCAGGACTGTGGTCCCATAGCGGTAGCCGATGCTGATCAGCTCGGCCAGCACGGCCTCATCGACGTCGGACAGCTTGTTGATGTAGAGGCAGCCGGCACCCGTCTTGTGCTTTCCCAGACGCTCGAGGAGCGCAGCCGACTCCGGCGCATTCGTTAGCCCATACAGTGACAGGCTGGCTTTGCGGGGAGAAAACCCCACTGCTGCAGTGTCCCCTTCGCGCCCGGTGGCGTATTTGTAGTGCACCGTACCGAATCCGACGATCGTAGGACCCCACATCTCCGGTTCCTGGCCCGTCAGTTCCGCCATGAGGGCGCGAAGGCGTAGGCCGTCCTGCCGGCGCACCGGGTGCTCCAGAGCCGCGATGAAGTCGTCCGCCGAAACCCCTGTCACCTGTGTCTTGTTATCCGCCATGGACGCAGTGTACTGGGCCGTCTACGGGGCAGCGGAATAAAGGCAATCCCTCCCGGGTTGAGCGAGTAGATGCAAATGCATATATAGAGCCATCCAGAGGAGACCGCCATGGAGACCCGCCGCATTACCGTTCTGTCCGCCGGCCTGGGAGTGCCTTCGTCGACCCGCCTGCTGGCCGACCAGCTGGCCGCAGCCGCCACACGGGAGCTGGCGGCCGCCGGCTACGAGGTGACCACCGACGTCGTGGAACTCCGTGAATTGGCCGTGGACATCGCCAACAACTTCGTCACGGGTTTTGCCCCGCCCCGGCTGGCAGAGGTCATCGCCGGCGTCGAGTCCTCCGACGGCATCATCGCGGTCTCACCGGTGTTCAGCGCGTCCTACAGCGGGCTATTCAAGTCCTTCATTGACGTGCTCGACCCCAAGTCGCTGGACGGCAAGGCGGCCCTCCTGGGGGCCACCGGCGGAACGGACCGCCACCAGATGGTGCTCGACCACGCCATGCGCCCGCTGTTCAGCTACCTGCGCACGCGGACGGCCGCCACGGCCGTCTTCGCCGGCCCCCAGGACTGGGGAAACGCGGACGACGGCGGAACCCCCCTTTCGGCGCGGATCGAACGGGCAGCGGCAGAGTTCAGCAGCCTCCTGGAGGGCGACCAGCCGGGCCGCAGGCCGGCGGTGCTGGAGTCGCTGCCCTTTGAACAGCTGCTGGCCGGGATCTCGGCGGGCGGCAACGCGAACTAATCGCGGTACCCGCTCGTTGTGCCGGGCATGAAATGTCCCATTGATTCTTCAGACCTGGTCATGAGCGAACGCAGCGGGGTCGAAATCGACTACTGCCCTCAGTGCCGGGGTGTGTGGCTGGACCGCGGCGAACTGGACAAGATCATCGACCGGGTCGACGCGGGGGCGACGGCGGCACCTCCGGCGCCCGCTCCCCCTGCGCCGGTGTCGCCCGCGCCCGGCATGGTTCCTCCGCCGCTGTACCGCAACGTGGAACCGCGGCGTGACCAGCCGCGCTACGACGACCGCAGCTACGGCAAGGGATACGACCGCGACTATGACCGCCGCCGCCACAAGAAGAAGGAAGGCTGGCTGGGGGACCTGTTCGACTTCTAGGCGGCTGCCTCTACGTGCCCGCGGGCGCCCGGCCCTGCTAGTCGTCCAGCAGGGCGATGAATTCGCGCGCCTGCTTCATGGTGATGTCTGAGTGCCGGGTCAGCGCGGTGGCGGCTGCTTCGACGTTGCCGCTCTTGGCAAGCGTGCGGATGCGGCCGTAGATCTCGTCATTGAGCATGTTGCTGCTGACCTCCCGGGTGACATCGCCTTTGCTGGCAATGGCCCGGTACCGGTAAGGGAACCGCTGCGGCGGCTCGTCGTCGTCTTCGGGTTCGCTGGGTACCTGGGCCGGTGAGCGGAAGGGCTGCGGATGGGCTGCCAGCGCGGCCACTGCGTCCCGCGATGCGCGCAAGCCCTGTCCTGACACCTCGTAGTACAGCTTGATCGCCGCCATGGCCTGACCCTGGGCGATGAGCGCATACAGGCGCCTGTGTTCGTCCTCGGACAGCTTGGCTGCGGCTTCCTTTGCGAGCTCCGCGGACTCCGCCGGCGGCTTGGCTGGCTCACCGACCGTGCGCCGGCGGCGGCTGAACGCACGAGCCGCGAGGGCCACGGCGACAGCCACGGCCACGAGGATCAGGAAGGGGATCACGAGCGATTCCATGGTTACAGCCGATCTACATATTGCTTGGCGGTCAAAAGGTTTGAATGGGTGGCCTGGCGCAAAAGCCGGATGGCCTGGAGCTTCTGCCCGTTGCGCACCAATGTCTGCAGCTGCAGCGCCAGCTGCGGGTTCAGCATTGTCCCGGGCCCAAGCGCTGCAGGATACGAGCCGTGCGGGTAGTCAGGAAGGTGGCCGGGATCGTGGCCGGCATGGCCCGGCGGCGGCGCCTGACGATGGTCGTGCTGCTGGATCTGCTGCTGCCGGTTCTGGCTTGGCAGGGCTGCCGCCTCTATGCGTGCCCGGGCCGTCATGGCCGCCTGAACCTGGGCTGCGTAATGGGCCTGGGAACGCCGGGCCAGATCCAGCTGGTAGCGGTCCGCGTCGGACATGCCCCCATCCCGCGGCTTCAATGCCGTTGCGAGAGCCCAGAGGACTGCGGCGAGGACAAGGGCAGGAACCAAGACTGTCAGAACGTCGCCCATACCTAGAGCTTAACGCCAGATCAGCGTTATCCACAGCATATGCCCGGCTGCGCATGGTGCTGCCCTCCTGTGATGACCCTCGACTGGAAGGTTCGTCCAGCGCCATGCATGCGTGGACGGCCCCCGACATATGCCGGTGATCAGTATCACAAAGTGGGAATACAGGCCGCGAAAACTCCCGCCGGAGGCAGACCTACCGGCCGGTATCCCCAGACAACGGTTAAGGCTGTGGATGAAGGTTGGCGCAAATTTTAAATTTGTCCACAGGGAAATCGGAACGTTTCCGCAGGTCAAGCGGCATATATGCCGGAAAGAAATTTACTATCCACAGCTTCCCCCACAGGCTGTGCACAAGCAGCAGTCTGTTGTGCACACGTTATCCACAGAGGTGCGAAACTGCCGGCTTTGTGAGTGGCCACCCGGGCGCTAACGTAGCGGAGACACCCCATTCGGGTGAGTTTTCCCTGCCGGCCTGAATACCGGAGCCAGCGAACAGCCGGGCTCCGGGAGATTAGTGCTGCCCTGTGGAAAACCTGTGGATGAGGCGTCGCCTGGGTTCAACGGCCAGGACCGAAAAATGTCAGGGCCTGCTGGTGTAGTTGCACCAGCCCGGGCAGCAGATACTTGCTGCGCGGCCCACCCACGGCACACGGCACACGCGCCGCAGTCCTCCTGCACGGACTGCGGACACATTGGAGGACGGCAGCTTTGTCAGTTACGCACCTGGACTCAATCGAAGGTACCCGCGAATCCGAAGGCAGCCGTAAACCTCCCCAGGATATCCCCGCCGAACAGTCCGTCCTGGGCGGCATGATGCTCTCCAAGGACGCCATTGCGGACGTGGTTGAGATCCTGCGCGGGCAAGACTTCTACCGCCCTGCCCACGAAACCATCTACGAGGCGGTCATTGACCTCTATGGCCGCGGAGAACCCGCGGATGCCGTCACGGTGTCCGATGAGCTGACCAAACGCGGCGAGATCAACCGGATCGGCGGACCTGCCTACCTCCATGAGCTCATTCAGACGGTACCCACGGCCGCGAACGCAGGCTACTACGCCGAGATCGTGGCGGAGCGCGCCGTGCTCCGGCGGCTGGTCAATGCCGGCACCAAGATCGTGCAGCTCGGGTACGGGCAGGACGGCGAGGTCGAAGACCTGGTCAACCAGGCCCAGGCGGAGGTCTACGCGGTGGCCGAGCGCCGCACGGCGGAAGACTACGTCGTCCTGAAGGACGTCATGGAGTCCACGGTGGATGAGATCGAGGCCTCCGGCCACCGCGGCGAGGGCATGGTGGGCGTCCCCACCGGCTTCTACGAGCTGGACGAGCTGACGCACGGGCTGCATCCGGGCCAGATGATCGTCATTGCTGCCCGGCCTGCCGTGGGTAAGTCCACCTTCGCACTGGACTTTGCCCGCTCGGCAGCCATCAAGAACAACCTGAGCACAGTGATGTTCTCCCTGGAAATGGGTCGCAACGAGATCGCCATGCGTCTCCTGTCGGCCGAGGCCACCATCGGCCTGCAGGACCTTCGCAAGGGCACCATCAAGGACGAGCAGTGGTCCAAGATTGCTACCACCATGGGGCGCATGAATGATGCCCCGCTGTTCATTGACGACAGCCCCAACATGTCCCTCATGGAGATCCGGGCCAAGTGCCGCCGCCTCAAGCAGCAGCACGACCTCAAACTCGTCATCCTTGACTACCTGCAGCTCATGAGTTCGGGCAAGAAGGTGGAGTCCCGCCAGCAGGAAGTCTCCGAGTTCTCCCGTGCGCTGAAGCTGCTCGCCAAGGAACTCCAGGTGCCTGTCATCGCGCTGTCGCAGCTGAACCGTGGTTCTGAGCAGCGCCAGGACAAGCGCCCCATGGTCTCGGACCTGCGTGAGTCGGGTTCCATCGAGCAGGACGCCGACATGGTGATTCTGCTGCACCGCGAGGACGTCTACGACAAGGAGTCCCCGCGGGCCGGTGAGGCAGACATCCTCGTGGCCAAACACCGTAACGGCCCTACCAAGGACATCGTGGTCGCCTTCCAGGGCCATTACTCGCGGTTCGCCAACATGGCTGGGGACGCCGGCGGAGGCGGCGGCTTCTAGGCTGCGGCGGCCTCGGCCGGGCGTTCCGCGGGAGCGATGTCCAAGGGGTCAGTGTCCGCGGGAGCAGTGTCCGAGGGGGCAGCGCAGGCCGCCGGTGCTAGTGCCGTTGCGACTGCAGCAGGTGGTTGGGCAGCCTGTTTCCCGGGGCTGCTGCCCTGATTTCCAGGAGTTCCCGGGCATGGGCGTGAAGCCGCTTGTCCTCCTCGGACACGGGGGTCCATGCAGGGATGGGGACCGAGGTGCCCTCGGCGTCGCGGGCGACCATCACGGTGAGACAGTAGGTGGTCAGGTTCAGTTCGCGGCCCTTGGGGTCCCCGGACCGGACATGTACGGCAACGTGCATGCCCTTGGTGCCCGTGTAGACCAGCCGCGCCTCCACCTCCACCACGTGGCCGATCAGCAGCGGCCGGTAGAAGCGCACGCCGCCGGAGAAGACGGCCACCGTGTCCCGGCCGCAGTAGCGTGAGGCGCAAACATATGCGGCTTCGTCGATCCATTTCATGACGATGCCGCCATGGACTTTTCCGCCCCAGTTAACGTCGGTGGGCGCTGCCATGAACCGCAGCACGACGCGCTCGGCGGTCCCGGCATCTGTATATTCCTGCGCGCTCATGGCTTCGACGATCTGCTCGCGGATCCCGATCCGGGCCAGGGCGTGGTCCCGCTGTTCCAGTTCCTCCGCCGTTACCGGCTCGAACTGCTTAACCGGGACGGGCTTCCCGTCCTCGCCAACCGCCACAAAGATCACCATGCACTGGCTGCGCATGGTGGCCGGCCCGCCCTTGGGGTCCCCGGAGGAAACCACCGTTCGGATATGCATGGAGGAGCGGCCGGTGAAGACGATGGTGGCCGTGACCTCAACCATGTCGCCGATGTTCACCGGGTCGGCAAAGTGGATGTTCCCCACGTAGGCGGTGACACAGTAGGACTTGGCCCAGCCGACGGCGGCCGCATATGCCGCCTTGTCCACCCACTCGAGCACCGTGCCGGCGTCGACGGATCCGCTGTGGCCCACGTCCATGGGGGCGGCAAGGAAGCGGAGGGTCACTGAGTTGGCGGCAGTCTCGCTCATGGTCGCAGTTTACTGACCGCCTTCCTTTGGTCAGATCCGGGGCTTCACAATCGTGTTCATCGATGCCATAAGACGCCCGCGCGATGAATCCCGTGCCCTGAATTCCCCGTCACGCAAGAGCCGGAGTCGCCGAATCACTAATAATAATGATTATCATTAGTGTCATGTTGACGAGACGATTCAATTCTCCTGCCCCGCGCAGCATCCGCCGCCGCGCAGAGAGCCCATATTCAGGGCTGTCCACCAAGCCATTCGTGGCGTGTTTCAAAAGGCCCCTCGCAGCGCCGCTGGTAGTGCCCGTGGCCGCCGCCTGCGGAGTTGTCCTGCTGCTGGCAGGCTGCGCCATTGGCCCCGCGCAGAGTACCGCCGAAAGTTCCGCCAGCACCTCCCCGCACGGAGGGGCCGCGGAACCGGCCGAGCTTCGCGCCCCTGAGCCGCGACTGGTGTACACCTACGCCGGCGGCGTCGGAGTGCTGGACGCGGCAACCCTTCAGCCCGCCGGGGACGTTGCAATGGACGGCTACAACCGCATCAGCCCTGCGGGGGACGGCCGCCACGTCCTGGTGGCGGCGGACGACTCATTCCGCGTTCTCGATGCCGGCACCTGGACCGAGCAGCATGGCGACCATGGCCATTCCTATGCCGCCGAGCCAACACTGACGGATCACGCGTTCGGGGCCAGCAAGCCGGGCCATGTGGTGCGGCACGCGGGCAGGACCGTCCTGTTCAGTGACGGGTCCGGCAAGGTGGAGTCCTTTGAATCGGCCGCCCTTGGAACGCTGGCGGATGACGGGCTTCCGGAGACGGCGACCTACACAGCGCCCGAGGCCCACCACGGCGTGGCTGTGGAACTGGATGACGGGAAGCTGCTGGTGACAGTGGGGGACGAGGATGCCCGCAACGCCGTGGCCCTCCTGGGGCAGGCCGCGGGCCAGGGCCGCAAGGAGATCCTCCGGAGCCCGAACTGCCCGGGCGTCCACGGCGAGGCGGTGGCCGGCGACAGTACCGTGATCTTCGGATGCGAGGACGGGATGCTGGTATTCAAGGACGGCAAGTTCGCCAAGGTCGCCAGCCCGGACGCCTATGGCAGGATGGGCAACCAGGCCGGCTCGCCGGCGTCGCCTGTGGTGCTGGGGGACTACAAGGTGGACAAGGAAGCGGTATTGGAGCGGCCCACCAGGATTTCACTGGTGAACACCGACACCAAGGCCCTGAAGCTGGTGGAACTCAGGACGAGCTATTCCTTCCGGTCGCTGGGGCGCGGGCCGGCCGGGGAGGCACTGGTCCTTGGCACCGATGGCGCGCTGCATGTTCTCAACCCGCTGACCGGCGCCACCGAGTCCACGATTCCCGTCGTGCCGGCCTGGCAGGAGCCCGAGGCGTGGCAGGACCCGCGGCCCACCCTGTACGTCCAGGGCTCCATGGCCTATGTAACCGAACCGGCCACCCGGAAACTGCACGCCGTTGACCTGAAGGCGGGAAAGACTGTCCGCACAGCAACGCTGGCCCACACGCCCGATGAACTGACGGGCGTCACCGGCTGAACAACAGGCATGGCCGAGCTGACAGCAGCCGGCCGAAACCACGGAATGACATTAAACGACGGCGGCCGCCCGCCGGGCGCCGAAGCGCCAGGCGAGCAGCCGCCGTCGTTGTTCCCGGACAATCACCGCCCTGGAACGGTGCTGCCTGTCCGGGGATGTTACGCGAGAACCTTGAGCTTTGAATCGCTGCGGCCGAACAGGGCTGCGTCCGCCGAGAGGCGGCCGGCTCCGGCAAGGGCGATGGCCGCTGCCCCGGCTGCAAGCAGGAGAACCAGCTCGTAGCCGCCGGTGGCGACGAAAACTCCGGCCGAGGCGTGGACCAGAAAGAGGGCGCCGAGCATGTCCAGGGCGAGAAGGGCGGCGAAGACGCGGGTCAGCACGCCGAGGATGAGGGCGATGCCGCCCACCAGTTCCAGCGTGGCGACGACCGGGGCGGCGACCTCAGCGGCCGGGACCCCCATCTTGGCGAAGGATGCCTGCGTGCCGGCGATGGTGAATTCGTTGAACTTCTGCCAGCCGTGCGCGGCGAAGAGGAATCCCGCGATCACTCGCAGGATCGTCAGGGCTGTGGTGGTCTGGGTGGACTGGTTCATGGAGATTCTCACCGTTCGGATCGATTGGGGGTTTGTCTCTTTTACGCATGCGGTCCGGAGCGCGTCCGGTGATGCTTCCATTCCACTCTCCCGAAATTTTGTTGAAGTGTCAACTAATGTGTCGTGGTTATCTTTTCTGCGCCAGCTAGGCTGAATCCGTGCCACAATCGCCTTCCGCCGCCATTTCCACCCCCAAACCCGAGAGCCACGGCCGTGAAATCCTCCGGCTTGCCGTTCCAGCCTTCGGCGCGCTGATCGCCGAACCGCTCTTTCTGCTTGCCGATTCGGCCATCGTGGGGCACCTGGGCGTGGCCCAGCTGGCCGGCGTCGGACTGGCCTCGGCGGTGCTGCACACCGCGGTGGGGCTGATGGTTTTCCTGGCCTACTCCACCACCCCGGCCGTGGCGCGGGCGGTAGGGGACGGCCAGCTGGGCAGGGCGCTGGCCGCCGGGCGCGACGGCGTCTGGCTCGCCCTCCTGCTCGGGACCACGCTGGCGTTGGCAGGGTTCCTCGCCGCGGAGCCGCTGATCGGGCTCATGGGGCCGAGCCCGGAAATCCGCACATTCGCCGTCGACTATCTGCGCTGGTCCATGCCCGGGCTGGTCGCGATGCTGCTCATCTTCGCGGGCACGGGCGTGCTGAGGGGACTGCAGGATACCCGGACGCCGTTGGTAGTGGCCACGGCGGGTTTCGGGCTGAACATCGTGCTGAACCTGGTGCTGGTGTACGGACTCGGGCTGTCCGTGGTCGGGTCTGCAATGGGAACCAGCATCGCGCAGTGGGCCATGGCAGCGGTGTACCTGGTGATGGTGCAGCGCAACGCCAGTCATTACGGGGTCAGCCTGCTGCCCGACTGGCATGGGATCCGGGCCATGACCAAGGTGGGCTCCTGGCTCATGCTGCGGACCCTCAGCCTGCGCACTGCCATCCTTGCCACCGTTCTCGTGGTGACGGCCCAGGGAGCGGTGAACCTGGCCGCCCACCAGCTGGCCATGACGGTCTTCACCTTCCTTGCCTTCGCACTGGACGCACTGGCCATCGCCGCGCAGGCGCTGATCGGCAAGGAGTTGGGCGCCTCCAACCCCGGCAAAGCCCGGATCCTGACCCGGACCATGATCCGCTGGGGCACCGGCTTCGGTGTGGTCACCGGCGTGCTCCTCGCCCTGGCTGCCCCGTTCGCCGGCGCTCTCTTCACGCCCGACGCCGGCGTCCAGTCGGTGCTGACAGCGGCCCTGTGGGTTCTGGCCGCGGGCCAGCCCCTCGCCGGTTACGTGTTCGTCCTCGACGGGGTGCTGATCGGGGCCGGCGACGCGAAGTATCTGGCGATTGCCGGCGTCGTAAATCTCGCGGTGTACCTTCCGCTGCTGCTGGTGGTGCCGCTGGCCGGGGCCGACGGCGCGGCGGCGCTGGTTTGGGTGTGGGTGGCCTTTTCGCTGGGCTACATGTGCGCCCGGGCCGTGACCCTGGGACTGCGGGCCAGGACGGACCGCTGGATGGTGCTCGGCTCCTAGCCTGCGGCCCGGATTCGCGGGCACAGGCCGGCGCACTAAACTGGAGCAGTGACTTCCCCCGTTAACCCTGCTGAATCCGATGTGCCTGCCCCCTCGGCGGAGCTGTGGAAACCCGCCCTGCTGCGGGCTGCCGCCGCGCTGGCGTTCGGCGCCGTGACCGTGTTCTGGGCGGCCCCTTCGGTGGCCGGAATGTCGCTGACGGGCGGGGTGTATCTGCTGGCCACGGGCCTGATCCTGCTGTGGGGCATTCCGATGACCGGTTTCCGGCGGGAAGCGCCCGCCGGCCGACTGCTGTCCGCTGCGGGTGCGGCCCTGACCGGTGCCGGCGTGGCCCTGCTGTTCCTGCAGGGCAGCCTGGTGTTCGCCGTGATTGGCGCTGTGGGGCTGGCCGTGGCGTCGGCGGCCGAGCTGTGGCTGGGCGTTACGCTGCGCGGACGGCACGTCCTGGCCCGCGACTGGCTGGCCTCCGGAGTCATCGGGCTGGGCACGGCCGGCACCCTGCCGTTCTTTGTGGGCCTTGGTCCCCACGCACTGCTGGGTGTTGCCGGCGGCGGGGCCATAATCTCGGGCGTGCTCTGGATCCTGGCAGGCCTCTCGCTCCGGCACGATGCGCGGGCGGACGCGCCAAAGGCCGTAAACTAGTACCAGGGCTTCTACTCGTTGTAGAACAGCCTTCGACACCCAGTACCCCTTCAGCACCAGCACACATCACAGCGGGCAGGCCGCATCGCGCCGCCCGCACGGGAGGAATCACCTTGGCACACCAGAAACCAGGAGAACCGCGCAACCTGCGGACCTCGGTGAAGGGACCCCTGATGTTCTCCGCCTTCTGGGCTGTGGTGGCGTTCTTCGCAGTTCTGATTTTTGCTTCCGGCGGCAGCGCCCGGTCGCCGCGGTTCGACCTGGCCTTCACCGCCGCCGGCATCGCCTTCATTGTCACCCTCGTCATCGCCGCGATGCTGTCCATGAGCTACAAGGACAATGCCGCCCACCTGGGGAAAGGCTCCGGGGTGAACCTGAGCTCGGCCCGGAAGCCCTCGCAGGGACACGGCGGCCACGGGGCCCAGGGAACCTCGAGCGGGGGAACCTCAAGCGGGGGAACCCAGCGCCGCCCGGATGCCCCGGGTTCGGCGGGTTCGGCCGCAACCGGCGAATCCGGGCCCGACGGCGGAACCTCCTAACGCCTAACCGCCAGTCGCCGCCGGCGCGGCATACTCTCTGCTCGCGGTGACTACTCTCCGCTGGCGCGGCGTGCCCGGTACGCCGCCACGTGCGCTCGGTTGGCGCAGTTCCCGGTGTCACAGTACCGCTTGGACCGGTTCCGGCTGAGGTCGAGCACCGCAGCGTCGCAGTCATCGGCCGCGCACACGAGCATGCGGTCCATCTCCTTGCTGCGGATCACGTCCACCAGCGCCATGGCTGCTTCGGTGCCCATCCTGTCCGCCAGCGGGGCATCGTGCGTCGTGGCGTGCAGGTGCCAGTCCCACTGGTCGTGCTTGAGGAGCTGGGGGAGTGCCTGGGCCTCGCGCAGGAGACGGTTCACGCCAGCCACGGCCGTGTCCTCATCTGCCGTCCACAGGGCTGCCAGTTCCGTCCGCAGTGCGTGGATGCTGGACAGCTCGGCGGCGTCGCGGGTGCGGAAACCGGTAAAGCCCTCCTGCCCCAGGAACTCGTCCAGATCTTCCACTGTGGCCAGGTGTTCCTCGCCGTTGGCGGCCGAGTTGATGAGGTTCACTACGAAGCGCAGCGCGAGTTCCGTGTCAGGGGCAAAAACCAT
>NZ_BAEG01000038.1 GCF_000238915.1 Arthrobacter globiformis NBRC 12137 | reverse complement strand
GGACCCGATGGCCCCGGCCCTGGCCTTCCCGAGGAGCTCGATCCCGAAATCAAGATCCCGGACGGCGCCGAGGGACTGCTCCTGCCGGACGAGGGTCAGAGTCCGTGAATCAGCCCCGGCCTGCTGCATTTTGCTAAGCTCCCTTATGGTCGTATTGCAATTTCTGGTCGTCGCCGCTGCCTTCGCCGTGATCGACGCCGTGTGGCTCAAGCTGATGAACCCGTTCTACCGCAGCCACATCGGTGAATTGCTGGCCGACCGGCCCCATCTAGGGTACGCCGTGGCGTTCTATTTGATTTACATTGCCGGCATCGTTTTCTTTGCCCTGCAGCCGGCACTCGACGGCGGCACCTGGCTGACCGCCGTCGGCCGCGGGGCGGCGCTGGGCGCCTTCGCGTACGCAACCTACGACCTCACCAACGCCGCGACGCTCAAGACCTGGCCGCTGCAGCTCATTGTCGTGGACATGGCGTGGGGCGCCCTGCTGACCGCCCTCGCCACGCTGGCGGGCTGGCTGGTCTTCCACTAGGGCGGCAGCAGTCACTGCCCGGCGGCGGTCAGCTTTTCCGCAGCGTGAGAATCTGTTCCGCCCGGCCGAACGGCCCGGACCGGTCATGGAGCACCGTCGAGGTGAGGCCGATGCCGTCAGCACCAAAGGACACGGCGTTGTCCAGCCCCAGCCACTCGCCCTCCGGCCGCCGGTACATGTGGATCTGGAGGTCCAGGTTGGGAAAGGCGTAACTGTCCTTGCCCGGCGGCACCCGCGCGGCAATGCCGTTGGCCGTGTCCACCAGCCCCATGAGCCGTGCCATGTCCGTGCTGTCGTTACCGTCCGTCAGAGGATGGTCCGTGCGCAGCCACACCTTCCCGGCCCCCGGCCGGTGGCCTTCCGCCACCCTCATTTCCAGGGAACGGATATACCCTCCCGGCCACACGCTCGCACCGTCATAGGGCTTGCACTCCTCGGGCGCGGGAATGGGGCCATCCTCGACGGCGGCCACCGCGGACGTGTCGCTGGTGATCATGCGCCAGGCTGTCGCCCTGATGGCCACGCGCCCGGCCGCCACCAGTTCAGCCTGCAGCAGCTCGATGGTGCGTCCCGGGCGGAGCGTCGTGGTGACGATTTCACAGTCACCGCCGGGGATCAGCCCCAGGATTTCGTAGCTGAGCCTGGCCACCCGCATGTCGTCCCGGGGTTCGTGCCGGTCCAGCCGGTCGGCCAGGAGTCCCGACGCCGGGGCCATGTGCTGCTCGTGGGCGTTCCAGGCCCCCTGGGCGTGGATGGTGGAGCGGAAGCGGCCGCCGCCCAGGTCCTGGTAGTAGAAGTCGCCGTCGGCGAGTTCCGGGCGTACAGCAGTCAACGTCGACTCCTTCAAAGCGTGATCGGTTAATCCCGGTTCACTCTATCGCTTCCGGCATACGGAGCTGTCCCGGGCATTGCAGGCCGGAAGCCTTCACAGCTTCCTCAAATGCCCGGCTCACGGTCAGCATAAGTCCGGTCCATACAAATGATGCATGACCTTCCAGCAGAACTCCCCCACCGAAGAAATCCAATCCGCCGGCGCCCAGCAACCGGGCCCGGCCCGCAAGCGCTGCAAGGCCAGGCCGACGCGCCGGGCCATCCTCGCCGGCGCGCTGGCGCTGACACTTTCCGCCGGCGGCGCCACCGCATGGGCGCTGGACCGGTTCGTGGTCCAGCACGTGGAAATTTCCGATGTGTCCGCCTACGAGGCAGCCCAGGGTGTGTCTTCCGCGGCCACGACGGTGGGATCGTCCGCCTCTGTCACCGACACCTCGTACACGGCCGACGGCGCCAACATCACCATCTCCACTGTGGTGACCGGCAGCGGTGACAGCACGGTCACCTACTACGTTGCCGACGTCGTCCTTGACGATGCGACGACGCTCAAGTCCGCGTTCGCCAACGACAGTTTCGGCGAGAACATCACCCAGACCACCTCGGAGATCGCGGCGGCCCACAACGCCATCTTCGCCATCAACGGCGACTATTACGGCTTCCGGGACACGGGCATCGTCATCCGCAACGGTGTTGTATACCGGGACGAGGGCGCCCGCCAGGGGCTGGCGTTCTACCGGGACGGAACCGTGAAGGTCTACGACGAAACCGCCACCACGGCCGAACACCTGGTCGCCGACGGCGTCTGGAACACCCTGTCCTTCGGACCGGCAATTGTCCAGGACAGCCAGGTCGTGGACGGCATCGCGGACGTCGAGGTGGACACCAACTTCGGCAACCACTCCATCCAGGGCGAGCAGCCTCGGACGGCTGTGGGGCTCATCGGCACCAACCATCTGGTCTTCGTGGTGGTTGACGGCCGCAGCCCGGGCTACAGCGCGGGCGTGACCATGACCGGAATGGCCCAGATCATGAAGGATCTCGGCGCGGAGACGGCGTACAACCTCGACGGCGGCGGCTCGTCCACCATGTATTTCAACGGCGCCCTGGTTAACAACCCGTTGGGTGCAAACCGCGAGCGCGGCACCTCGGACATCCTGTACATCGGCAAGTGAGGTCCCGCCATGATCATCCTGATCCCCGCGTACGAGCCGGACGCCCAGCTCCTTGAAGTGGTTGGCGCGATCCGCGCCGCAGACCCCGCGCTCGCCCTGGTTGTCGTGGATGACGGCAGCGGTCCGGCGTACGGGCAGATTTTCGACGGCGCCCGCCGGGCGGGCGCGCATGTCATCAGCCATCCGGCGAACCGGGGCAAGGGCTCCGCGCTGAAGACCGGCTTCCGCTTCATTCTGGACCGTTTCCCCGGCCACGACGTGGTGTGCGCGGACAGCGACGGCCAGCACAGCGTCATAGACATCCTTCGCGTCGCCGAGCTCGCCGGCACGGACGCCACCTCCATGGTCCTCGGCGCGCGCACCTTCGCCGGTGACGTTCCCGCACGCAGCCGCTTCGGGAATGCCGCCACCCGGCTGCTGTTCCGGCTGGCTACCGGCGAGCGCATCCCGGACACACAAACCGGGCTGCGCGGCTACCCTGCGGCCATGCTGCCCTGGCTCCTGACAGTCAGCGGGGAGCGCTACGAATACGAACTGAACCTCCTGCTCGAGGCCAAAGCCGCCGGGTATCGCATTGCCAGCGTGGACATCGCCACCATCTACCTGGACCACAACTCCGGATCCCATTTCCGACCGTTTGCGGACTCGGTGCGCATCTATGCCCCGCTGCTGAAGTTCCTGCTGTCGTCCTTCGCAGGGTTTCTGATCGACACCGTCGCCTTCCTGATCCTCAGCGCGGCCACCGGCTCGGTCCTGGCGGCAGTCGTCGGCGCCCGCTGCCTGAGCGCCACAGCCAACTTCCTGATCAACCGCAGCCTGGTGTTCAAACACGGCCGCGACAAACCGGCCGGAGCCGCCGGTGCCGGGTACTTCGCCCTGGCGCTGGCCCTGCTGGCGGTGAACTACGCGCTTCTGACGGCGCTCGCAGGCGCCGGCGTGGCAGACCTGCCGGCCAAGCTCCTCACCGAAGTGGCCCTGTTCGCCGTGAGCTACACCATCCAGCAGCGGTTCCTGTTCGCCGCAGCTCATAAACCAGACCTTGTTCCGGCACAGCCCCGGCACAGCTTGGCCGTGGATCGTAACAAGTAGCCCACCACGAGACCCCGGAGAACCCCTTGAACCATCTGATACTTATCGCCGCAGACATCATCGCCATCTGCGTGCTGACTTTCGTCCTTTACGTCCGCCGCCACCGCCGCCGGGACCTGGCCGTGTCCTACCTCGGGATGAACATCGGCGTCCTGGCCGTCGCCACAGCACTCTCCGGCTCCGCTGCCGGACTGGGGCTGGGGCTGGGCCTCTTCGGGGTTCTCTCGATCATCCGGCTCCGGTCCACTGAACTGGCCCAGCACGAGGTGGCTTACTACTTCTCCGCCCTAGCCCTGGGGCTGATCTCGGGGATCGGAGTCGAGCCGCTCTGGCTGACGCTCTCCCTCATGGGCCTGGTGCTTGGCGTGATGTTCGTCGGCGACCATGAGCGGGTCCTTCCCGCCTACCGGCACCAGACCGTTGTCCTGGACCGCGCCATCTCGCGTGAGGCTGAACTCACCGCCCGGCTGGAGGAACTGCTCGCCGCGAAGGTCCACACCGTCACCGTGCAGGAACTGGACCTGGTGAACGACAAGACCATCGTTGACGTCCGGTACGCCTGCCTCCCCGCCCGCGGATCCCGGCTGAACGGTGCTGCCAGTCCGGACAACGCCGCTGGAAACCCTGCGGCGTGGCATGAGGCGCTCCCTGCCCAGGAGCTCCAGCCGCAGGCGCCCGCACCGCAGGCAGCTCCCGCCACGGCAGGTGCGGCATGAGCTCAACACCCGCGGCCGGGGAGACAACGCTCATGAACCTTGCCGCCATGCCGCCGATCGGACTCGAGGAGCTCAACGCCCAGGCCGCCCTGCAGACGCGGGTAGACCGGAAGTACGTGGTTCCCGCCGCGACTGCCCGCCAGGTGCTGGCAACCTTCGGCGGCCAGGCCCGCGTCCTCGAAATGGACGGCCTCAGGTCCTTCGCCTACGACTCCGTCTACTTCGACACCCCACAGCTGGACAGCTATATGCTGGCGGCGCGCGGCCGGCGCCGCCGCTACAAGATCCGCACCCGGACCTATGCGGACACGGGCACCAGTTTCCTCGAGGTCAAGACCGAGGGAACAAGGGAGGCCACGGTCAAGGAACGCATCCCCTACGACACCGCGGACCGGTCCCGGCTCACCGCGGAGGGCCTGGCCTACGTCAACGAAACCCTGGCCACAACCGTTGGCGACGTTCCGGACAGCCCCCTCGGTCCCGTTCTGGAAACCCGGTACCGCCGGACCACCCTCTACCTCCCGGAATCCAGCAGCCGGGCAACGATCGATTCGGACGTCACCTGGCAGACCGGGGACGGCGAGCCGTGGGTTCTCGCCGGCAGCGTAGTGCTCGAGACCAAATCCGGGTCGGCCGCCGGACCGCTGGACAGGCATCTGTGGCAGCACGGTGTTCGGCCGTCCAGGATCTCCAAGTTCGCCACCGGCATGGCCGCGCTGCACCCGCACCTGCCCGCCAACCGCTGGAACCGGACGCTCCGGCACAGCATGCGTCTGGCACCCGCAGCCTGATCCACCTCCCGGCTTTCCGCCCCCAAAGACATCCGAAAGGAACCCCATGCGTAAATCCAGCAAGAGCTTCTCCGTGGCCGCCTTCGCCCTGGCCCTCTCCCTCGCCGGCTGCTCCGCCTCCGGGAGCACGGCCTCCAGTGGAACGGCGGGCACGTCCAGCCAAACGGGCACCAGCTCGACGTCCAGCACCCAGATGGTGACGGCAGCCTCGATCTCCGAGGACACCCATTACGACGCCGACGACCTCACCTGGGATGCGGCCAAGGAAGTGGCCGTCGCGCTCAAGGACGGCGCCTCCACGGTGGCGGGTTCCGCCGCCGGGGTAAAGGTCGACGGCGACACCGTCACCATCTCGGCCGCCGGAACCTACCGTCTCTCAGGTGCACTCACTGACGGCAAGGTGGTCGTCGCCGCCGGCGAAGAGGACGTGGTCCGAGTGATCCTCGACGGCGCAACCCTCGCCAGCTCAACCGGCTCGCCGTTCATCGTCCAAAGCGCCAACGAGGCCATCCTGTTCCTCGAGGAAGGCAGCACCAACTCCATCAAGGACGCCGCAGCATACGCGGACCAGGGCACCGACGCCCCGAACGCGGCGGTTTACTCGATGGCTGACCTGACACTGGCCGGGACAGGCTCACTGGAGGTCAACGGCCAGTACAACGACGGCATCGTGTCCAAGGACGGCCTGGTCCTGGCGGCCGGCAACGTCACCGTGAAGGCGGCCGACGACGGCATCCGCGGCAAGGACTACGCCGTACTGCTGGACGGCACCTACCAGATCACGGCCGGCGGCGACGGCTTTAAATCGGACAACGACACCGACGACGGCCGCGGCTGGCTGCTGGTCAACGGCGGCAAGCTCACCGTCAGCGCCGGGGATGACGGCGTCAAGGCGCAGAACCAGCTCGCCATCGCAAACGGCACAGTGACGGTATCCGAGTCCTCCGAAGGCCTGGAAGCCCAGCACATCGCCGTCAGCGGCGGCACGGTCACGGTGACGGCCATGGATGACGGCGTGAACGCCTCCGGCGGCGCCTCAACCGCAACCCAATCAGGTGGCGGCATGGGCGGCGGGCCCGGCGGCGGGGAATCAGTGGGCGACTACTCCGTGGACATCTCCGGCGGCTCCCTCACCATCAACTCCGAGGGCGACGGCTTGGACTCCAACGGCAACGCGTCCATCTCGGGCGGCACCGTGGTGGTCAACGGGCCCGAAAGCAACGGCAACGGCGCACTGGACGTCAACGGTGAGCTGGCAGTCAGCGGCGGAACCGTGGCGGCAGCAGGAAGCGCCGGCATGGTGGTCACCCCGGGAACAAGCTCCACCCAGTCAGGTGTGCAGATCACGTTCGCCTCCACCGTGCCGGCGGGCAGCACCGTCCAGCTGGCCGACGCAGACGGCAAGCTCGTGGCCACGTTTGTGACCACCAAAGCCACCGGCTCGCTCGTCTTTTCCTCGTCGGCCGTCGAAGCAGGCAAGCAGTACACCGTGCACACCGGCGGCACGGCGCAGACGCAGTCCGGACTGGGCGAGGGCTCGCTCGAGGGCGCCACGGAGCTGGGCACGGTCACGGCCGGTGAATACACGCAGGGACACGGCCCCGGCGGAAGGTAACAGGGGGCCGGCAACAAGCGGCCGGTCAGAGGCCGCAGCAACCTGTGGAACCCGGAATGCGTCCGGCGCGGCATATTTTTTGCCCCGCCGGACGCGCGCTTAATGTCCGGATCTCCATATGATGATCTGGGTAGACTCGGAGACTGGTCCTTCTAGCAGCCCTCGGAAGAGGTGTTCCACTGATGCGAGTTATTAGCTACAACCTCCGCAAGCACAAGGCGAGTGGCGAACTGATGAGTCTGGCCCGCAACTTTGGGATAGACGTCCTGTGCCTCCAGGAGTGCGACTCATCCGATCTGCCTGACACGCTTGGCCCGCTCCACCTGGCCGACTACACCAAGGGCAACAGGCTGGGCCTGGCCATCTACTACCGGGCTGACCGGTTCACGGCACTGGATACCCAGACCTTCGCCCTGAAGAAATCCATGCACGACCGCGTGATGGCTCCGGCCCACGAACGGCTGATCGGCACCCGGATGGTGGACAACGAAACCGACCATGAGCTGGTGGTGGGTTCGTTCCACGCCGCCCCCCTCACCGCATCAAACTCGCTGCGGCGCAAGCAGATCCACGCGGCGCATGCCGAGCTGCTGAGCATGGGCACCGGGCTCATGACACTGATGGTGGGCGACTTCAACTATCCGTTCTTCACCAAGAGCCTTGACACGCACATGAAGAACTCCGGGTACGCCCTGTCCCTGAGCAACCGCAGGACCTACACCCGGTACAAGGTTTTCAAGGGCCACTTCGACTTTGCCACGTCACTGGGCCTGGACATTGAAAGCGTGGAAACCCTTCCCCGGGGGAAGTCGGATCACCTGCCCATCCTCGTGACAGCCGAATACGGCGCGGACCGGGCTCCGATCAAGGGGCAGCCTGTTTCCTGAGGCTTCCGCGGTCAGGCCTCAGTCATGGGACTGCGTGGTCCCGGACCGGGATGACATCGATCCGGGCGTCGGGTCCGACGACGACCAGCACCCGCTCAGCAATCACGCCTTCCAGTGCCGCCATCAGCTGCCCGGGATCCGGTACCCTGCCCGCGGAGGGGGCGGCAGCACCGCCGTCGGACGCGGGGTGCTGCCCTGCCGCCGGACCGGACCGCAGCCATACCGTCACATCGGCCCCGGTGGCTGCGCGGATGGCATGTGTCAGCAGAACGGGATCGGAGCCTGTCACCAGGACCACCTGCCCGATGCTGCGCTCCTCGTTCTGTAAAGGGCCGGCTTCCTGCACCGGCTCGACTTCCTGAACCGGGCCAGCGTCCGGCGGCAGAGTGGCACGCTCCCGGCGCCAGACGCTGTAGTGATAGGCAGCCACGAGCGCGGTGGCCGTCAGGAGTCCCAGCGGCGCCCGGATCCGACCTATGAGGTTCCCCGAGCGCTCCGGGTCCAGCAGATACTCAAAAACCTGGTACCCGACCACCAGCAGGGCGATCAGCGCCACCACGGCGCTGATCCCGAAGATAGCCACGAGGTAGATTCGCCGTCCGGCTGCGGCGCGGTTCGCCGGCTGCCACGCCCTCCACCAGACGGCCCCGCCCACGGCAAGGGCACTGATGCCGCCCAGCAGCAGGGTGCGCGTGCCCGTTCCCGCCAGGGTTGTTTCGGCAAAGCCCAGCGCCGCGTTGACAACCACTCCCACACCTGAGGCCGCGGCGATCAGCGCCACTCCGGATGCCAGCAGCAGCCCCGTCTCCCGCATCCGCTCCGACCGCGCGGCCGTAAGCACTGAGTGGTAACGCCAGACTAGGGCTCCGACAGCTGCCGCGGCCAGCGCGGGGCCCAGGGGATCCACGAGCCGGATCACCTCGTCGGAGCGGTCCAGTACCAGCCGCAACAGGACGAACACCCCCGTGGTGGCTCCGGCCACTGCCGTTATGCAGCCGCCAAGCACTCCGAAGACCGCCGCGGCCACGTTGGCCAGCGATGAGGCCAGGCGTTGCGCTCCGCCGCGAATCCAATGCCACCACCACACCACGAATCCGCCGCCGGCCCAGATGAGCGGCTGCAGCACCGAAACCCACCAGGGAAGTCCCACTTCCTGTGTACCTGCCAGCCCCCGCAGCGCCGCGTCGAGGAGACTGCCGAGAGCGGTCACAGCCCCGCCGGCAAATATCAGCAGCCCCAATACCGACCCTGCGAGCGCCGGGACGGTGTGCAGCCGGCGTGGTCCCTTGCCGTGGTGCTGCCACATCCACCGGTGCCACACCCAGACGGCCGCCCACACCACACCTGTGGCCAGGGACGAACGCCATGCCGTTCCTTCAATCGCCCCGTCCGCACCCGCCATACCGGATGCGGCGCGGGCCAGCAGCCCGAACAGCCGGGACGCAGCGCCGAGCAACGCTGTGACAGCGGTGACGAGGGCAACGGTGTAGACGCCGGCCACATACAGTCCCCAGGCAACAGACGACCGCTCGGCTTCCTCCCCTTGCCGGCGCCAGGCCAGCCACCACAGCACGGCGGCCATGCACCCGCCAACCAGGCCAAACGCGAGGGACCGGGCGAGGCTGCCGACGTCGTTCCCGGCCAGCCCTGCGCCGGAGTCGAACAGCCGCTCAAGCAGGCCGGCCAGGCCGGAAGCGCCAATCACGACGAGGACGAAGAGAAGTACAAACACCACCAGCCGCCGCACGGTGGGCACGGCCGGCGATGTTGGTCCGCGTGCGCCGGTCCGGACCGTACTCACGGCTTCACCGCCGGAACCGGACAGAGGGTGAGCTGCCACGGGGCGGTCGCAACGAGCCAGTTGCCGTTAACCCGTTCCAGGCCAAACACGGCCTCGGTCTCGTATTCGGGATTCCCGAACGGGCCGCTGCCGCTGGACGTGGCCAGGACGACGTGCACCTCCGCTGTGTCGGCATGCTCGACGGTGGAGGCCAGCGTAACCCGAAGCGTGCCCGAAGCAGGACGGTCCGCCGGCACGCACGGCCTGTCCGGGTGCGAAGTCCCCAAGCGTCCGTCCGTCGAGTAGCGTGCGGCTGCCGCGCCGTCATTGTTGAGGACGGCGGCCGCATAGCGCTGGACCACACCCGCCGGCGTACTCTCAGCAAGCGGCTCAGCCACACCGCGGAAAAAGACCACGGCGAGCGCCACGGCGACGAGACCGGCAATGATGGCAAGGACTGAAATCAGGGTCCGGTCGGGCCGTGGCGGTGCGGTCATCCGGGCAGCTAGGTGGTGTGGTGCTCGACGGTGAAGTCGCCGCCGGGGTAGAGGATGGTCTCGTGGCCATCGTCGAAACGGACATGGTACGGCGGCGCTCCGTTCGGGCCCCGGACCTCCAGAATCTCACCGTGCCGGTCCGAGGACTCCACTGTCCTGCCCCGGATGATGATGCGGTCTCCCTGGGTTGCCTGCATGGCAATCACCTCCCAGCCCTAGAGTACGATGCTCTTCCCTCCGGCGGAACAGCTGCGAGGCATCCTCGGAAACGGAGCCGGGATTACGCCCGGCCGCCCGTGTGGCGGATGCAGAAGGGAGTCCAGGGGCGGGCCTCCAGCCGCCCTTCGGCGATCTGCTCTCCGCACACCGCGCATATGCCGTAGGTGCCCGCGCCGATCCGCTCAAGGGCAGCGTCCACCTCGGCCAGTCCGGACCGGCTTTGGTCCAGGAGTGCCGATGCCTGGGAAAGCTCAAAGGCAATGGTTGCACCTTCAGGATCATGCTCGTCGTCGACGTTGGAGTTGTGCCGGGCGGCGTTGGCTGAGGCTATGTCTGCGCGCAGGGCCGGCAGAAGGGCGAGTTTTCGCGCCCGCTCCTCCTCCAGTAACAGCCGGAACTTCTCAGTGTCCATGGTTGGAGCCGTCCAGCAGTCTGCCGCGCAGCTCCGGCCAGGAGGCGGCAAAGGAAGGATGCAGGTTGATGCCGGCCACTTCCTCGACGGGAATCCACAGCAGCTCGATGCTCTCCGGGTCGTTGATGGCCGGTTCGAACGGTTCCAGCACCCGCACGGCGACTGTGGTGTAGGACCAGTAGCCGACGTCGAATACGGAGGTGAAGAGCACTTTGACGCTCTGTTCGGGAACGGCCGCCTCCTCGTGGGCCTCACGCAGGGCGCCCGTCACGGCGTCCTCGCCCTGGTGCAGCGCGCCGCCGGGGAGCCCCCAGGTTCCGCCATGGTCGCTCCAGGTCGCTCGGTGCTGCAGCAGGACGCCCTTCTCCACGTCATGGACCAGCAGGCCGGCCGATCCGAAGCGCCCCCAGAATCGTCCGCGGTCACCCTCCACCCAGGCATCGCCCGGGTCGCGGGGGCCTTGGGGACGGCGGGGATCACCGGGTGAGGGCGGGACGATTTTCTCCATCGTCCCAGTCTGCCCCATGGGAAGATGCTTCGATGAGCCTGCGCCTGGTCTTTGTTGCCGACACCCACGTCCCGAAGCGCGCCCGTGCATTGCCTGAACAAGTGTGGGCCGCCGTCGACGACGCTGACGTGGTGTTCCACGCGGGTGACTGGGTCAGCACCGATCTGCTGGACGAGTTCGAACGGCGCAGCACGCGCCTGATCGGCGTTTACGGCAACAACGACGGCGACGCGCTGCGGCGGCGCTTGCCCGAGACGGCCACTGTGACGCTCGACGGCGTCCGGTTCAGCATGATCCACGAGACCGGACAGGCGAAGGGCCGGGAGCAGCGCTGCGAGGCCCTCTTTCCAGATGCCGACGTGCTGGTTTTCGGCCACTCGCACATTCCCTGGGACACTGTGGCTCCCGGCGGGCTGCGCCTGCTCAACCCCGGCTCCCCCACCGACCGCCGCCGGCAGCCTGTGTGCACGTACATGACCGCCGTCGTCGCGAGCGGCAGCTTTGGTGACGTCCAACTGGTGGAGGTCAGGACCAGCCCCTGACTGGCCGCACAGGAAAGGGAGCCCTGCCGCGGTTGCCCGGGCGGGACTCCCTTCGAATCTCCGCTTTAGACGGAGCTCAGGCGTGGTGATCCTGTTTGGTCAGTCCTTCTTGAAGGCGTCCTTGACCTTTTCACCGGCCTGCTTCAGATCGGCCTTGGCCTGGTCAGTTTTGCCCTCGGCCTCCAGGCCCGGGTCGTCACTGGCCTTGCCCGCACCTTCCTTGGCCTTGCCGCCAAGTTTTTCTGCTGCATTGTCGATTTTGTCGTCCAGACCCATGCCACTGTCCTTCCGTCTGCGCAGCCCGCTGGGTGCAGGCCGGCTCGTGTTCCCAGTCTAGGTCGGGCACCTATCCGGGTGAAGGGCAGCTACCACTCACATGCCCGGGCTTGCCAGCAGCCGGTCGGTGGCGGCGTCTGCTTCCCCGCCGAAGTAGTGCTCCAAAACGCGCCGGAACACCTGTTCCTCCGGCGCCGCCCGCAGGAACAGCGTCATGGAGGACTGGAGCTTCCGGGCATCGATGCCCCCGAAAATCTCTGCGGCGCCGCGGTTGCCCACGTTGTGCACCGCGGCGGCACACTCGATCAGCCGCGGTCCCAGCACGGGATGCTGCAGGTACGCCCGGGCCTCCTCAAGGGATGCGATGGCGTACCTTCTGGAGGTGGCGCTTTGACCCAGGCCGGCAATCTGGGGAAAGACGAACCACATCCAGTGGCCGCGCTTGCTGCCTGCGCGGAGCTCCTCCAGAGCCTGGGCGTAGGTGGCGCCGTCATTCTGCGCGGCGACGAAACGTTCCAGGTTATGCGGGTCGTTCATTGCGGTTCCTAGCTGGAAACATCCCGTTCGATGTCCTCGGCGAGGCTGTCCACGTCTTCGGGCCGCATGCTGATGCCGGCGCCGTCCAATCGTTCCCTGAGGACGTGGCTGACGTCGTCCTCCACGTGGCCCAGCCGGATCTCGTCGCGCACCTCCTCGGCGATGTCCTCGACGGTACTGGGGCTGTCCGCCCCTGCCGCAGCGTCAGCGGCTTCCGCCTCAACATCCGCATGCGGATTCTCAGTGAAGTAATCGTCGCCGGTAGCTGCAGATTCAGTCATATCCCATGGTGGCGGCCGCGATCAGATCCGGTCAACAGGTCCGGCACGAAACCATCCGGCGCCCGACAATGACGGCCGGCAAAGGACCCGGTCATGGATATGTTTCCTTCATGTGTTGGTAACGCGGCCTCCCGGCGGAAGCTTTCACGGCGGTCGGCCGGATTCGTCCCGCCGTTCCGCCCTTAAGTCTGCAGCGTCAGCAGGAAACGCGCCCGGCCATCAGGGGTCGTTAACAAATCCGAAACACGGCAGTCACGCCGGCTTTACGTAGGCGCGATTTTTGAAACCCGCGTGTAACTTGCCACACCCAGACCCGAAACATGGATCCACGAATATCAATGAGGGGCGTGGCGCCGGCATCAGCGGGCCGCGGAGAGGATGAGTTTCCTGGGAAGGGAAAACGCGTGGAGATCACTGCGGCGAACGTTTGGATGATGGTGTCGGCGGCATTGGTGCTGCTCATGACCCCGGCACTGGGCCTCTTCTACGGCGGCATGACCCGCGCCAAGGCCTCCCTCAACATGATCATGATGAGCTTTGTGTCCGCCGGTATCGTCGGCGTCGTCTGGGTACTCTGGGGCTACTCCATGAGCACCGGCGAAGGCGTTCTTGGCCTGTTCGGCAACCCGTTCGCCAGCTTCGGCCTGAGCGGGCTGATGGGCACCCCTGACCTCATCAAGGCCGGTTTTGCCGGAACCTTTGCGATCCTCACTGTGGCCCTCATCAGCGGCGCGATCGCCGACCGCGCCAAGTTCACCGCCTGGGTCCTTTTCGTACCGCTCTGGATCACGGCCGTCTACTGCCCGCTCGCTTTCATGATCTGGGGCGGCGGGCTCATGAGCCAGGGCGGAGCCGTGACCGCCATCTTCGGACAGGTCATCGACTTTGCCGGTGGCGCCGTCGTCGAAATCAGCTCAGGCATCGCCGCGCTGGTTCTGGCCGTGATCGTCGGCAAGCGCCACGGTTTCGGGAAGGACCCAGGGCACCGCCCGCACAACGTCCCGTTCATCATGCTCGGCGCCGGACTCCTCTGGTTTGGCTGGTTCGGATTCAACGCCGGCGCCGCCACCACGGCGGAACAGGCCGGTCTGATCTGGGTCAATACCCTGGTTACGCCGTGCGCCGCCATGCTCAGCTGGCTCCTCACGGAGAAAATCCGCCACGGCCACCCCACGTCCCTGGGCGCAGCGTCCGGTGCTGTCGCCGGCCTCGTGGCCATCACGCCGTCGTGCGCCAACATCAGCCCAGTGGCCGCCATCGGCCTGGGCCTGGTGTCCGGCGTGGCCTCGGCGCTGTTCGTCGAACTGAAGTTCAAGTACGGCTTCGACGATTCCCTGGACGTTGTCGGCGTGCATCTGGGCTCCGGCCTGGTCGGCACCCTCGCCCTCGGCTTCATCGCCCTCCCCGTCAACGGCGAAGGCGGCGGCCTCTTCTACGGCGGCGGCGTCCAGCAGCTCATCGCCCAGACGGTTGCCGTTCTCATCACCCTCGCGCTCTCCGGGCTGATGACCGCAGTCATCGGTCTCGCGATTCACAAGACCATCGGCTTCCGGGTCAGCCATGAGGCCGAAGTTGCCGGCGTCGACCGGTCCGAGCATGCCGAAAGCGCCTATGAATTCGGCAGCATGGGCCACAGCCAGTTCCACCCGCTCCGCCAGCAGATCCACGCAGCTCCGGCCGCTCGCCCGGCAGGCACCCCCGCCAACCCCGCCGCGGACGACGCCGTTTCCGCCGAGGCGGCAGAGGAACTGCAGCCCGCACCGGCTTCCGCCTAGTCTTTCCGCTGTTCGCTGGGTTCGCGGGACCTGGGTCCTAGCGGCGGAAGGCGAGCCGGAGCTCCGGCCTTCGCTCCGCAACGGCGTCCAGCACGGCGTCGACAGCCTGCTGGTCGGGGGTTGTCCCGGCCGGCGCTATGTCCGTGGCGATTTTGGCGCGGCGGACAAAGCCATCCCAGTCACCGCCTCCCGCCCGGAGCGCCCGCAGCGGTGCCATCAGGGACGCGCGGCGGAGCCAGACGTCCGGGTCCCCCGCCCACCGGTCCAGCACCGCGTCGGCACGCACGCGCTGCTGGCCCTCCAGCCTCTCCACGAGCGGACCAACGACGTCGACGGCGATCGGGTCGACGAGCGACGGCATCCGCGCGTCGCGCACAAAGCCCTCAATGCGGGTCAGGTCGGAGTTGGTCAGCAGCTCCACTTTGGACTGCAGGAGGACGACGGCGGCCAGGCGCCGCTCGTAAACAGGCACCTCCCACAGTTCGGAACTGAGGGCGGTGACCTCGTCGTGGGGCAATCCGGCATGGCGGCGGAGGGCGTCCCGGACCGTTCCGCGCACCGCACCCACTGATGCGCCGTAGTACTGCATCCTGCTGCCGAACCGGTGGCGCAATTCCTCGGCCCGGTACCACGAGGCCTCACGCTGCAAGGTGTCATCCACGAATTCGCCGGCAGCACTCACCCGCCCATTCTTTCCGTACAGGGACGGCGCAGTCCAACTCCCGGACTGCGGACATGTCGACGCGCTGTGACGACCGCCCGGCTTCTTATTTCCGGGCCCCGTCATAAAGTGTTCCCGCAGGTCAGTTCGGGGAAACAGCTGGACCGCCCATCCGTGGACTTCACGGCATTTTGCGGGTGTTGGTAACGATCAAGTAACGTTGACGCCTGTTCCACAAGGGACGGCCCCTCAGGGGCCCCGGAGGCCGGTAGTGGGCTCCGGATGCGCAGGGCGGCAAACCGGCCGCTCCGGCCCCGTCGACCGGGGCCCAGAATTGCTTCACGCTTTTCTCTACCACCTAGACTGTGGCTGCCTTCTGCGCGGCGGCCGTATGCCCGGAGGGGTCTTTTGCTTAAGAAGAACATAGCCATTGCCATTAGCATCGGCGCGCTTTCGCTGACCGGATGCGGCCTCACTCCCTCCGCGGAACAGGCTGCCGACGCTGCAGGCACGACGTCCACCAGTCAGGCCGCCGTGCCGTCGTCCACGGCTTCCGCGAAGGCCGTCCCGTCGTCGAACGCCGCCAGCAAGGCTGCCGCGGCGAAAGCTACCGCAACCAGGGCTGCCGCGGCGAAAGCCGTCGCAACCAAGGCTGCCGCGGCGAAAGCCGCCGCCAAGACGGCTGTTGCCAAGACGGCTGCACTGAAGGAAAGCGCCGCTAAAGCTGCTGCGGCGGCGAAAGCTGCTCCCGCCGTCGTCGCTCCTGCCGCCGCCCCTGCGGCCAAGCCGGCAGTGCCTGCCGTAAAGACCGTTGCTCCGAAGGCGCCCGCTGTTCCCGCTAAGCCTGCTCCGGCGCCCGCCACCGCCGGAAACGGGACCCAGGCCGCCAGCACTCTTGGCTGGGGTCCGGTCGTCGCCGGCGACGAGTTCAATTACACGGGAGCCCCGGACCGCACCAAGTGGAGCGTCTACGACAGCTCCGGCCACGCGGGCAAGGGCCTCCGCAGCCCCAAGGCCTGGTCCGTGGCGAACGGTGTGGCCACGGTGAGCGGCGATTCGGCAGGTACCACCGGCGGCATGTCGGCGAAGTTTGCCAACCAGAAGTACGGCCGCTGGGAAACCCGCATGAAGACGAACCAGCGGGATTCCGAATACCACCCGGTCCTCATCCTGTGGCCCGACAGCAAGTCATCGACCTGCGCGGAGATCGACTACGCCGAGAGCACCTCCGATACAGCCCTGGTGAAGTTCTTCCTGCACTACGCATGCAGCGGCAGCGGCAAGCAGACTTACTCCGCAAAGGCAGTCGACACCACCCAATGGCACAACTACGCCGTGGAATGGACCCCCACCGGCATCACGGGCTACATCGACGGCGTCAAGACCTTCACCGACACCAACCCGGCCCACCAGCCCTCCGGCAGCATGCACCAGACGCTGCAGCTCGACTGGTTCCCTGACGGGTCCCGGACCACGCCTTCCCAGATGCAGGTCGACTGGATGCGCGTTTACAAGTAGAGCCAGCCTGTTCCGAAGGGTGCCCGCGAGAGCGGGCACCCTTCTTCTTAAATTCACATGTTCCCCGGTTGAGGGCGTTAATGTCGTACCCCGTTGGCAGACTGTGTGCATGGACGGGTTCGGGAATTCAGCACTGACAGCAGGAGCGGCGCCGCACGGCGGCGTTCTGCAGGCTGCGGCGGTTCCTGACATTCTGCTTCCAGAGGCCGTGTTCCCCCTTACTGCGTTCCCCGAGGATGTGGTCGCGGACCGCGCCGTTCCCTTTGACGGGTTGGCGGACGACGGGTTGGCGGACGACGGGTTGCCGTATGACGACGGCCTCACCGCCGCGTATCCGGCGTCGTTCCCGGAGGACCCATTTCCCGAGGCCTTGTTTGCCGACCGTCCTGTCGCCCAGGACCTCCTAGACGACGGCGCCTGTGACGAGGACCCTTTTGGCGACGGCGTTCGCTCCAGCGCCGCTTCGTGCCGGTACGTTGCGGCCGGTTCCTTTGCCCGGGACCGTACAACAACGCCGGGTTGGTTTCTCCCGGCAGCAGACCTCACCGCCGGCGGTGCCGGGCTGATCGACCAGATACGCGGCTACGAGAACATCAAGTGCTGGGCAGCCGGGCAACAGGCACGGCTTGCGGTTGCCTTCGAGATCCGGCACCGCGAGGAACACGCCGAACTCGGGGAGCAGGGCAGCCCTGAGACGCTGTTGGCTGAGGACCTCGGCAAGAAACGTCCCAAGGCACAGAGCATGGGAGCGGCCGAACAGATCGCCCTGGCCCGGGGCGAGTCCCCAAACCGCGGCGGCCGGTTCCTCGGCATGGCCAAGGCCCTGGTCAAGGAGATGCCCCACACCCTGGGAGCCCTGGACACCGGACAGCTCAACGAAGAACGCACCATCCACGTCGTGAAGGAAACAGCGTGCCTGAGCGTGGAAGACCGGGTCGCGTTCGATGAGGAACTGGCGGCCGATACCGGGACCTTCAATGGT
>NZ_BAEG01000039.1 GCF_000238915.1 Arthrobacter globiformis NBRC 12137 | reverse complement strand
CCCGACCCCCATCAAATAGAGATCCGCAGCTTTACACCCACCCGCCCGCCGAATAGCCAAAGAAAGCACATGACAACAGAGTCCCAGTCCCCCCAGACCGCCACCGACAACCGCCCCAATCTTGACCGGGCCCGCGGACAAGATTTCCGCTAGGCTGGCCCCGAGAGCGTGCCTGCACCGCACGCGGCCCTGAAGTCCGCCGGGCATGTGATCGTCGATTCGCTCGCGGCCCATGGCGTGGAGCGCACCTATGTGGTGCCCGGTGAAAGCTTCCTTGACGTCCTGGACGGCCTGCACAGCTCCGATATTGAAACCATTGTCTGCCGGCACGAGGGCGGGGCGGCGTACATGGCAGAGGCTGACGGCAAAATGAACCAGCGACCCGGGGTGGCGATGGTCACCCGGGGACCCGGTGCAGCCAACGCGCACGTGGGGCTGCACACGGCCTGGCAGGACTCGACACCGATGCTGCTGTTCGTGGGCCTGATTCCGTTCGCGCACCGGGACCGCGAGGCGTTCCAGGAGTTCGACATCAAAGCGTGGTTCGATACCGGTGCCAAACGCGTCATGGTCCTCGACCACGCGGAGCGGGCATCCGAAATTGTGGCTGAGGCCATGTTTGCCGCCATGAGCGGCCGGCCGGGGCCAGTGGTGGTGGGCCTGCCCGAAGACATCCTCCGGGACCTGATTGATCCGACGCCGCACCCGCCCATCCCGGTGGCCGGCGGCGGCATGAGCAGCAACGACGCCGAGGCACTGAAGGCTGCACTGGCTGTGTCCAACAAGCCGCTGTTCGTGACGGGCGGCAACGACTGGACCCAATCCGCAGCTGATCAGCTGACCGCATGGCTGGAGCGGCACCAGATTCCCGCCGCCGCTGAATGGCGCACCCAGGGAACAGTCTCCTTTGACTCCCCGTCCTATGTGGGTCCCATCGGTTACGGCCGCCCGCGCCCCACCTACGACCTGCTGGAGGAAACCGACCTTCTCGTCTTTGTGGGTACTGTCCCGGGAGACGTGATTACGGACGGATTCGTCTGCCGGCAGGACTGGAGCAAGAAGAACTTCCTGGTCACCATCGACCCCTCACTGCGCGGCCGTTCGGGCCCCGTCTCGCGGCAGATCCTGGCGAAACCCGAGGCCTTCGTCCGCGACCTGGCCGGCATCGACGTGCAGGTGAAGGAGGAGTGGAAGGCGTGGACAGGCCGGATGAGGGCGGAGCAGGAGTCGTTCGCCGCGCTCCCCTCACCCGTCCCCGCCCCCGGACCGGCCCGGATGGACACCCTGATGGCACACCTGGTCCCTAAGCTGCCTGAGGATGCCCTGGTGACGTTCGGGGCGGGCGAGCACACAAACTGGGCCCACCGGTACTTCCCCACCCGCCGCTACGCCTCAATGATCAGCGCCCGGAACGGCTCCATGGGCTATTCCATCCCCTCTGCCGTCGCGGCCTCACTTGCTGAGCCGCGGCGCCGCGTTGTCACTGTTGCCGGCGACGGCGAGTTCCTTATGAACGGCCAGGAACTCGCCACCGCGGCCCAGTACGGTGCCACGCCGCTGGTCATCGTCATGGACAACCAGGAGTACGGCACACCATCCGTACCCATCAGGAGCGGCACTATCCCGAACGTGTGTCCGGCACCCAGCTGAAGAATCCGCACTTCGGCATGATGGCCAGGGCCTTTGGCGGGTTCGGCATTACGGTTACCGAGGACAAGGACATTCCGGCCGCCTTGGACGCGGCGTTGGCCGCCATCGAGGAGGACGGCGTCTTCGCCCTCATCCACCTCGTGGTGGAACAGCGGGTCAAGGCCTACCAGGCCACCGCCTGACGGAAACGGACGACGGCGGAACCTCCCGCCGTCGTCCCCCGGAGAACTTTTCTGCTCCGTGCTACCGGTAAACGCGTACCCAGTCGACGATCATCTGGGTCTGAGTAGTGACGGTTCCGTCCGGGAACCAGTCGAGCTGGAGCGTCTGATGCATGCCCACGGTCGGCAGGTGGGCCGGATTAGTGTCGATGAACCACGGGACCCCGTCGATATAGCCGGTGATTCCGGTCCGGGTCCACTCCAGGGCGTAATTGTGCCACTGGGTAAGGTCGATGGCCTTGGCCGCCCGCGTCTGAAAGTTGGACCGCGTGCAGGCGTAATGGAGGCTGAACTTGATCACGTTGACGTTGCCCAGCGCCTCCGCGTAGTCAATCTCGGCGCAGTTCGGCGAGTTGTTGTCATTGGGCCACAGCAGCACCACCGGGTGGTACTCCACGTCCCGCACAGTGGTTCTCATCCTGGTTTCCCAGCGGCCGTATTTCTGCTGAGCGAACCTGGCGGACATCCCGCCGGTGGTGCCATTGGCGTCGCCGGTGATGAAGGCCGCCCCGTACATAATCTTCACCGCTTTAGGGCTGCGGATCCCGTTGCCGTCATGGCCGACGCTGTCATACACCTTCCACTTAAGCGGGTTGGGCGCTCCCAGGTAGTTGAACTCGTCTCCGGCCACCACCAGACCCCAGTTGCGCAGGACTGCGGCCTGCACGTTCGGCGCGACAGTCGCTGCGACTGCCCCGTCCATGGTTCCCACGGAGTAGTCTCCGTTCAGGTTTACTGCCGCCACATTCAACGAAACGGCAGCGATGATTGCCGTTGCCAGCCTTCTTCTCCACAGCATGACTCACCTCGGTTTGCAGCCTTCGCAGCGCCCCGCCCAACGCATCCTGTTCAGTACTGTTCAGTACCCTGCCCACAGGGTACTGATACTTCTTGGAAAAACCTTGGGGTGCTGGGTGGCCGGCTGTCCGGGGAACTACCCGCCGTCGTATGCCCGCCGGAGTTCTGCGATCTCCAGCTTCTGCATGCCCAGCATGGCCTGGACGGCGCGCTGGGCGCCGGCTGGGTCGGGCCCGTTGATCAGCTGGCTGAGAACTTTCGGCACTATCTGCCACGAAACGCCGTACCTGTCCTTGAGCCAGCCGCACTGGCTCTCACTGCCGCCCTCCGTGAGGGAGTTCCAGTAGCGGTCAACCTCTTCCTGCGAGCCGCAGTCCACCACGAAGGACACCGCCTCACTGAAGGAGAACGCCGGTCCCCCGTTCAAGGCCTGGAAAGTCTGGCCCTCGATTTCAAATTCGACGACGACGGCCTGGCCTGCCGGGCCGGGGCCGCCCTCACCGAAGCGTGAGACGCTGGTGATCGAGGCGTTGTCGAAGACGGACACGTAATATTCGGCCGCTTCCTCCGCCTGGTTGTCGAACCACAGGCAGGGTGTGATTTTCTGCACGCTGCTCTCCTCCTTCGTGGGGCCCGCCTGGTTTGCCGGCGCCTGCTCAGGCGGGCGGACCGCCGTCGGCCTCGTGGCTCACCAGGCCGACCGTATTACCTTCACTGTCCCTGATGAACGCCATCCATTCATCTGTCCCCGCCGGGCCGAGCCGCGCATCATCGTGATGGAAAATCACGTGCGGCGCGCTGACCACTTCCACACCCGCGGCTTCCAGTTCCGCCACGCGTGACCGCACGTCCGGGACCTCAATGTAGACCACCGACGACGGCGCTCCCCGCTCCAGCAGGAGCCTGACGCCGTCGAGATCGAAGAACAGCAGTCCTGGCGGCTCGAAGACCGCCGCCGGCGCGGAACCCAGCAAGGCGGAGTAGAACTCCGCTGCCCGGTCAAGGTTTTCGGCATGCTGGGCAATCTGGACGAGCTTCACCAGGACTCCTTCCGTCCGTGCACGTTGGTTCTGCCTGACATCGTCACGGCATATTCCCGTCGGGGCAAGACCTGCGGAAAACGGATAGGCTCGGAATCATGCCTTCCACGACAGACCGTTCCGGAACACGGGCGGTTCCGGCCCTGACGGCCGCCGCAGCTGCGGCCGATTTCGTCCTCATCCTGACCTTCGCCGCCATCGGCCGCGATGCCCATGCGCGGGGTGAGTCAGTGACAGGAATCCTGGCCACGGCCTGGCCATTCCTGGCCGGCGCGGCCGTCGCCTGGCTGCTGCTGCGGGTCTGGAGGCGGCCCCTGGCGCTGTGGCCGGCCGGCGTTGCTGTCTGGCTCGGCAGCGTGGCCATCGGAATGGTGCTGCGCGCGCTCACGGGACAAACCGTGGTGCTGCCGTTTGTGATCGTGGCCCTGCTGAGCCTGGCGGTATTCCTCCTTGGCTACCGCCTCATTGTGGCCATAGTCCTCCGCCTGCGCGGACGCCGACGCGCCTGACTCCATGTATTAGGCTGGCAGCACAGCTCAACAGATCCGGAAGGGTTCACAGTGATCACCGCATTCGTCCTGATCAAGACAGACGCCTCGCGCATCCCCGAGACGGCCGAGGAAATATCCGCCATTGAGGGCATCAGCGAGGTCTACTCCGTGACCGGGGAATGGGACCTGATCGCCGTGGCACGCGTGGCGCAGCACGAAGACCTCGCGGACGTCATCGCCGACAAGCTGTCCAAGGTGCCCGCCGTCGTGCACACGACCACCCATATTGCCTTCCGCGCCTACTCGCAGCACGACCTCGATGCCGCCTTCGCGCTGGGCTTCGAGGAATAACAGCCCGTATTTCGCTGTCTGACGACGGAGGGGCCAGGCACCTGCAGGTGCCTGGCCCCTCCGTCGTTGGCTGCCTTAGGGCTTGTTCGGTGCCTATGCCTGCGAGAGGCTGACCCATTTCTCCAGGACGGCCGCGGCTGCGCCTGAGCCAATGGATTCCGCGGCACGGTCCAGGGCAAGCTTCATGCGGTCCGTGAGCGGACCGTCGGCCTGTAGGTCGTACGCCACCAGGCCTGCCGCCGCGTTCAGCAGGACCGCGTCCCTCACCGGGCCTGTTTCCCCGGCCAGGACATTGCGGACGACGGCGGCATTCGCCTGGGCGTCCCCGCCGCGCAGCTGCTCGACTGTTGCCTGCGGAATCCCCAGGTCCTGGGGCGAAAAAGTCTGTTCGGTCACTGCACCGCCGCGGATCTCCCACACGGTTGACGGTCCGGTGGTGGTCAGTTCGTCCAGGCCGTCGCTTCCCCGGAACACCAGGCCGCGGCTGCCGCGGCGCGCCAGGACGCCTGCCACCAGCGGCGCCATGCGGGCGTTCGCCACACCTACTGCGGAGGCCTGCACCCGGGCGGGGTTGGTGAGGGGGCCGAGAAAGTTGAAGGCTGTGGGGATCGCGAGTTCACGCCTGGGAACCGCGGTGTGCCGGAAGGACGGGTGGAAGACCTGGGCGAAGCAGAATGTGATGCCCGCTTCCTCGGCGTTCCGTGCAACGTCGGCGATGGGGAGGTCGAGCCGCACCCCCAGCGCTTCCAGGACGTCTGCCGATCCCGACGACGACGACGCCGCCCGGTTGCCGTGCTTTACCACCTTTGCGCCCGCTCCGGCGCAGACCAGCGCCGCCATGGTGGAGATGTTCACAGTGTTGAGTTGGTCACCACCGGTGCCCACGATATCCAGCTTTTCACCGGAGATTGAGATCGGATTGGCATGGGACACCATGGCATCAACGAGGCCGGCGATCTCCTCCACGGTCTCGCCCTTGGCCCGCAACGCCACGAGGAAACCGGCAATCTGGACGGGCGTTGCGGCCCCCGACATGATGGTGTCCATGGCCCATGACGTACTGTCCGCACTCAGGTGTTCGCCGTTCAACAGTGCCGAGATGAGGCGCGGCCAGGTGTTCCCTGCCGCCGGTGCCGATACCTGTGAAGTCACCTCCTGATGCTATCGAGGTGCCCGACGCAAAGACCAATATGAACGTCCCCGGGAACTTTTCAGCGCGAATTCGCGTCTTTGTAGAAAAAGTCTCCGCAAAAGGCGGTTTGCGTTGGGCAAGCCGAAGTTTTACAGACATAATGTCTATGTGACATCTGCGACCCATGCCCCCAGTACCCCTGCGCACCCCACGCTGAACCGACCGAACATGGTCTCCGTCGGGACCGTCGTCTGGCTCTCCAGCGAGTTGATGTTCTTCGCCGGTCTCTTCGCCATGTACTTCACACTCCGGTCCACTTCCGGCCAGATGTGGGCGGAAGAGACGGCCAAGCTCAACTTCCCCTTTGCGCTTGTTAACACGATCGTCCTCGTGGCAAGTTCCTTCACTTGCCAGATGGGCGTATTCGCCGCCGAAAGGCTCCAGCCGCGACGCAGCGGCGGGCCGCTCCAGTTCACCCGCTGGGGCATGAACGAATGGTTCACCCTGACCTTCCTCATGGGCGCATTCTTCGTTGCCGGCCAGACCACGGAATACGCCATGCTGGTCTCCGAGCACGTGTCGCTTTCCTCCAACGCCTACGGCTCCGCCTTCTACATGACCACGGGCTTCCACGGCCTGCACGTCATCGGTGGCCTGGTCGCGTTCCTGCTGATCATGGGCCGCTCCTTCGCCGCCAAGAAGTTCGGTCACTTCGAGGCGACCTCTGCCATTGTCACCTCTTACTACTGGCACTTCGTGGACGTCGTATGGATTGGCCTCTTCCTGGTCATCTACGTCCTGAAGTAGTCCCGAGCTTTCTCCCTCTTCTCCAAGAGAACGAATTTCAAGAAGCGGCTCACGGAGCCGACGCACGATCGAATAAAGGAACCACCACGTGAAGGCACTCTCGCAGAAGCGACGTCACCCACTGGCAGCAATAGCCCTGCTGTTGATGGGCCTCCTCCTCACTGGTGGGCTGTACGCCGTTGCCACCACCGTCAACGAGGCCAAAGCCAGCACTGCAGAGTTCACCGCCAGCGATACACAGGAAGGCCAGAAGCTCTTCGAAGCCAACTGCGCCACCTGCCATGGCATGGGTGCCAGCGGAACGCAGGATGGTCCCTCACTGGTTGGCGTCGGCGCCGCCGCTGTTGACTTCCAGGTCGGCACCGGACGCATGCCCATGCAGATGAACGGCCCCCAGGCCTACAAGAAGCCTGCCCAGTTCAACGACACCCAGACCCACCAGCTGGCTGCCTACGTAGCCTCCCTGGGTGCAGGTCCGGCCATCCCGGCCGACGAATACCTGGATGAGAAGGGCAACGCCGCCGAAGGTGGCGAGCTGTTCCGCGTGAACTGCGCCATGTGCCACAACGCTGCAGCAGCCGGTGGCGCACTCACCCGCGGTAAGTTTGCCCCGGCCCTGGCCGACGTCACGGGCAAGCACATCTACGAAGCCATGGCGACCGGACCGCAGAACATGCCGGTGTTCAACGACTCGAACATCTCCCCTGAAGGCAAGCGCGACATCATCACCTTCCTGAAGCAGATTGAAGCCAACGGTTCCCCGGGCGGCGCAGACCTGGGTGCACTTGGTCCTGTTTCTGAGGGCCTCTTCGTGTGGATCGCCGGCCTGGGCGTCATCATCGCCTTCACCATCTGGCTGACGTCCCGCACGTCCTAGCCACACCAGGCACAACAAGAACGTCCTGCTGATTGCACAGCAGGTTTGGAACTGAACATAACTCGGCAAAGGCCGAGACGAGAGAAGGATGAGGCGAATCATGGGCAACCATAGTGACGGCAGTCCGAACCACTCGGGCACCGTAGCTACGGCTGGTCAGCATGAGGTGGAGAAATTCCAGGATCCTGGAATTCCCCCGCACCGCTTGCGCCTGGCTGACACGGACCCGAAAGCCGCCAAGCGGGCAGAACGGCAGGTTGCTGTTCTGTTCGCAACCTCAGTCATTGGCACCGTGATCTTCCTGGTGGCGTACTTCGCCATCGACCTGGGAGATGACTCCAGCATTGCCACCATCCGGCTGCAGAATGCGCTGCTCGGCATTGGCACGGCGTTCGCCATGCTTGGCATCGGCACCGGTATCGTGCACTGGGCCAAGGCACTGATGCCGGACCACGAAGTCTCCGAGGAACGCCACGCGATCCGCACTGAGGACGACCGCCAGGCTGCTGTCCGCATCGTTGACGACATCGTGGAGGAAACGGGCATCAAGCGCCGTCCCCTCATCCGGAACACCCTGCTTGGCGCCGTGGCACTGGCACCCCTGCCGGCCATCGCCATCTTCGGTGACCTCGGACCGCGCCCGGACGACAAGCTGGCTCACACTATGTGGGCCCCGCAGGACGGCAAGCTCAAGCGCCTCACCCGCGACCCCGATGGCACCCCCATCAAGGCCTCGGACGTGACCATCGGTTCGGCCTTCCATGTGATTCCGGAAGGCCTCAACGAACTCCACGAAGGCAAGCTGAACGAAAAGGCCAAGGCCGTCGTTCTCCTGATGCGCCTCGACCCGGCTTCGCTGAACCCCTCCGCGGGACGCGAAAACTGGGGCTACAACGGCATCGTTGCCTACTCCAAGATCTGCACCCACGTCGGTTGCCCTGTTGCCCTTTACGAGCAGCAGACGCACCACCTGCTGTGCCCGTGCCACCAGTCAACCTTCGACCTGACCCAGGAATGCAAGGTTATCTTTGGCCCGGCCAGCCGCCCGCTCCCCCAGCTGCCCATCGCAGTTGACGATGAGGGCTACCTGGTCGCCACCAGCGACTTCAAAGAACCTGTAGGACCAAGTTACTGGGAGCGTGATGAGCATGAGCGCAGCATCAACAGCTGAAGCCCCCGCCTACGTAGCCAACACCAAAGTCGGACGCTTTACTGACTTCGTCGACGAGCGCGTCGGCGGATCGGGTATCCTCCGCGAATTCGGCCGCAAGGTATTCCCGGACCACTGGTCCTTCATGTTTGGCGAGGTGGCGCTGTACTCCTTCGTCATCCTGCTCATGTCCGGCACGTTCCTGACGTTCTTCTTCGATCCGTCCATGGCGGAGACGCACTACGCCGGCTCGTACACGCCGCTGAAGAACGTCGAAATGTCCGTGGCCTACAGCTCCTCGCTGGACATCTCGTTCGACGTCCGCGGCGGCCTGTTCATGCGCCAGGTCCACCACTGGGCAGCGCTGCTGTTCGTTGCCTCGGTCGCAGTGCACATGCTCCGCGTGTTCTTCACCGGCGCGTTCCGCAAGCCCCGTGAGATGAACTGGGTGGTGGGCGGTGTCCTGCTGATCCTGGCCATGGCTGCAGGTTTCACCGGTTACTCCCTCCCCGATGACCTGCTGTCCGGTAACGGCCTGCGCATTATCGACGGCGTGATCAAGTCGATCCCCGTGATCGGCACCTACATCTCGTTCTTCCTGTTCGGTGGCGAATTCCCCGGCACGGTCATTATCAGCCGCCTGTACACGCTGCACATCCTGCTCGTGCCGGCCCTGATCCTGCTCATGATCGTTGTGCACCTCTTCATGGTTGTTGTCCACAAGCACACGCAGTACCCCGGCCCGGGCCGCAACGACCGCAACGTCGTTGGCTACCCGCTTGGTCCGGTCTACGCTGCGAAGGCCGGTGGCTTCTTCTTCATCGTGTTCGGTGTCATCGCGCTCATGGCTGCGTTCTTCACCATCAACCCGATCTGGAACTACGGCCCGTACGACCCCTCCCCCGTGTCCGCAGGCACCCAGCCTGACTGGTACATCGGCTGGGTCGACGGCGCACTGCGCCTCATGCCCGGTGTGATCGGCGACTTCCACTTCGAATACATCATCTTTGGCCACGTCCTGACGCTGAACGTCCTGCTTCCGGCACTCGTTCCGGCAGGCCTCGTGTTCACCGTGCTGTTCATGTACCCGTGGATCGAACGCTGGATCACCAAGGACAACCGCGAGCACCACGTCCTGGACCGTCCCCGCAACGCTCCCACGCGTACGGCGATCGGCATGGCCGGCTTCACGTTCTACTGCGTCATGTGGGCCGCCGCCAGCTCCGACCTCATTGCAACGCACTTCCACGTGGCACTGAACGACGTCACCTACTGGCTGCGCGCACTGTTCTTCATTGGGCCGGTCATCGCGTTCGTGGTCACCAAGCGCGTGGCCCTTGCGCTGCAGCGCAAGGACCGCGAAATCGCCCTCCACGGCCGTGAGACCGGGCGTATCGTCCGCCTCCCGCACGGCGAGTTCATCGAGGTGCACGCTCCGCTGGACGAGTACAAGCGCTACAAGCTGGTCGGCTTCGAGTCGCCCGCACCGCTTCCGGCCGAGCCGAACGAGCACGGTGTGGTGACCCGCAAGGAAAACCGCCGCGCCAAGCTGTCCCGCTGGTTCTTCGAGGACCGCGTTGCTCCGGCTACGCCCGCCGAACTGGAAGCCAGCCACGGCCACCACGAGGCCGTTGAAGCCGGCGAGGGACAGAAGACCCTCAGCCACTAGAAGGCCAGGCCATTAGCAAGCTCGGCCACCAGGCATCAACGCTTCACCCACGAAGCAACAGAGAAGGCCCGGTCCACCAGGACCGGGCCTTCTCTGCATCCCCGTACAGAAGTCATGAGGCAGGCGGCAGCCGGCCAGGCTACTGCTGCCGGTATCCCGATGCGTAGTTGCGCGTCGGCCGGACTCCGGGCCGCTGCAGCGGCACCCAGAGCTTGTACCGGTCAGCACGGTAATAGGAGACGGAGTAGTCCACCATGGCCCGCGCGACGAACGCATGCCGCTGGATCTTCAGCAGCGGCGCGCCGATTTCAACGTTGAGCAGCCGGGCGGTGGAAGGCGACGCGGCCGTGGCCTCGATCATGTCCTCGCCCCATTCCATGACGAGGCCGAACTGTTCGCTCAGGACGTTATAGAGCGAGGTGGGCGGCTCGCCGTCGAGCAGTCCCGGCACCCGGTGGGCCGGGATGAAGTTCTCGTCCACGCTCATTGGCTCGTTATCGGCCAGCAGGAGGCGCCGGAAGCGCACGAGGGGTGTTCCCTCCTCCAGCTGCAGTTCGCGGGCCAGGAAGGCGCTGGCCGCGATCTGTTCGAAGCTCAGCACCTTCGCTGCGGGCACCATGCCGCGGCGCTGCATCTCCTCGCTGTAGGAGGTCAGCTTCACCTGGAGGTCAAGCTTCGGTTTCCGGACGAAAGTGCCGAGGCCGACCACCCGTTCGATGACCTCCTCGCCCACCAGGGCGTCGATGGCCTGCCGGACGGTCATCCGGGCCAGGCCGAAACGTTCAGCAAGGTCCCGTTCGGACGGCAGCGCCGAGCCCGGCGGGCAGGACGTCGCAATGTAGGTCCTGAGGATCTCACGGAGCTGGACGTAGATGGGCGTCCCGCTGGTTCTGTCGATTTCACCGGCAATGCCGGCCACGTTAGCCGCCACGGCGGCCGCTCCTGTAATGCATGCTCACAGTTCAAGGGTAAGCCAACGCGTCCGCAGGTCTAGACCAGACCGTTCCCCGGCAGATTGGCGGCACACGGGCCGATATTCTTAAAGGCGAACAAAAATGGAAAGACGACGGCGGCTTCCCCCAAAGTGCCATCCCGTCCAAGACTAAGGAGTCCAGTTGCCCGTTCGTAAGGCAATCGTTTCTGCGGCCATCGGCCTGCACGCCAGGCCGGCAGCGGTGTTCGTCCGCGCGGTCACGGATTCAGGGTTACCGGTGACCATCCGCAAGGACGGCATTGACGCCGTGGATGCCCGCTCCCTGCTTGAGGTCATGACTGCTGACTTCAACTACGGTTGCGAGGTTGAGCTGGCAGTCAAGGAATCGGCCCTGCCTGCGGGCAAGAGCCTCGGTGAGGCCGAGGCGGCACTCTCGGGTCTCGTGGAGCTGTTGGCATCGCAGAAGGCCAGCTAGCGCCGGTTTAAAGACAAGCAGAACTCAAAGGCAAGCAGAACGACGGCGGGCCCCACCAAAAGGTGGGGCCCGCCGTCGTTCTATGGAACAGAAAGCGCTAGTGTGCGTGGTCTCCGCGGCTGTACTCGTAGACCCAGCCCACGAGGGCCACCAGGGCCATACCGCCGGCGATGAACACGATCCAGAACCCTACGGCCAGGCCGAGGAATCCCGCGGCGCAGGACAGGCCCAGGACCAGAGGCCACCAGCTCCAGGGGCTGAAGTGGCCCTGCTCGCCGGCGCCTTCGTGGATTTCTGCGTCAGCCCGGTCCTCGGGACGCATGCCCACCCGCTTGCCGGTGAAGCCCAGGTAGGCACCGATCATGCCTGCGAGGCCACCCACCAGGAGGATGCCCAGGATGCCGACCCACTCAGACCAGTTGGTGAGGAAGCCGTAGATGATGGAAATCGGAACGAAGAAGAAGACTCCTGCTCCAAAAATCCAGGACTCGATTCTCATTGCGCAGTGTCCTTCTGATCGGCGTTGCCGAGCACGTTTGCTGCAGGTGCCGGCGATTCAACGGTGTGTGACTGGGAGAGCTCAGGGTGGTGCAGGTCCAGGGCCGGACGCTCCGAGCGGATGCGCGGCAGGGACGTGAAGTTGTGCCGCGGCGGCGGGCAGGACGTGGCCCACTCAAGCGAGGCACCGAAGCCCCAGGGATCGTCAACCTGAACCTTCTCGGCGCTGCGTGCGGTGATGTACACGTTCCAGAAGAACGGGATCAGGGAGGCACCCAGGACGAACGAGGCAATCGTGGAGAACTGGTTCATCCAGGTGAAGTTGTCCTCGACCAGGTAGTCGGCGTAGCGGCGGGGCATGCCCTCGACGCCGAGCCAGTGCTGGATCAGGAACGTGCCGTGGAAGCCCAGGAACAGGAGCCAGAAGTGGATCTTGCCGAGGCGCTCGTTCAGCATCTTGCCCGTCCACTTCGGCCACCAGAAGTAGAAGCCGGCGAACATCGCGAACACCACGGTGCCGAACACCACGTAGTGGAAGTGGGCCACCACGAAGTAGGAGTCGGAGACGTGGAAATCCAGCGGCGGGGAGGCCAGGATGATGCCGGTCAGGCCGCCGAAGAGGAACGTGATGAGGAAGCCGATGCTCCACAGCATGGGGGTTTCGAACGTCAGCGAACCGCGCCACATGGTGCCGATCCAGTTGAAGAACTTCACACCGGTGGGAACCGCGATGAGCATGGTCATGAAGGAGAAGAACGGCAGCAGCACGGAACCGGTGACGTACATGTGGTGCGCCCACACGGTCACGGACAGGGCCGCAATCGCGATGGTCGCGTAGACCAGGCCCTTGTAGCCGAAGATCGGCTTGCGGCTGAAGACCGGGAAGATCTCGGAGACGATGCCGAAGAACGGCAGCGCGATGATGTACACCTCGGGGTGGCCGAAGAACCAGAACAGGTGCTGCCACAGGACGGCGCCGCCGTTCTCCGGGTCGAAGATGTGGGCGCCGAAGCGGCGGTCCGCGCCGAGGGCGAACAGTGCTGCGGCCAGCGGCGGGAACGCCATCAGGACCAGGATGGCCGTGACCAGGGTGTTCCAGGTGAAGATCGGCATGCGCCACATGGTCATGCCGGGGGCGCGCATGCAGATGATCGTGGTGATGAAGTTGACCGCGCCCAGGATGGTGCCGAAGCCGGACAGTGCCAGACCGAAGACCCACAGGTCACCGCCGACGCCGGGGCTGAAGGTGGTGTTGGAAAGCGGCGCGTAGGCGAACCAGCCGAAGGATGCAGCACCCTGCGGGGTGATGAAGCCGGAAACGGCGATGGTGGAGCCGAACAGGAAGAACCAGAAGGCCAGCGCGTTCAGACGCGGGAACGCAACGTCCGGTGCACCGATCTGCAGCGGCATGATCACGTTCGCGAACCCGGCGAACAAGGGGGTTGCGAACATCAGCAGCATCACCGTGCCGTGCATGGTGAACAGCTGGTTGTACTGCTCCTTGGTCTGCAGGATCTGCATACCCGGTTCGAAGAGCTCGGCGCGGATGAGCAGGGCCATCACGCCGCCGAAGCAGAAGAACACGAAGGACGCGATCAGGTACATGTACCCGATGGTCTTGTGGTCCGTGGACGTGATCCAGTTGACGACGATGCGTCCCTTGGATTTGGGTACTACGGGAGCCTCGAGGATCCCGGGGGTCTGGGTGTAAGTAGCCACTTCGCTTCCCTTACTTCGTAACGTTCAGGTTCGGGTTGCGGTCATACTCATCGCCGAGCAGGCCCGTGTTGCCGTCCTGGCGAAGCTGGTTCATGTGAGCCTGGAATTCAGACTCGGAAACCACCTTGACGCGGAACAGCATTTCGGAGTGGTACTCACCGCAGAGCTCGGCGCACTTGCCGTCGTAGGTGCCCTCTTTGGTGGGGGTGAACCGGATGTAGTTGGTCTTGCCCGGGATCATGTCCCTCTTCTGCAGGAACGCAGGAACCCAGAACGAGTGGATGACGTCGCGCGAGTTCAGTTCCAGGTCAACGGACTTGTTGACCGGCAGGTAGAGAGTGGGGAGCTTCTCCTTGTCCACTTCCTCACCGGTCAGGTGCGCCTGGACGCCGGCTTCATAGACGTCCTCGGTGACGACGTCGCCCTTTTTGTAGTTGAAGTCCCATGCCCACTGCTTGCCGCGGACGTCCACAACGACGTCGGCCGGCTGCGAGCGGTCATCGATCGCCTGCTGGTCACGGTCGGTGAAGTAGAAGAACACCAGGACCATGAAGAGAGGGATCGTCAGGTAGAAGACCTCAAGGGGCAGGTTGAAGCTGGTCTGCCGCGGGAAGCCCACGGTGCCCTTGCGGCGGCGGTAGGCAACGAGGCACCAGACGATCAGGCCCCAAGTGATGATGCCCACCACGAGGGCGGCAATCCATGAGTTGACCCAGAGGTCCATGATGCGGTCAGTGTGATTGGTGGTGCCACGCTCGGTGGGCAGCCACCCCTTCTCTACCTCTGGCGAACATCCAGTCAAAACCAACGCGCCGGCAGTTGCCAAGCCAGTGATCGTAGTGATCGTTTTGCGTCGGCTGCCGGTTCGGTTCTGCGAACTCACAGACGGCCCTTCCTACTTGTTGCTGTTGCCAGGGCGGCAAAAAGCTTCCCGGGCACACTAAAAGTTTTACTACTCGGTGTAGAGCTTACCGCTCCCCGCAGGTTTTCGCCCACATGTCCCCACCGTGTGGCGGCGCCGGTTTTCACCGGCGCCGCCAAGAGGTTCAGGAAGGGCTTACTTACCCTTTAGTGGAACGAATCACCGCAGGCGCATGAGCCGCCCGCATTCGGGTTGTCAATGGTGAAGCCCTGCTTGGAGATGGTGTCTTCAAAGTCGATGCTGGCACCGCTGAGGTACGGCACGCTCATCTTGTCGACGACGACCTCGACACCGTCGAAGTCGCGTACCGCGTCACCTTCAAGGAGGCGCTCGTCGAAGTACAGCTGGTAAATGAGGCCGGAGCAGCCGCCGGGCTGCACGGCTACGCGGAGGCGAAGATCGGTGCGGCCTTCCTGCTCCAGGAGGCTGCGGACCTTGCCTGCTGCAACGTCCGTCAGCTGAACCTCGTGGCTCGCCAGTTCCTCACTGGCTGTGCCGGTGGGTTCGGTGCTGTTTTCATTGGTCGTAGTGCTCATTGGCCTACCTTACTAACGACGGTTGTGGCTGCCCCGCTTGCACGGCGCCTGCCCCTACGGAAACAGTACGGGCTATAGCTATATGCTACGTCGATCCGGCGCGGAGCTCTAACTTCAGGCGTAACCCTCCCAGGCCCCTCGTTGTTCCCTCCGCGGCCTGCTAGTCCGCGGCCTGCCAGTGAAGCCCGTCTGAATTCAGCCGCGCCAGGAGCAGCGCCTCGGCCAGCACCGCGTTGCGGAAGTCCCCCAGATGCAGGGACTCGTTGGCGGAGTGGGCGCGCGAATCGGGGTCTTCCACGCCCGTCACCAGGATCTGGACCTCGGGGTACAGCTCGGTCAGGTCGCTGATGAACGGAATCGACCCGCCAATCCCCATTTCCACGGCCGGAAGGCCCCAGGCCTCGCCGAGCGCCCACAAGGCGATCCCGGCAGCTGCCGACCCTGTGTCCGTCTGGAAGGCGTTGCCGCTCTCCCCCGGCGTGAAGGTCACCTTGGCGCCGAACGGTGCGTGGGTTTCAACGTGCCGGCGCACCGCTTCCATCGCCTCCGCCGGGTCCTGCCCGGGGGCCAGCCGCAGGCTGAACTTGGCCCGGGCGCAGGGCAGCAGGGTGTTGGAGGCGACGCTGACGGCCGGCGCATCGAAGCCGATGATCGACAGGGCCGGCTTTGTCCACAGCCGCGAGGCGATCGTCCCCGTACCTGCCAGCTTCACGCCGTCGAGCACTGACGAATCCGCCCGGTACTCCTCCTCAGTAAGGTCCACTGCAGTTTCGTCCCTGCTCACCAGTCCCGCAATGGCCACGCTGCCATCGTCATCGTGCAGTGTGGCGATCAGACGCGAGAGCAGGGTAGGCGCATCGAGCACCGGCCCGCCGAACATTCCCGAATGCACGGCGTGGTCGAGGACCTGCAACTCGATGGTTCCGTCCACCAGCCCCCGCAGGCTGGTGGTCAGCGCCGGCACGCCCACCTTCCAGTTGCTGGAATCGGCCACCACGATGACGTCGGCACGGAGCAGTTCCCGGTGGGTTTCGAGGAACGTCCTGAAGGTCGGCGAACCGGCCTCCTCCTCCCCTTCGAAGAACAGGGTTACGCCCAGCCCGAATTCGTCACCGAGCACCCGCGTGACGGCGCCGTAGGCGGCGACGTGGGCCATGATCCCGGCCTTGTCGTCGGCCGCGCCGCGCCCGTAGAGGCGCCCGTTGCGTTCGACGGCGGTAAACGGCTCGGACTCCCACAATGCCGGATCACCGGGCGGCTGGACGTCGTGGTGGGCGTAGAGAAGAATGGTCGGCTTGCCGGGCGCGGCCTCGCGGCGGGCCACGACGGCGGGCCCGCCGGGGGTGCCGTCCTCCTTATCGCACCGCAGGATCCGGACGTCCCCGATGCCCGCCGCGTGCACCAGGGTGGCGACGGCCTCGGCGCTGGCGTCCAGCGGGGCGGGGTCAAAGCTGGGCCAGGCGATGCCGGGGATGGCCACCAGGTCCTTCAGCTGCGCAACTGTGGTGTCGAAGGCCGCATCAACGGCGGCCCGCAGGGCGTCGGTGTCAACGCCGGCCACGGACTCGCCGTACTGTTGCGGGGTCTCCGCAGGGAATGTAGTCATGGCCAAACACTACCTGTGTCACACGCCACAACAAACACCGCCGTCGGCGGCCACCGGTTGTCCCGGCTAGGCGTTCCACGGGCAGCCGGGCATGACCGGGGACACAGCGCACCAAGGTATTCTTGTGTGGTGTTCGGACGTAAAAAGGAAGCGCCAGCGGCGCAGGATGTAGTTGACCAGCAGGTTGCCGAGGCAGCCGCAATAGCAGGCAAAGGCGCACCCACGCCCAAGCGCAAAGCACAGGAAGCGGCCCGCAAGCGCCCCCTCGTGCCGGAGGACCGCAAGGCCTCCAAGGAAGCGGAGCGTGCCGCCGCCCAGGAGCAGCGCCTGAAGATGCGCCAGGCACTGGATACCGGCGACGAACGGTTCCTGCCGATCCGCGACAAGGGCCCGCAGAAGCGGTTTGCCCGTGATTACGTGGACGCCCGCTTCAGCCTGGGCGAGTACCTGATGTTCGGCGCCCTGGTGTTCGTCATCGTCTCGCTCGTCGTGCCGTCCAACAGCAGCATGATGATTTACGTGCTGGGCGGCTTCTGGGTGATGTTCCTGGCTGTTTTCGTGGACGTGTTTATCCTCTCCCGAAAGCTCCGGAAGCGCCTCGCCGAAAAGTTCGGGGAGGTGGAGCGCGGCACCGTCTGGTACGGCTCCATGCGTTCCCTGCAGTTCCGCAAGCTTCGCCTGCCCAAGCCCCTGGTCCGCCGCGGGCAGTACCCGTCCTGATTCCTCGTCCTCCTGCGGCCCGGCCCGCCAGGAGTCGGTCCCGGACCTTAAACACAGCAGCCCGGCGGTGAAACCGCCGGGCTGCTGTGTTTAAGGCGCCTTGTTCTAACGCGCGAACCGCGTTCAACGGGCCTTGCGGCGGCTAGCGGGTTTTCCGGCGGTTCCTGGCCAGTTCCTTGTTGATCCGGGCGGCCCAGAACGGTCCCTCGTACAGGAAGGCGGTGTAGCCCTGCACCAGGGTGGCACCGGCGTCGAGTCGGTCCTGGACATCTTGCCCAGTCTCCACGCCGCCCACGGAAATCAGCGTCAGCCGGTCCTGCGTGACCGATTTCAGCCGGCGCAGCACCTCCAGCGAACGGTTCTTCAGCGGGGCACCCGACAGGCCGCCGGCCCCGCAGGCCTCCACTTTTTCCGTTGCAGAATCCAGCCCGTCGCGGCTGATCGTGGTGTTCGTGGCAATGATGCCGTCCAGGCCCAGGTCCATGGCCAGCCGGGCGACGTCGTCGATGTCCTCGTCGGTGAGGTCAGGGGCGATCTTGACCAGCAGCGGGACATGCCTGCCGGCGGACTTGTCGGCTTCCTCCCCCACTGCCTTCAGCAGCGGCCGGAGCGTCTCCACGTTCTGCAGGAGCCGGAGCCCGGGCGTGTTCGGCGAGCTGACGTTCACCACAAGGTAGTCCGCTGCCGGGGCGAGGCCGCGGGCGCTGATGAGGTAGTCCTCCACCGCATCCTCGAGTTCCACGACTTTGGTTTTGCCGATGTTGACGCCGATCACGGGACGCACGTTGGCATGGCGCCGCTGCAGCGCTGCCCGGGCGGCCTTCAGCCGCGGAGCCACGGCAGAGGCGCCGTCGTTGTTGAATCCCATCCGGTTGATGACGGCGCGGTCCTCGATCAGCCGGAACAGCCGGGGCTTTTCGTTGCCGGGCTGGGCCTGGCCGGTGATGGTGCCCACCTCAACGTGACCGAATCCAAGCTCCGTAAGGGCCTCGATCCCGTGGCCCTCCTTGTCGAAGCCGGCGGCCAGCCCGAACGGTGACGGGAAGGTCAGGCCGAGCGCGGCAGTCTGCAGGGACGCCGGCGGTGCCGTAAACCGCTCCAGCAGCCGGCCCGCTCCCACGGAATGGACCAGCCGGATCCCTTTGAAACCGATCTTGTGGGCGCGTTCGGCGTCCATCCATGAAAAGGCCAGCCTGAAAAATGTGGGGTATACGCGCATGCCTCTAGTTTTCCGTCTTCGGCGGTACAGACCAAACCGGGCTGACACAACAACACCCGGGCCGGGACCGGAAAGCCTACGCTGTTGACATGGAGTGGCAGAGCGACATCCTGGGGCCGGGCTTCGAGTCCCGCGCCTTCGAAGCCGCGGGAGAAGACGGCGTCCGCCGGAAGGCGACGCTGGTCCGCTTCACTCCCCCGGTTACCTCCGCGGTCCGTCCTGCCGGGCCGCGCCGGGCGGTGCTGTTCCTGCATGGCTGGAGCGACTACTTCTTCAACGTTGAGCTGGCGCGGTTCTGGGCAGGGCAGGGCTTCGAGTTCTTTGCCATGGACATGCACAACCACGGCCGCAGCCTGCAGCCGGGCACGCCCGGCGGCTACGTCGCGGATCTGGGAAACTACGACGCCGAGATCAGCACCGCGGTGGGCATGATCGCCGAGTCCGGCGGGCCGGGTCCCGTGCAGCTCGCGCTCATGGGCCATTCCACTGGCGGCCTGGTGGCAGCCCTGTGGGCCAGCCGCAATCCGGGTGCGGTTTCCCAGCTGGTCCTGAACAGTCCGTGGCTCGAAATGCATGGCAGTGCACTGGTCAGGCGCGCGGCCTGGACCATGGTGGAGCCGATCGCCCGCCTGCGGCCCGAGGCGGTGCTCAGGCTGCCGGAGCGCGGTTTCTACTGGCGGAGCATCAGCAGTTCCGCCGAAGGCGAGTGGGCCCTGGACGATGCCTACCGGCCGCCGCTGGCCTTTCCGGTACGCGCCGCCTGGCTCAGTGCCATCCTCGCCGGGCAGGCCAAGGTGGCCCGCGGGCTCGGCATCGCGGTGCCCATCCTGGTCCTGCTGTCGGCGGCGAGCGAGAACGGGATGGTCTGGAACGAGGAAATGCGCCGGACGGACGCTGTGCTGGACGTCAACACCATCGCCGCCCGTGCCATGTCGCTGGGCAGGACCGTCACCGTGGAGCGCATCGACGGCGCACTCCACGATGTTTTCCTTTCCCGCGCCGACGTGCGGGCCGACGCCTACGGGCGGCTGGCCAGATGGGTCAGGGGTTACGCCGCCTAAACCGGCTGCAGGGTATCCGGAACCTGGAGGGCCTGGTTTTAAGGGGTCCGGCTTTAAAGGGCCTGGTTCTCAAGGGCCTGGGCGGCGTCCACCGCCCCGCCGTAACGGCGGTCCCGTTGCGCATAGATCTCCACCGCATCCCAGAGCGTCCGGCGGTCGACGTCGGGCCACAGGGTGTCCAGGAAGACGAACTCCGCGTACGCCGACTGCCACAGCATGAAGTTGGACAGGCGCTGTTCGCCGGAACTGCGGAGGAAGAGGTCGACGTCGGGTAGGTCCGGCTCGTCGAGGTACTTTTGGATCGTCTTCTCGGTGATGGCCCCGGGTTTGAGCCTGCCGTCGGCTACGTCCCGGGCGATGGCGGACACAGCGTCCGCTATTTCCGCCCGACCGCCGTAGTTCACGCACATGGTCAGCGTGCAGGTGCTGTTACCGGCGGTGTACGCCTCCGCCTCCTCGAGTTCGCGGATCACGGAACCCCAGAGCCGGGGACGCCGGCCGGACCAGCGGATCCGGACGCCCCATTCATCGAGCTGGTTGCGCTGCCTGCGCAGCACCTCCTTGTTGAACCCCATCAGGAAGCGGACCTCCTCGGGAGAGCGGCGCCAGTTCTCCGTGGAGAATGCGTACACGCTGACGTATTCAATGCCGAGTTCGATGGCGCCGGCCACGACGTCGAGCAGGGCGGGCTCCCCTGCCTTGTGGCCTTCGATCCGCGGCAGGCCGCGCTGGTTGGCCCACCTGCCGTTGCCGTCCATCACAATGGCCACGTGCCGGGGCACGAACTCGGCCGGAATCGACGGCGGAACTGCGCCTGAGTGGTGCGGGTATGGGGCCACCACCGGAGCGGTGCGCCGCCGGGCTGGACTGGTCTTCTTTCCCAAGGACACTGTTAGGTACGCTCCACATGTTTGAGGGATTTCAGGACACGCTCCAGGTGCCACTGCAGATAGCTTGCCACCAGCCCCGCGGATTCCCTGCGGTTCAGCGGTAGGGAGGAATCCGCCGTCGGCCAGTCCCCGGTGAGCAGCGCACCCAGCAGGGAGACGGTCTCCGGCGCAGGCGCCGGTGAACCCGGCGGGCGGCAGTCGCCGCAGACCATGCCGCCCAGCGGGGCGGAGAAAGCGGTGTGTGGTCCGGGCGCGCCGCAGCGCGCGCAGTCCGTGAAGCTGGGCGCCCAGCCGCCGGTGGAAAGGGCCCGCAGCAGGTAGGAATCCAGGATCAGCTCCGGTGCGTGGTCCCCGCGGCTCAGCGAGGCCAGGGCACCGACCAGCAGGTTGTACTGCGCGGTTCCGGCTTCGCCGTCGACGTCGGTCAGCTTTTCGGCGGTTTCGGTCATGGCCGCGGCCACCGTATACCGCCCGTAGTCGGCGGCGATGTTGCCCCCGTACGCCCCCTTCGCGACGGCCTGCGTCACGATGTCGAGGGTCTTGCCGGACACGAGCTGCAGGTCTGCCACCATGAAGGGCTCCAGGCGGGCGCCGAAGCGGCTGGTGGTCCGCCGGACCCCTTTGGCCACCGCCCTGACCTGGCCGTGGTGCTTGGTCAGGAGGGTGATGATGCGGTCCGCCTCGCCCAGCTTGTGGGTGCGCAACACCACGGCGTCGTCGCGGTAGCTGCGCGCTGCAAATGATTGGACCACGCTTAATCTTCCCATTGACTCCGTGAAAACAGCTCAGCCGCCGAAACAGCTGCGCCGCCGGTGTGGACCGGCGGCGCAGCTGTCAGGAAGCTCAGGCCTGGGCGTCCCGGATGGCCCGGTTCACGGCGGAGATGACTGCCTTCAGCGCCGAGGTGCTGGTGTTTGAATCGATGCCGACGCCCCACAGGACGCGTTCTCCCACGGCGCATTCGACGTAGGCCGCGGCGAGGGCGCTGCCGCCTTCGGACAGGGCGTGCTCGCTGTAGTCCAGCACCCGCACGTCCACACCGTCCTGGCCGAGGATGTCCAGCAGCGCGGCGATGGGGCCGTTTCCGGTGCCGGTGCGGCTGACGTGGGTGCCGTCCACGCCCAGCGAGGCATGCAGGGTCATGGACCCGTCCTCGTCGGTTTCGGTTTTCACCGAGCCGAGCGAGTAGCGGCCCCACTGGCTTTCCGTCTTGGCGGAGGGCAGGTACTCGTCCTGGAACAGCTGCCACAGCTGGGCGCCGCTGACCTCGCCGCCCACGGTGTCGGTTTGCCGCTGGATGACGCCGGAGAATTCGATCTGTGCCCGCCGGGGCAGGTCCAGGCTGTGCTCGTTCTTCAGCAGGTAGGCCACGCCGCCCTTGCCGGACTGGGAGTTGACGCGGATCACGGCCTCGTAGCTGCGGCCGAGGTCCTTCGGATCCACGGGCAGGTAGGGAACCTGCCAGGTGAAGTCGCTGACGTCCTTGCCCGCGGCTGCCGCGTCCTTTTCCAGGGCTTCGAGGCCTTTCTTGATGGCGTCCTGGTGGGACCCGGAGAACGCGGTGAAGACGAGGTCGCCGCCGTACGGTGCCCGCTCTGCGACGGGCAGCTGGTTGCAGTACTCCACGGTGCGCCGGACGTCGTCGATGTCGGAGAAGTCGATCATCGGGTCGATGCCCTGCACGAACATGTTCAGGCCGAGGGTCACCAGGTCCACGTTGCCGGTGCGCTCACCGTTGCCGAACAGGCAGCCCTCGATGCGGTCGGCGCCGGCCTGGTAGCCCAGCTCGGCCGCGGCCACGCCGGTGCCGCGGTCGTTGTGCGGGTGCAGGGAGAGAATGATGCCTTCACGGGGGTGCAGGTGGCGGCTCATCCACTCGATGGAGTCCGCGTAGACGTTGGGGGTGGCCATTTCCACGGTGGCGGGCAGGTTGATGATCACCTGGCGGTCGGCGGATGCCTCGAAAACGTCGGCGACGGCGTTGCAGACGCGGACCGCGTACTCCAGTTCGGTGCCGGTGAAGGACTCGGGCGAGTACTCGTAGGTGATGTGGGTATCGGCCAGCGTTTCTTCGTACTTCTTGCACAGGCGGGCGCCCTGGAGCGCGATGTCCAGGATGCCGTCCTCGTCCTGGTTGAACACGACGCGGCGCTGCAGGACAGATGTGGAGTTGTACAGGTGCACGATGGCCTGCTTGGCACCCACCAGGGACTCGTAGGTCCGCTCGATGAGATGTTCGCGGGCCTGGGTCAGCACCTGGATGGTGACGTCATCCGGGATGTGGTTGCCCTCAATCAGCTGCCGGACGAAGTCGAAGTCAGTCTGGGATGCGGAGGGGAAGCCGACTTCGATTTCCTTGTAGCCCATCCGGACCAGCAGGTCGAACATCTTCATCTTGCGCGCCGGGCTCATGGGGTCGATCAGGGCCTGGTTGCCGTCCCGCAGGTCCACGGCGCACCAGCGCGGGGCCGTGGTGATGGTCTTGTCCGGCCAGGTGCGGTCCGGCAGATCGACCTTGATCTGGTCCTGGAAGGGGATGTAGCGGTGGATCGGCATTCCCGAGGGCTTCTGTGCGTTTCGCATTAATCTGGCCTTTTCTGTGATTCCTGAGTGAAAGGGTGGCCGGGCAACGCAAACTCCGCGACGAGGATGGGCCTTGCGCTAGATCGCGTCTGAGGCCTCGCCGCGGCAGCTAAGAAGAAGGAGTTCTGCACGCACCATTTCACAGTAACACGGGTGCGTAAGATGAAGGGGCAACACCTCCAGCAACGTCCACCATGCAGACGCTGCACCGGTGAAAGTGCCGGCCGCAGCCCGTCATCGAAGGAGCTCCTGTGCCAATTTCGGGGATCGCCCTGTCAAACATCGACCGCAGCGTGAGGCCACAGGACGACCTCTACCAGCATGTGAACGGCGCCTGGCTCAAGGACACCACCATCCCTGACGACCGTCCGCTGGAAGGCACGTTCACCGCCCTTCGCGACGGTTCCGAACTGGCAGTCAAGGAAATCATCGAGGAAGCCGCGGCCAAGGGGTCCGAGGCCAGCGGCATCGAGCGGAAGATCGGCGATCTCTACAGCAGCTTCATGGATGAGGCAGCGATCGAGGCCAAGGGCCTTGACCCTATCCGCGGACGTCTGGCCGAGGTCTTCGCGACAGCCAGCATTTCCGAGCTGCTGGCACTGGCTGGCCGGCTCTTCCGTGCCGACGTTTCGGGACTTTTCTACATCTACCCGGCGCCCGACGCCGGCAACCCCGACCGCGTTCTGCTGTACACGGGCCAGGGCGGCCTCGGGCTTCCTGACGAGTCCTATTACCGCGAAGAGAAATTCGCCCCGGTGGTGCAGTCCTACCGGGAGTACGTGGGCACCATGTTCGGCCTGGCCGGCGTCGCCGATCCGGAAAACGCCGCGGCCCGGGTGGTGGCGCTGGAGACCGCTCTCGCCTCCCACCACTGGGACAACGTCACGCTCCGTGACCCGCAGAAGACCTACAACCTGAAATCGGCCGGCGAGGCACGCGAGCTGTTCCCCCTGCTGGACACGTGGTTCGAAGCCGCCGACGTCGCCGCGGACAAGCGGCAGGAGATTGTGGTCAGCACCCCTGACTTCTTTGCCGGCGCCGCCGCTTTGCTGGCCTCGGAGTCGCTGCCGGTGTGGCAGGAGTGGCTTGCCCTGCGGGTCATCAACTCCGCCGCCCCTTACCTGTCTTCCGCCTTCGTGGACACGAACTTTGCCTTCTACGGCACCACCATCAGCGGCACCCCGCGGAACAAGGACCGCTGGAAGCGGGGCGTCGCCGTCGTCGAGGCAGCACTGGGCGAGGCCGTAGGCCAGATCTACGTGGCCAAGCACTTCCCGGAGGGCCACAAGGCCCGCATGCAGACGCTCGTGGGCAACCTGATCGAGGCCTACCGGGACAGCATCAGCGCCCTGGAATGGATGGGCGAGGACACCAAGGCCGAAGCGCTGAAGAAACTGGGGGCTTTCCGGGCAAAGATCGGCTTCCCCGACGAGTGGATCGACTACTCAGCAGTGGTGATCGACCCCGCAGACCTGCTGGGGAATGTGGAACGGGCGCACAATGCCGACGTCGACCGGCACCTGGACGAGGTGGGCAAGCCGGTGGACCATAACAAGTGGCTCATGACGCCGCAGACCGTCAACGCGTACTACCACCCGATGCTGAACGAGGTCGTTTTCCCGGCAGCCATCCTGCAGCCGCCGTTCTTCACCGCCGAAGCGGATGATGCCGTGAACTACGGCGGCATCGGGGCGGTGATCGGCCACGAAATCGGCCATGGCTTCGATGACCAGGGCTCACAGTTCGACGGCACGGGCGAGCTGCGCAACTGGTGGACAGAGGATGACCGCAAGGCCTTCGAAGCCCTGACCGGACGCCTCGTGGACCAGTTCGACGCGCTGTCCCCCTATGCCGCGCCCGGGCACAACGTCAACGGCAAGCTCACGCTGGGCGAAAACATCGGCGACCTTGGCGGACTCACCATTGCGCACAAGGCCTACCGCCTCAGCCTCGACGGGCAGGAACCTCCCGTGCTCGACGGGCTGACGGGTGAGCAGCGCTTCTTCGCTTCCTGGGCCGCCGGCTGGCGCCAGGTGATCCGCACCGAGGAGGCCATCCGGCGCCTCGCCACGGATCCGCACTCCCCCAACGAGTTCCGCACCAACGCCATAGCCAAGAACCTCGACTCCTTCCACGCCGCGTTCGGTGTCACGGAGGAGGACGGCATGTGGATGCCTCCGGAGGAGCGCGTCAGCATCTGGTGAGTGCAGAAATGCCGGGCCGCCCCCGTTCGGGGCGGCCCGGCATTTTTTGTGTCCGGTTATTGGATGTTCACTGCTGGACGATCAGCTCCGGGTTTGCCTGCTGGCAAACGGTATCGCTGGCTGTCTGGTTGACGATGTCCTTGGGAACCGTTGCCTTGCCGTACTTGGTTCCGGACGGGAAGTCGCTGCCGAGGTACAGCTGCACGCCCGCAACGCCGGAGGACGGCGCCACTTGGGCGGCCGGAATACCGAACAGGGCTGCCACATCCGCGGCGACGTCCGCGAACTCGGGTCCGTAGTACACCATGGTCTTTGCCGTGGCGTCGGCCTCCAGCTGCCCCACCTGGGTGAAGCCGCCGGCAACAACGGCCTCAACGATTTCCTGCGTCCTGGTGGCTGAGCCGGTTCCGTTGGCCACCGTGACGGGTTGCAGTGCCTTGTCGTACGGCGCCGCCGTCGGGGTGGGCTTGGGCGTGGCCGTCGGAGTGGAGCTGGCCGACGGTTTGGGCGTCGCCGAGGGTGAAGGGGTTTCCTTCCCGTCCGGGTCCGTCAGGTCGATGTCCTTGCGCAGGGCAGCGAACAGCTGGGAGGACGCCGGCTGCGCGGCTTCCAGCCGGTTGGGATCGCTCGCGGCCGGGACGGTCGGCAGCGCCACAAAGGCGACCTTGCCGACGTCGATCGTCTTCAGCCGGTTGGCGATGGTGATCATCGACGGTACGGAGGAGAGTCCGTCGTCGACGGTCAGGTTCTTGGTGATGACGTCGGCGATGTTCAGCAGCTTCGCCGGGTTGGAGAGGGTGCCGTCGTCCTTGATCTTCCTTGTCAGCGAGGACAGGAAGCCCTGCTGCGCCTTGATGCGGCCGAGGTCGCCGCCGTCGCCGAAGGCGTGGCGGGTGCGGAGGAACGCCAGAGCCTGTTCACCCTGCACCTGGGAGGTGCCCTTGGGCAGCCGCAGCCGCGAGTCGGGGTCATAGACGGCGTCGCTGATGCAGACCGACACACCGCCCACCGCGTTTGACAGCTCCTTGACGGCGTTGAAGTCGGCCATCATGAAGTAGTCCACCTCCATGCCGGTCAGCTTGTTGACCGTGTCCACGGCGCAGCCGATGCCGGCCTCTTTCATGGCTTCATTGATCATGATGCCGCTGCGCGCCGCGTACTGCTTGCCGGTCTTCTGGTCGGTGCACTTGGGAATGTCCACCAGCAGGTCGCGGGGGAAGCTGATGACGTTGACCCGCTTGTTGTCCTCAGAGATGTCCATCAGCATCATGACGTCGGAATTGCCGTAGCCGGTGGAATCCTCGGTGCTGCCGTAATTCGAGTTCTTGCCGTCGCGGGTGTCGGAGCCCAGGATCAGGATCTGCAGCCTGCCGGTGGCGTCGTCCGTGGTGTCGGTGCGGCTGCTTCCGGCGCCCAGTGCCGCCGTGGAGATGTTGGACTGCAGCCGGAAGTACCAGTAGCCGGCAAAGGCCAGGCCGCCGGCCAGGACCACAGCAACGACGGCGGTGGTCACCTTGAGCCACGCGGGCATGTGGCGCACATTCAGGTGCCGGGCAGCGCCCAGCCGGGAGTCCTCGGCATGCCGGGCAGCTGGCTCGGAACGGGCGGGAGTGCCCGGTCCTTGGGCGCGGTTGTCGCGGCGTCGCACCACAGGGTGTACCTTCCTCGAAAAAATGGGATCCGGCCTATTTTAGTAGCCGTTTCTGGGAAAACGCCGGAAATCCAGCGTTCGCGGCCCGGCGCGCAGACGCCGGCCCCGGATTGCGGGCGGCAGCGGGTCAGAACCCGAGCTTCACCAGCTGCTTCGGGTCGCGCTGCCAGTCCTTGGCCACCTTAACGTGCAGGTCGAGATAGATGCGGGTGCCCAAGAGCGCCTCAATGCCCTTCCGGGCGTTGGTGCCGACCTCCCGCAGACGGCTTCCGCCCTTGCCGATGATGATTGCCTTCTGCGACGGGCGCTCCACGTAAAGGTTGACGCGGACGTCGAGGAGCGGGTTGTCTTCGGTCCGGCCCTCGCGCGGAACGATTTCCTCCACGACCACGGCCAGTGAGTGGGGCAGCTCGTCGCGGACACCCTCCAGGGCGGCCTCCCGGATGAGTTCGGCCACCATGACCGCCTCCGGCTCATCGGTCAGCTCGCCGTCCGGATAGAGCGGAGGCGACGGCGGCATGTGGCTGATCAGGACGTCCGCCACCGTGCCCACCTGGAACCCGTCCGCAGCCGAAACCGGAACAATGTCCTTCCAGCCGTCCTCGCCCAGCACTTCCCTGCCGAGCTCGGCGACGGCCAGCAGCTGCTCCGTCAGGGCCTGCCGGTCCACCAGGTCTGCCTTGGTGACAAGGGCAATCACCGGCTTGCGGCCGACGGCGGCGAGCTGGGCGGCAATGAACTTGTCACCGGGGCCGATCTTCTCGTTGGCGGGGATGCAGAACCCGATCGCGTCCACTTCTGAGAGCGTGTCCGCCACGAGGTCGTTAAGCCGCTTGCCCAGCAGCGTGCGGGGCCGGTGCAGGCCCGGGGTGTCAACGAGGATCAGCTGGGCGTCCTCGCGGTGGACGATTCCGCGGATGGTGTGCCGCGTGGTCTGCGGCTTGGCTGACGTGATGGCCACCTTCTTGCCCACCAGGGCGTTGGTGAGGGTGGATTTGCCCGCGTTGGGGCGGCCCACCAGCACCGCGAATCCGGCATGGTACCCGCCGAACGGCTCGCCGCCGTCGGCCTTATTCTGCTTGCTCACGTGGAACTCCCTGTTGCATTGATTCGGCCTCGTCGAGAAGTTCTTCAAGGTCAGTATTTTGTGGAACGGGGCCTTTAGGGGCGGCGCCCGCAATGATGTGGCTGACACGGTTCCGGCGGCCTTCCAGCCGCTCGGCGCGCAGCGAAACGCCGTCGACGTCCACGGCACTGCCCACTATCGGGACCCGCCCGAGGGCCTTGGCCAGCAGGCCGCCCACGGTGTCCACCTCGTCGTCGTCCAGTTCGATGCCGAACAGCTCGCCCAGATCGTCGATCCCCATCCGGGCACTTACCCGGTACGTGCCGTCGCCCAGGTCGACGACGGCGGCGCTCTCGGAGTCGTATTCATCCACGATTTCGCCGACGAGCTCTTCGATCAGGTCCTCGAGCGTCACCAGCCCTGCGGTGCCGCCGTATTCGTCGATGACGATGGCCACGTGGGTGGATTCCTTCTGGAGTTCCCGCAGGAGGTCGCTCACCGGCTTGGAATCCGGAACGTAACGGACCTCACGGGCCAGTGCATCCACCACGGGCGGTTCGGCCTCCGGGTCCATGCTGTGGATCGCGGCGGCCACATCCTTGAGGTAGATGATGCCCAGGATCTGGTCCGTGTTTTCGCCGATGACGGGGATCCTGGAATAGCCGGACCGCAGGAAAAGGGCCATCGCGCTGTGCAGGCTCGAACCGGCGTCGATGGTTAGGATGTCCGTCCGCGGCACCATGACCGCGCGGACCAGGGTGTCACCGAATTCGAAGACGGACTGGATGAGTTCGGCCTCGTTGTCCTCGATCATGTCCGACTCGGTGGCCCGGTCAACCAGTTCGCGGAACTCCTCCTCGCTGAAGTAGGAGTCGTCCCCGTTGGGCGAACCCGGGGCCACCGAGCTGCCCAGCCGGACCAGCCAGGCGGGGATGGGTCCGAGGATCCAGGCCAGGAACCGGACCAGTGACGCCGAATACTGCGCCACGGCCGCCGGGTGCGAACGGCCCAGCTGGCGCGGCGAGACCCCCACCAGCACAAACCCGAGAATCGCCATGATGCCTGTGGCGGCCAGGCCGGCCAGCCAGACGCTGTCCAGCAGGCTGTAAAGCAGGACAGCCACGGCCACGGCGGAGGCCGATTCGAACCAGATCCGCCAGAAACGCAGGGCACGCATGTGCGTCATCGGCTGATCCAGGATCCTCCGCAGGGCCGGGCCCTGGCTCCCCTGCACCGCCTGCTCGGCGTCGTGGCGCGGGAGAAAGCTGAACGCCGCCTCGGCAGCAGTCAGCAGCGCTGCGGCACCGAGAAACGCCAGCGCCATGCAGACAAGGAGCAGGGAGGTCACTGGGTGGTCTCGGCCGGTGCTTCTTTGCCGGTGAATGCCGTCAGCAGGTCGCGCTGCAGGCCGAACATTTCTGCCTTCTCCTCGGGTTCGGCGTGGTCATAGCCGAGCAGGTGGAGGATTCCGTGCGTGGTCAGGAGCAGCATCTCGTCCTGCGTGGAGTGTCCGGCGTTGCGGGCCTGGACCTCGGCCACCTGCGGGCAGATCGCGATGTCGCCAAGCATGCCCTGCGGGGTCGGCTTGTCCGGGGTTCCCGGGGTGAGCTCGTCCATGGGTACGGAGAGCACGTCGGTGGCTCCGGGCTCATCCATGAGTTCGATGTGCAGTTTTTCCATGGCCGGCTCGTCTACCAGCAGGATGGACAGCTCCGCCTGCGGATGGATGTACAGCTGCTCGAAGATGAAGCGTGCCAGCGCCACCAGCTGGGCTTCGTCCACCTGGATGCCGGACTCGTTGTTAACTTCGATGCTCATGCGTGCTCTCCCGTCGTTCCCGGGGAACGGAATGCTTGACCCGGTTGCGTTGTGCTTCGTCCCAGATGCTGTAGGCGTTGACGATGTCCCCCACCAGGCGGTGGCGGACGACGTCGGCGGCGTCCAGAACGGAGAAGCTGACGTCGTCGATTCCGGTGAGGATCTCCTCGACGATGCGCAGGCCGGAGCGGGTTCCGAACGGAAGGTCCACCTGCGTGACGTCGCCGGTGACCACCATCTTGGAGCCGAAGCCGAGGCGGGTCAGGAACATTTTCATCTGTTCCGGCGTGGTGTTCTGTGCCTCGTCAAGAATGATGAAGGCGTCATTCAGTGTCCGGCCCCGCATGTAGGCCAGCGGCGCCACTTCGATGGTTCCGGCCGCCATCAGCCGGGGGATGGACTCGGGGTCCATCATGTCGTGCAGCGCGTCGTACAGCGGGCGCAGGTACGGGTCGATCTTGTCGCTGAGCGTGCCGGGCAGGAAGCCGAGCCGCTCGCCCGCTTCGACGGCGGGGCGGGTGAGGATGATCCGGCTGACTTCCTTCTGCTGCAGGGCCTGCACCGCCTTGGCCACCGCGAGGTAGGTCTTGCCGGTACCGGCGGGGCCGATCCCGAAGATCACCGTGTTCGCGTCGATGGCGTCCACGTAGTTCTTCTGGTTCAGCGTCTTGGGCCTGATGGTTTTGCCGCGGCTGGACAGGATGTCGTGCGTCAGCACCTCTACCGGGTTCTGCAGCGACTGGCTGCGGAGCAGCGAAACCAGCTGCTGGAGAACTGCCGGCGTAATAATGGTGCCGCGGGCCACGAGCCCCCGGACCTCGTGGAGCAGGCGCATGATCCGCGGAACATCGGCCGCGGGTCCGTTGATGGAGAGTTCGTTGCCGCGGACGTGGAAACTGACGGCCGGAAACTGGTCCTCGATGAAGCGGAGGGCCTCGTCGTGGCTTCCCAGCGACTGCACCATCTGATCAGAGTTATCGAAGATGACCACCTCCGTCCGGACACCGGGAAGAGTATGGGGGAATTCGCCCGTGGTTCGGTCCCCCGTGTTGAGGCGGCGCTTTCCGTTAGCTGATTCAGTCATGGTGACGGCCCGCAGGCCTTCAGTTCCCTCCAGTTCGGAATATAACTCGTTTGTGTCTTTACATCTTACGCCAGCGCACGCCTCGGCCAGCCGTCCCGGAAGGTCACAGCGGACCGCAATTCCGTAACGCGTTCCCGCAATTAGGTATCAACTTTGTATCGGCCTCATATCGTTCCCGTTGCAGTTCGGCCGCCTGCCGCGAAAGGCACGCTGTGCCCCAAAGACTCGTGTAATGCTGGAAAAGGAGCTCGCCGGAAACGGTCCGGCCTGCCCGCCAGCAACTGCCTATTCGAAGGGATCGCCAGCATCAGTCAGCAAGGAACTCCGGGACGGAAAGTACCGCGGATGCGCTCCGTGCTGCTCTCCGCGCTGCTTCCGGCTGCCCTGCTGATGTCCGGGTGCATCGCCGATCCTGACCCTGCGGTGACCTCCGCCAACTCTCCGACGTCCTCGTCGCGCCGGGCGGCGGGCACGGACGGCGTCCCCACTACCAGCGCGCCACTGGAAACGACGCAGTCCTCGAACAAGGCGCCGGTCTACTGGATCGGGCGCAGCAACAGCAACGTGTTCCTGTACCGCGAGTTCCGCGACGTGCCGGACGATGAGAACCCGATCACGCGGGCCCTTCGCGCCATGATGTCGGAGACACCGCTGGATCCGGACTTCTTCACGCCGTGGCAGAACCCCAAGAACCTCGCGACGTCGATCTCGGGCACCAACGTCATTACCGTGGACGTTTCCGCCGATGCCTTCAACAGCAACCTCGACGCGGACATGGCCCAGCGGGCCATCCAGCAACTGGTATACACCGCAACCGCCGCGGGGGCCAGTTCTGGCCTGATTGACGCCGGCCAGCAGATCGAGGTAGTGATCCTGGTGGACGGGCACACCGATTACCTGGCCTTCAAGCACGTCAAGCTCGGTGCCCCCACGTCGCGCAGTGCCGGAATGGTGGCGCCGGTGTGGATCATCGATCCGCAGCAGGGCACCGAAGTCAGCGACGGCCGGGTCAAGATCTCCGGACGAAGCACCGTCCCCAACGGCAAACTCCACTGGCGCATCCTCAAGGTCCAGGACAACGGCGACAAGGAAAGCTACCTGACCGGGGAGGCCACGGCGGCCTCGGATCCCGCCGCCTCCGGAGTCTTCGGCATCACGGTCAATCTCGCGCCCGGCAACTACGAGGTGCGGGTCTCCCAGATCGACCCGGGCAAGCCTGAAGACGAACTCAACGTGGACACGCGCGGGTTCACCGTTCGCTAAGTCCCCAGTGCGCTAAGTCCCCGAGTGCGCTGGGCTTACCGTTCACCGGTCGCTAGCGCCGTTCGCTGGTTGAGGCTACCAGCGGCCCAGGACGTCGCTTGCTACCACGACGCCGGCCGGTCCCGCCGTCGATGACCGCAGGACGTGCGGACCCAACAGCGCCGTGACCGCCCCGGCACTGCACAGCCGGGTGACCTCCCGGGGACTGATGCCCCCTTCGGGACCAACGATGAGGAGGATCTCTCCGGAGCCGGCCGCCTCCTGGCGCTCCTCCGACCACTTGCCGAGGACCCGCCGCAGCGGCGTCACTGCATCTTCGTGCAGGATCACGGCAAGGCCGGCTTCCGCCACGGTCTTTGCCAGGGCCTGGGTGTCGACGGCGGGACGCACCTCAGGGATCCAGGCGCGGCGCGCCTGCTTAGCAGCCGCAGCCACGGTGGACTGCCATTTCCCGTGCGCCTTGGCCGCCCGGTCACCCTTCCACCTGACGATGGACCGTTCGGACTGCCAGGGAATCACGGCGTCGATCCCCAACTCGGTGGCTGTTTCGATCGCAAGCTCATCCCGGTCACCCTTGGCGAGGGCCTGGACCAGGACCAGGCGCACGTCCGGCCGCGGTTCCACGCTGACGGAGGTGCATTCGACCGTCAGCTCGGCGGGGGCGGCACCGGTCACCGTTCCCGTGATGCGTTTGCCGGCGCCGTCGGCCAGGTCCACCTGCTCACCCACCGCCAGGCGCTTGACGGTCACCGCGTGCCGGGCCTCGGCGCCGTCGAGGACGAACAGAGAACCGGGAACCGTGCCGTCCAGCGCGCCGGCCGGGGTGAAGAATAGGGGGTTGCTCACCGCTACAGGTTACCGAGGCGGTCCCGCAGTTTGGCGAAGACGCCGCCGCTGGCTGCAAGCTTGCCCTCGGAGAACTGCTCGCCGCGGAGCTTGGCCAGCTGCCGGAGCAGGTCCTCCTGGGCGGGGTCGAGCTTGGACGGGGTTTCCACCTGCAGGTGGACCTTGAGGTCGCCGCGGCCGTAGCCCCGCAGGTGGGTGACGCCGAGGCCTCGGAGGGTGATGATCTCGCCGGACTGCGTGCCCGCCTTGACGTCGATCTCCTGCTTGCCATCGAAGGTTTCAAGGCTCAGTTCCGTGCCAAGGGCAGCGGCGGTCATCGGAATGTTCAGCGTCGCGTGGAGGTCGTCGCCCTCGCGGACGTAAGTAGCATCGTTGTTGACCCGGATTTCCACGTAAAGGTCGCCGGACGGGCCGCCCGCGGGGCCGGCCTCACCCTGCCCGGAGAGCTGGATCCGCGTTCCGGTGGCCACACCGGCCGGAACCTTGATGGTCAGGGAACGGCGGCTGCGGATGCGGCCCTGGCCGCTGCATTCGTTGCAGGGGTCCTTGATGACCGTGCCGAAGCCCTCGCATGAGCCGCAGGGAGCGGCGGTCATGACCTGGCCGAGGATGGAACGGACCGCCCGCTGAACCTGTCCGCTGCCGCCGCAGATGTCGCAGCGCTCGGGATGCGTGCCCGGCTGGCAGCAGGAGCCTTCACAGGTGGGGCAGGTGACGGCCGTATCCACTTCCAGCTTCTTGTTGACGCCGAAAACGGCATCGCGCAGGTCGATCCGGACGCTGATGAGCGCGTCCTGGCCGCGGCGGACGCGGGACGCGGGCCCGGAGGTCCCGCCCGCGCCGAAGAAGGTGTCGAAGATGTCCTGGAACGCGAAGCCCTGGCCGGCGTAACCGCCGCCGCCGAAGCCGTTGTCGGTGCCGTTCTCGTTACCGGTCGTGTCGTAGACCCTGCGCTTCTGCGGATCGGACAACACTTCATAGGCGTGGGTGACGGCCTTGAACCGTTCGGCTGCGTCTTCCCCGGAGTTGACGTCCGGGTGAAGCGAGCGGGCCAGCTTGCGGTAGGCCTTTTTGATCTCCTCGCCGGTGGCTTCCGGGGAGACTCCAAGAACGTCGTAGTGGCTGCTCAAAGTTCGTATCTCTTCCTGGTTGTACTGCCTGTGGTCAAAGGATGTCCGGGGCGTGCGGTCACGGGCCCAGAATCCTCGAAAGGTAGCGGGCCACGGCGCGCACGGCGGCCATGGTGGTGGGATAGTCCATCCGGGTGGGGCCAAGGATGCCCACCTTGGCGCTGGCGTCGGGGCCATAGCCGGTGGCCACCACCGACGCCTCGGCCAGCCCGTCGTAGGGGTTTTCGCGGCCGATGCTGACGGCCACGCCCCGGGGGTCCTGCGCCATGTCGCTTAGGAGCCGCAGCATCACAACCTGCTCCTCGAGGGCTTCCAGCACGGGTCCGATGCTGAGCGGGAAGTCCACGTTGGACCGCGCCAGGTTGGCCGTTCCGGCCAGGACCATCCGGTCCTCCCGGCTGTTGTGGGCGAGGCCCTCCAGTCCCTTGCCGAGGGCCATCGCAACGGGGCGCTCGGCCGGCGTGCAGCCGGCCACGACGGCGGCCAGGTGCTGGGGCAGGATGGCCACCGGCGTGCCGGCCACGCCGGTCAGGAACCGGGTGCGCAGGGAGGCGAGCGTGTCGTCGGACAGGTCCTGTCCGGCGTCGACGACGCGCTGGTCCACCTTGCCGGAGTCGGCGATCAGAACGATCAGCACCTTCCGCGGCGCCAGCAGCACGAATTCAATGTGCCGGACCACGGCGCGGCTCAGGTGCGGGTACTGCACGACGGCGACCTGGTTGGTCAGTTGGGACAGGAGCCGGGCCGTCCGGTCCAGGACGTCATCGAGGTCCTCCGATCCCTCCAAGAGGGTCTGGATGGCGCGTTTCTCCGCCGGGGAGAGCGGCTTGACCGCCGAGATCTGGTCGACGAACAGGCGGTAACCCTTGTCCGTGGGAATCCTGCCGGCGCTGGTGTGCGGGGCCGTAATCAGGCCCTCGTCCTCCAGCGCCGCCATGTCGTTCCGGATGGTGGCGCTGGAAACGCCCAGGTGGTGCCGTTCCACCAGGGCTTTGGAGCCGACAGGTTCGCGGGAATGGACATAGTCCTCCACGATGGCGCGCAGCACCTCTAGCTTCCGTGGTTCGCTCACAGTCCACCTCCTTTTGGCCATACCCGCGCCGGGCGGTAATCCTGCCCGCAACGCTGTGGTTAGCACTCGACATGCCTAAGTGCTAACAAGTCTAATATGAGTCGCCGCGTTGTTAGCATTGGTACCGCTCCGGGCGAAATTCCGGGCGCCTGTCCCCCGGCGGCATGTCCGCGGCCGGAGCGGCTCCTTCCGAGTGCAGAGCGGTGAACGAATGCAGTACCAGACCTGGGGCGCGCAGGAGATCGCAGCGCCCGCCAAGAACAGCCTGCCGGAGGTCCCGGTGGAGCGCGGCATGGTGCTCGAGGACGTCCAGTCCGGCTGGGTGGGCGCAGTAACCCGTGTGGAGAAGTCCGGCGGAATGCACCTGGTGGCGCTCGAAGACCGCCGCGGAAAGTCACGGTCCTTCAAGCTGGGCTTCGGATTCCTCCTGGAGGGGCAGCCGATCCGCCTGATGCCCCCGGCCCCCAAGGCCAAGCCCGCAGGGCAGGGCGCCGCGCGGACGGCGTCGGGTTCGGTCCGGGTGGAAGGGCAGCGCGCGCAGGTCGCCAAAGCTAGCCGGATCTGGGTTGAAGGCAAGCATGATGCTGAACTCGTGGAAAAAGTCTGGGGCGACGACCTCCGGGTGGAGGGCATCGTCGTCGAGCCGCTCCATGGCATCGACGACCTGGCGGCGGCAGTTGCCTCCTTCCGTCCCGGTCCCGGCCGCCGGCTTGGCGTTCTGGTGGACCACCTGGTCCCGGATTCCAAGGAGTCCAGGATCGCCGACGCCGTGATGGCGTCCCCCGGCGCCGCCGGGAACGTGCTGATCGTGGGCCACCCGTACGTCGACGTCTGGCAGGCGATCCGGCCATCGGTTCTGGGCATTCCGCAGTGGCCGGTGGTGCCGCGCGGCACGGACTGGAAAACCGGTATCCTCACGGCTTTCGGCTGGCCGCACGGGACGAAGGAAGACATTGGCCTCGGTTGGCAGAAACTCCTTGGCGCCGTGCGCACCTACGCCGACCTTGAGCCTGCCCTGCTGGGCCGGGTGGAAGAAGTCATCGATTTCCTCACTGTTCCATAGATCCGGTCCCGCGAATCGGCGTTGGGCCCGCGATTGCCCGTACGGGCCGGTATCCTTGGTACGGCGCCACCGCACCGCGGCCCCGGCGCCATCAACGCACTATCGCACCAACGCAAGCTAAAGGAAGACACCGTGGCAGAAGACGCTCGCGACCGCAGGGACACACAGTCCGGCCAGGACCTGCCCCAGTACCATGGGGTTCCGGCCAATGCGCTTCCGCTGACCGCCAGCGAGGACCGGCAGTGGGCCACCCTGGCGCACTTCGGGGGCATCCTCGGCTGTGTTCCGGCACTGCTGATTTACCTCATCTTCCGCGACCGCGGCCCGTTCACCGCGCAGGAGTCCAAGGAAGCCCTCAACTTCACCCTGCCGCCGACGATTGCAGCCTTCGTGGCCAACCTCCTGGTGCTACTTCCCGTCGTCGGCAATCTGTTCGCCGTCGTGGCCACGCTCATCTGGATTGCGCTGACCTGCTTCGCGGTGTCCGCGGGCGTCCACGTCAACAAGGGCCAGCCGCACCGGTACCAGTACAACCTCCGCTGGATTAAGTAAGCGCACACGACAGCGGCCCCAGACCTGTTCGGTTCTGGGGCCGCTGTTGTTAAGCCTTGCGCCGGTGGCGCCTCCGGGAGCTTCAGTCCGGCAGGATCCTGCGGACCACGGCGTCGGCCAGCAGCCGGCCTTTGAGGGTCAGGACCAGCCGGCCGCGGAAGGCGTCCGCTGGCGCCACAAGACCGTCGGCGATCAGCCCGGCCACGGCCTTCCGGCCTGAGGGTGAGAGCGCAGCCGTTTGCAGCCCGGAGGATAGGCGGGCTTCCAGCATGACCTTTTCGACGCTCCGGGTTTCCGCGTCGAGGGTCTCCCGACCTGCCGCCGGCGAGGCGCCTGAGGCAAGCCGGCCGGCATACGCGGTGGGGTGCTTGACGTTCCACCAGCGCACCCCGCCCACATGCGAGTGCGCGCCGGGTCCGATGCCCCACCAGTCATCCCCGCGCCAGTAGGCGAGGTTGTGACGGCACGCCTGCTCCGGCGTCGCGGACCAGTTGCTGACCTCGTACCAGTGCAGGCCGGCGTCGGAAATCATCCGGTCGGCGAGTTCATATTTGTCGGCATGGTCGTCGTCGTCGATCCCCGGAACTTCGCCACGGCGGATCTGGGCGGCGAGCTTGGTGCCGTCCTCCACAATCAATGCGTAGGCGCTGATGTGGTCCGGCCGGTACGACAGAGCGGTCTCCAGGGAGTAACGCCAGTCGTCCAGTGACTCGCCGGGCGTGCCGTAGATGAGGTCCAGGCTGACGGCGAGTCCGGCGTCGCGCGCCCACTGCACCACGAGCGGGACTCGGCTCGGAGTGTGGGTGCGGTCGAGGACCTTCAGCACGTGCGGCACGGCGGACTGCATGCCGAAGGAGACCCGTGTGAAGCCCGCGTCCGCGAGCAGCTGCAGAGACTCCGGCGTGACGGAATCCGGGTTGGCTTCCGTGGTCACCTCGGCGCCGGGTTCGATCCCCCACGTGTCTATGGCGGCACGGAGGATTCGAGCCAGATCCTCGGCCGGCAGGAGCGTGGGCGTGCCGCCGCCGAAGAAGACGGTGCTCAGCTTGCGGGCAGGCAGGCCCGACTCTTCAAGGACCCGCGCGGCAAAGTCCACTTCCGAGATGGCGGTGGAGGCGTAGGCGTCCTGGGACGCGCCGCCGCCAAGCTCGGTTGCGGTGTAGGTGTTGAAGTCGCAGTAACCGCAGCGCACCGCGCAAAACGGGATGTGCACGTAGAGCCCGAAGGCCCGGCTGGCTGCACCGCTGGCCGCCTGCTCCGGCAGGCGGCCGTCCGACGGCGCGGGGTCACCCAGGGGAAGAACGCTAGGCATGCGTGCGGCCTCCGGAGGTTGCAGCCACGGTTTTCACCACTACTTCTTGGCCTTGTCCTTGGACTCGTCGGTGGTCAGGGCGGCGATGAAGGCTTCCTGCGGCACTTCCACGCGCCCCACCATCTTCATGCGCTTCTTGCCTTCCTTCTGCTTTTCGAGCAGTTTGCGCTTACGGGAGATGTCACCGCCGTAGCACTTGGCCAGAACGTCCTTGCGGATGGCACGGATGGACTCGCGGGCGATGATCCTGGACCCGATGGCCGCCTGGATGGGCACCTCGAACTGCTGGCGCGGGATAAGTTCGCGCAGCTTGCCGGTCATCATCACGCCGTAGGCATAGGCCTTGTCCTTGTGGGTGATGGCGCTGAAGGCGTCCACCTGTTCGCCCTGGAGCAGGATGTCCACCTTGACAAGGTCGGCGACCTGTTCGCCGTCGGCCTTCCAGTCCAGCGAGGCGTAGCCGCGCGTCTTGGACTTGAGCAGGTCGAAGAAGTCGAAAACAATTTCGGCCAAGGGCATCCAGTACCGCAGCTCGACCCGGTCCTCGGACAGGTAGTCCATGCCGCGCATGACGCCGCGGCGGCCCTGGCAGAGCTCCATGATGGCACCGACGAACTCGTTGGGCGCGAGGATTGTCGCGGCCACCATGGGTTCGCGGACCTCGTTGATCTTCCCGGAGGGGAATTCGCTGGGGTTGGTCACAGTGACCACGTTCTTGTCCTCGAGCGTGACCTCGTAGACCACGTTCGGGGCCGTGGAAATCAGGTCCAGGTTGAATTCGCGTTCGAGGCGCTCACGGACGATCTCCAGGTGCAGCAGGCCGAGGAAGCCCACGCGGAAGCCGAAGCCGAGTGCTGCGGAGGTTTCCGGTTCGTAGATCAGGGCGGCGTCGTTCAGCTTGAGCTTGTCCAGTGCGTCGCGGAGCACCGGGTAGTCGGTGCCGTCCAGCGGGTAGAGGCCCGAGAACACCATCGGTTTGGGATCCGCATAGCCGCTCAGCGATTCCGCGGCGGGCTTGGCGAGGTTGGTGACGGTGTCACCCACCTTCGACTGGCGGACATCCTTAACACCGGTGATGAGGTACCCCACCTCGCCGACGCCCAGGCCCTTGGACGGGATGGGCTCCGGGGAGCTGACGCCGATTTCCAGGAGTTCGTGGCTGGCCTTGGTGGACATCATCTGGATCCGCTCGCGCGGGTGCAGCATCCCGTCCACCACGCGGACATAGGTGACCACGCCGCGGTACGTGTCGTAGACGGAGTCGAAGATCATGGCCCGGGCAGGTGCATCGGGGTCGCCGACCGGTGCGGGCAGGTCGCGCACGATCTTGTCCAGCAGTGCCTCGACACCCACGCCGGTCTTGCCGGAGACCAGCAGCACGTCTTCGGGATCGCCGCCGATCAGGCTGGCCAGTTCGGCGGCGTACTTCTCCGGCTGGGCGGCCGGCAGGTCGATCTTGTTCAGGACCGGGATGATGGTGAGGTCGTTTTCCATGGCCAGGTACAGGTTGGCCAGCGTCTGGGCCTCGATGCCCTGCGCTGCGTCCACCAGCAGAACGGCCCCCTCGCAGGCGGCGAGCGAGCGGGACACCTCGTAGGTGAAGTCCACGTGGCCCGGCGTGTCGATCATGTTCAGGGCGTAGCTCTTGCCGTCGAGTTCCCAGGGCATGCGGACGGCCTGGGACTTGATGGTGATGCCGCGCTCGCGCTCGATATCCATGCGGTCCAGATACTGGGCCTTCATGTCGCGGGACTGCACGACGCCGGTGAACTGCAGCATGCGGTCGGCCAGGGTGGACTTACCGTGGTCAATGTGCGCGATGATGCAGAAATTCCGAATAATGGCCGGATCTGTCGCGGCGGGCACCGGGGCGGTGCGGGCCATGGGAGACACGCAGGGTCCTTACTGTTGGCATTTCAGCGGCGTTGTTCAGGCTGAACTCTGGCCATCCTGCTGCCTGCCGCAATATCTGAACCTCTAGTCTCCCACGTCCCGGGCGCTGGCAGTACATTTCGTGCGGCCGCACGCCCGGAGGTCCGGCAGGTGCGGAGGCCGCGCCGGTAGGGTGGCCCGCATGGCATTGAACTTCTCCTCCATCGGCGGCGCCGTCCGAGCATCGCTGCGCTTCCTCGGGGTGCTAAGGAAGCCGGCGGGCCGGACTCCGGCGCCCGCCACTCGGGCGCCCGCCCCGGGCAGGTCCGGAAACGCGGCCCGGCTCCGGGCCGGCGTAACGGGGACCTACCCGGGCGACTTCACCGGCACGGCGACGCTGCGGTACGCCCCTTCCCCGGACGGCCGCCCGGACCCCGGCGAGATCGTGTGGACCTGGGTTCCCTTCGAAGAGGACCATTCACGGGGCAAGGACCGGCCGGTCCTCCTTGTTGGCAGCCATGGGCGGTACCTGCTGGGTCTGATGCTGACCAGCAAGGACCATGACGGCCACCCGCGTGCCCGCCGCGATTATGTGGATATCGGCACCGGCCCGTGGGACAGGCAGGGCCGCCCCAGCGAGGCCAAGCTGGACCGCGTCCTGCAGATCCATCCGGCCGACATTCGGCGCGAGGGCTCGGTTCTGGAGCGGAAGAAGTTTAGGCTGGTGGCGGACGAGTTACGGCTGCTGCACGGCTGGAAGTGACGCCGGCGCGCCGTCCGCGGGCTGAATGGCCACAAATGGCCGCGACCTGCTAAGATTTATAGCTGTGTGTCCGTGCAGGTCGACGGTCACTGATGGCTGGCCGCCATAGGTATCCCCACGCCGCTCAGTCAAGGCCAGCTTGAAAGCCCTCTAGACCATTTCCGCATTACAAAGAGAGTTCACACGTGGCAAATATCAAGTCCCAGAAGAAGCGCATCCTGACCAACGAGAAGGCTCGCCTGCGCAACAACGCAGTCAAGTCTGAGCTGAAGACGGCCATCCGCGCCGTCAACACCGCCGTTGAGTCCTCCGACAAGGAAGCTGCTACTACTGCGCTCGTTTCTGCCAGCCGCAAGCTGGACAAGGCTGTCAGCAAGGGTGTTCTGCACAAGAACAACGCTGCAAACCGCAAGTCGGCGATCTCCAAGAAGGTCAACGCACTCTAAGGTTTTCCAGTTCATTTGAACTGATGCTTGTGGCCGGCACCGTTGGTGCCGGCCACTTCTCTTTTAACTTCCGACGGCGGTGCTTCCCGACGGCGGTCCCCGGACTTCCGGCCCCCGTTCCGAGTCCGGCCACTTCAGACCGCGTCCACCGGGTGCAGGGCCGGGAGGCGGCCAGTTCCGCCTCCTTCGCGTCCGCCAATTCCCGCGGCGCCGGGCTATCGACCGCGGGCAGCCGCCGCTATCACCGTCACGGCGTGTTCCACAGCGTAGACCGGATCACGGGATAGCCCTTTGACCTGGGCATCGGCTTCGGCCGTGACTTGGATGGACCGCGCCAGGCCCTCCGGCGTCCACCTGCGGACGTCCCGCTGCGCCTGCTCCACCAGCCACGGCTGCATGCCCAACTGCTTGGCGATCTGAGCCGCCGAGCCCTTGGCGCCGGCGACCTTGGCAACTGTCCGCAGCTTCGCCGCCAGGGCAGCGACCAGCGGCACCGGATCGGCACCGGTGGCCAGAGCGTGACGGAGCGTGGACAGCGCCACCGGACCGTTGCCTGCCATCGCGGCGTCTGCCACCTTGAAGGCCGTTGCTTCGACCCTGCCGCCGTAGTAGCGGTCGACCATGTCAGCGTCGACGGCAGTGGAGGCGTCGGCAATGAGCTGGCTGCACGCCGCCGCCAGCTCGGACAGATTGGCGCCCACCGCGTTGACCAGGGACTGCACTGCTTCCGGAGTGATCCGCCTGCCGGCGGCCTTGAACTCCGCGGTGACAAAGGCGGTCTTTTCCGCATCTTTTTTCAACGGCTGGCAGTCGACGGTCGGCCATCCCCCGGCCTTCACGGCGTCGAGAAGCTTCTTGCCGCGGGTTCCGCCGCCGTGCCGGAGCACGAGGACAGCATCCTGCTCCACATGCTTGAGATAGGTCAGTGCGTCCGCCAGAAAGGCGTCGTTCATTGCTTCGAGGCCGTCCACCTCAATCAGCTTGCTCTCACCGAACAGCGACGGGCTGACGTTCATGGCCAGCGCCCCGGCCTCGTACGAGCCGGCAGTGAGCCTGGTGATTTCGACGTCCGGCGCGGCCGCACGCACCTGGCTCCGGACACGGTCCATCGCGCGGATGCCGAGGTACTCCTCGGGACCCGTAATCAGGACGACCGCCGCAGGGGCCACGTCTCGCCACGACGCCGCATTGGCTGCGGGCGTCTTCGGTCGTTGCTGGGCAGCGGCCACTGGTGATTCCTCCCGGAGTTCAGGTTGCAGAGTCTAAGTCTCCCATGATCGGCGGGGCTGGCGCGGCGGAGCCTGACCTCCGGCAGCCGGTCAAGGAGGCGGACAGTGCCAGCGTGCGCGGCGAACACCAGCTTGATGGTCCGGGCGGGATGGGCGGCCATCCACACGGACAACAATGTCACAACGGAGAACAGCAGCATGGTCAGCAACCCGAACACGCCCTCCGGCCAGGGCGGCGCGGCACCGGGAAGACCGGCGGTGAACCGGGCGACGGCTGCCACTCCGCCGGCAAAGAAGCCCGCCGCGCCGATAAGGAAGGTGGCCAGCCACGGAGCGAGTGGCAGGAGCGTCACTGCAGCCGTACCCAGGATGGTCACGGGCGCTACGAGCGGGGCAACAAGCACGTTGGCCAGCAGCGAGTAGGTGGAAAACTGCGGCTGCAGCACCACGATGACAGGGCCGCACAGGACTTGGGCTGACAGGGGTACGGCAACAGCTGCTGCAGCCCAGCGCGGCGCGTTTGCTGGAAACCAGCCCATGACGCAGCGGCCCAGCACAATGATCCCCAGGGTGGCGAGGACGGAGAGCAGGAACCCGAAGCTGACGCCCAGTTCCGGCTCCACGAGCAGCAGGGCAATCACGGCCAGGCAAAGGAAACTGAGTCCCCGGCCTGCCCTGCCGCCCGCCAGGGACGCCAATGCAATCGCACCCATCAGCGATGCCCTGAGCACGCTGGCATCGGGCCCCACCATGAGAACGAACAACCCGAGGCCAGCGAGGGCGACAGCAGCGGCGGGAAACCTGGCAAGGCGCAGCGAGCGTGCCGCCAACAGCAGAGCGCCCAGTATCAGGCTGCAGTTGGCACCGGACACCGCAGTCAGGTGCGTCAGGCCAACGGTTTTCATGGCTGTCTCGAGCCCTTCGTCGAGGCCACCGGTATCGCCCGTGACCATGCCCGGGAGGAGGCCCTTTGGGTCGGGGGCCAGCCATGCCGAGGCCGAGGCGAACCTCTTGCCCAGCGCGGCCGGCGCCTGCTGCCAGTCCTGCGCTGGTGCGAGCCGGGCGGGCGGTGAGGACGCAGTCAACATCGCTGCCTCCACGCGGCCCGGGTCCGGAGGCCGGAGCTTTCCGGTGACCCGGAGCAACTGGCCGGTGCCGGCATGCTGCCATTCCTGCCCGCCAATGATGACCACCGGCAGTTGGGCGTGCGTGACGTGGCCTCCGGACGTCAACGACCGGGCCACCGCCCCGACTGCCCAGCGTTCGTCACGGCCCGAGGGGCCAGGTGTCTTGAGGGCTCGCGGAGACCCGGTGATCTCGGCTTCCACCACAACTGACGCCCGCCCGGCGATCAGTCCTGCCACCTGGTCGTCATGGCGCTGGGCCGAGGACACGGCAGAATGAGCTGTCGACGCTGCGGCCAGCATGAGTGCTGCCGTCAGGGTGGTCAGGAAACTGCGCCGCCAGTGCCTTCCGGCGCTCTTCCTGCGCAGGACCATCGCCAGCAGCACTCCGGCACACGCAGCGAGACTGCCCCAGATAAACAGTAGGCCGATTGGTGTCAGCCATGGTCCGGCGACCGTGGCGGCCCACACGAGCAGTGCAGCCGGGGCAAGGCGAAGATCGGTTCGACGCCGGTTGGATTCAGATGGGGCCGCGTCCTGCTCGTCCGGCAGCAGACGACGGCGGATGTCCGCACGGATTTTCTGGCCGAGAGTAGTCGCGGGACCGGCACGGGACGGAGACTGAGACGGCACTGATTCCGTTGGGGCAGAATCGCCGGCGCCGGACTCATGTGACGTGGAGTCGGCCCTAGGGAAGTCCACTGCCGCCTGGACATAGCGGTGCCACGGGCTGGGCGCGCGTCCGGTCCTGCCCTTCATGTCAGACCGTCACCAGCGGAAGCAAGGCTTCCAGCATTTTGGGCCCGACTCCGTCGACGGCGTCCAGTTCCTCGGGCGACTTGAAGGGGCCTTGTTGCGTGCGCCAGTCGACGATTCGCTGGGCCAGCACAGGGCCAACCCTCGGCAACTCGCCGAGTTCCTCCACGGTGGCGGTGTTGAGGTTGATTTTCCCGCCGGCACCAGTCCCTGCATGCCCGCCGGTTCCATCGGCTGTGGCATCGTCCGCTCCTGATGCGCCGACCGCCCCAGACTTGTCAGCTGGCGCGGCACCGGTAGTGTCGGCCGGTGCCGCCTCACCGCGGCGCGGTACGTAGATCTTCTGGCCGTCCTCCAGCGGGGAAGCCAGGTTGAGCCGGTCGAGGTCGGCCTCCGGGCGGGCGCCCCCGGCGGCGGCGATGGCCTCGTGTACCCGGCTTCCCCGCGCGAGCCGGACCACTCCCGTTTTCTTCACCGCCCCGGCGACGTGCACCACGACGTTCCCGGCTACCCCGTCACCGTTCGCCCCGGCACTGTTCGCCCCGCCGGCGTCTGTCCCGCCGGCGCCTATTGCGTCAGTGTCGTTGCCGTCACTGCCCGGCCCGCTGCCATCCGTGCCTCCGCCGTCCGGGTTGCCCTCCTTGTCCGCTGCGCTGGTGGCCGGTGACCCGGCCGCATTGTGGGTCACTGAGCCGAGCGGAAGGACTACGGGTCCGTTGGCAGCCACCTGCCACCAGAGCAGGACCCCGGCGATCAGCGACAGCACGCCCACCAATGCTGCGGCGCCAATGCCCAGACGCCATCGGAACCGCGGTTCGGGCACTTCCTCGGACACCGCAGACCCGGCGGAACCGGCCTGGCGGCCATAGGTAAAGCCACCTCCCGATCCCGCGTCGAGCAGTCCAGTGGCACCACCGCCGGGCTGCTGGTTGGGCTCTTCATCTCCGACAGGACCGGTACTGCCCGTAAGGCCGGGGGTGGTGGGCAGTCCGAGTGAGGCGGCCAGTCGACTGGCTGTCCGCCCATCTGTTGTCCTCCCCTGCATGGAGCGACGTCCACCACCGGAATACCCCAGGCCTGGCCGCCCTTCCCCAGCGCGCGGCTGAGCGCTGGCTGATGCTCCAGCGGTCCGGCGTGACATATCCACCACGCTAGGAAACGGTTAGCCTTCCCGACAGTCCCGTCATGCCCTATGTGGAAAGCGCCGCTATCGCTGATAGGTGATGTAGGCCTCGTACTGCACTCGCCACTTCTCCGGCTCTTTGGGATCCGGGATGGTGGTGGTGAGGAACTGGACGGTGGTGACCTGGCCCTTCAGGTACTTCAGCCATTTTGTGACTTCGTCGGCCACATCCCGGTCCAACTGGGCGACGTGGTGGACTTGCATGGACATGGGAGCCTCCTTGCTCGGTGGGGAGACTGTACTACCGGCGGGCGGGCACTGCTAGGGCACGAGAAGTGGGCAGCGGTTTTGGCGCCCGACCGGCAGGGGCAGGCCCAGCACGGAGACGGCAAGTGGCAGGGGGTTGCGGCGGCGCGATAGGGGCAGGCGTATTCCTAGGCCGCTATGGATGACCAGTAGGGCCATGGATCAACCGGCAGGGGTGGTTCAGGAACGCCGAAAGCCATTGGGGTCCCAACCCCGTCAAGGTCCTCGGGGGTTTCCACGGATTCGCGGCCTTGATACCAGGACAGTCCAGACCGGTCATTGAACCCGTCGAACCCATCGGGTCCGTCTGACCACCCTGGAGGCTCGGGCCAGTCCTGAACGAGCGACGGTTCCCGCCAATCTTGGACGTGCGGCGGTTCCTGTAAGTTTGGCGGCTCCAGCCAGTCTTGCCAGCCAGGCGGCAGTTCCCGCGAATCTTGGCCGGGCGGTGGTTCTGGCCAGGTGGGTGGTTCCCAGTCCTGGTACTCGGCGGGGTAAGACCGCCCCATGGGCGAGATCCAGCCTGGTGGATTGTCGCGAGTGGCGCCGACGGGTCTCCATTGCGTGCTGTGTTTCAGTCTGTGGTGCTTGGGGCAGGGTTGGCCGAGGTTGGCGACGCCGGTGCCGCCGCCGTCGGCCCAGGCGAGGATGTGGTCGGCGTCGTTGTCCAGGGAGTGGTTGTTGCAGTTGGGAAAGGTGCACTTGGCATCGCGGAGCCGCAGCCATTGGCGCATCGGCTTCGTCAGCCGGTAGCTGGCGCTGCCGATCTCCAACGGTGCCCCGTCCCGCGGATCAACCAGCACCCGGTGGAATGATGTTGCGCCGTCGGCGACCAGCCGGCGGGCCATCGACGGCGGGATCGGACCGTGCCCGTCGAGAGTGGCCGGCTCCTCGGACAGGCCAAGCAGCGAAAACACCGGAACCGTGACCAGAACCTGCGCCGCCGGCGAGGGAACATCACCAACGAGCAGTCCCGCGGCCGGCGTTCCACGGGCTGGCACGTCACCAGCCCGCGCAGAGTCTGTGGGCGGGTCATCAGTCGCGCCGCCCACTCCCGGTGCCGGGCCGAGCAACCAACCGGCGAACGCGTCGACGCGGAGCTGGGTCAGAGTGCGGGTTTCGCTCGGGCCCTGCAGAGCCCGGGCAGCGGCGGTGGTCCGGTTCCAGATCCCGGCCGCCTGATCCGCGGGCAGATACGCCGACAGCCACGCCATCCCGTCCCGGTCCGGGGCATACTCCAGCCGCCGGTCCTTCACACACTTGTGGTGGCGTTTTTCAATGCTGACCTGATGATGCCGTTCCCGCCAGTACCTGGCCTTCGCCCGGAACCTTGCCGTCGTCAGCTCCCCCGCCGGACAACCCCGGGCCGGGTTAGGTGCGTCCGGGTCCAGGAAATGCGCCTCAAACGCCGCCGCCGCTTCCGGCGACAGACCCTCGGTCTCGTCACACATGATCCGCCCGTGCTGCCAGGAGATAGTTCCTGAGCCCAGCGCGCCCAGCGCCAACGGCAGATCACTGGTGAGTTTCGCGGATTCCACCAGCAACCGCTCCGCCGACCCTTCACTCACCGTCAGCGCGCACGCGACCTCGGCGGTCACCGACATCCGCCGCACGGTGCGATCCTGCGCGGACGCCTCAGGCGGAGTCATGGCCTCCTCCGCCGCGGCGAAGCCGGCGGCGAGGTGCACCTTCACCGCCGCCAGCCGGGCCTCCATCGCAGCCACACCGGCCAGACCCTCCAGGCACGCACCCGCCAGATCCCCCAAAGGATCCGCCTCACCCGGATCCGACCCACCGGGCAACGCAGCCGGACCCGGATCAGCCACCCGACGCAGCCCAGCAGCCAGCCAAAGAGCAGAGGCACCGACGGCCTCCAACGTCCCCGCAACCACTGCACTATCCATACCCACAGCATGACAGGGGGCTGTGACAATAAAGGGTGGATCAGGCCCCACAAACGGACCGGACCGAAGATGTTTTTTAAGACCGCTCCAGAACGAAAACCCGGTACCAGCACAGGGCGTTCCCAGCGCCCACAACGCCCTGGGCTGCGACCTAGTTGTACGCCCTTGAGGCCGGTTCCGTCGGCGCGGACCACCGATCCCAGGTCCTAGTTGTTCAAGGTCCGAGTTGTTCAAGGTCCTAGTTGTTCAAAGCCCCAGGTGACCAAAGTACTAGGTGCCGGCCTCATTACCGCCGGCGTCAGCAGCCTTGGAGGGGGCGGCGAGGCAACCCGCCACGGACGAGCTGCTCTCCCCCACGATCACCGCCAGGACTCCAAGCCCGGCGTGGGCCGCCAGTACCGCGGGCAGCGAGCTGATCTGGGCCGGCGGAACGGCCGGGAGCTTCGCCGCGAGCCGGGCGGCAAGCATATCTGCCTCGGGCCGGTTGCCGAAGTGGTGGATCGCGAGCCGGGCCTCGCCCAGAGGCCGTCCGGCGGCCTCTGCCACCACGATCTCCTCAAGCCGGGCAATGGCTTTCGCTGCGGAGCGGACCTTTTCCAGCGGAACGATCTTGCCGTCGTCGACCGCGAGAATCGGCTTGATGGCGAGCATGGCTCCGACCAGCGAGGCTGCGGCGCCGATGCGTCCGCCGCGCCGCAACTGCTCCAGGCTGGGCACGTAAAAATACACTTTGGACCGTGCGGCGCGTTCCTCGGCGAGCCGGCGCACTTCGCTGGCATCGCGGCCGTCCGCCGCAGCCACCACGGCGCTCTGGACGGCGAGTCCCTGCGCCATTCCCACGGTGCGGGTGTCCAGCACCTCCACGGGGATCTTGACCCGCCCGGCAGCGAGGCGGGCGGCATCAGCGGTGCCGGACAGGCCGCCGGAAATATGAATGGACACAACCGACTCAAAGCCCTGCCGTTCGGCGGCCAGGTAGGCCTGCTCAAACTGGCCCGGCGACGGCCGGGAGGTCTTGACGGGCGTCGCGGCGGCCAGGGCCACCGCGATGGTACCGGCGATGTCGTCCTCGCCCTCGCCGTAAATCTCCTCACCCACCATGACGGGCATGGGAATGACGGCCAGTCGGCCGTTGATGGAGAAGGCCCGAACCCAGTCGGCGGGCAGTGCGGCGGCCGAATCCGTCACCACAGCGGTGCGGACGACGACGGCGGGCTCACCCGTAGGCGGGACCTGGCCCGGCCTGGTGGCCTGGCGGAGACGGACCAGGTGCTCCTTTAACCACAGCCAGGCTGCCGGTTCGCGGTCAATCACGGCACACCCCCTGCAGTTGTTTCCGGCCGCCGGCAGTGCCGGCGGCCGGAACCCGGCCAGTCAGTCCGTCCCGTTAGGCCGGGACGATGTTCACCAGTTTAGGTGCACGCACGATCACGGTCCGGATACCGCGGCCGTCGAGGGCACGCTGGACGTTCTCGGAGGCCAGCGCAAGCTCGCGCAAGTCGTCCTCGGAGATGGCCGGTGAGACCTCAAGCCGGTCCCTGACCTTGCCCTGGACCTGGACCACCGCGGTGATGGTCTCCTGCACCAGCAGCGCCTCGTCGTGCGAAGGCCAGCCTGCATTGGCCACCGACGCCGGGTGCCCCAGGACGTTCCACAGGTCTTCCGCCGTGTAGGGCGCGAAGAGGCTCAGGATGACGGCGACAACCTCGGTAGCCTCGCGCACCGCCGGGTCGGCACCGCCGGCGCCCGAGTCGATGGTCTTGCGGGTGGCATTGACCAGTTCCATCAGCTTGGCTACCACGACGTTGAACTTGTTGTTGTCCAGCAGCTCCGCAGCGTCCGCGATGGTCCTGTGCGTGACCGAGCGCAGCGCGCGGTCACCGGTGCTGAAGTCAACACCGGGGGCGCTGGACACGTCCTGCCCAAGGCGCCAAGCACGGGCCAGGAACTTCGCCGAGCCCGACGGCGAAACGTCCGCCCAGTCGACGTCGTCCTCGGGCGGGGAAGCAAAGATCATGGTGAGCCGGACGGCGTCGACGCCGTACTTGTCCAGCTGCTCGCCCAGATCAACACCGTTGCCCAGCGACTTGCTCATCGCCTTGCCGCCATTGAGCACCTGGCCCTGGTTGAGCAGGGCGCTGAAGGGCTCGTCCGCTGCCAGGAGGCCCAAGTCATGAACGACCTTGGTAAAGAAACGGGCGTAGAGCAGGTGCAGGATGGCGTGCTCGACGCCGCCGATATACTGCCCGACCGGCATCCAGTCGTTGATCTTCGCCGGATCGAACGGACCGTCGGTGTAGTGCGGGGAGACAAAGCGAAGGAAGTACCAGGACGAGTCCACGAACGTGTCCATGGTGTCCGTGTCCCGCTGGGCTGCACGTCCGCAGTTGGGGCATTCGACATTGACCCATTCGGCGGCAGCGGCCAACGGAGAGGTTCCCCGCGGGGACAGTGCCTCGCCACGCAGGTCCTCGGGAAGCGTAACCGGCAGTTGCTCGTCGGGCACCGGCACTTCGCCGCACTCGGCGCAGTGGATGATGGGGATCGGGGTGCCCCAGAACCGCTGGCGGCTCAGGAGCCAGTCGCGCAGCCGGAAGTTCACAAACTTCTCGCCTGTGCCCTGACCTTCGAGAATCCGGATGGCTTCAGGAATCGCGTCGCTCTTGGGCAGGCCGTCCAGCGTGCCCGAGTTGATGAGCGTGCCCTCCCCCGCCGTTGCCTTGCCGGAGACGGCGGGATCCTCCTCGCCGGTGTCCAGCACCGCGCGTACCGGCAGGCCGAACTCCTTGGCGAAGTCGAGGTCGCGCTGGTCGTGCGCGGGGACAGCCATAATGGCACCCGTGCCGTAGTCGGCCAGGACGTAGTCCGCTGCCCACACGGGCAGCTTCTCACCGTTCAGGGGATTGATGGCGTAGCGGCCGGTGAAAACACCTGTCTTTTCGCGTTCGGTGGACTGGCGTTCGATGTCCGAAAGGGCCTTAACCTTTTCACGGTAGGCCATGAGTGCGTCGTGGTGCTCGGGGGTGACCAGGTCCAGTGCCAGGTGCGCGTCCGCGGCCACCACAAAGAAGGTGGCCCCGTACAGGGTGTCCGGACGCGTGGTGAAGACCGTGACTTCGCGCTCGGCACGTCCGTCCGACGCCTCGATCACGAACCGGACATGCGCGCCTTCCGAGCGGCCAATCCAGTTTCGCTGCATCGCCAGTACTCGCTCGGGCCAGTGCCCCTGCAGCTCGGACATGTCGTCCAGCAACCGGTCCGCATAGTCGGTGATCTTGAAATACCACTGGTTCAGCGATTTCTTGGTCACCGCAGTGCCGCAACGCTCACAGGCGCCGTTGACTACCTGCTCGTTGGCCAGCACCGTCAGGTCCTTGGGACACCAGTTGACCGGCGAGTCCTTGCGGTAAGCCAGGCCGCGCTCGTAGAAGCGCTTGAACAGCCACTGGGTCCAGCGGTAGTACTCGGGATCTGACGTGTGCAGCCGGCGGGACCAGTCGGCAGAGATGGCGTAGCGCTTGAACGAGGCCGCCTGGGTGTCAATGTTCGCGTAGGTCCACTCACTCGGGTGGGCGTTGCGCTTGATGGCCGCGTTTTCCGCGGGGAGCCCGAAAGAGTCCCAGCCGATCGGGTGCAGCACGTCGTATCCCTGCTGGCGCAGGTACCGCGCCACCACGTCGCCCATCGCAAACGCTTCGGCGTGGCCCATGTGAAGGTCGCCGGACGGGTAGGGGAACATGTCCAGGACGTAGCGGCGCTCCCGGGATCCGTCGTCGGCGGGGGTGAAAACCTTCAGGTCTTCCCATACCTGCGGCCACCGGGCCTCCATCGCCGCGAAGCTGTACGCGCCCTCTTCGGGCGTCTCCGCTCCGCCTGCTGCTGTTCCGGTTTCGGTCTCCGGCTGAACGCTCACTGCTGCCCTCTTCTGTTCTGTCATGACCCTCTGTCCTGTCACAACGGTCTGATCCCCGCCGCCTGCCGGGAAGGTCTCCCCGGACACACAAAAGCCCCTCGACATGGAGGGGCGGCCGCTCGATAATCCGTATTTGTTCGGGATACCAAGCGGCTAGCTAAGCAGAAGGATCGCACGCATACAGCAACCTTACCGCCTGTCCACCAATACATGGAAACAAACCGCGTTGACTCATTGAAAACCTCCGCGTAGCCGGATTCGTTGCCTCATTTGAATACCTCCGCGTAGCGGCGTGGTTGAGGGTGTTGGCGGCGGTTGCGGGCTATGCCCGTTTTCATGGAGCTAACGATGGCCCAGCGGCAAGCTGTGACGAAGAAGAAGGCCCTCGCCTATCAGAGCGCTGATCGTGCAGGGAAGTCCCGGATCCTGGACGAGCTGGTCGAGCTGACCGGATGGCATCGCGACTATGCCCGTGCGGCGCTGCGGGATGCCCTGGTCCTGAAGATCATTAGGCCAAGGCCGGGCAGGAGGCCGGTCTACGGGCCGGACCTGCTGCCAGCGCTGATCAGGTGCTGGGCGGTGCTGCGCGCTCCGGCCGGCAGGCTGCTGGCTCCGATGCTGCCGGTGCTGGTGCCGTTGCTGCGCCGCGACGGGGAGCTTGTGATCACCGATGAGCAGGCCGCGTTGCTGATGCGGATGAGCGCGGCCACCATCGACCGGAAACTGGCCGGGGAACGGGCCAGATTGATCCCGCGTGGACGCTCGCATACCAAGCCGGGCACGCTGCTGAAGTCCCAGATCCCGGTCCGTACCTGGGCCGAATGGGACGACGCGGTCCCGGGCTTTGTCGAGATCGATCTGGTCGGTCACGAGGGCGGCAACAGCTTCGGCGAGTTCTGCTTCACGCTGACGGTGACCGACATCTGCACCGGATGGACGGTGAACCGATCGGTGCGGAACAAGGCCGCCAAATGGGTCTTTGAGGCCCTTGAGCACGTCACCGCGGTGTTCCCGTTCCCCATCGCCGGCATCGACTCAGACAACGGCTCAGAATTCATCAACGAACACCTGCTGGCCTACTGCCACGCGCACGAGATCACCTTCACCCGTTCCCGGCCCGGGAACAAGAATGACGGCGCACACGTGGAGCAGAAGAACTGGGCCCGGGTCCGGGAACTGGTCGGCTACCTGCGCTACGACACGCCCGCCGAGTTGGACAAGCTCAACGAAATCTGGGAGCTGGACCGCGTCTTCACCAACTACCTGCTGCCGCAGCAAAAACTCATCGAAAAGCACCGGCACGGAGCGAAGGTCACCAAGAAACACGACGCACCGGCCACACCCCACCAACGTGCCGTCAGGCACGGGCGCATGCGTAAGCGCCCGGTCATCCAGATGAATGCAGCCTTCAAACGCGTCAAACCCGGCGCCCTCTCACGCCAGATTCTGGCCCTGACAGCCGAGCTTGAAACACTCGCCCTCGCCAAGAAACCCGCCCCCATCACCCGTCAACCGCGCCTGGAACGGCTAAACAATCCGGAGGTTTTTCAACGAGGCAACGAAGCCCTCATCCGGAGGTTTTCAAATGAGGCAACGTATTACCCTTCCCGGAGGTATTGCAATGAGGCAACAGGCAAACGACGACGGGGAACTGGACACGTAGAAAAGGGGCCGGTGACTCCGGCGGGAGTCACCGGCCCCTTGTCGGGGCAGAAGGCTACCTCACATCCTCGTCGACCCAGTCCATGGACTTGGTGACGGCCTTCTTCCAGAGCCGCAGCTGCCGTTCCCGCTCCTCGGTGTCCATGTTCGGCTCCCAGCGCTTGTCCTCCGACCAGTTGGCGGACAGCTCGCCGAGGTCCTTCCAGAAGCCGACGGCGAGGCCGGCCGCGTACGCCGCACCCAGGGCAGTGGTTTCCACCACCTTCGGGCGGATGACCGGCACGCCGAGGATGTCTGCCTGGAACTGCATGAGGGCATCGTTGGCGACCATCCCGCCGTCGACCTTCAGTTCCGTGAGCGGAACGCCCGAGTCAGCGTTGACGGCGTCCAACACCTCGCGGGTCTGGAAAGCCGTGGCCTCAAGCGCGGCCCTGGCGATGTGGCTCTTGTTAACGAACCTGGTCAGGCCGACGATGGCGCCCCGGGCGTCCGAACGCCAGTAGGGCGCGAAGAGTCCGGAGAACGCGGGGACGATGTACACGCCGCCGTTGTCCTTGACCGAGGCGGCGAGGGACTCCACTTCGGGGGCGCTGCTGATCATGTTCAGGTTGTCCCGCAGCCACTGGATGAGCGAACCGGTGACGGCGATCGAGCCTTCCAGCGCGTAGTGCGGTGCCGCGTCGCCTAGCTTGTAGCCGACGGTGGTCAGCAGCCCGTTCTTGGAGTGCACGATCTCCTCGCCGGTGTTGAAGATCAGGAAGCATCCGGTGCCGTAGGTGTTTTTCGCTTCGCCGGTCTCAAACGCAGCCTGGCCGAACGTGGCGGCCTGCTGGTCACCGAGGATGCCGGCCACCGGGACCTCCCGCAGCAGCTGCGAGGTGTGGACCGTGCCGTAGACCTCTGAGGAGGACTTGATGGCGGGCATCATGGACGCCGGAACTCCGAAGATACCCAGGATTTCCTCATCCCACTGCAGCGTGTCGAGGTCCATGAACATGGTCCTGGACGCGTTGGTCACGTCGGTGACGTGCACGCCGCCATCAACGCCACCGGTGAGGTTCCACAGCACCCAGCAGTCGGTGTTGCCGAAGACCAGGTCCCCGGCCTCGGCCTTCTCCCGCGCACCGTCGACGTTGTCCAGGATCCACTTGATCTTGGTTCCGGAGAAGTAGGTGGCCAGCGGCAGCCCCACCTTCTGCTTGAACCGGTCCGCTCCCCCGTCCTTCGCCAGTTCGTCCACGATGGGCTGGGTCCGGGTGTCCTGCCACACGATCGCGTTGTAGATCGCTTTGCCGGTGGTCTTGTCCCAGACCACCGCCGTTTCACGCTGGTTGGTGATGCCGACGGCGGCAATGTCGTGCCGGGTCAGGTTCGCCTTTGAGAGGGCGGAGCCGATGACCTCGCGGGTGTTGTCCCAGATTTCCGCGGGATCGTGCTCCACCCAGCCGGCCTGCGGGAAGATCTGTTCGTGTTCCATCTGGCCGGAGGACACGATGCTGCCGCTCTGGTCGAAGACGATGGCGCGGGTGCTGGTGGTGCCCTGGTCGACGGCGATTACGTATTGGCTCATGATGACGTCCTTGTCGTTGTGCTTGCGTTTGAAGAGATGTGGCTATGGATATGGTTTCGGAACGGGTGCCGCGCGTCAGGTGGCGGCCGTGAACACGATGGGCAGATACCCCACGAGGCCAGCCAGCGCGCCGCCAACGAGCGGCCCGACCACCGGGATCCAGGAGTAGCTCCAGTCGCTGGATCCCTTGCCCTTGATGGGCAGGATCGCGTGTGCGATGCGCGGCCCGAGGTCACGGGCGGGGTTGATGGCGTAGCCGGTGGGTCCGCCCAGCGAGACACCGATACCGACGACGAGCAGCGCCACCGCCAACGGACCAAGCCCCGACGGTGTCCCGCCAAAGGTGAGGATGACGAAGACGAGCACGAAGGTGCCGATGATTTCCGTGATCAGGTTCCAGGGCGTGGACCGGATGGCCGGGCCCGTGGAGAAGACGCCGAGTTTGTTCGCGGGCTCGGGTTCGGCGTCGAAGTGCTGCTTGTGCGCCAGCCACGTCAGTACGGCACCCAGGAAGGCGCCGGTCAGTTCACCGCCGAAATACGTGAGCGTGGAGGCAAAGTCCACCGGAACACCCGCCGCGTACTCCGGTTTGCCGTTCAATAGAAGGCCCAGCGTGACGGCAGGGTTCAGGTGCGAGCCCGACCTGGCGGCGACGTAGACACCGGCGAAGACGGCGATGCCCCATCCCCAGGTGACCATCAGGAAGCCTCCGTTGTTGCCCTTCGTGCCTTTGAGCGCAACGTTGGCCACCACACCGCAACCCAGCAGGGTCAGCATCGCGGTTCCGAAGACTTCGGAAAGAAAAACCAATCCAAGAGACATCTTTGACTCCTCTATTTTCTGTTGTCAGTCCTTCGCGTGTTTGAAGGACGGTTTCCCGCTAGGCGACGAGGCTGTGGACTTCGACGCCGTGGTGTCGCTTCAGCACCTCCTGCGCGTGGTTGATCTCAGCGGCAACCCCTGCCGCATCCCAGCCGAGCGGCTCGGCCAAGGCTTCAGCAACTTCGTTCAGCAGCTCCCCGGTGACCAGTCCGCGGAAGGCCAGCGAGGTGCGCCGGATCAGCACGTCCACGAGGTGGCCGATCTGTTCGTGGGCCGCCATGAACTGCAGTTCCCTGACGCTCAGCTCCCGGGTGGAGCGGAGCAGTCGGTCGGGACCGGCGTCGAGATACCCGATGACTTCCTCGGCACGGGTGCCGTACCTGGTGAGGAGTCCGGCGGTCCGGTCGGCGTCGCGGGCTGCGGTCATGTGTGTCTTAATCCACTGCTGGATTCCGGCCTCGCTGTCCGGGAACCGGGCGCCGCCGCCGATGGGGAGTTTCGCCGTCGAAATTTTCCGTTCCGCCCCCAGTTCGGCGAGGACGTCGTCGGCAAGGTGTTCGGCGAGGGCACGGAAGGTGGTCCACTTGCCGCCCACCAGGCTGAGCACGGCGGCGCCGCCTCCCTGTGCCCGGCGTTCGATGCGGTAGTCCCGCGATACGAAGCCCGGCTGGGTGGCGTCGTGCCGGGGCAGCGGACGCACGCCCGAGAACGTGTACACGATTTGTCCGCGGTTCACGGCGATGTCCGGGAAGACGTGGCCGATCAGGTCGATGAAATAGTCGATCTCGCCGTCCGTGCAGACGGCGTCTTCGGACATGTCGGCGTCGACGTCGGTGGTTCCCACGAGCACACGGTCGCCCATGGGGTAGATCAGAACGATCCTGCCGTCCGTGTGTTCGAAGAAGATCTCGCGTCCCTTGCAGGCAGCGAGCAGGCCCGGGTGGTCAAGGACGATATGTGAGCCCTTCGTCCCACCCATGAACGTGGTGGGCGCCCCCATGGCCTGGTTGGTGAGGTCCACCCAGGCGCCGGTGGTGTTGACGATGACGTCCGCGGTGAAGGTAAATTCCTTGGCGGTCAGTTCGTCGCGGAGCGTCGCGGTGCTGGAACCGTCTGCGTTGGGTCTGACGGACGCCAGGGACAGGTAGTTGCTGGCCCGGCCGCCCGCCTTCTCGCCGTCCTGCAGGACGTCCAGGGTGAGTCGTTCGGGGTTGTGCACGGACGCATCGAAGTAGGTGGCCGTGTATTTGACGCCAGGGTGCAACATCGGAAGTTCGGCCAGAGCCTTCTGCCGCGTGCGGAACTGGTGGCGCGGGACGCTGCCGCCGTCGCGGGAGAAGGAGTCGTAGAGACTGAGTCCCAGCTTGATGAGGAACGCGCCGCGCTCCTTGGGCTTGCCCTGCTGCTTGTGGGTCAGGAACCGCAGGGGCGCAGCCAGGACACCGGAGAATGTGCTGAAAATCGGAATGGTGGTCTGCAGCGGCTTCACGTAATGGGGCGCGATCCGAAGGAGCCTGTTGCGCTCAACCACGGATTCCCGGACGAGACGGAATTCGCCGTTTTCCAGATAGCGGATGCCGCCGTGAATCATGTGCGAGGAGGCGCCGCTGGCGCCCTGGCAGTAGTCGCCGCGCTCCACCAACGCCACGTCGACGCCCTGCAGGGCGAGGTCACGGAATGTTCCGACGCCGTTGATGCCGCCACCGATGATCAGGACCCTGGCCTTGGGCCGCCGGCGCAGCCGGGAGACGGACTCGCGCTCCGCGCCGCGGGCGGTAGCGCTGTTGGTATGGCCGGATGAATCCTTGAGTCCCAAATCTGCTCCTTTGGGTTTGGTACGGAGGGGTTGTTTCGGACGGCGCACCGAAAGGTGCGGGGCCGTTCACCACTATTGTTTGAATTATTGGAAAATAACGTCAAGCACTATGCACAAACGTGCAGAACGGATAGATGCATGCCCCGTCCCCGACATTCCGAAGCGCTGCGCGCGGCCCAGCTCTACTACATGCAGGACCTCACCATGGACGCCATCGCCCGGGAATTGCGGACCTCCCGGTCCACGGTTTCCCGGCTGCTTTCAACGGCCCGGGAAACGGGTCTGGTCCAGATCCAGATCCGCAGCCCGCTGGACACAGGCCCGGAACTGGAGCGGCTGATCCGGGCCCAGTACAAGGTGGATGTGCACGTGGTGCCCGTCCTGGACACCCTGAATGAGGCAGAAACGCTGGACCGTGTGGCAATGCAGGCCGCACGTACCATCGGCCCGGTTGTGGACTCCAACGCCATCATCGGCGTGGCCTGGGGCTCCACCCTGAGCGCGGTAAGCCGGCACCTGACGCGCAAGATCACCCACGACAGCGTGGTGGTGCAGCTGAACGGTGCGGGCAACATGCAGACCACCGGCATCACCTACGCCAGCGACATCATGCGGCGCTTCGGCAGCGCCTACGGGGCGCGGGTTGAACAGTTTCCCGTGCCGGCCTTCTTCGACCACGCCGCCACGAAGACCGCGATGTGGAATGAGCGGAGCGTGCAGCGCATCCTCGATCTGCAGTCCCGAATGAGCATCGCGATCTTCGGCGTGGGTTCAGTGGATGCCGACTACCCCAGCCACGTGTACGCCGGCGGCTACCTCGATGAAGACGACCTGGCCACCCTGGCGAAGTCCGACGTCGTTGGGGATGTGGCCACGGTCTTCTTCCGCGGCGATGGCTCCTCGGACGGCATCACCCTGAATGAACGCTCCACCGGACCGTCGCTGGACCAGCTCCGCCAGGTGCGCCGCCGGATCTGTGTGGTGTCCGGCGCGTCCAAGATCAACGGGCTCCGCGGGGCGCTGGTGGCCGGGCTGGCCACTGATCTGATCCTCGATGAGGCCTCGGCCCGGCGGCTGGTTAGCTTCGAGGAGGCCGCCTGAACTGCGGGCGGGATAGGTGACGCAGCCGGCGTCGTCCGGACGCCGGCTGCCCCGCGCCGGCCGCATCTGTGGCCGGCGCGGACGTCCGGGTCAGGACAGGTCGAAGCGGTCAAGCTCCATGACTTTCGCCCAGGCTGCCACGAAGTCGTTGACGAACTTCTCCCTGGCGTCATCGCTCGCGTAGACCTCGGCCAGTGCCCGGAGCTGCGAGTTGGAGCCGAAGACCAGATCGACCGGCGTGGCGGTCCACTTCAGCTCGCCGCTGGCGACGTCGCTGATCTCGTAGACGTTCTCCCCTCCCTCTGATGCCTTCCAGCGGGTGCCCGGGGAAAGCAGATTGACGAAGAAGTCGTTGGTCAGGACCTGGGGCCTGTCGGTGAGGACGCCGTGCGCGGAACCGCCGACGTTGGTGCCCAGGACACGCATGCCGCCGATGAGGGCTGTCAGCTCCGGCGCGGAGAGGTCCAGCAAGTACGCCTTATCAAGCAGGAGGGTCTCGGGCTGGAGCTTTTCGCCGGGACGCACGTAGTTGCGGAACCCGTCCGCCCGCGGCTGCAGGTACTGGAACGACTCGACGTCGGTCTGGTCCTGGGAGGCGTCGGCGCGGCCGGGCCGGAACGGCACCGTGACGTCGAAGCCGGCGTCCCTCGCCGCCTTCTCCACCGCCGCGCAGCCGCCGAGGACGATCAGGTCTGCCAGCGAGACCTTCGTGCCCCCGTTCTGGGCGGAGTTGAACTGCTGCTGCACCCGCTCGATGGCCTGCAGCGCCGTGGCCAGCTGTCCGGGTTCGTTGACTTCCCAGCCGCGCTGCGGCTCCAGCCTGATCCGTGCCCCGTTGGCGCCGCCGCGCTTGTCGGTCTTGCGGAAGGTGGACGCCGCGGCCCACGCCGTGCCGGCAAGCTGGGAGACGGAGAGGCCCGAGTCCAGGAGCTGGGCCTTGAGCGAGGAGATCGCCTGCTCGTCAATCAGTTCGTGGTCAACGTCCGGGATGGGGTCCTGCCAAAGCTGCGGCGCGGGGACCCATGGTCCGAGCAGGTGGGGGCCGACGGGACCCATGTCGCGGTGCAGGAGCTTGTACCAGGCCTTGGCGAACGCGAGGGCGAAGTCGTCCGGGTTTTCCAGGAAGCGCCGCGAGATCTTCTCGTAGGTGGGGTCGATGCGCAGCGAGAGGTCAGTGGTGAGCATGGTGGGCCGGTGCTTCTTCGCCGGGTCATGGGCGTCCGGGATGATCTCCGGGCCGTCCTTGGCCACCCACTGGTGGGCACCGGCGGGGCTTTTGACGAGCTCCCATTCGTGCCCGAAGAGGATCTCGAAGAAGCGGTTGCTCCACTGGGTCGGACGGTCCGTCCAGGTGACCTCAAGGCCGGATGTGATCGTGTCGGCCCCCTTGCCGGTCCCGTAGGTGCTCAGCCAGCCCAGGCCCTGCGACTCGAGGTCGCCTGCCTCCGGCTCCGGACCGACATGCGCGTCGGCGTCGCCGGCGCCGTGGGTCTTGCCGAAGGTGTGTCCACCGGCGATCAGCGCGACGGTTTCCTCGTCATTCATGGCCATGCGCTTGAAGGTCTCACGGATGAACGCCGCAGCCTTGGCAGGATCCGGATTGCCCATCGGGCCTTCCGGGTTGACGTAGATCAGGCCCATCTCGGTAGCACCCACGCCCGCCGCCATCTCGCCTTCGCCGACGTAGCGTTCGTCGCCGAGCCAGGTGTCCTCGGGACCCCAGAAGATCTCCTCGGGCTCCCATACATCCTCACGGCCGAAGGCGAAACCGAACGTCTTGAAGCCCATCGACTCAAGGGCGACGTTGCCTGCAAGGACGAGAAGGTCGGCCCAGGAGAGCTTTTGACCGTACTTCTGCTTCACCGGCCACAGCAGCCGCCTGGCCTTGTCGAGGTTGGCGTTGTCCGGCCAGCTGTTGAGCGGCGCGAACCGTTGGCTGCCGTCCCCCGCACCGCCGCGGCCGTCGTGGACCCGGTAGGTGCCCGCAGCGTGCCAGCTCATCCGGATCATCAGGCCGCCGTAGTGGCCGAAGTCCGCGGGCCACCAGTCCTGGGAGGTGGTCAGGACGCCGATGATGTCCTGCTTGAGCGCCTCGACGTCGAGCTTCTGGAACTCCTCGCGGTAGTTGAACGTGGGGCCAAGCGGATTGCCCGCGGGGTGATGAGCGTGCAGTACGGAGAGGTCGAGCTGATTCGGCCACCAGTCCGCGACGGTCCGTGGCCGGTGCGCCTTGGGCTGAGGCGCATCGATGGCCGGGTTCTCGCTCTCGCTGCCGTGCGCGGTCACGCTGCCAGGGTCGGCCGGGCCCCCTCCCGCGGCCTTGACGTCCGGATCCTGGGAGCTTTCCTGAGTAGGGACCGGGGGCTGGTCCTGGCGATCGCTCATGTTGTTCCTTCCATATGGCCGAGGCCGTGGTCGGACTCGGGCAGCCGGTCTAACCCTCCTATTTGATCACGGGCGGAGGCCGCGGGGAGAGCCCCTCGTCGTCGGGGATCTCGGCAAATCGCTGCCGTCATGCAAGGATGACCGCATGAAAATCAGCAGACAGATTGTCGTGTTCGACGCCGCCGACCTCCCCGCCGAGAGCGCCTTCTGGGCCGGGCTGCTCGGCGGCACCGTGGACGCGGAGGACGACTGGCACACGGTCAGCGTCGACGGGAACCCGCGCCTCGGCTTTCAGCTTGCGCCCAACCACGTGCCGCCGGAATGGCCTGACGGGAACCCGCAGCAGATCCACCTTGACCTCTATGTTGAGGACATCGCGTCCGCCCACGAGGAGGCCCTGTCGCTCGGAGCACGCCTGCTGAAGCCGGCGGACGACATCACCTCCGACGAGGGCTTCCAGGTCTACGCGGACCCGGCCGGCCACCCCTTCTGTCTCTGCTGGGGCTGAGTCCCGGCCACACCAGCGGCTGACACTGCGCCTGCCGGTCACGCGCGCGGCGGCGCGGTATCGGTAGAGTCGTATCCATGACTACCTCACCCCGGCTCAGCCTGAACAACGGCGTGCTGATCGACCAGTTGGGTTTCGGGCTTTACAAGGTTCCGCCGAAAGACACCGCCAACCTGGTATTGACCGCCCTAGACGCCGGATACCGGCATTTTGATACGGCGGCCATGTACGGGAACGAATCCGGGGTGGCGCGCGGCCTGGTAGACCTGTTCGCCACGGAAGCCGCCGCCGGCGGTTCAGGCGAGGCCGCCCACAGTACTTCCCGCGAGGATCTGTTCATCACCACCAAGGTCTGGAACGACGACCACGGCTACGACGCGACGCTGCGGGCCTTCGACACGTCCATGATCAACCTCGGCCTGGAATATGTGGACATGTACCTGATCCACTGGCCGTGCGCGAAGCGGGGCCTGTTCCAGGAGACATACCGCGCCCTGGAGACGCTGTACCGCGAGGGCAAGGTGCGGGCCATCGGCGTGTCCAACTTCCAGCCGCTGCACCTGGACCAGCTGCTGGAAACAGCCGAAGTGGTGCCAGCCGTCAACCAGATCGAACTGCATCCGTGGCTGCAGCAGGCCGAGCTCCGGGAAAAGCACCGCGAGCTGGGAATCCTCACCGAAGCGTGGAGCCCCCTGGGCCGCGGCCAGGTGCTGGAGGATCCCGTCATCGGCGCCCTCGCGGCGGAGCACAAGGTGAGCGCCGCGCAGGTCATCCTGCGCTGGCAGCTGCAGCTGGGCCACGTCACCATCCCGAAGGCAAGCTCAGCCGCCAGGATCCGCGAGAACCTCGACGTCTTCGGCTTCGAGCTCTCCGCCCTGGACATGGCTGACATCGAAGCACTGGACCGCGGCCACCGCACAGGCTCCCACCCCGACAACGTCAACTAGGACTCCCCCAGCAGATGAGAACAGCCGACTCCGAGCCCGCTACAGCACCGTCCTTCGTCAGCAGCGGACTCGCCGCCCGCACCCGTGCATCCACAACGCAGCTGGCCGGCAGCAGCGTTGCCTATTGGGTCTACGAACCGGAAAGGACCACGGCTGAAACCCGGACCGTCCTGGTCATCCACGGCTTCCGCGGGGACCACCACGGGCTGCTGCGGGTGGCCGACCAGCTGCCGGAGATGCGCCTGATCATGCCGGACCTTCCAGGTTTTGGCAGCTCCGGCCCGTTCACCGACGCCGCCCATACCGTGGAACGCTACGGACGGTTCATCAGCGACTTCATGAATGCCCTCGGACTCGGGCCGGACACCGTCCTGCTGGGGCACTCGTTCGGTTCCATCGTGGCCGCGCACTTTGTCGCCGACCATCCGGACGCCGTCCGCCCGCTCATCCTGGTCAACCCCATCGCAGCGCCCGCACTCGAAGGCCCCAAGGGCCTCATGACCCGGCTGGCTGTGCTGTACTACCGCCTCTCCGCGCGGCTCCCCCGCCCCCTTGGCCTGGCCCTGCTCCGCAGCCCGCTCATCGTGCGGGTGATGAGCATGGCCATGGCGAAGACGAAGGACAAGGACCTGCTGCGGTTCATCCACGGGCAGCACCACGCGTACTTCAGTGCGTTCGCGAACCGGGAAAGCCTGCTGGAATCCTTCACCGCGTCCGTCAGCAGCAACGTGGCCGAGGTCGCGCCGCGGCTCACCCTGCCTGTGCTGCTGGTCGCCGGCGAAAAGGACGAAATCGCCCTGCTGCGGGATCAGCACCGGCTTGCCGGGCTGCTTCCCGACGCGACGCTCGATGTCATCCCCGGCGTCGGCCACCTGATCCACTACGAAACGCCCGAACCTGCCGCAGGATTCATCCGCCGCTTCCTTAAGGACCACCCCGCGTGAAGATAGTCATCGACGCCCGTTTCACCCGGACGGACCACCACGACGGGATCAGCCGCTACGGCTCCAGCCTCATCGCCGCCGTCTCAAAGATCGCCGATGTGTCCATGCTCATCAGCGACCTCCGGCAACTGGCCTTGCTTCCCGACGTTCCGTACACGCTCATCAGCAGCCCGCTCTCCCCCGCCGAGCTCTTCGTGGCGCGGAAAGTCAACCAGCTCGGGGCGGATGTGGTGGTGTGCCCCATGCAGACCATGGGGACGTGGGGGCGCAAGTACGGCCTGGTGCTGACCCTGCACGACCTCATCTACTACGAACACCCGGCACCGCCGGGATTCCTGCCGGCCCCGGTGCGGATTCTGTGGCGCCTCTACCACAAGGCGTTCTGGCCCCAGCGGCTCCTGCTCAACCGTGCCGACGTCGTCGCCACCATCAGCAGGACCACCGAGGCCCTGATGTCCAAGTACCGCCTGACCAGCCGCCCGGTGCGCATCGTCAGCAACGCTCCCCAGCCGGCCCAGCAGCCCCGCGACCAGGCCGCGGCGCCGGAGAAGACACTGCTCTACATGGGCTCGTTCATGCCCTACAAGAACGTCGAAACCATGCTCGCCGGGATGGCCGAACTGCCTGGCTACACGCTGCACCTGCTCAGCCGGATCACCCCGCACCGCCGCGCCGAGCTTGAAGCGAAGATCCCCTCCGGCGCGAACGTTGTGTTCCATAACGGCGTCACCGACGATGAATATACGGCACTGCTGAACCGCACCACCGCGCTGGTCACCCTGTCCAGGGCCGAGGGCTACGGCCTTCCCTTGGTGGAGGCCATGGCACTGGGCACCCCGGTCATCGCCAGCGACATCCCGATCTTCCGCGAGGTGGGTGCGGATGCCGCCACCTATGTTGATCCGGAGTCGGCGCCGGAGTTCGCCGCCGCCGTGCGCAACCTCGCCGACGGGCAGCACTGGCAGGACGTCTCCCGGCGGTCGGTGGCGCGGGCGCGGCAGTTCAGCTGGGACGAATCCGCCCGCCAGCTGGTGGACGTCGCCGCAGAGGTAATGGCGCTCCGCCGCAGGTAGCCGGCTGGCACCAACGCGTTGGCGTCAGAGCACGTCCACCCCGTCGAGCCGCAGCTGCACCGGGTCCTCCGTGCGCTTCGCCGCGCCTGCCGCCTTCGCGGCCCGCAGCACCCTCGTCACGGTGGCGGCTTGCGCGTACGGAATGAACAGCAGCGTGCGCACATCCTCGCTATCCGTCCTTGCTGTCTGCAGCAGCGGCGCCGGGCCCGCAACGCGCAGCTCCACGCCCTCGGCGGCGAGAAGCTTTGTGGCCGAGGCGGTGAAATGCCCGACGGCGGTGCTGCCGCCGGTGACGGCGGCAACCCGCACCGCCGGGGGAAGCTGCAGCTCGGCGCGCAGCCCCAGCTCACGCTGGGCATAACCGGCCGGGTCCCACCGAAGCAGCGCGCCGACCGCGGCGGTGTCGTCGGCGGTGATGACGACGATCCCGCCGTCAGCGAAAGGCCGGACGAGGGCAGCGGCGTTGAACCAGCGGCGTACGGCGTCCTCGCCCGCGCGCAGGTTCTCCCGGCGCAGCAGCGAGTCACCGTCGAGCAGCAGCGCCGCAGCATATCCGCCCGGAGCCACGGGCTCGGCGCCCACCGTGGCCACCACCAGCGCACAGGCATCCGGCACCGTGGCCTTGACGTTCTGGCCGGAGGACGTGACCACGGGCTTGCCTGGAAACGCGCGGCCCAGCTCCTCGGCCGTACGGAGCACGCCGGCCGCACCACGCCGCAGCCGGGTGCCGTTACAGTGCCCGCAGCACCACTCCGGTGCCGGCGTCGAACACCACCGGCATTGGGGAACAGCGGCGCTGCCCGCGATGGCGAGCGGCCCCTGGCAGGACGGGCAGCGCGCCGGTTCCCGGCAGGTTTCGCATGCCAGCGACGGCGCATATCCGGCACGGGCAACCTGCACCAGGACCGGGCCGCGTTCCAGCGCCTCCTTGGCGGTGCGCCACGCTGCGCCGGGCAGCCTTGCCAACCGGGCGAGCGGGTCGCGCTCCTGCTCAAAGCTGTCGGCGGTGTTGAGGACCCGGGGAACCGTGCGGCGCAGCACCGTGCGTTCGGCTTCCACGGGCATCGCCCAGCCGGCGTCCACCAGCCGCTGCACCTCCGTGCTGCGCGCGTGCCCTGCCAGCAGGCACGCAGCCCCCTCCTGCTCGGCACGGAGCAGCAGCACCTCGCGGCTGTGGGCGTACGGGGAACGTTGTTCGACGTGGAGGTCGTCACCGTCGTCCCAGCACACCACGAGTCCAAGGTTCTGTACCGGGGCGTAGGCCGCCGAACGCGTGCCCACGGCGACGCCCGCGGATCCCTTGAGGATTCTGAGGTAGTTGCGGTACCTGGGTGACTGGCCGTCGTCGGCCGTCAGCCGGGCAACGTCATCGGCGGGCAGGATGTCCTCGAGGGCAGCCTGGACGCGGTCCAGGTCTCGGTAGTCGGGAACGACGACGACGGCGCCGCGTCCGGACGCCCGCACCGCCGCCACTGCGTCCGCGATGAGCCGTGGCCAGGCGTCCGGGCCAAACCCCTGCAGCGCACTGAGGGCGGCCCGGGGTGAGCCTCCGGACGCAAGATGGCGAAGGAAGGCGGCGCCGTTGCGGTAGGCGGTCCAACCGGAGCCGGACAGGTCATGATCCGCCGCGGGAGGCCCGGCCGGCTCGGCGCCGGCAAGCTCCTTCTCCACCTTGACCACCCGCGGCGGGATCGCCACGCGGAGGACGTCGCTGACGGTGCCCGCGTAGCGTGCGGCCACGCGCCCGGCGAGTTCCTGCAGGGGCATGGTCAGGACGGCGACCGGCGAGACGACCTTCTGCAGCGGGACGAGGGGCTGGCCGGCGTCGGACTCCTCAACCCGGTCCAGGATGTAGCCGCCGAGTTCCTGGCCGCTGAACTTCACGCGGACGCGGACGCCCGGCTGGGCGTCCTCATCCAGTTCAGCGGGCACGCTGTAGTCGAACGGCCGGTCCAGGTGCGGCAGCGGCGACTCGATGAGCACGCGCGCCACCGGACGGTCGGCGGCCAGCGGCGGTCCGCCGGCCGGCCTGGCCGTGGCCGGAAACCCCTGCAGCAATGACAGCTGCTGCGGCTCCGGCGCTGTCTGCGCAGACGCGGGGTGCGCAGACATGCTCTTCGAAGACATGCTGTTCGACGACATGGCGCCTTACCTCCGTCCTGGCTTAGTCATCAGCCAATCACACGGGTCTGACATTCCCGGTGCTGATGGCCGCGGACGGACGGCTCAGGCGTTGAAGTAGGCCTTCAGGTCGTCGACGCGGTCCAGGCGCTCCCAGGTGAAGTCCGGATCATCCCGGCCGAAGTGGCCGTGGGCGGCCGTCTTGGCGTAGATGGGACGCTTGAGATCCAGGGCGTCGATGATGGCCCGGGGTCGCAGATCGAAAATCTCCGCAATGGCGGCGCTGATCTTGGCCGGGTCCACGGTCTCGGTCCCGAATGTCTCGACGTAGGTTCCCACCGGGCGGGCCTGGCCGATCGCGTAGGCGATCTGGATTTCGGCGCGCTTGGCGAGTCCCGCCGCCACCACGTTCTTGGCAACCCAGCGCATGGCGTACGCTGCGGAGCGGTCCACCTTGGACGGGTCCTTGCCGGAGAAGGCACCGCCGCCGTGGCGGGCCATTCCACCGTAGGTGTCCACGATGATCTTGCGGCCGGTGAGGCCCGCGTCGCCCACCGGGCCGCCGATCACGAAGGCGCCGGCCGGGTTGAGGATGTTGACCGTGCGGGAAATGTCCAGGTCCGCGAGGGCAAGGACGGGGTCGATGACGTGCGTCCCGAGGTCGGCGCGCAACTGGTCGAGGCTGAAGCCGTCGGCGTGCTGGCTGGAGATCACGATGGTTTCCACCGAAACCGGCCGGTCGCCGTCGTACCCGATGGTGGCCTGGGTCTTGCCGTCCGGGCGGAGGTAGGAGAGTTCGCCGTTCTTGCGGACCTCGGTGAGGCGCTCCGAGAGGCGGTGCGCGATCCAGATCGGCGTGGGCATGTAGGAGGGGGTCTCGTCGCTGGCGTAGCCGAACATCAGGCCCTGGTCGCCGGCGCCCTGCAGGTCGTAGTCGTCCTCCTGGCGGCCTTCGCGGGCTTCCAGGGAATTGAAGACGCCGCCGGCGATGTCGTTGGACTGCTGGCCGATGGACACGGAAACGCCGCAGCGCGCGCCGTCGAAGCCGTTGGCGGAGGAGTCGTAGCCGATGCCCAGGATGGTCTCGCGGACGATCTGCGGGATTTCGACATACGCGTCGGTGGTCACTTCGCCGGCGACGTGGACCAGGCCGGTGGTGGCCATGGTCTCGACGGCGACGCGGGACTCGGGGTCTTTGTCCAGCAGGGCGTCCAGGATCGCATCACTGATCTGGTCACAGATCTTGTCCGGGTGCCCTTCAGTGACCGACTCCGAGGTGAAGAGCCGAAGCGCGGCGGGCGTGGACCCGTGGGATTCTGGAATGTGCAGCGGTAAAGTCACTCAACTACCTTACTGGTTGGCAAACGGAGGGGCGGCAGCGTGTGTCCCCATGCTAAGGAGACGTTGCTTACGCCCGTCAGGTTCGCGGAAAGACCCGGCTCAGTTCGGAGCCGATGCGGTCGATGACGATGGCGGCGACGTCCTGCTTGGAGCCGGACGCCGATTGCGGCTCGGAACCGGCCCGCGAGAGGATCACCACGGAGTTGTGGTCCTGGCCGAACACCTTGTCAGCGCCGACGTGGTTCACCACGAGCAGGTCGCAGCCCTTGCGCTTCAGCTTGGCCTCTGCGTAGGACAGCACATCACCGAGTTCATCACCCGTTTCGGCGGCAAAGCCCACCACGAGCTGGCTGCTGCCCGCGGAGTCACGGACCGCGACGAGCTCGTGCAGGATGTCGGGGTTGCGGACCAGCGTGATCACGGGGTCGGCGGTGTCGTCCCGCTTCTTGATCTTGCTTCCGGAGACCTCCGCCGGCCGGAAGTCGGCCACCGCCGCAGCCATGATGACGACGTCGGAATCGGCTGCCGCTGCCAGCATGACTTCGCGGAGCTGCAGGGCCGTTTCGACGGCGATGAGTTCGACGCCCGCCGGGGCTGGCACTTCCATGTGGGCGGCCACGAGCCGCACGGCGGCTCCGGCGTCGCGGGCGGCGGCGGCCAGTGCCACGCCCTGTTTGCCGGAGGAACGGTTGCCCAGGAACCGGACGGGGTCCAGGGGCTCCCGGGTGCCGCCGGCGCTGATGGTCACGGTGCGGCCGGCCAGCGGGAGATGCGCCGGAACGCCTGTGTCCTGCATCAGGGCGATGGCGGCGTCGAAGATGGCTTCGGGCTCGGGCAGCCGGCCGGGGCCGGAGTCACTGCCGGTCAGCCGTCCGCTGGCTGGTTCCAGGACCGTCACGCCCCGGCTGCGCAGAGTTTCGACGTTGGCCTGGGTGGCCGCATGCTGCCACATCTCGGTATGCATGGCCGGGGCGAACAGCACCGGGCCGCTCGCCATGAGAAGCGTGTTGGTGAGCAGGTCATTGGCCTGGCCGGTGGCGGCACGGGCCAGGAGATCGGCGGTGGCGGGGGCCACCACGATCAGGTCTGCCTCGTGGCCGAGCCGGACGTGCTTCACCTGGTCAACGTCGTCGAACACGCTGTTGGTCACCGGGTTACCGGACAGCGCCTCCCAGGTGGCCACGCCGACAAAGCGGGTGGCTGCTTCCGTGGGAATGACGGTGACGTCATGGCCGGCTTCAGTAAAAAGCCGGAGGAGCGATGCCACCTTGTAGGCGGCGATCCCTCCCCCGACTCCGAGGACTATGCGCACGTGAACTCCGTCAGCAGGCAGTCTGTTTACTCTGCGGTTGTTACTCTGCAGCTTCGATCGGCGTGGAAACCAGCTTGCCTTCGTTGATCTCGCGCAGGGCGATGGACAGCGACTTCTCGTTCAGCTTGGTGTCAACCAGCGGGCCGACGTACTCGAAGAGCCCCTCGTGCAGCTGTGCGTAGTAGGCGTTGATCTGGCGTGCACGCTTGGCACCGAAGATCACCAGGCCGTACTTGGAATCGGCTGCCTCGAGCAGCGAGTCGATCGGCGGGTTGATGATGCCTTCAAGGTTCGTGGACACGAATTCTCCAAATTTCTAGCGGGCTGATGGCGTCTGCGGCTGGCGCGGGTGCGGGGTCAGCCCCATGAGTGAAACAAGCTCGTCCGCTGCCCGGCGGACGTCGTCATTGATGACGGTGTGGTCGAACTCCGGTTCAGCAGCAAGCTCTACTTTACCGGTTTCCAGCCGGCGCTGCTGTTCCTCGGCGGATTCCGTGCCGCGGCCCACCAGCCGGCGGACCAGTTCTTCCCAGCTGGGCGGTGCCAGGAACACGAACTGGGCATCCGGAACCGCCTGCTTCACCTGGCGTGCCCCCTGCAGGTCGATCTCCAGCAGCACGGAACGGCCCTCGGCGATCGCCTGGTTGACGGTGCTCTTCAGGGTTCCGTACGTGTTCTGCCCGTGCACCACGGCCCACTCCAGGAATTCGCCGGCGGCCACGAGGGACTCGAACTCTTCCTTGGACTTGAAGTAGTAGTGCACGCCATCGATCTCACCGGGCCGCGGGGCCCGGGTGGTGGCCGAAACGGACAGCCAGACTTCGGGGTAGTTGTCGCGGATATAGGTGGACACGGTGCCTTTGCCAACAGCCGTAGGACCAGCGAGGACTGTCAGTCCGGGTTTGTTGCTCACGTATTCCTTTGGGCGGTCTGCAGATAAATCTGTTCGGATAAAGCTATTTCTCGTTCATAAAATCTACCAGCGCCCGGCGCTGGTGAATGCCCAGCCCACGGACCCTGCGGGACGCGGCGATGCCGAGGCTGTCCATGATGGCCGCGGCCCGGACCTTCCCGATCCCCGGCAGTGCCTCGAGCAGTTCCGAAACGCGCATGCGCGCTATGGCTTCCTCGGTGCCGCCGGAGTCCAGGATCTGGGCCACGGTCAGTTCTCCGGATTTGAGCCGTTCCTTGGCCGAGGCCCTGGCAGCCCTTGCCGCCGCGGCCTTCCTGAGTGCGTCGGAACGTTCCTGCGGTGACAAGGGTCGCAAGCTCACGGTCATTTCCCCTGGGGTCAGCCAACGGATCCGCGGCCGGCGGCGTTGGAGCAGCCACGGATTTGTCCTGAACCTACTCCCTGCCGGCCGGAGAAATCAATGGACTATTCGGAGCGGAGTCCGGCGAGGGTGCGCTGCGCCGCCTCGGTCAGCTCCGGGACGCCGGGGCCGGCCTTGAGGATGTCGCGGCTGGAGGTTCCCAGGACCTGGGGGTAGGCGGCGCCGAACGTCCTCCGCAGGTCAGCCGGTGTGGCTCCCTGGGCACCCAGGCCCGGCGCGAGGATCGGGCCGCGGACGGCGCCCAGATCCAGCTGCAGGTCGGCCAGGGCCGTGCCCACGGTGGCTCCCACCACAAGGCCCACCGAGCCCAGGGGCCCGGAGTAGCGTTCGTTCTCCGCGGCTGCGGCCTCAACAATCCGGCGCGCCACGGAATCGCTGCCGCCCACGTGCTGCACAGAGGCGCCCTCAGGGTTGGAGGTCAGGGCCAGGACGAACACGCCCCGGCCGTGCTCGGCGGCCAGATCCAGGGCCGGCCGGAGGGACTCGAAGCCCAGGTACGGGCTCAGGGTCACGGAATCCGCGGCGAGGGCAGAGCCGTCACGGAGCCAGGCGTCGGCGTACGCGGCCATGGTGGACCCGATGTCGCCGCGCTTGGCGTCGGCGATGGTCAGCACCCCTTCGTCCCGTGCAACGGCAAGAACTTCTTCCAGCACGGCCATGCCGGCCGAACCGTGGCGTTCGTAGAGCGCCACCTGCGGCTTGACCGCGGCAGCGAGCGAAGCCACTGCCTCCAGGGCGGTGAGCGAGAAGCGCCTGAGGCCGGCGGGGTCGTCGTCCAGTCCCCAGCTCTTGAGCAGGGCGGGGTGCGGGTCAATGCCGACACACAGCGGACCGCGGTCCGCCATGGCCCGGCCCAGCCGGGAGCCGAACGACTCCCGGCCGGCGCCTGCGGCAATGTTCTCGCCCGCGGACGTGTTCCCCGACTCAGGCATTCTGCGCTGCCGGGCTCTGCGCGGCTGCCTTCTGCAGCACTGCCTCCTGCGAGGCGACGAGCGCCGCGGCGTGCTCCTGCAGGCTGGTCACGGACCAGGCGTAGGTGCGCAGTGCCTCGATGGCCTGGACGGCGGCGTTGAACTCGGCCACGGTGGTGATGCAGGGGATGCCGATGGACGTGGCGGCGGCACGGAGTTCGTACCCGTCGCTGCGGGCCTCGCCGCCGGACGGGGTGTTGAACACCATGTCGATTTCGCCGGCAATCACGAGGTCGGCGATGGTGCCTTCACCCTCGGCGCTGCTGCCCTCGGCCACCTTGCGCACCGGGGTGGCCTGGATGCCGTTGCGGCGCAGGACGTCGGCCGTGCCGCCGGTGGAGACGATCTCGAAGCCGAGGTCGGAGAGGCGCTTGACACCCATGATCACCGAGCGCTTGTCCCGGTTGGCCACGGAGACGAAGATCTTGCCTTCGGTGGGCAGCGCGTTATTGGCGGCCGCCTGGCTCTTGGCGAAGGCGGTGTCGAAGTGCTTGTCGATGCCCATGACCTCGCCGGTGGAGCGCATCTCCGGTCCGAGCAGCGAGTCCACGACCTTGCCTTCCGGGGTGCGGAAGCGGCTGAACGGCAGGACCGCCTCCTTGACGGAAACGGGCGCGTCCAGGGGCAGCGTGGAGCCGTCGCCGGTTTCCGGCAGCATCTTGTAGGCACTGCGAAGCTGGCCGATGGTCACGCCGGTGCCGATCAGTGCGGCGGCCTTGGCCATCTGCACGCCGGTGGCCTTGGAGACGAACGGCACGGTCCGGGAGGCGCGCGGGTTGGCTTCGAGGACGTACAGGACGTCGGAGGCCAGCGCGAACTGGATGTTGATGAGGCCGCGGACGCCCACACCCTCGGCGATGGCCCGGGTGGCGGTGCGGACGCGTTCCAGGACGTTGTTGCCCAGGGTGATGGGCGGCAGGACGCACGCGGAGTCGCCGGAGTGAACGCCGGCCTCCTCGATGTGCTCCATGATGCCGCCCAGGTACATGTCGGTGCCGTCGAAGAGGGCGTCGACGTCGATCTCCACCGCGTCCTCGAGGAACCGGTCGATCAGCACCGGGTGCTCGGCGGTGATCTCGGTGGCGTTGGCGATGTAGCGCGACAGGTTCGGCTCGTCGTAGACGATTTCCATGCCGCGGCCGCCCAGGACGTAGGACGGGCGGACCAGGACGGGGTAGCCGATTTCGTCGGCGATCGTCTTGGCGTCCTCGAAGGAAACGGCGGTGCCGTTCTTCGGGGACACCAGGCCGGCCTCGTCCAGCACGCGGGCGAAGGCGCCGCGGTGCTCGGCGAGGTCGATCGCCTCGGGTGAGGTGCCCAGGATGGGCACCCCGGCGTCGGCCAGCTGCTGGGCCAGCTTCAGCGGGGTCTGGCCGCCGAGCTGCACGAAGACGCCCATCACGCCGCCGGTGCGTTCCTCGGCGGCGATGACCTCGAGGACGTCCTCAAGGGTCAGCGGCTCGAAGTACAGCCGGGTGGAGATGTCGTAGTCGGTGGAGACGGTTTCCGGGTTGCAGTTGACCATGACCGTCTCGTAGCCGGCCTTGCGCAGGGCCATGGAGGCGTGCACGCAGGAGTAGTCGAACTCGATGCCCTGGCCGATGCGGTTGGGACCGGAGCCGAGGATGAGGATGGACGGCTTGGAGTGCAGCGCAACCTCGTCCTCCTCGTCGTAGGCCGAGTAGTGGTACGGCGTGTAGGCGGCGAACTCCGCGGCGCAGGTGTCCACGGTCTTGTAGACGGGGCGGATGCCCAGGGCCTGGCGGACGCCGCGGACCACGGCCTCGGAGTTGTGGGTCAGCGAGCCGATCTGCTCGTCGGAGAAGCCGTGGCGCTTGGCGCGGCGGAGCATGTCCTCCGTCAGGGCGCCGGAGCGGCGGATCTCGTGGGAGATCTCGTTGAGCAGCTGGAGCTGGTCCAGGAACCAGGGGTCGATCTTCGTGGCCTCGTGGAGTTCCTCCACGCTGGCGCCGCCGAGCAGGGCGCGCTGCACCTGGTGCAGGCGTTCCGTCGTCGGGCGCTTGGCCTTTTCGATGAGCTCCGGCACTTCCCATTCGGGGACCGAGCTGAAGTCCAGCTGCGAGCCCTTCTGTTCGAGGGAGCGCAGGGCCTTCTGGAGGGCTTCGGTGAAGTTGCGGCCCATGGCCATGGCTTCGCCCACCGACTTCATGGTGGTGGTGAGGGTGGGGTCGGCGGCCGGGAACTTCTCGAACGCGAACCGCGGAACCTTGACCACCACGTAGTCGAGCGTGGGCTCGAAGGAGGCGGGGGTCTTCTGCGTGATGTCGTTCGGGATCTCGTCCAGGGTGTAGCCGAGCGAGAGCTTGGTGGCGATCTTGGCGATCGCGAAGCCCGTGGCCTTGGACGCCAGCGCCGAGGAGCGGGACACACGCGGGTTCATTTCGATGACCACGACGCGGCCGGTCGCGGGATCGATGGCGAACTGGATGTTGCAGCCGCCGGTGTCGACGCCGACTTCACGGATGACCGCGATGGAGATGTCGCGCAGCCGCTGGTATTCGCGGTCGGTGAGGGTCAGCGCCGGGGCAACGGTGATGGAGTCGCCGGTGTGCACGCCCACGGGATCGAAGTTCTCGATGGAACAGACGACAACGACGTTGTCGTTCTTGTCCCGCATCATCTCGAGCTCGTATTCCTTCCAGCCCAGGATGCTCTCTTCGAGCAGCACCTCGCTGGTGGGGCTGTACTGCAGGCCCTGGCCGACGATCCGGCGCAGGTCCTCTTCGTTGTAGGCAAGGCCGGAACCGAGGCCGCCCATGGTGAAGGAGGGGCGGACCACCATGGGGTAGCCGAGGTCGACGGCTGCCTTCAGGGCCTCGTCCATGGTGTGGATGATGTGGCTGCGGGCGGATTCGGCGCCGCAGCGCTCCACGACGCCCTTGAACTTCTCGCGGTCCTCGCCGAGCTCGATCGCGGCGATGTTCGCGCCGATCAGTTCCACGTTGTACTTCTCCAGCACACCGTTCTTGTCCAGCGCGATGGCGGTGTTCAGGGCCGTCTGGCCGCCCAGAGTGGGCAGCACGGCGTCCGGGCGCTCCTTGGCGATGATCTTCTCCACCACCTCGGGGGTGATGGGCTCGATGTAGGTGGCGTCGGCGAACTCCGGGTCGGTCATGATGGTGGCCGGGTTGGAGTTGACGAGGATGACGCGCAGGCCTTCCTCCTTGAGGACGCGAAGGGCCTGCGTGCCGGAGTAGTCGAATTCGGCGGCCTGGCCGATGACGATCGGGCCGGAACCGATGACCAGGACGCTCTTAAGGTCAGTTCTCTTGGGCATTACTTCTTGTCCTCAGTCTTGTTGTCAGTCGTGTTCGGCTCGGCGGCCTGGTTTTGATGGGCACCGTTTTGCTGCGCCTCTGCGGGGTGCTGGGCGTCCACGGGTTCCTTGGACAGGTTGGCGCTGCGGCCGTCGGTGTTTGACTTAGTGTCTTCCATCAGCTCGATGAAACGGTCGAAGAGGTAAGCGGCGTCGTGCGGGCCGGCAGCGGCTTCGGGGTGGTACTGGACAGAGAAGGCCGGGATGTCCAGGCAGGCCAGGCCCTCCACGACCTCGTCGTTCAGACTGACGTGGCTGACCTCGACCCGCCCGTAGCGCTCTTCCGGCGCGTTGGTGGGGCCGTCCAGCGGGGCGTCGACGGCGAAGCCGTGGTTCTGCGAGGTGATCTCCACCTTGCCCGTGCGGCGGTCCATGACGGGCTGGTTGATGCCACGGTGGCCGTAGCGCAGCTTGTAGGTGCCGAAGCCGAGGGCGCGGCCCAGGATCTGGTTGCCGAAGCAGATGCCGAAGTACGGGAGCTTCTCGTCCAGGACGGTACGGAGCAGCTTGACCTGGTTGTCGGCGGTGGCGGGGTCTCCGGGGCCGTTGGACATGAAGAAGCCGTCCGGGCTGACGGCCTTGACGTCGTCGATGGTGGCCGTGGCGGGCAGCACGTGCACGCGGACGCCGCGCTCGGCGAAGCGCACCGGCGTCATGGCCTTGATGCCGAGGTCGATCGCCGCGATGCTCAAGCGCGCGTCGCCGTCCCAGCCGTGGTCCTTGGGCTCCACTACGTAGGCTTCATCGATGCTGACTTCCTCGGCAAGCCGGGCGCCCTCCATCGGCTCACTGGCGAGCACGGCCTCGACGAGTTCCTTGTCGGTGGCCTTGGCTGCCTCGCCCGAGAAGATGCCGGCGCGCATGGTCTTGTGCTCGCGCAGGTGGCGGGTGATGGCCCGGGTGTCCACGCCCTGGATGCCGACGATGCCCTGCTCGACGAGTTCGGAGTCGAGGCTGCGCTCCGAGCGCCAGTTGGACGGACGGCGGGCAGCGTCACGGACGATGTAGCCGGCCACCCAGATGCGGCGGGATTCGGCGTCCTCGCTGTTCACCCCGGTGTTGCCGATGTGCGGTGCCGTCTGCACCACCAGCTGGCGTGCGTAGGACGGGTCCGTAATGGTCTCCTGGTACCCGGTCATGCCGGTGGCGAAGACCGCTTCACCCAGGGCGGTGCCCTGCGCGCCGTAGCTGCGGCCGCGGAAGATGCGGCCGTCTTCGAGCACCAGGACGGCGGGGGCGGAGCTTGTTGTGTTGTTGTCCGTCACTTTATTACTTTCCACTATGGGCACCTGCCTGAGGGCCTGGGGAGATCATTTCCTGAAGTTGTTGAAGGATGGCCGGCTTGTCCGCGGCGCGGCGGGTGCGGAAGCCGGTGTCCAGGGCGTGGGTTCCGAGCATCCAGCTGACGATCAGCAGCCCGTCCTTTTCCACGAATTTACCGGCCATGCCGCTGTCCTGCCGGACGCCGGCCAAAGTGGCCGCAGGGATGAACAGCGGACCGGCGCCGGAGCGGTCCAGAAGCACGCCCTCCGGATGGATGGAAAGCTGCGCGTTGGTGCGGATGCCGAGTCCGTGCACGGCGATCCTGTCCAGCCAGTCACCCGCGGTGGTGGAAGCCACATACTGGCCCTCCGCCGAGAGCAGCGGTTCGCCCAGCCCGGCAGGAACCGCGGGCAGCGCCTCGATCCCGGTTTGCCGCCGGAGCCGGTTGCGCCAGCCCAGCCACATCAGGCCAAGGGCGACGGCGACAAGCACCGCCGTGATCAGCCCGGCGAGGAGTTCCTTTTCCATCAGTTCGCACCTGCGGCGCCGGCAAGCGGCGCTTCGGTGGGGTAGCGGTAGGGCGTGTTGAGCTTGCCGTCCAGGACCGTGGGGTGGCCCCTGAAGAACGTGGCCACCACCTTGCCGGGGAGTTCCATGCCGCGGAACGGCGAGTTGCGTCCCATGGTTGCCATCGCGGAGGGATCCACGGTCCAGCGCGCGGCCGGATCCACGAGGACGATGTTGGCGGGTTCACCCTTTTCGAGCGGCCGGCCCTGGTCCGTAAGCCGTCCGATGCCGGCCGGTGCGGTGGAGGTGACCCTGGCAAAGTCGGCCCAGGTCATGAGGCCGGTCTCGATCATGGCGTGCTGGACCACGGACAGGGCGGTTTCCAGCCCCGTCATGCCCATGGCCGCCTGCGCCCACTCGCATTCCTTGTGCTCGCTCGGGTGCGGGGCGTGGTCGGTGCCGACGACGTCGATGGTGCCGTCCGCGAGGGCGGCGCGCAGGGCCTGGACGTCGTCGTTGGTGCGCAGCGGCGGGTTGACCTTGTAGACGGGGTCGTAGCTGCGGACCAGGTCATCGGTGAGCAGCAGGTGGTGCGGCGTCACTTCGGCGGTGACGTTGATGCCGCGGCCCTTGGCCCAGCGGATGATCTCCACCGACCCCGCGGTGGAGACGTGGCAGACGTGGAGCCGGGAGCCCACGTGCTGGGCCAGCAGGACGTCGCGGGCGATGATGCTTTCCTCGGCCACTGCCGGCCAGCCGGTCAGGCCGAGGACAGCGGACACTTCGCCTTCGTTCATCTGGGCACCGGCGGTGAGGCGCGGTTCCTGCGCGTGCTGGGCCACGACGCCGTCGAACGCCTTGACGTACTCGAGGGCGCGGCGCATCAGGACCGGATCGTGGACGCAGATGCCGTCGTCGGAGAACATGCGGACCTGGGCGCGGGAATCGGCCATCGCGCCGAGCTCGGCAAGCTGTTCGCCGGCCAGCCCCACGGTGACGGCGCCCACCGGGCGGACGTCCACCCAGCCGGCGGACCGGCCCAGGCTGTAGACCTGTTCCACCACACCGGCGGTGTCAGCCACCGGGGTGCTGTTGGCCATGGCGTGCACGGCGGTGAAGCCGCCGAGCGCTGCGGCGCGCGTGCCGGTTTCCACAGTTTCGGCGTCTTCGCGGCCCGGTTCACGGAGGTGGGTGTGGACGTCCACCATGCCCGGCAGGGCGACGAGGCCGTCGGCGTCGATCACCGTGGCGCCGTCCGCTGCGTCTGTCGTCGACAGATCGGAGCCCCGGGCCGTGATCACGCCGTCGCGGATGAGCAGGTCCTCGCGGTCGCCGCCAACGATCGCGGCGCCCCGGATAAGGTAAGTGGTTTCGTCAGCCATCAGTTGCTCTCCTTCAGGGTGGTGGCTGGTTCACGGGTATCCCCGGAGAGCAGCAGGTACAGGGCGGCCATGCGGATCGACACGCCGTTCTTGACCTGTGCGAGCACGGTGGAACGGGGCGAATCGGCGGCGGCCGCGGAAATTTCCAGGCCCCGGTTCATGGGTCCGGGGTGCATGATGATGGTGTCCTTCAGGCCCAGCCTGTCCAGCGCGCGGAGCCTGTTGTCGTCGAAGCCCCAACGGCGGGAGTACTCCCGGGTGGACGGGAAGAACGAGGCGTTCATCCGCTCGCCCTGGACGCGGAGCATCATGACCGCGTCGACGCCCTTTTCCAGCGTCTCGTCCATGTCGTAGCTGATGCTGCAGGGCCACTGTTCGACGCCGATGGGCAGCAGTGTGGGCGGCGCCACCAGGGTGACATCGGCGCCGAGCGTGCGCAGCAGCCAGACGTTGGACCGCGCCACGCGGGAGTGCAGGACATCGCCGGCGATGGCGACGCGCATGCCGCGCAGGTCCGCCCCCGTGGAGGGCAGGCCGGAGAGCCTGGTCCAGTGCCGCCGCATGGTGAAAGCGTCCAGCAGTGCCTGGGTGGGGTGTTCGTGGGTGCCGTCGCCGGCGTTGATGACGGCGGCGTCGATCCAGTCGGTGGCCGCCAGCCGGTGCGGGGCACCGGAGGCCCAGTGGCGGATGACGACGGCGTCGGCCCCCATGGCGGACAGCGTCTGGGCGGTGTCCTTGAGGGACTCGCCCTTGGAGACCGACGATCCCTTGGCGGCGAAGTTGATGACGTCCGCCGAGAGCCGCTTGGCTGCGGCTTCGAAGGAAATGCGGGTCCTGGTGGAGTCCTCGAAGAAGAGGTTCACCACGGTCCGACCGCGCAGGGCGGGAAGCTTTTTAACCTCGCGCTCCCCCACGGTCGACATCTCTTCGGCGGTGTCGAGGATGCGGACGGCGTTGGCCAGGCTGAGGTCTTCGGTGGAGAGCAGGTGCTTCATGCGCCGCCCTCGATTACCACTTCGTTTACTGCCTGGCCGTCGACGGCATCGGTCTCCTCGAGCCGGACCCGGACCTTTTCGGCGGAGGAGGTGGGAAGGTTCTTGCCCACGTGGTCGGCGCGGATGGGAAGTTCGCGGTGGCCACGGTCAATCAGGACAGCCAGGCGGACAATGCGCGGCCGGCCGAGGTCCACCAGCGCGTCCAGGGCGGCGCGGATGGTCCGGCCGGAGTAGAGGACGTCGTCGATCAGCACAACGACCTTGTTGTCGATGCCCGTCAGCGGCAGCTGCGTGTGGTGCGGTGGCCTGGTGGGCTGGGAGGAGAGATCGTCCCGGAACATGGTGACGTCCAGCTGGCCGACGATGGCGCTGGCGTCCACGGCGGGATCGGCGGCGGCGATTTTTTGGGCGAGCCGGACGGCAAGCGGGTAGCCGCGGCGGGGAATGCCCAGCAGCACCAGGTCCTGGGAGCCCTTGTTGGCCTCGAGGATTTCATGGGCGATACGAGTGAGGGCACGGTCAATGTCCGCCTGGTTGAGAACAACCCTGGCCGGAACCGGTGCCTGCGTGACAGGAGTCATCGCTCGTCTCCCCTTTCCCCGCCTCACGGGACGGAATTAAAAAAGGAACATTTGCCTTCCAAAATTACCACACGGCCGCCTGCCCCCGGCCCCGCCAGAAGGCGTCGTCCGTCACACCATGGGGCCCAGCGGTTTGTTGCGCTCCCCCGGCGCCGCCAGGCCCTGTGCTTTGTTGCCTCCCCCGCGGCACATAGGCTCGTATCTATGTCGATCAACCCGCAGCAGCCGTCCTCCGGCCCGGGCCGGAACAGCTCAGCCTGGAACCGCTCCGGCGGTCCCGGGCGCCAGGTCCCGGACCAGCCAGCGAATCCCAGCTGGATGGGCCACGTCCAGCCGCAGAACTACCGGCCGGCGCCCGGGCACAGCGGCGGCGCCGTGCACCAGGTCATCCCGGAGGCAGCGTCCACCGTGGCCGCCCGCCCGGGGGCAGGGACCCTGGGCCTCGTCGTGGGCGGCGGGATACTCGCGTTCGTCAGCCTGTTCCTTGTGGTGCCGTTCCTCCTGGCGAGTACCGGCGTCACCGGTTTCGTCATCGGGTTTGTTGCCTCACTGATCCCGCTGGCGGCGGTGCTGTCCACCGTGGCCGTCATTGACCGGTGGGAACCCGAGCCGAAGCGCCTGCTGCTGTTTGCCTTCACCTGGGGCGCCGCCGTATCCATTGCCGTGACGCTGCTCATCCAGCCGGTCTTCGCCCTCGCGGCCCCGGCCACTGATGAGGCGGCCTTCCGCGATTTCATGACCACCGTGCAGGCACCGGTGGTGGAGGAGTTCGCGAAGTCCCTGGGCCTGCTGCTGCTTCTCCTGTTCGCCCGGCGCAACTTTGACGGCCCCGTCGATGGCGTGGTGTTTGCCTTCACCATTGCCGGCGGCTTCGCGTTCACGGAGAACATTCTCTACTTCGGCCGGGCCATCGCCGAGTCCGGCACGCCCGGCAGCGACCTTGTGCAGATCTTCTTCCTGCGCGGGGTGATGTCGCCGTTCGCGCACGCCATCTTCACCGGAACCACGGGCCTGGTCATGGGCCTGGCGGCGCGGCGCTGGCACTCGGGCGTCTCGGTGCTCGCGTTCTTCGTGGGCCTGGTTCCGGCCATGGTCCTGCACAACAGGTGGAACAGCATGGGACAGGACTTCCTGGCCCAGTACGTGCTGGTGCAAGTTCCCATCTTCCTGCTCGCCGTGGTGTGCATCGTGGTGCTGCGGGTCGCGGAAACGCGCCTCACCCGGCAGCGTCTCCAGGAGTACGCCGCAGCCGGGTGGTTCGCGCCCGCCGAGGTGGAGCTGCTGTCCACCCCCGGAGGCCGCCGGCAGGCCGTGCGCTGGGCGGGGGCGTACAACCGGGGCCACGAGATGAAGGAGTTCGTCAAGGCGGCGACGCGCCTGGCCTTCACCCGGCAGCGGATCCTCAGCGGCAGGGATGTGCCGCTGCACCAGCAGGACGAGGTGCAGCAGCTGCGCCACCTGACCGCGCTGCGGGCCGCCGTTCAGCAGTAGGTTGGAGGCCGTTTGCGCAGAAAGCCCCTGCCGGGGTAACCCGGCAGGGGCTTTCTGCGTACGGCTCAACTCAGGCGAGCAGGGAAGGCTTCAGCTGCTGAAGGCGCCCCAGGAGGCCGTTGATGAACGACGGCGACTCGTCGGTGGAGAGCGTCTTGGCCAAAGCGACGGCTTCGCTGACGGCGACGCCGTCGGGAACGTCGTCGTTGTAGAGCAGCTCCCAGGTGCCGATCCGCAGGATGATGCGGTCCACGGACGGCATGCGCTCCAGGGTCCAGCCCTGTGAGTAGGTCTCCAGGAATTCGTCGATGGTGGCCTGCATCGACACCACGCCTTCGACGATCTCGAGGGTGTACGGATTGACGATCTGGTCGGTCCTCTCGCGGCGCGCACGCAGCACGTCGAAAGCCGAGACAGAGCGCTGCTCGGCTTCGAAGAGGACCTCAAGAGCCCTGTTGCGGGCTTTACCGCGGGCGCTCACTAGTCGTTGACCCGGCCCAGGTAGCTGCCGTCGCGGGTGTCGACCTTGACCTTGGTGTTGTTCTCAACGAACAGCGGCACCTGGATCTCGTAGCCCGTCTCCAGGGTGGCGGGCTTGGTGCCGGCGGAGGAGCGGTCGCCCTGCAGGCCCGGCTCGGTGTAGGTGATTTCGAGGACAACGCTCGGCGGCAGCTCGATGTACAGCGGGGTGCCTTCGTGGATGGCGATGTTGACCATCTGGTTTTCCAGCATGAAGTTGGTGGCGTCGCCCACGGTGGCACCGGAAACGGTGATCTGGTCGTAGTCCGAGGTGTCCATGAAGACGAAGTCCGCGCCGTCCTGGTACAGGTACTGGTAGTCGCGGCGGTCCACGGTGGCGGTCTCGATCTTGAGGCCTGCGTTGAAGGTCTTGTCCACTACCTTTCCGGACATGACGTTGCGCATCTTGGTGCGCACGAAGGCGCCGCCCTTGCCCGGCTTGACGTGCTGGAACTCGATGACGTTCCAGAGCTGGCCCTCGAGCTTCAGGACGGTCCCGTTCTTGATGTCGTTTGTGGTTGCCACTGGTTTCCTCTGGTTGTGTCTGACTGGTTCTGGCTGCCAGCTGGTTTATGCCAAGCAGGCATGCCGAACGGCGCGCCAGCGTGTGTTTATCAAAAATCCAGAAACTATTCTAGCGGAAAAGGCCGGCACGCTTTTCGGGCGCCCCGGCGGTACGGCCGGAGGACCGCTCCGGCGCAGCCGGAAGACCCGTCAGGAAGCAAGTTCGAAGACGTCCCGTGCCCGCTGCAGCGCCACCGTTGAGGAGTAGATAAGCGCAGCGTCGGCGGACTGCGCCACCCGGAGATCGAGCGCCCTGGCAAAGGATTCCACCGCGGCGCCGATGTTTCCGGCGGCAAAGTACGCCCGGCCAAGGTACTGGTGGGCGAGGGCTTCGTTGGCCGTGCCGTGCGCCTCGGTCAGGAGCTGCCGGAAGAGCTCGACGGCGCGGTCGTAGCGGTGGGAGACGCGCAGGACATCCGCTTCATAGGCCCGGAGCCGGAACGACTCGGGGTCCCGGTAGCGGGCCTCTGCCAGCACTTCGGCGGCGTCGGCGGCACGTCCCTCGACGAGCAGCACAAGCACCTGCTCGGCGGGGTCGGTGGATGCCTCAAGCGCGGCGGCACACGTCTCTTCGCTGATAATTTCAGGAAGCAGCGATTCGGGGTTGACCCGGATCCCGGGGAATCCGCCGTCGGGCCATTCAATCGTTCCGGTCTGGTCGTCGCGCATCAGGAAGCAATCTCCTGGTAGGCGGCGAAGAGCAGGGAGGTATCGGGCACGTCCAGGATCCCCGGCTTGGCGATCCCGTCCAGGACCACGAAGCGGAGCAGGTCGCCGCGGGACTTTTTGTCGCGGCGCATGCCGTCCAGAAGGCCCTGCCAGCGGTCGCGCCGGTACGTGACGGGCAACCCGAGGGATTCGAGGATGCTGCGGTGCCGGTCGGCGTCGGCGTCGCTGAGCCGGCCCACGCTGCGGGACAGCTCGGCCGCGAACATCATGCCCACCGAGACGGCAGCGCCGTGCCGCCAGGAGTAGCGTTCCACGAGTTCGATGGCGTGGCCCAGGGTGTGGCCGTAGTTCAGGATTTCCCGGAGTCCGGATTCCTTGAGGTCCTCCGAGACGACGCGGGCTTTGACGGCGATGGCGCGTTCGATGAGTTCGCGCAGGACGTCGGAGCCTGGATCCGTCACAGCCTCGGGATCCTTCTCCACGAGGTCCAGGATGGCGGGGTCGGCAATGAAGCCGCACTTAATGACCTCGGCCATGCCGGAGATGATCTCGTTGCGGGGCAGGGTCTTGAGCGTGTCCAGGTCCGTGAGGACAGCCGCGGGCGGATGGAAGGACCCAACCAGGTTCTTGCCTTCGGCCGTGTTGATCCCGGTCTTGCCGCCCACGGCGGCGTCGACCATGCCGAGGAGGCTGGTGGGCATGTGGATGACCTTGACGCCGCGCAGCCAGGTGGCGGCCACGAAGCCGGCAAGGTCGGTGACGGCGCCGCCGCCGACGGAGACCACGGCATCGGAGCGGGTGAAATCGTTCTGGCCCAGCACCTGCCAGCAGAAGGCGGCAACCTGGATGTGCTTGCCTTCCTCGGCGTCGGGGATTTCAGCGGTGACGGCGGTGAAGCCGGCAGCGGCCAGTTCATCCCGGACGGTGTCGCCGGTGAGCCGGAGGGCCCGCGGGTGGATGACGAGGACACGGCGGACGCGCTCCCCCAGCAGTCCCGGCAGGGTGCCGAGCAGGCCGCGGCCAACTACGACGTCGTAGTTGTCCCCGGCCGACTGGCCGGTGACCTTGATGACAGTTGATTCGGTCACTTTTCAACTTCCTGTTTCGCGGCAGCACTTCCGTTGGCTGCCGTCGTCGCGGTTTTGTTGATCTCGCGGGTGGTGGTTTCGTGCGGTTTGCCGGCGGCGAAATCGCACAGCGCCGCTTCCAGCTTCAGGCCCAACTGCGGCACGGTTCCCTGCCGGACGTCCAGCACGATGTCCGCGAGGCGTTCGTAGACCGGCTTCCGGGTGGCGAACAGCGCCTTCCAGCGCCGGATGCCGTCACCGGCCAGCAGCGGCCGGCCGGAATTCTTGGCGATGCGCGCGGCGACGGTATCGGCGTCGCACTCCAGGTAGACCACCGTGCACCGCTCCAGCAGCTGCTGCGTGCCGGAGTCCAGGACCGACCCGCCGCCCAGGGAAACCACGGTGGCGGTGCCGGCCGCGGCCTCGATGATGCGGGCCACCGTCCGGGCTTCGATCTCCCGGAAGGCACGTTCGCCGCGGCTGGCAAAGATGTCCGCGATGGAACCGTGGCCCTCCACGATGACCGCGTCGGTGTCCACGAACGGGGCGTCCAGCTGTTGCGCCAGCTGCTGCCCGATCGCCGATTTGCCGACCGCCATGGGCCCAATGAGCACAATGGGCCGGTCCCCTGCGGCGCAGGGTGTATTGCTCCGGGGCACTAGAGTCCGATCGTATCCAGCGACGCCGGAATGCTCTCGAGGTAGCCCTTGATGTTGCGGGCAGTCTCGGCCACGGAGTCGCCGCCGAACTTTTCGGTCACGGCCTCGGCCAGGACCAGCGCGACCATGGCCTCGGCCACCACGCCGGCGGCCGGAACCGCACAGACGTCCGAGCGCTGGTGGTGGGCCTTGGCCGCCTCGCCGGTGCTGATGTCGATGGTCTTCAGGGCGCGCGGCACGGTGGCGATGGGCTTCATGGCAGCCCTGACGCGCAGGACGTCGCCGATGCTCATGCCGCCTTCAATGCCGCCGGCGCGGTTGCTGGTGCGGATGATCCTGCCGTCAGCGTCCTTGACGATTTCGTCGTGGGCGGCGGACCCGCGGCGCGCGGCGGTGAGGAAACCGTCGCCCACCTCAACGCCCTTGATGGCCTGGATGCCCATGAGGGCGGCGGCCAGGCGGGAATCAAGGCGGCGGTCCCAGTGGACGTAGCTGCCGAGTCCCGGGGGCAGGCCGTAGGCGAGCACCTCCACCACGCCGCCGAGCGTTTCGCCTTCCTTGTGGGCGGCGTCCACCTCCGCAACCATGGCGTCGGACGTTTCGCGGTCAAAGCAGCGCAGGGGATCGGCGTCGAGCGCGATCACGTTGTCCGGCAGCGGCAGCGGCCGGCCCTCCGGCACGGTGACGCTGGCGATGGAGACTGTGTGGCTGACCAGCTCAATGCCCAGGTGCTTCAGGAACTGGGCGGCGACCGTGCCCATGGCAACGCGCGTGGCGGTCTCGCGGGCGCTGGCGCGCTCAAGCACGGGGCGGGCCTCGTCGAAGCCGTACTTCTGCATGCCGGTGAAGTCGGCGTGTCCGGGGCGCGGCCGGGTCAGCGGGGCGTTCCGGGCCTGGCCTGCGAGTTCCTCGGGGTCCACCGGATCGGCTGACATGATCTGTTCCCACTTGGGCCATTCGGTGTTGCCCACCTGGATGGCGACGGGGCCGCCCTGGGTGATGCCGTGGCGGACACCGCCGAGGATGGTTACGACGTCCTGCTCAAACTTCATCCGCGCCCCGCGGCCGTAGCCGAGCCGCCGGCGGGCAAGGGCATCGGCGATCTGCCCGCTGGTGAGTTCAACACCTGCGGGGACGCCTTCAATTATTCCGACCAGTGCCGGGCCATGGGATTCACCGGCGGTCAACCAACGCAACATAAAAACCATCCTGCCATGTCTGGCGGTCAGGACACCCGCCGGGGTGCCCCGACTGCGTCGCACATCACATCTATGACTTCGGCACTTCCGGCCTCTGCGAGGCCGGTGAAATGGCGGACCTGCTCCACCGCCTGGTAGAGCAGCATTTCAAGGCCGGGGACCACTGTTCCGCCTCCTGCGTGCCAGGCCGCGGCGATTTGGCTGGGCCAGGGGTCGTAGGCGACGTCCAGCAGGACGCCGTCCGTGCGCCGGCCCAGCGCTTCGAGTTCCGCCGCCATCCCGTCGGCCGCCCGCGGCGGCAGTGTGGAGATTACGACGCCGGCACCGGCCATCGCTTCGACGGCACCGTCGAGGGAATGGACGGTGATGTCCATGCCGAGCCCGCTGGCCGCAGCCCTGGCTTCCTCGGCCCGGGCAGTGTTGCGCACGTACAGGTCCACCTTCACGGCGCCAAGCTCCTGCAGGGCTGCCACTGCCGCGGCTGCCGTTCCGCCGCCGCCAAGAATGACGCCCGAGGGGCCGTCACCGGCCCCGGCGTTGCGGAGGGCGTTGACGATCCCCGCGACGTCGGTGTTGTAGCCGATCCGCCGGGTGGAGTCCCCGACTCCCTCAAACACCACCGTGTTGATGACGCCCAGGACCCGGGCCACTCCGCGGACCTCGTCCACCTCGGCGACCATGGCTTTCTTCAGCGGCATGGTGACGGACAGTCCCCGCCAGCCGGGCTCGGCGCGGACGGAGTCCATGAACGCCGGCAGTGACTCTTCGGTCACGTCGATGGCGCTGTAGCCGATCTCCGCTCCGAGCCGCGCGTAGGCGGCAAGGTGAAGCGCCGGGGACTTCGAATGGCCGATGGGGTGCCCCAGGACGGCCGCCCGCAGGCTCATACGCAACGGCCCGGGTTGGCCTCGCACCAGGCGTTGTACTGTTCGACGTAGCCGTTGTGCTCGGCCAGCGTCTTGGAGAACTTCGTCTCCTTGGTGTCGAGGTTGATGGTCACCCAGTACAGGTAATCGTTGTTGTTCGGCTTGGCTGCCGCGTCGATGGCCGTCGTGCCCGGCGACCCGATGGGCCCGGCAGGCAGGCCCTGGATGGCGTACGTGTTGTACGGGTTGGACTTGTCCGCCTTTTCGGCCTCATCGATGTGGAAGGTCTTTTTGCCCAGGCCGTAGGTGACGGTGGCGTCCGACTGGATCAGGCCGTTCGTTTCGGTGTTGGTGGGCTTGAGGCGGTTGTAGATGGCGCCTGCCACGTCCTTGTACTCGGCCTGGCCGCCCTCCGCCTGCACGATGCTGGCGACGGTCACGACGTCGTACTGTTTGGCGGCGTCCGTCACGCCCTGCGCCCTGAGTTCATCCTGGGTGCTCTTCACCAGCTTGGTGAGGATTTCCTTGGCGGTGGTGCCCAGCGGGAAGCGGTACTCCCCCGGGGCCAGGAACCCTTCCAGGTTCTTTGCCTTGGAGGTCAGCCCGAACTGCTTGGGCGAGTTGCTGAGCGTCTTCAGCTGGGCCAGGGAAAGGCCCGAGCCCTCTGAGATCGCCTCCAGCGATTCATCGATCCGCAGGCCGGCGCTGAGGGCAAAGTACATGACCTTGGCCTGTCCCTCGTTGAGAAGTACGGAGACGGCGTCGGAGTTCTTCATCTCCTGCTTGAAGTCGTACTCCCCCGGCGAGAGCGTGCCGCCGGAGGCGGACAGCGCCGCCATGAAGGTGTCGGCGTTGGCCACGACCTTCGCGTCCTCCAGCTTGGCGGCGACTGACACCGGGCCTTCGCCCGGAACGACCGATACCTTGACCTGGCCGGTGCCGGGGCCGGGATAGTCGGCCGGCTTGTCGTTCCCCAGCAGCGGCTTAAGGAACTGCGCGCCTACAACGGTGGCTGTGACGAAGAGCGCGAGGGTCAGGAGCAGCGCCACGAGCCGGCGCCGGCGCCGGACTTTCTTGGAGGGCCGCGTCACGGTGGCTGCGTTCTCGGCGCCGGCCAGGAGCTGGTGCCCCACGGCCTGCTGCTCGTAGGGCACATGCTCCTCGTAGGGCTCGGGGGCTACGGCGTTGTGGTGGACGTCATAAGGGTGGCCATCCTCATGGTGGACGTGGTCATGATGCACAGCTTCGTGGTGAATGTCAGCGTGGGGCCCGGCGTGGCTGTCCGCAAACTCGGCAAAATGCGGGGCGTCCTCAGACTGGTCCCCGTGGACCTCGGCGGCAGCGTGCCCATGCACGGCCGGGTCGGCATGTTCGGCGTGGTCCGCATGTTGGGCAGGGCCTGCGTGTTCCGCAGGGTCGTGGATGGTTGGCGGGGCCGGCGGAACGTCGGGAACTTCGACGGCCGGACCAGGCTCTGCCACGGCAGCCGGAGGTGTGGCTATTGCCGCCGTCCGGAGGCTGTCGGAAGCCGAAGCCGATGACCCGGTCCGCTGTGCGGCGCCAGCGCTCACGTGCAGCTCTTCGACGGACTCGTAGGCCTGCTCGGGCACGGCATCGCCGGATTCGGCGGTGACGGCCTTCTCGCGGGCGCGGATCTCTTTGCGTGTCAGGGGCCGTCCGGCGTCCGCGAAGGGGTCGCCGGCGGAGTCGTCGCTATTGACCGGGCTCACTGTAGCTGTCCATCCTCTGAAGATCGTGTTTCCTTTTCCGGGTCAGGCCGTTCTGCAGTATCTGCGGCGGCTTGACCGGGCAGCCCCGTACGGGGAAGCGCGCGCACACGGCTCCCCACATCCGTTCCCCTGGCTTTTTGCATATCGATGGCGTGCTGCAATATTCCTGCAGCCGCAACCTGATCCACCACTTTACGGTGATTTTTGCTGCTCATGCCAGCTTCGTGAAGGTTCCGGTGGGCCGTGACGGTGCTGAGCCGCTCGTCAACCAGGTGCACCGGGACGTCCGAACCTGTGCGGTCGAGTTCGTCAGCCAGCAGCTGGGCGTACTCCGTGGCCATGCGGGCTGAGGCGTGTTCCTCGCCCTTCATGGTCCGCGGCAGGCCCACGAAAATCTGCACGGCTCCCCGGTCTGCCGCGAGGGCGGCAATGACCCTGACATCCGAGTTCTTCTTGGCATTGCGGTCCAGCGTCTTCAGCGGTGTGGCCAGGATCTCGTCCCGGTCACAAATGGCGACGCCGACGCGGACGGTCCCCACGTCCACCCCCAGTTTAACGCCCCGGGGGTGGACGTGCGGCTCAGCGGATGAAGTCACGGTTGGTTAGCGCCTGGTGACGGCATCGACGACGGCGGTCAGTGCGGCGCCGACCTTGGAGGCGTCGGTGCCGCCGCCCTGGGCCACATCGTCCTTGCCGCCGCCGCCGCCGCCGAGGATTCCGGCGGCGAGCCGGACCAGGGCACCTGCCTTGACGCCGGCTTCACGGGCGGCTTCGTTGGTGGCCACCAGGATGACCGGCCGGTCGTTGCTGACGCCGGCCACGGCAACCGTGGAGGCAACGGATCCGAGCCGGTTGCGGAGGTCCAGCGCGAGACCGCGGATGTCATCGGCACCGCTGACCTGGCCGGCGTCGTGCGCGATGACCCGGACGCCGGCGGCGTCCACGGCGGTGCCGGCGAGCTGGGCGGCAGCGGCGGCGAGCTGTTCCTTCCGGAGCCGCTCGAGCTCCTTTTCCGTGGCCTTCAGCTTGGCGAGGGTCGCGGAGATGCGGTCGGCCAGCTGCCCGGAGGGCACCTTGAGCATTTCGGTGAGTTCGGTCACGAGGGCACGCTCTGCGGCCAGGTGCCGGAAGGCGTCCATGCCGACGAACGCCTCGACGCGGCGGTTTCCCGACCCGACGGACTGCTCGCCGAGCAGGGACAGGCTGCCGATCAGCGACGTGTTGGATACATGGGTGCCGCCGCACAGCTCACGGGACCACGCGCCGTCGATCTCCACGACCCGGACCTCGCTGCCGTAGTTCTCGCCGAACAGCGCCATGGCGCCCAGGGCCTTGGCCTCGGCGAGGCCCATGACCTTGGTGTCCACGTGGAAGTTGTTCCGGATGGCGAGGTTGGAGACTTCCTCGATTTCGGACTTGGTGGCGGCGCTCAGTCCCTCACCCCAAGCGAAGTCGAAGCGCAGGTAGCCGGCCTTGTTGAACGAGCCGCGCTGGGTGGCCTGCGGGCCGAGGATCTGGTGCAGTGCCGCGTGCACGATGTGCGTTCCGGTGTGGGCCTGCTCAGCTGCGTGGCGCCGTTCGCGGTCCACAGCGGCGCGGACGAGTGCGTCGGAGGCGATCTCGCCTTCGCGGACGATGGCCTTGTGGACGCTCAGGCCCTTGAGCGGACGCTGGACGTCGAGAACCTCGACGACGAAGCCGTCGCCGGTGATGAGACCGGTGTCGGCTGCCTGGCCGCCGGCCTCGGCGTAGAAGGGGGTCTCGGCGAGCACGAGTTCGATTTCGTCGCCGGTGGCAGCCTGGGACACCTTGCTGCCGCCGCTGAGGATGCCGCGGACCCGGGATTCGCCTTCGAGGTCGGTGTAGCCGGTGAAGACGGTTTCGCCCTCTGCCAGCAGCTCCTGGAAGGCAGAGAGGTCGGCGTGGCCGCCCTTCTTGCCCTTGGCGTCGGCCTGGGCGCGCTGGCGCTGCTCGAGCATGAGCTTGCGGAACTCGGGCTCGTCGACCTTCAGGCCGGCTTCCTCGGCCATTTCGAGCGTCAGGTCGATGGGGAACCCGTAGGTGTCGTGCAGGGTGAAGGCGTCGGCGCCGGAAAGGGGGCGGCCTGCGGCTTTGGATTCGTTGACGGCGTCCTCGAGGCGGGCCGTGCCGGACGCGATGGTGCGCAGGAACGCCTTTTCTTCGGCGTAGGCGATCCGGCTGATGCGGTCGAAGTCGGTGTCCACGATGGGGTAGACGCCCTTCATGGCGTCGCGCGAGGCGGGCAGGAGGTCCGGAAGGCAGGCCTGTTCCACGCCGAGCAGGCGCATGGAGCGGACCGCGCGGCGGATGAGGCGGCGCAGCACGTAGCCGCGGCCTTCGTTGGAGGGGGTGACGCCGTCGGCGATGAGCATCAGGGCCGAGCGGATGTGGTCGGCGACGACGCGCATGCGGACGTCGTCGGTGTGGTGCGGATCGTCCTCGGTCTCGGCGGAAGTGTATTCCTTGCCCGAGAGCTTGGCGGCCATGTCGATGACGGGACGGACCTGGTCGGTCTCGTACATGTTCTCGACGTCCTGCAGGATCATGGCAAGACGTTCCATGCCCAGGCCGGTGTCGATGTTCTTCTGGGGCAGTTCGCCCATGATGTCGAACTCGACCTTCGAGCGGACATTGTCGATCTGGTACTGCATGAACACGAGGTTCCAGATCTCCACGTAGCGGTTCTCGTCGGCGATGGGGCCGCCCTCGGCGCCGTAGGCCGGGCCGCGGTCATAGTAAATCTCCGAGCAGGGGCCGGCCGGGCCGGGCTGGCCGGTGGACCAGTAGTTGTCCGACTTGCCCATGCGCTGGATGCGCTCAGCGGGTATTCCGGTGTTTTTGAGCCAGAGTTCCTCGGCTTCGTCGTCCTCTTCGTAGACGGTCACCCACAGCAGTTCCGGCGGCAGTCCGTATCCGCCGTCGGCGACGCCCGTGGTGAGCAGCTCCCACGCGAACTTGATGGCGTCTTCCTTGAAGTAGTCCCCGAAGGAGAAGTTGCCGCACATCTGGAAGAACGTGCCGTGGCGGGCGGTCTTGCCCACTTCCTCAATGTCGCCGGTGCGGATGCACTTCTGGACGCTGGTGGCCCGGGTGTAGGGCGGTTCCTCGCGAGCGGTCAGGTACGGGATGAACGGAACCATACCGGCAACCGTGAACAGCAGGGAGGGGTCGCTGGAGACCAGCGATGCGGAGGGAACCGCCGTGTGGCCTTTGCTGACGAAAAAATCGACCCAGCGCTTTGTGATCTCCTGCGACTTCATGAGCTGATTACTTACCCTTCTTGGTTCACGCATGCTGGCGCGTGACAGTTTGATTCAGAGGCAGTTCCGATGTTGGACGGCACTGCAGGTTTTAATTCTCGCGCGTTTAGCGGCGGACGACGTCCTGGGAGTCAACACCCAGTGCGGAGCGCAGGTCCGTTTCCCGTTCGCGCATGCCGGCGCGGACGGCGTCGGCGAAGTCGTAGACTCCGTCGGCAAGCCGGCCCACGGCCCGGTTCAGGCCTTCGGGGCCCAGGGCTGACTGCGCCTCGGTGACCTTGCGGAAGGCGATGACCCCGATGGCCACGCCGATTCCCATCCAGACAAGTCGTTTCATTTCAGTTCTCCGGGTGGGCTTAGCGGCTGCGGCGGCCGGTGGCGGGCTTCTTGCGGGTGGCGAAAGCGGAACGGACGCCGTAGCTGAACGCGGCCACCTTGATCAGCGGCGAACCGACAGTCGCGGCCACGAGGGAGGACAGCGCGGAGATGTTGGCGGAGGCGTCCGAAACGTTGGAGGCGATGCCGTCCACTTTCTTCAGCTGCTGGTTGGTGGTGGAGACCGTCGCGGTGACCTCGTCCATGAGCGGGGTGGCGCCGTCGCTGATGGAGCGGATGGATGTCCGGACCTCGTCGAACACCCGCCCCAGCTTGAGGATGGGCACAGCCAGCAACAGGACCAGGAGCGCAAATACCCCGGCCGCGATCAGGCCGGCAATATCGCCACCAGACATAGACGTTCATCTCCTTGAAATTCCGTGGAACTGTACCGGGCGTGCGGCGGCCAACGTGCTGCAGCCGCAAATGTCCCCCAAGTACCTTACATACAAAGAAGCCCGCGGCGCTTGCCACGGGCTTCTTTGTATACGCTGCCGGAATTTAGCGTGCGTAGAATTCGACGACGAGCTGCTCTTCGCAGGTCACGGGGACCTCGGCGCGCTTCGGGCGGCGAACCAGGCGGGCCTGCAGGGCGTCCAGCTTGACGTCCAGGTAGGCCGGAACCTGGGGCAGGACGTCGCGGTGTGCGCCGGCTGCTGCAACCTGGAACGGAGGCATGGTTTCGCTGCGGCTGTGAACGTGGACCAGCTGGCCCTCGCCGACGCGGAAGGACGGGCGGTCAACGCGGATGCCGTCAACCAGGATGTGGCGGTGCACAACCAGCTGGCGGGCCTGTGCGATGGTGCGGGCGAAGCCGGCACGCAGCACGAGGGCGTCGAGGCGCATTTCGAGCAGTTCGATGAGGTTTTCACCGGTCAGGCCCTTGGTGCGGCGTGCTTCTTCGAAGGCACGGGTCATCTGGGCTTCACGGATGCCGTACTGGGCGCGCAGACGCTGCTTTTCGCGCAGACGTACGGCGTAGTCGGAGTCCTGCTTCTTGCGGGCACGGCCGTGCTCACCGGGGCCGTACGGGCGGCGCTCCATGTACTTGGCGGCCTTGGGGGTCAGAGCGATGCCGAGGGACCGCGAGAGGCGGGCCTGACGGCGAGCACGAGTGTTGTTAGCCACTTGTGTCCTTCCAATATCTGCGGTGTGTCAGTGTTACTGGCCTCCACGATGGAGAGCATCGGCCAACCGCTGCCTTTTGCTACTGGGCACAGGGCACAGCTCCGTCGAACTAAAATTCGGTGGATTGTGCGTCCGTGCCTTGCCAGACAAGCATCCATCCTACCATGGCGGTCACTTGCCCCGGACGATCTTGCGCAGCCGTTCAAGCCGGACGGCGATGTCCCGCTCGGCACCGTTTGCGGTGGGCTCGTAGTAGTCGCGGCCCACGAGGTCGTCCGGCGGGTACTGCTGGGCGGCCACCGAGTGCGGGGCATCATGGGCGTACTTATAGCCCACTCCGTGGCCCAGCTGCTTTGACCCAGGATAGTGCGCATCGCGCAGGTGCGCGGGGATCCCGTTGCCCAGGCCCGCCCGCACGTCCGCGATGGCCTTGTTGATGCCCATGTAGGCGGCGTTGGACTTTGGTGCCGTGGCCAGGTGGACCACCGCTTCGGCGAGCACGATGCGGCCCTCGGGCATTCCGATGAGCTGCACGGCCTGCGCCGCGGCCACGGCCGTCTGCAGGGCCGTCGGATCCGCCATGCCCACGTCCTCCGCGGCCGAGATCACGATGCGCCGGGCCACGAAGCGCGGATCCTCCCCCGCCTCCAGCATCCGCGCGAGGTAGTGCAGGGCTGCGTCCACGTCAGACCCGCGGATGGACTTGATGAATGCGCTGGCCACGTCGTAGTGCTGGTCCCCGGCGCGGTCGTAGCGGACGGCTGCGGCGTCCAGGGCACGCTCGGTGTGCCGGAGCCCTACCGTGACCGGTTCGACGGCGACCGGCTGGCCTGCGCCGTTGGCAACTGCGCCGTCCGCATCGGTGTCACCGTCCCCCGCACCGGAATGTCCGACGTCGTCCGCGTCACCGAACGCAACGCCGGCAGCGGCTTCCAGCGCGGTCAGTGCCCGGCGTGCGTCGCCGCCGGAAAGCCGGACGAGGTGTTCGAGGGCCTCGTCGCTGAGCCGGACGTTGCCGTTGAGGCCGCGGGGGTCCTCGACGGCCCGCACCAGCAGGCCCTCGATGTCCGCGTCGGTGAGCGGCTTGAGCGTCAGCAGCAGGGAGCGGGACAGCAGCGGGGAGACCACCGAAAACGACGGATTTTCCGTGGTTGCCGCGACCAGGACGACCCAGCCCTTTTCGACACCGGGCAGCAGTGCATCCTGCTGTGCCTTGTTGAAGCGGTGGATCTCGTCGAGGAACAGGACGGTGGTGGTCTTGTACAGGTCACGGGCGGTCAGGGCGTCGTCCATGACGCGGCGGACATCCTTGACCCCGGAGGTGATGGCTGAGAGCTCCACGAACTTACGCCCGGGCCCGCGTGCGATTACGTGGGCCAGCGTGGTTTTTCCGGTGCCCGGCGGCCCCCAAAGGATCAGCGAGCTGGGGCCGGCAGGACCGGCGGCGTCGGCACCTGCCGCCAGCTGCCGCAGCGGGGACCCCTGGCCCAGGAGGTGCTGCTGGCCCACCACCTCGTCGAGCGTCCGGGGGCGCATCCGGACGGCCAGCGGGCTGCGTGGCGCGGAACGGGACTGGGCGGAACGGGACTGGGCCGAATCGGCGACGTCGCCGTCGTCGTCGTTCTCACCGTCGTCGCTGTCCTGGGCCGCCGAACCAAAAAGATCATCCACATAGATAGGCTACTTCTAGATTCAGCAGGAAAAGTCCGGCCACGAAAGCAGGGAATCGGCAATGCCAGGCAGCCGTCCGACGCAGGGACGTCCGGCGTCCACCAGGACCGCGTTCGTCCCCGGCGCACGGCTGGCCGGCTGGGTGGACCGGTTTGCCGCCAGCCACGGTGACCTTGAATATGAGGACCACGACGACGGCGTACGGCTGGCTGCGGCGGACGGTGCCACCGCCCTGCTGGTGGGGCCCTGGCCCGACGACGGCCGGCCGGGGCGGGGATCCGGCCTCGTGGAACGGCTGGCTTCCCTGGCTTCCCAGCCGCGCACGGTCGGCCTTGTCCTGGTCCGCCGCGGAGGGTACGGGGTGGCCGTCGCCAGCGAGGGGATCATCCTCGCCGCCAAGACCGGTTCCAAGTATGTGCAGTCCCGCACCGCCGCCGGCGGCCAGTCGCAGCAGCGGTTCGCCCGGCGCCGCGCCAACCAGGCGGACGCGATGGCCGAGGCGGTGGCGGAGCAGGCGCGGCTGGTTTTTGCCGGCCACGCCTTCGAGTACATCCTCCCGGGCGGTGACCGCGGCCTGGCCGAGGACGTCCTGGCACTGCCCGCCCTGAAGCCCTGGGCAGGCCTGCCGCGACTTGCCTACCTCGATGTTCCCGATCCCCGTGCGGCTGTCCTGAAGAAGGCCGCCGCGGACGCCTGCGCGGTGCGGGTCACGGTGACTGACCCGCCCGGGAGCTAACTCCCTGACCCGGGCCGCGGGCTGCCTTCACTCCTCGGGGGCCAGCGTCACGGTCACCCCGTCGAGGTCCCGGCTGAAGCCCACCTGGCAGGAGAGCCGTGAGCCGCATTCCCGGTAGCCCTCGGCCTCGACGAGCAGCTCGAGTTCGTCCTCGCTGCGGTCCTCCAGCGTGTCGAAGACCTCCTGCTCCAGGAACACATGGCAGGTGGCACAGGAGGCGGTGCCGCCGCACGATGCCAGTACGGGCAGGTCGTTGTCCCGGAGGGCCTCCATCATGCTCTGGCCCGGCTCCCATTCGAGGTCATGGGTGGCGCCTTCGCGGTCGACGACGGTCAGTTTGGTGCTGATGGCGGTGTTGCTGATGCTGGTGCTGCTCATGTTGGTTTCCTTAGGATCGCGCTGCCGTGAGGTCAGCGTGGGAGTGGTTGGTTGCGCCGGAAATGGCTTCGGCGAGGGGGACGCGGGGGTCCGCGGCCAGCAGCGGATCGATCCGTGCTCCCTGGCCGATCAGCCGTTTGGCCGTGCGGAAGTCGGACAGGTTGGCGATGGTGTCGACGGCCGCGAGGCGGCCGTCGCGGAGGTAGACCACGGAGAATTTGCCGCCGGAGGGTTCGCCTCGGACTATCACCCGGTCTTCCGGATGGCGGACGCCTGCAGTCTGCAGCCGGATACCGTGCTGGACGGTCCAGAACCAGGGGATTTCCGGTTCAGCGGCCGTCTGGCCGGCAATGTGCGCGGCCACGCGGTCTGCCTGTGCCAGCGCGTTCTGGATGCATTCGAGCCGCTGGCTGGCATTGTCGATGGGACTGGTGAACCGCGTGACGTCCCCGCTGGCGTAGATGGCGGGATCGGAAGTCCTGCCGTCCCCGTCCACGAGGATGCCGTCCCGGCAGTCGATGCCGGCGCGCGCGGCCAGCTCCTGGTTGGGTATGACGCCGATGCCGGCGAGCACGACGTCGGCAGGAAAGACCGTGCCGTCGGCGACGGTCACGCGTTCGGCCCGTTGTCCGCCGTCGATCGAGGTGACCGCGGCGCCGAAGACAAACCGCACCCCGTTCCGCTCGTGGAGCTGCTCGAAGTGGCGCGAGACGGGGGCCGACGTTACCCGGCTCATCACGCGGTCCTGGAATTCGAGCACGGTGACCTCGCAGCCCTTCGCGGCTGCAGCCGCGGCCACTTCCAGCCCGATGTACCCGGCACCGATGATGGCCACTCGGGATCCCGGAACCAGCAGCCGCCTGAGTTCGAGGGCGTCGCCCCGGGTCCGCAGGGATCTGACTCCCGCAAGGCCGGCACCCGGCACGGTGAGGGGCCGCGCCCGCGAACCTGTGGCGATGACCAGCCGGTGATAGGCCTGCCGCGTCCCGTTGGACAGCAGCACTGTCCGGCCGTTCCTGTCGATGGATTCCGCGGTGACCCCGGCGAGCCGGCCGATGCCCTTGTCCGCATAGAACTTCTCCTTGCGGAGCACGGCTGGCTCATCCGGGGCGCCGTCCTTCAGGAATTCCTTGGACAGCGGCGGCCGCTCATAGGGCAGTTCGTTCTCCGCGTCGATGAGCAGAATGTTGCCTTCCCAGCCGCGTGTGCGGAGGCCTGCGGCGACTGCGACGCCGGAGTGTCCGGAACCGACGATGACCACCGGGTCCTTAGTTACCACCGGGTCCTGAATGCCCACCGGGTCCTGGGTCGATGCCGCTGCTGCGGCGCCTGTCCCGCTACGCATTGGTCTGCCCTGCGTTGACCTGCTGCAGCATCACGTGGAGGTGCTCCGGGCCCGAGTTCGTCAGGTTGTTGCCGCGCACGTATTCGATGGGTTTGTCCGGATCCAGCGTGAGCGACGCGAGCTTCTCCGCCAGGAGTTGCACTGTGACCAGGACCTCAAGCCTGGCCAGGGGTGCGCCGAGGCAGCTGTGGACCCCGTGCCCGAAGCCGAGGTGGCCGTCGGTGTTGCGGTCAATGTCGAAGCGCTCGCCGTCCGGATACTTGCTGCTGTCCCGGTTGGCTGCGGCGGGCAGCAGGCGGACGATGGCGCCGGCGGGAATCGTCACGCCGGCAACCTCCACCGCCTCCATGGTGATCCGGCTGGCCCGCTGGACGGTGCCGCGGTAGCGGGCCAGTTCCTCGACGAAGAGGTTGGCGTCGTCCGGATTCCGGCGGATGCGGTCCAGCAGGTCGGGGTGTTCACTGAAGGTCCGGAACGCGTTGGCCAGCAGGATGGTGGTGGTGTCATGGCCGGCGACGAAGACAAAGGCGCAGAGTTCCTTGGCTTCCTTCTCGCTGAGCAGTCCTTCCTTCCACATCCTGGCGATGTGTCCGCCGACAGAGTCGCTCTCCTCACGGTACAGGCGCTCCATGGTGTCTTTCAGGTAGGCGAAAAACTCGAGGGTGCTCTGCTCGTCGGTGCCGGTGCCCTGGGCGTTCCGGGCGAGCCGGCCGAAGTAGCTGAAGGTCTCGTCGGACCAGAATTTCATCTTCTCGAAGTCCTCGGCCGGAACGTCGAGCAAGGCGCTGATGGTGGACATGCTGAGCGGGATGGCGTAGTCGTCCACGGCGTCCCCGCCGCCGGCGGCGAGCATCGGTGCCAGGTACTTTTCGGCGTTCTCCCGCACCCGGTCCTCGAAGCGGGCGATGGCCTTGGGGATGAAGGCCTGCGCCACCACCTGGCGGAGCCGGGTGTGGTTGGGTGCGTCGAACAGCGTCAGGAAGGTCAGCGGGACCGGGTCCACAACCTGCGAGGAGAAGACTTTCGGTGCCCGCATGGCCCGGCGGACGTCGTCGTACCGCGAAATGAACCAGACATCCGAAACGGGTGAGTGCGCATGGAGCACCGGCGCGTTCTGGCGCATCCACTGGTAGTGGCGGTAGGGATCACCCTGGGTCCCGTCGTCCACCACCTTGAACGGCGCCATGCCGTCCGGCCAGTCCAGTTCATGCGAGTAGGGCGGCAGTGCGGTGCCTTCGCCTGCGCTTCCGCCGGTGCTGACGTGCGTGGAGACCGGGGGTGTTGCTGTCATCGGGCAAGACATCATCGTCCTTCTTTCCGGTGGGTGCGGCGCAATCCGGTGTGATCCGCCTCTCACTCCACCTTGCGGGATGCGCCGTGGCCGCCCCCACAGGTCTTCCGTTCATCGGTTGCGAAAGTCCGCCTGCCCTTCAGGCTGGGCGGATTTCAGCGCGCGTGAGATCCCGTGCGCAGCGGTCAGCAGGGCGGGGACGATCAGCGGAACCGCCGCTTCCTGCCGCGGCACGATGGCGTTGAGCGCCGCCGCTGCCGAGTTGCCGGGCCCGAAGACGGGCACGGCGATGCCCGTCCATTCGGTGACGCCGATGCCGGGCAGGGCCACGTAGCCGCGCTGCCTGATTTCGGCCAGGTGCTTGCGGATGAGGGCAGGACCGGTGATGGTTTCGGGGGTCACAGCCTTGAGGGGCTTTGCGAGCACCTCGGCCTGGACGGCGGGCGGCGAGAACGCCAGCAGCACCAGGCCGGACGAGGCAGCGTGGATGGGCATCCGCTGGGCAATGTGGGCGGCATCCAGGCTGGAGTGCGGCGAGGAAAGGCGCTCCACGTACAGCACCGTGCCGTGGTCCAGCACGGCGAGGGTGGTGTGCTGGTGGACGGCTGCCTGGACATCCTCCATGAACGGCAGCGCCAGCTCACGAAGGTTCAGTGCACGGGAGCCCCGGGCAGCGAGCTCCCACATGCGCATCCCGGAGCACAGGTTCCCGTCCGGCAGCCGCTCAATCAGGCCGTGGAGGACCAGGTCGTCCACGAGCCGGTGCGCGGTGGTCAGCGGCAGGCCGGCGCGGCGGGCGAGGCCGGAGAGCGTCATGGCCGGCAGGTCCCGGTCGAAGGCGCTCATGAGCCGCACCACGCGGCTGATCACCGATTCCCCCGAGGGAGAGTTGGCCATGGCGGTCTCCGGCCCGGCGCCTAGCGGCCCGCCACGTTGGCCTGACGGGACGCGTTCCGCTCCCCGGCAAGCCTGGCGATGTCCCGTCCGGCACGGTAACCGAACACCAACGCCGGGCCAATGTGGGAGCCGTAGCCGGGGTAACCGCCGCCGAAGACGCTCACCGCAGCCGCGCCCACGGCCAGGAGCCCGGGGACGACCGATCCCTCAGCCGTGACCACTTCGGAGTGTTCGTTGACGCCGAGGCCGGCGAAGGTGCCCAGATCGCCCATCTGGATCTTCGCCGCGTAGTACGGGCCCTTGCCCACAGGCGCGAGGTTCGGGTTCGGTTTGTGCTCGAGGTCGCCCCGGAAGTGGTTGTACTGGGTGGAGCCGCGGCCGAAGGCGGGGTCCTCGCCGCGCTCCGCTGCCGGGTTGAAGTCAGCGACGGTGGCTTCCAGGCCCGCGGCATCGATGCCGAGCTTGCCGGCCAGCTCAGCAAGGGTGTTCGCCCTGACCAGGTAACCGGTCCGGTAGAAGTAACCGCGCGGCATGGGCCAGGGCTTGGCATAGCCGATGCCGTATTTATGCATCGTCTTCGCGTCGCCGATCACGTAGCCGAACGTCCTGTCCTCGTCCTTGTTGTGCCCGATCATGGCACCGCCGAAGTCGTGGTAGCTGAGGGCCTCATTGCCGAAGCGCCTGCCGTGGCGGTCGACGGCGATCAGCCCGGGCAGGCCGATGGCCCGCAGGTGCGGAAAGAGACGCTGTTCGCCGCCGAGGTACCTGAACACGGTCACGGGCGCCCAGGAGCCGACGCTGAACACGGAATCGTCGATGTAGCCGCCGGCGCCCATCGCCAGGGTGGCGGCGTCCCCGCCGTGGCCCACGGTGGGAGTGAAGTGGTCGTCGCCGCCGGCGTCATGCGGGAAATAGCGCCGCCGCAGTTCCCTGTTCCCGGAGAATCCGCCGGCGGCCAAAATGACGCCGGCGCGCGCTGTGACGGTGACCGCGTGCTCTCCCCCGATGACCGCGCCGGTGACGGTTCCGTCGTCGTCCACGGTGAGCGACAGCGCCGGTGAGGCCTTCCACAGCCGGACGCCCAGGTCGTCCGCACTCTTGACCATCCGGGTCATCAGGGCGTTGCCGTTGGAGCGCAGGACCGGACGCTTGTAGCGGGCGGCGTCTGCCCAGGTGCGCAGCAGTTTCTTGGCAACGTAGCTGAAGGACTTGACCGACTGGTTCACGTGGAAAAACTCGTTGATGTCCGGCCCCACCTGCGGCATGTAGCCGAAGACTGTATAGGAGCTCATGTACGGCTGCATCAGGAGCCGCTTGTTCCCGAGGACCCGCGCGTCCACGTCCTGCGGCAGGATGGCCCGGCCGGACAGCCTCGCCCCGGGCAGGTCCATCTGGTAGTCCGGGGCCTTCTCCGGGTAGGTGAACTTCACGTCGGTTTCGTTTTCGAAAAACGATATGGCCTCGGGCACGGTGTCCAGGAAGTTCCGGACTCCCGCTTCGTTGAACGTCTCCGGTGCCAGGTTCTTCAGGTAGGTCTCGGCGTCCTCGCGGGTATCGCCCTGCGCAATGCCGTACTGGTTGCCGGGGACCCAGGCCCATCCCGCGGAAATGGCGGTGGTCCCGCCGAAGTACTGCTCCTTTTCCGCGACGATCACGCTCAATCCCTGCGAAGCGGCCTTCAGTGCTGCGGCCATCCCGGCAACGCCCGATCCGATGACGAGGACGTCACAGACCGCCGTCGTTGCAGTTTCTGTCATGGTTCCTGCTCCGTTCTGCCTGCCGGCCACTCCTTTGCGGCGGCAGGCGTTGACTGACAAACCCCCAGTAGATCCGGGAGCACGGCCGCCCGGGAGGAGGATTACCATTGAGCGGGAACCGACAGGAGGAAGCGTGGCCAACTCCGCATCCGGCGAGTCGATCATCGGCCGCGTCGTGAAAATCGTGAGCGCCTTCGATGACCGGCACCCCGCCATGAGCGTTGCCGAGCTCGGACGCCGCACCGGCCTGCCGGTGACCACCACGTACCGGCTGGTCAACGACCTGCTGCTCGAGCGGCTGCTGGAACGCGAGCCCGGCGGCGACATCCACATCGGCACGCGGATGTGGGAACTGGCTTCCCGGGGCTCCAAGATGCTGGGTCTGCGCGAGGCCGCCCTGCCTTTCATGGAGGACGTCCAGGCCGTGGTGCAGCACTCCACCACGCTGGGCATCCTCGATTCGGACGAGGTGCTGTACATCGAGCGCCTCGGCTCGGACAGGACCATCGTGGATATCACCAAAATCGCCGGCAGGCTCCCCGTCCACGCCACGTCCTCGGGACTGGTGCTGCTGGCCCACTCCCCCGCCGCGTACCAGGACGCCTTCCTGGCCCGGCCACTGACAAAGTTCACCGAGACGACCCTGACCGAGCCGGCCGCGCTCCGGCGCCACCTGGCCGAGATCCGGCAGCGCGGCTTCGCAGCCATGCCCGGGGTGATCGTGCCGGAGTCCAGCGGCATCGCCGTGCCGGTTTTCGGTCCGGACAACACCATCCGTGCCGCCCTCAGCGTGGTGGTGCCGCGCAACGAGGAGAACGCGCCTGCCCGGGTGCCCGTCCTGATGGCGGCAGCACGCGGGATCTCCCGTGCCCTGGGGCTGGCGCGGCGAGCTGAAGGGGACGCTCCGGCAAAGCCACTGAAAGCCCTCTTTGCCGTTCATCGGTAATCATGTGGTTCCGCTCACAGGTCCCCTGCCACGCTGGCTGGAAGCAGCGACGAGGCTGCAGGATCACGAGGAGCACCACATGAATCCCATCCAGAAGCGCGTGGCCGGAAAGACCGCCGTTGTCACCGGGGGCCGCGGAGACCTGGGCAGCGCCACTGCCGCCCTCCTTGCCGAACACGGCGCGAAGGTTGCCAGCCTGGACGTTGCCGGCATCCCGGCCGCAGCGGCGCACGCAAACATCACTGAGTACGACGTCGACGTCACCAGCGAGGCCAGCGTCGCCGAAGCTGTCGGCCGGGTCCGCGACGAACTGGGCACCCCGGACATCCTGGTCAACGCCGCTGGCATCATCGGCCCGGCAGGAGCCTCCCACACCGCCTCGACGGCCGACTTCGACACGATTTTCAACGTCAACGTCAAGGGCGTTTGGCTGATGACCAAGCACGTGGTCCCCGGCATGATCGAACAAGGCGCCGGCAGCATCGTCAACTTCTCCTCCATCCACGGGCTCACCGGTGGCCGGAACGTTCCGCTGTACCACGCCACCAAAGGTGCAGTACGGCTGCTGAGCAAGTCGGACGCGGCGGCCTATGGCGGCTACGGCATCCGGGTCAACTCCATCCATCCCGGGTCCATGAACACCAGAATGAGCCGCCGCTCCGCCGAGCAGTCCGACATCGGACCCGAGGCCTACTACAAGCAACTGGTGGGCTCCAACCCGTTGCCCCGCCAGGGCGAACCGGACGAGATCGCGTACGGCGTGCTCTACCTGGCCTCGGACGAGTCGCGCTTCACCACCGGTTCCGAGCTCGTCATCGACGGCGGCTACACGGCCGTCTGACGCCGCCCCCCACCCAGCATCACCCCAGCTTCAGCAGCACCCATCAGCTTCACTGCGAAAGGCAACACCCATGAAATTCGTCAACGGTACCTCCGCGGACACTTACGACGTCGTCGTCGTCGGTTCCGGTGCGGGCGCACTCACCGCGGCGGCCACCGCCGCCCGGGCCGGCAAGTCCGTCGTCGTCCTCGAAAAGAGTGACCTCCTGGGCGGGACCTCCGCCGTGTCCGGCGGCATGCTGTGGGTGGCGGATAACCACCACGCACGGAAGGCCGGGATCACCGACTCCAAGGCAGCGGCCGGGGAGTATGTACGGGCCGTCGCCCGCGGCAGGGGCCGGGACGAACTGCTGGACGCCGCGCTGGACTACGGCGACCAGATGCTCCGCTTCGTCGAGGCGGAGTGCGGCGTCCGCTTCATCTTCCTCGACAACTTCCCCGATTACCGGCAGGATCTCCCCGGTGCCGTGACGGGCGGCCGCACCGTGGAGCCCGAGCTGTTCAACAGCGCCGAGGCCCTGGGCGCCCTCCGGGCGCACGTGCGCAGTGACGGCCGGGCCCCCTTCACCATGCAGGAATACGAGGAGTGGGGCGCCTTCACCAAATTCCCGTGGGACGACCTGGCCGGCCGCCAGGACGACGGCCTCGTGGCCAAGGGACAGGCCCTCGTTTCCATGCTGCTCGCCAGCCTGGTGCGGGACGGCGCCGCGCTTGTCACCGGGGCGCGCGGGCACCGGCTGCTCACGGACGGCGGCCGGGTGACCGGCGTCGAACTGGAAACCGGTGAGGCGTTCCATGCCCGCGACGGCGTGGTGCTCGCCACCGGCGGCTTCGAATGGGACAAGGCCCTGGCCGATTCGATGCTCGCGTCCCGGCTCTACACGATGTGCTCGCCGCCCTCCAACACCGGCGACGGGCTGCGGATGTCGCAGCGCATCGGCGGCCAGACCCGCGGCACCCGGGAAGCCTGGTGGGCGCCGATGTCCGTCACCGGCGACACCCGCGACGGGCAGGCGGTCGGCACCCTGCTGCGGTTCGAACGCCAGGGCCCGGGGTCCATCATGGTCAACCGCCGCGGCCGCCGCTTCGCCAACGAGTCGCAGAACTACAACGACCTCGCCCGCAGCCTGCAGTCCTGGGACTCCGCCGCCAACCGCACGCTGAACACCCCGGCGCACGTGATCGTGGACCACGGCTACCTGGAGCGCTACGGCATCCTGGCCCACCGCGCAGGCCAGCCGACGCCGGACTATCTGATCGAGGCGCCCACGCTGGCTGAACTCGCCGCGAAGATCAATGTTCCGGCGGAAAACCTGGAAGCCACAGTGGCCCGGTTCAACGAGTTCGCAGCAAGGGGGCAGGACCCCGACTTCGGCCGCGGCGAAAGCGCCTACGACAAGTACTGGGGCGACGCCGACTGCCCGTGGCCGAACCCCTCGCTGGGCCCGCTCGAGTCCGGCCCCTTCTACGCGCTGGAAGTGGTGAACGGCGCCTTCGGCACCAACGGCGGCGTTGCCACCGACGGGTCGGCCCGCGTGCTCGACGTCGACAGCCGCCCCATCCCGGGCCTGTTCGCCGCCGGGAACACCGCCGAGAACGCCTACGCGGCAGGCTATCCCGGAGCCGGCGCCACCCTTGGGCCCATCATGACCATGGGCTACCTCGCCGGCCGGACCCTTGCCGGCCAGTGCCCCGAATATGTTTCTGCCGCGCCGTCACCGGTGGTCGAGCTTGTCGGTACCGGTGCCTGAGATGATCCGCCACACCGTGCTCTTCCAGTTCAAGCCCGGCTTCCCGCCGGCCGACCGGCAGGCCTGGATTGACGGGCTCAACAACATGGCCGGAAAGATCCCCGGCATGGTGAGCCTCAGCCACGGCCCGGACGTCCTGAACACCGAACGCTCCTTCGACTACGCGATCGTGGCCGACTTTGAAAGCGTCGAGGACATCGCCGTGTACAACACGCATCCACTCCACGAGCCGCTGAAGGCGTACTCGTTCCCCAACAGCCGGCAGATCCTCGCGGTGGACTTCCACCTCCCGGACACCACGCCGGCCCCCATCGAGACTACGCAGTCTTAAGGAGATTACCGTGACCACCACCCCATCACCGCAGGTTCCCCCGCAGGCACCGCGGAAAACGCCGCGCAAGGCCGCCCTGGCGTCCTTCCTCGGCAGCACGCTGGAGTACTACGACTTCTTCATCTACGGCACCGCGGCAGCCCTGGTGTTCCCCCACCTGTTCTTCCCCTCCGCGGACCCGGCCATCGGGCTGATCGGCGCCTTCGCCACCTTCGGCGTCGCGTACGTGGCGCGGCCTGTTGGCGGACTGGTGATGGGCCATTTCGGCGACAAACTGGGCCGTAAGAGGATCCTGCTCCTGACCCTCGGCATCATGGGCCTGGCATCCCTTGGCATCGGTTTCCTGCCCACCTACGAGCAGCTCGGCGTCTGGGCTCCCATCCTGCTGGTGGCGGGCCGGCTGGCGCAGGGCTTCTCCGCCGGTGCGGAATCGGCGGGTGCCTCCACGCTGACACTGGAACACTCGCCCGAAGGCAGTCGCGGGTTCTTCACCAGCTTCGTAATGACGGGCTACGCCTCCGGCATGGTGCTGGCCACCCTGGTCTTCATTCCGGTTACGTCACTGCCCCGGGAGGCCATGATGAGCTGGGGCTGGCGCATCCCGTTCTGGCTTTCCATCGTGGTCCTCGCCATCGCCTACTGGGTCCGCACGCACCTGGACGAGACCCCGGTTTTCGAGGAGGCCCAGGAACGCCGCCAGGTGGCCCCGATGCCCCTCAAGGAAGTGCTCCGGTTCCAGGCCCCGGATGTGCTGCGGGTGGCGGGAATGTCCATCATGTCCGTGATGCAGACCATCTTCACGGTGTTCGGACTCGCCTACGCCACGTCCGGCGCCGGCTTCGACCGGGCGTCCATCCTGACCGTGAACGCCGTGGCCATCGGCCTGTCCATGTTCGCCATGCCGCTGGCAGCCAGGCTGTCCGACCGGATCGGCCGCCGCCCCCTCCTGCTGACCGCCGCGATCGGCTGCTCCGCCACGATCTTCCTGTACTTCCTGGCCCTCTCCTCCGGCAACATTGGGCTGGTGTTCCTGGCCGCGTTCCTGAACATGACGGTGCTGTACTCGGGCTTCAACGGCGTCTGGCCGGCGTTCTTCGCCGAACAGTTCGCAGCGCCCGTCCGCTACTCCGGCATGGCATTGGGCAACCAGTTCGGCCTGGTTCTCGCCGGCTTCGGCCCAATGATCGCCGGGATGCTGCTGGCCCCCGGAGCCTGGGGCTGGGTGCCCGTGGCCGTCTTTGGCACCGTATGCATGCTCATCGCCGCAGGATCCGCGTTCTGGTCCCGGGAGACTGCCGCCACGCCCATCGGCGAACTCGGCGGACCGTACCTGGCCGGCACCGCACGCCGGCGGCAGGCCGAGGCACAGCAGCCCGCCCTCGAGCACCGCTGAGCCCACGCCCGGCTTCCGGCGGGGTGAAGGCGCAGCTCAGCAGCCGGTCAGCGAACGCCGCGGCCGTTCCTGCCGGTAATAATATCTGGACACTTCACAGAAACCTGCCCGGGAGTACAGCTCCCGGGCGGCGGTGTTCGAGGCCATCACCAGCAGCCAGTAACCGGCCAGTCCCCGCGCCGCACCTGCGCTGAACAGTGCCTGCTGGACCCGGCTGGCGTAGCCGCGGCGCCGGGCATCGGGCCGGGTGGCCATGCAGTACAGCCCACCCCAGCTGCCCGCCGCGCCGGGAACGGCAGTGCCGCCAGAATCAGCTGCCCCGCCGGGAACAACAGCAAGGCGTCCGACGGCGGCCGGCCCGCCGTCGTCGTCCCTCACCAGGGCGTACAGCGCCGGGCAGCCGGTGAGGATGGCACGCGCAGTCTCCAGTTCCGCGGCGCCGCCGCGGCCCTCAACAGACCACCACAGGTCCAGCCATTCCGCCGACGGATACTCAGTGATTTCGACGCCGGCGCCGGGTTCCGGGGCATCCCCGCCGGCTGCAACGGCTACGTCAGCGGTCCGCACCATGACCAGCGTCTCGGCTTGCCGGGTGAAGCCTTCCTCATCCAGGACGGCGTTCAGCGCAGAACTGCCGGGAGTGTCGAAGACCTGGAAGATCACCGGCAGCCGGCGGGCCCGGTACCAGGCCCGGGCAGCCCGCATTGCAGCGGGCCGTTCATCCCGCCTGCCCAGTGGCTCCGAACGCGGCCAGATGGAGTTGGCTCGCTGGGTCACCCCGGCGGCGGCGCGGAGAACCCAGCCGCCGGACAGCTCCCGGTCCGGCGCCGGCCAGGCTGCATCCATCAACACATCCAGCTCGGGGATTGCCTCACGGTCCATCGGACTCTCCTTCCGGCCTGGGACAGCAAAGGCTCCCCGGTTCCCCGGGGAGCCTTTGCTGTCGGTCAGGTCACTCTACTTGGCTGCGTCCTCGGCCCGTTGGGGCGCAGGCTCGGCCTTCTTGGCCTCGGGCTTGAAGTCGACGCCGGCCTCCTTGCGCTGCTGCACGGTGATGGGGGCCGGGGCGTCGGTCAGCGGGTCGTGGCCGCCACCGGACTTCGGGAAGGCGATGACGTCGCGGATCGAGTCCACGCCCGCCAGCAGCGCCACCACGCGGTCCCAGCCGAAGGCGATGCCGCCGTGCGGCGGGGCGCCGTACTTGAAGCCCTCCAGCAGGAAGCCGAACTTCGTCTGGGCATCGGCCTTGTCCAGGCCCATGAGCTCAAAGACGCGCTCCTGGACTTCTCGCTCGTGGATACGGATGGATCCGCCACCGATCTCGTTTCCGTTGCACACGATGTCGTAGGCGTAGGAGAGGGCGGCCTCCGGGTCCTGGTCAAAGGTGTCCAGGAACTCCGGCTTCGGCGAGGTGAAGGCGTGGTGCACGGCGGTCCACTGGCCGGCGCCCACAGCCAGGTCGCCCGATGCCACCGCGGCAGCGGCGGGTTCGAACATGGGGGCGTCCACCACCCAGCAGAAGGCCCACGCGTTGGGGTCGATCAGGCCGGTGCGGTGCCCGATCTCAACGCGGGCAGCACCCAGCAGCGCCCGGGACGGGGTCTTCTCGCCGGCAGCGAAGAAGATGCAGTCGCCCGGCTTGGCGCCAACGGCGTCGGCCAGGCCGGCGCGTTCGGTCTCGGTAAGGTTCTTGGCCACGGGGCCCGCGAGCTCGCCGTCCTCCTTGTAGAGGACGTAGGCCAGGCCCTTGGCGCCGCGCTGCTTGGCCCATTCCTGCCAGGCATCAAGTGCGCGGCGGGCCTGCGAGGCACCGCCGGGCATGACGACGGCGCCGACGTAGGGAGCCTTGAAAACGCCGAAGTTGGTGTCCTTGAAGAACTCGGTCAGTTCGGTCAGCTCCTGGCCGAACCGCAGGTCGGGCTTGTCCGACCCGAACCGGGCCATGGCGTCGGCGTAGGTGATGCGCTGGATCGGCGTCGGGATTTCGACGTCGATCAGGTTCCAGACAGCCTTGACGATGTTCTCGCCGAGCCGGATGATGTCGTCCTGCTCGACGAAGCTGGCCTCGATGTCGAGCTGGGTGAATTCGGGCTGGCGGTCGGCGCGGAAGTCCTCATCGCGGTAGCAGCGGGCGATCTGGTAGTACTTCTCGAAGCCGCCCACCTGCAGGAGCTGCTTGAACAGCTGCGGCGACTGCGGCAGCGCGTACCAGGAACCCGGCGCCAGGCGTGCGGGGACCAGGAAGTCACGGGCGCCTTCCGGCGTCGAACGCGTCAGGGTCGGCGTCTCGATCTCAACGAAGCCCTCTTCGTGCAGCAGCTCGCGGGCCACGCGGTTAGCCTCGGAGCGGAGGCGGATGTTGCGGCTGGGGCCGGGGCGGCGCAGGTCCAGGTAGCGGTGCTTGAGCCGTGCTTCCTCGCCCACTTCCACGTGCTCATCAATCTGGAAGGGCAGGGCGTCGGCGGTGTTGAGGATGACCACCTTGTCCGCCATGACCTCCACCTCGCCCGTGGCCAGGGCAGCGTTCTCGTTGCCTTCCGGGCGCTTGGAGACCGTACCGGTCACCTGGAGCACGTATTCGTTGCGCAGCCCGTGGAAGACCTCTTCCTCGCGGACCACCACCTGCGCCACGCCCGAGGCGTCACGCAGATCGACGAATGCGACACCACCGTGATCACGACGGCGGCCAACCCAGCCAGCCAGGGTTACGGTTTGTCCAATGTGCTCGGAGCGAAGGGATCCGAGGTCATGTGTGCGCAGCACAGCATTCCTTTCAGAAGGAAGACAGAATGAAGTTCAAAATACGATCGTTGCGGAAACGATCCCGTCCGAGTTTACCCGTTTGAAAGGTTCCTGCCCCGCCATGACCAAGCACCGGCAACTGCAACGGAGGCTCGGTGTGGCCGACGCAACAGCCATCGGGCTCGGATCCATGCTCGGGGCCGGCGTTTTTGTCGTCTTCGCACCGGCTGCCCGGCTGGCCGGAGAGCTGCTCCTCGTGGCCATAGCCCTGGCCGGCGCCGTGGCCTACTGCAACGCCGTCGCCTCGGCCCAGCTCGCGGCAAAGTATCCGCAAAGCGGCGGGACGTACGTCTACGGGCGGAACCAACTCGGTGAGTGGCCCGGCTTCCTCGCCGGCTGGGGTTTCGTCACCGGCAAGTCGGCCTCCTGTGCGGCCATGGCCCTGACCTTCGGCCAGTACGTCGCGCCGGGGCACGCCACTCCTGTGGCCATCGCAGCGGTCGCCGCCCTGACCGGCGTGAACCTGCTGGGCATCACCCGGACCGCGTTCCTGACCCGCATCCTGCTGGCAGTGGTCCTGGCCACCCTCGCCGTCGTGGCCGCCGCGAGCCTGCTGGGACCGCACGTACCCGACGGCGGGACGGTTTCCGGACAGGCCGGCAGCGGCTGGGGCATCCTGCCCGCCGCGGGCCTCGTGTTTTTCGCCTTTGCCGGGTACGCGCGCATCGCCACGCTGGGTGAGGAGGTGAAGGACCCGGCGCGGGTCATTCCGCGCGCCATCCTCGGTGCCCTGGCCGGCGCCCTGGTGATCTACCTGCTGCTGGGGGCGCTGCTCCTGGCGCATCTTCCGGTGCACGTGCTGGCCTCCTCCACGGCGCCGCTGCTGGACGCGGTGGAACAGTCCCGGCTGGCGGCCGGAGCGCCGGCGGTGCAGGCAGGTGCCGCCGCGGCCTCGCTCGGCGCCCTGCTCGCCCTCATCACCGGGGTGGGGCGCACGGCCATGGCGATGGCCCGCGAACGCGACCTCCCGGGCCCCCTGGCCAGGGTGGGCGGGCGCCATCCGGTGCCGGCAACCGCCGAACTGGCGGTGGCCGCCGTCGTCGTTCTGTTGTTGCTGACCACCGACGTGCTGACGGTGGTCGGCTTTTCCAGCTTCGGGGTCCTGGTGTATTACGCCGTGACGAACGCCGCCGCGTTCACGCTCGGGGACCGGCCCCGGCACGCGCCCAGGTGGCTGAACGCCGCAGGGCTGGCCGGGTGCCTGGTCCTGGCATTCACCCTGCCGCCGGCCTCTGCCCTCGGCATGGCGGCGGTGATGGCCGCCGGACTCGCCGGCCGCGCCGCCGTCCTGGCGTTCCGGAAGCGGCGGCTGCGGCGGCCCGGGAAGCGTTAACTCAGGAAACCGGCACTCAGGAAGCGGGCGCGGCGACGACCTGGACGTGGATGTCCTCGTCCGACGGCGTCCACGTCGCCGGATCGGCGTCCACCTGCACGCCGGAGCGGATGTCCTTGACCTGGTGCTTGCCGTCCTCGTCCGTGAACCAGACGAAGGGGATGCCGCGCCGGTCCGCGAACTTGATCTGCTTGCCGAACTTCTCCGCCTTGGCGGCCACCTCGGCGGCGATGCCGCGGCTGCGCAGCTCGGTGGCCACGTCCTGGGCCTCGCCCCAGCTCTCATCCGAGGTGAGCGCCACGAACACCGCCGTGGGCACGGCACGGGAAGCCTTGGCCAGGTCCTGGCTGAGGATGCGCGAGACAAGCCGGGTCACCCCGATGGACAGCCCGACGCCGGGGAACTTCCGGTTGCCCTTGCTTGCCAGGGCGTCGTAGCGGCCGCCGGAGCAGATCGAGCCAAGCTGCTCGTGGCCCACCAGGACGGTTTCCACGACAGTTCCGGTGTAGTAGTCCAGTCCGCGGGCAATGCTGAGGTCCGCGATGACCTTGCCCGGGACGCGCTTCACGGCGGCCTCGATCACCTGTTCGAGTTCGTTCAGGCCCTCTTCCAGAAGGTCGTTGCTGACCCCGAGCGAGCGGACCTGCGCAACGAAGGACGTGTCCTCGGTCTTGATGCCGGCCAGCTTCAGGGCCGCCTGCGCCTGCTCGTCGGTGGCGCCGAGCTCGGACTTGAGGAGTTCAGCCACCTTGTCCGGGCCGATTTTCTCCAGCTTGTCGATGCTGCGCAGGACTCCGGCGGTATCGGGCAGGCCGATGCCGCGGTAGAAGCCCTCGGCCAGCTTCCTGTTGTTGATGCGCAGCCGGAACTCCGGAATCGGGAGGGCACCCAGCGCCTCGGCGATGACCAGGGCGATCTCGACGTCGTAGCGGAAGGGCAGCTCGCCGTCGCCCACCACGTCGATGTCCGCCTGGGTGAACTCGCGGGCGCGGCCTTCCTGTGGCCGTTCCCCGCGCCAGACCTTCTGGATCTGGTAGCGGCGGAACGGGAAGGCCAGGTAGCCGGCGTTTTCCACGACGTACCGGGCGAAGGGCACGGTGAGGTCGAAGTGCAGGGCCAGGGCGTGCGGATCGTGTTTGCCCTTCGCTTCCTCCCCCTCATCGTCCTGGAGCCGGCTCAGGCCGTAGACCTCCTTGTCGATCTCGCCTTTGCGCAGCAGCTGGCCCACCGTTTCCACGGCGCGGGTCTCGATGGAGCCGAAACCGTGCAACTCGAACGTGCGGCGCAGCGAGTCCAGGACATGCTGCTCCACCAGCCGCTCCTCGGGAAGCCACTCGGGGAATCCGGACAGGGAGGCGGTGCGTGCCATGGTGGAGTTTCTCCTCAGGTAAACGAAGGCCGGAGCCGCTGCGCCATGTTCCGCGTCGCTATTTGAATCAAACAGCTGCGGCAGCGGCGGGAGTCCAGCCTGTTCTGCATAAACTTATGTGCGGCAGTCAGTTTATGCTTTCGGCGCCTGCATCTCTAATGCGGGTGACCGGGCGATGGCGGGCTGCCGCAGTTCAAATCTGCAGCAGCGCAATCTGCAGCCGGGGATGCCTTCAGGGGCCTGCCCGGGCAGTCCGATCGAAGAGGAGGACCCGTGGCGGCCAGTCCACGCGAAACACGCGAAGCCAAGAGGCGCATCCAGCAGATGGAAGCCAAACGCGAGCTTCGGCGTGACCAGGAGAAGCGCCGCAGGCGGGACAACCTGGTGGCGGGAGGCGCAGCGGCCGCGGCGGTGGTGCTCGCCGTCGTGCTTCAACTGACGGTGTTTGCCGGGAACCCCACCGAAGAGGAATTTGCCGCTGCCGAGGCTGGCCTGAACACGCCGTCAGCTTCCCCTTCCGCATCCGCCACGCCGACTGCCGCGCAGACCAACGCGGCGAACATCCCCAAGCCCGCTACGGCGGCCGGCAAGACGTTCACCGGCGAACTGAAGCTGAATAGCGGCACCTTGGGTGTGCAGCTGGACGGCACCAAGGCCCCGCAGGCAGCCGCCGTGTTCAAGTCGCTGGCCGACCAGAACTACTACAAGGGCATCAGCTGCCACCGGCTCACCACCGCTGAGAACTTCGGCGTCCTGCAGTGCGGTTCCAAGACCGGCGACGGCCAGGGCGACCCCAACTACACCTGGGGGCCGCTGGAGAACACGCCGGCAGACAACAAGTACCCTGCCGGCACCATTGCGGTGGCCCGCACGGGCAATAACGCCTACGGCAACGGCACGCAGTTCTTCATCGTCTACAAGGACACCGTCATTCCGGCCGACTCCGCCGGCGGCTACACCATTGTGGGCAAGGTGACGTCGGGCCTGGATGTCGTGACGAAGATTGCGGCTGCCGGTCTTAAGACCGGCGAAAGCGACACGGACGGCGCACCTGCGGAAGCAGTCACGATAGACTCATTTTCTCTGAAGTAGGAACCTTGTGGCGCCAGCCGCCACGGGCGACCTATGAATGAGTATCTTCCTCCAAGCGAAAGACTTTTAGCGGTGACAGACAGTCAGAAATCCGACGAAACAGCAGCCGAAGTGACCGAGGTCCAGGCTTCCCCCGAATCCGTGGAAACGGCTCAGTCCGTGGAAACGGCCGAGCCTGTGGAGGCGGCCGAGCCTGCTGAGGCAACCGAGCCGGCGGGTGAGGCGCAGGCCGACGCCCCGCAGCCCGAAGAGGGTGCGCCGGCAGAGGCTGCGCCGGAGGTGGCTGCGCAGCCCGAGGCAACGCAGGAAAGCCCGCAGCCGGAAGCCGCGCAGGAAGCACCGGCACCCAGCCCGTCACCGCGTCCGTCTCCGGCACCCCGGCCCGCGCCGACGCCGGCTGCGTTTGCTGCCCGGCCCAAGGCCGGTCCTGCTGCCACCGTGGCGCCGGTGCAGGCACCGCCCGCCACGTCGCTGGCCGAGGCCGCCCGCTGGGGCCGCGTTGAGGGCGACGGCCACGTGTTCCTGACCATCGACGGCGAAGAGCACCCGGTCGGCCAGTACCCGGACGTCAGCAACGACGAGGCCCTGGCCTACTTCGCACGGAAGTATGACGACGTCGTCGCCCAGATTGTCCTGCTGGAACAGCGCGTGGCCTCGAAGGCCCCCACCACGGACATGCAGAAGACCGTGACGCACCTGCGCGAGCAGCTCGCTGAACGGAACATGGTGGGCGACATCCGTTCCGCGGAGGGCCGCCTGGACACCCTGTCCACCCAGATCACCGAGCTGGAGAAGGCGGAAAAGGCACAGCACGACGCCGTTCGTGCCGCCGAGCTGGCCGCCCGTGAGGCCATCGTGGCCGAGGCCGAGGCCATCTCCGGCACGGATCCGGCCCAGGTGCAGTGGAAGACGTCCAGCGCCCGCATGAACGAGCTGTTTGAAAGCTGGAAGGCCGCGCAGAAGAGCGGCGTACGGCTGGGCCGCAGCAACGAGGACGCGCTGTGGAAGCGTTTCCGTGCCGCCCGGACCGTCTTTGACCGGCACCGCCGGGCCTACTTCTCCCAGCTGGACAGCAACAACTCCGCGGCGAAGGCTGCAAAGGAGAAGCTGATTGCGGAGGCCGAGGCACTGTCGACGTCCACCGACTGGGGCTTCGCCGCCGGCGAATACCGCCGGCTGATGGATGAGTGGAAGGCCTCACCGCGTGCCAGCCGCAAGGATGACGACGCACTGTGGGCCCGGTTCCGCGCGGCGCAGGACGTGTTCTTCAGCTCGCGCCAGGCTGCCAACGACGAGATCGACCAGGAGTACGCCGCCAACCTTAAGGTCAAGGAGGCGCTCCTCGAGGAGGCATCCTCCATCCTTCCGGTCAAGGACATCACTGCCGCCAAGAAGGCCCTGCAGTCCATCCACGACCGCTGGGAAGAGGCGGGCAAGGTTCCGCGTGCGGACATGGGCCGGATCGAGGCCGGGCTGCGCCGGATCGAGGATGCAGTCCGCCAGGCCGAGGACGAGAAGTGGCAGCGCTCCAACCCGGAGACCAAGGCGCGCACCAACAGCGCCTTGAGCCAGCTCGAATCCGCCATCGCCGGCCTGAAGGATGACCTGGCCGACGCCGAGAAGGCAGGCGACCAGCGCAAGATCAAGGCCGCACGGGAAGCCCTTGAAGCCCGCCAGGCATGGCTGGACCAGATCCAGCGGTCAGCGAGCGAGCTCTCCTAGGCAGGATCTGCTCTCCTCAGCAGCACGAGGAAAGGCCCCTTTCCGGTTATCCACATAGCCGGCACGGGGCCTTACCCGTTAAGGCCGCTTCCGGCAGGATGACGGAATGGCACCGTTCTCGCAGCCCCCTGTTTCGGAGACGCCTGTTTCGCAGACATCTGCATTTCAGGCCCACGCCTCCCAAGTCCGGGGCGATGCCCCGCCTCCGGACTCCCCCGCACAACTGCTGGAGCTCTATTCGCCGGGGCTGCCCTTCACCTGGCCCGAGCTCCAGTCCATGGCGGCCGACGGCGTGCTCACCCAGCTGTACCAGCACGGCTACACGGTTCCAGGGACTGCAGCCTCCCCGCAGCTGCGGGCACGTGCCGCGGCCCACGGGGTTCCGGCCCCGGTCCGGCGGCGCGTGGTCGCGGGCAGGATGACGGCGGCCTGGATTTACGGCTGCGCCCGCGAGCCGGACCGGCTGGCCCTTTTGGTGGACGCCAAACGCCGGGTTTCCAGCCTTCGCTCCACCCGCGGCTGTACGCTCCACGAGGTCCGGCTGGGCCCGTTCGACGTCGTCAGCCTGGGCGGCCTGATGGTCTCGAGTCCGCTCCGGACAGCACTGGACATCGCCCTGCATGTGGACACTGAGAGAGCAGTTCCGGCCCTGCGGCTGCTCCTGGCGAAGCCCGAGCTCGACGTCAGGCTCCGGCTCCTCGTGCTGGCGGTCGAGGCGATGCCCCGGCTGCCGCACAAGAACGCCGCCCTGGAGAAGCTCGCGCTGCTAGCTTCTCCGGCGGTTGCCCGTGGTCCGGTAGACGTCGAACACCCCGTCGATCCGCCGTACAGCACTGAGCACGTGGCTGAGGTACTTGGGGTCGCCCATCTCGAAGGCGAACTTTGAGATGGCCACGCGGTCCGTGGACGTGTGCACACTCGCGGCCAGGATGTTCACGTGGTTCTCGGAGAGCACCCGCGTCACGTCGGACAGGAGGGACTTCCGGTCCAGTGCCTCCACCTGGATCTCGACGAGGAAAACGCTTGACTGCGTCGGCGCCCAGTCGACATCGACGATCCGATCAGGCTGGTCCTTCAGGCCCGCCACGTTGGTGCAGTCCGTCCGGTGCACCGACACGCCCGAGCCGCGCGTGACGAAGCCGAGGATCGGGTCCGGCGGGACCGGCGTGCAGCAGCGGGCCAGCTTCACCCAGACGTCGCCCACACCGCGAACCACCACGCCCGAATCCGAGAACCGGGCCTTGCTGACCTGGGTGGGAATGCTGACTTCGGTGAGGTCGTCATCGGGTGTTTCATTGCCGCCCAGGCTCTCCACGAGCTTTTCCATGACGGACTGCGCGGAGGTATGGCCGTCACCCACTCCGGCGTACAGCCCGGAAATGTCGACGTACTTGAAGTCCTCGGCCACGGCGGCCAGCGCGTCGTGCGTCATCAGGCGCTGCAGCGGAAGGTTCTGCTTCCGCATCGCGCGGGTCAGCAGCTCCTTGCCGCGGTCTATCGCCTCTTCGCGGCGTTCCTTGCTGAACCACTGCCGGATCTTGTTGCGTGCCCGGGCGCTCTTGACGAAGTGCTGCCAGTCCTGGCTCGGTCCGGCGCCCTCGGCCTTCGAGGTGAAGATCTCCACCCAGTCGCCGTGGTTGAGTTCGCTGTTGAGCGGCACGAGCTTGCCGTTGACCCGGGCTCCGATGGTGCGGTGGCCCACCTCGGTGTGCACGGCATAGGCGAAGTCCACCGGCGTGGAGCCGGCCGGCAGAGCCATGACCTCGCCCTTGGGGGTGAACACGAAAACTTCGCGGGCGTTGATCTCGAACCGGAGCGAGTCGAGGAACTCGCCCGGATCGGAGGTCTCCTGCTGCCAGTCCACCAAGGAACGGAGCCAGCCCATGTCGCCGTCGCGCGGGCTGCCGGGTCCGGTGGCGGTCCGGTTCGGCTGGTCCTTGTACTTCCAGTGCGCGGCCACGCCGTACTCGGCACGGCGGTGCATCTCGTGCGTGCGGATCTGGATCTCAACCGGCTTGCCGCCGGGGCCGATCACCGTGGTGTGCAGGGACTGGTACATGTTGAACTTCGGCATCGCGATGTAGTCCTTGAACCGGCCAGGCAGCGGGTTCCAGCGCGAATGCAGGGTGCCCAGGGCGGCGTAACAGTCTCGGACCGAGTCCACCAGGACCCGGACGCCCATGAGGTCGTTGATGTCGTCGAAGTCCTTGTCCCGGACGATCATCTTTTGGTAAATCGAGTAATAGTGCTTTGGCCGGCCGGTGATGGTGGCCTTGATCCGTGCCGTGCGCAGATCGTCGGCGATCTGGTTCCGGATCACGCTGAGGCTCTTTTCGCGCTCCGGCGTGCGGTCCCCCACCATGCGGACGATTTCCTCGTACACCTTGGGATAGAGCGCCGCGAAGGACAGGTCCTCGAGCTCCCACTTGATCGTGTTCATACCGAGCCGGTGCGCCAGCGGTGCAAAGATTTCCAGGGTTTCCCGGGCTTTGCGGGCCGAGGACTCGGCAGACACGAACCGCCACGTGCGCGCGTTGTGCAGCCTGTCCGCAAGTTTGATCATGAGGACCCGGATGTCCTTGGCCATGGCCACGACCATCTTGCGGACGGTCTCGGACTGGGCCGCCTCGCCGAAGCTGACCTTGTCCAGCTTGGTGACCCCGTCAACCAGCATGGCGACTTCAGGACCGAAGTCTGCCCGGAGGTCCTCAAGGGTGTACGGCGTGTCCTCCACGGTGTCGTGCAGCAGTGCCGCCGCCAGCGTGGTGCCGCTCAGTCCCAGCTCGGCGAGGATCGTCGCGACGGCGACGGGATGGGTGATGTAGGGGTCGCCGCTCTTGCGTTTCTGCCCGCGGTGACTCTGCTCCGCGACCACGAAGGCTCGCTGGATGAGGTCGAAGTCCTCCTTGGGGTTGTTCGCCCGGACGGTCCGCAGCAGCGGCTCCAGGATGGGCGAGTACGTCGCGGTGCTGCGGCCCGTCAGGCGAGCCAGGCGAGATCGCGTGCGCTCACGCCGGCCCGGGAAAGTGGGCCGGACGCCGGAGTTGTCCACGGGAACGCCGGGCGCCGGGCGCCCTGCAGCCACCAGACCAGTCTGCTGTCCCTGGCCCGGACCGTTGCCTCCGGCTGCCGCTGGCGCCGACGTCGAACCTTCTTCCAATGAAGTACCCCTCACGACCCGTTTAATTATCCCAGTCTATTCCCGCTCCGCGCCCGACCGATAACCGCGTCCGTCACCAAAGCGCAGCCGGGTCCACAGCACGCCACCCGGACGGCCCCACCCGACCAGGACCGGTGCCAAACACAGGGACCGGACGCCGTCGCGGTGACGGCATCCGGTCCAGGGCGGGGCTCTGCGCTTTCGCGGGCGCCCCGGGCACTACAAGGTCCCAGGCTTTCGCGGGACCCTAGGCCTTCGCGGGCTCAGCTGCCGCAGCCTTGGCGGCAGCGTCAGCGCGGCGCTGCCTGACACGCTGGGCCTGCTTGACCAGCGGCGCCTCACCTTGGCGCAGCCAGGCATACATCGGGGCCGCGATGAAGATCGTCGCAGCCGTGCCGATCAGGATCCCGACGAACAGGGCCAGCGAAAGGTCGCGCAGGGTACCCGCGCCCAGCAGGCCGGCCCCGATAAACAGGATCGCCCCGACCGGAAGGATGGCCACCATCATGGTGTTGATGGAACGGACCAGGGTCTGGTTGACGGCCAGGTTGACTTCCTCGCCGAACGTCCGGCGCGTGGAGGAGTCGATGTCGGCCGTGTTCTCACGGATCTTGTCGAACACCACCACGGTGTCATACAGCGAGTAGCTAAGCACCGTCAGGAACCCGATGATCGCCGACGGCGTGACCTCGAAGTCGCTCAGGGCGTAGACGCCGGCCGTAATAAACATCGTGACGAGCATGCCCACGATCGCCGAGAGGGACATCTTCCAGGTCCGGAAGTACAGGGCCATCAGGACCGTCGCGAGGGCAACGAAGACCACCAGGCCAATCAGGGCCTGCTTGGTGACGTCAGCTCCCCACGTGGGTCCGACGAAGGTGGAGGTCACCTCGTTGTCAGTCACGCCGTAGGCCTTGGTGAGGCCCTCCTTGATCTTGAGGGTCTCGTCATCGGAGAGCTTGTCCGTCTGGATACGCATGGTGGTTCCGGCGACGTTGGCGACGCGCGGCACGCTGCCGGGAACGACGTCGTGGACAGCCTTCTCGCCGACGGCTGCTTCGGTGGTCTTGACGTTGGACACCGTGAACTCGGAACCGCCGCGGAACTCAATGCCGAGGTTGAAGCCGCCCTTGACCGCCGGGATCAGGATGGACAGCGCAACCAGCACAGCGGCCACGGCGAACCATATCTTCTTGGCCCCGACAAAGTCGTAGGAACGCTTGCCCGTGTAGAGCTCGTTACCGAATTTCGCGAAACTGGACATTACTTGCCCTCCTTGGCCGGGCCCTTGGAGGAACCGGCGAGCTGCTCCTGCTGCTCCGCGCGGCGGCGTTCAGCGATGGTCATCCGGCGCTCAGCCTCAGCTGCGGCGCCGGTGTTCTTGGCGCGCACCACTGACGGCTTGTCCTCGGGACTGCGGAGCCTGCCGGCGCCGCGGTAGAGCGGCACCGCGCCAAGGCGCTCAGGGTCAAGACCGGAGAATTTGTGGCCTTCGCCAAAGAACCGGGTCCTGGCCAGCTGCTGCAGCGTGGGGTGGGTGAACATGAAGACGACGATGAGGTCGGCGATGGCGGTGAGGCCGAGCGTGAAGGCAAAGCCCCGCACGTTGCCGACGGCCACGAAGTACAGCACCAGTGCAGCCAGGAGGTTGACCGCCTTGGATGCCAGAACCGTCCGCTTGGCCCGCTTCCAGCCGTTCTCCACCGCCGACACCAGGCCCCGGCCTTCGCGGAGCTCATCACGGATGCGTTCGAAGTACACGATGAACGAGTCCGCTGTCTGGCCGATGGCCACGATGAGGCCGGCAACACCGGCGAGGGACAGCCGGTAGTTTTCGGTCCAGCCCAGAATGGCAATCGCCAGGTACGTCAGCGCACCGGCCACCACGAGCGAAAGAATGGTGACGAAGCCCAGCGCCCGGTATTGGAACAGCGAGTAGACAACCACCAGCAGCAGGCCGATAAGGCCGGCGAGGAGGCCCATCCGGAGCTGCTCGCCGCCGAGGGTGGCGGAGATTTGCTGCTCGCTCTGGATGTCGAAGCTGATGGGCAGGGCACCGAACCGAAGCTGGTCGGACAGCGCCTTGGCGGACTGTTCCGTGAAGCCGCCGGTGATCTGCGGGCGGCCGTCAGTGATCACGGCCTGGGACCGGGGGGCCGAAATGACCTGGTCATCCAGGACGATGGCGAACTGCGACTTGGGATCGCTGCCGGTCTCACCGCCTGCGGCAACATAGAACTGGTTGAGGCGTTCGGTGACCGTCTTGAACTTGGCCGTCCCCTCAGCGTTGAACTGGATGTTCACAGCCCACTCGTTGGTGACGGCACCTTGGGCGCCCTGCTGGAGCTGGAACGTCGAGCCCTGGATCTCCACGCCCTTGACCTCGACCGGGCCCAGGATGTACTTGATGGCGGGTGTCTGGTCCGTGGCAGGCTCGCAGGTGACCAGCGGCTTGGCCGGGTCGGATCGTTCCTGCTTGTCCTGGGCCGGGTTGTCACAGTCAAGGGCTTCGAACTGCTTCTGGACGTCCGCGGTAATCCAGTTCGTATCGCTGGCGTTCGTCGGCTTGGCCGTCGGCTTCGGCAGCTGGGCAGCAGGTGTCCGCTCGGCAGCGGGAACCGCTGCCCCGGCGCCCGTGACCAGGACCGGGCGGAAGTTCATGTCCGCAGAGGCCTGGATGAGGGCGCGGGTCTCCGTGGACGGCGTGCCGGGAAGGCTCACCACCACGTTGCGGCCGGACTGCGTGCTGATCTCAGCCTCAGCGACACCTGAGCCGTCCACACGCTGGCGGATGATGGCCACCGCCTGGTTGAGCTGTTCCTCGTTGATGTCCGAGCCACCCTCAACCTTGGGTGCAAGGATCATCTGGGTGCCGCCCTCCAGGTCCAGGGCAAGCTTCGGGCTCCAGCTGGCAACCCCGGACATTGTGCCGCCCGCAAGGACGGCCGTCATGGCAGCCAGGATTACGCCAAGCCAGACCAGCACCCGAAGGGATGGTTTATTGCGGCCAGTTCGTGCCATTGCCTATCTTTCTATTAATTGCGGAGGGCCGCCGGAGCGAGCCTTGTCGCACCCGGCGGCTCCGCAGCCGTAGACAGCTGTGCTGCGCGGAAGCGGCGGACTAGATGTCCTTCTTGCCCTCGTCATTGAGGCGCCTGAGGGTTTCGTCCGGAGTCTCATCGGCCGTGCCGGCCTTGGCCTCAGGGGCCAGCGGTTCCTCGGCCGTCAGTGCTGACGCGTCGTCGGGAACGGCATGGGTTTCGGCGGCGGGTTCCACGATCTTGTTCACCGCCTGGCGGTGGACGGTGGCCAGGTTGCCGGGCGAGAGCTCCAGGACAACCTTGTTCTCCGCCTCATCAATCGACACGATGCGGCCGAACAGTCCGAAGCTGGTCATGACCTCGATGCCGGGAGCGAACTCCGACTGCAGCTTGGCCTGCTGCTGCTGGGTCTTCTTGTTGCGGCGGAACATCATGAAGATGAAAACGCCGAGCATGACGAACAGCAGAATGGTCATGATGTCGATGCCGCCGCCGGCCTGCGGCTGGGCCTGGGCACTAATATGTCCGAACAAGTGAAGTTCCGTTCTGTACTTGCGTAGCTGGTTGACAGCGACGTCCGCTTTGCGCCGCGCTGCCCGCCCAGACGCGGGAGACCGGCCGCAGGCGGCCCGCCGTAGCGGGACACGGAAACAAAGCCCGGACGTGCCGAGCGTCTTTCCAGTCTAGAGGGAAAAGCTGGGAAGGCGCTGCTATTGGGTGCTGGAAACCCATTCGGATGACGTTTCTTCGTCGTCCGGCCCGGCCTCGAAAAGGTCCAGGGTTTCCTGGCCAAAGACCCCCGCCGGTACGGCCAGCCCCAGGTGGGTCCAGGCCGGTGCCATGGCGATCCGGCCCCTCGGCGTCCTGCCCAGCAGCCCCTCCCGGACCAGGTACGGCTCGGCGACCGTCTCCACGGTCTCCGGTTCCTCCCCCACGGCGATGGCCAGGGTTGACAGGCCCACGGGGCCGCCGCCGAATTTGGTAATCAGCGCCTCCAGCACTGACCGGTCCAGCCGGTCCAGCCCGCGCTTGTCCACTTCGTACATGTCCAGCGCGGCGGAGGCCGAACGGGCGTCAATCTGGTCGATCCCGTGGACCAGCGCCCAGTCCCGGACCCGCCGCAGCAGCCGGTTGGCGATGCGGGGGGTGCCGCGTGACCGTCCGGCGATCTCGGTGAATCCGGCCGAGTTCACCTTCAGGTCCAGGAGGCCGGCGGACCTGCGCAGCACCAGCTCCAGTTCCTCCACCGAATAAAACTCCAGGTGGCCCGTGAACCCGAACCGGTCCCGGAGCGGACCGGGCAGGAGTCCGGCACGCGTGGTGGCACCCACCAGCGTGAAGGGCGGCAGCTCCAGCGGAATGGCCGTGGCGCCGGCGCCCTTGCCCACCACGATGTCAACGCGGAAGTCCTCCATGGCCATGTAGAGCATTTCCTCGGCCGGACGGGACATCCGGTGGATTTCGTCCAGGAAGAGGACTTCACCCTCGGACAGCGAGGAAAGTATGGCGGCGAGATCGCCGGCGTGCTGGATGGCCGGGCCGCTGCTGATCCGCAGTGGCGCATTCATCTCGGCCGCGACAATCATGGCGAGCGTGGTTTTGCCGAGGCCGGGGGGTCCGGAAAAAAGGACGTGGTCTGCGCTGCGCCCGCGCATCCGGGATGCCTTCAACACGAGGGAGAGCTGTTTGCGGACCCTGTGCTGGCCCACGAAGTCGTCGAGGTTCTTGGGCCGGAGCGCCGCCTCGATGGCCCGCTCCTCCGGCTCTTCTCCCCCGGCGACAAGGGACGGCTCAGCCACGGCTGCCTACCCTGTTGCCCGCCCGGGCGCCGTCCTGCCCCAGCCAGCGCAGCGTGGTGCGCAGGATCTCGGCAACGTTGCCTTCGCCGGCAAGTTCCGGCGCATCTGCCAAGGCCTTGTCGATGCTGCCCGTGGCGTCCTTTTCGGACCAGCCCAGGCTGGTCATGGCGGCCACAACCTGCGGCTTCCAGACGCCTTCCGATGACGCAGCAGGCGCTCCCGCGGGCGCCGCCGTGCCGTGCGGAACCAGTTTTCCGGCGAGTTCCAGCACGATGCGCCCGGCAACCTTCGGGCCGATGCCCGGGACCTTGGTGAACGTCTTGCTGTCGCCGGTGTGCGCCGCGACCCGGATGGCCTCGGGATCGTGCACCGCGAGGACGGCGAGGGCGAGCCGCGGTCCCACACCGCTGACACTGAGCAGAACGTCGAAAACTTCCCGCTCGTCGTCGCTCGCGAAGCCGAAGAGGGTCAGGGAGTCCTCGCGGACGATCAGGGAGGTGAAAAGCTTCCCCTCTTCGCCGGTCCGCAGCTTGCTGAGCGTCTGGGGCGTCGCGTAGACGCTCATGCCCGCGCCGTTGAGGTCGATGACGGCGGTGGACAGTCCGACGTGCGCCACGGTTCCGCGGAGAAAACTAATCAAGGCCGGGCTCCTGAACTTGCGCCGGCAAAAACCGACTATCCGAACATATCTACGAATACCCTAGCAAGGCCGGGGGACATTCAGCGTGCGCGGCGCGCCTTCGCCTCAGCCTCGGCCCAGGCGCGCTGGGCCGGGGTCAGTGACTGGCTGCCGGGACCGGTGGTGGCTACGCTCGCGCCGCTGCCTGCCCGCCACGCGTGCGTGATGGCGAGGGCCAGGGCGTCCGCCGCGTCCGCGGGACGCGGCGGAGCATCGAGCCGGAGAATCTTGGTGACCAGCTTGGTGACGGCTTCCTTGTTCGAGGATCCGCTGCCCGTCACCGCCGCCTTGACCTCCGACGGCGTGTGCAAAGCCACGGGAATGCCGCGCCTCGCCGCTGCGGCAATCACGACGCCGGAGGCCTGGGCAACGCCCATGACCGTGCTGACATTGAGCTGCGAGAAGACCCGTTCCACCGCGAGCACGTGCGGCTCGTAGCGGTCGAGCCAGTCGTCGATGGCGAGGGCGATCACCAGCAGCCGCTGGTCGAGCGTTTCCTCGGGGGACGTTCCCACCACGCCGACGGCAACCATGGTGGCCCGGCGGTTCTTTTCGACGTCCACTACGCCGATGCCGCAGCGGGTCAGCCCGGGGTCGATTCCCAGTACGCGCAGCGTCACGTGCAACCGCCCGGGTCCGCCACGCGGAATATCACTCGGCTTCCAGGGCTGCCTGAACTTCGTCGCTGAGGTCGGCGTTGCTGTAGACGTTCTGGACGTCGTCGAGGTCCTCGAGGGCGTCAACGAGCTTCATGAACTTCTTGGCGGCGTCAAGGTCCAGCGGCACCTCCATGGAGGGCACGAACTCGGCCTCGTCGGTGTCGTAGTCAATGCCGGCTTCCTTGAGCGCATCGCGGACAGCCTGCAGGTCCTTCGGGTCCGAGTGGATCTCGAAGGTGTCCCCGTTGTCCTTGACTTCCTCAGCGCCGGCATCCAGCACGGCCATGAGGACGTCGTCCTCGGTAAGGTCGTTCTTGGGCAGGGTGACAACGCCCTTGCGGGTGAAGAGGTAGCTCACGGAACCGGGGTCGGCAATGGTGCCGCCGTTGCGGGAGATGGCCAGCCGGACCTCGGATGCGGCCCGGTTCTTGTTGTCGGTGAGGCACTCGATCAGCAGCGCGGAGCCCTGCGGGCCGCGGCATTCGTACATGATCTCCGTGTAGTCCACGACCTCGCCGGTGAGCCCGGCGCCGCGCTTGATGGCGCGGTCGATGTTGTCATTCGGAACCGACGTCTTCTTGGCCTTGGTGACGGCGAGTTCGAGGCCGGGGTTGCCCGCGAGGTCCGGGCCGCCCATGCGGGCCGCGACTTCGATGTTCTTGATCAGCTTGGCGAACGACTTTGCCCGGCGGCTATCAATGATGGCCTTCTTGTGCTTGGTCGTTGCCCATTTGGAGTGGCCTGACATGCTTTACGCTTCTCCTCTGATCATGCGGATAAAAAGTTCATGCACGCGCTTCTCCCCTGTCACTTCCGGATGGAAGGAGGTGGCCAGCAATTGGCCGGAACGCACTGCAACAATTCTAGCTGTCCCCTGCAGATCGGCCGCGTGGGAGGCGTGCTCCTGGTCGGCCGGCTCCACCTGCGCCAGGACTTCAACGCCGGGCCCGACGCGCTCCACCCAGGGGCCGCGGATGAACACCGCGTGAACCGGCGCGACGCCGTCTTCGGTGGCGCTGAACTCCAGGCCCTTGAAGTCGAGGTCGGTCTCGAAGGACTCGCGCTGCCGGCCGAAGGCGTTGCGGCGCACCGTGATGTCCAGGCCGCCGAACGTCTGCTGGGGGTTGCCGGCGAGGTCTGCGGCCGGGTCGGCGATGTCGTGCGCCAGCAGGATCATGCCCGCGCAGGAGCCATACACCGGGAGGCCGTCGGCGATCCGCTGGCGCAGCGGCCCGGCGAGGTCGAAGGCGCGCGCAAGCTTGTCGATGGCCGTCGACTCGCCGCCGGGGATGATGAGTCCGTCGAGTCCTTCGAGCTCGGCGGGGCGGCGGACACCCACGCCCGCGGCGCCTGCCGTCTCGACGGCCCGGAGGTGCTCACGGAAGTCGCCCTGCAGCGCCAGAACGCCGATGCGCAGCCCAGTGCCGGGCTTTTGGGGCACGCCGGCCGGGCGCGGAAGGGCGCTGGAAAGGGAATTGGTCATCTAAACAGCATAGTGTCCCGACAACGGGCAGCCGCTCCCGCCGCCGGCCGTCCGCCACATTGCATGCCGTTGCTGGGATATATTACAGAGCATGTTTTCCCTCAGCGTTCCGCTCGGCAAATTTGTTCGCCGGGTTTCCCGGCTCAGGGGCGGAGGCTCTGCACTACCCGGCCTGGTGGTCGAAAAAATCGACCCCGGCTTCATGCAGCGGACCCTGTCCACCCTCCCCCATGGCGTCGCCGTGGTCAGCGGCACCAACGGCAAAACCACCACCACGAAGATGGTGGTGGAACTGCTGGAAAGCCAGGGTTTGAAGGTGTTCACCAACCGCACCGGAAGCAACTTCACCCGGGGCGTGGCCGCTGCACTGCTCGGCGACGTCGACTGGCGCGGACGGCTCGATGCCGATATCGCCGTGCTGGAACTCGACGAGGCCCACGCCGTGCACTTCGTCAACCGCGTCCCGCCGCGCTACAGTCTGCTGCTGAACGTCCTCCGCGACCAGCTGGACCGTTTCGGTGAGATCGACAAGACCGCCCAGCTCCTGCAGCACATCGCTTCCAAGACCACGGGGACTGTGGTGCTAAACCGCGAGGACCCGCGGGTGGCCCGGATCGCCGACACGCTGCATGGTCCCGAGGTCCTCTACTTCGGCCTGGACGACTCCCTGCTGGGCACCTTCCCCAGCGACGATGAACTCCGGGCCGGGCCGGGCAGCCCCGTGCCTGCGGTGCCGGACCGGCCGCAGGCCGACGTCGTCCTTCGCCGGGTGGGTGCCGATGACGCCGATTTTGAGTACGACGGCGCCACTGTCACCACCGGGATGAAGCTCCGCGGCGTCTACAACATCTTCAACGCCGCGGCTGCGCTGGCCCTGGCCCGCAGCATCTGTGGCAGCGGCGCCGCCACGGCGGACCACAGCACCCTGCTGAAGGCCCTGTCCGAGGTGGCCCCGGCGTTCGGGCGCGGCGAAAGCCTCACGGTGGACGGGCTCCCGCTGGATCTGGTCCTGGTCAAGAACCCGAGCGGCTTCCGGCTGGGCCTCAAGTCGTTCCCCTCGGGCGGCTACGCCACCATGATTGCCATCAACGACAACTACGCCGACGGCCGCGACATGTCCTGGCTGTGGGACGTTGATTTTGACTCCCTGCGCGCGGAAGGCGTGGACCAGGTCACCGGCTCCCGCGCGTATGACATGGCCCTGCGCCTCCAGTACGACGAAGTGCAGATCGGGGCGGTGGGCACTGACATCCCGGCCGCCCTGGCCGACTTCATCCGCAAGGGCAATGGCAAGCCGAAGCGGGTCTTCTGCACCTACACCGCGATGCTCGCCATCCGCCGTGAGCTGTCCAAAATCACCACAGTGGAGGTGGTCTCTTGACCCCCGATTCAGGCACCGGTACCAGCGCGTCAAAGGGGACCATCCGGGTCCTGCAGCTGTACCCGCGGGAGATGAACATCTACGGCGACTGGGGCAATGCCCTGGTGCTGCAGCAGCGCCTGAAATGGCACGGTTACACGCCGGAACTGCTCGAGTACAACGTGGGCGACGAGTTCCCGGAGGGCGTGGACATCATCCTGGGCGGCGGCGGGCAGGACAGCGGCCAGCTCGTCATCCAGGACGACCTCCAGTCACGGGCCAGCCTCCTCAAGGGGATGGCCGAGGACGGCACCCCCATGCTGCTCATCTGTGGGCTTTACCAGCTGTTCGGCCGCTTCTTCAAGACCCGCTCGGGCCCGGTCATTCCCGGCATTGGTGTTCTGGACGTGGAGACCCACGGCACGGATGAGCGGCTGATCGGCAACGTCAAGGTCACCACCGCCGAATTCGGCGAGGTGCTGGGGTACGAAAACCACAGCGGCCAGACCACACTTGGCCCCGGCGTTGCACCGTTGGGGACGGTGGCGAAGGGCACTGGCAACAACAGCAGCGACGGCCAGGAGGGCGCCCGGTACCGCAATATCGTGGCCAGCTACCTGCATGGTTCCCTGCTGCCCAAGAACCCGGCGATCGCCGACTTCCTGATCCGGACCGCCGTCGAACGCAAGTACGGAACCTTCACTCCCGGCGAACCGGATGACCGCTACGCCGTCCTGGCCCGCGAGCACGCGGCCCGCCGGCCGCGCTAGAAGCGAACGGACCAGATCACCGCTCCTTGGTGACCAGCAGCTCGTGGGCTCCGGCCTGCGCCGCACTCATGGACTCCACCACCTGTTCGGTCCGCAGCCGGGTGTCGGCGTCGGCCGCGGGACTGGTGCAGACGCCCTGCGGGGCGTCCGCGGCCACGGAGCACCAGCGGTAGGGGCCGCTGACGATGACTGACGGCGCCCAGGCGACGTCGGCTGCAGTCCATGTGCCGGTGCTGTCCTGGCTGAACTGGGCCCGGAGCAGCAGGCCCTCGTTGTTGACGACGTACGTGGGCGACAGTTCCGTCACGCCGTTGCCCAGCCCGTAGGCAATCCAGGTCCCCTTGTACTTTTCCATGGGGAGGACCGAATGCGTGTGGTGTCCATAGATCATGGTGAACTCCCCGCTGTCCGCCAACGCGTGTGCCACCTCCAGCTGCTGGGCGTTGGGGGCGCTGGAGTATTCGTCCCCCGCGTGCATGGCGGCCAGCACGATGTCCGCGCCCTGCTCCCTGGCCGCCTTGGCTTTGGCGATCATGGCGGGGGCGTCGAGCATGTCCACCTGCCACGGCTGTTCCGGGACCTGCCCGTTGAGTCCGTAGGTGCCTGCAATGACCGCTATCCGGGCGGCGTCCGTCTGCAGGATGAGGATGCCCCGGGACTCGGCCTGCGTCCGGTAGGAGCCGGTGTGCTCCAGCCCTGCGGCATCCAGCACATCCAGTGTCCGGGCGAGGCCCTCAGGGCCCTGGTCGACGGTGTGGTTGCTGGCCGTGGTGCAGGCCCGGTAGCCGACCGCCTTGGCGGCAGCGGCGATCTGCGGCGGGACGTTGAAGGAAGGATACGCGGAGAAGGGGCCACCGGGCAGGGCCACCGGCGTTTCCTGGTGGCAAATGGCGAGGTCGCTCTGTTCGATGTAGCGCCGCTGGCCTTCCAGCAGCGGACCGAAGTCGAGTCCCTTGACGCCGCCGGCCACAGCGTCCTCGTGGGCCTGCTGCCACAGCTGGGTGTGGACCAGCATGTCACCGGTGACCAGGACGGACGTGCAGCGGACCGCCTTGCACGCGGGGCCGGCACCCGGCGTGGGCGTCATTTCGGCGCTCGGGGTGGGGGCCGCCGTCGGCGTTTGGCCTGCAGTGTCACCGGCGCCCGGCTGCGCCGCCGGGGCGGACGGCTGGCCGGCCGCACTCGAAGGCTGGCCGCCGGATTGTGGCTGGGCCTGCTCGGCGATCACGCCGCAGGACGTCAGCGCAACCATCAGCAGTGCGGCGGCGGCCATCGGTCGCACACGGCCGGACACGTTCTTGTTCCCCATGACCCCAGCCTAAGTCCGGGGCTCGCCGACGGCAGGCAACCGGTGCGCAGAGCCCGCCAAAACATTGTGCGCCGCAGAGCTGCATGAAAGGGTTGCTTCATGACCAATCCCCTCCTGTCCCCCAGCGCCCTGCCCTTCGGACTGCCGCCGTTTGCCGACATCGACGACGCCCACTATGCCGGGGCGGTTGACGCCGGGCTCGCCGAACACCTGGCCGAGATCCAGGCCATCGTGGACAACCCCGAGCCGGCCACGTTCGAGAACACCGCAATGGCCATGGAAAGGTCCGGCCGCCTGCTGGATCGCGCCGCCGCCTCGTTCTTCACGCTGGTATCCGCCGACGCCTCCGAGGCAATCAGGAAGCTCGAAACCGAACTGTCGCCCCGCTTCGCCGCCCATCAGGACGCCGTCTATCTTAACCGGGCGCTCTATGAGCGGTTCGACGCCGTGGATACCGGGGGCCTGGACGCCGAATCGGCCAGGCTCGTCGAGGAGTACCTCAAAGAGTTCCGCCAGTCAGGCGTTCAGCTGGACGACGCCGGCCAGGACCGGCTCCGTTCCCTGAACGCCGAGCTGTCCCGGCTGGGCACGGAATTCGGCCAGCGCGTCAAGGAAGCGATGAAGTCCGCCGCCCTGCTGCTGGACAGCGCCGATGACCTCGCCGGCCTTCCCGGGGACGAGGTCGCCAGCGCCGCGGAAGCAGCCCGCGTTGCCGGACATGAGGGCAAGTTCCTCCTGACGCTCATCCAGCCCAGCAACCAGCCCGCCCTGGCGTCACTGGACAACAGGGACGTGCGCCGGCGGCTCTTTGAGGCGTCCGTGGCCCGCGGCAGCTCCGGCGGAGACCTCGACGTCCTCGACCTCGTGAAATCCATGGTCCGGCTCCGCGCCGAAAAGGCCGCCCTGCTGGGCTTCGCCAACTATGCCGAACTCGTGGTGGACCGGCAGACGGCCCCGGACCTCGGCGCCGTGCGGACCATGCTGAACCGGCTGGCGCCCGCCGCCGTGCGGAACGCGGACGCGGAGGCGGCCGCCCTGGCCGAGAGCGCCGGCCACCCGCTGGAGGCCTGGGACTGGGCCTACTACTCCGCCAAGGTGCGGCGGGAACGCTACACCGTGGACGAGCAGGCGCTCAGGCCGTACTTCGAGCTGGACCGGGTACTGGCGGACGGCGTGTTCTTTGCCGCCACGTCGCTCTTCGGCATCACCTTCCATGAGCGCAAGGACCTGGCCGGCTACCACGAGGACGTCCGGGTCTGGGAGGTCCGGGACGCTGACGGAACCGGGCTGGGCCTGTTCCTGGGCGACTACTACACCCGCGAAACCAAACGGGGCGGCGCATGGATGAACTCGCTCGTGGACCAGTCGGCGCTCCTGGGCACCAGGCCGGTGGTCATCAACAACCTGAACATCTCCAAGCCGCCCGCAGGTGAGCCCACGCTGCTCACGCTCGATGAGGTGCGCACCGCGTTCCACGAGTTCGGCCACGCACTGCACGGCCTGTTTTCCAATGTCACCTACCCGCGGTTCTCGGGCACGTCTGTGCCGCGGGACTTCGTGGAGTACCCGTCCCAGGTCAACGAGATGTGGATCATGTGGCCGGAGGTGCTGGCCAACTATGCCCGCCACCACGCCACCGGGGAGCCCCTGGCCCAGGACGTCGTCGACCGGCTCAACGAGTCCCGCCTGTGGGGCGAGGGGTTCGCCACCGCGGAGTACCTCGGCGCCGCGCTGCTGGATCTGGCCTGGCATGTCCTGGAAGCCGACGGCGTTCCGGAGGACGTCCTCGAGTTCGAGGCGAAAGCACTGGCCGCCGCAGGAGTGGCACATCCCCTCATTCCCCCGCGGTACCGGACGGGCTACTTCCAGCACATCTTCGCAGGCGACGGCTACGCTGCGGGCTACTACTCCTACATCTGGAGCGAAGTGCTGGACGCCGAGACCGTGGACTGGTTCACCGAGAACGGCGGGCTCAGCCGGGCCAACGGCGAGCGTTTCCGCGCCGAACTCCTCTCCCGCGGCAACAGCCGGGACCCGCTCGAGTCATTCCGCACGCTGCGCGGCCGCGACGCCGCCCTCGAGCCCCTGCTCAAGCGCCGCGGCCTGGAGTAACCCAAAAAACGACGACGCCGGCCGGTCACCAAAAGGTGACCGGCCGGCGTCGAACTGCTTTGGAGCTGTTACCAGCCGCGCTCGGCGAGGCGGTGCGGCTGCGGGATCTCGTCGACGTTGATGCCGACCATGGCCTCGCCCAGGCCGCGGGAGGCCTTGGCGATGACGTCCGGGTCGTCGAAGAAGGTGGTGGCCTTCACGACGGCGGCCGCACGCTGGGCCGGGTTGCCGGACTTGAAGATACCGGAGCCCACGAACACGCCGTCGGCACCGAGCTGCATCATCATCGCGGCGTCGGCCGGGGTGGCGATGCCGCCGGCGGTGAACAGCACCACCGGAAGCTTGCCGGTGGCGGCAACTTCCTTGACCAGTTCGTACGGGGCCTGCAGTTCCTTGGCCGCGACGTACAGCTCGTCCTCGGGCAGCGAGGCAAGCTTCTTGATCTCGGCGCGGATCTGGCGCATGTGCGTGGTGGCGTTGGAGACGTCGCCGGTGCCGGCCTCGCCCTTGGAACGGATCATGGCCGCACCCTCGTTGATGCGGCGCAGCGCCTCACCGAGGTTGGTGGAACCGCAGACGAAGGGAACGGTGAAGTTCCACTTGTCGATGTGGTTGGTGTAGTCGGCCGGGGTCAGGACCTCGGACTCGTCGATGTAGTCCACCCCGAGGGACTGCAGGACCTGGGCCTCGACGAAGTGCCCGATGCGGGCCTTGGCCATGACCGGGATGGACACGGCGTCGATGATCTGGTCGATCATGTCCGGATCGGACATGCGGGACACGCCGCCCTGGGCGCGGATGTCGGCCGGGACGCGCTCGAGCGCCATAACGGCAACAGCACCGGCATCTTCGGCGATGCGGGCCTGCTCGACGTTGACGACGTCCATGATGACGCCGCCCTTGAGCATCTCTGCCATGCCGCGCTTCACGCGGTTGCTGCCCGTCACGCTGTTGGCGGACGAGCCGGCTTCGTTGCTTACATCAGGTGTAGACACAAAAACCCCTATGGGTAGCTAGATGACCTTCGCCGGCAGTGCAGGCGGCAAGGACATGCCGTTTTTGCACACACCGGATTACCGGATCCATTGACCGGGCAGTCCTAATACTAGTCCCACCGCGGCAGCCCGGCTTAATCAGGTTTGTTCGGAGTCTTCCAGCGACTGGACGCGCACGGCCAGGACGCGCTGGACCACCGTGACAAGGCTCGCCGCGGCCAGCAGCACCAGAGTCGCCAGCAGCACCACGGGCGGCAGCCCAACACCGGTCAGGCCGGTAATCACCAGGACCGAAACCAGCCGTTCAGCACGCTCGGCTATGCCCACGTTCGCCTGGAAACCAAGGGATTCGGCCTTCGCCCGGACATAGGAAACCACCATGCCAAGAACCAGGCAGACGACGGCGGCAATGGCTATGGGTGTGTCTGCTCCGCCGGTGAAAAACCAGATGGCCAGGCCGGCAAAGAGGGCACCGTCAGCCAGCCGGTCCAGGCTGGAGTCCAGGAAATTGCCCCAGCGGCCGCCGAGGTTCTGCATCCGGGCCATGATGCCGTCGATGACGTCGGAAAAGATGAACGCCGTGATGAAGACGGTCCCCCAGAACAGCTGGCCCAGCGGATAGAACACCAGGGCCCCGACCACCACGCCGGCAGTCCCCACAATGGTGATGGCGTCCGGCGAAACGCCAATTTTCAGCAGCCAGCGTGCAAGCGGGGTAAACAGCGCGGTGAAGAACCCGCGGGCATGCCTATTCAGCATGCGTCTCCCCGGGCCAGGCGTCGGCAACCTGCTGGCGGACCTCGTCGAGCGTCTGCGTGATCGCCTTGGTCTGGGCGATGATCGGGAAGAAGTTTCCGTCCCCGCCCCAGCGCGGAACGATGTGCTGATGCAGGTGCCCCGCGATGCCGGCCCCGCCGACGACACCCTGGTTCATGCCCAGGTTGAAGCCGCCGGGATTGGCCACCTTCCGCAGCACGCGCATGGCGGTCTGCGTCAGGTCGGCGAATTCGGCGGTCTCCTCCACCGTCAGGTCCGTGTAATCGGGGACGTGGCGGTAGGGGCACACCAGCAGGTGGCCGGGGTTGTAGGGGAACAGGTTGAGCACCACGTAGCTCGTGCGCCCCCGGTACACGATGAGCGACTCCTCATCGGTGCGCGCCGGCGCGATGCAGAACGGGCAGTCGTCCGCGTTCTTGAACTGGTGCTGGCCGCCCTTGATGTAGGCCATGCGGTGCGGAGTCCACAGCCGCTGGAAGGCATCCGGAACTCCGGCGAGGCCGAAATCGTCCGTCACTTCCGCGTCGCCCGGATAGCCCGACCCTGTGTTGTCCTGCACGTGTTCCCCTCCGCCGCGGCTAGCTGGTCCGGTTGCGGACGGCGTCCACGATCCGCTGGACAGCCTCGGCCACGGGCACGCCGTTGTCCTGGCTGCCGTCCCGGAACCGGAAGGAGACAGCGCCCGCCTCCGCGTCCTCACCGCCGGCAATCAGCACGAACGGGATCTTGTCCTTGCTGGCCGTGCGGATCTTCTTCGGGAATCGGTCCGAGGAGATGTCCACCTCGGCGCGGATACCGGCAGCCTTGAGCTTGTCGACGACGTCGAACATGTAGTCGTTGAAGGCCTCCGCGACGGGGATGCCCACCACCTGCACGGGAGCGAGCCAGGCCGGGAAGGCGCCGGCGTAGTGCTCAGTGAGGACGCCCATGAACCGCTCCACCGAGCCGAACAGGGCCCGGTGGATCATGACGGGACGCTGGCGGGTGCCGTCGGCGGCCTGGAACTCGAGTTCGAAACGCTCAGGCAGGTTGAAGTCCAGCTGGATCGTGGACATCTGCCAGGTGCGGCCCAGGGCATCCTTTGCCTGGACCGAGATCTTGGGCCCGTAGAACGCAGCTCCGCCCGGGTCCGGAACGAGCTCCAGCCCGGAGGCCTCGGCAACTTCGGCCAGGGTGCGGGTGGCTTCCTCCCAGGTGGCGTCGTCGCCGACGAACTTGTCCTCGTTCTTGGTGGACAGCTCGAGGTAGAAGTCGTCCAGGCCGTAGTCCTTGAGCAGGCCGAGGACGAAGTTCAGTGTGGTGGTGAGCTCGTCCTTCATCTGCTCGCGAGTGCAGTAGATGTGGGCATCGTCCTGTGTCATGCCCCGCACGCGGGTCAGTCCGTGGACCACGCCGGACTTTTCGTAGCGGTAGACCGAGCCGAATTCGAAGAGCCGCAGCGGCAGTTCACGGTAGGACCGGCCGCGCGAGCGGAAGATGAGGTTGTGCATGGGGCAGTTCATCGGCTTCAGGTAGTAGTCCTGGCCGGGCTTGCGGACGGTGCCGTCCTCGTTCAGTTCCGCGTCGATGTGCATCGCGGGGAACATGCCGTCCTTGTACCAGTCCAGGTGGCCGGAGACCTCGTACAAGTGCCCCTTGGTGATGTGGGGGGTGTAGACGAACTCGTAGCCGGCGTCCACGTGGCGCTGCCGGGAGTAGTCCTCCATGGCCTTGCGGATGATGCCGCCCTTGGGGTGGAACACGGGCAGGCCCGATCCCAGCTCGTCAGGGAAGGAGAACAGGTCAAGCTCGGCGCCAAGCTTCCGGTGGTCGCGGCGCTCGGCCTCGGCGATGCGTTCCTGGTACGCCTTCAGGGCATCCTTGGTGGGCCACGCGGTGCCGTAGATGCGCTGCAGCTGCTGGTTGTTCTGGTTGCCCAGCCAGTACGCGGCCGAGGACCGGGTCAGGGCAAAGGCGTTGGAGATGAGCTTGGTGTTGGGCAGGTGGGGGCCGCGGCACAGGTCGCACCAGACGCTGTCCCCGCTCTTTCGGTCGACGTTGTCGTAGATGGTGATGTCCCCGGCGCCGACTTCGACGTTGACGCCTTCGCCGGCGTCCGCGGCGTCGTTCTTCTTGCCCAGCAGTTCGAGCTTGTAGGGCTCGTTCTTCATGGCCTCGCGGGCCTCGTCCTCGGAGACGACGCGGCGGACGAACTTCTGGTTCTGGTTGATGATCTTGAGCATCATCTTTTCCAGGGTCTTCAGGTCTTCCGGGGTGAAGGGCTCGGCGACGTCGAAGTCGAAGTAGAACCCGTCCGTGATGTACGGACCGATGCCAAGCTTGGCGTCCGGGCGCAACTGCTGCACGGCCTGGGCCATGACGTGGGCGGTGGAGTGGCGCAGCACATTGAGCCCGTCGGGGGAATCGATGGTGACGCCCTCAACCTCGGCACCCTCGGGAAGTGGCTGGTCCAGGTCCTTGAGCTCGCCGTCGACACGGGCCACAACGACGTCGCGGCGCTCAAAGAAGAGTTCCGCGCCGGTGGTCCCGGTAGTCACCTTCATTTCTTCGCCATCGACGATGAGGGTGATCTGCTGGGCATCTGACACGGGTGTCTCCTATTCAAAGTTCAGGCTTCGTAGCTTGTGGCGTACGGGGACCACAGCCAGCCTCGTCAATGTTATCTGTTGCGGAAGAGGCGAGCCAAAGCGCCACGGCGGCACCCAGCCGGAACGATTGGAAAACAGATGGGGCGGGTCAGCTCCCCAGGCCGGTGATGGCCAGGTTCCTGCTGATGCCTTCCAGCGGCCCCGGCTGCCTGAACTCCAGTTCGATGCTTCCTGGTTCGCCGGTCCCCGGGTCACGGTTTCCCGCTTCGCCGTTGCCCCGTTCAGCGGTATCCCGTTCAGCGGTATCCCGTTCAGCGGCATCCCGTTCAGGGAACGGCAGGGTGTCCACCCGGCTGAGGTCCCAGGCCATGCTGGCGCTGAGGCTGATGCCGCGCGGGCCGGTCCGCCGGGTGGTTCCCCGGATAAGCAGCAGCCGGGTGCCGAACAGCAGCGGGCCGGCGTGCTCCTGCGCCTCGTGGAAGAACACGGAATCCACGCACCCGGTGCCGTCATCGATGCTGATGAAGACCACCCGCCTGCCGCCGCGCATGGGCGGGGTCTGGGTGGCGATGCGGACACCGGCAACCAGGACCTCCGTGCCGTTGCGCAGCCCTAGCAGCTTGTCCGCCGTGGTGACGCCAAGCCGGTCCAGGAGCGGGCGGTGGCTGGACATCAGGTGTTCACTGACATCAACAGCCATCAGGTCAAGTTCCGCCCGGACGTTCTCCACCATGGTGGGCTCCGGCAGCCCGGCCTTGACATTCCGCAACTCGACATCCCCCAGCGGCAACGCGAGCTGCCCCTCAATGATGTCGGCGCCTTTCTTTGCCGGCTTGCTCTGCAGGCTTTGCAGGTGGTGGACAAGGTCTGCCCGGTTCGCTGTCCCGCCGGATTCCCGGTGCAGGGTGTCAAAGGCACCCAGTTGGGCGAGCCGCTTGATGCTGGGCTTGCTCAGCCTGGAGCGTGCCCTCAGATCCGCCAGCGAGTCATAGGGCTGGCCTGCAACGATCCGCTTCAGCTCAGCACCGGAAAGCCCGAAGATGCCGTTGAGGCTCAGCCGGATGCCCAGCTTTCCCCGGTCCGGGCCTTCCGCGACGCGCTCCACCCGGTACTCCGCGCCGCTGCGGTTGATGTCCAGCGGAAGAATGGGGATGCCCATGCGACGTGCTTCGGCCACAAGGAGGCGCTTGGGGTACATTCCGGGATCGTGTTCCCACAGGCCGGCGAGGAACGCTTCCGGATGGTGGGCCTTCAGCCAGGCCGACTGGTACGTGGGCACGGCAAAGGCTGCGCCGTGGGCTTTGCAGAACCCGAAACTGGCGAACGATTTCAGGGTGCCCCACACCTTGTCCACAACGTCCGGCTGATATCCCCTGGCTTTGGCCTCGCGGCGGAAAAACTCCTCAACCTGCCCTTCCAAGACGTCATTGCTCAACGCCCTGCGGAATTCGTCGGCCTTTGCCAGCCCGCAGCCGGTCATCACGTCAAAGGTCCGCAGGATCTGCTCATGGAAGACCGTCACCCCGTGGGTTTCCTGAAGTACCGGCTTCAGGTCCGGGTGCGGATAAGTTTCTGGCGCGAAGCCGTGCCGGTGTTCCAGGAAGGGCCTGACCATGTCAGATTTCATGGGCCCCGGACGGAACAGTGAGATGTCGATGATGAGGTCGTTGAATTCGCGCGGGGCCATCTTGCCCACCAGCTCCCGCTGGCCCGGTGATTCGATCTGGAAGCACCCCAGTGTGTGGGTGCTTCTGATCAGCTCATACGTCGGCTCATCATCCAGGGGCACGGCATTGAGATCGATCAGGCCGTCCTCGGCAATGTAGTCCGGACCGCTGCCATCTGTGGCAACGGGGTGGGCTCCGGCTGCCACCACTTCAGCCTTGGAGGGATGGATGCGGATGATCTCCCGCACGGCAAAGGCCATGGCGCTTTGCATCCTGACTCCCAGGACATCCAGCTTCAGCATGCCCATGGGGTCCATGTCGTGTTTGTCGAACTGGCTCATGGGCAGGCCAAGGCCGCTGGGCTGGACGGGTGTCCGGTCCAGCAGGGTGGCATCACCGAGGATCACCCCGCAGGGGTGCATGGAGATGTGGCGCGGAAGCCGGTCCAGCCGTTCGGTGAGGTCCACCAGCAGGTCCAGCTGCTGGTTCTCCGAGAAGTTCCGCTGTTCCACCCGTCCGGCGAACTCGCGAAGTTCCGGCTTTTCCTCCAGTGCCTCCCGGAACTTCCGTGCCGAAAAGCGCCACAGCTGCTTGGCAATCTCGCCGACATCGCCGTCGTCCATCCCCAATGCCATGCCGGCGTCCCGCACCGCACCGCGAGCGCGGTAGCCGTTCTGCATGCTCATCAGCGTGACGCGCTGGGAGCCGAACCGGTCAAAGATCTTCCGGTAGACGTTGTGCCGCTCAGCGCTTTCAACGTCGATGTCGATGTCAGGCAGCGTTGACCGGTCGCCGGAGAGGAACCGTTCGAAGATCAGGTCATGCTGGAGGGGGTTCACCTGGCTGATGTCGATCAGGTAGTTCACCAGGCTGGAAGCCCCCGATCCCCGGGCTGCCGCCCTCACCCCCATGTCCAGGATCATGCGGGAAACCTCGGCCACGGTGAGGAAGTAGGAGGCAAAGCCGAGGCGGGCAATGATCTTCAGTTCATGCTGCAGCCGTGCCCGCATGTCCGCTTCCGCCTGCCCGGAGATGCCGGGGAACCGCCGCGTGATTCCGGCTTCGCAGCGCTGGGCCAGTTCCGCCAGCGGATCCCCTTCAATGCCGATGACGGCAGCTTCAGGCACCACCGGCTGCTTCCAGCCCATGTCAGACACGGGATCCATGCGGCAACGGTCCGCGAGCGCCTCGGTCTGCGCGAGCAGCACCTGGAGATCTGCGGCCCCGTAACCGGCAGCATGGATGACTTCCTTGCCCAGTTCCACCATTTGGTCCGGGGTTTTCAGCCAGCCCTGCCCGTTGGGCTGAAGCAGCGGGGCGGCGGACAGTTCGGGAAGCGACTTCAGGGTGCGGGCCGAATCCAGGACATCGGCGGTGGCCGCCCCGTCCTCCTCGCAGTAGCGTACTGCGTTGGTGAGCACCGCCGGCACGCCGTATTCCTGCGCCAGCTTGAGCATGCGGACCGCATGGGCGGTGCTTAACGGCTCCCCCGGAGCACTGAGGTGGGTGACGATCTCTGCCGCGACGCTTCCGGCCGGCATGGCGTCCAGCCAGGCCTTGAAAAGGGTGCGGGGCCGAAGGTACCGCCGCCCGCCCAGCGCGGTGCCGACGTCGGAATCCGGGCCCAACAGCACGGTGAGCACCGGTTTCAGGGTTTCCGGATCCAGGACGCGTGAGGCCAGTTCAGCCCTGGTGACAGCAACGGGCACCGTTCCCCCGGCCTTGCCCGTGGTGCGGGCATGCGCGTCGGAGATCAGCCGGCACAGTGCTTTGTATCCCGCACCGTTGTTGTGGCCATGCGCAAGGATCACGACGCGCCCGGTGACGCGGGAAGCAGAAAACCGGGTTTTGGAAACCCGTGCACCGGCCACCCCGGGATCGTGGTCCCCCTCGTCGTCGAACACTGACAGATCCACGCCGACCACAGGATCAATTCCGGCAGCCATGCAGGCCTTGAGGTGTTTTACGGTGCCGTACAGGCCGTCGCGGTCCGTGCAGCCGAGGGCGGTTGCCCCCTGGGCAGCGGCTGCCTGGGCGAGTTCATCCGGCCAGGAGACACCATAGTGGGCGCTGAAGGCGGTGGACACGTGAAGGTGAGTGAAGCTCATGCTGATTTGTGCTGGAGTGCGTCTTTGGGCCGGAGGGCGTCGTGGATCCGGATCAGCCGCCAGCGTCCGCTGCCGGCGTGCCGCACCAGGTCAAGGGTTAGAGGTTCAGTCGGTTCTGCAGCCGGAGTTTCCGGCGGACTGCTTCGGCCGGCAGGCAGGACCTGCACCCGCCAGATCTCATGGTCCACAAGCCCGGGGCCGCTTCCGAGCGGAGCACGCCGCTCTTCGGCCCACCACTGGCGGCGTTCGTACCAGCGCAGGGGTTCAGCGCAGACCAGGTAGTCCCTGCCGCCCCACCGAAGCTCCGCCGGCTCACCGGCAGGTGCGCAGACGACGTCAACAGACTCGCTGAACGTTCCCATGGGTGCCTCCGGATACCAATCTGATTCTGCAGAAAATCCGCAGTCATTCGAATATGTATTCGAATGATTCCAGTTTACGCCGGGCGGGCGACAAAACCTAGATGGGTGTGGACGGACGGCGGCTCACAGGGCAGGATGGTCCCATGAGTTCCAATGACGCGCTCCTGAAGCAGGTAAGCATCGCCGCCAAAGAAAGCACATTGGTGGCCAAGTTCGATATCGACGGCAACATTCCAGCATCGGGCGCCTTTGTTGTGGGGCTCGTGGCTGCCACTCCGGATTATTCACATCAACGGAGGCTGGGAATCGAGTTCATGAACGGCGAGGCGGTTTCGATCTACTCCTTCAGCCATGACGGCACGGAGGAGAATTTCGACCTCAGCAGCGTTGAACACTCGGGCAACACCATCACGGGCAACTTCCCCATGAGCACGGTACTGGGACTGGACAAGAGCCACCTCATGTCTGCGTTCAGTGAGGCCGACGGGCGGGAATTCCAGTCCGGCGTGCCCGTCGAGGAGAAGCTTTAAAGGGTCAGCGCCCCCGCGAGCTGCACCGGGCACCAGCCCGGGACAGCCGACCCTGCGCCGCGGCGCGCCTGACAACAGCCGGGCGTGCCTAACAACAGCTCAGCTGTTGTCGTTGTGGATTTTCATCTCAAGCTCGATGAACTTCGAGATCATGGCCCGGTACGTGCTTTCCACGATGTCCGGGTCTATTTCTTTTTTCTCGGCGGCCGAGCGCACATGCTCGATGACCCGCTCCACGCGCCCCGGCGCCCGCACTTCGGCGTCGTCACCCTTCAGGGTTCCCGCGATGCGGATCAGGCGCTCGCGCCGGGCGATCAGCGTGACGATCTGCTCGTCCACCTCATCCACCGCAACCCGCACGGCAGCGAGCTGTTCCCGGTCAGCCTGGGCGTTTTTCTCGTCTCCGTGATTTGTGGGCATGGTCATGACAGTATCGAACCATGCAGCCCAGAGTCGATTTTATTTCATTGGGAGTGCGCAGCGTGGCCGCCTCCCGGCGCTTCTACGTGGACGGCCTGGGCTGGCCGGTCCACCGGGAGGTTCCCGACGAGGTGGTCTTCATCCAGGCCAACCACGGCCTGATTCTCTCCTTGTGGGATGCCGGGCAGATGCAGGCCGAAGCCGCCGTCGACGCTCCCGCTGCCGTTCCCTGCATCACGCTCAGCCACAACGTCGGCAGCGCCGAGCAGGTGGACCAGGTGATGGCGCAGGCAGAGTCTGCCGGCGCCGCCGTCGTGGCCCCTGCCAAGACCCAGCCCTGGGGCGGCTACACCGGATACTTCGCCGATCCGGACGGCTTCCGCTGGGAAATTGCGTTCAACCCCACCTGGACAGTGGACGACGGCGGCCAGGTCACCGTCTGATTGCAGGACCCGTCCGATTGCGGGCTTGGGTCTGGTTCGGCCCGGGTCCGCTTATCCAGGAGGCTAACTCAGAAGAGTGCCTCCACAGGCTCGATGAGCTCCGGGGAGTTGTTGCGGACGTTGCCCACCGCCTTGCCCACGGAATCCACCCGCCAGCCGGCGGCTACGTCCTTGACGCCTGACCGGACGAGGTCCACCAGGCCGGCGGCGTCGTCCGCCTGGGGGTCGAGCCAGGCAGCCATGGTGTCGCGGCTCATGGGCAGCGGGACGCGGTCGTGGAGCGCTGTGAGTTCGGCGAACACCGTGCCTTCAGTTCCCGCCGGCGGCGAGTCCGCCGTCATGATGGACATCGACAGCATCCACTGCGCGGGTTCGCCCGGCGGCAGGGTCGGATCCTTCCACCACTCGTAGAGTCCGGCGAAGGCCATGGCGGACTCGTCCCGGGGGTGGACGTAATAGGGCTGCTTGCTGCGGCCCTCGCCCTGCTTCCACTCGTAGTATCCGTCCGCAGGGACCGCGCAGCGCCTCGACTGCACGGCCTTGCGGAACGCCGGCTTCTCAAGGACCGACTCACTCCGGGCATTGATCATCTTCGCTCCGATGCCCGGGCTTTTCGCCCAGGATGGCACCAGACCCCAGCGGGCGACGTGCAGCTGGCGGACCGTGTCGCCGTCGATCAGCCGTTCAAGCACAATGGGCGCGCCGTCGGTGGGCGCAACGTTCCACGACGGCGGGATTTCGGTTTCGTTCTCAAGTTCGGCGTCGAATTCGGCCAGCAGATCCCCCACTGCCCGGGCCATGACGTAACGTCCACACATGGCACCAGCATGCCATTGCAACAGAGGCTGGGGAATACCGGTGCCCGGGTTACGGTTGTGGGGAGGGAAACCGACAGGACCATATCAATCAGAGGAGAGCCCGTGGACTTTACCCCCGAAGACGGCACCATCACCATGTTCTCGACCACCTGGTGCGGCTACTGCAACCGGCTGAAGAAGCAGCTGGACGCCCAGGGCATCGGCTACACCGAGATCAACATCGAAGAGGTCGACGGCACGGCCGAGCTCGTGGAGCAGATCAACGGCGGCAACCGCACCGTCCCCACCGTCCTCTTCCCGGACGGCACGGCTGCCACGAACCCGTCCGCAGCAGAGGTCAAGAACAGGCTCGCCGCTTAAGGCTGACGCCGCACTACGTTCAAACAGTAAAGGCACCGGAAGACCGGTGCCTTTACTGTTTCCATTTGCTGTTTCTGGTCCCCAGGATCAGACCTTTTCGCCGATCCGGTCCTGGATCGGCCTGGGCGCGCGGGCTTCCTGGCGGCGGGCTTCCTGGCGGCGGGGTTCCTTGCGGCGGGCCAGGAAGGCCCACAGCCTGGTGTCGTCCGCGTGGGTCCGGGGTTGCGGATGGTCCACAGGCAGCGGGTTCCCGGGCGCAGCTTCCGTCGGTACCGGGGCCCGGTGCGCCTCAGGCGTTCGGACGGTATCCTTTCGGGTGTCCCAGCCAAAATCCGCCCGCGATGAATAGCACATCACCGACCTCCTTCTCAGCGGCTGTCCCTTAATCGTCCTCTCGTCTGCGTTTGAAATCGACAGGTCTGGGTACGAAAATTCCGGACCCGGCGACGCATCTGGCGATTGCCAGTCCGGCGCGTTACAGTTCGAGTTCCTTCCCGCGTTCCAAAGGATTGCTGTGAATCCAGTTTCCCCGCAGATCGGCACCGTCTTCGTCCCCGTCAGCGATATCGAGGAAGCCCGCGACTGGTACTGCGGCATGCTGGGCGTGCCCGCAGACGACAAGGTCCTGCTGGACCATCTGTACATACTCCCCATGGAGGGGGCCGGCCTCGTCCTGGACAGCAGGATCTACTCCCCTGGCGCGGTTTTCCAGGTTCCTGCGTTCCACTTCAACACCGCCGACATCCATGCGGCCCACGTGTTCATGAAAACCCGGGGCGTGGAACTCACCGACGTCAACGATGACCAGTGGTTCAACTTCCGGGACCCGGACGGAAACGTCCTCATGATCTGCCAAATCCCCCCGGCCACCGAATAGCAGCCACTCAACAGAACGGGCCGAAGAGCCGCACCCCGGCGGACCGAAGCTTGGCGGCGCCGGTGTCACAGCGCAGAGTCAGGCGCGGAGACTGCTGAAGTCCGCCTGGCCCAGCGTGGCGTACTCCGCGTAGGTGCGGACCACAGCCTCCTCGATGGCCTGCACGTCAAGGCCGGGCACAAGGTCGTTGACCGCGCCGGCAGTCGCCGGATCCCAGTCCAGCCCCAGGGCCGCATAGCTGGCCGTCAGCACCTCGCGGATCGGCGCCGAGTCCTCCACCACGACGACGGAGCTGAACAGCCAGGCGCCGGACACCACGCGCTGGGCTGTACCCACCAGCTTGACCCGGCGGCCCGGAGCCTCATCCGCGAAGCCGTGGACGCTGTATTCACCCGGGCAGTACTCCCCCGGGATCTCGCCGACGGCGGCGTGCACGCCAACGCTTTGGAGTGCCCCCGCGAGCATCTCGCCGAAAAATGCGAAACGGCCCTTGGCTCCGGCGATCGCGTCACTGTGCGGCTCCACGTGATCGATGATCAAGGTGCCCTCATGGTAGGCGGCGGCGCGGCCTCCGGCCTTGCGGATCAGCGGTTCGAACCCCAGGTCGCGGCAGGCCTGGGCGGCGGCGCCGAAGCCGGGCAGGCGGGTGTCGCGCTGGCCGAAGGCCACAGTCGGTGCGGGCCGGTACAGCCGAAGGGT
>NZ_BAEG01000040.1 GCF_000238915.1 Arthrobacter globiformis NBRC 12137 | reverse complement strand
GCCCATGTTCCGCAGCTTGGCCAGCATGGCCCCGGCGACGGCGGCATCGACGTCGGCATCCTCAAACACCACGAACGGGGCGTTGCCGCCCAGCTCCATCGAGGTCCGCAGCACTGTTTCCGAAGCATCGGAGAGCAGGCGGCGGCCCACCTCGGTGGACCCGGTGAAGGAAAGTTTCCGCAGCCGGGCGTCCTTGATCAGCGGACCGGTGGTCGCACCCGCGCTGGACGAGGGAATGACGTTGAGCACCCCAGGGGGCAGGCCCGCTTCCTGCATCACCGCCGCGAATAGCTGGGACGTGAGCGGGGTAAGTTTCGCCGGCTTGAGGACCATGGTGCAGCCGGCCGCGACAGCGGGGGCGATCTTGCGGGTGGCCATGGCCAACGGGAAGTTCCACGGCGTGATCAGCAGGCACGGGCCCACGGGCTTCTTGGTCACCAAGAGGCGGGACTTGCCATCCGGGGAGACAGAATAGCGGCCGAAGGCACGGACGGCTTCCTCGGAGAACCAGCGCAGGAACTCGGCGCCATAGGTGACCTCGCCGCGTGCCTCGGCCAGCGGCTTGCCCATTTCCAGGGTCATCAGCAGCGCGAAGTCCTCGGCGCGCTCGGTGACCAGTTCAAAGGCGCGGCGCAGGATCTCGCCGCGCTCCCGCGGCGGCACCTTGGCCCAGGACTCCTGGGCAGCGGCGGCCGCGTCCAGGGCTGCGGCGCCATCCTCCACTCCGGCATCGGCGATACTCAGCAGGATCTTTCCACTGGCCGGGTCCTCGACCTCAAAGGTCTCGCCGGAGGCCGCCGGACGCCACTCGCCGTTGATGAGCAGGCCAGTCGGGACAGTCGACAATATTTCATTCTCACGCTCTAGGGCCGTGGACATGCTTCTCCTTAATGGATTCATTGCTAGCGCCGGGTTGGCGCAAGTATTTCTTTAGTAACGTCCAGCCCTGGCACCAGGGCACCGCATTTTTGCGAGTTCGGCGCGAGGGTCATACGCCGCAGCTTGAGTAGTGCCCTAGTGGAGATGCCCGGAGTGATGGGCTTCCCGAGCGTCAGCGTGAGCTGTGTCTGCCCAACGCTGCACGCGTGTCGCCTAGCCCGCCATCCCCAGCCTCTCCCCGGGAGTCTGATCCAGTCAGCGACGACAGACGAGATCCGCCCGGCGAGAATCAGCGCAACGCCCGGTTCCCACGCGTCCAGGCGCAAGCCTTGCAGCGGGGGAACCGGGAACCATAGCAGCCTAGTGCCGGTGAGCGGCCTGTGTTGCCGAGATCCAGAGCCAGCGTGCCGGTACTGACGCTGGGTTCCGGTAAGAGTGCGGCGTTCCGGGGTCGATCAGGACGGATTCGCCTGCCTGCAGGTTGTAGACGGTCTCCCCTGATTGGAGCTCGAGTTGCCCGTCCAGCATGACGAGACATTCTTCCTCGTCCGGGTGCGCGTACGGTGCCACCCGTGAGCCCTCGCCGGGTTCCAGCACCGCTTCGATGACCTGGATCGTTTTTGCGTTCGCAGGAGTGACGAGCCGGTCCCGGTAAACGCCGGACGGGTGCTTTACGAGCGCCCGGGGAGCGGGGCTGGCCGCCAAATTTGTTTCATCAGATTCGGCGAGCAGCAGCGACATGGGAACATTCAGGGCCCCTGCTATCCGCAACAGCGACGAGAAGGATGGGTTGGCCTTTTGCCTTTCGATCTGGGAAATAAACCCCTCGGAAAGCCCTGTCTGACGCGCCAGCTCGAGAAGGGTCACGTCCTTGGACCTGCGGATTCTGCGGATACTGGGGCCAGGGGATGTGGCGGCGGGGGTGCCTCCGGAGTTGGCCGTAGGCTCCGCGTCTTCCATGCCGATTACTCCTTCGCCGATTGTGCCTGCCCGATGACGGCCGGTCAGTACATGACCATATCAGTGGGATTGTGGTGGAACCGAGAGTGCCCTCATGCCACTCTCTTGAGCCTTTCAGCGGCTACGGCGGCGATCAGGACCATGCCAATGACAAGCTCCTGGATGTAGCTGGAGACGTGGAGCAAGTTCATGCCGTTGCTCAGCACGCCCAGGAAGAGGACACCGAGTACGACGCGCCACAGAACGCCTTCACCGCCGAAGAGCGAGGTGCCACCGAGCACGGCAGCGGCGATGGACAGCATCACGAAGCTTGCACCCAGCGATGCTTCTCCCGAACCCACACGGGCGGTGAGGAGGATCCCAGCCAAGGAAGCGAGAACGGAGCACAGGACGAACGCCAGTATGACTGTTTTCCTCACGTTGATTCCCGCCACCAGCGCCGCAGCCCGGTTGCCTCCGACGGCGTACATATTGCGTCCGGGCACGGTGCGCGACATAAAGATGCCCATTCCGATGGCGATAACGACACCGAGGAGCACAGGAACCGGAATCCCCAGAACGGAGGAGGTGGCCAGCGCATCGGAAAATATCATCGGGAGCCCGATGATGGGGGCACCCTTGGAAATGATCAGGGCCAGGCCTGTCAGCACAGAAGTGGAACCGAGCGTGGCCATGAAGGACGGAACCTTCCAGAATGCCACGATGCAGCCGTTCACCAGTCCAATCACTACGCCGAGCAGGAGCCCGGCCCCCAGTCCCAGCAGGACGCTTTCCGGTCCGCCGGAGCTTGCCGCGGTCACGGAGGCCACCACCACGCTTGTCAGCGCGACGGTTGCACCGACGGACAGATCCAACTGCGCATTGATCAGTACGATCATCTGCCCCATGGCGATGAGGAGAAGGAAAACGGACTGGCGGGCAACGTTGAGAAGGTTTGACCCGTCCACAAAGCGCGGTTCCACGATGGCAAAGACAACGCACATCAGGATCAGCAGGGCGGGCAGGAGGCCGGTGGTCAGGATGAACTGCAGGCTGCGCCGGGCGGTGGCCGGGGTTACTGTGCGTTCCGGACTAAGTGTTGTCGTCAAAGGTTTTTCTCCTTAAGAGATGGGAAGGGAGGGGCTCACGCCGGGGCTGCGGCGAAGAATGACCTGGCAATGTTTTCTTCTGTGATGTCGGCGCCAGTCAGGTGGGCGGCGATGCGGCCTTCGCGCATGACGTAGACCCTGTCGCTGACGCCGATGATCTCCGTCAGGTCGGAGGAGATCACCACCACGCCGTGGCCGGCATCGGCATAGTTGTCGATCAGACGGTAAACATCGGCCTTCGCTCCGACGTCGATTCCCACCGTCGGTTCATCGAACAGATGGACTTTCGCCGTGCGCATCCGGCCCCTGGCCAAAACGGCTTTTTGCTGGTTGCCGCCCGAGAACTTCCCGGACGTCCGGTCAAGCTGCATGGGTCGCAGGTCCAGCTCCTCGGCGATGCTGTGCGCCAGTTCATATTCTTTCTGTGTCCTCAGGAAACCCTTCCTGGTGATCCGCGCGGGCCGGTGGGAACCCATGGTCATGGATTCGAAGAGCGGGCGGCCCAAAACAAGGCCCTCGGTGCGCCGGTCCGAAGGATAATAGACGAGCCCGCGCTCCAGCATTCCTGCCGGTGACGGTCTGGCGATCTGCTCGCCGTCGAGCTTAATGCCGCCGTCCTGGACCGGGTGCAGCCCGAAACAGGCCCGGGCCAGGTCTGATTTCCCGCACCCGAGCAGGCCGGCGACGCCGACGACCTCGCCGGCGCGCACGGTCATTGAAACATCGCGCAGGGTTGCGCTTCCGAGCCCGGAAACCACGAGGAGTTCCCGCCCAGGTTCCCGTCTCGAGTGCTGGTAGAGCGAGCTCGCCGGGCGCCCGATCATCCTTTCGACGATGATGGCTTCGTCCATCGGTGCATTGAGAGTTTCGATGAACTTCCCGTCTCGGAGGACGGAGACGCGGTCGGCAATGGCCTCCACTTCATGCATGCGGTGCGTGACATAGAGAATGGCGACACCTCGCCGGGCCAGCCCGGTTACGATGCTCAGCAGCTGCCGGCTCTCGTTCTCGCCCAGCGAAGCCGTGGGTTCGTCCAGGATCAGGAGCCTCGCTTCACCCATCAGGGCACGGGCGATCTCGATCAGCTGCTGGGAGGAACGCGGCAGGTCACCGGCACGGGCTTCCAGCGGCAGGTCTGCCCCCAACCCAGACAGGGCGTCGGCGGCGCGCTCGAGCATCTTCTTCCGGTCAACGAGGCCGGACTTGAGAGGCAGTGAACCCAGGGAGATGTTCTCGGCTACCGAAAGCTGCGGGACGATGTTCAGTTCCTGGAACACGGTCCGGATCCCGCCCTTTTCGGCGTCCTGGGGGCCGTCGAAAACTATTTCGGCACCGTCCAGGGCTATTGATCCTCTCGTAGCCTTGTGGACTCCGCAGAGAATCTTGATCAGCGTTGACTTGCCTGCGCCGTTCTCGCCCATGAGCGCATGGATTTCGCCGCGCTTGATCTCGAAGGAGACATCGCTGAGTGCCGTGACACCGGCAAACTTCTTGCTGACATTACGGATGGCCACTAACGGGTTGGCGGTCATGCCTTCTCACCTCCTGAATACGCCAGGACTCCGTTGACGTATGTGCGTTCCACCCGGATGTCCTTCAACTCCGCTTCGGGAACGGTGTGCGGGTCCCTGTCCAGAACCACCATGTCCGCGGCTTTTCCGGGCTCCAGGGAACCGGCCACTTGGTCGAGCCCGATGGCTTTCGCCGCTTCGATCGTGTGCAACCTGAGAGCTTGCGCCACCGAGATGGATTCTTCCGGTTCGATGTGGTTCCCCCAGTAGCTTCTTCGGGACACCGCCGACCAGATGGTGTGTAAGGGATTCGTCGCTCCCGGTTCTCCGCCGAGAGTGATGTCCGAGCTGATGACGGGCGATACGCCTTCGTGCAGCACGGTCCGCAGCGGAAGCCTTCCCGTGCTGCCCGTGGCGGGGAAAAGCATGGGCAGGTAGTCACCGATGAAGTTGTGCAGGAAGCCCGGTTGCATCACGGGGATCACGTTGGCCGCGCGCCATGATGCGATCTCCTCCACCGAGTCCAGCACATTGCCCAAGTGCTCGATGCGCACTGGCGGATGGTCGTGGGCGTCGCCCACGGCAAGAATGGCCTCGATCGCTTCGCGCTGCGCCCTGGTGCCGTTGGTATGGATGGCAATCTGCACGTCTTTGTGGCGCGCAGTCCTGATGGCTTCCATCAGGGCGCCGCGGGAGAGATTGAGTTTGCCCCTGTATCCGGCGCGATGGCCGTGGTCGCGGGAGTAGTCGTCGAGGCTGGCCGCATTGCGTGCGGAGTATCCCCCGTCTGCGAACACCTTGACTCCCCGGGCCCAGACACGTTCGGGCCCGCTGCGTGAGGAAAAGCCGGCCACCCAGTCGCACGCCGCCGCGACCGGGAGCAGCGACGGTGCCATGGCGTAAAGCGCGATCCGTCCGTTGAGACTGCCGGCCGCGACCGCCGCGTCCAGCGCTTCCACGTTACGTGCTGATTCGGCCATTTCACCGAGTGACGTAACGCCATGGGCGAGGAAGTCGTTGTGGAAGGTATCGGAATAGAAGCGCGTCAGTTCCTCGACGCTGCTTTCCGGAATCGGCAGCAGGCCGTCAATCTCTGCAACGACGCCGGTCGGCTGCCCGGCGTCGTCAAGGTGGACCACGGGACTGCCCCACAGGCCCTCGCCGCCGGTGATAAAGCGCTCCACCCCGGCCAAGGCCAGGGCAGGGGTATTGAGCACGGACACGTGGCCGCCGCAGTGCAGGACAATGGGAGTCGTCCTGCTGACCGAGTCAAGTTCCAGCCGGGTCGGCAGCCTGCGTTCGGCGATTTTTTGGTCGAAGAACAAGTTGCCGTAACCGATGAGCCAGTCCCCGACCGTCCGGCCCGCGTTCAGCCCGGTCCGCAGGGCATCGAGAACGTCAGAGATGGTTTTGCACGCCGGTACGCGGCAGTCGATGCCCCGGTGGGTTCCGGCCGCGTACTGGGCGAAATGTAGATGAGGGTCAATGAATCCCGGAAGGATCGTCCGCCCGCCCAGATCGTGGACGGTGACTCCGCGCCGCTGCAGTTCGCCGGCGTAACCCTGGTCACCGACGCCGACGATCTTGCCGTCCTCGACATAGACGACGCGCGCGTTGGGCGCTGCGGTCATGGTGACGACGTTGCCGGTCAACGCAAAGGCATTGGCACCCATCACTTGCCCGCTTCAACGTTGAACGCCGGTGACCAGCCCTGCGGCGCGAAACTTCCGGTGGCGTCGAATTTCGCCGTGTTGTCGTAGCCGTCCTCCTTGGGTCCACAGATCAGGAGGGGCTCCGGGGCGTACCGCTGGATGTCCTTGTCCAGCGGTTTGCGCTCCAGCGTCCGCACCGCAAGGTCCACGGAGATCTTGCCGATCTGGCTGGACTGTTCAGACGGAGCGCATTTCGCCTGCCCGCGTTTGATGAGTTCAACTGCCTGCGGGGTCACGTACGTCCCGTACAGTCCGATGTCCTCGGCCTTGCCCTGCTCGGCCAGGAGCGTCGCGGCGACTTCCATGGTGATTGCCGTGCCGACAATTGCATCGATGTCAGGGTTGGCGGACAGGGTGTCTTCAACGAGCTTCAGCTGGACCTCTTTGCCGGTGTCTCCGTACTTGACATCCACGATTTCGACCGCTGAGCCTGCGACTGCTGCCTCGAAGCCCTTCCGGGACCGCTCCGTCCATCCTGCCCCGGCCGGTCCCGGCAGGAGCGCCACTTTCAGCGACTTCTTCAGGGCTGCCAGGTGGGTGCCGATCATCTTGCCCATGTCCACGTAGTCCTGCAGCACGCGGGCGTCCACCTCTGCGGAGGAGACTCCGTTTCCGACGTCGACCACCGCCACACCCTTCTTCTTCGCTTTGGCGATGGCAGGGTTCAGCGATTCATTGCTGACCGCGCTCAACAGCACCGCGTTCGCGCCAGAGCTGACACAGTCTTCCACCTGCGTGACCTGCTGGGCGACGTTCTCATAGCCCCCCGCATCCGTGGTGGTGAGGGAGACGCCCAACTGCCGCGCCTGCGTGGCCTGACCATAGTTCATCCCCACCCAGGTCGGGTCCTTCAGGTGGGGCAGCACGGAGCAGATGCGCCAGGGTTTAGTGACCTCGCTCCGGTTCAGGGACGTGTAGGTCCCGGGCGTGTTCGGTCCGGTGCAGCCACGGGGGTCCACTTTGGGGGACTTGCAGTTCGTCAGCAGCGCGGGCGCGGACCAGGATTCGCCGTTAACCGGCTCAGCCCCGGCGCTTGCCGTAGCGCACCCGGAGAGCAGGAGAAGTCCGACGGCGGCAAGGGCAACAATTTTCAGTTTCTGGGTTTTCATGCGAGCACTTCTTCCTTGAGGATGGCCGCCGCGGCGTCGATGCGCTGGATCTGCCCGGCGGGAAAACGTTCGGCCGCGAAGTTGATAGATCCCTGTACCCGACGGGATGCCGTGAGCTTCCTGACCAGGGCGGAGCGCGCGTCAAGCAGACCCTTCGGCCACATCGTGCCGACCTTGCCATAGACGCGGGAGTAGCGTTGGACTCCTTCGCTCATCTCGCGCTGGCCTTCCTGCCAGGACTTGAGGGCGAAATCGATGCTGCTGCTGTTGGTAACGGCAATGGCCAGGGCCACGGCGTTGGTCATCGCGACACAGGCCGCTTGGCCCAGATTCGGCGACATGGCGTGGGCGGCGTCGCCCACCAGCGCCGTCCGGCCGCTGTACCACTGGCTGACGTGCACATCGTGGAAAGGCGCCCAGCGTCCTTCGGTGTCGAAAGGGATCCGCTCCAGCTGGGAGCGGAACTCCGGGAAGCTTTCGATCCACGTGGCAGCGTTGAACGGATTCTGTTCGCGGCCCTCGACGTCGTTTGCAGGGCAGCAGAGGAATACGTACGTTTCGTCCGGTGAGCACGGGATGATGCCGATGCGGCGTCCGCCGTTCCACTGCTCGATGGTCTGGTGGACCGGATCGTCGCCCGTCCGGGGGATAAGGTGCCGCCCACCGCCGTCGCGCAGATCCACAAGTTTTTGGCGCAGGCCGAGGGAATCCCGGACTTTGGAGAACACGCCGTCGGCCCCGATGGCAAGGTCAGCCGGGTACTCCTGGCCAGCGGCCGTAGTCAGCGTTCCGTTCGGGGTGGCCCCGGTGACCGGCGAGTCGGTGACGATCTCCACACCCTGGCGGCGGGCCGCGTTGAGAAGACTCTGGTAGAGGTGCCGCCGGCCGACGGTGTAAAGGCGGTGGTTCCGGAGCCACTCGTCCTGGAGCGTACTGCCATCGTGGTCCCGCAGGAACGGAACCTCAACCTTCTCGGCCCGGGAGACAACTTCCTCGTATGCCCCGATGGCTTCCAGCGCCCGTAGGCCGTTTTCCCACAGGTAAATTCCAGCCCCGATCTCCCGGAGGATGGACCCTTTTTCGTGTACCCGCACCGAACATCCGGCCTTGCCGAATGCCGCCGCTGCAGTCAGCCCCGCCAGACCGGCACCCGCGATTTCGATATGCATATAGGTGGCTCCTTTGCCGTCCCTTATGGATCTGCATTTCAGATCCCTTTGAGATGCTAATCACAAAAACTGTGATCAGCAATATTTTTCTTAGATTGCATCAAAGTTTTTTTAACCATGTCTCTGGCCATCACTGGTGAACCATTCAACTGATACAGATCGTCCCGCCAACGCAGGCGACCGGCTCTCCGGCCGGACTAGTCTGATCGAACGGTTCTTTCGTCGAATGGGCCGCAGAAGCACCGTTCCATATTGATCCGAGCTGGATAACCAGTAAGGGCGCGGTTGGGACGCACGCGCTCGGAACTGAAGGCCGCAGATGGCTGCCTCGCCGGCAGAGGCAACGGGCGCGCGGTCGCAGGTTTGCAGGGCCATGACCGAGGGTCGGCCCGGATGAGTCGCTGGCGCGGCTTTGAGTCAATGGGGCCTGGCGGGCGACGTCGGGGAGCTACGCGACTGGGTAGCGTCGACTCGCTGGACCGCGGCTATCCAAGGACCCTAAGCGTCCGGCAGGGATTCCGTAATCACTTCGACGCCGTCGCCCTCATGGATAAGCCGCCGGCCTGCTCCAGCATCCAACCAGATCCAGAAAGCGGACCCGTCTGGCATCCATTCGTCCAGCGGCCGCCGTCTTGCAGGCGGATGCGACTTCCGGCTGGAGCAGTTTCCGCTCCTGTCATCCATACATCGCATCCTTGATGGGTTTTGCCATCATCGGAGGCGAATGGAGTGTTACCCGGAGAACTCCAGGAAGGCCCGGGAATCTTTCTCGTTCCGCCAACGGTCTGTCCTTCCTTCCGCCGAACGGTTGGACCGGAGGCGCCAGCCACTCCACAAGACCTGCTTTTCGCGACTTGTATGTTGACGGACGCGGAATTGACGAGGCGATGTAAGCCGTCCCGCGCCGCACGGACGTTCCACCCGGAATGGATTGGGGGCGCCACTCCGGGCGGAACTGAAACAAGGTATCAAACAGTTGTTGCCTAAACAATTGTGCACGAATCAAGTTGGAACTTGCAGGACAAGAGTCAGGTCTTCCACGCAAGCCTGTTACAGGTCCTCGACTGCATCACGCCCGACAGATCGGCTTTCTCTTGAAGCTGAAGAAATTCTGATCTTGGCCGACATGGGTGCTTGTCCGAGAGGAAAGCCTGCCTTCTCGCCGACCTCCCGGCCCTTAGTTTGTTAGACCCTTGTGTGCCTCCTACGTGCGCGAAGTCAACGAAGCCGACAGCCAGGCTTGGTGGAACCGAGTGAAGGCACTCCGAGGCCCTTATCGGGATGGAACGCTTCTGGCGTGCCTGGGAAGACGTGCGGCTGGAACCCGCTCTTGGCCTCAGCACCTGGACCTAATTGCTGTATTGCCCCGGCATACCCTCTCGCAGTAGATAACCTACTCAGCGGAATCAACCGTTATAGAGGTCTGGATCGTCGCCTGTGCGGACGCCATTTTCCAGTGAGGCGATTTCCGCCATGTCTTCGGCGTCGAGCGCGAAGTCAAAAACGTCGAGGTTTTCGATAAGCCGCCGGCGAGTAACAGACTTCGGAATGACCACATTACCCAGCTGGACGTGCCACCGCAGCACCACCTGAGCGATGGTCTTACCGTGCTTGTCGGCGATGCCGTCCAACACCGGATTTCCAAAGACCCGCCCCCGACCGAGTGGCGACCAGGCAACGGTGAGGATTCCATGGTCCGAGTCGTAGCGGCGCATTGCGTCATTGGGAAAACCGGGGTGCAGTTCGATCTGGTTGGAGACCGGCAGGACCGTCGTTTCCGCGGCTAGGCGTTCGAGGTGTCTGGGCTGAAAGTTCGATACACCGATGGACTTCGCGCGTCCGTCGGCCAGGATCCTCTCAAAGGCCTTCCACGTTTCCACATACCTGTCGACGCCTGGAAGTGGCCAGTGAATCAGATACAGGTCAACGTATTCGAGCCCGAGTCTTCTGAGGCTGGCATCGAACGCTGCCAGGGCAGAATCATAACCGTGACTGTCATCGGCCAACTTTGTAGTGACGTACAGCTCTTCCCGGGGAAGACCGGAGCGCCTGATCCCTTCACCGACGCCGCCCTCGTTTTGATAGAGGGCCGCAGTGTCGATCATGCGGTATCCGACTTCAATGGCGGTCGAGACCGCGTCTGCGGTGCCGGCATCATCTGGTCCGTAGATGCCGAGCCCGATTTGGGGGATGGTGCGCCCGTCACTTTGGGTGAGGAAGGGAACTTTTTGGGTTGCTGACATTGATACTTCCAATGGTTGGAGGAGACGAATCGGTTACGCGAGTGCCTTGAGGATGGCTGCGACAGCGGCTTCCGCTATCGCTCGGTCTTCCTCCATGTCGCTCTTGCCGGAGACGCCCACGGAGCCGATGAATTCGTCCTCGAGATAGATGGGGATGCCACCACCGAGAACGACGAGGCCCGGGACTTGTCCGAGGTTGTGTACCAGCCAGGGATCATCTTTGGCCATCTCCCAGAATTCGTGCGTCGCAAGGCCGTTCCCGGCAACCGAGTGGGCCTTGTCCTGTGCGAGCTGTGACGACTGGAAGGGCGCACCGTCCATTCGGTCGAACGAAATGAGATGTCCTGCGTTATCTAACACTGCGATGCAGGTCAGACAGTTCCTGGTGCGTGATTCTTCGATCGCGCGGTCAATGCCCAAGCGGGCGAGCTCGCGGCTAACAGTGCGTTTGACGAGAAGCTCTGACATGGTTGGTGTCTTTCTTTCCTGTACCCGTTGCTAGCTGGTCTGTGTGGCAAGCAGTTTGTCGAGGTAACGCTTGCTGATTTCGGCGGCGGTTTTGGGGTCACCGTCGTAATAGTCGAGTTCGACCATGAGCCAGTCGTCGTAGCCGGTCTCGCGAATAGCTTGGAGGATGGCGTTAAAGTCGAGTTCGCCCTCGCCGAGCGGCATGAAGCGCTGGGAGCGCGAGTCCCAGTCCTTGAGGTGGACATGTGCGAGGCGGTCGCTATACCGCCGAATGAGTTCTGCCGGGTTTCCGCCGCCGCCCGCCAGGTGTGCGGTGTCGGGACAGAAATGGATTCCTGACAATTTCATGATCTTTGTGAGCGCCTCGGATGTCTCTACCAGAGTGCCAAGGTGCGGGTGGTAGGTCGCCGTGAGTCCAGCAGCTGATGCGATTTCGGTGCACCGGTCGAGTCCGGAAGCCAGCCGCTGAAAATCGCCATCGGCGGGCCCGTGCGCGCGTTGAGCCCCGCCTCCAATGACGAGACGCTGTGCTCCGAAGGTTGCTGCCATGGCCGCGGCTTTCTCGATTTTCGCCATCTCTTCGTTGACGATGTCGTCGAAGATGAAGTTCGCACCCGTGTACACGCTGACGAGGGTGAGGCCGGTTTCTTCGAGGAGGTGGGTAAAGCTTTGCGGCTCGTCAACGAATTCCAGCAAGTTTCCATCGAAGACCTCGGTGCCCGTGTAACCTGCGGCAGCGATGTCACGAAATGCGTCAGCAGTCGAGCCAGCCGTGAGGTAGAAGGAGTCCTTCACACTTGTGACGCCGCCGGGCATCCCCACTACACCGCCCCAGGTGATGGTCGGATATCCGAGTTTCATCGGGCCGCCATGCCCGCGCCGGCGCGGCTGTTCATCTCATCGAGAATCATCGTCGAGATTCGTTCGGCGACCATGTAAGTCGTCAGCATTGAGTTCGCTGCGGGAGTGGTCGGTATCACCGAGGCGTCGATGACCCGGAGCCCGTCAATGCCGTGCACGCGGCCTTCCTGGTCAACTACTCCTCCTCGCTCCGCCGGAGCCATGAGGCAGGTACCGGTGAAGTGGTAGCCTGACGCGGCTTTTTCCTCAATGGCCGCGTCGAGCGCAGAGTCGTCGTTGATTGTGGCCGCGTCCATCCCGAGCGGGGCCTCCAACATGTCAGCCAGCGGCTTTGCGGTGAAGACGTTCCAACCTACGCGCACGAGCTCACGGATGGCTTCCCTGTCTACCTGTGCATCGAGATAGTTGGGATCGACGTCGGGAAGGACGGCGGGGTCCATGGTGCTGATACGGACCGTTCCCAGTGATCTCGGCTTATTGAGAACGCACCCGATTCCGGCGACGTTTTCGATGTCGTCTGTCCCCTCGCCGGCGATGCCGCGGCTGCCTTCCCCCGTTGTGCGCGCGTTCAGATAGGTGAACATGGTCAGCTGGCCATCCAGGGAATCGGGCTGCGCCTTGGTGGACATGCGGTAGGCGGTCTGGAGGCTGAACTGGTTTTCGTCCCAGACGCCTGGCTTGGGAACGGCCATGAGCGGAATGCTGAAGTGGTCGCCGAGATTGTCGCCGACCGGCAGGTCGACAACGAGGTCTGTGCCGAGCGAATTGATGAGTTCGGCCGGGCCGACTCCGGAGCGCTGCAGAATCGCCGGAGTGAGAATGGCTCCCGCCGCGACGATCACTTCTCCGGCATCGATGACAGTGCCGTCGGCTAACTCCACGCCGACGATCCGGGTCCCGTCGAACAGCAGGCGGTTGACCAGGGAGTTGCCGCGCACAGTGAGGTTAGGGCGGTTGCGTGCCGGGTCGAGATGGCTCTCTGCTGTCGAGACTCGACGCCCTCCGATCCGCGTCTGCGGAACGGGTCCGACGCCATGGGCGTTGGGTGCATTCAGATCCCAGACATACGGGGCGCCTGTAGCTTGGGCCGACTCGATGAATGCCGCCTGCAATGGCGCCAGTTCTTCGTCGGTGGCCCTGTTGATTGGGATGGGGCCGTCGTGCCCGTGGATGTCTTCACCGGGAGCCGCGTCGTTTTCGATTTTTTTGAAGAATGGCAGAACCTCGTCCCAGCTCCACCGGGGGTTGCCGAAGGCGACCCATTCCTTGTAGTCGGCAAGGGCGCCACGCAGGGCGATTCCGCCGTTGATCGCCCCGCCGCCGCCAATGAGCCTGGCCTGAGGGACGGAAATCCCGGCGCCTCCGCGGCTGTGTGCGATTAGTCCCCAGTCGTGCCCTGCATTGAAGGTGGGCGCGTGCCCGCGCATAGGAACGTATTTGGCGTCCAGCACTCCTTCGGGAGTAGTGCCGGGGGCGTAGTCTGTTCCAGCTTCGAGCACGAGAATCGAGCTGTCCGTGTTTTCGGATAGGCGGGCGGCGACGATGCAACCAGCGGCGCCGCCGCCCACGATGACGTAGTCAAACTTCTCAGTCATGAGTGTTTCTCCTGTTACTTGAATCAGTTTTGATTACTGAAGGCGGCATCGAAGGAAGCCGTTGGTAGGTCCCAGAGCAGCGACCTCACGAAGCCCGCTGCTTCTTTGGCACCGTGCAGGCGGCCCATTCCGGCGTCTTCCCACTCCACGGAAATGGGCCCTGAGTAGCCGAAATATCGGAGCGCGCGGAAAGCGTCTTCCCATGGGACGTCACCGTGGCCGGTGGAAACGAAGTCCCAACCGCGGCGGGGATCGCCCCAAGGTAGATGGGAGCCGAGCACGCCGGCCTTGCCGGATGCGGGTCGGATGCGGGTGTCTTTGCAATCGACGTGATATATCCGGTCTGCGAAGTCGACGATGAAGCCCACGGGGTCAATTCCCTGCCACATCATGTGGCTGGGATCCCAGTTGAATCCGAAGGCGGTCCGGTGGTCGACGGCTTCGAGGGCTCGCATACAAGTCCAGTAGTCATATGCGATCTCCCCGGGGTGAACTTCGTGGGCGTACCGCACGCCCTCCCGGTCGAAGACGTCGAGAATCGGGTTCCAGCGGGTTGCGAAATCCTCGTAGCCGGCGTCAATAACGTCGGCGCCGACGGGCGGGAACATCGCAACATACGGCCAGATCTTCGAGCCGGTGAAGCCGGTGATGGTGTCCACTCCGAGCCTGTTCGCGGCCTTCGCCGTGAGCTTCAGCTCTTCGGCGGCGCGTTTCCGCACGCCCTCGGCTTCGCCGTCTCCCCATACCTTCGAGCGAAGAATGGCCTTGTGCCGGAAATCGATAGGGTCATCGCAGACAGCCTGGCCCGTCAGATGATTCGACAGGGACCACACCTTCAGTCCGTACCGATCGAGAATGTCCACCCTGCCCTGCAGGTAGTCGTCGTCTTCGGCGGCACGCCACACATCCAGGTGCTCCCCGGAGCAGGCGATCTCAAGGCCGTCGTAACCCCACTCACTCGCATACTTGGCAACTTCTTCGAGGGTCAGGTCTGCCCATTGTCCGGTGAAGAGCGTCACTGGCAAGGTCATTCGGCACCTCCGGCTAGGGACATTTTGAGGAAGGCGAGCCCGTCTACTGCCAGGTCGTCCATGGATGCTGCTACGGGGCGCCAGAGCGAAACGGCCCGGGCGATCTCCTTCACCGACGGAAGAAAGGATTCGACGACGATCTGTCCGTCGTAGTTGATGTCGGCTAGCGCCGTAAAGAACTCCGACCAGGGCACGTGCCCTGATCCGGGGGCTCCGCGGTCGTTCTCTGAGACCTGAACGTGGAAAATCTTTGAGCCAGCGAGCCTCACGGCTTCGCCGAGGCTTTTCTCCTCGATGTTCATGTGGAACGTGTCGATCAGCAGGCCGACATGGTCGGCACCGATGAGATCAACGAGCTGGAGGGCTTGTTCGGTGGTGTTGATCAGGTCGGTTTCAAAACGGTTCAATGGTTCGATGGCCAACCGTATCCCGCGCCCGGCGGCGTATTCTGCGGTTTCACGGAGGCTGTCCGCTGCGCGCTTCAACTGCGCGGCCCTGTCAGCCGCATCAAGCATTCGGGTTTGCCCGGTGGGGGCGTACATGGGGCCGGCCACGTGCGGGGAACCGACCGCGGCTGCCAGGTCGATGCAGGCCTTGAGGTAGTCGATGCCGGCCCGCCGGCGCCCGGCTTCCTCCGCCGACACGTCACGGTCAGGGCCGAACGCTCCGCAAATGCCGACAGCGAGCCCGGTGCGGGCCGCGTGGGCGTTGAGGGCCTGCGCCGTCAGAAGCGCGGGATCTTCGACGCATACCTCGATCAGCTCATATCCCATCGCCGCTACCCGGTCGAAGGCAGTCCCCTCGTTGTCGGAGAACGGGGAAGCTAATACGAACGTGCTGAGGCCCAGCTGATTTTCCATTAGCGAAGTCCCAGCTTGGTTTCGATGGCCTTGGTGTGCCTGATCGATGCCTCGGAATAGGTATCAAGAAATTCCGGTGCTCCCCCGCCGGACAGCACACTCCAGACATCACCGGCCGGGGGCAGCAGTTCGTACGAAATCCAGCCCTTATAGTCGACGTCGGAGATCGCCTGGACGATCGGCGTGAAGTCAAGATGTCCGTAGCCCGGCGCCGCGCGGTTCGAATCAGCCAAGTGCACGTGGGCCAGGCGGTGTCCAATGGTGCGAATGGCCTCCGCGATGTCTGGTTCTTCGATGCTCATGTGGAAGGTGTCGGCCATCACGCCGATGTTGGGTGCGCCGACTTCATCGACGAAATCGGCCGCTTTGCCGGCCCTGTTGATGAGGTATGTCTCGTAGCGGTTCCAAGGCTCGACGGCGATGCTGATCCCGTGATCTGCAGCGTAGCCGGCGACTGACCGGGCTGCTTCGACGGCCCAGGCCCATTCCTGAGCGAGGTCCGTCTCAGGGGAAATCTTCATACAGGCGGTGGGTGTGAAAGTGACTACGTCGGCGCCGAGGGCCGCGGCGTAGTCAACGTTTCCTTTGACGTAATCAATGGCATTCCGGCGGGTGCCTTCGTCAGAGCTGACGATGTCGCGCTCGGGTGTGAAGATGCTGATGATCGAGGATGCCACCACATCGTTCTTCTTTAGCTGTTCGGTGATCTCCCGGGCGTCGTGCTCGGAGGGCTCACCAACGAATTCGACGCCGTCATAGCCGAATTTTGCAAGCCTGGCGATACCGATCTCCAGCGGCTCGTGTCCGTAGACGAGAGTGTTGTAGGTGTAGCGGAACATGGTCTACTCCGATTCAAAGATGGTGCCGGCTGAAGGAATTGCCTCAGCCGGCACCAGAAGGCTGCTTCGATTACTTGGTTTTGAAGTGATCCATCAGGCTGTCGACGTTTTCTGCTGTGAAGACGAGCGGTTCGCCGGTGTCCACTTCGCCGTTGGCTCCGATAGTGCGTTTTCCGAGCCGCCCTGCCTCGAATGTGTCCCCTTCTTTTCCGGCGATCTTGCCGCTGAGGAGAGCGTTCATCGCGTAGTAGGAGAGGTAACCCATGTCCCGGGGGCTCCACAGGACGAAGGACTTAACGGCACCGCTTTTCAGGAGCGCGCCATCCGACGGTGGCCAGCCGAGCCCGGTGATGACCAGGTCCGGGTTGAATTTCTGGTCGGCCTTCGCCTTCACCGCGGCCTGGAGTGAAACGGGAGTGGGTGCGAGGATTCCGTCCAGCTCAGGGTAGGCCTGGAAGAGCGAGACGGCGGCATCATAGGACGTCTGCGGGACGTCGTTGCCGTATACCGTCTTGACGAGCTTCATGCCGGCGTACTCCGGCTTCTTGGCTTCTTCGGCGGCTGCGGCGATCCAGGCGTTCTGGCCCGCTGCGGTGCTCTGCGCGGAGATGATTGCGTAGTTGCCCTTGTTGCCCATCTGCTCGGCGAGAAGCTTGAACTGGGCGACGCCGAGGGATGCGTCCGTTGCCGGGGCAACCCAGAACGCCCGGGCGTCCTTTTTAACGTCTGCATCGTAGCTGATTACTTTGGTTCCTTGCGACGCGGCGGCTGTCAAGGCTGGTGCAAGCGCGTCCGGGTCGAGGCCGGACACGGCGATACCGCAACTGCCTTGCTGGGAGGCGCTCTGGATGCGCTGGATCTGGCCTGGCACATCGGGCTGGGCTGTACCGGTGTAGTTGATCTTCTTGCCGCCCATGTCGGTTGCGGCTTCATCCGCACCGTATGCGCCGGCCGCAAAGAACGGATTGTCGGTGTTCTTCGGGATCATGGTCATGGTGCATTCTTTGAGGGACTTCGTGTTGCCTCCCCCTGCTGCGGGGGCGGCGCCGTTCGTAGGGGCGCAGGCGGCAAGTGCGGCTGCAAGAGTAACTGCAGCCACTGTGGCGGTAATTTTTTTGTGCATCAGGGATTCTTTCTTGAGCATGGTGAGTCGGGATGTGTCTTGGTCACGATGTGCTGTTTCGTCACAGAGTCTTCTCTGGCAGACGCTTTTAGGGGTCTTGGTTCATCGGGGTCCAATCGCCGTTGATTGAGGAGGACAAGAGATTCACGTACGGAGCGGCCTGCTGTCGCTGATTTTTTTGGCAACCACAGGAACCACGACCGCGGCAATCATGAGAACTCCGATAACGGTGTTCTGCACGTTGGTGGGGAGGAACCCGAGGTTCATCCAGCTGGTCAGCACGGTGACGAGCACCAGGGAGAGCATGACGCCGGCGAAGGAACCCTTGCCGCCGAACATGCTCACACCTCCGATGAGCACTATGGCGATCACGCTCAGCTCCAGGCCAGTGCCGTTGTTGGCGCGGGCGCTGCTGACGTAACCGGCATACAGCATCCCTGCAAGGGCGGCCACCGTGCCGGAGAGGCAGAAAAGCGTGATCTTGATTCGCCGTACGGGGATACCGGAGAATCGGGAAACCACAGCGCTGGAACCGACGGCGAAGGTCTTGCGGCCGAATGCCCCGCGGTGCAGGACGACGGCCGCGAAGACAGCCATCAAAACAAACAACACAAAGGTGTAAGGGATGTACGTGCCGTAAATGTTGGCCTGGGAGAAGGTCGTGAATTCGACGGGCAGCGCGCTGATGGACCGGCTTTCGAGCAGAATGTACGCGATGCCACGGTAAAGTCCGAGGGTCCCGACCGTCACTACCAATGAGGGCAACCCGTAGGCCACGGTTAACCATCCGTTGATGAAGCCGGCCACGGCTCCCAGAGCCAGGCCAATGACGACCGAAACGGGAAGGGGAATCCCACCTTCGATGCAGAGGCCGAACACGACACCGGTGAGGCCGAATACGGAAGCGACGGACAAATCGATCTCCCCCGCGATCATCAGCAGGGTCATGGGAATCACCATCAGCGCCAGTCCGATCACGCCGCCCGCGGTGATAGCGAAATTCGGTCCTGTCGCGAAATAGGGTGTGCTGATGGAGGCCATAACGGTTACGACAACAACCAGCACCAACAGAGATATCTCCCACGCCCCGAACCAGGCAGGCAGCCCGCGGCGACGTACTTTGGTGCCCTGAGTAGGCGGGGAGGTTATGGTTTGCGTGCTCATGCTTTCACTCCTCGAGCTTCGACGCGGGTTCGGATGATCGAATCGGAAACGATGGCCGCAATGATCACGGCGCCCTGAATGGCCTGGAGCCAGAATTGAGAGACGTTGACCAAGGCAAGCCCGGTCGAAATCACGCTGAGGATGGCAGCACCGATGATGACACCGCCGATCGTTCCGCTGCCTCCATTGACACTGATGCCACCAACAACTACCGCGGCGAGGACGACGATTTCGTAGCCGGAGGCGACGGATGAATCGACAGTGCCGTAGCGGGCTCCCCACAGCACTCCGGCCAAGCCGCAGAGCAGCCCGGAGATGGCGAAGGCGACAAAGATGCGGCGCTTCGCAGGGATGCCCATCTTTTCGGCCGCGAGGGGGTTGCTTCCGATGGCGAGAAAAGAGCGGCCGGTGAAGGTGTGTCGGATGAAGATGTGGGCGGCAATCGCGATTACGAAGGCGTATATCACCAAGCCGGGAATGCCGAACAGACTCCAGGATGCGAGGTCCCCGTATCCACTCGGCAGACTTTGGGCCGTGACCTGGTTGCTGCCGGCGAGAATTGAGTCAATGCCTCGGTAGATATACAAGGTTCCGAGGGTGACCATGATAGAGGGGACGCGCAAAGTTGCGATGATGATCCCGTTGATGCTGCCCAGCACCAGGCCAAGCAGGCACGAGGCCAGGACGACGACGATGATCGGCAACTGCGGGTTCTTGACCGCGAAATCCGCGGCGAAGTAGGCGGTGAGCCCCACCATGGATCCCACTGATACATCAATGTTGCGTGTCAGGAGCACAAGTGCGAGGCCTATGCCGACAATGACGACTATCGCCATGTTGTTCAGGATCTGACCTACCGTGTTCACGCTCGCGAATCGGTCACTGAGCACACTGAACACAATGAACAGGAACGCGAGTACGGCAAGCAGGCTGATCTCGCGGCGGGCAACGAATCTTTTCCACGACGGCTGGGATGCCGGTTTCTGAAGTGTTTCGGTTTGGAGAGACATCCTAATGCTGTCCTGTCATCGAAGCGAGAACGGTTTCGGAGTCGAAGGGCCGTTCGGTGAACTCGCGGCCTTGGGCGCCGCGATAGAAGGTAATGACGCGGTCGGAGACTGAGAGCAGTTCTTCGAGCTCGTTGGAGATCAGGATGATTGCCAGTCCGGCCTGGGCCATTCTCCCGACGATCTTGTAGACCTCAGACTTCGCCCCGACGTCAACGCCCTTCGTGGGATCGTCGAGAATGAGGATCTCAGGGTTGGTCGCCAGCCACTTGCCCAGAACAACCTTTTGCTGGTTTCCGCCCGAAAGCGCAGAGATAAGTTGCTCAGGGCCACTGGTCCGGACGCCCAGACGTTTGATGTAATCGGCGGACAATTCCCTGTCGCTCTTGCTCTTGACGAGACCAAACGAGGAAAGAGTGTCTAGGACGGCCAGCGAAAGGTTGAAGCTGATCGGCTGGTCTAAAATGGCGCCCTCACGGGTGCGGTCTTCGGGCACATAGGCGATCTTGTACTTCATGGCATCGCCGGGTCCGGCGATGCGTACGGACTTGCCCCCGATCAGGACGTCTCCGGAGTCCACGGGGTCCAGCCCGAAGATGCCGCGGGAGATCTCCGTGCGGCCAGCTCCCACCAACCCCGCCAGGCCAAGGATTTCGCCCTTTCGCACGGTGAAGTTGACGTTTTCGTACGCCCCCTTGCGGGTGAAATCGCGCACTTCGAGGTGCACATCCCCGAGTTCGACTTCTTCTTTGGGAAAGACACTCTCTAGGGTCCGTCCGACCAAGTGAGTGACGACGGATTCGGGTGTGAACTCGGCTGCGGGTCCGGAGATGATGGTCGTCCCGTCCCGGGAGACAGTTACGCGGTCGGCCAGTTCAAAGACTTCGTCGAGCCGGTGGCCGACGAAGAGAATTGCGACACCCTGGCTTTTAAGCCGGCGGATCACCTCCATCAGGTGGTCGACTTCGTGCTTTGAGAGCGCCGCTGTCGGTTCATCAAGAATCAGCAACGCGGTGTCGTCACTCAGGGCCTTGACGATCTCCAGCAGCTGCTGGTCTGCCGCCGAAAGGTTCTGCACAAGCTCGCGCGGATCCAGTTTCACCTGCAAGCGCTCCATTGCCCGGATGGCGTTGGCCTGCACGGCCCTCCAGTCCAAGCTGCGCACAGCCGTACGAGGCGGAGCCGCCGCAAACATGATGTTCTCAGCGACTGTCAAATCAGGGAAAACGACGGGGTGCTGGTGCACTACGGAGATGCCAAGCGCGCGCGCTGCGTGCGGATTATGGATCGTGACCGTATCGCCGTTGACGGTAAGCGTGCCGGCGTCCGGTTGCACGATGCCTGCGAGAATGTTCACCAAGGTGCTCTTGCCCGCGCCATTCTCACCGAGCAGAGCGTGGACCTCGCCAGGGTAAAGGGTGATATCAGTGCGCTTGATCGCGGTTACGCCGCCAAAGCGCTTGGACACACCAGCGACACTGACGAGCGGCGTCGCCGTGGCCTCATGGCCTGTTACAGCTATTGATTCGGTCATCGTAGTTCCTCGTTGAGCTAGCTGGACCTGAGCGTTAGGGCGTCAGGGAGAGGGACGGAGCATGGAAGCGGGTTTCCACCCACGCTCCGGTTTGGTGGGATCGGAGCAATGCACCGGTAGGTAGGGCGGCACGGTACCCGCCCCCTGAGACGTACAAACCGTCCGGAGTGTCATCTCTAACACTGCGGTAGGTGTCGGTGAGGAAGGCATTGGGCGCATCCTGGTTACCCTGCGCTCGGGTACATGCCCGTCTCATTACCGCACTCCTTCTAGTTCTTTCACCTCTTTGACGTCGACCCACTCGCCGCACTTGCTGGACTCGATGATGCTTTCGGTGAGGACAGCTGACCTAAGGCCGTCCCGGAACGTGGGAAGGCCGTCGCGGATGTCCCCTTTGATTGCGGCGTAGGTATCGGCGACAAATGCATTGAATGCATCCTGATAACCCTGCGGATGCCCCGCTGGCAGGACGCTGAGCCGTGCTGCTTCGGGGCTAAGCGCGTCCGGGTCACGGACCAGCATCTCGGAGCCGGCCCGTTTTCCAAGCCACAATTTCTCCGGCGCTTCCTGGTCAAACTGCACAGTGCTTTCGGTGCCGGAGATCTCGATCATCAGCCGGTTTTTCCGACCCGGCGCGACCTGGCTGACCAGAAGGTTCCCCACAGCGCCGGTATCAGTTGCGAATACCGCCGCAACGAGGTCCTCAGTCTGGACGTCCTCGTGGTTGGCCCGGCCAGTAAACAGGGTTCGGCTAACAGCGCCAATGCGGGTGATCCGGTCATTGGTGACGAATTCGATCAAGTCGCACAGGTGGGAGCCAATGTCAGCGAACGCGCGTGACGGGCCGCCGAGGCCGGCATCCACCCGCCAGTTGTCGTCATCCCGGGACAGCAGCCAGTCCTGAAGATAGGATCCCTGGATGGTGGAGATCCGCCCCGTCCGGCCGGAGGCAATACGTGCCCGGGCTTCCCGAACCATTGGGTGGAATCTATAGACGAAAGGAACTGTCGCGACCGTTCCGGCGGTCGCCGCCACCTCCACCAGGTGGGCTGCGTCCTGCACATTGGTAGCCAGAGGCTTCTCGCAGACAATGTGCTTGCCTGCCTTCAGCGCTGCCTCGGCCAGTGCATGGTGGGTGGCGTTCGGGGTGCACACGTGGATGACGTCGATTGTGTCGTCCTCGATGAGGTCCTGGGCGGAGGCGTAAGCCTGTTGCACGCCGAAGCGTTCTTTGGCGCGGGCGGCGCTGGCCGGGCTTGAGGAGGCGATGCCGGCGAGGTCCGCCCCGGCAGCACGGGCGGCTCGGCTGTGCACCTCGGCCATGAACCCGGCGCCGACGAACCCGGCCCGTAACCGGGAGGGGGCTGTCGTGGTTCTGTGGTTTTCCATGCCGAAACAGTGACACGAACCACAGGACTTTAGTCAGTCATCCAGCAAAAGTCTGCACTTTTTGACGCTGTCGGGCACGGAATGCGCAGCGAAGTTGCACTTTTTGATGCTCGTGGCATCGAGGAGTGGACGGAAGCCTGCGTGCGCCTAACACTGGGTGAAGATAAGGGCCCCTCGGGGTCGTGTGAGCCTGTTGTGTCAAGACTTCAGTTTCACCATTCACCTCTTGAGCCCAGAAATGGAGCGACATGGACAACGGCGGCCCCGGCGAACTCTTGCATATCCTGCGGGACGGACGCCCGCGAACCAGGGCGGACCTGGCCGGAATGACGGGCCTGGGACGGGGTGCCATCAGTTCCCGCCTTGAACCGCTCCTACGACTCGGACTGGTTGCGCCCGTATCCGGCGCGCCTTCCACCGGAGGCCGCCCCTCAGCACGACTGGCCTTCAATCCGGGTGCAGGGTTGGCCGCCGCCGCTGACGTCGGCGCCACACACGCGACCATGGCTCTCACCGACCTGTCCGGAAGGGTGCTCACGGAAAGCACTGAACGACTTGAAATTTCGTCCGGACCGGAACCCGTTCTGGACTGGCTAACAATGACCCTGACAGGCCAATTGAAAGCGATGAAGCGCCCAGCAGCCGACATCCTCGCCGTCGGCGTCGGGCTGCCCGGACCGGTAGAACACTCCACCGGAAAGCCAATCAGCCCCCCGATCATGCCCGGATGGGACGGATTCGACGTCCCCGCTCACATTCAGCAGACCTTTGACGTTCCCGTCCTCGTCGATAACGACGTCAACCTCATGGCCCTCGGGGAGCGGGCGACGCGCCGGCCCAATGAGGACAACATGATCTTCCTCAAAGTCGCCACCGGTATCGGCTCGGGGGTGGTCAGTGGAGGCATATTACAGCGAGGCGCGGCAGGGGTCGCAGGAGACGTCGGCCATATCGCTGTCTCCAGAGGAGCAGGAATTCTATGCCGCTGCGGCAAGACTGCATGCCTGGAAGCCATAGCAGGCGCCCCCGCCATCGCCGCGCAACTCCGCGGGAACGGACTCGAGGCCATCACAGGAAACGACGTCGTCACACTCGTCCGTTCCGGTGATTTGGCCGCGATTCAAGCCGTCCGCCAGGCCGGACGCGACATCGGAGAAATGCTCAACATGTGCGTGAGCCTCATCAACCCCTCCCTGATCGTCGTGGGCGGATCGCTTGCACAATCCGGAGAACATCTGATCGCCGGGATCCGCGAAACGGTCTACGCACGCTCAACACCGTTAGCAACCCAGCACCTAAATATCACGCAATCCGAAACGGGGCCGGAAGCCGGAGTTGTTGGTGCCAGCATCTTGGCCGTCGAATATGCCCTCGCCCCTCACCGAGTCAATGACCTCGCAACCAGCCTGCTTGCCGCCGGACGCGAAGATTCTCACAGTCCGCAGAAAGTGGAACAGGTCGCCCAAACATCCCATCAGCTCCGTGACACGGTGGCCGGACAATTGCAGGACGCATTTCCTTGATCACGTCTCCGAATGAAGATGCGGACGACAGCCGCGCCAGGGTGTAAAGCGGCGGGTTGGGTCGTTTCTCCGGGCCCCCGCCCTATTCAAGGGCATGCCCAGCGTCAAGTCGGCGACAATACTCCTCGCGTGGGTGCCAGCAATTGCACCCATCAGCGAACCAATCAAAGTTGCACGAGTAAAATAGTGCTAATAGCTGAGGTACTTTCTGGCCGGTCCCATGAGACACAGCAACCGCTTCCTTATGACGCCGTGGCCGTTCTCATGGCCGCCATGATGGTTCAGCTGGTCAAGGAGGATGATGGCATGCCTCAATCCGCCACCGGGGGCAGCGGCCGTCTGGTGCGATACGCAGTGCCGGAAGGGCTTAATCCCGAACAAAGGTTCGAACATTGGCGAGCCTGGTATGGTAACGCCGTCGAAACCCCAATGCGGTTGGAAAAGTCGGCACGTCGCACTCCTGTGTCCTTTAATCCTTCAGCTATTAATCTTGCCGGTCCGGGTTTCAGTCTCATAGAAATGTTCAACGGCCCCGCATTGGGCTCGTGGGCGCCGAATCCCGACACCACGGATCTGCGCCTGGCCTACTTCCGCAAGGCGCCGGGGCTTACCCTCGCTCTCAACGGCGCACCTGAGCCAGTATCACCGGGCTCCGTCAGGTTCATTGATACCTCGCTGGGCGGAAGTTTCGATGCGCCCGAAGGTTTTCACGCCTTGCAGCTCAACATCAACCGCAGCAGCCTAAATGTGAGCGAGGCCCAACTGCGCTCCCTGCTTCGCCTGCCTGACCTGGCAAGGCACCCAATTGTGGGCACTTTCGTGATCCCTGCGCTGATGTCCTGGAAACGGCCGGGCATCGACCGAGAGACATCGGGAACCGCAGACATCCTCCAATCCGTGATGGCAACCCTGGTGGGTTCGCTACTCGAAACGCCGACCGACGATGAGGCGCAGAAACCGGCCCTAAGTCGGGCGGTGAAGAAATACCTTGATGACAGCTATGACAACCCCGATCTGGACGTGGCCATGGTCGCCGAAAGGTTCAACCTCTCCCGTCGCTCTCTGTTCTACTTTTTCGAGAATGACGAACTGCGCCTGGGTGAGCGTATACGCGCGTTGAGAACGCGAAAAGCCCTCGAGCTCCTCCTTCAGGCCGGTTCCCAAGGGATCACCTACTCGGAAATTGCCACCTCGTGCGGATTCACCAATGTGCAAAGCATGCGACGTGCAGTGAAAGAGTTTACCGGGATGAATGTGAGGGAGATCCATCGATCCGAGCCCGACGTTCGTGTCGCGCTGCAACAACTGCGGGAGTCACTGGGTGTGTCGTACAGGTGATAGTCGATGGTCTGGCGGACGAAATGCAAGTTCTTCTATTCGACGTGGGCGCCGTCGTTATTGTTCCCGGGGCGGGTGAAGGTCAGTTTCTCCTGCTCGCACCAGCGGAACAACTCTCAGTTGATGAACTCCGAGCCGTTGTCCGAATCGATGCCCAGGATGGGAAACGGGAACGCGGCGGTGGTGTCCTGGATCGCCGCGAAGACCCATTCTTGGGCCTTGTTCTGACCGAGCGAGTTTTCCGTCCAACTGGTTGGGATGTCGGGGATATCAAGGGTGTAGCAGAACTCACCTTGGTTGTTGCAGCCTTGGTGGCCGACCAGACCGATCTCGACGAACCCTGGCACAGCATCGTTCCGCTCGGCCCAGGTACGGACCGGAATCGAGTCCTTCAGCAGTGTTCCGGGTTTGGTGTGGGACCGGCCGCGGGGCTCCAGTTTCGCCCGATCCGCCTCCGTCGCGCACAGCGCACCCAGACTCTGTTTCTTCACCGCCCGGTCCGGTCGGGCGCAGCGGGTGGCGATGACCTTCGTGACAGCCCTGCGTTCACTCATCGCAAGCTCCATGGCTCAAGTGCCATATTGGAGCGACACGTGAACTGTCACGCTGGTAGTCGACGATATTACAGCCGTTGCCCCTCGTGTATTAGCTCTTTTGCGGCTTGCTGCCGCTCACGTACCAGGCCTGAAGGTTGCAACGCTTTGTGGCCTGTGCTGTCAACGCGTGGTACGCGGAGGCGCGGTGGTATCGCGCGTCACTAGTTTGGGTTCCAGCGAAGGGGTGTCTCCCTCCGTCTCCTCTTTGATCATGGCGAGGATGCGGCCTACGGCGATGTGACCAATGGCCTCGAAGTCCAACTTCACCGTGGTCAGTGCCGGCCGGAAGAAGGGTGCTTCCTTGACGTCGTCGAATCCCACAACACTGACGTCGCCCGGCACGTTGCGCCCGGCGTCGTCCATGGCCTTGATCACGCCGAGTGCGAAGGGGTCGTTGGCGGCAAAGACCGCCGTGACGTCTTTCCTTGCGGCGAGTTCACGTCCCACGCGGTATCCCTCAGCGGCCGACCAATCGGTCGTTGCGAGCGGCGTCGGAACGACGCGTCCGGCCGCGCCCAGTTCCGCCGCCCATCCCTGGACCCGGGCGGATGTTGCCATCCAGCCCGGAGGGCCTTGAACATGCCACACCGTTTCGTGCCCGAGGTCCAGCAAGTGGCGCACCACCATCCGGGCCCCCCGCACTTCGTCAACGGAAACGCTTGTGGGGCTCGGGTGCGATCCCTGCTGGAAGGTCACCACGGGGACACCGATGTCGAGGTCCTCGAGCACCGTGATCGCATCCAACAGGGGCGCGAGCACGATGACGCCGTCAACCGTGTCCGAATTGATGGATTCGAAGGCTGCCCGGATGTCCCGCCGTTCGAGACTGGCCAACGTGACTAAACGCGTAGCGTAGCCATGTTGCCGGGCTTCTTCCGAAATACCGTACAGGGCCACCGTTGGGCCCAGGACGGACAGTTCGAAGCTGACAACACCGATCGTCATGGTCCGGTTGCTGGCGAGCGCCGCGGCTGCGGGATTTCGGCGGTACCGGAGTTGCGCTATTGCGTGCTCCACGCGTTGGCGGATATCCGGATCCACATTGGTCGCTCCCCTGACAACCCGTGACACCGTCTGCTGGGACACCCCGGCGAGCCGGGCAACGTCCGACATCCGGGGAGCCTTTGACCTGGAGGCCAGCCGCTCCCCGCGCCCATTGGTGTTTCGGGCATCTGAAGGCGCGGGACTCGTGGACACCACTCCATTATCCCCGGCTACCCTTGAGGAGCCCCGGAACGCGCCGGTGGTCGGCGCGCCAGCTGTCACGGACGCCGGTACCGCAGGACTTCGGGATGCTGGTCGTACGGCCACTCGGCCCCCTCCACCATGTACTTGCGGGTGGTGTAGCTGCCGTCCATGGTTGCGGCGAGCGACGGAGGTCCGTCGAAGCCGATAACACCCCAACCGATGCGGTTCTCGTTGCCTGCACGCCCATGCTGACACCTGTTGGCCAACCCTCAGCTTGTGGGACCTGCAGTTCGACCAGCGTCAGCCTGAACTACACCCAAACCTGACGTCAAGCGGCCACTCAAAAGCCAGCAGATTAGGGTACCTAGTCCTTATTGCTGACGCACCCGGCGAGGGTCGTAGATTTCAACCTGACTTTTCTGGCTTGTTCCCGGCACCCGGCGACGGCAGGAGTCACGTGTGGGTTTAGGTCACCGAGGCCGTTTCGGTGCATCACCGTTCGTCATGCAGTCATCCAGCAGGTTGGCCATGAAGGAATATGAAAGACCAGCCAAGCGGATACGTCACTTCCGGACGTCGCGGCCAAAAAACCTCCACCGCATCAGGCAGTAGACGCCGAAAGTACCCATGAACAGGCAACGACACGAAAACCAGAGATGCAGGGATGAAAGGCGGCGTGAGCTTCATGAGCCAAATGCACGGCAATGCAATCTCTCGGTCGGCCACGGTAATGCGCCCCAGCGCATCCGCGGGGGTCCAACGGAACCGATTCCCGAACAACTCGGTACAAGTCATGTCGCCCTCCCCCGGACCCACGATGAACAGGCACAACAGCAACCACGAACCGAAAAGGAGAAACCTGGTGAACACCCAACGATCCAGAAAAGAAGTGCGGCCAGAAATTTGCTCAGGTCATGTTGCCCCAGCCAGTCACGCCCATGAACAGGTAGCGAACAACAACGCGTCGATCCAGGTAAGCAAGGAGGCAACCGGCCATAGCACCGGCCACCAATGAAAAAGGCCCCCGAAGGGGCCCACAAGTGAACAAAATGTGCACGCTCAGAGGCTAAAAAGCTTCTGAACAGGGAAAACACGTGCCCGAGGTGGGACTCGAACCCACACACCTTTCGATACCGCATTTTGAGTGCGGCGCGTCTGCCAATTCCGCCACTCGGGCGCGGAGTACACGGAGTAACAATCGTAGGCTCACAGCGAAGTGTGATCAACGCAGCCACTACCAGTGCGCGGATTTACTCTACATGCAGATAGGCTAAAACCGACAATCGCGCCACCGCCGTCGCAACAAGCCATGCCGATCCAAGTACAAGCGCGGGGCCCAACTAAGATAGTCATAGTCCCGCCGTACCTTTTCAAGGAGATCCCGTGTCAGAACCGACGGAGTCAAACAAAACGTCCCAGCCGGCGCGCCGCGTAGTTGTGGCCGAAGACGAAACCCTCATCCGCCTGGACATCATCGAAATCCTGCGGGGCGAAGGTTATGACGTCATCGGCGAGGCCGACAACGGCGAGAAGGCCGTGCAGCTGGCCGAGGAGCTCAAGCCGGACCTGGTCCTCATGGACGTCAAGATGCCCGTCATGGACGGCATCTCCGCGGCCGAGAAGATCGTCAAGGCCCGCATCGCCCCCGTGGTGCTCCTGACCGCGTTCAGCCAGAAGGAACTCGTGGAGCGCGCCCGCGACGCCGGCGCCATGGCCTACGTGGTGAAGCCGTTCACCCCGGCCGACCTGATCCCCGCCCTGGAGATCGCGCTGTCCCGCCACGAGGAGATCAAGGCGCTCGAAAGCGAGGTGACTGACCTGCAGGAGCAGTTCGCCACCCGCAAGCTTGTGGAACGCGCCAAGAGCCTTCTGACCACCAAGATGGGCCTGACGGAGCCGGAGGCCTTCCGCTGGATCCAGAAGACCTCAATGGACCGCCGCCTCAGCATGCGCGAAGTGGCCGAGACCATCATCAACCAGGTCAACTAGAAAACAGCAAGCCACAAAGCGGAAGGACCCCGGCAACGCGCCGGGGTCCTTCTGCTTTCCCCGAAAACCGGAGCGGATACCGGGAAACAACAAGGGAGGACCCCCGCCACCATTGAACCGGCGGCGGGAATCCTCCCTTCAGGTTCAGCTACTCAGCCGGAGCTGCAGCAGCCTTGTCCTTGTTCTTCTTCTTCTTTTCCGGCCACGGGCCGAGCTTTTCCTTCTTCTCGGTAGCCTCGCCGATGCGGGGCGTGTCGGCGAGGTCGCCCACCTTGTGGACCTTCAGCGAGTTGGTCGAGCCGGCCTTTCCGGGAGGGGAACCGGCAGCGATGACCACGAGGTCGCCGTCTTCCACCAGTCCCATGTCCAGCAGGCTGCGGTCCACCTGTGCGGTCATTTCATCCGTGTGCCCCACCATGGCCACCAGCTGCGGCTGGATGCCCCAGGTCAGTGCCAGCTGGTTCCACACGTGCTCCACCGGAGTGAACGCGAAGACCGGCTTGATCGGGCGGAGGCGGGACAGTCGGCGCGCCGAGTCACCGGACTGCGTGAACGTACAGATGTACTTGGCGTCCAGCTGGTCGGCGATTTCGACGGCGGCACGGGTGATCGCGCCGCCTCGGGTCTTGGGCTTGGTGCCCAGCGGGGGGACGCGCTCCAGGCCGTGCTCCTCGGTGGACTCGATGATCCTGGCCATGGTCTTGACCGTCTCGATCGGGTACTTGCCCACGCTGGTCTCGCCGGAGAGCATGACCGCGTCGGCGCCGTCGAGCACGGCGTTGGCGCAGTCGGAGGCCTCCGCACGGGTGGGGCGCGGGTTGTCGATCATGGACTCGAGAACCTGGGTGGCTACGATAACCGGCTTGGCCCAGCGGCGTGCCAGTTCGATGGCGCGCTTCTGCACGATCGGTACTTCCTCCAGCGGAAGCTCCACACCGAGGTCGCCACGGGCCACCATGATCGCGTCAAACGCGTCGATGATCTCGTGGAGCTGGTCCACGGCCTGGGGCTTTTCGATCTTGGCGATCACCGGAACGCGGCGGCCTTCTTCGTCCATGATCTCGTGGACGCGCTTGATGTCGCCGGCGTCACGGACGAAGGACAGGGCGACGAGGTCCACGCCGCGGCGGATGGCCCAGCGCAGGTCGTCTTCGTCCTTTTCGCTCAGTGCGGGGACGTTGACGGCGACGCCGGGGAGGTTGATGCCCTTGTTGTTGGACACAAACCCGCCGACGGTCACCTGGGCGACGACCTTGACGTCGTCCACCTCGATGGCGCGCAGCGCCACCTTGCCGTCGTCAATCAGCAGGGCGTCGCCCGGGTTGACGTCCTCGGTCAGGCTCTTCAGGGTGGTGGAGCAGATCTCCTTGGTGCCCGGAACGTCCTCGGTGGTGATCGTGAAGATGTCACCCACGGCCAGTTCGTGGGGACCATCTACGAAGCGGCCCAGGCGGATCTTCGGGCCCTGCAGGTCAGCCATGATGGCCACGGCCTTGCCGAGGTCGGCCGCGGCCTTGCGGACATTTTCATAGGTGTTGTCGTGCACGGAGTAGTCACCGTGGCTCATGTTCATGCGGGCTACATCAACGCCGGCTTCCAGCACCGCGAGGGTGTTTTCGTAGCTGGCAATGGCCGGTCCGAAGGTGGCCACAATCTTTGCGCGTCTCATATACCTACCCTATTTGTCACTTGCATTGGTTAAGTTGTCCCGGAGATGAATTTCATCCCCGGATCGGCGCTACAGGACGGCTATGGCACGGTCCGTCGGAGCGACAGGAGCAGGAAGGATGGTGCTTCCCATCAGGAACTTGTCCACCGCCGCAGCGGCGGCACGGCCTTCGGCGATGGCCCACACGATCAGCGACTGTCCGCGGCCGGCGTCGCCTGCCACGAAGACACCCTCGGTGTTGGTCATGTAGTAGCCGTCGCGGGCCACGTTGCCGCGCCCGTCGAACTCGGCGTTGACCTGCTCGGTGATGCCTGCAGGTTCGGGTCCGGTGAAGCCGAGGGACAGGAACACCAGATCAGCGGGGATGATCCGTTCGGTGCCGGCCTTGGGGAGGCGCTTGCCGTCCACGAATTCGGTCTCCGCGACCTTGACGCCGGTCAGCTTGCCGTCCTCGCCCACGAACTCCACGGTGGAGGCGAGGTACGTGCGCTCACCGCCTTCCTCGTGGGCACTGGCCACTTCGAAGAGGGTGGGGAACGTCGGCCACGGCTGGTGGCCGGCGCGTTCCAGCGGCGGCTGCTTGCCGATGGCCAGCGTGGTCACCGACGCTGCCTGGTGGCGGTGCGCCGTGCCGATGCAGTCCGCACCGGTGTCGCCGCCGCCGAGGATGACGACGTGCTTGCCGCGGGCGTCGATGTGGTTCTCCGGGGACTCCCCCGCCACCACGCGGTTGGAGGGAACCAGGTAATCCATGGCGAAGTGCACGCCGTCCAGGTCGCGGCCCGGGATGGGCAGGTCACGCGGCACTGTGGCACCGGTGGCGATGACCACGGCGTCGTAGCGGCGGCGCAGCTGCTCCCAGGTGACGTCCGTACCGACGGCAACGCCGGTGCGGAAGCGGGTGCCTTCAGCCTTCATCTGCTCGAGCCGGCGGTCCACCTGCTCTTTTTCCATCTTGAAATCGGGGATGCCGTAGCGCAGCAGGCCGCCGATCTTGTCGTCGCGTTCGTAAACGGCCACGGTGTGGCCCACGCGGGTCAGCTGCTGTGCAGCCGCCAGGCCGGCAGGACCGGAACCGACGACGGCGACCGTCTTGCCGGTGAGGCGGTGCGGAGGCAGCGGGTTGACCCACCCGTTGTCGAAGGCCTCATCGATGATGGAAACCTCGACCTGCTTGATGGTCACGGCGGGCTGGTTGATGCCCAGCACACAGGACGCCTCGCAGGGGGCGGGGCAGAGCCGGCCGGTCCATTCCGGGAAGTTGTTGGTGGCGTGCAGCCGCTCAATCGCTTCCTCGCCCTTGTCCCGCCATGTGAGGTCATTCCACTCGGGAATCAGGTTCCCCAGCGGGCAGCCCTGGTGGCAGAACGGCACACCGCAGTCCATGCAGCGGCCGGCCTGGCTCTTCAGGACGCCCTTTTCCTGGGCCTCGTAAACTTCCTTCCAGTCCATGATGCGGACGGGAACGGGACGGCGCGGCTGGGTTTCACGCTGACGTACTTTCAGAAATCCGCGTGGATCAGCCACCGGTCACCTCCAGGATTCGAGACCAAACTTCTTCGCCGTCGGGGTCAAGGCCCTCTTCAATGGCGTCGAGACGGGTTTGCAGCACTGCGGCGTAATCGCGCGGCAGCACCTTGGTAATGCGGGCAGCGGTGTCGTCGAAGTTATCGAGCAGACGCGCGGCCAGCTGGGATTCGGTTTCCTCCACGTGCTTGACCAGCAAGCCGTGGACGATGTCGCGGTCCTCGGCGTCCAGCTCAAGGAGCTGGAGTTCACCGGACTGCAGGGCTTCCTTGTTGACCCGGGCGGTGTCCAGGTCCAGCACGTAGGCCGTGCCGCCGGACATGCCCGCGCCGAAGTTCCGGCCGGTGCGTCCGATGATCAGCGTCTGGCCGCCGGTCATGTACTCACAGCCGTGGTCGCCGATGCCTTCAACAACCGCGGTGGCGCCCGAGTTGCGGACCAGGAAGCGTTCGCCCACCTGGCCGCGCAGGAACAGCTCGCCGCTCGTCGCGCCGTAGCCGATCACGTTGCCGGCCACGACGTTGCGCTCGGCCTGGAACACATTGGAGCGGTCCGGGCGGACGATGATCCGGCCGCCGGAAAGGCCCTTGCCGACGTAGTCGTTCGAATCGCCGTACAGGCGCAGCGTGATGCCGGCGGGCAGGAAGGCGCCCAGCGACTGGCCGGCGGTGCCGTTCAGCGTGATGTCGATGGTGTCCGTGGCGAGCACATCCGTGCCGAACGTCTTGGTGACGACGTGGCCCAGCATGGTGCCCACCGAACGGTCGGTGTTGATGACGTCAACAGTGATCTTCACCGGGGCACGGTCGGTCAGCGCTTCGGCGGCCATGGTGATGAGCCGCTGGTCGAAGTGCTTGTCCAGCTCGTGGTTCTGGCCGGTCAGGTTCCGCAGCGGGGCGTCGTCGTCGAACTCGAGGCCGTGCAGGATCGGGTCCAGGTCCAGGCCCTCCGCCTTCCAGTGGCTGATGGCCTCCTGGGTGTCCAGCATTTCGGCGTGGCCGATGGCTTCCTCGATGCTCCGGAAACCGAGCTCCGCGAGGATCTCGCGGACTTCCTCGGCCAGGAACTCGAAGAAGTTCACCACGAACTCCGGCTTGCCGCTGAAGCGGGCGCGCAGCTCGGGGTTCTGCGTGGCAACGCCGACGGGGCAGGTGTCGAGGTGGCAGACGCGCATCATGATGCAGCCCTCAACCACCAGCGGTGCCGTGGCGAAGCCGAATTCCTCGCCGCCGAGCAGCGCGGCAATGACGACGTCGCGGCCGGTCTTGAGCTGGCCGTCCACCTGTACCACCACGCGGTCGCGCAGGCCGTTGAGCATGAGGGTCTGCTGGGTCTCTGCGAGACCCAATTCCCACGGCACGCCGGCGTGCTTGAGCGAGTTCAGCGGCGAGGCGCCGGTACCGCCGTCGTGCCCGGAAACAAGCACGACGTCGGCCTTGGCCTTGGTCACGCCGGCAGCAACTGTGCCGATGCCCACCTCGGAGACGAGCTTGACGTGCACCCGGGCCGAGGGGTTCGCGCGCTTGGCATCGTAGATGAGCTGCGCGAGGTCCTCGATCGAGTAGATGTCGTGGTGCGGGGGCGGGGAGATGAGTCCGACGCCGGGGGTCGAGTGGCGCGTCCGGGCGACCCAGGGGTACACCTTCTGGGCCATCAGCTGGCCGCCTTCGCCGGGCTTGGCGCCCTGGGCCATCTTGATCTGGATGTCGTCCGCGTTGCTCAGGTAGAGGCTCGTGACGCCGAAGCGGCCCGAGGCAATCTGCTTGACAGCGGAACGGCGCTCCGGATCCAGCAGGCGGTCCACGTCCTCGCCGCCTTCACCGGTGTTGGATTTGCCGCCCAGCCGGTTCATGGCGATCGCGAGGGTCTCGTGGGCTTCCTTGGAGATGGAGCCGTAGCTCATGGCACCCGTGGAGAAGCGCTTGACGATGCTGGAGACCGGCTCGACTTCCTCGAGCGGCACGGCGGGGCGCACGCCGTCCTTGAACTTGAGGAGACCGCGCAGGGTCATCAGGTTCTCGGACTGGTCGTCCACGCCCTTGGTGTAGGCCTTGAAAATGTCATAGCGGCGCTCACGCGTGGCGTGCTGCAGCCGGAAAACGGTCTCCGGGTTGAAGAGGTGCGGCTCGCCGTCGCGGCGCCACTGGTACTCGCCGCCGCCCAGCAGGGGACGGTGCGGCTGTTCGATGCCGCCTTCCGGGTAGGCCATCTGGTGCCGCGCGGAAACCTCCGCCGCGATGACGTCCAGGCCCACCCCGCCCAGCTGGGAATGCGTGCCGGCGAAGAATTCGTCCACGAGCTCCTGGCCCAGGCCCAGCGCTTCGAACGTCTGCGCGCCGGTGTAGGACGCCACGGTGGAGATGCCCATCTTGGACATGATCTTCAGGACCCCCTTGCCGAGGCCCTTGATCAGGTTGTAAACACCGTCCTGCGGGGTCACACCCACCACGTCGCCGGCAGCGATGAGCTGCTCGACGGATTCCATGGCCAGGTACGGGTTTACGGCGGACGCGCCGTAGCCCACGAGTACAGCCACGTGGTGCGTCTCGCGAACGTCGCCGGCCTCGACCACCAGGGCGGTCTTGGTGCGGTTGGCGCTGCGCAGCAGGTGGTGGTGCACGGCGCTGACCAGCAGCAGGGACGGGATCGGGGCCCACTGGGCGTTCGAGTCGCGGTCGGAGAGGACCACGTACTGCACGCCGCGGTTGATGGCACCGGACACCTGCTCGCAGATTTCCGTGAGGCGGGCGCGCAGCGCGTTCTCGCCGCCCTCGGGGCGGTAGAGTCCGCGGACCTTCATGGCCACACGGTTGCCTTCGGCGTCCTCGATGTTGGCAATCTTGGCGAGCTGGTCGTTGTTGATCACCGGGAACGGCAGGGAGACCTGCGGCTGGCGCACCTGCTTGGTGTCCAGGAGGTTTCCGTTGGGGCCGATGGCGCAGGTCAGCGAGGTGACCAGTTCCTCACGGATGGCGTCCAGCGGCGGGTTGGTGACCTGCGCAAAGGACTGCACGAAGTAGTCGAAGAGCAGGCGGGGGCGCTTGGACAGCACAGCCACCGGGGTGTCGGAGCCCATGGCGCCCAGCGGTTCGGCGCCGGTGCGGGCCATCGGGCCCAGCAGGATCTTCAGCTCTTCGGTGGTGTAGCCGAAGGTCCGCTGGCGGATGTTCACGGACGCCGCGGTGTGCACCACGTGCTCGCGTTCCGGCAGCTCGTTGAGGTCGATCAGGTTGTCCTTGACCCACTCGGCCCAGGGGTTCGCGGCGGCAACCTCCGCCTTGACCTCGTCATCGCCGATGATCCGGCCGGCCTCGGTGTCCACCAGGAACATCTTGCCCGGGGAGACGCGGCCCTTCTTGACCACCTTGGAGGGTTCGACGTCGATGACGCCCACCTCGGAGGCGAAGACGACCAGGCCGTCTTCGGTGATCCAGTACCGGCCGGGGCGCAGGCCGTTGCGGTCCAGGGTGGCGCCCACGAGGGCTCCGTCGGTGAATGAGACGGCGGCAGGGCCGTCCCAGGGTTCCATCAGGAGGGAGTGGTACTCATAGAACGCACGGCGTGCGGGATCCATCGTGGCGTGGTTTTCCCAGGCCTCGGGGATCATCATCATGATGGCGTGCGTGATGGGGCGGCCGGACAGCCACAGCAGTTCGGCCACCTCGTCGAAGGACGCGGAGTCGGACGCGCCGGGCGTGCAGATCGGGAACAGCTCTTCCGGCGAGTCGCCCAGCAGCGGGTTGGCGAGCTGGGACTGGCGGGCGCGCATCCAGTTCCGGTTGCCCTTCACGGTGTTGATTTCACCGTTGTGGGCGATGGTGCGGAACGGCTGGGCCAGCGGCCAGGATGGGAAGGTGTTGGTGGAGAAGCGGGAGTGGACGATCGCGAGCTTGGTCTTGAAGCGCTTGTCCGAAAGGTCCGGGTAGAACGGCTCCAGCTGGGCCGTGGTCAGCATGCCCTTGTAGACGATGGTCCGGGAGGACAGCGACGGGAAGTAGACGCCGAACTTGTTCTGGGCGCGCTTGCGGATACGCCAGGCGCGGCCGTCCAGGTCGTTGCGTTCCAGCTGCTCGCCGGTCGCCGAGGCGAAGAACGGCTGCGAGAAGTACGGCATGCAGGCGCGCGCCATGGCACCGACCAGGTCGGCGACGACGGGAACCTCGCGCCAGCCCAGGACGGTCAGTCCCTCGTCGGCGGCCAGGCCCTCAATGCCTGCCTTCGCGGCGTCAGCCTCGCGCTGCTCAGCGGGCAGGAAGGCCGTGCCCACCACATACTGGCCGGGGGCAGGAAGTTCGAATTCGGTGACGGCACGGAAGAACTCGTCCGGCACCTGCATCAGGAGACCGGCGCCGTCACCCGTTCCCTCATCGGCGCCGACGGCACCGCGGTGCTCGAGGTTGCGCAGGGCGGTAAGGGCGGCGTCGACAATGTCGTAGCCGGGTTCACCACGCAGTGTGGCGATGATCGCAAGACCGCAGGCGTCCTTCTCCTGCTCCGGGTTGTAGAGCCCGGATGCCTCGGGGAGCGCCGCGAACCGCTTGAACGGCGACATGGCGGCGTCCGGCTGGTTCGGTTCGGACCAGCTGGGGCTTGAAAGAGTTTGGGTCATGGGAGACGTCCTTCCTCCTGATCGTGCGTATGGAAGGGACAACGTTGGCCCCACTCAGAGCGCCACTGTGATGGGCGCAACAAAGTGTTACTGCTTACTGGAAATTGTAGGGCAGGCATGCGTGCTGAACTAACAGTTACGCAGGCTTCCGCCCCGGGCTTGACCGGCCAGCAGCTCTATGCTGACCGGAGTGGGCCTCTGCCACGACGCTGTGGTGTTGGGCGCTCCGAGCGGTAACTCTCTGCTGCCCTGGGTACCGGCGCCGGCTAGCGTGAGCTGCCGGACTCCGGCGCGGTCCCGGTCTCGGTGCCACCGGGCTTTCCGGTGTTCCGCGACTCCGCGGCGGTTGGGGTGCCGCCGGTGGATGCCGGGACTGCTTCGGTTTGGGCAGACGCTAGCCCGGAACCGTTTTGGTTATCAGGGAGATTATCACGCGATTCACTATCTGAGACAACGCGGTCCGTATCACGGACTGGATTGCCGGTCACACTTGGAGCGGAAGCGGAGTCCTTTGGCGTGTCCTTTTCCGCCGCCGAACCTGCCGTTTCAGCAACGGCCGGCGTCCCGCCGTCGGGCTCCCCGGAGACCCGCTTCCCGCCGGCTTCCTCGGCGACCGGCGTCCCGGCCGTTGCGGCCGCTGCAGGTGCCGGCTCCCGGCCCGGCAGGTAAACGCTGTCCGCGTTCCCGTCCTTGCGCCGGCCCAGCACGATGAACACGGCCAGTGCGGCGATGAACACGAAGATGCTGGTCCAGACGTTCAGGCGGGTGGTGATGCCGAAGAGGCTGATCTGCTCGGCGTCGTCGATCCGCATGGCCTCGATCCAGACCCGGCCCAGCGTGTAGTACATGGCGTACAGCCAGAAGAGCCGGCCGCGGCGGAAGTGGAACCGCCGGTCGAGGGCCAGCAGGATCAGCACACCCAGAATGTTCCAGAGGGATTCATACAGGAAAGTGGGGTGGAAGAGCGTGTTGGCCGGGTAGCCGGCCGGGAAGTTGGCGTTGTCCGCGTCCACCTGGAGTCCCCACGGCAGCGTGGTCGGGCCGCCGAAGAGCTCCTGGTTGAAGTAGTTTCCCCACCGGCCGAGGGCCTGAGCCAGCAGCAGGCCAGGCGCCGCGGCATCGATGAAGGCCGTGAGCTTGACCCCTGCACGGCGGCAGCCGATCCAGGCACCGAAGGCACCCAGCACCACGGCGCCCCAGATTCCAAGGCCGCCCCGCTGGATCTGCGGAATCAGGGACAGGTCCCCGGTGCCGTCGAAGCCGGGACCGAAGTACGCGTCCGGCGACGAGAACACGTGGTAGAGCCGGCCGCCGATGATGCCGAAGGGGATGGCCCAGATGGCGATGTCCCAGACGCTGCCTTCGGGCGCTCCGCGCTTGGCCCAGCGGACGGATGTCAGCCACAGGCCGACGACGATCCCCGCCAGGATGCACAGGGCGTAAGCGTGGATGCGGAGCGATCCCCACGGCAGCGGAATATCGAATCCGGACCAGTCCGGGCTCGGGATGCTGGCGGGCACCATGCCGGCTGGAACCAGTGCTGCTGCGGTGAGGAGCGTCTGCATGGGTGCGGTTACTTCCTGGCCAGTCCGGTACTGAGGTCCTTGGTGAGTTGTGCAACGGCGTCCACGCCGCCGTCGCGCACGGCCGCCACGAGCGCCGAGCCGACGATCACGCCGTCCGCGTACGCTGCGATCTCCGCGACCTGCTCGGCCGTGGACACGCCGAGGCCTACGCACACCCGTTCCGCGCCGGCTGCCTTGGCCGCTGCGACGACGCCGGTGGCGGCATCGCTGACCGCGCTGCGGGCGCCGGTGACGCCCATGATGGAGACCGCGTAGACGAAGCCGCGGCTCGCCTCCACGGTCCGGCGCATGCGCTCGGGTGTGGAGGAGGGCGCCACCAGGAAGACACGGTCCAGGCCGTACTTCTCCGACGCGTCCATCCACTCGGCCGCCTCGTCCGGGATCAGGTCAGGGGTGATGAGTCCTGCTCCCCCGGCCTCGGCCAGGCGCCGCGAGAACTCGTCCACGCCCATCCGGACCACGGGGTTCCAGTACGTCATGACCAGGACGGCGGCGTCGGTCTGGCTGGTGATGCCGGCGACGACGTCAAAGACCTGCCGGACGTGGAATCCCTTGGCCAGGGCCTCGGTGGTGGCGGCCTGGATGACCGGGCCGTCCATGACCGGGTCAGAGTACGGGATGCCGACCTCGATCAGGTCCGCGCCGTTGCGCGCCAGGGCGATGCCGGCGGCGATGGTCTCCTCGACGCTGGGGTACCCGGCGGGCAGGTAGCCGATCAGGGCCGCACGGCCTTCCGCGCGGGCCTTGTCGATGGCGATGGCCGATTTGCTGGTGTTGGGGGCCGTGGTCACAGCTGCTCCCCTTCCTTGCCGATGGCTGCCTCGGCCGAGTCCTGGTCGAGAAGGTCGAACCACTCCGCTGCGGTGGCAACGTCCTTGTCTCCCCTGCCGGAGAGGTTAACGATCACGATCTTGTCTGAGGCCCCGGCAGGGCCAGCTTCCGAGGCCAGCCGCTGGCCGACCTTGATGGCGCCGGCGAGGGCGTGGGAGGACTCGATCGCAGGGATGATCCCCTCGGTGCGGCACAGGAGGCGGAACGCTTCCATGGCTTCGCTGTCCGTGATCGGCTCGTAGCTGACGCGTCCGATGTCGGCCAGGTAGGAGTGTTCGGGTCCGACGCCGGGGTAGTCCAGGCCGGCCGAGATGGAATGTGACTCGATGGTCTGGCCGTCGTCGTCCTGCATCAGGTAGGACCGGGCACCGTGCAGCACCCCGGGCCGGCCGAGCGTGATCGTGGCCGCGTGGCGGCCGGTCTCGACGCCGTCACCGCCGGCCTCGAAGCCGTAAATCTTCACTGACGGGTCATCGAGGAAGCCGTGGAAAATGCCGATGGCGTTGGAGCCGCCGCCGATGCAGGCGCAGACGGCGTCGGGCAGGCGCCCTGCCTGCTCGAGGATCTGGGCGCGGGCCTCCTCGCCGATGACTTCGTGGAAGTAGCGGACCAGGGCCGGGAACGGGTGCGCGCCCGCCGCCGTGCCCAGCAGGTAGTGGGTGTTGCCGACGTTGGCCACCCAGTCCCGGAGGGCTTCGTTGATGGCGTCCTTGAGGGTCTGCGAACCGTTGGTGACGGGGATGACCGTAGCGCCAAGGAGTTCCATCCGGGCCACGTTCAGCGCCTGCCGGCGGCAGTCCTCGGCGCCCATGTAGACCACGCATTCGAGGCCCAGCAGGGCAGCTGCCGTCGCACTTGCCACGCCGTGCTGGCCCGCGCCGGTTTCGGCGATGACGCGGGTCTTGCCCATCCGCTTGGCAAGAAGTGCCTGGCCCAGCACGTTGTTGATCTTGTGGGAGCCAGTGTGGTTCAGGTCTTCGCGCTTGAGGAAGATCCGGACGCCGCCGGCGTGCTCGGCGAAGCGCTTGGCCTCGGTCAGGAGTGAGGGCCGGCCGGAGTAGTTCTTGTTCAGGTCCGCGATCTGGGCGGTGAACTCGGGATCGGCCTTGGCCTTCTCGAACGTGTCCTCGAGCTCGTCCAGGGCCGCAATCAGTGACTCAGGCATCCAGCGGCCGCCATAGGCGCCGAAGTAGGGTCCCGGGGCGTGGCGCAGCGAGGTGCCTCCCTGCAGGAATGCATCCACCGAGCCCTGGTCAGAGCCGGCTGTTGGCGCGTCGGCCATCAGTCTCACCATCCTGTTCACTTTTCTTATTGATGTCAGGCGCCATCCGTCCGCACGGCGTGCGGACGGATGGCGCCACGGTTGGGTGGGAGCTCAGGCCCGGGCGGCGATGGCCGCGGCCCCGGCCGCTGTGAACTCCGCGATGCGTTCACGCGGGGTGGCGTCGCTGACGAGCGCCTCCCCCACGAGGATGGCGTTGGCGCCGTGCGCCGCGTAGTGCGCGACGTCGTCGGCGTTGCGAACGCCGGACTCCGCCACCACCACGGCGCCGGCGGGAATGCTGCCGGCGAGCGTGGCGAAAACCGAACGGTCGACGTCGAGCGTCTTGAGGTTGCGGACGTTGACGCCGATGATCCGGGCGTCGGCGGCCACGGCGCGCTCGACTTCCTCGGGCGTGTGCGTTTCCACCAGCACGTTCATGCCGAGTTCGCGGCTCAGGGCGCTGAATTCGCGCAGCTGCTGGTCGGACAGGGCGGCCACGATCAGGAGGATGAGGTCCGCACCGTGGGCGCGGGCTTCCCAGATCTGGTACTCGTCCAGCGTGAAGTCCTTGCGCAGCAGCGGGACGTCCACCCGGGCACGGACCGCGTCCAGGTCAGCCAGCGAACCGTTGAAGCGGCGCTGCTCGGTGAGCACGCTGATCACCGCGGCTCCGCCGTCGGCGTACTGCACGGCCAGCGACGCGGGGTCCGCGATGCTGGCGAGGTCGCCTTTGGAGGGGCTGCGGCGCTTGATCTCGGCGATGACCTTCAGCTCGCCCCGGTCCGCGGACGCGCCGCCGAGGGCAGCCCAGGCGTCCCGGGCAGGAGCCGCCGCCAGGGCGCGGTCCTTCAGTTCCGCGAGGGACACGAGGCGCTTCCGGTCCTCCATGTCCTCCCTGACACCGGCATTGATGTCGTCGAGAACGGTCACGATTAGTGGCCGGTGTTCTTGATCTTGCTGCCGCCCACGCCGTAGCCGGCCTTGCGCATGATGTAGCCGGCCAGCAGGCCGACGAACATGACGGCGATGCCGGCCCAGAAGACCGGGGTGTTGGCGATGACGAACGCGATGGAGGCGATGAGGGCGCCGATGAGCATGACGATCACGCAGGTCCAGGCGGCCGGGCTGTTGCCGTGGCCCAGGTCAATGCTGTGGTCGATGCCGTGGTGCTCCTTGGGGGCCGCGGGCTTTGTACCGGAAACAGTGGCTTTGCTCATGTGAATCTCCTCAGGATCAATACTGCTTACATTCTGCCATTTTTTGCCGCGGCCTTCGGCATCGCGGCCCGGGTGCGTGGCTGCGTGACCCACCGGCTCAGGTGGGGTCGTCGCCCCGGGAGAGCCTGTCCCAGCTGTCGATCTCGTCCACCGGGCCGGTCTGCTCTCCTGCAGGACCGGTCGCCGCGGCGTCGTATCTGGTCCGGGACTTCCAGTACCGCCCCGCCGGAACTACCAGCAGGCCGCAGACGGCCAGCAGGGATCCTGCGACGACGGCGAGCACCGGGAAGGCACTGACGCTTACGTCCGCGTTTCCACCCGAGACACCGGTGGCGGCGGCAATGGATCCCTGGGCCGCGGCCAGCGGGTCGGCGAGAACGGTGGCGGCCGCGGCGATGATGCCGGCTGCCGCCAACACGATGATGGCCGTGGTGACCCAGCGTGCGATCTTTCCGGCGATGGAGGCCGCGAGCCCGCCCGCCAGCGCAACGAGGGCCAAAGCTGTGACCGTGGTGGCGGCTTTGCTGCCCTGGACCTGGAGACCGCCTTCACTGCCGACAGTCTGGCCCAACTGCTGGGGGTCCAGGTGGACCGTCAGCCAGGTCTGGGTGGTGGTGCCGAAGACCGCCAGCGCCAGGACCGCGATCAGCAGCACTACCGTGGATTTCCGCGCCCAGCCCGGGACCGTGCTGCGTGCTTTGCCCGGCACGGCGGATCCTGCGGGAACCGCCATCAGGAGTTTGCCTCCGTGACGGAATCGGGGCTGCTGACGGAATCGGGAGCGCTGACGGAGTCCGGCGTGATGTTGTGCAGCGATCCGGCCGTGTGGACAGCACGCAGCGGGGCCGCCGCCTTGTTGACGGTTTCCTGCGCCTCGGCCGGATTGCTCGAATCCGCCACGATGCCGCCGCCCGCCTGGACGTAGGCCCGTCCTTCGCGCAGCAGTGCGGAACGGATGGCAATGGCCATGTCCATGTCGCCGGCGAAGTCCAGGTAGCCCACCACGCCGCCGTAGATGCCGCGCCGGTGCGGCTCGAGTTCATCCAGGAGCCGCAGCGCCCGGGGCTTCGGGGCGCCGGAAAGGGTTCCGGCCGGGAAGGTGGCCTTCAGGACGTCATAGGCTTTCGCCGTCGGAGCCAGGCGCCCGACGACGGTGGAGACCAGGTGCATGATGTGGCTGAAGCGCTCCACCTCCATGAACTGGGTGACGTCCACGGAACCCGCCACGCAGACCTTCGAAAGATCGTTCCGGGACAGGTCCACCAGCATAAGGTGTTCCGCCCGTTCCTTCTGGTCTGCGAGGAGTTCCTCGGCCAATGCCTTGTCCGCGTCCACGGTCTTGCCGCGCGGCCGGGAGCCGGCGATAGGGTGCGTGATGACGTCCTCGCCGGTGACCGTCACCAGCGCCTCCGGCGACGAACCGACGATCGAATACTGCCGGCCGGCGGCGTCCTCGAGGCTGAAAATGTACATGTACGGGCTCGGGTTGGTGTTGCGCAGCACCCGGTAGACATCCAAGGGCGACGCCCCGCACTCCATTTCGAAGCGGCGGGAGATGACCACCTGGAAGACTTCGCCGTCCACGATCGCCTCCTTGCCCCGGTCGAGGGCGGCAAGGTACTCGGGCTCGTGCCAGCGTTCCTGGACGCTGGCAGCAAAATCGAGGGCAGCCGGCTCCAGCACGGACACCGGTTGGAGCACCGGGGTGCTGATGCGTGCCAGCAGCTCCTTCACGCGGGCGACGGCGTCATGCCAGGCCTCGTCAACGCGTTCGGAGCTGTTGTCAAAGTTGATGGCGTTGGCGATGAGCAGCACCGTGCCGTCCATGTTGTCGTGGACGGCCATGTCCGTGACGAGGTTCAGCGCCAGTTCGGGCAGCTGCAGGTCGTCCTCGGGCGGGCTGGTGAGCTTCTCCCAGTGGCGGACCGTTTCCCAGCCCAGGAAGCCCACCAGGCCGGAGGTGAACGGCGGAAGCCCGTCGAACCGGTCGGTGCGCAGCGCCTCGATGGTGTCGCGGATGGCATCAACCGGATTTCCGTCGACGGGCACCCCCGCCGGCGGCTCGCCCAGCCAGTGCGCCTGTCCGTCCTTGGTGGTCAGCGTGGCGCGGGACCGGGAACCGATGAAGGAGTAGCGGGACCAGGCGCCGCCGACAGCTGCCGACTCCATGAGGAACGTGCCTGGCTGGCCCTGCGCCAGCTTCCGGTACAGCCCGATCGGCGTTTCAGCGTCCGCCAGCACCTTGAGCCGGACAGGGATGACGCGGCTGTGGGCGGCGAGTTCCCGGAATTCTTCCAGGCCAGGGCTGATGATTCCGAGGTCCTGCATTGCTATTGGTTCTCCGTCTGTTCTAGGCCAGTGCCAGTGGGGTGGGGCCTGTTGGGTGGGGGCCTGTTGAGTGTGAGGGCCTGTTGGGTGAGGGCCTGTTGGGTGGGGGCCTGTTGGGTGGGAGGGGGCCGCTAGTTGGCCGGACCTGCCACTACGTCGAAGGCCCGGCCGTCAAAGCAGGTCCGCGTACCGGTGTGGCATGCTGCACCCACCTGGTCCACCCGCACGAGGAGGGCGTCGCCGTCGCAGTCCAGGGCCACCGACTTGACCCACTGCACGTGGCCGGACGTGTCACCCTTGCGCCAGTACTCCTGGCCGGGAGCGGGAGTAGAACGTCACCCGGCCGGTGGTCATGGTCCGGTTGAGGGCCTCGTCGTCCATCC
>NZ_BAEG01000041.1 GCF_000238915.1 Arthrobacter globiformis NBRC 12137 | reverse complement strand
CGTACATGCGCTGGAACGCGGCGGTGATGGTGCACCGGGCGCAGCGGCCCGAGATCGGGGTGGGCGGGCACATCTCGACCTACGCCGGTGCCGCGACCCTGTACGAGGTCGGGTTCAACCACTTCTTCCGCGGCAAGGACCACCCCGGCGGCGGGGACCAGGTGTTCTTCCAGGGCCACGCGTCCCCGGGCATGTACGCCCGGGCGTTCATGGAAGGCCGGCTCTCGGAGGAGGACCTGGACGGGTTCCGGCAGGAAAAGTCCAAGGAAGGCCACGCGCTGTCCTCCTACCCGCACCCGCGGCTGATGCCGCACTTCTGGGAGTTCCCGACCGTGTCGATGGGCATCGGCCCGATGAACGCGATCTACCAGGCCCAGTCCAACCGCTACCTGCACAACCGGGGCCTGAAAGACACCTCGGACCAGCAGGTCTGGGCGTTCCTGGGCGACGGGGAAATGGACGAGCCCGAGTCCCGCGGCCTGCTCCAGCTCGCCGCGAACGAGAACCTGGACAACCTGAACTTCGTGATCAACTGCAACCTCCAGCGCCTGGACGGCCCGGTGCGCGGCAACGGCAAGATCATGCAGGAACTCGAGGCGTTCTTCCGCGGCGCGGGCTGGAACGTGATCAAGGTCGTCTGGGGCCGGGAATGGGATGACCTGCTCACCCGCGACACGGACGGGTCGCTGGTGCAGATCATGAACGAAACCCCGGACGGGGACTACCAGACCTACAAGGCCGAATCCGGCGGGTTCGTCCGGGAACACTTCTTCGGGAA
>NZ_BAEG01000042.1 GCF_000238915.1 Arthrobacter globiformis NBRC 12137 | reverse complement strand
GTCACCGACGAGTTCGCGGTTCCCGGCGGCCGCGAGTCGGATTTCCGCGGCGGCCGGCTCGTCTGGAAGGCACGGACAGGAGTGGTCAGCGGATAGCGTTGGCGCCTGGGTAAGCCAATTCTCCGAATGAGGGTCCGGTTCTCATCGGAGCAGTATTGATTGAGACCCAAAAAATGCGGTCCCCGCTGCCCTGTTCGGGAAGCGGGGACCGCAGGAGGGCGTCAGGGAAAGAAGACCTAGAAGTCCCAGTCCTCATCCTCGGTGTTGACGGCCTTGCCGATCACGTACGAGGAACCGGACCCCGAGAAGAAGTCGTGGTTCTCGTCGGCGTTCGGCGACAGGGCCGACAGGATGGCCGGGTTCACGTCCGTGACGGACGCCGGGAACATGGCCTCGTAGCCTAGGTTCATCAGCGCCTTGTTGGCGTTGTAGTGCAGGAACTTCTTGACGTCCTCAGCCAGGCCGACGCCGTCGTAGAGGTCGTGCGTGTACTGGACTTCGTTTTCGTACAGCTCGAAGAGCAGTTCGAAGGTGTAGTCCTTGATCTCTTGCCGGCGTGCCTCGGAAACCTTTTCCAGGCCCTTCTGGAACTTGTAGCCGATGTAGTAGCCGTGCACGGCCTCGTCGCGGATGATCAGGCGGATCAGGTCTGCAGTGTTCGTCAGCTTGGCGCGCGAGGACCAGTACATCGGCAGGTAGAAGCCGGAGTAGAACAGGAAGCTCTCCAGCAGCGTGGAGGCCACCTTGCGCTTCAGGGGGTCGTCGCCCTGGTAGTAGTCCATGACGATCTGGGCCTTCTTCTGAAGGTTCTCGTTCTCGGTGGACCAGCGGAAGGCGTCGTCGATCTCCTTGGTGGAGCACAGGGTGGAGAAGATCGAGGAGTAGCTCTTGGCGTGCACGGCCTCCATGAAGGCGATGTTCGTGTACACGGCCTCTTCGTGCGGGGTAAGCGCGTCCGGGATCAGGCTAACAGCGCCGACGGTGCCCTGGATGGTGTCCAGCAGGGTCAGGCCGGTGAACACGCGCATGGTCAACTGCTGTTCGGCCGGGGTGAGCGTGTTCCAGGACTGGACGTCGTTGGACAGCGGCACCTTCTCCGGCAGCCAGAAGTTGTTGACGAGGCGGTTCCAGACCTCCACGTCCTTGTCGTCCTGGATGCGGTTCCAGTTGATTGCCTCAACGTGGCTCAGCAGCTTGACCTTCTCGGTCATAAATTTCCTCCGCATGGTGGTTTCACGCCAGAATATGTCCGGCCAATCGACTACCAATCCTAGCCCCTCAGACCCGCCAGCCGGGCATCATCTGGCCTTTGAGTGTTCGGGTTCATAGCGTTGAAATTATTGTCATCTAATGACAGTTTAACGCCGCCAAGCGGGCTCACTCCTGTGAGCCCGCTTGCGGTTTTGATTATTGAAATGCATCACTTCGACTCTTTGACAGTCGTCGACGGGTGCGACTTGCCGTACTTCGGCGTTACGTAGCGACCGGTTTTGGCGCTACGGTATGAACCCTTAGCCATTGGAGGTTTCCTCCTTTCTGCTGAGTTTCGGACAGGTCACGCAGCCGCCCTTAGAGCGGCCGGATCGTGATACGGATGGTGCGGCTAATGCGCCGGATGGTCCGTGCCATTTCGTCTCCTTTCGGAACCCAAGTCCCGGAAAGGAGGGTCGTCGACAGACGACCGACAACTCCTGTAAACTCAACAGTCCAAGGTGCAACTTTGGAACCGTCTCGTTACCGGGACGAATTGAGGAGTCATGTTGTCGCATGGCTCCTCAAACTTTTAAGTCTGGGATCAGGACGGCGGGCGGGCACCCGCCGTCCTACGCTTCCCTCGGTCTCGACAGGCTCGACCAGCAGGTTAAAGCATGCAGCTGACGCAGCCCTCAACCTCCGTCCCTTCCAGCGCGAGCTGGCGGAGACGGATGTAGTAGATGGTCTTGATGCCCTTGCGCCAGGCGTAGATCTGGGCCTTGTTGATGTCGCGGGTGGTGGCGGTGTCCTTGAAGAACAGCGTCAGCGACAGGCCCTGGTCCACGTGCTGGGTAGCGGCGGCGTAGGTGTCGATGATCTTCTCGTAGCCGATCTCGTACGCGTCCTGGTAGTACTCCAGGTTGTCGTTCGTCAGGTACGGCGCCGGGTAGTACACGCGGCCGATCTTGCCTTCCTTGCGGATCTCAATCTTGGACGCCACCGGGTGGATCGAGGAGGTGGAGTTGTTGATGTAGGAGATCGAGCCTGTCGGCGGGACGGCCTGCAGGTTCTGGTTGTAGATGCCGTGCTCCATGACGGAGGCCTTCAGCTCGCGCCAGTCATCCTGCGTGGGGATGTGCACGTTCTTGAAGAGCTCCCGGACCTTCTCGGTCTGCGGCACCCATTCCTGCTCCGTGTACTTGTCGAAGAACTCGCCCGAGGCGTACTTGGACTTCTCGAAGCCGCCGAACGTCTGGCCGGTCTCGATGGCCAGCAGGTTCGACGCGCGGACGGCGTGGAACACCACGGAATAGAAGTAGATATTGGTGAAGTCCAGGCCCTCTTCGGAGCCGTAGTGGACCCGCTCACGCGCCAGGTAGCCGTGCAGGTTCATCTGGCCCAGGCCGATGGCGTGCGACTGGTCGTTGCCGCGGGCGATGGACGGCACCGAGGTGATGTTGGACATGTCCGAGACCGCCGAGAGGGAACGGATGGCCGTCTCGATGGTCAGGCCGAAGTCCGGCGAATCCATGGTCTTCGCGATGTTCAGCGAGCCCAGGTTGCAGGAGATGTCCTTGCCGGTCTCATCGTAGGACAGGTCATCGTGGTAGGTCGTGGGCTGCGAGACCTGGAGGATCTCCGAGCACAGGTTGGACATGATGATCTTGCCGTCGATCGGGTTTTCCCGGTTAACGGTGTCCTCGAACATGATGTACGGGTAGCCGGATTCGAACTGGATCTCGGCAAGGGTCTGGAAGAACTCGCGCGCCTTGATCTTGGTCTTCTTGATCCGGGAATCGTCCACCATCTCGTAGTACTTCTCGGTGACCGAGACGTCGGAGAACGGCATCCCGTAGACGCGTTCGACGTCGTACGGCGAGAACAGGTACATGTCCTCGTCCTTCTTGGCCAGCTCGAAGGTGATGTCCGGAATCACGACGCCGAGCGAGAGGGTCTTGATGCGGATCTTCTCGTCCGCGTTCTCGCGCTTGGTGTCCAGGAACCGATAGATGTCCGGGTGGTGGGCGTGCAGGTACACGGCACCGGCACCCTGGCGGGCACCCAGCTGGTTGGCGTAGGAGAAGCTGTCTTCGAGGAGCTTCATCACGGGGATGACGCCGGAGGACTGGTTCTCGATCTGCTTGATCGGAGCACCGACCTCGCGGATGTTGGTCAGCGCGAACGCCACGCCGCCGCCGCGCTTGGACAGCTGCAGCGCGGAGTTGATGGAGCGGCCGATCGACTCCATGTTGTCCTCGATGCGGAGCAGGAAGCAGGAGACCAGCTCGCCGCGCTGCTTCTTGCCGGCGTTCAGGAACGTGGGGGTGGCCGGCTGGAAGCGGCCCTCGATGATCTCGTCCACCATCTGCAGGGCCAGCTGCTCGTTGCCGCGGGCCAGGTGCAGGGCAACCATGCACACGCGGTCCTCGTAGCGCTCCAGGAAGCGCTTGCCGTCGAACGTCTTCAGCGTGTAGGACGTGTAGAACTTGAAGGCGCCCAGGAAGGTCTCGAAGCGGAACTTCTTCTTGTAGGCGCGGTTGAACAGGTCACGGATGAAGTTCATCGTGTACTGGTCGAGGGTTTCGCGCTCGTAGTACTGGTTTTTCACCAGGTAGTCGAGCTTCTCCTCCAGGTCATGGAAGAAGACCGTGTTGTTGTTCACGTGCTGCAGGAAGTACTGGTGGGCGGCCTCACGGTCAGCCTCGAACTGGATCTCGCCGTTCGGACCGTACAGGTTCAGCATCGCGTTCAGCTCGTGGTAGCCCAGGCCCTTATAGGCAGCGGGGAGCGCCGGCTTCTCCTGCTTTTCAACAGCCGTGTCCATGGACGCGTCCTTTCCTTCGGGCCTGGTTACTTCTGTGTCTGCGACAGTCGTGTCCAAAACTCTTCCAATCCTTCTTGTACACGGGAGACGTCTTCCGGCGTACCCATGAGTTCGAACCTGTATAGGTGGGGGACCTTGCACTTGGCGGCGATGATGTCGCCTGCCATGCAGTAGTTGTCCCCGAAATTCGTGTTTCCGGCCCCGATGACGCCACGGATCAGGCGCCGGTTTTCCGGGTTGTTCAGGAACCTGATGACCTGCTTCGGCACTGAACCCTCCCCGCCTGTCCCGCCGTAGGTGGGGACCATGAGCACAAACGGCTCACAGGCAATGAGGGGTGCATCCTTCGCATGCAGGGGGATCCTTGCGGCGTCCGCACCAAGCTTGCCGATGAAGCGCCTGGTGTTTTCGGAGGCCGAGGAAAAGTAGATGAGGCGGCTGTGGGTCTGGTTCACGGGCGGTGTCTGACTGACGGGCGTCGTGTCCGCAGCGCGGGCTGCGGCCGGCGCATCGGCAAGTGCCGGCGCGGCCATGCGAGTCACCTCATCTACTTGGGAATTCTCTGCCGGAAACGGCGTGGGCGCAGCCTTAGGCCACGGAAGCGGACGCGCTGAGCGCCAGCTCGTCGATCTTGTCCGGACGGAAACCGGACCAGTGGTCCTGGTCCGTGACGACGACCGGTGCCTGCATGTAGCCGAGCGACTTCAGGCGCTCAAGGGCGTCCGCGTCCTGGGAGATGTCCACGCTCTGGTAGGCGATGCCCTTCTTGTCCAGCGCACGGTAGGTGGCGTTGCACTGTACGCAGGCCGGCTTGGTGTAAACCGTAACGGTCATGGTTCCTGTCCCCTTTGTTGAAGTCACTGCTGCTGCACTCTTCTGAGACCTTGCTGGTGTCTCTGTCTTTAAATCTCTGGCATCGTAGCGGTGGACTCTGCCCGGACCTTACCGTCCAGTACTGGCTGCGCCGGTCTCCCGCTCAATCTGTATGTCGATACTACATGTAGTGCGCGGCCCCGGATGGGACCCCAAGATGATGTATTACAAGTATGTCATTTAATGCACCTTTAATCCACAGGCCGGGGCCCGCAAAATGTCCGGATTTCCGGGTTTTTGGCGGACGGAATCCACACCCTGTGGAGTACTTAGACACATTTAAACGCCAGCGTGTCGTCCCGCAGACGGCGTGTCGCAACACCCCGGACGCCGCCTTTTGAGTGGCCCGGAACACAGCAGTGGGGGCCCCGAAGCATGCTTCGGGGCCCCCACTGTGATTAAGCAAACGCCGAACTAGAGCTGTGCCTCCCGGCGGTCCAGGACGATCTGCTGGACGTCCAGGTATCCGGACTGGAAGCCGGCCCGCGAGTAGCAGAGATAGAACAGCCACATCCGCCGGAAGACCTCATCGAATCCGAGCTCCCGCACTTCCTGCCCCCGCTGCAGGAACCGCTCCTCCCACAGGCGGAGGGTGGCGGCGTAGTGATCGCCCATCCCCCGGCGTTCACGCACCCGAAGGGTGGTGTGCTGCTCCGTGACGCTCTCGATCGCCCGCACCGACGGCAGGAACCCGCCCGGGAAGATGTACTTGTGCACCCAGGTGTAGGCGTTGCGGGTGGCGAGCATCCGCCCGTGCGGCATGGTGATGGCCTGGATGGCCACCTTGCCGCCGGGCGCCAGCACCCGGTCGATGGTCTGGAAATAGACGGGCCAGTAGTCGTAGCCCACCGCTTCGATCATCTCCACCGAGACGACGGCGTCGTACTCGCCTTCCACGGCGCGGTAGTCCTGCAGTCCCACGGTGACCTGCCCGGAGAAACCGGCTTCCGCGATCCGCTGCTGCGCGAGCGCCTGCTGCTCGCTGGAGAGCGTGACCGTATGCACGGTGGCACCGCGGGCTGCGGCCCGCAGGGCAAGTTCGCCCCAGCCGGTGCCGATCTCAAGCAGCCGGGTGCCCTCCCCCACGCCGGCCTTGTCCAGCAGCCTGTCGATCTTGGCCTGCTGCGCTCCGGCCAGGGCATCCCAGCCCGCCTCTGCCAGCTGGCCGGCCGAGGCCGGGAACAGCGCCGCGGAGTAGCTCATGGTGCTGTCGAGGAAGTTGGCGAAAAGCTCGTTCGAGAGGTCGTAGTGCCGGGAGATGTTGCCGCGGGTGTTCTGTTCGGTGTTGCGCTCCTGCCGGGGTGCCCTTGGCAGGTACAGGCTCCGGAGCTTCTGCAGCGGCACGGGGATGAGCGTGTCCACCGAGGAGGCAAAGACCTCCAGGACCCCCGCGAGGTCTGGCGCTTCCCAGTCCCCCGCCATGAAGGACTCCCCCAGCCCGATCAGCCCGTTATCGCCGATTCGGACGGCGAAGTCCGCCGGACGGACCATGGTCATCACCGGCTCCTCCGCGCCGCCGGCGCCCAGCACCGTCCCGTCCGGGTATTCCACCCGGAGCGGCAGGCGGCGGACCGCCGCCCGGAACAGCGCATCGGCCGCCCTCCCGGCCACCTGCGCCTTCATCCCAGCGGGCGGACGGGCGACGCCGGGCCACACCTCGGCGTCGATGACCGCCGGCGCCGGCGGCACCCTGACGGCCCCGCCAGGCGCCTGTCTTTGGGGTGAAGGATCCGTGTTAGCGGGATTGGTGTATGACGGTTCTGTGAGAGTCACGAGACGGCCTCCTGTGCTCGGTGGTCGGGACGGTTGATGATGGGCAGCCCGCGGGCCCAGAGTTTGATTCCCTGCCAGTGGATCTGCAGGACAACGCGGAGCGGCGCCAACGGAACCGCAGCTGCCGCAGCCAGGATGCTGCGGGCTGTGGCGGGCCGCCGGTCACCGGTCATGGTGGCAGTGAATGGCTTCCGTCCGGCGCGCTCCAGCACTACTGCCACGGCGAGTTTGCCCGCGGGTTCCGGCAGGCTCATCCGGTAGCTGCCGTCCACCTCGTTGAACGGGGAAACGAAGAATTCCTTGTCCGTCCGGGCACGGCCGGTGCCGTCCGGGTGCAGGAGGTAGCAGTGCCGTTCGCCATAGGTGTTGTGGACCTCGGCGATGACAGAGCGCAGGGCTCCGTCACGTCCGTGGCACCAGAAGATGCTGATCGGGTTGAAGATGTGGCCCAGCACCCTGGCGTTGGCCAGCATGGTGACGGTGCCGCCGTCGGGCTCTTCACCGTTCACGGCGAGGAAGCGGTCCACGTTCTCGCGGATGCTTGCCGCCGGATCCCCAAGATGGTCCTTCGCGTGGAATCCGGCAAGGGGGCGCAGCCACCAGGGCAGTTTCGGCAGGTCATCGACGTCGACGTACCAGCTGTAGCTGCGGTAGGTGAAGGCGTTCCTCAGCGGATCCTGCCGCACATGGCGGATGCTGGTCCGGTAGATGGCCGCGGTCATGGCACGAGCTCCGCGGCCTGGCCGGCATCGGATGCAGCAGGCTCCGCCACCCGAACGAAGGGATCCTCCCACTCGCGGCCCAGTTGGGCGGCCGCCCGCACACCGGAGGCGGCGCCGTCCTCATGGAAGCCCCAGCCCTGGTAGGCGCCCGCGAAGGCCAGCCGGTGGTCACCCAGTTCACCAAGGCGTTCCTGGGCGGCCACAGATTCGGGCGTGTACTGGGGGTGCTCGTAGACGAGGTCCTGCAGCACGGAGTCCGGCTCGATGAGTTCGGATTCGCCGAGGCTCACGATGTAGCTGCCGCCGTCGTCGGGGTTGAGGCGCTGCAGCCGGGTCAGGTCGTAGCTGACCAGCACGTGTCCGGGGCGGGCGGCACAGGACGGCAGCCGGTAGTTCCACGACGCGCGGGCGGCGCCTCTGCGCGGCAGCACTGCGGGATCGCGATGGAACTTGATGTGGTTGACGGAGTACGGGATGTTCCCCAGAACCTGGACCTCCGCCGGGGTCGGTTCAGCCATCATGGCGAGCGCCTCGCGGGGGTGGGCCGCGATAACCGCGGCGTCGAAGTGCTCGGTACCGGCCGCCGTCGTAATCTCAACTCCGGTGGGGATCCGGCGCACGGCAAGCACAGGGCTGGAGAGGCGGACATCCTGGAGACCTTCGACCACACGGTCAACGTAGCGCCGGGATCCGCCCTTCACCGTCTTCCACTGCGGCGAGCCCTTGATGCCAAGCATGCCGTGGTGTTCGAGGAAGGTGAAGAGGTACCGGGCGGGATAGGCCAGGGCGGTGGTGGGGTCGCAGGACCAGACCGCACTGACCACCGGCGCCATGAAGTGCGAGGTGAAGTAGCCGCTGAAGCGTTCACGTTCGAGGAACCCGCCCAGCGTTTCCTCCGGTCCCCCGCCGGCCGGACTGGCCAGCAGCGCCCGTGCTTTCCGCCAAAACCGCAGGATCTCGGCAAGCATCAGCAGGAACCGGGGCCGTGCAAGGCTGGCAGGGCTGGCAAAGACACCCGACGCGCCCTTGGCGCCGGCATACTCCAGGCCGCAGCCGTCGCAGCGGATGCTCATGGTCATGTCCGAATCCTGCGTCTCCACGCCCAGCTCGGCGAAGAGCCGGATGAGGTTCGGGTAGGTGCGGTTGTTGTGCACGATGAAGCCGGTGTCCACGGCGAGGCTCCCCGAATCCTGCCGCACGTCATGCGTGTGGGCATGCCCGCCAGGCCGGGAATCCGCCTCGAAGAGGGTCACGTGGTCCCGGCGGCTGAGGATATGCGCGGCCGTCAGGCCCGCCACCCCGCTTCCGACGACGGCGACGCGCCGCCTTTCGTCTCCACTCCGTGCTGGGCTCGGTGACACTCTTTGCTCCTCCGCTGAACAGTTGCCCCTGTATTGGGTAGTCAAAGGCTATTCGGAACTGGCCGGGGGCCGGATGGGTGCGGCGTCTTTTTCTTGTCCCGCAGCACCCGCAGTAAGGTTGGCTGGTGGTCAACCCCGTGCATTTAAGGACACTCCTTGAGGTGACGCGGCTGGGTTCCTTCGCTGCCGCGGCCACCCGGCTTGGCTACACCGCCTCGGCGGTGTCCCAGCAGATGTCAGCCCTGGAGCGGGACACCGGCGTCCGCCTGTTCCAGCGCTCCGCCCGAAGCGTGGTTCCCACCGACGCGGCGATGGTGATGGCGCGCCACGCGGCCAAAGTCCTCACCGACATCGAGGCGCTGATGGCCGCAGCCTCTAAAACGCAGGACACCACCACGCAGGAGCTCCGGCTGGGTATCTTCCCGAGCCTTGCCACCTACGTCCTGCCGCGGATCCTGCGCAGTCCCGCATGGAAGAGCCTGGGCATCGACTTAAAGGTTTCCGTGGCGGAACCGGCCCAGACCATCCAGGGGCTGCGCACCGGCGGCGACACCGATGTGGCGCTCGTGTACCAGGTGGGGCAGTCCGGGCTCGCCTGGCCGCATACCATCAACCGGCAGTGGATCGGCGACGACAACTTCCGCGTGGTCCTGCCGGCCGGGTGGGGATTCCGCACCGACGCGAAGGTGGCTGCGGACCATCTGTCGGACATGCCGTGGATCATGCACCATCCCGGTACGAGCGATGCCACCGTCATTGAGCGGCTCTTCGCCGGCTGCAACCTGCACCCCCGCGTGGTGGCCTACAGCGACGACTTCCACGCCAGCCTCGAAATGGCCGCCGCCGGTCTGGGGGCAGCACTGGTGCCGGAACTTGCGCTGCTCCACCGGCCGGCCGGCGTCGTGGTGCTGGACGTGCCGGAGATCCGGCTGGCCCGCAACGTCTTCGCACTGCTCATCAATGACAAGAAGACGGCCAGGGTGCAGCTGTTCGTGGACCTGCTGGCGGAAACGATGGGCGCCCTGGGGCACTCAGTTAAATGAGCCCCGAAGCTGGAATGCTCTGCTTTTCGGGTCTATGTTGAAGATATGACCACCAAGGTAGCGAGCCAGCACTTCGGAGTAATCGAGCTGAACCACGGCAGGGACCATAACGTTGCCGCGGAGCACGAGCTGGCCGGTCAACGCCTTGAGCTCGACCTGAACATTAACGCCCATGACCACTTCGACGAAGCGGCCATGCATAAGGTGGACTACCGCCTCCGGTACCTTCCCGAGCTCGTGGACGAGGTCAGGGAAATGATTGCCGAGGAGCTCGAGCAGGAAGGCACCAGCCCGCAGGAGTACCTCCGCTTCCACTGCAACGCCATCAAGGACGAGCACCTGCAGAAAATCTTCGGCGTCAAGGACAAGAGCCAACTCACCAATGCGGTGTTCCTCAAGGCCCTGAAACTCGGCCACGTGGGAATCTACCCCGGCCAGCCCGAACGCTACTTTGTTCTGGACTTCACCCTGGGCGAGCACTTCACGGACGAGGTCCTGGTGGCCTCCGCCGACGAGGACGGCGTTGTCGACGACGAGATCGTCTGGGAATCCTGAATCGGTTGCTCCACAACGGCCCTTTTGACCGCTGAAAACGGCGTAGGCCCACGCCGGCAGGGTTCCCTGGCCGAGCTTGCGAGGCGGGGGTGCCGGTGGGGATCAATCGATTGTTAAAGCCCGACGGCGGCCCGTCACCTGAGGTGACCGGCCGCCGTCGTACTTTTGTGCGGTGCTGTTACTAGGCTGCTACTACTTGGCTGCTTCCAGCAGTTCAGCGCGGACCGTCTTGGTGGCCGTGACCAGGTTGCGCAGGGACGCTTCGGTCTCAGCGTAGCCGCGGGTCTTCAGGCCGCAGTCCGGGTTGACCCAGAGCTGGCGGGACGGAACGTGCTTCACGGCGGTGCTCAGCAGTTCGGTGACTTCCTGCTCACCCGGGACGCGCGGCGAGTGGATGTCGTAAACGCCGGGTCCGACGCCGCGGCCGAAGCCGTGGGACTCGAGGTCGTGGACAACCTCCATGCGGGAGCGGGCGGCTTCGATCGAGGTCACGTCGGCGTCCAGGCCGTCGATCGCGTCGATGATCACGCCGAACTCGGAGTAGCACAGGTGCGTGTGGATCTGCGTGGCGTCGGCTGCACCGGCGGTGGCCAGGCGGAAGGAGTTGACGGACCAGTCCAGGTAAGCGGACTGGTCGGCCTTGCGCAGCGGGAGGAGTTCGCGCAGGGCGGGCTCGTCAACCTGGATGATCTTGATGCCGGCGGCTTCGAGGTCGGCGATCTCGTCGCGCAGCGCCAGGCCCACCTGGTTGGCGGTCTCGCCCAGCGGCTGGTCATCGCGGACGAAGGACCAGGCCAGGATGGTGACCGGACCGGTCAGCATGCCCTTCATGGGCTTGTTCGTGAGGGACTGTGCGTACTCGGCCCACTTCACGGTGATGGGGGCGCTGCGGGTGACGTCGCCCCACAGGATGGACGGACGCGTGCAGCGTGAGCCGTAGGACTGGACCCAGCCGTGGACCGTGACGTCGAAGCCTTCGAGGTTCTCGGCGAAGTACTGGACCATGTCGTTGCGCTCGGGCTCGCCGTGCACCAGGACGTCGTAGCCGAGCTCTTCCTGCAGGTCGACGACGCGCTTGATCTCGTCCTTCATGAGCTGCTCGTACTGCTCGTCGGTCAGGTCGCCCTTGTTGTTGCGGGCGCGGGCCGAACGGATTTCGGAGGTCTGCGGGAAGGAGCCGATGGTGGTGGTGGGCAGCGGCGGCAGGTGCAGGGCCTCTTCCTGGGCGGCTTCGCGGACCGCGTACTCGGAGCGGTTGAAGTCGGCCGGGGTCAGGGCAGCGGTGCGGGCACGGACGTCGGCGCGCTTGACGCCTTCGGCTGCGGCGCGGGAGGCGATGACGCGGGTGGCCTCGTCGACGGCCGGCTGCACGGCGGCGGCGTCGGTCAGGAGGCCGGCGAGGGTAACAACCTCAACGGCCTTCTGGTCGGCGAAGGCCAGCCAGCTGCGGAGCTGCTCGGACAGCTGGACCTCTTCCTCGACGTCGTGCGGGACGTGCTGGGTGGAGGTGGAGGTGCTGATGGCCAGCTTTGCGACGCTCTTCTGCAGCTCGGCGATCTTCTTGGCAGAGGCCTGCAGGTCGTTGCGCCAGATGTTGTGGCCGTCGACGACGCCGGCAACGAGGGTCTTGGCGCCCAGCGCAGCCAGTGCTGCAGCGGAGGGAACCTCGCCCTTGAAGACGTCGATGTGCAGGGCGTCGATGTTGGTGGCCGCGAGGGTGCCGAGCTGGCCGTTCAGTGCACCGTACGGCGTGGAGACGAACAGCTGCGGGCGGGTGGCTGCAGCCGTGAGGACCTCGTAGGCCCGGGCAACGGCGGCCTGGATTTCCTGTTCCGGGGTGTCCTGGTCCACAACCAGGGCGGGCTCGTCCAGCTGGACCCAGCTGGCGCCGGCAGCTGCCAGCTTCTCGAGCAGCGCGGTGTAGACCGGCAGGACGTCCTCGAGGCGGGACAGCGGGCTGAAGCCGGCCGGGGCGTCGTCGGAAGCCTTGCTCAGCAGCAGGACGGTGACCGGTCCAACGATGTACGGACGGGTCTCCACACCGTTGGCGAGGGCGTATTCGAACTCTTCAACAATGCGGTTGGACGTGAGCGCGAAGTTGGTCTCCGGGCCGATTTCCGGCACGAGGTAGTGGTAGTTGGTGTCAAACCACTTGGTCATTTCCAGCGGCTGCTGTTCCTTGTTGCCGCGGGCCAGGGTGAAGTAGCCGTCGATGTCCAGCTGTCCCTCAGCGTTGAGGAGGTTGCCGAAGCGGGCCGGAACGGCGCCGACGTGGGCGGCGGCGTCGAGCACCTGGTCGTAGAAGGAGAACGTGCCCGGAACCGCAGCGGCTTCGGTGAGGCCCAGGCCCTGCAGGCGCTTGGCGGTGCCCAGCTGGATTTCCTTGGCTGCGGTGTCGAGGGCAGCGGCGTCAATCTTGCCGGCCCAGTACGCTTCCACGGCCTTCTTCAGTTCCCGGCGGCGGCCGATGCGGGGGTAGCCGAGGATGGACGCGGACGGGAAGGGCGTGCTCTGCACGGAAGTCTGTTCAGTCATGTGAAATTTCCTTCAATCGTTGGAAAAAATTGTGAACGTCTAGGGGAGGAATGCGGTTCAGCTCGCGAGCTGGCGCCGGGCGAGCGCGGTCAGGCGGCTGGACGAGCGGGCCGGCCGGCCAAGCGACATCTTGTCCAGCACCTCCAAGGCGCTCTGGTGCTCGTTGAACGTGTAGATGTGGAGTCCGGGTGCTCCGGCGTCCAGGGCCGCGTTGGCCAGGTCCACCGTTGCGCTGACGCCGATTTGGAGCCGTTCGGCATCGGTATCCGCCGCCGCCAACCGCTCGATGAGCTCGGGTGCGGGTTCGACGCCGGTCAGCTCGCCGAGGCGCTTGAGCCTCCGCAGGCTGGTCAGCGGCATGACGCCGGGGATGATCGGGATGGTGACGCCGGCCCGGCGGGCCCTGGTGAGGAGGTCCGCATACTGGTCCCTGTGGAAGAACACCTGGGTGATCGCGAAGTCGGCACCGGACCGCTGCTTGGCGAGCAGAACCTCGACGTCGTGGGCCTCGCTGGGTGATTCCGGGTGCCGCGTCGGGTAGGCCGCCACACCAACGGCAACCTTTCCGGCGCACAGCAGGGCCGAGCGCCGCTGCTCCACCCGGCGGATGAGCTCAATAAGGTCCTGGGCGTAGCGCAGCGACCCGCTGACCGGTTCACCGCTGTCCTTGGGCAGATCGCCGCGGAGGGCGAGGATGCCGCGGACGCCGGCGTCGAGCAGTTCACCGATGATTTCCGCGAGCTCCGTCGGCGTGTTGCCAACACACGTCAGGTGTGCAAGCGGGCGCAGGGTGGTCTCCAGCACCAGGCGGTTGATGAGTTCGACGGCGGTGTCCCGGTTGGAGCCGCTGGCACCGTATGTGACCGACACGTAGTCGGGGTCGGTGGCTTCCAGTTCCCGGATGGTGGTCCACAGGGTCTCGGCGGCGGCAGGCGAACGCGGCGGAAACAGCTCATAGGAGAGCGCCACCGGTGCGGTATCGGAGAGATTTGGGTGCGTGTCTATAAGGCTTGGTGGTGACATTTGCGTCCTTGGCTTTGGGCCATTGAAGGCTGCGCTGCCGTGGCGGAAAGCCCGTGCAGCATGCGGTCAATGAATTGAGTTTGGGGAACACGGGACGGACTTCGGCAGGGCGCAGCCGCGACTGTTACGCCTGTAAAGAAGTCCACCGTGAGCAAATGTCAGGCCCACATGGGGGCACCCACACCCTCCTTGGCGGTCGGCAGGCGGCTCACCGCAGCGGAGGATCGCTGACACGTTACCTCGGTAACTTATATAGAACTCTAGAAGCCGCCCGGGGACGCCTTCAAGTTGACGCCGAATTAAGACGCCACTTTACGCCCGATTGGATAGCCCGTTCAGAATTATCTTCGCCGAAAGGGAGTTCGGGGTGCAATGACCGCCGGTGACCGGCCCGGCCTGCCCCTTTTCAAACCGCAGAAATTAGTCCATTCTTTTGTCACGTCGTATCGGATTCGGCAAGGTCTCAGGTTGAGGAGGCTGGATGCTTCTCCTGGTTCCTGCTCGGTGAATCATCCCGAGCGAACATAATCCGCGCCCGTCGATTGGCCTGCGTCGCACCGTCCTGAGAACCGCATATCCCGGGATTCGCCCACTGGCAGGGCGCGGTTCGCCAGCGTTCTGCTGCGGGCCGGGCACGGCACTGACGGCGCGGTGGAGTTGCTGGAAGCCAGAAATCCCCACGGCGAAAGGCCACCGAGATGTCCCAGGTTCATAAACCCCCGCTCCACAAATCAGCGCTTCACAAATCACCATGCGGGCCGGGCTCCGCCCTTGTGTTCCTTCTGGCGCTGACCACCGTGACATCATGCGCCCCGCAACAAAATGCCGCCCCGCAGGCAACCTCCGGTTCCGCCGCACCGACAGCGACGTCGGCCCCGGCCACTTCAACCGGCCCTGCCTCAACCGGCCCCGCGGCCAGCGCCCCCGGCACGACGGGTACGGCCGGCGCGGATGAGCTGTGCGGTCCGGGGTCCGCGATCAACTTCGATGCCTCCCAGTTCCAGTCTTCCCCCAACGTGGACAACAGGTGGTTCCCGCTGAAGCCGGGCATGCAGTACACCACCACGGGCGACGTCAAAAGTGCCGAGGGAACCAAAAAACGTACCGTGGTGCACACGGTGACGGGACTGACCAAGGTGATCGACGGTGTTAAGACCCAGGTCATGTGGGACCGGGACTACGCCGATGGTGAGCTCGTGGAATCCGAACTGGCATTCTTCGCCCAGACCAACAGCGGCACCGTCTGGCTCTTCGGTGAATACCCCGAGGAATACGAAAACGGGAAGTTCACCGGCGCTCCGTCCACCTTCATCCATAGCCTGGACGAGGCCCAGGCCGGCATCGCCATGCAGGCGGACCCCCAGACCAACACGCCAAGTTACGTCCAGGCCCACGCGCCCAACGTCGATTTCCTGGATTGCGGCCAGGTCCTCAAACTGAACGACCATGTGTGTGTCGCCACGGGTTGCTATGACGACGTGCTGGTGGTTGACGAACGGAACCCGCTGGAGCCTGCGGTGGGCCACCAGCGGAAGTTCTACTCGGCCGGAACGGGCCTGGTGAAGGTGACCGCTGTGGGCGGCGCCGACCAGGAGACGCTGGACCTCACCAAGATCGAGCAGCTCACCGATGCCAAGCTGAAGGAGGTCAACCAGGAGGCTCTCAAGCTGGACACGCATGCCTACCAGGTCAGCAAGAACGTCTACGCCAAGACAGACCAGGCTGAGGTTGCCACGGAATCGTCTGCGCCTGCCAGCAGCCCGGCCAGCACCGACAGCCCAACAGCTCAGCCCGGCTACTAGTCAGTGCGGTCGTCCAATAACGGAAAGGTGCCCGGAGCGGACGCTCCGGGCACCTCCCTTTGGCGCATGAACAGGTCTATTCTGATGCCATGATCCAGCTACCAGCCAGCTACGAGGAATATCTCGTCGGCAAGGACCCGAGCTTCGTTGACATGGTCCGTCCGGTCCTTCTACAGTCGGCAGCGGACCAGCTGCATGGCGTCCGTGTGCTCTTTGTTCCGCGGGGACACCAGGCACACCTCGACGACACTATTCCCTACGGGACGATCGTCGAAGACATCGACTGAAGCCCAACCCTCAAGCAGGCTCAGCCCTCAGATAGCCTCAGCCCTCCAGGAGCAGCCGCTGGGCCCGGGGCGCGAGGGTGTGCTCGAGGACCAAACAGGCAGCACCCACGGCTCCCACGTCCTCCCCCACACCTGTGCCCACCACCTCGACGGCGTGGATGTTGCCGGTGTCGCTGCTTTGCTGGATCAGGCCGGGGATCTTCTCCAGGTAGCGTCCGGACAGCAGAGGCCAGAAGGGGCCGCCGAACACCACCCGGTCCACGTCCAGGGTGTTGGCCACCGCTGACGCCGCCCTGGCCACCAGTTCGGCTGACTTGTCGATGATGGCGGCCGCTTGGCTGTTGCCGGCGTCGGCGGCTTCGCACAGCATGGCGAACCGTTCCTGGACGGCAGAACCGCTGGTGGCGGTGCCGGGCTCATCCAGGATGCCGGCTGCCTGGGCTTGCGCGACCAGGACCTGCGGAATGCAGGTGGACTTGACGCAGCCGCGCAGCCCGCAGTCGCAGGGGGCTCCGTCCGGATCAACGATGATGTGGCCGATCTCGCCGGCGTTGCCCGATGTGCCGCGGACAACCTCGTCGTTGAGGACGATGCCGCAGCCGATGCCGGTGCCCATGTACATGAAAACAAAGCTGCCGGCGCCGCTGGCCCCGCCGGCCCAGGTTTCGGCGACCGCCGCGCTGGTGACGTCCTTGTCCATAAGGACGGACAGGCCCGTTGCCTCGGCCAGCGCATCCCGGAGCGGCACACTGTCCCAGCCATCAAGGAGCGGCGGCTCCACCACCCGTCCGTTGTCGTGGTCGATGGGGCCTGGCGCCGCCACGCCCAGTCCTGCAATCTTGGCCCGGTCCACGCCCGAGGCCTCGATCAGATTGTCGATTTCGGTGGCGATGGCGGTAATGACTGCCTCGGGCCGGGAGCTGTCCGGCGTTTTCAGGCTCGAATGCTGGACCACTGCGCCCAGCAGATCCAGGACGACGAACGTCGCCACAGCAGTGTCCAGGTGCACACCCACCGCGTACATGCCGGCGGGATTCAGGCGCAGGATGGTCCGGGGCTTGCCGGGTCCGCTGCCCTCTTTGCCGGCCTCAACGATGAGATTCTGGTCCAGCAGCCGCCGGGAGATGTTCGAAATGGTTTGCGGGGACAGGCCCACGATTTGGGCCAGTTCCACGCGGCTGAGCCCTCCGGCGGCACGGCGGATGGCGTCAAGGATGACAGTCAGGTTGAAGTCGCCCATCCGGGGCAGGTTGGTTCCGCGCCTCGGTGAGGGCTGGCGGATCTCGGTCAAGGATTCCCCTATCATCTGCTGTTGGCCACTATCAATGTCTGAATCGTACGTTACGCCCCGGGTAACGGGTACGCCCACGCGCCGGGCGGCGCGGGGCGGTTCGACGACGGCCGGCGGCGCTCAACCGGCGGCCCGCCTGACGCTGGCGGCCACCGTGAATTTGGGGTTCCGGCCCTTCACCGTGGTGGGCCCGACCAGCCGCTCCAGGGCCGGCCCATAGCGCAGATGGCTGTTGTAAACCGTCCAGAGCTGGCCTCCGGGCGCCAGCACCCGGCCCGCTGCCTCGAACAGCTTCAGCCCCGCTCCGGCATGGACACTGGAGCCGAGGTGGAACGGCGGGTTGAGGAGGATCAGGTCCGCGCTTCCGGCAGGAAGGGTGCTCATTGCGTCATCCTGGACGGCCGTGATGCCGGCCAGGCCGTTGGCCCGGGCAGTCGCTCCAGCCGACGCCACTGCGGCCGCAGACCGGTCAGTGGCCAGGACCTCGGTTCCGGGGTTTCGTCGGGCATACATGGCTGCCAGGATCCCGGTGCCGCAACCCAGGTCCACGGCCCTCGCGGCGGCAGGGATCTCCGGCAGGAACGTCAGCAGGAATCGGGTTCCAATGTCCAGGCGGGTGCCCGCGAAAACGGCCCCGTGCGCGCAGATGTCCAGATCGAGTTCGGCGTTGTGGTCCGTCACGGGATAGGGCGGAGTTCCCTCTGCACGCAGCAGGTCCGAGGCAATGAGAAGCCGTGATTTTTGCCGGGCCAGCTGCGGCTGAACCTTGGCGAAGTACTTTCCCAGCACTGCGTTCATGCCGAGGGACATGTGCTTGACCCGGCCGCCGGCAAGCAAAACAGCGCCGGCGGGCGCGTACCGGGCAACGGCGTCGGAAATCTCTTCCAGTTCAGCGAGCGTCCTGGGAAGCTGCAGCAGGACCAGGTCCGCGCCGGACAGCAGTTCGGTGCCGAGCGGCAGCTGGGTGAATCCTGCCGCGACTCCCAGGGCCGCCGCATTGTTACGCAGCGCCCGCTCCCCCGTCACCAGGTCCTGGTGGACCCTGACCTCGGCCGGCACCGGGCCGGGACCGCCGGCCAGCAGCCCGAGCGTGAGCGCCCCGTAGTTGTCCCCGATGACGGCAACGGTGCTGTCCGGGGTGAGCAGACCCGAAGCGGCGTCCAGCAGGAGGGAGTCGGTGGCGTCCCAGGCCTGAAGGTTGGCGGCCTCGACGTCCGGGTGCCTTCGAAGCGAGCCCAGGACCTGCCCAAGACCGTTTTCTGTCACGTGTTGCCGCCGCCTCTTCCTAGCTTGTTGCGCGGGCGGAGATCCACCAGTGCAAAATTCACCTGTGCAAATCTACCGTGGATCCGCCGCCGCTGCGGGGGCCGCCAGGAGTTTGAGGATTTCCGTCACCGCGGCCCTGCCGGCGCGGTTTGCACCGATGGTGGACGACGACGGGCCGTAGCCCACCAGGTGCACCCGGGGTTCCGCCGCCACTTGCGTTCCTTCCATGGCAATCCCGCCGCCTGGTCCCCGCAGGTGCAGCGGTGCCAGGTGCTCCAGCTCGGCGCGGAAACCGGTGGCCCACAGGATCACGTCCGCCGGGAGGAACCCGCCGTCGGCCAGCCGGACGCCGCCGGGTTCTATCGCGGTGAACATCGGCCGCCGGTCCAGCACGCCGCGCGCAGCTGCCGCCCGGAGGGCCGGAGTCCAGATCAGCCCGGTGGCAGCCACGACGCTCTGCGGCGGCAGACCCTGCCGTACCCGGTCTTCCACGAGTGCGACGGCGTCGTGCCCCGCCTGACGGTCGAACCCGTCCCGCCACACGGGCTCGCGGCGCGTGAACCAGCTTGTCGAGGTGACCTTTGATATTTCGTCCAGGAGTCCGACGGCGGAAATCCCGCCGCCCACAACGATGACGTGCAGGCCCCGGAACTCCTCGGCGGACACATAATCGGCCACATGCAGCTGGCGGCCGCCGAACGTGAACTGGCCCGGGTAGATCGGCCAGAACGGCCTCGTCCAGGTTCCGGTGGCGTTGATGACCGCCCGCGCCGACCAACCGCCGTCGGACGTGGTGATCCTTAGCCGCCCGCCCGGATCAGTGTCTTCGCGTTCGACGGCGAGCACCTTGACGGGCCGCTCGACGGCGAGGCCGACCTGCTGTTCGTAGGCGGCGAAGTAGCGGCTGAGGAAGGCGGAACTTGGCTCCGCCGGGTCGACGTCCGGCTGCGGTACTCCGGGAAGGTCGCTGATGCCGTTGACTGTGGCCATAAGCAGGCTCTTCCAGCGGTGCCGCCAGGCTCCGCCCGGCCCGTCCGACGCGTCCAGCACCGCGTAAGTCGGCCCTGGACCGGCTGCCGCCGGATCCCCCGGCCGTTCTGCGGCCGGGGCGGGTGTGAAACCGCGGCGGGCCAGGTGGAAAGCGGCGGAGAGGCCGGCCTGCCCTGCACCGATGACCACGACGTCGGCGTGCCGGGTGGCCCTGCCGTTCCCCGGGTCGTTGATCCGCTCCACGTCTTCATCCTAAGCGCCGTCCCGGCCCGGGCTGCCGCCCGTCGTCGGCACGCGCAGGGTCCTCTCGGACACCAAGGTGCAGGAGGACCCTTTGAGCTGTCGGTCGGTAGTCCCGTTTCTCAGTCGTCGCTGCCGTGGCCGCCGCTGCTGTCGTCGCCGGGCTCAGTGCCCTTATGGTCCCCGCCCTTGTCGTCGCCGGGCTCGGGCGTTGTCCGCAGCCCGCCGTGGTCATCGCCGGGTTCCGCCACCCGGGGGGCCTGGTCTGAACGGAATCCGCCGTTGTCATCGCCGGGCTCGGCGGTGGTCCGGGGACCACCCTTGTCGTCGCCCGGTTCAGCAGGCTTGGACGCCTTCTTGGCCGCTGATGCGTTCCTGTCGTCGGCTTGCGTGTCATCACTGGCCTTCGCGGTTGCCGTGGCGGGGCTGACGGCGGGGGCCGGGGTTCTGGTGGCAGAGTCGTCCGTTACGGGGACGCTCCTGGCGTCGTCACTGGTACCCGGGCCGGTGTTGCCCAGCGACTGGGTGGTGGCGAAGGCGGCACCGCCGGTGAGGAGAATGCCGGCTACGGATAGTGCGAGGGCTGCTCGTGTCTTCATGCCTCCACAGTAGGAATTCGCTGTCGAGGATAGGTGCAGGGGAAATCCAAGACTTGTCCAAGATTGCCCTCGCGGATTCCGTTCAGTCGTCGGCGCCGTGGCCGCCGCTGTCATCGCCCGGCTCCGGCGCCTTCCGCAAGCCGCCCTTGTCGTCCCCCGATTCAACGGGGACCGCGCTGACCGGAAGGGGGGCAGGCTGGACTGTCACCCCTCCGCCGCCGGTCCCGCCACCGGGTCCAAATGACGATGGTGCGGCCGCGGAACCGCCGGTATTTCCGGGCGCGGTGGCCGCCGGGGCAGAGTTTGCCGGGTTCGGTTTCGCTGCGTTTGCTGCCGAGGCACCGGATGCCGCGGGGCCCGGCTTTGCGGGGCTGGATTTCGCAGGGGTGGCCAGCTTGTGCGTGCCGGCAGCCGTGTCTGTTGCCTGGGGCGTGGTCGTCGGCCCTGCAGTAGCGGCAGGAGCCGGTGGCACAGGACCATTCGGCAGCAGGACGACGTTGGCATTGCCGGTGCCGGTGGGCGGGACGCTGAGCACCTGTGTATTGACGGCGAGTGCGGCCGAGCCCGCTGCGAGTATTCCTGCAACGGACAGCACCAGGGCCGCTCCCGTTTTCATGGGTCCACTCTAAAGGCAAAGCGGGAAAGACAGGGCCAACGAATATCCAAGATTCGTCAAAGATTGGCGGCACCGGCAGAGGGGCCTCCACGAGAAAAACCGCCGGACCATGGTCTGTTCCATGGTCCGGCGGCTACTTGGTGGAGCTGAGGGGACTCGAACCCCTGACCCCCTGCATGCCATGCAGGTGCGCTACCAGCTGCGCCACACGC
>NZ_BAEG01000043.1 GCF_000238915.1 Arthrobacter globiformis NBRC 12137 | reverse complement strand
GTGCCTTGAACTTGCCGCCAATGCGCCCGGCCAGCCCGTCGAGCACCATCTGGCCGACGTTGTGCCGGTTGCCGCTGTACTCGGGTCCGGGGTTGCCAAGGCCTACGATCAGCCAGGTGTCAGTCATGAATCAATCCTAAGGCGGGGGTGGGCCCGCAAATGGGGCGGGGACGGCAGTGGCCGGGCCCGAAAAGGACCCGGCCACTGATCCGCGCTGCGTGCAACGCGGAAAGGGTTTGTGCCCGAATTACTCGGCAGCAGCCTCTTCGGCCGGAGCAGCTTCTGCTGCGGCTTCCTCTGCTTCGCCTTCTTCGGCCTGTGCCGTGGCCTCGGAGATGTTGACGACCAGGGCCTCGGCGTCGGCCAGCAGGACGGAGCCCTTGGGGAGCACGAGGTCGGAGGCGTGGATGTGCTCGCCGGCGGCGCGGCCCTCGATGTTCACCTCGACGGACTCGGGCAGGTGGGTTGCCTCTGCCTCGAGGGAGACGACGGTGAGTTCGAGGTTGTGCACGGTGCCGGGAGCGGTTTCGCCCACGACGTGCACGGGAACGTCCACGGTGACCTTCTCGCCCGAGCGCACGGTCAGGAGGTCGATGTGCTCGATGATCTGCTTGATCGGGTCGCGCTGGACGTCCTTGACGAGGGCCAGGTGGCCTTCACCGTTGAGGTCGAGGGACAGCAGGGCGTTCGCGGTGCGCACCGCGAGGGTGGTGGCCTTGGCCGGCAGGGTGATGTGGATGGGCTCAGCGCCGTGGCCGTAGATCACGGCGGGGATCTGGCCGGCGGCGCGGGCGCGGCGGGCGAAGCCCTTGCCGAATTCGGTGCGTGCTTCTGCTGCGAGCTTCTGCTCAGACATGTGAATCTCCTGGTGGATATGTTGGTTCAGCAAGGGCGGAGGTCTGGAGTGACCTTCAACGCCGGGCGGCCCGAAGGCGGCCCCACCAGAAGGGTGATTCAGACCCAGTCGATAACGGAGACCAGCAGTCCGGTGTTCCGTGCATACGGTGTTCCGGAGGTGCTCTCCCTCGCCAAGGTATCGGGAAGTAGCTTACCAGTGCCCGGCCCGTTTACTGAAAACGTCCCCACCTGCCCCCCAAGCTCGCAAGCTCGCCCAGGGAACCCTGCCGGCGTGGGCCCAACCGCCGGCCCCCTAAGCTTGCGAGCTCGCCCAGGGAACCCTGCCGGCGTGGGCCCGGCAACGCCGTTAGGCGTTGCCGTCGAAAAGGCTGGTGACGGATCCGTCGTCGAACACTTCGCGGATGGCCCGGGCGATCAGCGGCGCGATGGACAGCACGGTGAGCTCGGGGAAACGCTTGTCGGCGGTGATGGGCAGCGTGTTGGTGACCACCACTTCACGGGCGCCGGACTCGGAAAGGCGCCGGGCGGCGGGATCGGAGAAGACAGCGTGCGTGGCGGCGATGATGACGTCCTTGGCGCCGGCGTTCTTGAGCACCTGAACCGCGCCCGAGATGGTTCCGCCGGTGTCGATCATGTCGTCGATGAGCACACAGGTGCGGCCCTCGATCTGGCCCACCACGGTCTTGGACACGGCCTGGTTGGGCACGGTCAGGTCGCGGCTCTTGTGGACGAACGCCAGGGGCGCGCCGCCGAGGCGTTCGGCCCACTGTTCGGCCACGCGCACGCGGCCGGTGTCCGGCGAGACCACGGTGATGTTGTCGGCGCTGACGCGGGTGCGGATGTAGTCCGCCAGCAGCGGGATGGCCATGAGGTGGTCCACCGGCCCGTCGAAGAAGCCCTGGATCTGGGAGGTGTGCAGGTCCACGCTCATGATGCGGTCGGCGCCGGCCGTCTTGTACATGTCGGCCACGAGACGGGCGGAGATCGGCTCGCGGCCGCGGCCCTTCTTGTCCTGGCGCGAGTAAGGGTAGAACGGCGACACCACGGTGATCCGCTTGGCGGAGGCACGCTTCAGCGAATCAATCATGATCAGCTGTTCCATGAGCCAGTTGTTCAGCGGTGCGGGGTGCGCCTGGATGACGAAGGCGTCGGTTCCGCGGACGCTCTCCCCGGCGCGGACGTAGATCTCGCCGTTGGCGAAGTCGTAGGCGTCCACAGGCAGCAGTTCCGTGCCCAGCTCCTTGGCGATCTCCCGGGCAAGCTCCGGGTGTGCACGCCCTGCGGCGAGCACCAGTTTCTTCTCGCCGTGAGCCGTAATTTCGGTCATGGTTGCTAGCCCTCTTCTGTAGATGCGGGGGAATTTGAGGAATCAGTGCGGCCTTCGCGGGCCGCGGCGGCTGCTGCCAGTTCCGCGGACAGCGTGCCGGGACGGTTGGCGGCGACCCAGCCTTCGGCGTTGCGCTGCGCTGCCATGGACAGCGCCAGGGCACCGGCGGGCACGTCCTTGCGGATCACGGCTCCGGCGCCGCTGTAGGCACCGTCCCCCACCGTGACCGGAGCGACGAATACTGTGTTGGAGCCGGTGCGCACGCCCGAGCCGATCACCGTGCGGTGTTTCTTCTCGCCGTCGTAGTTCGCGGTGATGTTGCCGCAGCCGATGTTGGTGTCCTCGCCGATTTCGGCGTCCCCGGCGTAGCCCAGGTGGGACAGCTTGGAACCGCGGCCGATCCTGACGTTCTTGGTTTCGTAGAAGGCGCCGATCTTGCCCGTCTCGCCCAGGACCGTTCCCGGGCGCAGGTAGGTGAACGGTCCAACGCTGGCTCCCGCGCCGATCTCCGCGCCGGAACCGTGGGTGCGGGTCACCTTGGCGCCCTCCCCGATGCTGACATCCGTCAGCGTGGAGTCGGGGCCGACGACGGCGTCACGCGCCACCGTGGTGGCGCCGTGCAGCTGGGTGTTGGGCAGGATCCGGACGTCCTCCGCCAGGGTCACCGTGGAGTCGATCCAGGTGGTGGCGGGGTCGACGACGGTAACACCGGCCCGCATCCAGGCTTCCACGATCCGGCGGTTGTGCTCCGCGCCGAGGGCGGCGAGCTGGACGCGGTCGTTGGCGCCTTCCACCTGCCAGCGGTCGGCGGTGACGACGGCGGCCACACGGCCGCCTGCCTCGCGGGCGAGCCCGAGGACGTCGGTCAGGTACTTTTCGCCCTGCGAGTTGTCGGTGGTGACGTGGCGGAGGGCGTCCCGGAGGACGGCAGCGTCAAAAGCGTAGATGCCGGAGTTGATCTCGCGGATCGCCCGCTCGGCGTCGGTGGCGTCCTTGTGCTCGCGGATACCGGTCACGGTGCCGTCGTCGCCGCGGAGAATGCGGCCGTAACCGGTGGCGTCGTCCAGGATCGCGGTGAGCACCGTGATCGCGTTGCCCTCGCGCTCGTGGGTGGACACCAGTTCGGAGAGCATTTCACCGGTGAGCAGCGGGACATCGCCGTAGGTGACCACGACGGTCCCGGCGACCGGCTCCTTGGCGTCAAGGGCTTCGAGGGCAACTTCGACGGCGCGTCCGGTGCCTGGCACCTCGTCCTGGTCCACGATCAGGGCGTCCGGATCGAGTTCGGTGAGGTGGGCTGCGACGCGGTCGCGCTCGTGCCGGACCACCAGGGCCAGGCGCTGGGGGCTGATGCTGCGGGCGGCCAGGAGGGCGTGGCCCACCATGGAACGGCCGCCGATTTCGTGGAGGATCTTGGGGGTACGGGATTTCATCCGGGTACCGGCACCTGCAGCTAGGACGATAACGGCGGCTGGGCCGGATTTCTCGGGGCTCACGTACGGGCTCTCCTTGCTCGGTTGCGTGTACTGCATCCGCGGCTGCCTGCGCGGCGGTGTCCGAACCTGTGCCCGGAACCGGCAACAGGGTTCATCCTACTGGACACCTCTGATGCAGCTGTTCCGCCCATAGGATTCGAACCTATACTCCACGGCTCCAAAGGCCGGGGTGCTGCCATTACACCAGAGCGGACCATGCCCGGCACTAAGCCTGGGCACGAGAACCAATTCTGCCACGAACGTTGATGCTCGTGCGACCTCGGCGCGTCCGGTGCGCCGGCACCGGTCGGGGCAGCACGCCGGGGCGGGCTGCCGCCCCTGCCCGCCGCTTGACATAAGGCATGATTGGACGGTGAGCAAGAGCACAGGGACAACTGACGGTCCGGGGAACCTGCCGGTACGGCCCGAAGCAGCGGCGGGGCGCATCCCCCGGTCGCGGATGACCGGACCCCAGCGCCGGTCCCAGCTCATTGAAGTAGGGCGCGCCCTGTTCGCGATGCGGGGGCTGGACGGCACCACCATCGAGGAGATCGCTGCCTCCGCCGGTGTTTCGAAGCCTGTGATCTACGAGCACTTCGGCTCGAAGGAGGGCCTGTACACGCAGGTTGTCGAGTACGAGTTCCGAATCCTGCTCGCCGACATCAACAACGCCTTGGCCGACGAAGCCAAGCCGCGCGTCCTCGTGGAGCGCGCCGCCCTGGCCCTGCTCACCTATATCGAGGAACGCACCGACGGCTTCCGCATCCTCATGCGGGACGCTCCCCCGTCCCAGCCTGAAGGCGCCTTTTCCACCCTGCTCTCCCACGTGACAGCCCGTGTTGAACACATCCTGTCCGACGAATTTGCCCGCCGCGGGTTCAGTGCGGCCGACGGCGCCATGTACGCCCAGATGCTCGTCGGCATGGTGGCGATGACGGGCCAATGGTGGCAGGACGCCCGCCAGCCCGACAAACGGGCTGTGGCCGCCCATCTGGTGAACCTCGCCTGGAACGGCCTGACCGGCCTTAAAAAGGAGCCGGAACTCCGCAGCGAGCCGTGACTTCCGGCTCCCGGGAACGGGCGGAAGCGGGCACCGGCACCCAGCCCGGAACCACTTACTCGCCGAGGACTTCCGACGCCTCCAGCCATTCGAGTTCGAGGGCGTCCTTTTCGTCGGTCAGGTCCTTCAGCTGCTTGTTGAGGTCGCCGAGGCGGTCGAAGTCGCCGTCGTTGGTGCTGGCGGCCATTTGGACGTGGATCTTCTCTTCCTGCTGGGCGAGCTTGTTGAGCTGGCGCTCCACGCGGTTGAGGGACTTGCGGGCCTCGCGCTTCTCGGCTTCTGAGGGACCGGCGGGGGCTGCTGCGCCGCCGGCTGACGGGCCGGTGACGGGGTTTCCGCCGCCGGTGACGGTGGAGCCGGCGAGGGCGTTCTCGCGGAGTTCGAGGTACTGGTCCACGCCGCCGGGCAGGCCGCGGATCTTGCCGTCGCCCAGCAGTGCCATCTGGTGGTCCGTGACGCGTTCGAGCAGGTAGCGGTCGTGGCTGACCACCACGAGCGTGCCCGGCCAGCCGTCCAGGACGTCCTCGACGGCTGCGAGCGTGTCTGTGTCGAGGTCGTTGGTGGGTTCGTCCAGCATCAGCACGTTGGGCTCGCCCACCAGCAGCCGCAGGAGCTGCAGGCGCCGCCGCTCACCGCCGGACAGGTCCCGGACCGGTGTCCACTGCTTCTGGTTGGTGAAACCGAGCTGCTCCACCAGCTGGCCGGCCGTGAACTCCCTGCCGCCCACATTGAAGGACCGCTTTTCGCGTTCGATGACCTCGATGACACGCAGGTCGGCGACATCGTCGAGCTCCTTGACCTCCTGGGTGAGCACAGCGGTGACTACCGTCTTGCCCTTCTTGACCTTTCCGGCCGACGGCTGGATTTCGCCGTTGAGCAGTTTGAGGAGGGTGGTCTTGCCGGCGCCGTTGACGCCGACGAGGCCCAGCCGCTCCCCCGGCGCGAGCCGCAGCGTGATGTTGTTGAAGAGCTTCCGGCCGGCGTCCTGCTCAGGGTCGCCGCTTTCGAAGTCGAGCGACACGTTCTCCAGGTCCAGCACATCCTTGCCCAGGCGCGCGGTGGCCATCTTGCTCAGGGCCGTGGAGTCCCGCGGCTCCGGAACGTCGGCGATCAGGGCGTTGGCCGCTTCGATCCGGAACTTGGGCTTGGACGTCCGGGCGGGGGCTCCGCGCCGCAGCCAGGCAAGTTCCTTCTTCACCAGCTGCTGGCGCTTGCTTTCGACGACGGCGGCCGTGCGGTCACGCTCGGCGCGGGCCAGCACGTAGGCGGCGTAACCGCCGTCGAACGGGTCAACGATCCCGTCGTGGACTTCCCAGGTCTTGTTGCAGACTTCGTCCAGGAACCAGCGGTCGTGGGTGACCACTAGGAAGGCCCCCTGGTTGGGCCGCCACCGGGTCTTCAGGTGCCGCGACAGCCAGGCCACACCCTCGACGTCGAGGTGGTTGGTGGGCTCGTCGAGCATGATGACGTCATGGTCCTCGATGAGGAGCTTGGCCAGCGCGACGCGCCGCTTCTGTCCCCCGGACAGGGCGTGCACGTTGGCGTGCCAGTCGACGTCGGACACCAGCCCGCCCATGATTTCGCGGATCCGGGGGTTTGCCGCCCACTCATGGTCGGCCTTGTCGCCGACGATCGCGGCGCCCACCGTCAGGTCGGCGTCAAGGACGTCGCTCTGGTCCAGGTAGCCAACGTTGACGTCCCCGCGCTTGGTGACCCGTCCCGAGTCCGGCGTGGACCGCAGCGCCAGCAGCCGCATCAGCGTGGACTTGCCATCGCCGTTCCTGCCCACCATCCCGATCCGGTCGCCCTCTTCGAGCCCAAGGGTGATGCCGTCCAGAACGGTTCGGGTTGCGTACGAGACCTTGAGGTTCTCGCCGCCGAGCAGGTGTGCCACGGGGAACTGCTTTCTGCTGTGAAGGTTGGAAAGTATTAAAGGAGCGTATCGGAGATGATGCGGGCGCCGGGCACCGGGCCGTGGACCGCGAGGGCATTGAGGCCTTTGCGTTCCAGCTCGCCGGCGAGGTTCTCTGCCGCTTCGCGATTGTGGGCCAACAGGGCCACGGTGGGCCCGGAGCCGGAAACGATCCCGGCGATGGCTCCGCAGGATTCGCCCAGGCCAAGGGTGTCCCGGAGCCCGGGGGCGAGTTCGATGGAGGCCCGCTGGAGGTCATTGACCAGCACCCTGCTCAGGGCGTCGGCGTCACCGCCGCGCAGGGCCTGCAGGATCTTCGGGTCCACCGCCGTGGGCTCCTCGACGTCCAGGTCTTCGGCGTGGCGGAGCCGGTCCAGGGTGCGGAAAACTTCCGGGGTGGACAGTCCGAACTCGGCCGTGACCAGCACCCAGTCCATTTGGGCCTTTGCCAGCGCAGGCGACAGGTCATCCCCCACGCCCAGCCCCACGGCCGTGCCGCCCAGCAGTGCGAAGGGAACGTCCGCCCCGAGCTCGGCGGCGAGCTGGGCGAGTTCATCCCGGGACAGGCCGCTGTTCCATAACGCGTCGCACGCCAGGAGCGTGGCGGCGGCATCCGCGGAGCCGCCGCCCATGCCGCCCGCCACGGGGACCCGCTTGGTGATTTCAAGGTGCACGCCGGTGGCGTGTTCGGACACATCGGCCATGATGGCGGCTGCCTTGTAGGCCAGGTTCCGCTCGTCCAGCGGGATGTCCACTCCGTCGAGGTCCAGCGTGCTGTCCGGACTGATGCTGACGGTGATGCCGCCGGAAGCTGTGCTGGTGGCCGCGACTTCCTCGTACAGCGACACGGCCAGGTACACGCTGGCCACGGAGTGGTAGCCATCCGGGCGCAGGGGTCCGACATCCAGCGAGACGTTGACTTTGCCCGGGGCCTTTACCCGGACGGTCCTTGCCGCAAAGCGCCCCCGCAGGCCATGGACCGCCATCAGGCGTCCGCGGCCGCGCGGGCTTCGGCGATCCTCGCGAACGCGGCGATATCGATCACTTCGCCCCGCGCGGTGGGGTCGACCCCCGCCGCGACCAGGCAGCGTTCCGCTTCGGCGGCGCTGCCGGCCCATCCGGCCAGGGCTGCACGGAGTGTCTTGCGGCGCTGCGCGAACGCAGCATCAATGACGGCGAAGACTTCCTCGCGGCTGGCGGTGGTGGCCGGGGGCTCCCGCCGGGTGAAGGCCACGAGCCCGGACTGGATCTTGGGCGCAGGCCAGAACACGTTCATGCCGATGACGCCGGCCTTGCGCATGCTGCTGTACCACGCGGCCTTGACCGAGGGCACGCCATAAATCTTGGAGCCCGGTTCAGCGGCCAGCCGGTCGGCCACTTCATCCTGGACCATGACCAGGCCGTGCCTGATCGACGGGAAGTGCTGCAGCAGGTGGAGCACCACAGGCACCGCGACGTTGTAGGGCAGGTTGGCGACGAGCGCCGCGGGCTCGGCCGGCAGCTCCGTCACCTTCATGGCGTCGGCGAGGACCAGGTGGAAGTCGCCGGCGGCGTCGGGCCGCCATTGCCCGATGGTCTCCGGCAGCTTCGCCGCCAGAACGGGGTCAATTTCGACGGCCACCACCGCCTTGGCGGCGTCGAGGAGCCCCAGCGTCAGCGACCCCAGCCCGGGCCCGATTTCGAGGACCGTTTCGTCCGGGCCGATGCCGGCGGCGGCCACGATCCTGCGGATGGTGTTGCCGTCGATGACGAAGTTCTGGCCCAGTGTTTTGGTGGGGCGGACGCCGATCTCTCCGGCCAGCCTGCGGATATCGGAGGCACCGAACAGTGGAGCTGGCGCAGTGCCGGAGGCGGAGGGGGTCGGGTCAGTCACCTAGGTATCCTATCCCGGCGTTCAGTAGTGGAAGGTGCCGTCGGTGGTTGCCGGTGGCTAGCTGCTGGCCGCCCAGCCGCAGCCCCACGGCTGAAGGCCGCGCTCCGCGTAGACACGGTTGGCAATGTCGATCTGCTGCGCCTTGGTCGCCTGGCTGGCGTTCGGGGCGTAGGCGCCGCCGCCGGCGCCGATCCAGGTCTGGACGTCGAACTGCAGGCCGCCGTAGTAGCCGTTGCCGCTGTTGATGGACCAGTTGCCGCCGGATTCGCACTGGGCGATCTTGTCCCACATGGCCACGTTCATCATGGCCGGGGCTGCGGCACCGGTGTTTCCGCTATCAGCCTCGGCGGCTGCCGGCTTGGGCTCTTCCTTGGTGCCGACCGTGATCTTCTCGGTCACAGGCTCGCGGGTGGTGGTCTTGGAGACGAGCGTCCGGGAGGCCTCGCGGCCGTCGACCAGCACCAGCTTGTAGGTAAGGGTCGTCTGGCCGGGAACGCCTTCCTGGGTAACCTTCTCCTCCCCCTTGGGAAGGGTGGCGCTGTCCGTGCTCAGCGACTGGAACTGGATCTCTTCGGTGACGGTGGCGGTCTTGCCGGTAACGCGGGACACCTTGATCACCATGTTGTTGACCACCGGGGCGAGTGCCGGCTGGGATGTCCGGTCGGCGGCGGCGAGCCGGATTCCGGCGTCCTTGAGGACCTCGCCGACGTTGGCGGCTGTGGTGGTGGTCTTTTTGGCCTTGCCGTCGGCGATGATACTGACGGTCTTCGGCGTCGAGATGGCCACGAACGAACCGTCCACGGCCAGTTGCGCGTCCTTCGGCACGGAGAGCTCCGAAGAGCTGGCCACGCCGAGCTGGGTCACGAGCCCGGCCACGTCCTGCGCCGTGGTACTCACGGTCTTCTCTGCACCGTCCAGGCTGACTTTCACGGCCTTGGCCATGTTCACGTTGATGACGGAGCCGTTCTCAACACTGGCGTCCAGTGCGGGAGAGACGCGGTCGGCCGGGTGGAGCTCGATATTCGCGCTCTTCACCACCTGCTCGACGGTGCCGCCAAAGGTCTGGACGGAGCTTGCTTTTCCGTCGACGTTCAGGGTGACCGTCTTGTTGTTGCCCACAAAGGCAACAAGCCCCAGCACGAGGGCCGAGAGCACCACCAGCTGGGTGCCGACCTTGATGAAACTGAACTTGCCGTCTGACGTGAAGAAGTTGACCACGATCGCCCGTAACTTTTGAGCCATCCGGGCACGGGGAAAAACGCACAGGGGTACCCCCAGCGGTCACCGACATGGTGGCTCCGGACAGGCCGGAGCAGGCCGCAGGCATGTGCGTCGCCACACTCACATGGCAGGGCATCCGGAGGCGCCCTGCCTGTACGAAAGTGAGTTACATCATCCGGAGGCCTTCCCCGACCCCGGCTAATAGTTTTTCACTGTAACCGAAGCGTTATAAACCGGCCAAAATATTTGCCTACCAGGTATGTATTTTTGGTTTATTGCACGCGGCGGTTCAGTCCCAGGATCCGTACGCCCGCACGGTATTTGCGCTGACCTGGGCACAAAGCCCGGACAGGTCCGTTTCTGTCAATTCCGCCATCGCCCGCACGGTGTACGGCACCATGTAGCTGGCGTTGGGGCGGCCGCGGTGCGGATGCGGAGTGAGGAACGGCGAGTCGGTTTCCACCAGCACCAGCTCCGGATCGGCGACGGCGAGCGCCTCCCTGAGATTGGTGGCGTTCTTGAACGTCAGTGTCCCGGCGAAGGACATGAACCATCCCTCACCGTTGCAGATCCGCGCGAGGTCCGCGTCCCCGGAAAAGCAGTGGAAAACTACCCGTTCCGGGGTGCCTTCCTCGCGCAGGACCTGGACCACGTCATCGTGGGCGTCGCGGTCGTGGATCTGCAGGGTCCGGTCCAGCCGCTTCGCGATGTCGATGTGCCGGCGGAACGAGTAACGCTGGTGGGCCAGCCCCTCCCCTTCCGTGCGGAAGAAGTCCAGGCCGGTTTCGCCGATGGCGCGCACGCGGGGGTGGGCAGCGAGCTCCTCGATCTCAGCCAGGGCATCCTCAAGCTCACCGCGGGCAGCGTAGTCCGGCGCATCATTCGGATGGAGGGCCACGGCCCCCAAAAGGCGCGGATCCAGATCGACGGCGCGCACGGTAAACCTCGAGGATTCCAGGTCGCAGCCCACCTGCACGGCGCCGCAGACACCCACCGCTTCGGCTGCATCGAGGGCAGCGGCGATGTCCACCCGGACATCGTCAGTCGGGAAGTCCAGGTGCGTGTGGTTGTCCATCACGGGGACGGGCAACGGTTCGGGCGCCGGCGGGAAACCGCGCCTGCCGGAGCCGTCGGTGCCGGGAGCCCGGTAAGGCCGGGGAGTCAGGGAATGCCGCATTCCTCCAGCCTAGCGGCCGCCCCGGCTCCGCCTGACGCTCGGCATTACCCGGAGATTTACGGGGAACTCTCTGTTAGCCACGGCAGTTGTGTTAGTACGCTGGTTACGGACGGATGTGAGCGCCCAACGAGGGCAACGGCAGACCTCCGCCGCTTCGTTTTGCTTCACTCTGGGCTGAAAGGTTGCCGATGGAACCGCACCGACGCATCACGATCGACGAAGCACTTCCCGGCGGACAGGGCTTCACTGGAAGTGCTGCGCGCAACGTCAACCCGCTCAACGGACACAAAACCGTCCCCTTGGAAGCCCCGGCTTTCCGGGCCGCCAGCGAACGCATCCTCAGCGCCATCAACACCGTCATCGACGGCAAGGCCGAGGCCGCGAAGCTGGCGCTGACGGTCCTGCTGGCCCAGGGCCACCTGCTCCTGGAGGATGTCCCCGGGGTGGGCAAGACGCTGCTGGCGAAAACCCTGGCACGCACCATCGACTGTTCCGTGAGCCGGATCCAGTTCACACCCGACCTCCTCCCCTCGGATGTCACCGGCGTCTCCATCTACAACCAGTCCTCGCGCCAGTTCGAATTCCGTCCGGGCGCCGTGTTCGCGAACATCGTGATCGGCGACGAGATCAACCGGGCCTCCGCCAAGACGCAGTCCGCCCTGCTCGAATGCATGGAGGAGCACCAGGTCACGGTGGACGGCCACTCCTACAAGCTCGGCGAACCATTCATGGTGGTGGCCACCCAGAACCCCATCGAGATGGAAGGGACCTATCCGCTCCCGGAAGCCCAGCGGGACCGCTTCATGGCCCGGATCTCCATGGGGTACCCGGATAAGGACTCCGAGATCGAAATGCTCGAGACCCACCAGGCCACGTCCCCCCTGGCCCGGATCAAGGCGGTCGTCACTGCAGCGGATGTCGCCGCCATGATCGCCACCGTCCAGCAGGTGTTCGTCTCCGAAGCCGTGAAGGAGTACACCGTGGCCGTCGGCCGGGCCACCCGTGACAGCGCCATGCTGCGCCTTGGGGCAAGCCCGCGGTCCCTGCTGCAGCTGCTCCGGGCCGCGAAGGCGACGGCGGCGCTGGACGGCCGTGATTTCGTACTGCCGGACGACGTCGTTGCCGTTGCCGAGGCGGTGCTGGCGCACCGGATCATCCTGGACCGCAAGGCCGCCAGCACCGGCGAGACCCCGCAGGGCGTCATCCGGAGCGTCCTTGCCCGGATCCCGGTCAGCCAGGAAATGACGGACACGGCCAACGCCGGGCGGACCTCACCCGAACTCCGTCATACCCACTAGTCAGGACCATCGCCGTGGCACTGCTGGACAGCCTCCCCCGACATCTCTTCAGCTCCCGGGGCTGGGGACTCCTGGCAGCCGGCGCCGTCTCGCTGCTCTGCGCCCAGGTCATGGGCCGCCGCGACCTTCTTGCCCTCGGCGTCCTGCTGGTTGTCCTCCCCCTCGTTTCACTGGCCGGCATCAGGGTGGTCAAGCCGCGGTTCCGGGTGTACCGGGAGTTCAGCCCCTCCACCGTCGAGACAGACTCCGTCACCACGGTCCGGCTCGCCGTCGCCCGGACCGGGCTGGGCACAGGCAGGGTCATCATGGAGGAGCGGCTGCCGCCACGGTTCGGTGAATCCCCGGCGTTCCGCTTTCCCGCCCGGTCGGCCTCGGGCGGCACCAGCCGATATGAGTACCACCTGCGGTCGGGAAAGCGCGGACAGGTTACCATCGGCCCCGTCAGCGCCGAGTTCACGGATCCGTTCGGGCTGTCGCTGCACCGGCATTCGATCGACGACGGCGACACCCTCACCGTGACGCCGGCCGCCGTCGAACTCCCGCCCACCGGCCTTGCCGGCGCGCGCGGCAACGACGGCATCACGGCCACCCGGACCAGGGCTAACCCCAGCGACGACGACGTCATGACCCGCGAGTACCGCCACGGTGACCCGATGCGGCGGGTGCACTGGCCGGCCACTGCCCGGCACGGCGCCCTCATGGTCCGGCAGGAGGAATCTGTCACGACACCCGAGGCCACGGTCATCCTGGACCACCGGTTCGTGGCCCATTCCTCGGGGTACGGCTCGGTGTTCGGCAGCCCGGGTGAGGACGGCAGCGACCTCGTCACCAGCGACACCTTTGAGTGGGCGGTGACGGCGGCCATGTCCGTGGGCGCCCACCTCGCCGAGCTCAACTACTCGCTGCGGTTCCTGGACGCGGCGGGGGAGCCCGCCTTCCACCGTTCGACCTCGGCCCCTGAGCCTGACAGCGAGGAGTACAGCGGCGCGGCCGGCCTCCAGTCGATCGCCGAAAGCCTCGCCGCGATCCAGCTGACGGGGCCGCATCACGCGCGCAGGGACCATGACACCGGCCGCCGCGAACACGCAGGAAATGCCGACGCTGCCCAGTCCGTCTTTGACGACCGGCTGATGGACAAACTCGCGGCCCACCGGATGCGGGGCCCGGTCCTGGCGCTCCTCGGGAAGATTTCACTCGCGGAGGCGCGGGCCCTCGCCCCCGCAGCCGGCTACGCCGCCAACGCCTTTGCCGTGGTGATCACGGACAAACCCGCGGACTGCCACGACGTGCTCGAGGCCCTGCGGGTGGGCGGCTGGCGCGCTGTCGCCGTCGAGGCCTCCACCTCGCTGCCGGCAGCCTGGATGTACTTCGACGAGGGCGAGGCCGCGATGTGGACGGCTGCGGCGGACGTGCGCCGCGGGGCGGAGGTAGGGCGATGACACTGACATCACAACGGCAGCCGGGCGCTGATGCCCAGCCGCAGCCCGCTCCGGCGTCCCCCGGCAGCGGAAGATTTGGGGCCGGCGCCTTTCCCTGGGTCATGTCCGGCGCAGTGGCACTGTCCGTCTGCGGCGCGTCACTGTCCCTCAACGGGGTCCTTCGCGGCTGGGCGTGGTTCCTGCCGGTCCTGACCACGGTGGTGGTGGTCTCACTGGCCATGGCCCTGCTCCGCACCTTCCGTGCCGCGCCCGTGCTGGTGGCCGCGGGGGGCCTGGTGTCCCTGGCGTTCATCCTGACGTTCACCTTCTTCCGGCGTGACAGCTTTGCGGGTTTCCTCCCCTCGCAGGCCACCCTCGACGCACTGGGCCGGCACCTTCGCCGGGCCAGTGAAACAGTGCTGGCCGAGAGCTCACCGGTAGCCCCCAACGCCGGCATCGTCCTGGTGACGTGCGCCGCACTGGGACTCGTGGTCATCCTCGTGGATGCGCTGGCCCTCCCCTTGGGCATGCCCGCAACGAGCGGACTCGGCCTGTTGGCGGTGCTGGTTGTTCCGGCCATGATCAAGCCCCAAAGCGTGGGCTGGCTGGGGTTCGTGGTGACGGCGGCCGGCTATCTGGTGATCCTCGCCTGCAGCCAGTGGTTTGCCCCCGACGCACGGACGGAGGCGGACACTGCCCGCAACCCGGGCCAGATCAGGCGGGCTGCCCTGACCGGAGCCGTGACCCTGGTGGTCACGCTCCTGCTGCAGCTTGTGGTTCCAGGCTTCGACCAGGGCACATTCCCCCAGGGCTCCCGGCTGAACCCCTGGGGTACAGCCACAGGACTGAATCCCATGATCAGCCTCGGCAACAGCCTGCGCACCCCGACGGGCGAGGGCAGGATCACCTACGCCACTAACGCCACCACGCCCCTCTACCTGCGCTCGGTCACCGTGGACCGGTTCGACGGCGAGTCCTGGTCCCCGGACGACCGCAATGCCAGCCGCCGGGCAGGCACCGGACGGATGGACGCAGGCCACGAGATCCTGGCACCCGAACAGACCCGGCAGGTGACGGTGGTGAACACCGGTGACTTCACCAGCCCCTACCTCCCTGTTCCGTACGCCCCCGAATCCGTCAACGGGCTGACCGGGCGGTGGAGTTGGGATCCTGCGACGTTGAGCATCAAGGGCACCGATACCAACTCCCGGGACCAGCAGTATCTGGTTCAGTCCTCGGTGCCGAAACTGACGACCGAACTGCTGGACGCGTCCTCCGCCCCCGTCCAGGGTGTCCCGGAGGAGTTCATCCGGCCGCCGTCGAACGTTCCGGACATCGTCCGGACAACCGCTGAATCCGTCGCAGCCAACAGCCGTACAGCCTATGCCAAAGCGATGGCGATCCAGAGGTTCCTGCGCGGCCCGGACTTCACCTATTCCCTGGAATCCCCCGTCCAGGGCGGGTATGACGGAAACGGGCTGTCCGTCCTGGCGGATTTCCTGACCCAGAAGAGCGGCTACTGCATCCACTTCGCCTCCGCCATGGCGGTCATGGCGCGGCTCGAAGGCATCCCGAGCAGGATCGCCGTCGGCTACGCACCGGGCAGGCAGACCGGCGCCACGGTGTCCGTTGCCGGCCAGGGGGCGCTTCCGGAGTTCGAAGTTGACGCCCGTGATGCCCATGCCTGGCCCGAGCTGTATTTCCAGGGCCTCGGCTGGGTTCCGTTTGAACCTACCCCCTCGCGCGGCGTGGTCCCGCCGTACGCGCAGGACTCCTCAACGTCAGGCGGCGCCAGCACCAACGACCAGAACAATGACGGTCTGGTGCCGAGCAACGGCGCCACGGCACCGTCGTCGACGGCGCCGGCACCGCTGCCCCTGCCGGGGGGCGGAACCGCCGACGCCGGGAACCAACTGGCGCCCGCACTCTACACTGCCGCCGGGGTTCTGCTGCTGGTCCTCCTGGCCGCCTCACCCCGCCTGGTGCGCGGAGGCATCCGGGCAAGGCGCCTCAGGGGAACGGGCACCGGCAGGAACCGGCTGGCCGAGCCGCCGCTCGTCTGGTCGGAGCTCCAGGACCTGGCCACGGACTACGGCGTCCGTCCTGAGCCGAGCGAGACCCCGCGGACATTCTCGGCCCGGCTGCGCGGTTCCCCGGCCATGCGGCTGCGGGCCGAATCAACCCCCGCCGGACCAGACTCCGCAAACCCGCCAGACACCGCAATCGGACCCGACACCGGAAGCGGACACCGGCCCGATGCCGAGACCGACCGGGCCGTGACCGTCCTGACGGATGCCTACGAGCGGCATCAGTACGGCCGGCCCGCGGCCCAGGACGGCACACGCCGCGGCCTGCCGGAGGAAACCGCCGTCGAGCACATCGGTCAGGTGCGGCGGGCGCTCCGCCGAAATGCCGGCATAATCGGCCGGCTCCGGGCCGACTGGCTGCCGAGGTCGGTCCTCGTCCGCTGGGGATCCGTCGCCGGATGGCCTTTCCGCGTTTTGCGACGGGCCGCGCTCGGGACGGGACACGGCGCCTCGGTACTGTGGCGCAGGACCCGCAGCGGCCTTCGGCGCCTGCGGGAAGGCTAGCCGCCCGCACACCCCGCCAGCGGCATTCCCGACGTTTGACATGTGACCGCCGCCACCTTATCTTTGAGAAACGGGAAAGCGCATTCCAAGGACGTCAAAGCTTGCGAAAAGCAGAGAAGCTGTCCGCGGACCGCAGCAGCCTTGGCGGCGCGGGGCGCATCCTTCCCACCTGATCTGAGACCCGGCAGCGGGGCGAATCCGGCGGGGCAGACGATTGTCCAAAGGAGGACGACATGAAGAGCGACACACACAACCTGCGGACTTCGGCTGAACCGCAACAGTCCGGCACGCACCGGACGAGCAGCACCAGGAAGGCTGCCGCCAGCGGCTGGGTGGGCAGCGCCCTCGAGTACTACGACTGGTTCATCTACGCCCAGGCCGCGGCCCTGGTCTTTCCCACCGTTTTCTTCCCGGCAGGAAACCCGACCGTAGCGCTGATCGCCTCGCTCGGCACGTACGCAGTGGGATACGTCGCCCGCCCGATCGGGGCATTCGTCCTTGGCCAGTGGGGTGACAAGCACGGCCGCAAGAACGTCCTGGTCCTGGCCATGCTGCTGATGGGCGTCTCAACCTTCGCGGTGGCCCTGCTGCCCACCTACGACCAGGTTGGCATCCTGGCCCCGGCCCTGCTGCTGGTCCTTCGCCTCGTCCAGGGATTTGCCGTGGCCGGGGAACTGAGCGGGGCCAGCGCCATGATTGTGGAGCACGCCCCGTTCGGGCGGCGCGGCTTCTATGCCAGCTTCGCCCTCCAGGGCACCCAGGCCGGGCAGATCATCGCCGCCGCCGTCTTCCTTCCGCTCTCGGCCGTGCTGTCCGCGGAGGACTTCCACGCCTGGGGCTGGCGCATCCCGTTCCTCCTCAGCGCCCTGGTGGTGTTCGCCGGCTACATGATCCGCCGCCGGGTTGAGGAGACGCCCGTCTTTGTGGAGGAGAAAGCGCTCAAGGACGTTCCCAAGATGCCGGTGGTCCAGGTGCTGCGCGAAAGCGGGCTGAACGTGGTGCGGGCGGTCTGCATGACGCTGGTCAACGTTGTGGGCGTCACCGTTGCGGTTTTCGGCGCGGCCTACGCCACGCAGCCCGGGTACGGCATCGGCATGAGCACCACCGTCTATCTCTGGATCCCGGTGCTGGCCAACGTCATTGCGCTGGCCCTCATCCCCTGGTTCGGCGACCTCTCGGACCGGTTCGGCCGGCGGCCGCTGATGATCGTCGGTTCACTGGGCTCCGGCGTGCTGGCCTACGGGTACCTGTACGCGGTCAGCCAGAACAACGTGCCGCTGACCATCGTCCTCGCGATCCTCATGTGGGGCACGCTGTACCAGGTCTGGAACGCCACCTTCGCCAGCTTCTTCCAGGAGCTCTTCCCCTCCCGCACGCGGGTCACCGGGTTCGCCATCTCCCAGAACATCGGGCTCCTGATCACGTCCTTCCTGCCGAGCCTCTTCGCGGTGGTCGCTCCCCCGGGGTCGGCAAACGTTCCGCTCACCGTCGGGTCCATCTGCTTCGGCATCACGGTGGTCGGGGCGATAGCGGCCTGGTCCGCCAAGGAGACGCACCGGATTCCGCTCCACCAGCTGGGATCGCCGGACGCCACGCCGGTTTCCCGCGAGGAGTATGCGCGCGTCCGTGCTGCGGCCCGCTAAACGCCGGGACAGCAACCGCCACGCAAAAAACGCACTGGCCCGCAGGATTCCTGCGGGCCAGTGCGTTTTGCCATACTGTCCGGCGCCTGGTTTATTAGCCGGCGTAGGGGTCGGCGATGCCGATGTACTGCGTGTAGAGGTATTCCTCGATGCCCTCGAGGCCGCCTTCACGGCCCAGGCCGGACTGCTTGACGCCGCCGAAGGGTGCTGCAGCGTTGGACACAACA
>NZ_BAEG01000044.1 GCF_000238915.1 Arthrobacter globiformis NBRC 12137 | reverse complement strand
TTCGCCAAAGCACCGCCGCTCCCCCAAAGTGGCTCCCCGAAAGCGGCCAATGCCAGATGGCCCCTTCGTCAAGAAAAGGAGACGCGAATTGAAGACGGAAGAGAGCCGTACGTTAGTGAGCGATGAATGGAAGAATCTAGTCGGGTGCACAGTCGAGCTGCGTCGTGACGGCCACCGACTACGAAACGGAGTGGTGGAAGCGGTATCCAGCGACTCGTCAATGATGTGGCTTCAATTTGATGGTGTGCATGGCCGCCAGCTCATTATGAAGACCGACCCCTACGAAATCTACATTCTCGACTAATCCGTCGACCATCAGGGCCGGCAGGACTCCGGCCAAGACCGAGTGTTGGCCCAACGTCGGTTACGTAATCGAGCTCCCGTCTGGCCCGCCAATACAGGCACGCAGGTCGCATGGGCTCGGGCGTCCCTGGCTGAGCTGCTGCGCGTTGAGCGGCTTCCTGCCCCACCGCACCTGCGGCCGAAGGTTCATTGCAAACTTCTTGTCTTAGGTACGCCGGATGCCCCTCAGGTGCCGCGCGATGTCCGTGGCGACTTCCGCCGTGCGGCCTCCTTTGAATTCCTCCCGCAGGGGCTGACCGCCCCACATTGCAGGTTAGAGGCCACAGGTTGCGCCCATGTTTCTGATGGATGACGTTCTGCATCCGAAAACCTTGGTGCGACAGGTCCCGGATGGGTCTTGGCAGCCTCGATAACCTGCGCTGTTCTTGTCGTGTTGCGCCGCAATCCTTGGGAGCTTGACAACAGGCGTGGCGTGAGTCACCCTGTTGCGTATCCTGATTGCTGTTGCGTAGGAAGCACTTGGAAGACTGAAGTATTGGAGTCGTTACCGCTATCCATGGCTTTTCCCTAGATCGTGCGCTTTTATTGCACCTCGATCCTCTAATCGCATGACTACAACATTCTCGACAACGCCGGTTGCCCCACTAAACCGTGATCTCCACGATTTGCACACTACTCAGCCCTACCGGGAGGAAACACATGACTACTTCAGTGAACGTGCCCCTCAATTCGCGCGGAAAACTCGCTTCATCATTGCCTGCAGAGCAGCTGGCAGAGATCACTGAGTTGTTTGCGTCCCGGCGCACGGGATATTCCCTCGACGCCCCCTTCTACACGGACCCGTCGATTTTCAAAATCGACATGGAGGCCATTTTTGGCCAGCACTGGATCTTTGCCGCCAGCACCGCTGAGCTGCCGGAGCCGGGTGACTACGTCACGGTCGACTACGGGCCCTACTCCCTGATCGTGCTGCGCAACGACGACGGCGGCGTGAACGTCCTGCACAACGTATGCCGCCACCGCGGCGCCCGCGTCCTGACTGAATCCGCAGGGTCAACCGGAAACCTGGTATGCGGCTACCACTCCTGGACTTACTCACCCAGCGGTGACCTGATCCACGCCTCGGCACCCGGAGAAACGAAGTTCGACAAGAGTTGCTTCGGCCTCAAGCGCGCCCACGGCCGCGAGGTCGCCGGACTCATCTTCGTTTGCATTGCCAATGAGCCGCCGACGGACTTCGACGAAACCTCAAAGATCTTTGAGCCCTACCTCGCGCCCCACGATCTGGCGAAGACGAAAATCGCCTACCAGCAGAACATCATCGAAGAGGGCAACTGGAAGCTCGTCATGGAGAATAACCGTGAGTGCTACCACTGCGACGGCCACCCTGAGCTCGCCTGCTCCCTCTTCCCCACCTGGGGCCTGACCGAGGGCCTGATCCCGGCCCATCTCGAGGACGTGTGGAACCGCAACAAGGAAGCACAGTCCTCGCTCGAGGAGCGTTGCCGCCGCTATGGCCTTCCCTACGAGGTCGTCGAGGAGCTTGACACGCGCATCGCGGGAATCCGGATCTCACGGGAATCGCTCGACGGTGAAGGCGAATCGTTCTCTCCCGACGGACGCAGGCTTTCCAAGAAACTGCTCGGTGACTTGCGGGACTTCCGCCTTGGCCGCTGCTCCATGCACCTGCAGCCCAACAGCTGGTTCCACTTCCTGGGGGACCACGTCATCACCTTCGGCGTCTTTCCCATCAACGAACACCAGACCCTCGTACGCACCACCTGGCTGGTAGCTGACGACGCCGAGGAAGGCGTCGACTACGATCTGGACAAACTCACCTACACCTGGAAGCAGACCAATCTGCAGGACAAGGAGTTCGTGGAGCTGTGCCAGAAGGGCGCCGGCAGCCCCGCCTACCAGCCCGGCCCCTACATGAAGAGCGAATACCAGGTCGAGGCATTCATCAACTGGTACGTGCAGCGAGTGCAGGAGCACTTGGCATGATTGAACTCCGCAACGACACGGCAATCCAGGAGCCACAGCGCATTCGCGGTCTTGAGATGCCGTGGAACAGGGTGATGGGCGGCACCGAGGGACCCGCCCGCGCCGCCCACGCATTGGGCCCCTGGCATCCACAGGAGTTCATGGCCGAATGCGTCGAGACCGTTCCCGAGGCAGGCGGCATGATGACCTTCGTGTTCCGTCGCTCCGACGGTGCGCCGCTGGCGTTCCGTGCGGGCCAGTACGTGAACGTCGCCTTTCCCGTGAACGGCGAGGACCAGGATCCGGTGGACCGCAGCTACTCGCTGTCCAGTTCGCCCACCCAGCCGTGGACCTTCAACATCACAGTCAAACGCGACTCCACCGGACTCGTCTCACCCTGGGTGCACGAAAACGTCAAACCCGGCACCGTCCTCGAGATGCTCGGACCGGTCGGGGCATTCCACCTCCCCGACGCGGACCGCCGGGCACGGTACCTCTTGCTGGCCGCCGGCGCAGGCATCACCCCCATCATGTCGATGGTGCGGACCATCCACTCCCTGCCCGGACAGGCCGATGTCGTGGTGCTCTACCACGGAGCCGAGGCCGGAGGATATGCCTTCCACCAGGAGCTGGCCTACATCGCCTCCGTGGACCCGCGCGTCAAGGTCTTCTACTCCCTGGGTGACCGGAGCAAGCCTGAAGGGTGGGAATGGCTCAGCGGAAGGCTGACGGCGGCCATGCTCGATGAGGTTGCCCCCGATGCCAACGGCCGCCAGGTCTATGCCTGCGGTCCCGAGGGCTACCTGAACACCGCCACCGAGCTCCTCAAGAAGGTCGGCGTCGACGACACCTCCATCTACATGGAATTCTTCACGGGAGACCGCCAAACGCTCCTTGAATACCAGGCAGAGCTCGCGCTTGCAGCGGACATTGCAGAGGAAATCGCCGAGGAAATCGCCGATTCCGCCGAGGACTTCTATGAAAGCCAGCCCACCGCGTTCGGGCTCTACGAACCTGGCTACGACGCCGATGGAACCCTGAAGGCCACGGGACTGCCGCTGGAAACCGTCGACCCGGACGCCCCCCGCCCCGACGGCAGTCCGGACGTCGGGCCGGACGTCGGGACCTCCGACGCCTCAAGCTTCGACACCGTCGGAACAGGAAGCCTCACCCTTTCCTTCACCCGCACCGGCCTCAACGTGCGGATCGACCCCGACGAACACATCCTCGGGGCGGCCCAGCGTGCCGGCGTCAGGATCGGCGCGAACTGCAAGGAAGGCATGTGCGGCTCCTGCAAGGTCGTCAAGCTTTCCGGCGAGATCGAGATGAACCACCAGGGCGGAATCCGGAAACGGGAGATCGATGCAGGCAAGTTCCTGCCGTGCTGCTCCACCGCGCGAACCGACTTGGTGATCGACGCCTAGGGTGTGTCTACTAAGAAAACGAAGGTGA
>NZ_BAEG01000045.1 GCF_000238915.1 Arthrobacter globiformis NBRC 12137 | reverse complement strand
ACGTCGATGCCCCGGGTGGGCTCGTCCAGGATCAGCACGTCGGGATCGGAGAACATCCATTTGCTGAGGACCACCTTTTGCTGGTTGCCGCCGGAGAGCTTCCCGGTGATGGCGGCGACGGACGGGGCCTTGATGTTCATGCTCTTCCGGTAGCTGTTGGCCACCGTGGTTTCCTTGTTCTTGTCCACCCAGCCGCGCTTGGCGATCTTGGGCAGGGCGGCCATGGAGATGTTCCGCTTGATGTCCTCGATGAGGTTCAGACCGTAGTGCTTGCGGTCCTCGGTGGCGTAGGCGATGCCGTGGCGGATGGCCTCAGGGACGGTGGAAGTGTTGATTTCCTTGCCGTACTTGAACACCTTTCCGGAGACGGTGCGGCCGTACGTGCGGCCGAAGACACTCATGGCCAGTTCCGTGCGGCCGGCTCCCATGAGGCCCGCGAGCCCCACCACTTCGCCCTTGCGGACGTTCAGGCTGGCGTTGTGCACCACGGTGCGGCTGTGGTCCTGCGGGTGCTGTACCGTCCAGTCCTCGATGCGCAGGACTTCTTCGCCGATCTGCGGTTCCCGCTCGGGGTAGAGGCTGTCCAGGTCACGGCCCACCATGCCGCGGATGATGCGTTCCTGGGTGATCTGGCCCTGGTCCACGCGCAGGGTTTCGATGGACTTGCCGTCGCGGATGATGGTGACGGCGTCCGCGACCTTGCGGATTTCGTTGAGTTTGTGGCTGATGATGATGCTGGTGACGCCTTGGCCTTTCAGGTGCAGGATCAGGTCCAGCAGGTGGTCCGAGTCCTCGTCGTTCAGGGCCGCGGTGGGCTCGTCCAGGATCAGCAGCTTCACCTCCTTGGACAGCGCCTTGGCGATTTCGACGAGCTGCTGCTTGCCCACGCTGATGTGCTGGATGGGGGTGACCGGGTTTTCGTCCAGGCCAACCCGGGCCAGCAGCTTGGCCGCTTCCAGGTTCGTCTTGCGCCAGTCGACCCAGCCGCGGGAAGCCATTTCGTTGCCCAGGAAGATGTTTTCCGCGATGGACAGGTACGGGCTCAGGGCCAGCTCCTGGTGAATGATCACGATGCCGCGCTTCTCGCTGTCGCCGATGGACGCGAAGTCGCAGCGTTCGTTCTCGAAGAGGATGTCCCCCTCGAAGGTGTTGTGGGCGTAGACGCCGGAGAGCACCTTCATCAGGGTGGACTTGCCTGCCCCGTTTTCGCCGCAGATCGCGTGGACCTCGCCGCGGTTCACATCCAGCGTGACATCCTGGAGTGCCTTGACGCCGGGGAAGGTCTTGGTGATCCCGCGCATCTGAAGAATGGGTACGTTCATTGGTTATTTCCCGCTGATCTGTTCGATGAGCTGATCTGTTGAGGGGGAGGGGGTGCCCGCGCCTGCAGGCACCCCCGCAATGCTGCTACTTGATGTCGGCGTCGGTGTAGTAACCGGAGTCGATGAGTTCCTGCTTGTAATTGTCCTTGGTGACGATCACGGACTTCAGCAGGAAGGCCGGGACCACCTTGACCTTGTTGTTGTAGGTCTCGGTGTCATTGGTCTCGGGCTGCTGGCCCTTCAGGACGGCGTCCACCATCTTCACGGCCTGCTCGCCGAGCTTGCGGGTGTCCTTGAAGATCGTGGAGTACTGCTCGCCGGCGACGATGGACTTCACCGAGCCCTTTTCCGCGTCCTGGCCGGTCACGACCGGCAGGGCGCCCTTGGAGTAGCCGCCGGTGCTGGTCAGGGCCGAGATGATGCCGATGGAGAGGCCGTCATAGGGCGACAGCACGCCGTCGAGCTTCTTGCCTGAACCGTAAGCGGCGGTGAGGATGTCTTCCATCCGCTTCTGGGCGGTTGCCGCCTGCCAGCGCAGGATGGCGGCCTGCTCGAACTTGGTCTGGCCGCTGGGCACCTTGAGGGTGCCGGCGTCCAGGTACGGCTTCAGGGTGTCCATGGCACCGGTCCAGAAGAAGTTGGCGTTGTTGTCGTCGGGGCTGCCCGCGAAGAGTTCCACGTTGAACGGGCCCTTGCCCTCGACCTTCTTGCCGGAGGCGTCCACCAGGCCCAGCCCGGTCAGCAGCGAGGTGGCCTGCTGGACGCCCACCTCATAGTTGTCGAAGGTGGTGTAGTAGTCCACGTTCGGGGTGCCGTTGATCAGCCGGTCGTAGGCGATGACCTTGACGTTCTGTTCCTTGGCCTTGGCCAGGACATCTGTCAGCGTAGTGCCGTCGATGGCGGCGATGATCAGGGACTTGGCGCCCTTGGTCAGCATGTTCTCGATCTGCGAGACCTGGGTGGGAATGTCGTCGTTGGCGTACTGCAGGTCCGTTTTGTAGCCGAGCTTGGTCAGGGATTCGGAGACGTTCTTGCCGTCCGCGATCCAGCGTTCCGACGTCTGTGTCGGCATGGAGATTCCCACCAGGGCACCGGCAGCGTCGGCGCTGCTGGAGTTGGTGGCGGCGCCGGGGCGGCTTCCGCAGCCGGTGGCCCCCACCGTAACAGCCAGGACGACGGCGACGGCGCCCAGGAGTTTCTTGATTCTCACGTTATTCTCCTTCCGTGGCCTGGTCGGGCCACGAATCGGTGCTTGAGCGGAAAGCGTATGTACTTTCCGCCAGAGCCGGCCACTTGTGTCCGGCGTACCGAGGCCGTTCCGCAGGACCGGCACCGGAGGCTGTTATCACCGGAGCGGGGACTCCGGCTGCCCCAACATCACTGTTAGCGCTAACAATCAAGGACTATATTATCCCCGCCGAGGCTGTGAAGCAAGACACAGATTGATGACAATGACGGCAGTGCCTGGCGCTGTTTGGACGTGCGCCTCCCGGGGTTGCGGGGATTTTGAGCGCAGATAGTGAGTAGGTAGACTGGCCTACCTACTCTCTATCTGCTGCAGGAGGTTTTAGCAGTGACTGCACCTGAAGGCCGAGCAAAGCGGCCTGCCCGCGCATCGCTCCTGGAGGCTGCGGCGCGGCTCTTCTATGCCGACGGCGTTGCGGCCACGGGCATCGACGCCATCACGACGGCGGCCGGGGTGGCCAAGAAAAGCCTCTACAACAACTTCGCGTCCAAGGCGGACCTGGTGGCGGCCTACCTCGCCGACCGGCATGAGGAATGGCTCGCCCTGTACCGGGATCGGGTAGCGTCGGCGGCCGGCGCCCAGGAGCGTGTCCTGGCGGTGTTCGACGCCTACATCGACCACGCGAACTTTGCCTACGAACACGGTTTCAGGGGGTGCGGCCTGCTCAACGCTGCCGCGGAACTTCCTGCGGGGGCTCCGGGGCGGCAGGCCGTACGGCAGCACAAGGAAGAGGTCGAGGGCCTCCTGCTCAGGCACCTGGCGGCGCTGCTGCCGCAGCAGGATGAAGCGGCAGGCAGGGTTGCCCGGCACCTGGCGTTCCTGCTCGAGGGTTCAATGGCGAGGGCCGGCCTTGAAGGCGGAGACCGCTGCCTGCGCGAGGCCCGGATAATCGCGGCCCGGATGCTGGCGGAGCTATGAAAGCGGTGCGTGGCCGATTCAGCGGGCCCCTCCTGGGTGCGGTTTTTGTTGTGGGCGCGTCGGTGCTTTGGGGCACCACCGGTACCGTCGCCACGTTCGCACCGTCGGTGAGTCCGCTGGCTATCGGCGCCGTGGCAATGGGTGTGGGCGGATTGCTGCAGGCGCTATACGCGGTGCACCCGATTGCCAGTCATTGGGGCAGCCTCCGCGGCCGGTGGCTGCTGGTTTCCCTGGGTGCCGCGGCGGTGGCCGTGTACCCTCTTGCCTTCTACAGCTCCATGCACCTGGCCGGCGTGGCGCTCGGAACGGTGGTCTCGATCGGCTCAGCCCCTCTGGCATCGGCCATCATCGAGCGTTTTGCGGAGCGGAAAGTGCTGACCCGCCGCTGGATGCTCGGCGCGCTGATCGGGGTGGCGGGCGCCGGACTGCTGTGCTTTGCCGGTGGCGGTGCGGAACGCCCGGGCGCCCTTGCCGAACCCTGGGCCGCGCCGGCAGGAATCGTTCTGGGGCTCGTAGCGGGCGTCACCTACGCTTTGTACTCGTGGGCTGCCCACCGCCTGATCAGCGGGGGAGTGTCATCCCGCGCCGCCATGGGTGCTGTGTTCGGGCTGGGCGGAGTGCTCCTGATGCCAGTGCTCGCCGTGACCGGCGGGCCGCTCCTTGAGTCCTGGGGCAATTTCACCGTGGGCGCCTACATGGCGCTTGTGCCGATGTTCGCCGGCTACGTCTTGTTCGGCTGGGGACTGGCGCGCGTCCGCGCGAGCACCGCAACGGGCCTTTCCCTCATGGAGACCGTTGTCGCCGCCGTGCTGGCGGTTGTGGTGGTGGGGGAGCGGCTACCTTCGCTGGGATGGCTCGGCGTCGTCATGGTGCTGGCGAGCCTGTTTGTCCTGACTCCACGCCAGCCCGCCCGGACGCCGCCGAAGGCGTAGCATTCTACGAACACGTTTGCGAGTGCACCTCGGACTCGTACGTCGAGTTCTACGAAAGTTATTCGACAGGGTTGTACTTAGGGATGAAAAGGCATTCCGGTGAATGCAGGAATACCTTTCGATGCGTGCTACTACCCTTTGGGAATTTCAGGCTGCCCTTTGGCGATCGAAGCCGGCTATTTCGAACCCGCGCCTGGCGCTAAAGACGCCCACACTCTCCGGCGAGCAAACGAAGAACTGCGGCTGCTCTACCGGCGCGAACGGAACGATGAGCCACCGGCCGCCGTAGAACTCGACATAGGAGTCCGGGGGGCACCTTGCGTAAGCTTCTTCCCGCGTCATGATCTTTCCTTTCGATTAGTAGCTGCACCAGCTGATGCTGATGGCTTCTGCCTGAAATCCATGATTCCGAAACGAACGGGCAGGGGTAACGCCGTTTTCTGACGGTTCTGACTACCCTTTCGGGTGGGGCCTGTTAAAAACAGCAGGGCCGGCGGTGAGACCGCTGGCCCTGCCATATGCACAACCACCACATCACCAGTGATTCGCAGTCACCCACGCGCCCGGCGCGCGGGAGTCTCAGGATTCGGAAAGGACTAGGAGCGCAGGTAGAACGTGGCCGCCGGCCGCTCGTCTTTGCCCACCTTCGCCAGCGCCAGGGCACCCTGCCGGAGGACAAGGTAGGCGCCCGGGATGTCGACGGACTCGAAGGAGGCGCCGGCGGCATCCGACAGACCGCCCCGCCGAAGGAAGGCCGACGACGACCCCTCCGTGGTCGCGATGCTCACCGATGTTCCCTGCACCCGGAGATAGCGGCCCTTCGTCAGCACGGGCTCGATGACCACAGAGTTCTTCTTGGCGTAGCCGGGCGCGATGCGGAACTGGGATGACCCCAGTGCAGGGGATAAAGCTGCCGTGACGGTGGCGCCGTCGTGCGCCAGGAATGTGCCCGGACCCGAGGCGGGCTCGAGCCGGACGGGCAGTTCGCCATCGCCCACCGGTACGCCGAAGTTCGGCGTGCCGTCCGCGTTCCAGTACAGCCGCTGCACCCGGGCGTGCCGGTTGGGGTCGTACAGCGGGTCGCCGACGATAGCGCGGTAGGACCGGGCGTGGTACACCAGCACGTCGTTTCCGGCCTCGTCCACAGTGAACGAGTTGTGCCCGGGACCGTACTGTTTGGCGCCCTCGGTGGTGACGAAGACGGGGACGGGGGTCTTCGTCCATGAGGATGCGTTGAGCAGGTCGGCGCTGGCATCCGCCGTCAGCAGGCCCATGCAGTAGTTGGCGTCCGTGGCGCTGGCGGAGAAGGTGACAAAGATGCCGCCGTTCCTCTTGATGACCGCGGCGCCTTCATTGACCTTGTAGCCCCGGGTCTCCCAGTCCAGCGTCGGAACAGCGATGCGCACGGGGGTGCTGGAGAGCGTTGACGGCGACGACATGGACGCGATGTACAGGCTGGAGTTCACGCCGGTGTCGCTTTGTGCCCACAGCAGGTAGCGCGTGCCCTCGTGCTCGAACGTGGTGGCATCCAGGGAGAAGGTGTCGGCATGCGTGTACACGCGGACCGGCGGTCCCCATACGGCAGTGGTCGGATCGGCGTCGCTTGTGGAAATCACGTAGATTCGCACCCGGAAGACATCGCTGCTGTCCCCGGCGGCGAAGTAGATGTGCCACTGGCCGTCGAAGTGGTGCAGCTCCGGAGCCCAGATGTGGCCGCCCATGGTTCCGGAGGCGGGCCGTGTCCACACCACCGCTTCCGCAGCGGTGCCAAGCCCCGCGATGGTGTGGGAGGAGCGGACGATGATGCGGTTGTACTCGGGCACGGAACCGGTGAAGTAGTACTTGCCGTCCGTGTGCTTCATGAGCCACGGGTCCGCCCGCTGCGGCACCACCGGGTTGATCACCTGAGTCGGATCAACGGCGGCGGCAGCGGCGGGCGCCGCCACCAGGGCCCCGCCGCCGGCGCCCGCGACGGCGAAGGCTGCTGCGGCCGCGGATCCGGTGCCCAGGAAGGACCGGCGGGAGAACTGGCGGTTGACGGAATCATTCATGCTGAAAAGTCCTTTCGACGTGCGGGAAGGAGGGAGGAACGGGCAAAGCGGGACAGGTAAAAGTCAGCCGGCCTTCCGGGCGAAGAGCCGCTGCAGCAGGATGAAGACGAGGAGCAGGCCGCCGATGACGATCTTGGTCCACCAGGAGCTGAGGGTGCCGTCGTACGCGATGAAGGTCTGGACGATCCCCAGCACCAGAACCCCGACGACGGATCCGAGCACGTAGCCGGTGCCGCCGGTCAGCAGGGTGCCGCCGATGACCACCGCTGCGATGGCGTCGAGCTCCATGCCCTGGGCCGCCAGGCTGTAGCCGGAGAGGCTGTAGAACGAGAACAGGATGCCGGCAACGGCTGAGCAGAGGCCGCTGAGGGCGTAGACCAGGATCTTGGTGCTCTTCACGGGCAGGCCCATCAGCATGGCCGAGTGTTCGTTGCCGCCGATGGCGTAGACGGTCCGGCCGAAGCGGGTGTGGTGCAGGACGAAGAAGGCGATGGCCACGATTCCGAGGGCCAGGAGGACCCCGGGTGAGACGAAGAGGTCCCCGGACAGCGGGATCTGTGCCTGCGCCATGCCGGTGAAGAATCCTTCGGTGACCGGAATGGAGTCCAGGCTGATGACGTAGCAGAGGCCGCGGGCGAGGAACATGCCGGCCAGGGTCACGATGAACGGCTGGATGTCGAAGTACTGGATGATCAGCCCCATCAGGAGCCCGAGCCCGCCGCCGATGAGGAGCACAAGGACGATGACGGCCCCGGCGTTCCAGCCCTGCTGCAGGAGCGTGGCGCTCACCATCATGGACAGCGCGACGACGGCCCCGACGGAAAGGTCGATGCCGCCGGTCAGGATCACGAAGGTCATGCCGACGGCCAGCACGATGAGGAAGGTGTTGTCGATGAAGAGGTTCAGGAAGACCTGGCCGGAGAGGAAGCTGGGGTACATCCCCGCCCCCACGGCGAACATGGCGAGGAACAGGCCCACCGTGGCCAGGGTCGGCGCGTAGCGGGCACCACCGCGCAGGCGGCTGCGCGCCGGCGACGGCTTCTTGAGGGTCCGGGGCGTGAGCGTGGACAGCGGGGACATTAGATGGCGACCTTTTCCTTTGCGGCTTCCTTGGCGGCGGGCTTCGGTGCTGCCTTGAGCCTGTTGAGCAGGTTCCGCGCCTTGGGCGCCTGCAGGAGGCAAACGGTGATGACCACGAGCGCCTTGAACACCAGGGTCACCTCCGGCGGGATCCCGAGCGTGTAGACGGTGGTGGTCAGTGTCTGGATGATGAAGGCCCCGACGACGGTTCCCACCAGGGTGTAGCGCCCGCCTGCCAGTGAGGTGCCGCCGATGACGACGGCCAGGATAGCGTCCATTTCGATGTAGAGCCCGGCATTGTTGGCGTCGGCCGCCGTGACGTTGGAGCTAATCATCAGGCCGGCAATCGCGGCGCAGACTGCGCTGAAGATGTAGACGATCCAGATGATGTTCCGTGCCCGGAGTCCGGCCAGGCGGCTGGCGACGGGGTTGATGCCGACGGCCTCGATCAGGGTTCCCAGTGCGGTGCGCCGGGTGAGGACGGCAGCCAGGGCGAAGACGGCCGCGGTAATGAGGATGGAGATCGGCAGGGTGAACAGGTATCCGGCACCGATCGATTTGTAGTGGTCGTTGGACACGGAGATGATCTGGCCGCCGGTGATGAGCTGGGCGACTCCGCGGCCGGCTGTCATGAGGACCAGGGTGGCGATGATCGGCTGCACGCCGATGGTGGAGACCAGGAAGCCGTTCCAGACGCCGAGGGCGAGGCCGGCGACGACGGCGATGAGGACCGCCGTGGCGGCCGTCACCGGGGACCCGGGGTCGGGGGAGGCGGCGATGTAGGCGCACGAGGCGGCGCCGGCGATCGCCACCACTGCGCCGACTGAGAGGTCGATGCCGCGGGTGGCGATGACCAGGGTCATGCCGAGGGCGATGAGGATAGTGGGTGCGCCGTTGCGCATGATGTCGATCAGGCTGCCGTAGAGGTGCCCGTCCTGCATCCGAAGGCCCAGGAAGTCGGGGCGGAAGATCTGGTTCAGCAGCAGCAGCGCTGCCAGGGCTATCACCGGCCAGGCAAGGCGGTGTTTGAGGAGTGATTTCACTGGGCACCTCCGGCGATGACCGTCATGACGTCTTCCACGGAGACGCCGTCGTTGTTGATTTCGGCGACCATTGCCCTGTCCTTGATGACCGCGACGCGGTCGCTCACGCGCAGCACCTCCTCAAGTTCGGAGGAGATGAAGAGGATGGACATCCCGTCGGCGGCGAGTTTGTTGACGAGTTTCTGGATCTGGGTCTTGGCTCCGATGTCGATGCCGCGGGTGGGCTCGTCGAGGATCAGGAGTTCGGGGTGGGTCACCAGCCAGCGGGCCAGGAGCACCTTCTGCTGGTTTCCGCCGCTGAGGTTGCGGATAAGCGCGTCGGGGTTGGCCGGCCGGATGTCGAGGGCTTCAATGTACTCGGCCACCAGCTCGTCCTGGACGCGGCGGGGGATGCGGCGCGCCCAGCCCTTGCTGGCCTGCATGGCCAGCACCAGGTTGTCGCGCACGGTGAGGTCCCCGATGAGGCCTTCCTCCTTACGGTCCTCGGAGCAGAATCCGATGCGCTTGTCGATGGCCGCCCGCGGCGAACGGATCTTCTGGCTCGCGCCCTTGACCTTGATGGAGCCTTCGTCGGCCTTGTCCGCTCCGAAAAAGAGCCGGGCGATCTCGGTCCGGCCGGCACCGAGCAGGCCGGCCAGGCCCACCACTTCACCCGGATAAATGGCCAGGTCCACGTTGGATACGGACCCCTTCCGGCCGAGGCCCTGGGCTTCGATGAAGGGCGTGGCGCCGGCGCCGCTGCCGGCGCGGGTCCGGGCAGGGGCCTGGTCCAGTTCGGCGAGGGCCTCCATGTCCTTGCCGATCATCTTGGAGATGAGGCTCATGCGGGAGAGGTCACGGGTCAGGTACTCACCCACGAGTTTTCCGTTGCGCAGGACGGTCATGCGGTCGGAGATCTCGTAGACCTGCTCCAGGAAATGAGAAACGAAGAGGATGGCGACGCCGCGGTCGCGGAGGTCCCTGATGACGCGGAACAACTGGTTGACCTCGTCGGCGTCCAGGCTCGACGTCGGCTCGTCCAGGATCAGGACCTTGGCGTTGATCTCCACCGAACGGGCGATGGCGATCAGCTGCTGGACGGCGATGGAATGGGTGGACAGCAGGGATCCGGGATCGATGTGGTCCAGCTGCAGTTCGGCCAGGACCTCCCGGGTCCGGGACCGCACGTCCTTCCAGTCGATGGAACCCCGACGGCGGGGCTCGCGGCCCAGCAGGACGTTTTCCTCAACGGTGAGGTTGGGGCAGAGGTTGACTTCCTGGTAGACGGTGCTGATGCCCGCGGCCTGGGATTCGCCCGGTGTCGAAAACCGCTGCGGTTCGCCGAGGACCGTGATGGCACCGGAATCAATGGTGTACACGCCGGTCAGTGCCTTGATCAGCGTGGACTTCCCGGCTCCGTTCTCGCCCATCAGGGAGTGGACCTCACCCTGGAAGAGGCGGAAATCGACGCCGTCGAGCGCCTTAACCCCTGGGAATCCAATAGCTATGTCGGTCATCTCGACGACCGGAACGATTTCGTTCATCCTCGTGTCTTTCCTGTGTTTGGTGTGCCGTGCGGCGGCGGTGATCCGCCGCCGCACGGACGTTCAGGGGCGCCGCGGCTCAGTACGGGCGGCTGGCAAGAACCTGCTTGGCCTGCTCCTGCGTGAAGGTCGTCTCCTCGGTGACGACGCGCTCGGGCACGGTCTCACCGGCAATGACCTTCTTCGCGAGATCCATGAGCTGGTCGCCGAGCATGGGGCTGCACTCGACGATGTAGTTGATCTTGCCGTTGCTCAGCGCCGTCATGCCGTCCTTCACGGCGTCGATGGTGATGATCTTGATGTCCTTGCCGGGAACCTTGCCGGCGGCTTCGATTGCTTCGATGGCGCCGAGGCCCTCGTCGTCGTTGTGGGCGAACACGACGTCGATGTCAGCGTTGTTCTTGAGGAAGGCCTCCATGACCTGCTTGCCGCCGCTGCGGGTGAAGTCGCCGCTCTGCGAGGCGACGATCTTCAGCTTCGGGTCAGCCTTGATGGCTTCCGCGAAGCCTTCCTTCCGGTCGTTCGCGGGTGCGGATCCGGTGGTGCCCTGGATTTCGACGATGTTGACGGTGTCGGTTGATGACTTGGACTCCTTGACGAGCCAGTCCCCGGCCTTCTTGCCTTCCTCCACAAAGTCGGAGCCGAGGAAGGTCTTGTAGAGCGTCTTGTCCGAGGAGTCCACCGCGCGGTCCGTCAGGATCACCGGAATCTTGGCGTTCTTGGCTTCCTTCAGCACCGTGTCCCAGCCGGACTCCACCACGGGAGAGAACGCGATGACATCGACCTTCTGCTGGATGTAGGAGCGGATGGCCTTGATCTGGTTCTCCTGCTTCTGCTGGGCGTCGGAGAACTTCAGGTCGACTCCGGCCTTCTTCGCCGAATCCTGGACCGACTTGGTGTTGGCCGTCCGCCAGCCGCTCTCGGCGCCAACCTGGGCGAAGCCCATGGTGATCTTGTCACCGCCGCTGGTGCCGGCAGCACTGCCGGCACCAGCGGTCCCGCCGCACGCAGTGAGGGTAAGCATTGATGCGGCGGCCACCGCAAGCAGGGATTTCTTAAACACAACATCCTCCCGGAAGCGTAGTTACATTGCAGGCGGGAGACTTCAAACACCGCCGTTGCTGCAAGTGAGCTGATGCGCTCGTGGATCATTGTGAACGCTAACAATCAGGGCCGTCAAGTAGTTCGGGTCACAATTCCGCACCCGTATGGAGAGGCTGCTGATTTTTGTGAATCCTCTTTACAAGATGCGAAAGATGTCGAATACTCAACTCCGGTCGGCGTTTTGTTAGCGTTAACACTGGTTGCCGGCGAACCATTCAATGGAGAAAGGCCTTCCCTTCCATGCCATCCAAACCACCAAGTCCCGCCAAACGGACGTGCACCCTGGTGCTTGCCGGGTCCCTGACGGCCGCTCTGCTGTCACTGACGCCGGCCATCGGCGCCAATGCGGAGTCCGCCCAGAACCGGACCATCAGCATCGACGCCGCCGGTTCCGGGCCGTCGATCGATTCCACCATGTATGGAGCCTTCTACGAGGACATCAACCAGGGCGCCGACGGCGGCATCTACGCGGAGCTCGTCCAGAACCGGTCGTTTGAGTTCAACTCCGCCGACAACCGCACCTACAGCCCGATGACCGCCTGGGAAACCCTGAAACGGGGCAGTGCCGGAACAATCACTGTCGTCAATGACAACAACCGGCTGAACGAAAACAACCGGAACTACCTGCAGATCGAAGCCACCAGCGCGGGCGCGGGAACCGGCGCCGGAGTGGGCGTGCGCAACAGCGGCTGGAACGCCGGGCAAAAGCTCGAGGCGCACAAAAAGTACAACTACTCGGTGTGGGCGCGCACGTCCAACCCTGTGGGGTCCACCGTCGCCGTCACGCTGGAAACCCCGGAAGGTACCCGGCTGGACATCGCCACGGTCAAGATCAAGGGTGACAGCTGGGCCAAATACGAGGTGACGCTGTCGCCGAAGTCCTCCACGGACGCCGGCCGGCTCGCCACCCTTGTCCAGGGAACCGGCACCGTCCGGCTCGACATGGTTTCGCTGTTCCCCAAGGACACCTGGAACGGCAGGGAAAACGGGCTCCGCAAGGACCTTGCCGAGAAGATCAACGACCTGCACCCGGGATTCCTGCGCTTCCCCGGCGGCTGCATCGTCAACACCGGAAGCTATGACACCTACTCGGCCCCCAACTACACACGGGCCCGCACCTACCAGTGGAAGGACACCATCGGCCCGGTGGAGCAGCGCCCGGCGAACCGGAACTTCTGGGGCTACAACCAGACCTACGGCCTGGGCTACATGGAGTACTTCCAGTGGGCCGAGGACATGGGCGCCGCCCCCGTGCCTGTGGTCCCGGTGGGCGTGACCGGCTGCGGCGATACCGAGCAGGCCCCGGACCAGGCCACGCTTGACCGCTACATCCAGGACACCCTGGACCTGATCGAGTTCGCCAACGGTGACGCCAGCACCGAGTGGGGCGCCAAGCGCATCGCCTACGGCCACCCGGCACCGTACAACCTCGACCGCATTTCCCTGGGCAACGAGGAGTACAAGCCGGAGTTCAAGCAGTACTTCACCCAGTTCTACAACGCCGTCCGCAAGGCCCACCCCGAGATCAAGATCATCGGAAACACCGGCCCGTTCAGCCAGGGTCCCGAATTCGACGACCTCGCCAAATTCAATGCCGACACCGGCGTGGACCTCGTGGACGAGCACTACTACAACGACCCCTCCTGGTTCCTGAACAACAACCACCGCTACGACTCCTACGACCGCAACAGCTACAAGGTCTTCCTCGGCGAGTACGCCTCCCGCGGAAACAAGCCTGAGAACGCATTGGCCGAAGCCTCCTACATGACCGGCCTCGAGCGGAATGCGGACGTGGTGAAGATGGCGTCCTATGCGCCGCTGATCGCGAACGAAGCGAACACGCAGTGGAGCCCGGACATGATGTTCTTCAACGGAACTTCCGTGCGCACCACCCCCAACTACGAGGTGCAGAAGCTGTTCATGAACAACGTCGGCAACCAGGTGGTGCCGAGCACGCAGGACAACCCGGCCTCTACCGTGATACCGATTTCCGGCAAGGTCGGCCTGTCCACGTGGGCCACCTCCGCCCGCTACGACGACGTGAAGGTCACCGGCCAGGACGGCGCAACCCTGTTCAGCGACGACTTCTCCGGAACCGCCGCGGCCTGGACCGGCAACGGTACCGGATCCTGGTCCATCCAGGACGGCGGCTACGTCCAGTCCAGCACCACCGCCCAGAACACGATGGTGACCGCCGGCAGCGCCGACTGGAGCAACTACACGCTCAGCACCAAGGCAACCAAGCTGGCCGGTTCCGAAGGCTTCCTCGTCTCCTTCGGCGTCAAGGACACCGGAAACTACTTCTGGTGGAACCTGGGCGGCTGGAACAACTCCAAGTCCGTTGTCGAAAAGGCCGTCAACGGCGGCAAGACGAATGTCATCGAAAAGAACACCGTGATCCAGACCGGACATGAATACGACATCCGGATCGAGGTTACCGGGCGCACGGCCAAGCTCTACCTGGACGGAGTCCTGTGGGGAACGGTGGACGACACGCAGGCCGATCCCGTCTACTCCGTCGTCACCAAGGACACCAAGTCCGGGGACACCATCGTGAAGGTGGTCAACACGAAGGCCGACAAGACGCCGGTGGACATCAAGGTGACGGGTGCAGCCAACATCAGCACCACGGCCGCTGTAACCACCCTGACCCAGACCGCTGACGGGCAAAACCTGGCCCCGGCGTCGAGCACCTTCAACGGAGCCGGGGCGGCGTTCACCTATGAGTTCGAGCCCAAGTCGGTGACCTTCATCCGGCTCGCCGCAGCCCGCAAGTAGGCAGCACACCAAAGCCACGGCTTTGACCGGGAAGGCCCGGCTGGATCGCACAGCCGGGCCTTCCCCTTTACCCGGAACATTCACCCAGGAGATCCAATGACGAATCACGTGTCCAGACGAAACATCCTTCGGCTGGGGGCGGCCGCGGCTGCCCTGCCCTGGCTGCCATCGCTTGCCTCCGCAGCCGCGACGGCCGCGGAGGGCCCGATGACCAATGCACTCGCCGCCGCGGCGGCGGCTGTCCGTCCCTTCAAACTGTCCGACGTCAGCCTGGGGCCGGGGGTGTTCGCCCGGAAACGTGAGCTGATCCTGAACTTCGCCCGCGGGTACGACGAGCGGCGCTACGTCAACGTCTTCCGCGCCAATGCCGGCCTCCGGCCGCTCGACGGCGTGGTTCCGCTGCCGGCGGGAGGCTGGGAAGGGCTCGACGGCGAGGCGAACGGCAACCTGCGCGGCCACTTCACCGGGCACCACATGTCCATGCTTGCCCAGGCGTATGCGGGCACGGGGGAGGAGGTCTTCGGAACCAAGCTGCGGAACCTGGTGGCGTCCCTGCACGAATGCCGGCAGGCGCTCGCCCAGGAGCCCGCCATCCAGACCGTTGCCGGACGCCTGCCCGGGACCGCCGTCGATATTGCCCGCGGTTCCTACATGTACGGCCAGCTCCCCGCGGGCTCCCTTGACGGGCTGGCGGCCATGACCTTCACCGCGTGGGTGCGCCCGACGGCGGCGGCGAACTGGGCACGCATCTTCGACTTCGGCAACGACACCAAAACGTACGCCTTCCTCGCCCAGCGCGACGGCGCCGGGCTGCCGCGGTTCGCCATCACCCGGAACTTTGCCGGGGGTGAACAGACGATCGTGGGCGGTGCCCCGCTGCCGGTCAACGAGTGGAGCCACGTTGCGGTCACCTTGGACGGCCAGGCCGGAACGCTGTACGTCAACGGAAAGCAGGCCGGCAGGAATGCTGCCCTGACTCTGACCCCGGCCCTCCTGGGAAGCCTCGCCAAGGTGTGGCTCGGCCGGTCGCAGTACAACGATCCCAACTTCGCCGGAGCCTACCAGGACGTGAACATCTGGTCCTCCGCGCTGACCGCAGGGCAGATCGGCGAGCTGGCGGCAGCCCGCACGTCGGGCACTTCGGCGGGGAACGGCAACGTCGTCTCCCTCGCCTGCAGCGAAACCGGCGGAAACGTACTGGCCGATGCCTCCGGTAAGGGCCGGCATGCAGCGCTCCGGCGCACCTGGGGCGTGCCCAGCCACCCCGGATTCCTGGCCGCGTACCCGGAGACCCAGTTCATCGAGCTGGAGAGCAGGACCACGCCGGACTACTTCCGTGTCTGGGCTCCCTATTACACCGCGCACAAGATCCTGAAGGGTCTCCTCGACGCCTACACCGCTACCGCGGAACCAAAGGCGCTGGACCTGGCTACCGGACTCTGCGACTGGATGCACTCGCGGTTGAGCAAACTCACGCCGGCCGTACGCCAGCGCATGTGGGGAATCTTCTCCAGCGGCGAATACGGCGGCGTCGTGGAAGCCATCCTGGAGACCTACGGGCACTCGGGCAAGCCGGAGCACCTGGAGCTCGCCAAGTACTTCGACCTCGACTCCCTCATTGATGCGTGCGCCCAGGACAAGGACATCCTCGCCGGGCTCCATGCCAACCAGCACATCCCGATCTTCACCGGGCTGGTGCTGATGTACAACGCCACCGGCGAGGAGCGCTACCTGGCCGCGGCCCGCAACTTCTGGACCATGGTGGTGCCCACCCGCATGTTCAGCATCGGCGGCACCAGCCAGGGCGAGTTCTGGAAGGAGCGGGACCGGATCGCGGCCACCCTGAACGCGACCGACGCCGAATCCTGTTGCGCCTACAACATGCTCAAGCTGTCCCGCGAGCTGTTCTTCAGGGAGCAGAACCCCGCGTACATGGACTATTACGAGCGGGCACTTTTCAACCAGGTCCTCGGGTCCAAGCAGGACAAGGAAAGTGCGGAGCTGCCGCTGGCCACCTACTTCATCGGCCTGCAGCCGGGCGCCGTCCGCGACTTCACGCCCAAGCAGGGCACCACGTGCTGCGAGGGCACCGGCCTCGAGTCGGCCACGAAGTACCAGGATTCGGTCTACTTCACCGCCGGTGACGGAAGCGCGCTCTACGTCAACCTCTACATGCCGTCCACGCTCCGGTGGGCTGCGAAGAACGTCACGGTCACCCAGCAGACCTCCTACCCCTTCGAACAGCGCACCACCCTGCAGGTTGCGGGCTCCGGGCAGTTCGAGCTCCGGCTGCGGGTCCCGGCGTGGGCCACCGCCGGCTTCACCGTCCGGGTCAATGGTGCAGTAACGGAGGCGGCAGCGACGCCGGGCACCTACCTCAGCATCGCCAGGGCCTGGAAGAACGGGGACACTGTGGACGTCGAAATGCCGTTCACCCTCCGCGCCGAGCGGGCCCTGGATGACCCTTCCGTGCAGACCCTCATGTATGGGCCGGTGCACCTCGTGGCGCGCGACGCCCGCACGGATCTTCTCCCGTTCAGCCTTTACGGGACGGCCAAGCTCAACGGCGACCTTTCCCCGGCTCTTCAGCCGGTCGCAGTCAAGCCCCTGCACTTCACCGTTGCCGGCATCGAACTGGCACCCTTCCTCGAGGGAACCGAGGATGCCTGCCACTTGTACTTCCGGCGCACCGAGGCCTCAGTCGTGTTCGGCGGCGTGGATTCCGGCGTGGCCAACCCGGCGCGGGCCACCAAGACCACGCTCCTCGACGACGTCTGGCAGTCAGCCCCCTTCGCCAACAAGCCGGAGCTGCTTCGGCGCGTGGCCCAGGTGACGGCGGCGTGGGTCTCGGAAGGCTCGCTCAGCCGCGCGGACGCCGACCGGATCTACGGTGCAGCCCAGCGGGCCGCGTTCGGCAGCCCCGAAAGCGAGATCGACGACCTGCAGCAGATTGCGGCGGCGGCGCTCGCGGCCGGCCGGATCACGGCGGAAACCGGCAACATGCTCGGTGCCAGGCTGAAAGCGGCCAGCAAAGCACTCGCCCAGAAAACCCCGGCCAAGGCCGTGCACTACCTCGGGCAGTACATCGACGGCACCACCCGGGACATTGCCGACCAATCCCTGCGGGACCTGCTGGTCAGTGGCGCCCAGGCGCTGGTGGCCAGGCTGACCTGACTTACCCACCCAACCATCGCGGCCTCCGGGCCGCACGAACGAAAGTGTCTCAATGCTCCCTACCCACTCACGGGCCCGCACGGGCCCGGCCATGACAACGGCGGCCGCGCTGGCCGCTTCGGCTGCCCTGGCGCTCGGCGGGCTGGTCGCCGCGGCGCCGGCCCACTCCGCCGTCGACGACGGCCTGGTCCTCAAATACAACCTGACGGAAGCCTCCGGGACCGTTGCGGAGGACAGCTCCGGCAACGGACGCAACGGCGTGATTAGCGGTGACGCCACCGCGCTGGGCGGCGAAGGGCTGCAGCTCGGCGGTACAAACGGCCACGTCCGGCTCCCGAACGACGTCATGCGCGGGCTCAACTCCATCACCGTCTCCACCGACGTGAAGATCGCGGCCGACCAGGGCGCCCCCTACTTCATCTGGGGAATGGGCAACACCACCAACGGCACCGGCAGCGGCTACCTGTTCACCACCGGCAACGCGTACCGGACCTCCATCGCGAGCGGCAACTGGTCCACCGAGCAGACCCTCAGTGCCAACCGGGACCTGGCGCGCAGCGCCTGGAAGACCATCACCTACACCCTCAGCGGCGGCACCGCCGTCCTCTACGAGGACGGCACCGAGGTTGCCCGCAAGACCGGCGTCACCATCACGCCGGGAAGCATTGGGGGAGGAACGACGACGGCGAACTACCTCGGGCGGTCGGTCTACAGCGGTGACAAGTACCTCAAGGGGCAGGTCCGGGATTTCCGCATCTACAACCGCGCCCTCTCGGCAGCCGAGGTCCGCGAACTCGGATACGTTTCCCCGGAACAGCGGGTGGCCCTCGATCTGCAGGACCTGTCGTTGGGGGATACTTCCGCAGTGACCTCCAACCTGAAGCTGCCCACCACCGGCCCGAACGGCTCGGCTTACACCTGGTCTTCCTCGGATCCGGCCACGGTCTCAGCCCAGGGCACGGTCACCCGCCCGCCTAACGGAACCGGAGACAGGACCGTGACGCTGACCGCCACGGCCACCTCAGGAGAGGCGTCGGCGTCGAAAACGTTCACGGTCACGGTGCGGGAAGACATCAGCGACGACCAGAAGGTCACCGAGGCCGCGGCGGCCCTGAACGTGTGGGATGCCGAGGCGATCCGGGGGAACATCACCCTTCCTACCGCGGGGCTGTACGGAACGAAAGTGGAGTGGACGTCGAGCGACGAGTCCGTGGTCACTGCCACCGGCGAGGTGACGCGGCCGGCCTACGGCAGCGAGCAGGCCAGGCTTAACCTGCACGCCACGGTTTCCCTTGGCAAGACCAAGGCCAGGAAGAAGTTCCGCGTCACGGTGCTGCCGCTGCCCAAGGCCGAGGCCAAGGAAGGCTACGCCTTCGCGTACTTCACCGGCAACGACCTCGCCGGCGAGAACATCTACATGGCCGCAAGCCGCGGCAACGACGCGCTCAAGTGGGACGAGCTGAACGGCGGAAAGCCGGTCCTCACGTCCGGGCTCGGCACCAAGGGCCTGCGCGACCCGTTCATCATCCGTTCGCCCGAAGGCGACAAGTTCTACATGATCGCCACGGACCTCTCCATCGGCAGCGGCACCAGCTGGGACTCCTCCCAGCGCCAGGGCAGCCAGTACATCGAGGTCTGGGAGTCGACCGACCTGGTCAGCTGGTCCGGGCAGCGGCACGTGAAAGTCTCGCCGGACACCGCGGGGAACACCTGGGCTCCGGAAGCCCACTACGACGAAAAGATCGGCGCCTACGTCGTGTACTGGGCCTCCAAGCTCTACGCAGGCAATGATCCCAGCCACACCGGCGGCACGTACAACAAGATGATGTACTCCACCACCCGGGACTTCCGGACCTTCACCGAGGCCAAGGTGTGGAATGACCCGGGCAACTCGGTCATTGACTCCACCGTCATCAAGGAGGGCGACACGTTCTACCGGTTCACCAAGGACGAGGGACAGGTTTCCGGATGCCTGGACATCATGCAGGAAAAGTCCAAGGACCTGCTGGCCGTTGACCTGCCCGCCACGAACCCCCGCAACTGGTCGCTGATGGGCAACTGCATCGGCAAGAACGCCGGAACGGGCGGAGTGGAAGGGCCCACCGTCTTCAAGTCGAACACGGAGGAGAAGTACTACCTGTTCGTCGACGAATTCGGCGGCCGCGGCTACATCCCGCTGGAAAGCACCAGCCTGGAAAACCCCAACTGGAAGCTCTCCACCAACTACGAGCTGCCCCGCGCACCGCGCCACGGCACGGTTCTGCCTGTCACCAAGACGGAGCTGGAGCGCCTGCACAGCCAGCTGTGATTCTGCTCTGATTCGCAAGAGGACAGGGGGTTCCGCCTGCGGAGCCCCCTGTCCTTTACGTTTTATCTCTTGCCGTACTTCTTATGGACAGCCTGTTTACTGACGCCGAGGGCATGCGCAATCGCCTCCCATGACAAACCCGCCAGCCGGGCCCGCCGCACCAGGGCCGCTTCCGCCCGTCCGATCTCCCGATGCAGTTCGGCCACGGCCTGCAGGCCATTCACCGGATTGTCGCCGTCCATGGATCCCACCAAAGTTTTCAAACGGCCCACCTCCATGGCGTCAACTTTAGTTGACGGGCAGAAGGGGGTCAACGAAAGTTGACGTCGCCCATCGTGCCGATTGCGGACCACTGTCGATTCGTCAACCGGTTGACCGATAGGGAATAATTCGATTGCCGCCGATCCCTTTTTGCGAAACCGTTCTGGAGAAAATATGGAAAGCACCGGCATGATGGCCCTGTTCCTGGCTGGCTCTGACAACCTGGCCAACAGCGCCCTGCCGCAAGCCCCGACTGTCGTCGAGGAGTCGGCGCCCCGGTCAGGTGCCTGGCACGCGTTCAGGGGCAGGACCGCCAGTGCCCTTCACCGCCTGGCATGGGCTGTTGAGCCCGAGGCGCCCGGCAGCCGCTGACCCGCGGCCAAACGGTGGGGCGGGCCTACAATCACTTCTAGTGATTTCTGCCCGCTCCCACACCTTGGAGTTCCAATGATCCGGAAGGCTGTTGCCGGAGACGCTGCCGCCCTTGCTGACTTGGCGGCGGCGACGTTCCCGCTCGCTTGCCCGCCCGGCTCCTCGACCGAGGACATCCGGCTCCACCTCAAGCGGACGCTCAGCGAGGACAAATTCGCGGAGTACCTCGCGGACAGCAAAATCGCCATCCTGGTGCTTGAACAGGGCGGCGGCCGGCTTGACGGGTATACCCTGCTCGTCGACCGGCAGTCAACGGACCCCGACGTGCTCCGCGCCCTTGGCGGACGCCGGTCCGTCGAGCTGAGCAAATGCTATGTGCACCCGGACCACCACGGACGGGGCGCAGCCTCCACGCTCATGCGGGCTTCCTTGGACTGGGCTGCGGGCCAGGGTGCGGCAAGCGTCTGGCTGGGGGTCAACAGCCAGAACGCCAAAGCCATCCGCTTTTACGAGAAGTCGGGTTTCACCAATGTGGGGACGAAGTCGTTTACCCTGGGCGACTCGGTGGAGAGAGACTTCATCCTGGAGATGACTCTCCCGGCGAAGGGCTAACCACACCGCTGCCCCCATGTACCGCCCGCCTCCGCGGGAAGGAAGCCAGAAGCTGCTGCCGCATGGTGAGCCGGCTGCTGCGGACCACCACAATCACTGCGAGCAATCCGGTCAGCAGCACGACGGCACCGCCGGCGGCCACTGACCAGCGGGCGCCGAACGTGCTGCCGAGCCAGCCCATGAGCGGGGCCCCCAGGGCAGTTCCGCCCTGCAGGGTTGCCAGGTAAAGAGCAAGTACCCGGCCCCGGAACTGTGGCTCCACGGAGAGCTGGATGCTCGTATTGCAGCTGTTCAGGAACGTCATTGAGGCGAGCCCCGCCGGAACCAGAACGGCGGCGTACAGCCAGAACGACGGCGAGACGCTGCCTACCAGCGTGAAGAAACCAAGGCCCAGGGCTCCGCCGAGCAGGAAGCGCAGCCGGGGGCCGGATCTGCGGGCGGCCAGCAGGGCTCCGGCCAGTGTCCCGACCGCCATGATGGAGCCCAGGAGCCCGAATTCGCCGGGCCCCATTCCGAATTCCGCCGTGGACATCAGCGCGTTGGTGATGGGGAAATTCATGCCGAATGCCCCCAGGATGCCCACCAGGACGAGGATCAGCACCAGGTCCGGACGCCGGCGCACGTAGCCCAGCCCCTCGGCGACCTGGTGTTTGCTGCGGACTGCCGGCGGGGCCGGAGCGAGTCCCGCCGTGCGGATCCGGGCCAGCGAGATCAGGACGGCGGCGAAGCTGGCGGCGTTGAGCAGGAAAACGGGTCCGGTGCCGGCCCAGGCGATGAGTACCCCAGCGATCGCAGGTCCCGTCAGGCGGGCAGTGTTGAAGGAGGCGGAGTTGAGGGACACCGCGTTGGCGATATCGTCCTGTCCTACGAGTTCGGAGACGAAGGCCTGGCGTGCGGGCCCGTCAATGGCGCTGGCCAGCCCAAGGCAGAGGGCGGCTGCGTACACCTGCCACAGCTGCGCCGCGCCGGTAACCACCAGGAGCCCAACGACCAGCCCGCACAGGCCCATGGCCGACTGCGTCCACAACAGGATCACGCGCTTCCGGTGCCGGTCTGCGAGGACTCCTGCATAGGGGCCAAGCAGAAGCATGGGAAGGAACTGCAGGGCCGTGGTGATGCCGACGGCGGTGCCGGAATGGTCCGTGAGGACGGTCAGCACCAGCCAGTCCTGGGCCACCCTCTGCATCCAGGTGCCGATGTTGGACACAAGCGCCCCGCTGGCCCACAGCCGGTAGTTGGGGTTCTGCAATGCCCGGAAGGTGGCGCTCATCGGGCGCTCATCTCCTGCATGATGTGCGCGGCCCGGCTCAGGGTCAGCCTGTCCGCCGGGCTCAGCCCGGCGACCCGTTGCGCCAGCCAGGCGGTCCGCTGGCCCCGCGCCTCTTCCAGGACGTCCACGCCGGCAGGCGTGATGCCCACCTGGATCTGGCGGCCGTCCTCCGGGTGCGCTGACCGGGACACAAATCCCAGCTCTGCGAGGGCGTTCACAATCCGGGTCATGGACGGTGCCTGCACATGTTCACGCTCCGCAAGTTCGCGGGGGGTGCGCGGGCCGTCGCTGTGGAGCTGGGCCAGCACCGTGTACTGGCCCGGCGTAATGACGTCGCCGGTGGCCTCAACGCGAAGCCGGCGGGAGGTCCGCATCACGGCAGTCCGAAGGTCGATCGCCAGGATGTCCGGCCTGATGGACTGGGGGGTCTCTTGGTGTGCCGCTCCGGGTGCAGGCATTGAGGAAGTGCGCCTCCTGATAGTTAGCAACGCTAATTAGCTGGTCTAACCATTATCCACCGAGCTCCTCCGGGCGGCAACCAATGCGGGGCGGATGTGAGCTATCTTGCCTTCGGGGCCGCGGTGCTTTGGCGGA
>NZ_BAEG01000046.1 GCF_000238915.1 Arthrobacter globiformis NBRC 12137 | reverse complement strand
CCGGAGGAGAGGTCACCGGCGAACAGGACATCTGCAAACAGGACGTCCTTAAAGAGAAGCTCGGGGAAAGGGTCCTCCGGGAAAACATCGTCAGCAAGGAGGGCGTCGCGGAACGGGTCCTCCGGAGAAACGTCGTCCGGGTATAAAAAGTTCGGGTCATCGTCAGCCGGCAGCCCGCCGTTGGCGACCTGATCGAACGGGAACCCGCCGCCCAGGAACGCATCCACGGGTACCGCGTCAACGGGAAGGACCGCGTCCGTAAAGACGGCGGTGGAAAGAAGGGCGTCAGGAACCGCGGCAGCCAGCAGAACGCCGCCATGCGGCGCCCCTGCTGTCGTGCTGCATTCCCCATGCCTTCCATGAACACAGTCTGCCAAGGGGGTACGACATTTTAAGGGCCGGTCCGGCACCAGATGGGGCATGATCCAAAGAAGTTTCTTTGGATCCAACCGAGAACGAAAACTGGATAGCAGCTCAGGGCCTCCCCAGCCCTGAAAACGCCCTAAACTGCTACCCCGTGGAGCCCGTTGGCCCGCAAAGGCGGCTCAGGTTCCGGCAAGCTCAACCAGCAGACGAAGCTCAACCAGCGACCTGCTCCACCTTGCGCTGCTCCGCCCTGTATTGTTCCGCGATGGCAGGCTGGAAGTCCGGCTCGGGGTGGCCGTCCAGCGCCACGTCCCATGCCGGCCGCTCCCCCGTCAGCGCCCAGGCCGCCTGCACGGCAGCTCCCCGGGCCACGTACTCGCCGGGGCTCGGCACCAGTACGGGCAGCTCGAAAACCTGGGCCGCAATCCGCTGAACCGCAGGGTTCTGCACGGCGCCGCCGATCAGAAACAGCCGCTCGGCCGGGTGGCCCAGAGCGCGGAGGGCATCCAGTCCTCCCGCCAGCCCGCACAACATCCCTTCGACGGCGGCCCGCGCGAAGTTACTGCGCGTGGTCGAGGCGATGGTCAGCCCGGAGAAGCTGGCCGTCGCGTGCGGCAGATTGGGCGTCCGCTCCCCCTCGAAATACGGGACCAGCACCACACCGCCCGCACCCGGTTCAGCCTCCAGCGCCAGCCGGGACAGCTCGTCGAAGTCCACCCCCAGCAGCCCGGCGACCGACGTCAGCACCCGCGCCGCATTGAGGGTCACGGCGATCGGCAGGAACAGGCCACTCGCATCCGCGAAGCCCGCCACCGTCCCGCTCGGATCACCGACCGGCTCATCGGAGACGGCGAAAACCGTCCCGCTGGTGCCCACGGACACGACGACGTCGCCCGGCCGGGCGTCCAGGCCCAGTGCCGCCGCGGCGTTGTCCCCGGCGCCCGCGCCTAGCAGCACGGAGTGCCCTGGAGGCAACGCCTCCCCGGCGACGGCAGGATGGACCTGGCCAGGCGACTCGCCCGGTGCCAGGACGCGTGGCAGGACGACCGCACCGGACCGTTCAGTGTGTGATTCGGTGCCGGCTTCGACGGCGGGCCGGCCAAAGGCGAGGCTGAACAGCTCCAGATCGTAGGTGCCGCTTGCCGGGTTCCAATAGCCCGTGCCGCTGGCGTCGGAACGGTCCGTGGTGAGCTGCCCCAGGTCGGGCCCCAGCGGGCTGGCGCCGGCGGGGCCGTAGCCCCGCAGGCGCCAGGTCAGCCAGTCGTGCGGCAGGGCGACGGCGGCCACCCGGCTGGCAATGTCCGGCTCATGGTCGCGGACCCAGCGGACCTTAGTGACCGTGAAGGAGGCCACGGGCACCAGGCCTGTCCGTTGCGCAAAGTCCTCCGCGCCCACTTCTTCGGTGAGGGCCGCGGCGGCGCCTGCCGAGCGGGTGTCGTTCCAGAGCAGGGCCGGCCGCAGCACCGCACCGGCGGCATCCAGCAGCACCATGCCGTGCTGCTGGCCACCGACGGAAAGCGCGGCGACCCCGGCGAGTCCCCCGGCGTCGTCGAACGCTTTGGACAGAGCCCGCCACCAGTGGTCCGGGTGGACCTCGGTGCCGTCCGGGTGGCTGGCCCGGCCCTCCCGGACCAGAGCGCCGGTCTCAGCATCCAGCACCACGACCTTGCAGCTTTGGGTCGATGAATCGACGCCGGCAACCAGTGACATAAGAGCAGCCGTCACAGTATCAGCGGGCGCCGAGCAGGTGCTCGATGAAGAGCTGCTGGAGCTTCACGAAGCCGAAGCCCTTGCCGCCGAAATAGGCGTCGGCGTCGAAATCCTCGTAGGACGAGCGGTCGGCGAGGAGCTGTTCGTATCCTTCGCCCGGGTTCAGGGTGGGGACGTTGATCTCGGAAACCCGCGACGCCTCCAGGGCAGCCTGCACCTCGGGGTCCGAGCGGAAGGCCTTGGCGCGCTCCTTCAGGAGCAGGTATGTCTGCATGTTGGCGGCCGCCGAGTCCCAGACGCCGTTGATGTCCTCGGTGCGGCTGGGCTTGTAGTCGAAGTGGCGCGGCCCCTCGTAGGCCGGGCCGCCCTGGGGACCGCCGTTCTCCAGCAGGTCAACCAGGGAGAAAGCGTTCTGCAGGTCGCCGTGGCCGAACACCAGGTCCTGGTCGAACTTGATGCTGCGCTGGCCGTTGAGGTCGATGTGGAACAGCTTGCCCTGGTACAGCGCCTGGGCAATGCCGTGGGTGAAGTTCAGCCCGGCCATCTGCTCGTGGCCCGTTTCGGGGTTGATGCCCACAAGCTCCGGGCGTTCGAGGGTCTCAATGAAGGCCAGGGCGTGACCAAGCGTGGGCAGCAGGATGTCGCCGCGCGGTTCGTTGGGCTTGGGCTCGATCGCGAAGCGGATGTTGTAGCCCTTGTCCGTCACGTAGTCGCCCAGCAGGTTCACGGCCTCGCGGTAGCGCTCGAGGGCCCCACGGATGTCCTTGGCGGCGTCGTACTCGCTGCCTTCGCGCCCGCCCCACATCACGAAGGTTTCGGCGCCCAGCTCGGCGGCGAGGTCGATGTTTTCCAGGACCTTGCGCAGGGCGAAGCGGCGAACACCCCGGTCGTTGCTGGTGAAGCCGCCGTCCTTGAAGACCGGGTGGCTGAACAGGTTGGTGGTGACCATGGGCACCACCATGCCGGTGGCCTTCAGTGCACCGGTCAGGCGGTCGATCTCCCGCTGCCGGTCAGCCGCGGAGCAGCCGAACGGGAACAGGTCGTTGTCGTGGAAGGTGATGCCGTAGGCGCCCAGGTCACTGAGCCGGTTGATGGCCTCCACGGTGTCCAGCGGCGGGCGGGTTGCGGAGCCGAACTGGTCCTGCGCCTCCCAGCCGACGGTCCACAGGCCGAAGGAAAACTTGTCATCACGCGTGGGCTGAATCGCCATTGAGTGCTCCCGTTTGGTTTGGAGGGACCTGTCCCGCAGGCAGATCCGGAAAATGTTCCACAAACAAACATATTCGCTTTCGCTCGTCTGTCAACCATTTGCACGGACGCAATCCTGCGACATGAATGCCGTGGAACCCTAGTCGCCCCACCTCGCTGGGTGTTATGTTCTCTGGGACACCAAACGAAGGGCAGGCAATGGTCAGCGAAGCAGGAACTGAGCTGCACACCGAGGAGTACAACTGGGCCGGGAACCTCAGGTACGCTGCGGCCGAGGTGCGGGAACCGCGGACCGTGGCGGAGCTTCAGGACCTGGTGGCCGGCGCGTCCCGGCTTCGGGCGCTCGGCTCGCGGCACTCCTTCAACCGCATCGCCGACACCACCGGAGCCCTGGTCTCGCTCGAACACCTCGCGCCCGCCATCGAGGTGGACTCCGGGAGCATGACAGCGACCGTGAGCGGCGGCACCCGGTACGGGACCCTGGCGGCCGAGCTGCAGCGGCAGGGCTATGCGCTGCACAACCTTGCTTCCCTCCCCCACATCTCGGTGGCCGGGGCTGTCGCCACCGCCACCCACGGATCAGGCGACCGAAACGGCAACCTGGCCACCGCCGTCGCCGGCCTTGAACTGGTCACCGCCGACGGCGGGATCCTCACCGCCCGCCGCGGCGATACCCCGGACTTCGACGGGATGGTTGTGGGCCTTGGCGCCCTGGGCGTGGTCAGCAGCCTGACCCTGGACATCGAACCTGCCTTCCCGGTGGTGCAGACGGTCTTTGAGAACCTCTCGTGGGACCAGGTGCTGGAGAATTTCGACGACGTCACCTCCTCGGCGTACAGCGTCAGCCTGTTCACCGACTGGAACGGGGACCGGATCGGCCAGGCCTGGCTCAAGGCCAGGACGGAGGAAGCAGGAGGAGCGGAGCGTGCCAGTTTCTACGGCGGCAGCCCGGCCGCCGAAGCAAGGCATCCCATCGCCGGGGTTTCCGGGAGCACCTGCACGCAGCAGTTGGGCGTGCCCGGCCCCTGGTCGGACAGGCTGGCCCACTTCAGGATGGAATTCACTCCGAGCAAGGGCGACGAGCTGCAAAGCGAATACCTGGTCCCCCGCGAGCACGCCGTGGACGCCATCCAGACCATGCGCCGGCTGTCCCATGTGGTGACTCCGCTGCTGCTGGTCTCCGAAATCCGCACCATGGCCGCCGACAGCCTCTGGCTGAGCCCGAACTACGGAACAGACAGCATCGGCCTGCACCTCACCTGGCGGCAGGACCAGCCCGCCGTCGAGGCCGTGCTCCCGGCGGTCGAGACCGCGCTGGCGCCGTTCGGCGCCCGTCCGCACTGGGGCAAGCTGTTCGACGCCGGCGCCTCCCGCCTCGCGCCGCTTTACCCGCGCTTCGCCGACTTTAAGGCCCTCGCGGGGCGCCTCGATCCGGAGGGGAAGTTCCGCAACGGCTTCCTCGACACCAAGGTCTTCGGCAGCTGATATCGTTCCGATGATGTCTTCCCCTCGCCAACGGGCCGCCCCGGCCGCCCCTCCCAGCGAGCTGGACCCCTCCCGGCGGAACAACCTGGCGCTGATCACGTCGCTGGTCCACCATCACCGTGTCCTCAGCCGGGCCCAGCTGACGAAAAGGACCGGGCTCAACAGGTCAACGGTCGGCACCCTGATCGGCCAGCTGGCCGCGCTCGGGCTGGTCTATGAGACAGCGCCAACGGGCGGGGCCCAGGTGGGCCGTCCGAGCCCCGAGGTGCGTCCGAGCCCTTCCATTGCGGCACTTGCTGTCTACCCGGAGATCGATGCAGTCACCATCGGGCTGGTCAACCTGGGCGGCATCGTGCAGAAGAAGATCCGATTCGCCACCGAACGGATTCCCAGCGCACGGGAGGCGGTCAACATCGCCGCTGCCGTCATCGAGGGAATGCGGACGGAGCTGGACCACTCGTACCGGATCACCGGCATCGGTGTGGCGGTGCCCGGCCTGGTAAACCCCGACGACGGGACGGTCCGCCATGCGCCGCACCTGGGTTGGCGGGACGAGCCTGTTGCCCGGATGCTGAGCGAGGCCGCCGGCTACGCCTGCCAGGCCGCCAACGATGCCTCACTCGCGGCGGAGGCTGAACTGATCTTCGGGGCCGGTGCCGGGCGGGACAACCTCGTGTACCTCAACGGCGGGGCAAGCGGCATCGGGGGCGGGATCATTTCCAACGGCATGCTGCTCCGCGGCGCCTCCGGTTACGCCGGGGAACTGGGCCATACGTTCGTCCGGACCTCCGGCGAACAGTGCCACTGCGGCGCCACCGGCTGCCTGGAAACAGAGGTGTCCCAGGGACGGCTCTTCGAACTGCTCGGCGTCAGCGGCGGCGACACTTCCCAGCTGGAACAGGCCCTCCGGGCGTCAGGCAGCCCCGCCGTCGCAGAGGAAATATCCCGGCAGCTGGGGTTCCTGGCCATCGCCCTGCGGAACGCCGTCAACACCTTCAACCCGGAAGTGATCATCCTCGACGGTTTCCTCGGGGTCCTCTACGCGCTTGCGCCGTCCGCCCTCGATGACCTGCTGCTGTCCCAGGCATTGGACGGGCCGGCCGCCCAGGCCAAGGTGCACCCCGCGGCACTAGGCTCCAACCTCATGATGATCGGCGCAGCGGAACTTGGGTTCGCCCGGTTCCTGGCGGACCCCACAGGATTTGTGACAACCGGGCTGGGTTCCGCCGCGGAATAGCGGCGGAACCCAGCTTCCTACCGGCCGAAAGCGACCTCGTACGTCCGGGTCTGGCTTCCGTCTTCGCTTCGGACCGTGACGACGGCGGTTCCAGACTCCGACTGCGTAACGGTGACCACCGCGTACGGGTCAGCAGCCGTGGCCGTGACTTCCTGCCGCGCTCCCTGGACGTCGGTCCGGTAGGAGGTGACGTCCGGGTCGAAGCCGGCCAGCGGCTGGCCGTTGACGGAAATGCCGGCCGCGGCGGCGTCGGAGGACTGGCCCGGAGCCAGCGCCAGGACCTGCACTTCGCTGACCGTCATGTGGGTGTTCGGCCGTGCGGTGAGGACCACGCGGACGTCCTTGGTGTCCACGCTGGCTACCGGAACTGTGACCACCGGGGCGGGGCTGCCGCCGGGGACCTGGACCGGGGCGCCAGCGTTCTGCCACGCGCCGTCGGCTGCCTTTGTCTGCACCTGGAGGCTTTGGGCGTAGCTGTCGGTGGATCCGTCGCGGTAGAAGTGGACCTTCACGCCGGTCACCGTCTTCTGGCTGGCCAGCGCCACGGAGAGGGTGTCGGTGGTGTTCTTGGTGCCCGACTTCCAGTTGGACCAGGCCTTGTCCGTCAGGTTGCCGTTGCCCAGCCCTGCGGTGCCGTAGCCCGGTTCGGTGAAGGTGCCGCTGAACGCGGCACCGGGGTCATCGGCCACGTTGTCGGCCGTTCCCGCCGTGACCTGGACGCGCACGGCGGCGGGCAGTGTCCGCCCGTCGGCGGCGTCGGCTGTGCCGGCAACCGTGGCAACGCCCGTTTCGGTGAACGGCCCGGCGGCATCCCAGACCACCGGCCGCTCCACTTTGCTGCCGCCGGCGGTCACCGCTGTCACGGTGGCAGGCATCGCGGGCGTGCCTCCGGCGTAGGTCTTGGCCCGCGCCGGAAGTGTAGCCACCAGCGTGTCGACGGTGACCTTGGCCGTCACCGGATGCGCAGCGCCCAGCACGTCCGTCGCCGTCCCGCGCACGTCAACGGTTCCGGGCTTGCTCCACCGGCTCTCCGGCGGCAACGCCCAGGTCACCGGCAGTTCGCCGCGGGCACCGTCACGGTAGACGGGGACCACGGTGGCGGGCAGCTGCGGAGCGGTCCCTGGCACCGTAAAGGCCGCGACGTTCCGGAATCCCTGGACAGTTTCGTCGATGACCCGCCAGCGCTGGTTCTCGCCGGAGTTGGCGGTCCACAGGGTCACCGGGGATCCGTCCGCGGTGGCGTGCCCGCCCACCTCGAGGAGCCGTCCGGTGGCCGCGTTGACGAACGTGTAGGTGCCGTCGCCCGTGGTTGACATGGTCCACTGGGAGGCGTCAGCCGGGGCTGCCTCCGCCGGCACCAGCTGCGGGGCTCCGTCGACGACCGTGAGCTGCCGCCCGCCGTCGGGCGTTTCAACGGCATAGCGGGCACGGCTGCTGTTCTCGCCGCTGAGGCGGCGGATGCTCCACTGCTGGTCGGCACCCGCACCGGAACGGATGACGGCGGCGCTGCCGGTTCCCTGGCTAAGGGACTTGCCGCTTTCCACGCCCTGGAGCCGGTAGACGTGGTCCGCCTGAACCAGGGCGGCCTCCTTGGCCACGCCGTGCACGCCGTTGACCAGGAACGTCGTGACGGATTCGGCCGGTACGGTGAGGACCGCCGTGCGGTCCTTTCCGACGGCGACCGGCTCGCCCTTGACCAGTGCGCCGGACGCGTCGCTGGTCACCGGCGTCACGGTGGCATTGCCCTGGACGGCTTCGAAGCCGGAAAGATCCAGGGCAACCTGGCGCTGCTGCTTGCCGTCGTTCACGTGCACCACGGTGGCTCCGGAGTCGGAGACGGCGGCCGCGCTGTTGGTGTCGTCCACCTTGACCAGGCGGTCGCCGGGCTTGATGTAGTGCGTGAAGTTCCGCGCGGTGTTGAACTTGGTGTTCGTGTAGATCGGGCAGCTTTCGAGGTTGTCCCCGGCATCGCAGTCGAAGGGCAGCTGGATCTCGCCCCAGTTGGAGCCGATGGCGCTTTCGCCGCCGGGCTTCATGTTGTTGTAGTCCTCGACGGGCTGCCAGAACACCCAGGCCTCGGGCTCGAGCTCGCGGAGGTCGTTGACCATATGCTGGGCCAGGCCAAGGCCGGGCTGCATGCTTGTGAAGTTCTGCCCGTCCAACCAGGAACCGCCGGTTTCACTCATCCACAGGGGCTTGCCCTCGCCCTTGGCGATGTCCCGGACGGCTGTCCGCTGCCCGGTCCCGTAGGTGTGGACGTTGAGCTGCGCGACGTTTGCCTTGGCGCCGGCGGAATAGCTGTTCCAGTTGCTGGCGAACGTCGAGGGGTTGGTCTCGTCCATGGCGCTGATGACAGCGCCGGTGTCGGCACTGGCCAGTGCCTTGGCCAGGGACTGGACCACCTTCTGCTGCAGTTCGGGGCCCATGTGGGCGCCTTCCTGCCGGCCCCCGACGGGCTGGCCCGCCGAATTCAGGCTGGTTCCCCAGTACGGGGTGTTCGGTTCGTTCATGGGATCGATCGTGTCGATCTTGATGCCGTGCGCCTTTTCCAGCTCCTTGACGACGCCGACCAGGTAGGAGGAGAAGTCATCAACGCTCTCGGTCCGCAGCTGGTCCTGCGAGGAGTTGAAGCCGCCCGAAACGTAGCCGCTGACCGTCTGGAACCACGGCGGGGAGTTGCTGAAGGCTTCCCAGTGCGTGATGTCGTTCTTGATCCGGTCCACCCACCAGCGCTGTGTCTGGTCGGCGTCGAGGTTCCAGTGGTCCGGATTTTCCGGATCCCACCAGTCTTTGTCCTGCCGGGTGGTGCCCTCGGGGGCCTTCCACCAGCCTTCAACGGCGCCGCCGGCGCGCAGGTAGTCCTTCACGTCGGGCGCGTTGCCGCCGCCGACGTTGTACCGGGCGATGTTGAGGTTCAGCCCTTCGTCGCCGAAGACCATGTCGGCAAGCTTGTTGCGGATTTCATCCGGATAGTCGCCGGTGGCGTTGGCGAACCACACCAGGCTGGTGCCCCATCCTTCGAAGGCATCGCCCTGGTAGGAGGGGTCCGGCCGCACGGTGACGGCGCCGGCCGGCACGGGTTCGTCGGCAGCCTTCGCCGGTGCCTGCGCGGCGGAAGCGGGTCCGGCCACGAGCCCTGCGGAGAAGACCGCCGCGGTGACGGCGGCGGTCACGGCCCAGGGCCGTCTGGATCTGTTCGTCATTGAATTCCCTTCGGTGCGGTGATGCTGCTGTTCTCTGGGGACTGCTTTATTTGGGGCTTTTGAGGACGGCCACGCCGCGGGCGGCGAGCTTGGCGGTACCGTCGCCCGGCCCGGTGCCCGCGAGCACGGCCCCGGGGACCGCCGAGATGTCCACGGCCTGGTCCGTTCGGTTGATCAGGAAAAGGAAGCGCCCGTCCTCCCCGGTGCGGACGGCGAGTTCGACGGCGCCACACAGCTCCGCGGGCAGTTCAGACTCGACGCCGGCCAGGCCGGCGAATTCCCGCAGGACAGGGACCAGGCCGGCGGATCCGAGCCGCGTCGCGACGTAGCCGGCGGATCCGCTGCCCACGCTGCGCCGGGTTACAGCCGGTTCGCCGGCGTGGTCACCGGAGGTGAACCGTCTCAGGATCTTGGTTTCGGCGGAGGTGGTGGCAACGGAGTCCGCCCACAGCGTGCCGGTTGAGCCGTCGTCGAGCCTGGCTTCTTCCCCTGGTGCCAGCGGCCCGAACTCTTCCACCCGGATCCCCAGCAGATCGCTGAGGGCGCCGGGATATCCGCCCAGCCACACGTGGTCGTTCTGGTCCACGATGCCCGAGAAGTAGGTGGTCACGAGGTGCCCGCCGGACTCGACGAAAGCGGTCAGTCGCGAGCGCAGCTCGGCCGGCACAACGTGCAGGACCGGTGCGATGACCAGCTGGTAGCCGTCAAGGGAGGCTGCCGCGGGGAGGACATCGGCGCGGATGCCGGTGGCCAGGAACGCCGAGTACCAGTCGAGTGCCTCCTGCCGGTAGCGGAGGCGGTCGCTCGGATGGGAGTCCAGTTCGCTGGCCCACCAGGAGTCCCAGTCGAAGAGGATCGCGGCCCGTGCCGGCTCGCGGCGGCTGCCGGTGACCGGCGAGAGTTCGCCCAGGGTGCGTCCCAGCGCGGTGACGTCGCGGAAGAGCCGGCTGTCGCTGCCGGCGTGCGACACCATCGCGGAGTGGTATTTCTCTGCCCCGGCGCGCGACTGCCGCCACTGGAAGAAGCAGACCGCGTCTGCGCCGTGGGCCACGTGGGTGAGCGAGTCCCGGGCGAGGGCACCGGGCTTTTTGGGCGTGTTCACGGGCTGCCAGTTCACGGCGCTGGTGGAGTGTTCCATGAGGAACCAGGGGTTGCCGCCGGCGATGTTGCCGGTCAGGTTCGCGGAGAAGGACAGTTCGTCGTGGTCCTGCGGTCCCGGGACCACGTAGTGGTCGTTGGAAACGAAGTCGACGTCGGCCGCCCAGGCGGAATAGTCCATTCCCTTCGTCTCCCCCATCACCATGAAATTGGTGGTCACGGGGATGTCCGGGGTGATGCTGCTCAGGATCCGGCGCTCCGCGCGGAGATAGTCCCGCAGCGAGTCCGAGGAGAAGCGCTTGAAGTCCAGCTGCTGCGTGGGATTCGGGTAGGACGCTGCCTTGCGTGGCGGGAGGATGTGGTTCCAGTCGGCGTAGCGCTGGGACCAGAAGTCGGTCCCCCAGGCTGTGTTCAGCTCTTCAAGGGTGCCGTACCGGTCCTGCAGCCAGTTGCGGAAAGCAGCCGCGGCGTCGTCGGAATAGTCGTAGATGTTGTGACAGCCGAGTTCGTTGGAAACGTGCCAGGCACAGACGGCGGGGTGGTCCTTGTAGCGCTCCGCCATGGTGCGCACGAGCGTCAGTGCGTGCTCGCGGAATACCGGCGACGTGGGCCGCCAGTGCTGCCGGCCGCCCGGCCAGAGGGTTTCGCCGTTCTGGGTGACCGGCAGGATTTCCGGGTGTTCGGCCGCGAGCCACGGCGGCGGGGAGGCGGTGGCGGTGGCGAGGTCCACGGCAATGCCGTTGGCGTGGAGCAGGCCGATGATGTCGTCGAGCCAGGAAAAGTCCCAGCTGTCCCGCGCGGGCTGGATGCGTGCCCACGAGAAGATGGCGAGGGAGACGATGTTGACCCCGGCCTCCCTCATGAGCCGCACATCCTCTGTCCAGACCTCGCGGGGCCACTGCTCGGGGTTGTAGTCGGCACCGAAGGCCAGCCTCTTGGTGTCCGGGGACGGCCAGCGCAGCCAGCGGTGGTGGGTGGTGTGGGTCATGAGTTCCTCTTTTTGGGCGCGTTTGGTTGGCCGCGGACGCGCCGGGCTGGCTGGCGCGTCCGCGGAGATGGTTTGGGTTGCCTGCGGGCTCTTATTCCTTGACGCTGAAGCCCTGCTCGGTGCCGTACTTGGCCGAGGCTTTCTGCCACGCGGCCAGGCCGTCCTTGAGCTTGGTGCCGGAGACATAGGCCTGGCCGGCGGTGTCGTTGAAGATGCTGTTGGCGTAGACCTGGAAGGGCAGGTAGGACCAGCCGGCGGGAACATTCTTCGCTGATTCGGCGAAGATCTGGTTTGCCTTCTGGCCGCCGAAGTACTTGAACTCGGTGTTCTGGAATTTCTCGGACGCGAGGTCCTTTGACGTGGCGGGGAACGCGCCGCCGTCGATCCTGGCCTGGACGCCTTCTTCAACATTGGAGTACTTCAGGAAGCCGTACGCCAAGGCTGCCTGGCTGCTGGCGGCGGGGATGGCCAGCGAGCTGCCGCCGTTTTCCGCGCTGCTGTTGGCGCCCTTCTCCCACTGCGGCAAGGGGGCGACCCGCCATTTGCCGGCCCCGTCGGCTACGCCGGACACCAGGTTCCCGGGCATCCAGGCGCCGGTGGACAGGGTGGCGATGGTGCCGTTGCCGAGGCCCTTGTACCACTCGTCGCTCCAGGAACTGATGGGGGCAAGGAGGTCCTCGTCGATGAGCTTCTGCCAGGTCTCGGCGAACTTGGTGGACCCTTCGTCGGAGAAGTTCACGCCGACGTTGGTGCCGTCCACTTCGTAGGGCTTGCCGCCCGCCTGCCAGATCATGCTGGTGGTGAACCCGGCGTCGCCGGTGTCGTTGGCGATGTAGGCCTTGGGGTCGGCCTTCTTCAGAGCACGGCCGGCCTCGAGGAACTCATCCCAGGTGGTGGGCACTGCGATGCCGTGCTTGTCGAAGAGTTGCTTGTTGTAGAAGAGGGCCATGGGGCCGGAGTCCATGGGGAGTCCGTAGACGCCGCCCTGCGCCTGCACCGAGGACCACGGACCGGCCGTGAAGGTGCCGTCGAGGCTGGCGGCGCCGAACTGGCCGAGGTCAGCCAGCGACTTGCTGAGCGCAAACTGCGGAAGTGCGTAGTACTCGATCTGAGCCACGTCGGGCACGCCTGAGCCGGCTGAGATCGCGTTCTGCAGTGCGGTGTACTGGTCGTTGCCGGTGCCTGCGTTGACCAGGTTGACGTCCACGTTGGGGTACTTGGCCTCGAAGCCCTCGGCGACCTTCTTCAGGGACTGGTCCCAGGCCCACACCGTCAGCTTGCCGCCTTTTTGGAGCGCGGCTTCGACGGCATCGCTGTTGACCGTTTGCTGCGGCGCCGCGTTGCCGCCGCCTCCGCAGGCGGTGAGCCCCAGGGCGAGTGCGGCGGCGACGGCGGAAGTCTGCAGCAGGCCGCGGCGGGTCAGGGTCTTGATCATGTCTTCCTTCTAACTGCGTTGTTGGAGCGGGACGGGCGTTATTCTTTGACGCTTCCGGCGGAAAGGCCGGACTGCCAATAGCGCTGGAGCAGCAGGAACGCTGCGATCAGCGGCAGGATAGTGAGCAGGGAACCGGTGATGACCAGGTTGAAGATGGCTTCCCCGCCGGCGGTGCCGGCCTGCGCGTTCCACGCGTTCAGGCCCAGGGTGAGGGGGTACCAGTCGGGGTTCTTCAGCATGATCAGCGGCAGGAAGTAGTTGTTCCAGGTGGCCACCATGGTGAAAAGCAGCACGGTGACAATGCCCGGTGTCAGCAGAGGCAGGCAGACCTGGAAGAAGGTGCGTGCCTCGCTGGCGCCGTCGATCCGGGCGGACTCCATGATCTCGGTGGGGATGGCCTCGGCGGCGAACGTCCACATGAGGTACAGGCCGAAGGGCGAGATGAGCGAAGGGATGATCACGGCCCAGGGGGTGTTGGTGAGGCCCATCTGGCTGAACATCAGGAACGTGGGGACCGCGAGTGCCGTGCCCGGGATGGCCACCGCTCCGATGACGACGGCGAACACAGCCTTCCGGCCGGGGAAATCGAACTTGGCCAGCGCGTAGCCGCCGAGGACGGCGAGGAAAGTGGCACCGCCGGCGCCGAGCACGACGTACAGGACTGTGTTGGCGAACCAGCGAAGGAAGATCCCGCCGTCGTAGGTTGCTGTCCGGGCGATGTTGTCCCAGAGGGCAAAGTCGCCCGCGAACCACAGGCCGAAGGAGTTGAGCAGGCCGTCCTGCGTTTTGGTGGCGTTGACCAGGAGCCAGAACAGCGGGGCGAGGCTGTAGAGCAGGACAAGGCCCATCAGGAGAGTCAGTGCCAGGCTGCGGCGCGAGCGCCGGGAGCCGGCTGCGCGCGGGGTCCGCAGGCGCGGGGTGCGGAGTTTCAGCGGCGCCGACGTTCCTGCGCCGGCACTGCCGGGGCGGGCGGCTGTCTGAACGCTCATGGTCAGCGCTCCTTTCGCATGCCGCGGACCTGGACGGCGTAGGCAATGGCCATGGTGATCAGCCCCATGATGATCGCCACCGTGGCGGAGTAGTTGTACTGCTGCCCTGAGAACGACAGGGAGAAGGCGTACAGGTTGGGCGTGAAGTAGGTCGAGATGGTGTTGGGTGAGAGGCTCTTGAGGATGCTGGGCTCGTTGAAGAGCTGGAAACTGCCGATCACCGAGAAGATGGTGGCCACCACGATAGCGCCGCGGATGGCCGGCAGCTTGATCGCGGCGATGACCCTCAGCTGGCCGGCGCCATCAATCTCGGCGGCCTCATACAGGGACTTGGGGATAACGGTCAGCGCCGAGTAGAAGATCAGCATGTTGTAGCCGATGAACTCCCACGTGACGATGTTTCCGATGGAGGCCAGCACCAGTTCGGAGGACAGCGGGCTGGGCAGGTTCAGACCGAAGGCCTGGTTGATGTTTCCCACCAGCCCGAAGCGGGTGCCGTACATGAAGCCCCACATGAGCGTTGCGACGACGGCGGGCACGGCATAGGGCAGGAAGATCGAGATCCGGAAGAACGACTTCCCGTAGAGCCTGCCGCTGTCCAGGGCGAGGGCCACAACCAGGGCGATCACCAGCATGACCGGCACCTGGACCGCCAGGAACAGCGAAACCCGTCCCAGTGCGGACCAGAACTGCGGGTCCCCCAACGCCCGGGCGTAGTTGTCCAGGCCCACGAAGGCGGTGCCGCCGATGAGCTGGTTGCGGAAGACGCTCAGGTAGATGGAATACGCGATCGGGGCGAGGAAAACCAGGGCGAAAACGGCCATGAACGGGCCGATAAACCACCAGCCGGCCCACGAACGGCGGCTGGCGCGGCGGCTCGTGCGGCCTGCCGGCTCAGCCGCGCCGGCTGGCGGAGCGACTTGCGGGGACGTCATTGTCATGAAGGGTCCTCTGTAGGGCTTCGTCACCTGGCGGGTGACCGAGTGTTTCTGTTTACGTAAACATTCTTGTGAGCTTTTGTGAATGTTTGCGCAAACATGATTGGTACGATGGTGACATGGAGCACGAATCCGGTCAACCCCCGGCCCGCAATTTGTCCCCTCTAAAGGAGGTGGCCGGCCCTGCGCCGCTGCGCAAGCAGCAGGTCTCCATGGCCGACGTCGCCAAGCTCGCCGGAGTCTCCTCCCAAACGGTTTCCCGCGTGTCCAACGGGAGCCCGGACGTCATCGAAAGCACGCGGCGCCAAGTCATTGCGGCGATGAACGAGCTGGGGTACCGGCCCAACAGTGCCGCCAGGGCACTCAAACGGGGCAGCTTCCGGACCATCGGGGTGATCACGTTCTCGCTGTCCTCGCTGGGGAACATGCGCACACTGGAAG
>NZ_BAEG01000047.1 GCF_000238915.1 Arthrobacter globiformis NBRC 12137 | reverse complement strand
TTGGTGGTGTTGCCCGTGCGTGCGTAGTAGAGCGCAACCGGTGCCGTGGCGGGGGTGTTCTTGAAGTCCCGCTTGGTGCTCCAGAATGTGCCGCCGCCCAGGTCGTCGGTGGACGCCGAGTCGAACTGCAGCGTCAGGCTCTTGCGGATTCTCTCCTGCCGCCGGGGACTGGGCCTGCGGCTCTCGTCGGCCAGCCGCTCCAGCCGGAGCGTGGACAGGGCCAGCCAGGCCATGTCGTCGTAGTAGTGGTTGACGAACGTCAGGAAATTCCGCAGCCGGATGCCGGTGACCAGCCTCGACGCGAGCTGGCCGGCGCTGGGGCGGGCATCGCCGTCGAACTTTTCCGGCGGGCGCCCCGCCCTCCCAAGTTCGCGAAAGCCCGCGTCCACCAGGCAGTCCAGGTAATGCGCCTGCCACCAGTAGTGCCAGGGGCGGCGGAGGTTCTCGATGCGGCCGGACGGCCGGGCGGTGGCGGCGATGTGTGTCCCGGGCAGGAAGAACAGCCGCTGGCCGAACAGGTGCGTAACCGACCGTGCAGCGTCGTCGGCCCGCTCTGCCCAGGCCGTCGCGGAGGTGGGGGCGGCGTCAGCATCTGGCTGGGTCATACGGCCAGCCTAGCGAACTGCCGGGCCGGCGGCCGTGCGGGAGGGGCGGGGCGGTCTGGTGCACCCTGCGCCGCGGGATGCATCCGCCGCTCATTTCAGTTAACATTCACTAACTAATGTTCGCGGCCGGGATCCGGATCCGCATCGACCGGTTCCGCATCAAGGAGGATGTATGGAAATCGAGGGTTCCGTCGCGCTCATCACGGGCGGTGCATCCGGCCTCGGCGCCGCCACGGCCCGGCGGCTGTTCGACGCCGGCGCTTCGGTAGTGCTCGCTGACCTCGGCTCCTCGGCCGGTGCCGCCTACGCCGACGAGCTGAACGCGGCCGGCCCGCAGAGCCTCGCGGGCCATCAGCCGGCAGCCCCCAAAGCGGTTTTCATTCCCGCGGACGTGACCAGCGAGGAGCAGGTGCAGGCCGCCGTCGACGCCGCCGTCGGGCTGGGACCGCTGCGGATCGTCGTGAACTGCGCCGGCATCGCCACGCCAGGCAAGGTCCTGGGGCGCGACGGTGTGCTGCCGCTGGAGACTTTCCAGCGCGTCATCCAGATCAACCTGGTGGGGACCTTCAACGTGGTCCGGCTGGCCGCCGCCGCGATGGCCGCCACCGAGCCTGCAGCGACCGGGCTCGGCGGGGAGGAGCGCGGAGTCATCATCAACACCGCCTCGGTGGCCGCATTCGACGGACAGATCGGCCAGCCTGCCTACGCCGCGTCCAAGGGCGGCGTGGCCGCCATGACCCTGCCGCTGGCCCGTGAGCTGGCCCGGTCCCTCATCCGTGTGGTGACGATCGCACCCGGGCTTTTCGAAACCCCGATGATGGCGGGGCTGCCCCAGGATGCCCAGGAGTCACTGGGCCGGCAGGTGCCGCACCCGTCCCGTCTGGGCCGGCCCGCCGAGTACGCCAACCTCGCCGCGCACATCGTGGAGAACGCCATGCTCAACGGCGAGACCATCCGCCTCGACGGCGCCATCCGGATGGGCCCGAAGTGAGCGGCACCCAACTAAGCAGTCCCGGGGCCTCGATGCCCGCCGTCGACACCCTGCCCGCCGCCGACTTTTTCGGCTACGAGTCCCTGCTCAGCGCCGCCGAGCGGCGGAAGCTGGGCGAGCTGCGGGAGTTCCTGGCCGCGGAGATCGCGCCGTTCGCGGGGGACTGGTGGAACAAGGCCGAATTTCCGGCGCACATCCTCCCCAAGCTGGCCGCGCTGGAGCTGAGCACGCCGGCACAGCGCGGCTACAGCCATCTGTTCGCCGGGCTGGTGATCGCGGAGATGACGCGGGTGGACACCTCGATCGCCACGTTTTTCCTGGTCCACCACGACCTTTTCGTCGAGTCGCTCTACCGCTTCGGCTCCGAGGACCAGCGCAGCCGGTACCTCGACGACGCCTCCAACCTCAGGACGACGGGAGCCTTTGCGCTGACCGAACCGGATCACGGCTCCGACGTCGCCGGCGGCATGGAGACGCGGGCGCGCCGGATATCGGGCCGTACCGGAGAAGCCGACGCCGGCGGGGACAGCTGGGTGCTGAACGGCGCCAAGCGGTGGATCGGCAACGGGACGTTCTGCGACTTCATGCTGGTGTGGGCGCGGGATGAAGCCGACGGAGCGGTCCGCGGCTTCATTGTGGACGCTTCGTTGCCGGGAGTGGGCCGGAGCCGGATCGAGAACAAGATCGCGCTCCGCACGGTGCAGAACGCGGACATCGTTTTCGAGGATGTCCGGGTGGCCGAGGCCGACCGCTTCGCCGGCATCGGCAGTTTCGATGACACCAATGAGCTGCTCCGCGGCTCACGTATCATGGTGGCGTGGCAGGCGGTGGGGCAGCAGCTGGCCGCGTTCGACGTCGCCCGGCAGTACGCCGTCGAACGCCAGCAGTTCGGCCGTCCGCTGGCGAGGTTCCAGCTCATCCAGCAGCAGCTGGTGTCCATGCTGGGCAACGCCATGGCGAGCATGGGCATGATGGTCCGGATCGCGCAGTTGCAGGAGCATTCGCAGTTGCAGGAACAGGGTGCCGGGATGGCGCAGGTGGCGCTGGCCAAGTCCTACACGTCGGCGAGGATGCGCGAAACCGTGGCGATGGGCCGGTCCATCCTGGGCGGCAACGGCATCGTCACGGACTACCGGATGGCCAAGATCTTCGCCGACGCGGAAGCCATTTACACCTACGAGGGCTCGTACGAGATCAACACGCTGATCGTGGGCCGCGCCGTCACGGGCGTCTCCGCGATAACCTGACGCTTCCGCGGCTGGCCCCCGCAACGACGGGTGGGGTTTAAGGATCCGTGCGCGCTCAGTCGGCGAGGGCGGGCTGCTTCTCCCCGGCTTCGATCCGGGCGTCGAGGCTGTTGTTCTTCACCGGCATGGGGCAGGTGCCGTACGGCGTAAAGGCACTGGGATAGTTGATGGCGCGGTTGAAGTCCAGAACCACGGAGCCGTCCGGCCGGGGACGCGCGGTGGACACCTTGCGCCACTCGTCGGTCAATTCGCCGTTGGTTTCGTCGTGGAACGTGACCGTCAGGGCACCGAGCTTCTCTTCTTCAGCATGAAGCCGGTACTCGTGGTCCTTGCCGGGCAGCCGGAAGACCAGTTCCCCGACGCTGCGGTGAACCCCGTCCACCAGCGGGTTCGCGGTTGCAATCGGAACGTCCTCCGGCTCGGGGAACGCCTCAAACCGTGCTTCAACCACCAAGTCGGGCCGGTAATCGAAGGTGGGCACGCCGTCGAACGCGGTGAACACCGGCGACTTCGAATCGCGGGTGCGGACCGCGTATCTGTCCGCGCGCACCGCTAGCTCCACCACTACCTGTTTGCCGTCCACGCCGCCGAACTGTACCCACATGAGCGACTCCTCGTTGGCGAGCACTGCCGTGATCGTCCCGTCCACCGGCTCCCCGGTTTCCACGAGCGTCAGCCCGTCGGACGCCGCGGCGGTGAGCGTCGCCGTCGTGCCGTCCGCTGACCACAGCCCGGGGACGAGGTCGACGGCGGCCGGCTCGCTTTCGAGCCACTGAAACGACGTGAGTGTGAGCCAGCCGTGGTCGGCCGCGAGGGCGGTATTGCGGCCTTTGCGGAAGCGGAGCCAGCGCTCCAGCTGGGCGTCTGCTGCGGTGCTCATGGGTCCTCCATACAGCGACCGGCGGTTCGGGTTCAAGGGCGCGACAACATCTGAGACATATTCCCGGCTCCGGCCTGCTGCGGGTAACATCCCATAGGAACAGTAACCCGGCTCACAGTATCCAGCGCAGTGTACGAGCCAAAGTCGAACACTCGAAAGATAGTTTCCATGGCTGACACTGCAATGAATTCAGAAACAGATCTCGCCGCCGAACTCCGCGCCGATGTGCGCCGCGTTTCCACCCTGCTGGGTGAATCGCTGGTCCGCCAGCACGGACCCGAACTCCTTGACCTCGTGGAGCAGGTGCGTCTGCTCACCAAGGAATCCAAGGAAGCTGCCCGGGGCGGCGCGCACGCCACGGGTCCGTGGAGCGCGCACGACGTCGTTGCCCAGGTCCGCGAGCTGCTCGCCTCCCTGCCGCTCGAGCAGGCGACCGACCTGGTCCGCGCCTTCGCCTTTTACTTCCACCTCGCCAACGCCGCCGAGCAGGTCCACCGGGTCCGCCGGCTGCGCACCCGGCAGGAGAAGGACGGCTGGCTGGCCAAGGCCGTCGAGGACATCGCGGGGCAGGCCGGCCCGGCGGTGCTGCAGGAAGTCGTCAACGAACTGGATGTGCGGCCGATCTTCACTGCGCACCCCACCGAAGCCTCCCGCCGTTCCGTGCTGGACAAGATCCGCAAGCTCTCGGATGTCCTGGCCCAGCCCACCGAGGAGGGCACCAGCGCCCGGCGCCGGCAGGACCGCCAGCTGTCGGAGATGATCGACCAGATGTGGCAGACGGACGAGCTGCGCCAGGTCCGGCCAACTCCCGTGGACGAGGCCCGCAACGCCATCTACTACCTCAACAGCATCCTGACGGACGCGCTGCCGGAGATGCTCACCGATTTCTCGGAACTCCTCGGCGAGCACGGTGTTGCGCTGCCGGCCCACAACGCCCCGATCCGGTTTGGCTCCTGGATCGGCGGTGACCGCGACGGCAACCCGAACGTCACCGCGGCGGTGACCCATGAGATCCTGCAGCTCCAGAACCAGAACGCCGTGCGGATCAGCATCGCCATGATCGACGAGCTCATCTCGATCCTGTCCAACTCCACAGCCCTCGCGGGCGCCGACCAGGCGCTGCTCGATTCGATCGACGCCGACCTCGCGAAGCTGCCCGGACTGGACCGCCGCATCCTGGAACTCAACGCCCAGGAGCCCTACCGGCTGAAGCTGACCTGCGTCAAGGCCAAGCTTATTAACACCGGCAAGAGGGTCGCCGCAGGCTCCGCTCACCAGCCCGGCCGCGACTACACGTCCACCGAGGAACTCATCTCCGAGCTGGAGCTCCTGGAACTCTCGCTGCGCAACCACTCGGCGTCCCTCGCCGCGGACGGCGCGCTGGCCCGTGTGCGCCGGGCCATCGCCTCCTTTGGTCTCCACCTCGCCACGCTCGACATCCGTGAGCACGCAGACCATCACCATGACGCCGTCGGGCAGCTCATGGACCGCCTCGGTGGTCCCGGCATCCGGTATGCCGAGCTGACCCGGGGCGAGCGCCTCGAGGTCCTGAGCGCGGAGCTCGCCTCCCGCCGTCCGCTGTCCGGCCACCCGATCAGGCTCGACGGCGCCGCTGACGGAACGTACGACGTCTTCCGGGAGATCCGCCGTGCCCTGCGCACGTACGGCCCGGACGTCATCGAGACCTACATCATCTCCATGACCCGCGGCGCCGACGACGTCCTGGCCGCAGCGGTGCTGGCGCGCGAGGCCGGCCTGGTCAGCCTCTTCGGCGATGCGCCGTACGCCAAGATCGGCTTCGCGCCGCTGCTGGAAACGGTTGAGGAGCTGCGGGCCTCGGCGGAAATCGTGGACGAGCTGCTGTCCGACCCGTCCTACCGCGAACTGGTCCGGCTGCGCGGGGACGTCCAGGAAGTCATGCTCGGCTACTCGGACTCCAACAAGGAATCCGGCGTGATGACCAGCCAGTGGGAAATCCACAAGACCCAGCGCAAGCTGCGCGACATCGCCGCCAAGCACGGCGTCCGGGTGCGCCTGTTCCACGGCCGCGGCGGTTCAGTGGGCCGCGGCGGCGGACCCACCTACGACGCCATCATGGCGCAGCCCAACGGCGTCCTCGAGGGCGAAATCAAGTTCACCGAACAGGGCGAGGTCATCTCGGACAAGTACTCCCTCCCGGAACTTGCCCGTGAAAACCTGGAGCTGTCGCTGGCGGCCGTGCTGCAGGGGTCCGCGCTGCACCGCACGCCGCGCACGTCCGATGATCAGCGGGAGCGGTTCGGGCACGTCATGGAGACCATCTCCGACGCCGCTTTTGCCCGCTACCGCAGCCTTATCGACCACCCGGACCTGCCCGCGTACTTCCTGGCCTCGACGCCGGTGGAGCAGCTCGGTTCGCTGAACATCGGCTCCCGCCCGTCGAAGCGCCCGGACTCCGGTGCGGGACTGGGCGGCCTGCGCGCCATCCCGTGGGTGTTCGGCTGGACCCAGTCGCGGCAGATCGTGCCGGGCTGGTTCGGCGTCGGCTCCGGGCTGAAGGCGGCACGTGAAGCAGGCAACTCGGCCCAGCTCGTGGAGATGATGCACGGCTGGCACTTCTTCCGCTCGGTGCTCTCCAACGTGGAGATGACCCTGGCCAAGACGGACATGGAGATCGCGGGTTACTACGTTGACACCCTGGTCCCGGCGGAACTGCACCACCTTTTCCGCGCCATCCGTGACGAGTACGAACTCACCGTCGCCGAGATCCAGAACCTCACCGGCGAGACCGTGCTCCTGGATGCCCAGCCCACGCTCAAGCGGTCGCTGGAAATCCGCGACCAGTACCTCGACCCGATCAGCTACCTCCAGGTGGAACTGCTCCGCCGCGTGCGTGCAGAGGGTGCCGGCATTTCCGGCGGCGAGATCGACGAGCGCCTGCAGCGAGCCATGCTCATCACCGTCAACGGCGTAGCAGCAGGCCTCCGCAACACCGGGTAGCCCGCTCAGGCGCCGGACGCGTCCTCACTTTTGGTCGCCTCATTCCAAACGCTTCCTCACGTTTGGTCGGGTTTTTCCAAACGCTTCCTCACTTCTCGTCGGTTCATTCCAAACGCTTACTCACTCTGTGCGGAAGCGTTTGGCCTGGGGCGACGGGATCTGAGGGAGCGTTGGTGGAATTGGTGCGAAAAGTGAGGGAGCGTTGGTGGAATTGGTGCGAAAAGTGAGGGAGCGTCAACTGCCGTAGTGCACCACGATGGTCCGGCGGGGCGTGCTGCTGGGGAAGCCGTCGCCGTCGTCGGAGTAGGCCACGGTGCTCACGCGCACACCGTAGAGGGCTGACAGCTGGGCGTCGGTGAGGAGTTCCGCTGCCGAGCCGGTCCGCACACCGGAGCGGCCCAGCAGGACTACGCGGTCGGCCAGGTGCAGGGCGTGGTCGGGATGGTGGGTGCTCAGGAGCAGGGCCATTCCGTCCGCCATCAGTTCACGCAACAGCGTCAGGACGCGGGCCTGGTTCTTGAGGTCCAGGCCGGTGGCGGGCTCGTCCAGCACCAGGACCGGCGAGCCGGCAGCAATGGCCCGGGCGATCAGGATCAATTGCTGCTCGCCGCCGCTGAGGGTGGGGAAACGCCGGTCCCGCAGCCCAGCCGCGCCTACCCGTTCCATCGCCTCCAGCGCTGCCTCATGGTCGGAAGACCCGGGTGTCCGGAACACTCCAACGTGCCGGGCGCGCCCCATCAGGACCATGTCCAGTGCCCGGTAGGCAAAGGCGCTGCCGTGCGCCTGCGGGACGTAGCCGGCGCTTTCGCTGAGCCGGACCGTTCCCTCCTGCGGGTCCAGCAGTCCCGCGGCACAGCGCACCAGCGTGGTCTTGCCGCTGCCGTTCGGGCCCAGCACGGCGGTGGCGGTTCCCGGCGGCACGCGGAAGCTGACGCCGCGGAACACCCAGTCCCGGGGCGAGTAGCCGAAGCCCACGCCGTCGAGTTCAAGCACTGTCCCAGACCTTCTCGCGGTTCCGGCGCAGGAGCAGGAAAAACACGGGTGCGCCGATCAGGGCCGTAAGGACGCCGAGCGGGATCTCGCCTGCGGTGGCTGTGCGGGCGATGGTGTCCACCAGGACGATGTAGGCGCCACCCAGCAGGAAGGACACGGGCAGGAGGACGCGGTGGTCGGGGCCCACCCACATCCGGGCAAGGTGGGGGATCACCAGGCCAACCCAGCTGACGGCGCCGCTGACCGCCACAGCCCCTGCCACGATCAGCGCCACGGACACGAGCACCACCCACCGGAGCGGACGCGGCCGCACCCCCAGCGCCGCCGCGTCCTCGTCGCCGAGTGACAGCACGTTGATCCGCCAGCGCAGGGCCACGAGGACGGCGGCTCCACCGAGGACGGGGATGAGGGCCACCGCGACTTTGGTGAAGGTGGCTGTGGACACGCTGCCGAGCAGCCAGAAGACGATGGCGGGCAGCGTGGTGTTGGGGTCGGCGATGTAGGTCACCAGGGCAACCAGGGCGGAGAAGAAGGACCCCGTCACCACGCCGCCGAGCACGATCTTGAGCATCGGCGTCCCTGCACGGCCCGAGGTGATCAGGAACAGGGTTCCGAGGGCCAGCAGGCCGCAGGCAAAGGAGCCGCCCACTAGGAGGAACGGCCCCAGACCGAGCAGCAGCGCCAGGGCACCGCCGAAGGATGCGCCGGCGGAGACACCGATGATTTCGGGGCTGACCAGGGGGTTGCGGAATATGGCCTGCAGCGCGGCGCCGCCGATGGCCAGGCCCCCGCCCACCAGAAGAGCGAGCAGTACCCGGGGCAGCCGGACCAGCAGCACCACATTTTGTTCGGTGGCGCTGGCCTGGACCGGGACCGGCGCGATTTGTGCGGTCAGGATCTGGACCACGTGGTCCAGCGGCACGCTGTAGCGCCCCACCGCCAGTGCCAGCACCGCCACGACGGCCAGGAAGCAGGCAGTAAGGGCAACGGGAACGACGACGGCGGTTTCCCGCCGTCGTGCCGTCGCCTTTCGGTCCACCGTCCCGGCCGGGGCAGAAGCCGGGCCTGCCCGGGGCAGTGCTGGCCGCACCCGCTTCCGCAACCGTGGAGCGCCGGCCCCATCAAGCATTGAACTGACGGTAGTTGGCGGACTGCCCGTTCTCCGCGGTCCGGAGAATCTTGTCCAGTTCAGCCTTCGTGAGCTCGTGGTTGTACAGGAACCTGAAGTATTCGGCCGCCTTGTCCCGCACCAACGACCTCTGCTGCGGGAAGGCGATGTCGCCCAGCCAGTGCCACATCAGCGGAGACTCCTGCCCGGGCGGATCCCAGCGGTAGCCGCCCAGCGGGACCTTGTACACACGCTTCGAACGGACCGCGGACACGGTTTGCCACACCGGGTCCGAGTAGATGTCCTGTGGCATGGCGGCGTCGAAGTTGCCCAGCAGGATAACCTCGGGGTCCCAGCGCAGCACCTGCTCAATGTCCACACCCACCATGCCGGGACCGGTCAGCGGATCCTTGCCGGTTGGCGGGTTCGAACCGCCCACCAGCTTGATGTAGAAGTCGTTGTAGCTGTTGGCGCCGGCAACCTTGAGCCCGCCGGTGAAGCGGTTGAAGTACAGGATGCTCGGACCCTGGGAAGCCCGCCCGGATGCCAGTGCCTTGACCTCGGCGAGCTCCCGGTCGCTGCGGGTCTTAAGCTCGGTGGCACGTTCCGGCTTGCCGAGCATGGCGGCAAACATGGCCACCCAGGCGTCCACGTCCTCCTGCGTTCCGGAGTTTTTCAGCCCCAGAACCTGGAGGCCGGCCTTCTCCAGGGGCTCGATGAGCTGCGCGTCCGACCACTGGACCACCACGTCCGGGTTGAGGGCCCGGATGCTCTCAACGTTGGCGGTGAAGTCCTGGGTGGCGATGTCGTGCGGGAGGTCCAGGGCCGCGGGAAACATGGCGCCCATGATGCCGTCGCGCATGGCCACCCAGGAGGCGTTGTGCATGGCAGCGAGATGGTCCGCGCTGCGGTCGACAGCCACCAGCAGGGACGCCGACGGCATCGGGATGGTCACCACCCGCGCCACCGGCCGGGCAAAGGTCAGGGTCCGGCCGCGCTGGTCCGTGAGGCTGATGCTGTTGGTGCTGCCCGCAGGGGACGACGGCGGGGCGTTGCCGGATGCGCCGCATCCGGCCAGCACGGCGGCCGAGCCGCCTGCAATGAACACCTGTAGGGCGGTGCGGCGGTTTAGGTCTGCAGCTGTCATCGTTGACTCCCTGCGCGTGGGTCTTCAAAGCATCCGCTTCAGGGGCAGGGCTGTCAACGCCTCTCCGGTGTCCTGTAAAGAGCCGGTCCCTTGTCCGCGCCATAGGCCGGTGCTACTTTCAGAAGACGCTCGCAGAAGGTGGCCACGGGATGGTTATCGATGGTGCCCAGTTGTTTGTCCGCTATGCCTATCCGCCCAATTCACGCGGGAGCTGTGGGCCGCCGGACAGTGACGCCCTGCTGCATTATGGGCAGTCCGGCGTCACGGACCCGGGCCTCCGGGAGCTGGCCAAAGGCTTTGCCGGAGCCTGGCCCTACCTTGAACTGATCGCGGGGACCCACGGCATTGCCGATCCGTTGGACGCACGGGTGGTGGAGGCCTATTGGGTGGGCAACAGCCTGCTTGATTCCGTCGGCATCACGAACATCGGCAACTCGATGGAGGACAGGTTTCGGGCCCGCACCGGACGGCAGTTCCCGCATTTGGTGGAAGGCGTGCTAGCCGGCGGGGTCCCGCACCACAGTTTCCACGTGTTCGAGATCTACCCGTGGCTGGGCCTGCTCCGCGACGAACGCCGGCATGCCACCGCGCTGAACGTGCTGGACAGGTGCCGAATCCGCTGGGGGCAGGTGCTCGCGATCACCGGGGACGACGCCGTCGTGCGGTCCCGGCCGCTGGTCTGGGACGGCACGGCCCTGGACATCGGCGAACCGGTGGTGGAGTCGGCCAAGTTCGCCGTGAACGGAACCGGATTCGTGGAAGGACTGGCCGTGGGCGACGTCGTCTCACTGCACTGGGACTGGGTGTGTGACCGCCTCTCGGCGCACCAGCTCCAGCAGCTGAAGCACTTTACGGCGCGCCACCTCCGGATCGCCAACAGCGGCGTCGAGCACCGCGGCGCGGCCATAGCGCTTGAACACTAGCCCCGAGCACGAGCCCCGGGCACGAGCCCTGCGATTGCCTATGGCGACTGCGGCGCCGCGCCGTCGGGATGGTCGGGGCTCTTGATGGCGGTGGCATCGCGGGCGGACGACTCGCCGGCCGGCCTGCCGGCAGGAGTATCGTCGGATCCCGTGTGCTCGCGCCCAGGCTCGGAGCCCTCCTCCTTGATGACGTCCTCGCCCCTGCGGGTGGTGCTGACGCCGACGTCGTCGGGAGCCGGTGCCGCGTCCTCCGGGGTTTCGTCCGCTCCGGGCTGGGCGGGTTCCTTCAGCGGCGGTTCACTGCCGAAGGCCCGCGCCGTACCTGGTGCGGTGCCCTGCGGGGTGCCCTGGTCCTTGCCGTCGGAATCAGGCTGGTTCGTGGGTGACATGCTGCCCTCCTTGGGGTGGTTGTGCCGGCTGGGTTCCGGGCCCGCTGTCCGCCGGGCGGCCCATCAGTTCCAGTCCGTCCATGGCCTGTGCTGCGCCCGCGGCGTCCACGCGTTCCAGCGCGAAACCCATGTGGATCAGGACCCATGTCCCGGGTTCGAGAGGGCCCTCATCCAGTAGCCCGATGTTGATCTTCCGCTGCACTCCGGCCACGTCGACGAGCGCGAGCTGGCCGCCGTAGCCCTCGAGGAGTTCGACGACCCTGCCGGGTATTCCGAGGCACATGTACGGACACCGCCCTAACTTGCAGTGGAGGAGTTTGGAATAGGGGACTGCTGGCCCAGCAGGGACCCGACGGCGGCAGCCGCCTTGGGCACGGCCGCAGCCACCGCGGGCGAGAGACCGATGCCCTCGGACAGGTCGGCGGGGACACAGCCCACCACATACGTGGCAGGAAGGCTGCCGCCCATGGACCGAAGCCGGCCCAACACGGCCGCCGGGTCCATGCCATGGGGATCGAGCACGGCCCTGCCGTCGAGGTCCGCCGCGCTGACGTGCAGCACGCGGATGCTGCCGGGGGCGGAGTTCACCTCCGCGGGCACAGTGTCCACCAAGACCAGGACGTCGACGCCGGCCAGCAGGTCGTAGGCCAGGTGCATGCCGCGGATGCCGTAGTCCACCACCCGGACGCCCGGCTCCAGCGGCTGCCGGTGGGCGGCGAGGTGCCGCGCCACCTCGGGACCGAAACCGTCATCGTGCAGGAACAAGTTCCCGACGCCGGCCACGAGGACGCCGCCGGTGCGCTCGCCGGAGGCGCGCTCGCCGGAACCCTGCCGGACGGAACCCTGCGGCGCCGTCCCTGCACTGCCGGCGGCGGTCACATCCGCCGCACTTTCATGTACCGGCGGATGTCCGGAACTGCGCGGATCCCGACGTAGACGCCCCAGAGGGCCATCGCTGCCAGCACCGAAACAGTGGCCATTCCTATTGCCTTCATTGCGGGTTTTCCTTTCCCTCCAGCGGTTCCAGCTCGTCGGGCGCGTAGTAGAAGGACCGGCCGTAGCCCTCATGGAGATCGGCCGCCGGATCCTGCTCCAGGACGAGCCCGACGTGGGTGCCGCCGTCGACGTCGAAATGCACGCTGGTGACCCGGCCGGTCTGTCCGCCGAAGAACAGGTCCTGGGCGTCGGCGCGCCGCTTCGGGTGCACCCTCACCCGGCTGCCGCGGGCCACCGCCACACCATTGATCACGACGGCGTCCTCGTCCGGCCGGATGCTGGCTTCCGCCTCAGGATTCCACCAGGGAACGTCCTGGCCGGCCGTGCTCCATGCTTCGGCGGGATCCGCGGCGAACGCGTGCGGGTTCCGCAGAGTGCCGTGCAGTTGCTGGAGGTCCTCCGGGGACATCGCCTCGCAGCGGTCGATGACGGCGGCGGCCCGCGGATCCGTGGCCCGCGCCTCGGCCTTTTCCTCGTCGGTCAGCGTCAGCACCCGCAGCGTGAGGATCTCGTCGATCTCGGTGGAGTCGTACAGCGCCACCGAACTTTCCGGGGCGACGGCGGGATGGTCGTACAGGATGATGGGCGAGATCAGCAGCACGTCGGTCTGGCCTTCGGGGCCTGCCAGCACGGGCCAGCAGCGGTGCTGGGAGCACAGCCCGGCTGCGGGCTGTGCCCACGGCGGCGGGTCCAGCAGCGAGACGAAGTCCCCGTCCCGCACGCAGAGCAACACGTGTGCGCCGATGAAGGAGACCGCGGTGGCGTCCTGCCGGTTCCCGGCAGGCAGCGGACGGGCCGGCAGGGTATGGGCCGGCAGAGGACCTGCCGTGTTGGCCGCGGTGACGCTGAGCCGCAGCAGCCCGTTGGCGTCTTCGGCGGCGCTGAGCCGCAGTTCGCCGCGGAGGGCCCGACGGCGGCGCACCAGTCTGCCGGCCCGCCTCCCGGCGTAGTCCTTCAGTTCCTCCACGTCGAATCCCTCCGGGACCTCCAGCGGCAGGACCAGTCCGGCCCGGAGCTGGGCCACGGAGAAGGGCCCGAACGCCGCTTCCTGTTCGACGGCCTCGTCCCAGCTCAGCCAGTTCGCACCGCCGGCGGCGAGGCTGTCCACGGGTGTGAACCCGCCGCCGTCGTCCGCTTTTTCTGCCGTGCGCGCCTGCAGCTGCAGAAAGCGGAAGTGGATTTCGAGCCCGGCCCGGGCTCCCGGGGCAAGCAGGCAGTCGGCGGACATGGACGGCTCCTCCCCGCTGCTGTCCTCGGCGGCCCCTGGCGGACCCAGGATCCCGAACTGCCACCGGGCCTGGTTCTTCTGGGCCGAAGCACGGTAGGGGTAGAGCAGGTAGCCCTCGTAGAGGACGGCGTCGGCGACGGCGCGGGCAAGGGCCAGGCTGGTGTTCATGGCAGTTCCCCGGACACGTCGGCGGTGGCCTGGGCGAGCAGCTTCTCCACCGCGGCCTCCCACGACGTGAGGCCCCGTGAGGACTTGTACCGGGCGAGTGCTGCCAGGACCTCCCGGTCCAGGCGGATCCACCCGGCGTTGGGGAAGTACTGGTCCATCAGGCTGCGCCAGGCAGCGACGGGCAGCCGGTAGGACGCCTCAAGGTCCCAGGGCACCTGTTCCACGGTGAACCCCGTCTGCCCCCTGGTGAAGACCGTGCCGGAGAACAGCAGCTCCAGCGGTATCTCGCCGTCATGCAGGGCATTCAGGTATTTGGCGGCGGCAACGTCGAAATCAAACGTGCAGGGCAGCGGCAGGTCAACCTCGGTGCTGCCCGTGAAACCCTGCACCATGGTGCTGCACTGCATCCAGACGAACGACTTCAGGGTAGTGGGCCAGCGCCCGCGATCGCCAAAGAGGTCCAGCAGTCCGGTCTCCTCCCCGGACGCGTAGCCGCGGCGCTGCGGCAGGATCCGGACCTGGCAGCGCAGCGCCACAGCGTGCACCACGGCACCCGTGCCCTCCGTCACCTGGAGCCTGGCTGTCAGCTGCGGGGCGGCGGCGTAGGGTTCGGGCCGGATCTCCAGCACAGCGAAGGAAAGTTCGGTCACCGGAAGCCTCCCGTGCCCGGCGCGCGGCTGCCCGACGCGCGGCTGCTGGATGCCGCGCCGCCTGATGCGGCGCTGGCGGATGCCTCGCCGGCGGGGTTTGCCGGCGCCGGAACGCTCCGGCGGCCAATCCGGTCGAAGAACGCGGTGAGCTCATCGCGTGCCTCCTGGCCGCCGTCGAACCCCCGCCAGAGGCGGCGCAGCCGGCCCACCAGCTCGTAGCAGGCGTCCACCGGAACGAGGTGGCAGTCCGCGGCGGCCCTGCCCGGACCCGGGCCGCGGATCAGCAGAGCCTCGGTGTCCGGCGCCGCGAGGCCGAGGGCAGGGTTGCGGGCCAGCACGCCGTCCCAGGCGGCGAGGGGCAGTTCCGATTCCGTGGCCCCGGCCGGACCCGGGTAGAACGCCACGGTGCGGCCGAGCCTGGAGCTGCGGAAGAAGAATGCCAGGCCCACCGGAATTTCCAGTTCGTCCCACTGCCCCGGGCCGATATCGAAGTCGGGGAAGGAGAGGTATCTGTCCGGCACCGAGCGGTAGCGCATGTGGGCGGTGGCATCGGTGAAGAGGAGGTAGCAGGGCCGGCAGGTGCACATCATCGCGTGGCTCTCCAGGTCCACCACGTGCTGGTGTGCGTCGGGAATCGGTTCGCCGCACATTTCGCAGCATTCCCCGGCGGCGGGAGCGGGCCGGTTCGCGGAAATCCGCCGCAGTAGGGCCACCGGCAAGGCGCCGCTGGCCCGGCCGGTTCCCGCGCCGCGCCCTGTACCTCCTCCGTTCTCCACGTTCATGTCAGCTGTCCTGTCCCGCGGCTGCCTGCAACGCCGGGGCTTGCGCCGCCGGGACCCCGACGCCGGCCGGCGTCACCAGCGGGAGTGCCTGTACCGGCGTCACCTCGGCCGGGGCTGCCGGTACCGGTGGAGCCGGCAACGGCGCGGACTGCACGGACACCGTCGGAACCGCCACGGACATGACTCCGTTCCGGACCAGCAGCGGCAGCGGCTCCAGGTGCAGGTCCTTGTCCTCGAGGCAGGCGCCGGCGCGCCTAACGTCGAAGTGGCCACGGCAGGTGGGGCAGCGCAGCAGGCCCCCGCCGACCGGTGCCGCGAGCGCGCGCTGCAGTACGGCGCCGGCCATAGAGCCGGTGCAGCGCGGGCAATAGTCCCGGTAGGCGTAGATGTCCTGACCGGTGCGGCAGGCCAGCACCGGATAGCCGCCGACCAGGAAACCCGCCACCTCGCCGGCTTCGAGCCCGGCGACCTCCGGAAGCGGCTCCCAGGTGCCGCCGGACATGTCGTGCCAGGATTCCGCGGGCGTTCCGCCCGCCGGATTGTTCACCCGGACCAGCAGCGAGTCCACCGGAATCAGCGCCGGTGCACCCGGCTGCTTTTCCGCCTCGACGACGTCGATGGCCGTCACTTCCGGGGCGGCGTTCTGGATGGCTTCCTCAACGGCGTACTTAAGGGTGACGGACGACGACGGGCACCCCTGGCAGGTGCCCAGCAGCTTGAGCCGCACCACGCCGTCGGGGCTGATGCCCTCCAGTTCCACGTCACCGCCGTGCGATCCCAGGTAGGGCCGGACGCTGTCCAGTGCCGCCGCCACCCGTGCCTCCATCGAATGGGGGTGCAGTCCGTGGATGACCAGGAGGCCGGCCACCAGGCTGTCAGCGGTCAGCGCTTCCAGCGTGGCGTCGTCGAGCTTTCCGTGGTCCTGCAGGATCTCCATGATCCGCTGCAGTCCGGCGCCGTAGAGGTCTGTCACCTGCCGGACCAGGTCCTCGGCCCGGCCGCGGGCCACCGCCCCGCCGGCGCCGAGGGCGTCGAGGAGTGTGCCGATCTGGTCGCCGTTCTGCAGCGGCGGCCGGTCCCCGCCGGGCATGGCCTACTCGCCGGTCAGGGTCTGGGTGGGGGAGTGCAGCATATCCAGCGTCTGCCCGTTGCCCAGGTACATGTGGACGCCGCACGGCAGGCAGGGGTCGAAGCTGCGGACGGTGCGCATGATGTCGATGCCCTTGAAATGCTCCCGGTCGTTCTCCTCGAAAATCGGCTGCCCCTGAACCGCGTCCTCATAGGGGCCGGCCACGCCGCTGGAGTCGGTGGGGCTGGCGTTCCAAGGGGTGGGCGGGTAGGGGTGGTAGTTGGCGATCTTGCCGTCGCGGATCACCATGTGGTGGGACAGGACCCCGCGGACCGCCTCGGTGAAACCGCAGCCGATGCCTTCATCCGGGACCTCGAAGGTTTCCCACGTCTTGGTGCGGCCGGCCCGGATTTCCTCGAGGGCCTTTTCCGCGAAGTGCAGCGCGGCCGCCGCGGCGTAGGCCTGGAAGTAGGTGCGGGCGCGGTTGCGTTCGAGCGTGTTGCTCCACTGCGGGATGTTCCACTCGAACGTGACGGGTCCCTTCAGCGCGGTTTTGGGCAGGTTGATCTGGACGCTCCTGCCGGTGGCCTTGAGGTAGCCGATGTCCACGAGTCCGGCGAGCGCCGTGGCCCAGAGCCGTGCCAGCGGGCCGCCGCCGGTGTCCAGGGCGAGGTTGTTCTCGCCGTCGAACCAGCGCGGGGACATGACCCAGCTGTACTTGTCCGAAAGGTCGCGCTTCTGAGGGCGCGGGTTGGTGTGCTGGTTCCAGGGATGCCTGCGGTCCACCGGGTTGCCCAGGGGGTCGTGGGTGACGAACATTTCCTGGTCTTCCCAGTCCTCGTAGTACGAGGAGCCCAGCATGATCCGCAGGCCCAGGTTGATGCGCACCAGGTCAGTGGTGACCAGCTTGCCGTCCACCACCACGCCCGGGGTGACGAACATCTTCCGGCCCCACTCGGTCATGTCCTTGTACTCGAAGTTGCAGTAGTCCGGGTCCTGCAGCGATCCCCAGCAGCCCAGCAGCGTGCGGCGCAGACCCACCTGCTCGTAGCCGGGCAGCGCCTCGTAGAAGAAATCGAACAGGTCGTCGTGCATCGGGACGACCTTCTTCATGAACTCGACGTAGCGCATCAGCCGGGTGAGGTAGTCCGTCATCAGCTGGATGGTGGCCACCGTCCCCACGCCGCCCGGATAGAGCGTGGAGGGGTGCACGTGGCGGCCCTCCATGAGACAGAACATCTCCCGGGTGGCGCGGCTGACCTGCAGCGCCTCCCGGTAGAACTCGCCGGTGAACGGATTCAGCGAGCGCATGATGTCGGCGATGGTCCGGTAGCCGTGGTCGGCCTCGTGCGGTGCCCTGGTGTTCTCGGCTTTGGCCAGGACGCCGGGGTTGGTTTCGGAGACCATCCTTTCGCAGTAGTCCACGCCGACGAGGTTCTCCTGGAAGATGTTGTGGTCGAACATGTACTCGGCGGCTTCGCCCAGGTTGACGATCCATTCGCCCAGGTTCGGCGGTTTGACGCCGTAGGCCATGTTTTGCGTGTAGCAGGAGCAGGTGGCGTGGTTGTCGCCGCAGATCCCGCAGATGCGGCTGGTGATGAAGTGGGCGTCCCTCGGGTCCTTGCCTTTCATGAACAGGGAGTAGCCACGGAAGATCGAGGACGTGCTCTTGCATTCCACGACTTGGTTGTTCTCGAAATCGATCTTGGTGTAGATGCCGAGGCTGCCAACGATCCTGGTGATGGGGTCCCAGTTCATCTCCACCAGGTTGTTGTTGCCCGTTCCGCCTCCGGAACCCATGGGAATTGTGGACGTCATTGTCTTCGCCTGTCTGGAATTGGGTGGACTACCAGGTGCGCCTGGCCCCGGTGAGGAGCTCGGTTCCGGGCCGGCGCCACTTGGGCTCCTGGTCCAGCGTGTGCGTGGTGATGCCCCTCAGCGCCCGGATGGCGGAGCCGTAGGGCCGGATGGTGCTCGTGGAAAACTTTCCGCCGGGAGGTTCATCCATGAAGGGCATGAACTTGTCCGGGAAGCCCGGCATGGTGCAGCCGATGCAGATGCCGCCGACGTTCGGGCAGCCGCCGATGCCGTTCATCCAACCGCGCTTGGGAACGTTGCATTTCACCACTGGACCCCAGCAGCCGAGCTTGACGATGCACTTGGGGGAACCGTACTCGGTGGCGAAGTCACCCTGCTCGTAGTAGCCGGCCCGGTCGCAGCCCTCATGGACCGTCTTGCCGAACAGCCATGTGGGCCGCAGTGCCTCGTCCAGCGGAATCATTGGCGCCTGGCCCGTGGCCTGGTACAGCAGGTAAGTCATGGTTTCGGACAGGTTGTCGGGCTGGATCGGGCATCCGGGCACGCAGACAATGGGAATGCCGGCCTTGGACTTCCAGTCGTAGCCGAGGTAGTCCGGCACGCCCATGGCGCCGGTCGGGTTGCCTGCCATGGCATGGATGCCGCCGTAAGTGGCGCAGGTTCCGGCGGCGATAATGGCGGTGGCCTTGGGTGCGAGACGGTCCAGCCATTCGCTGGTGGTTATGGGCTGGCCGGTCTCGAGGTCGTTGCCGAACCCGCACCAGTAGCCGCCGGGTTCATGGAGTTTCTCGTTGGGGATGGATCCCTCGACCACCAGCACGAACGGTTCCAGTTCGCCCCGGTCCGCCTTGCGGAACCATTCCAGGAAATCGTCGGCCCCTTCCTGCGGACCGCATTCAAAGTCGATCAGTGGCCAGTGCATGGCGATCTTCGGCAGGCCGGGCAGCGCGCCGAGGGCGATTTCCTCGACGCTCGGCTGGGTGGCCGCTGTCAGGGCGACCGAGTCGCCGTCACAACTGAGCCCTGCATTGATCCACAGCACGTGGATGAGGGCTTCTTCGGCCTTAAGGGAAGTTTCCGTAGGCATCGTTGCCTCTTTCAGTGCCCCTTGCGGAGCTCAGTGTGCTTCTGTCAGGGAGCCGGTCAGGGATTCTGACCGGGCTGCCCCGGGGGTGGGCGCCGCCGCTGGGGAGGTGGCGCCGTCGAGCCAGCCGTACCAGTCGGCGAGGCCTTCGCCGGTGGTGGCGGACAGCGTGAGGAATTCGGCCCGCGGATTGATCTGCCGGATGCGTCGCAGGCACTCGTCGACGTCAAAGTCGACGTAGGGGAGCAGGTCCGACTTGTTGACGATCACGAGGTCGGCTGCCATGAACATGTGGGGGTATTTCTGGGGTTTGTCATCACCTTCCGTTACCGAAACGATCACCACCTTGGCTGTTTCACCAAGGTCAAAAAGCGCGGGGCAGACGAGGTTGCCCACATTTTCGATGAAGACCGTGGAGCCCGCCTCCGGGGACAGTGCATCGAGGCCGTGCCGCAGCATCCCGGCGTCGAGATGGCAGCCGGCTCCGGTGTTGATCTGGATGACCGGGCGCCCCGTGGCCCGGATGCGGTCCGCGTCGAGGGACGTCTCCTGGTCCCCCTCGATGACGCCCGCTTTCAGGCGCCCGCCAAGCTCCGCCAGGGTGCGGACCAGCAGGGTGGTCTTGCCGGCACCGGGTGAACTCATGACGTTGAACGCGCGGACCCCCCGGCCCGCAAGCCAGCCGCGGTTCGTGGCGGCCAGCAGGTCATTCTTGGCCAGCAGGTTCTGCTCGAGCAGGATGGTCTCCGTGCCCGGATCCGCATGGTGGTGACCGTCTGCGTGCCCGTGGTGGTGGTCATGGGAGTCGGCGTGGGCGTGCTGGTGGGAGTGCTCATGCGTGTACGTGCGCCCGTGCTCATCGCTATGGCTGTGCAGGTACCCCGGCCCGGGTGTCTGCAGTTCTCCTGCGAGGTTTGAAATGCGGGTCCCGGCCTCGTCGCCGCAACCGCATGTTGTACACATTTCCTACGCCACCTCCACGGACATCAGCATGAGCTCGCGGCCGCTGAGGACTTCGACGTCCGCGCTTCCGCAAGGGCACAGCAGGATGAGATCGCTCAGGGTAAATTCGTCCTGGCAGTTGCGGCACCGTGCCCGGCCCTGCGGTTCCTCGATGCGCAGCCGCGCGCCGGCCAGCGGAGTGCCGGCCGTTGCCACGTCAAAACAAAAGCGCACGGCATCAGCCAGTACGCCGGAGAGGGGACCGATCCGCAGGTTGACCGCCGTGACCGTCCGTTCGCCTGTGCGGTTGAGAACGGCGTCGACAAGGCCCTGCGTGATAGAGAGTTCGTGCATAATCGCGCCCCTTCCTGCCAAGATAGGCTCGCGCCAGACAAAACGCAACCGTCCGAATACCTGTCCTCCGCTCCCCGGCCCGAACGGACAGATAAGGCCTGCGGGGGCCGGATTTTAGGGCGTCAACTGTACGTTCGCGCGGGGTCCTTCGCGCCCGGGCTAGGGTGGGGTGATGCCGTCCTTCCAGACCAGACTCAAGATCACCGGGCTGAAGCCGGGCAACCCTCCCGAAGCCGTGATGGACAACGCTGTCGAGTCGCTGCGGTCCCGGCACCATGTGGAATCGCACCAGCTGGAACTGGCCGGCGGTGTGCCGCAGCTGAACCTGCGGTTCCTCGTGGAGCCAACCGAATACAGCAGTGAGAACAGCGCTGCCCGGGAGTCGGCAGCCGTGATGCGCGACGCCGTCGAACGCGTTGCGCTGACCGGCACGCTTTCGGTGCTCCGCCGCAGCCGGGGCCGCTGGGCGCCCGTCTAGGGTTTGGGGCCAGGGCTCAGCGGGGCGGGCCTTAATTGCCTGTGCCGGGCGCCTCGCCTGGTTCGTCCACGGGCGAGCGATCGCCGCGCCGGCGCGTCACGATCAGACCCACGACGGCGCCGATCACGAGGCCAACGGCGACTCCGATCAGCGAACTCGCCCAGAAGGGCAGCCGCGTGGCGGAGCCCGTGAAGTAGCCCAGGCCCACGAGCCACGTAGCCCACAGGACACCCCCCAGCCCGGCACACAGGTTGAAGCCCGGAGTGGAGACGTCGGCGATGCCTGCGGCGGCGGACGTGGCGAGCCGGCCTCCGGGGATGAACCGCGCCCCGATGATGGTCCCGTAGGTGGAGGAACGGCCCGCCTTGGCGATGGCCTCGTGGATGCCGTGGTGGATTTTCCGGCCCCATGTCCAGCGGTCCAGAATATGGCTCAGCCGCCGCTTGAACAGCTGGAACACCACCACGTCGCCCAGCCATGATGCGGCCGCGGACAGGATGCCGACCAGAAACAGGTTGGCCCGCCCCTCGGCGGACAGCGCACCGCCCGTGATCAGGACCATCTCGGACGGGATGGGCGGAAAAATGGCATCGCCGAGGACAGCAGGAATGATCCAGAAATAGATGGCCGTGCTCCAGGTGTCCGGATTACCGAAGTCCATCTGCACAAGGTACCGCACCTCCAAAAGGGGCGCGCCGGGAAACCTCCGTGCCGGACCGAGCCGTTCGCCGGACCGAGCCGTTCGCCGGCCAAGCCCCTTCCGCCCGCCCGGCGCCTTGTACCGGCCGAACGTCTACGCCTGGCCGTATGGGAGTGCCACACTGGCTGCATGCGGATAGAGATCGTTGAGGGTGACATCACGGGGCGGACGGTGGACGCGGTGGTGAATGCGGCCAATTCCTCATTGCTGGGCGGCGGTGGCGTGGACGGCGCGATCCACCGTGCGGCGGGGCCGGAACTGCTGGAGGCCTGCCGCGAGCTGAGGGCAACGACACTCCGGGACGGCCTGCCTGTTGGCGCTGCGGTGGCGACCCCCGGCTACGGGCTGCAGGCTCAATGGGTCATTCACACCGTCGGTCCCAACCGCCACGCGGGGCAGACCAATCCGGCGCTGCTCGCGTCCTGCTTCACCGAGAGCCTGCGGATTGCCGAGGGCCTGGGGGTCCGTTCGCTGGCCTTTCCTGCTGTGAGCGCGGGGGTCTATGGCTGGGACGCCCGCCAAGTGGCGCAGGTGGCCTTTGACGCCGTCCGGTCCTATGCCGCCCGCTCTCCCGAAGGCGGGGTGGAGCTGGTGGAGTTCGTGCTCTTCAGTCCGGAAACGGTGGCGGTCTTCCGGAGTGTCCTTGAAAGTGGTTTCTAGCGAACCCTGCTCCGGTTAGCGGACTTCGCTCAGCTGGAGGCGGCTGCGGTACTCGACGGGTTTCTTCGTGATGGGGTCCACGAACCTGATGCCGCGTGCCAGCAACTGGAGCGGCCTGGTGTAATCGTCGGGCGCCTTGTCCAGCAGTTCCGGGTAGAACGAATCGTGCAGGATGCCCAGGCCCAGCGAGGCCATGTGCACTCTGAGCTGGTGGGTTTTACCGGAATGCGGTTCGAGCCGGTAGAGGCCCAGGCGACCCGGGGCACCTGCCGGAGTTCCGGCGTCGAACGTCCGCAGCAGGTCGATGCGGGTCTCCGCATTCGGCTCGCCGTCGATGACCTCCGCCAGAAGATAGCTGCGGGATTTCGTCATCCGGTTGCGGACCACCACCGGAAATTCGACGGCGGGATGCCCGGCAGCCGGTTCGGCGGCGGACACACACTCGTATTCCTTCTGGACCTGGCGCTTCTCGAACAGCACCTGGTACTTTCCCCGCGTCTCGGGGTTGGTCGAGAGCAGGAGGATGCCCGCGGTCATCCGGTCCAGGCGGTGCATGGGAATCAGATCCGGCAGGTCCAGCTGATTCCGGAGCCGGACCAGCGCCGACTCCTGGATATACGTTCCACCGGGCGTGGTGGGGAGGAAGTGCGGCTTGTCCACCACCAGGATGTGTTCGTCCTGGTGCAGGATGTTCAGCTCCACGGGCAGCCGGGTTTCCGGCGGGAGCGTGCGGTAGTACCAGATGAAGGTATGGTCCTCGAGCCTGGTGCCGCGGTGCAGGGGGATGCCACCCTCGCCCACGATCTCGCCGGCGTCGAACCGGTCCTCGATGCCCTGGGGGTCGATGTGGCCCCAACGGTGCATCATGTAGTCCATTGCGGTGTCCCAGGGGCCCTCGTCCGGGAGGCGCAGGCGGGTCGCGTTCACGCCGTCGCGCACGGGAAGGGGGGATTGCATCACCGGTCCATTCTACTTTGCGCCGCGTCCCCGCCGTCGAAATCGCCGGAAACCTCCCAGTTCGCCGGAACCTTCCGGCGAACTGGCACGGTTCCGGCGAACTCGCCACCGCGGCAAGCAACCGACGGTAAAAAAGTTCTTGACAAATAAAACTGTCGGTAGTGACACTTGAACCATGTTGGACATCGAAGTGATCGAGGACCCGGCGGCGGCGGAGGCCTCGCTGGATCCGATCCGGACCCGCATCCTCCAGGAGCTGGCGGAGCCCGGGTCGGCCACGCAGCTCGCAGCGAAAGTGGGGCTGCCCCGGCAGAAGGTGAACTACCACCTCAAGGCGCTGGAGCGGCACGGCCTCGTCGAGCTGGTGGAGGAGCGCCGCAAGGGCAACGTGACCGAACGCGTGCTGCGGGCCACGGCGGCGTCCTACCTCATTTCCCCGGTGGCGCTGCAGTCCGTGGCGCCGGACCCGCGCCGTTTTGCGGACCGATTCTCCGCCTTCTGGCTGCTGGCGCTCGCCGGCCGCATGGTCCAGGAAATGGGCAAGCTCATCGCCGGTGCCGCCGCCGCACGGCAGAAACTCGCCACGTTCGCGATCGACGGCGAGATCACCTTCCGCACCGCCGCCGACCGGGCAGCCTTCGCCGAAGACCTCGGGGTGGCGGTCACGCGGCTTGTTGACCAGTACCACCACGGCGGTGCCGGAGGAAGGAAGCACCGGCTCGTCGTCGCGCTTCACCCCGCACTCAAGCCGGATGCACAAGACTCAACCAAAACCATCCCAGCCAAGGAGCAGGACAATGACTGACGACAGGAAATTCGAGATTGTTTTTGACACCGAGCTGCCCGGCACCCCGGAGCGGGTCTGGGAGGCCGTAACCAGGGGCACCCCGGGCTGGATGTTCCCCACGGACCAGTGGCCGGATGTGAAGACCGTGGAGGAATATCCGCAGCATCTGGTGTCGCGCATGGATGGTCCGGATGGCTGGTTCAACCAGCTCGAGCATGTACTGGAGCCAGTCGACGGCGGCCGGGCCAGGCTCCACTATGTCCATAGCGGCATCTTCGCGGACAACTGGGACCAGCAGTACGACGGTGCCAGCAAGCATACGGAGTTCTACCTGCACACCCTGGGCCAGTACCTGAAGCACTTCGACGGCCAGCCCGTGGTTTTCACGGACATCCAGGGACCCGCGGAATCACAGGTGCCTGATGGTTTCGTGCGGCTCAAGAAGGCGCTCGGCGTGGACAATGCGTCGCAGGGCGAGAGCTTTGATGTGGAGGTCGACGGCGTCGGCCGGCTGAGCGGGCAGGTGGACTTCTCCAACGAGAACTTCCTGGGCCTGCGGACCGCGGACACCATGTACCGGTTCTTTGGCCGCAACGCGTTCGGCGCACCCGTGGGCATGACCGTCCACGACTTCAGCGGCAGCGGGGATTCCGCGGCGACTGCCAGCGCCTGGGGTGCGTTCCTCCACAAGGTCTACGCGTAGGCTGCCCGGCGACCCGCAATCTGCCTGGCGACGCGCATATTGCCTCAGGACACTCGGATTCAAGGGTCGCCAGGCAATGTGCGCGTCGTGGGGGCAGATGCGCGTCGTGGAACCGCCGGCATCAGGCGATGGCGGCAACGGGGGAGTCCCTGAGTGTCCGGCGCAGCTGCGGTGCCGCCTCCAGCCGGTCCTGGGCGGCCCGGAGTGCGAGGACAGCCGTCTCCAGCTGGTCCGGCGGCAGCGTGAACGGAATGCGAAGAAAGTTCTCAAACACCCCACCCACCCCGAAGCGCGGGCCGGCAGCTAGCCGGATGCCGAGCTCCGGGGCGATCACGGTCAGTGCCGTGCTCCCCGGGTACGGAAGCCGGCACCAGACGGCCAGGCCGCCGTCGGGCCGTTCCGCCTCCCACCGCGGCAGGTGAACCTTGAGCAGCTCCAGCAGCGCGGCGCGGTTCTCCCGGAGCGCGGACAGGCGTGCGGGCAGGGGATCGGCCAGGCTGCGCACCAGATGGGCTGCCGCCAGCTGCTCCACCACCGGGCCGCCAAGGTCCATCGTGGTGCGGACGGCCGCGAACCGCTGAATCAGGCTCTCCGAGGCGCGGATCCAGCCCGTGCGCATGCCCGCCCAGTGGGACTTGCTCAGCGATCCGATGGACACCACGGCCGGACTGAAGGAAGCCAGCGGAGCCGTTGTGCCGCCGTCGAGGTTCAGCTCACGGAGCGTCTCATCCACCACCACGACCGTGCCCGACACCGCGGCCGCGCGGACCAGTCGGCGGCGCTGCGCGTCAGGCATCAGCCGGCCGGTGGGGTTATGGAAATCGGGAACGGTGTAGGCCATGCGGGGACGGTGCTGCATCAGGGCGGATTCGGTCGCGTCGAGATCCCAGCCCCGCTCCGACGCCGGGGGAAGCGGGACCGGTACGACGCGGCAGCCGGTGGCACGGATGGCGTCGAGCGCGTTCGGATAGGTCGGCTGCTCCACGAGGACCTTGTCCTGCTTGCCGACCAAGGCCCGCAGCACGATGTTGAGGGCATGCTGCGCGCCGGACGTCACGAGGATCTGCCCGGCTGTCGTCGGCACACCGGCGTCGGAATAGTGGCCGGCTATTGCTTCCCTAAGGCCCGGCACGCCCAAGGCATCGTAGCCAAAGCCGGGCAGCAGGGCGGGCAGCTCGGTGAGCGCGGCGGCGAACGCCTGGTGGACCGCTTCGCCGCTGGCCGGGAGCGACGCGTACGCGAGGTCGATGACGCCGTCGGGAACCGCCAGGCCCGGCGCCCCCGACAGTCCAGCCCCGGAATCCCGTCCCTTTTCTCCGGCATACGCCGTCCGCGGCAGGCACGTGCGGCCGCGCGTGCCCTGGCCGCTGCTCAGAAACCCCTGCTCGCGCAGGCTGGAATAGGCCGCCGTCACCGTGGTGCGGCTGACCGCGAGGGTTGCGGACAGCGTCCGTTCGCTGGGCAGCGCGGTCCCCAGCGGGATGCGCCCGTCCAGAACCAAAAGGCGGACGACGTCGGCCAGTTCGCGGTAGGCGGGAGCGTTGCCGTGGTGCCATTGGCCCAGGAGGCGCGCGAGGGCGGTGGGGGTAAGTGATCCGGACATGAGGCCAGTATTTCAAACTGGCCATGGAAAACAAGGCCAGTTCTGCTTCAGGATGGTTCAATGATGACTCGCAGACTTATACAGCTCTTCACCGGCCTCGCCATGTACGGTATTTCGCTGGCCCTGTTCATCCGGGCCGGGCTCGGTCTGGACCCCTGGGACGTGTTCCATCAGGGCGTTGCCGGCAGGACAGGCCTGAGTATCGGCGTGGTGGTCATTATTGTCAGCTTTCTGGTGCTCCTGCTGTGGATTCCGCTGCGGCAGCGGCCGGGCTTCGGCACGCTCTGCAATGCCATCCTGGTGGGCGTCTTTGCCGACGTCGGGCTCGCCCTGATCCCCGCGTTTTCCCACCTCGGGGGCCAGATCGCGCTGCTGGCCGGTGCGGTGCTGCTCAACGGCATCGCCTCAGCGTGCTACATCGGTGCCCGCTTCGGCCCCGGTGCCCGTGACGGGCTCATGACGGGCCTGGCCAGGCGCACCGGCTGGTCCGTGCGCCTGTCCCGCACGCTGATCGAGGTGGTGGTGCTCGCCGCGGGCTGGCTGCTGGGCGGCTCGGTCGGCGTGGGAACCGTGGTTTATGCCCTGGCGATCGGTCCGCTGGTCCAGCTCCTGCTGCCGTACTTCCTGGTTCCGGCCGCCCGTGGAGGCGCCGGCAGTCCTGTCAATGCAAAGTCCGGGGACCGCGAGGACCGGTCAGCGGCACCGGCGACAGCGTCCTGACACAGTTCGTTCTGCGGGCGGGTCCGTGGCCGTCAGGCTTCGGGGCCGCCCAGCAGGGGCTGGCATGTCGGACAAAAGTAGATGTCGCGTTCTTCCGTGACGGCCGCACCACTGCCGGGGCTGCCCGCCGCTGCGTTTCCCACAGCACTTTTTCCCAGAGCACTTTTGCCTGGCACGGTCTTGCCCAGCACGGCGCGGCGGATGGGGGTCCGGCAGCGCAGGCACGGCTGGTGCTCGCGCCGGTACACCCAGTAGCCGGGCCGCCCGGCCGAGCGGCCCACCGGAGTTCCACGGGCGTTGAGCAGCGTGGTCCGGCGGCCCGGTCCGAGGTTCGCCTCAAGGAGCTGCTTGGCGTCGGCAAACATGGCGGGCCAGTCGCGCACCGCGGCAACGGGCGACGCCGGATGGATCCCGGCCAGGAAGCACACCTCGCAGCGGTAGATGTTCCCGATGCCCGCGAGGTTGCTCTGGTCCAGGAGGGCCACACCGACCGGCACGTCGGGCTTCGCCGCCACGCGGCGCTCGGCCTCGGCCGGGTCCCAGTCCGGTCCCAGTAAGTCGGGCCCCAGGAACCCCACTGCCTTGTCCTCTTCGCTGGTCTTGATCACCTCAAGCAGGCCAAGGGAAAACCCGACGGCGTCGGCAACGGCCGTGCGGAGCACGCACCGGGCCGTGAATCCCGGCTTCCGCCACCTGCCTCCCGGCGGGTAGACCTGCCAGCTGCCCTCCATTTTCAGGTGCGAGTGGATGGTCAGCCGCTCGTGGGCCGGGCCGGCGAGCCGCATCAGCAGGTGCTTGCCGCGGGGGACCACCTCCTCCATGGTCCAGCCGGCCAGGTTCAGTGTGGCGAAGCGGGGCACGCGGAAATCCGATGCGAGGAGTTTCTGGCCGGCGAGGGCGGTATGCAGCTGGTTGGCGGCGCGCCAGACCGAATCACCTTCAGGCACGGATCCTCAGCCCTTTCGGTGTGGAGTAGGCGCCGGCTGCAGTCAGCGCCGATGCCGCAGGGGTGTCGAGGATGCCGTGGCCGTTGACCTTTTCCATGATGAGCTTGTCCACTGCCCCGCGCTTCACCACGTCCACGAGGGCTCCGGCGGCGGCGGCAAGGACGGAGTGGTCTTCCGTGAAAACCAGCAGCGTCTTGCCGCCGCGTTCGACGTACAGCACCAGCGCGCCGTCGACCAGCACCACCAGCGCACCGGCCTTCCGCCCCGGGCGGTGCCCGCTGCCGGCTTCGACATTGCCGGCGGGCCACGGCAGGGCTGCGCCGTAGGGGTTGGCCGGATCTGTTGCCGCCAGGGCCAGCGCCACGGGTTCCGGCTTGGCCAGCTGGGCGTCCTCGGTGTACGTGCGCAGCCGGTCGACGGTAGCGGGCACGGCGAACTGCGCAGCACCGAGATGCTCGATGAAGTACCCCCGCCGGCACCGTCCGGCTTCCTCCAGACGGGCCAGGACCTTGTACATGAGCCCGAAGCCGCCCAGGATGTTCTCTGCCATGACGGATCCGCGGGTGACCACCCCGTATCTGTCGAGCAGAAGCTCCGCCGTGGCGCGGGCATGGATGGTGGGATCGAGCTCGGGCGTGGGCAGCGCGGACCAGCGCCCGGCCGCGAGGGGCGGGGTGGGGACAGCGCCGCTGACGGACCCGTAACGTCCGCCGGACAGTCCCGGCGAGCCGAGCAGGCCCGTGCCGTGCGAGCGTCCCAGCCGGCTGAGGCGCGGCGCCCTGGCGCGCGGCGCGCGAGCGACCTGCCGGTGGGCCGTGTGCCCGCCGGCGATCAGGGACCGGACCGGGGCGAACGTGTCACCGGTGACCCGGCCTGCCCAGGCCAGATCCCAGATGGCGGACACGACGTCCTGGTCGCCCAGCACCGCGTCCATGCCGCCGGCAATGTCCGTCAGCTGCCGGAAAAAGTAACCCCCGCCGTTGGCCTGCAGGTGGTCCAGCAGCCGACGCTGGGCGTCACCCGGTTCAAAGTCAGGGGCCGGGTTCAGCGTCAGTTCCACCGAATCTGCCAGGTGCAGGCTGATCCAGCCGTCGTTGCCCGGAAGCGCACCGGCACCTGACCAAAGAACCTCCCCGGCGGCCATCAGTTCATCCAGCATGGCGGGCTGGTAATTGGACACCCGGCTGGCGAGCACCAGCGGTTCCCAGGCCGACGCCGGTATGGGCACGCCGGAGAGCTGGTCCACGGCGGTGATGATGCCGTCGAGTCCGCGCAGCGCCGGCTGTCCCCGTCCCGCGCCCGGCGTGCGGACATGTTGCCAGGCCGGCAGGAACCGGCCGTAGGCGGTAATGTCCACGGGTTCCACCTCTGCCCGCAGCGCGGCGAGCGAGCGACGGCGGAGCTTGCGGAGGACTTCGGCGTCGCACCATTCGCTGCCGGCCAGGGCCACGGCGGCCGAGGCGGCGGCCGACGCAGCCGCCGCTTCGGCGACGGGGTCAAGTCCGGAACCGGGGTCAGACAGCGCGGCTGCCGGGCTTTCGCCGGCAGCGGAGCCGGCGTCAGCGGGCTCGGCGTGGGGCCGGAATTCGCCTTCCACCACGCGGCCGTCCGCCGCGAGCCGCTTCAGGGCAGTTCCGACGACGGCCGCACCCAGTCCCAGCCTGGCTGCGGCTTCGGTGGCGGTGAACGGGCCATGGGTGCGGGCATAGCGCGAGACGAGGTCGCCCAGCGGGTCCGCCACCGGCTCGATGAAGGCGAGGGGAACGCCCATGGGCAGCGGGACGCCGATGGCGTCGCGCAGCCTGGCGGCGTCTTCCACCGCGGCGAAGCGTTCGACGCCGGAGAGTGTCACCTTGATGGCCCGGTTCGCCCGCTGCAGGGCGGCGAGGTGGGCGGCAGCTTCGGCCGTCGTTGCCTGGGACGGCGGGGTCTCGACGGGCTCAACCGGCGGGGTATCCGCTGGCGGGGCAAGCCTGGCGGCGACTTCCCCGGGGTCCAGTGGCCCGAGCAGCCGGAGGAGATCGGCCACACCCTCCATGCCCCGGACTTTCCGGTCGGGGGCAAGGCGCTGAAGCTCGCGTTCGGTGGCGTCGATGACCCTGGCGTCCAGAAGCTCGCGCAGTTCCACGCGGCCCAGGAGTTCGTTGAGCAGCGTGGAGTCCAGGGCCAGCGCGGCCGCCCGGCGTTCGGCGAGCGGGGAATCGCCCTCATAGAGGAACTGCGCCACATAGCCGAAAAGCAGGGACTTGGCGAACGGGGACGGCTGCTGGGTGGTGGTCTGGACAATCCGGAGTTCGCGCCGCTCAACCGAGGCGGCGATATCCTTCAGGGCCGGCAGATCGTACACATCCTGGAGGCACTCGCGGACGGTTTCCAGCACGATCGGAAATGCCGGGTACTTCCGCGCGACGTCCAGCAGCTGGGCGGACCGCTGCCGCTGCTGCCACAGCGGCTGCCGCTTGCCGGGGGTCTGCCGGGGCAGCAGCAGGGCACGCGCCGCGCACTCGCGGAAGCGGGAGGCGAACAGGGCACTGCCACCCACCTCGGCGGTGACAATCTGTTCCAGTTCCTCGGGGTCGAACAGGAAGAGCTCGGCTCCGGGAGGTTCGTCCTCCATCATCGGCACGCGGAGCACGATGCCGTCGTCGGCGGCCATGGCCGATCCGTCCAGGCCGTAGCGCTGGTTCAGCCGCTGGCCCACGGCGAGGGCCCACGGCGCATGGACCGGCATGCCGAACGGGCTGTGCAGGATGACCCGCCAGTCGCCGAGTTCGTCGTGGAAGCGTTCCACTACGAGCGTCGTGTCGCTGGGGACCACCTCTGTGGCCAGCTTCTGTTCGGACAGGTACTGCAGCAGATTGTTTGCGGCGAAGTCGTCAAGGCCGCTGGCCTTGCAGCGCTCGGTGGCAGGGCCGACGTCGGACGCCGACAGTTCACGGACGAACGCGCCGAGGGCGCGGCCCAGGTCAACGGGGCGTCCCAGCGAATCGCCCTTCCAGAACGGCAGCTTGCCGGGCTGGCCGAAGGCGGGGGACACCAGGACGCGGTCATGGGTGATGTCTTCGATCTTCCAGCTGGTGGCGCCCAGCGCGAAGATGTCTCCGACGCGGGATTCGTAGACCATCTCCTCGTCCAGCTCGCCGACCCGCCGGCCTCCCTTGGCCGGGGCCGTGCCGGACCCCTTGCCGTCACCCGCTGCGGCCGGGGAAGCCGATCCCTCGGTCTCCGTGCCGATGATGTAGACGCCGAACAGCCCGCGGTCCGGGATGGTGCCGCCGGACGTGACGGCCAGCCGCTGGGAGCCGGGCCTGCCCTCGATGGTCCCGGCGTTGCGGTCCCAGACGATCCGGGGCCGGAGTTCGGCGAATTCATCCGAGGGGTAGCGCCCGGCCAACAGGTCCAGTGTGGCCTCGTAGGCGGACCGGGGAAGTGTGGCGAACGGGGCTGAGCGGCGGACGGTGGAGAACCATTCCTCCACGTCGATGCTGCCGAGCGCGGTGGCCGCGACGGTCTGCTGGGCCAGGATGTCCAGTGGGTTGGCCGGGACGCTGAGCCGTTCGATCTTGCCCTCCAGCATGCGCTCAACGGTGATGGCGGTGTGCACCAGGTCGGCCCGGTGCTTGGGGAACAGGTAGCCCTGGGAAATCTCGCCCACCTGGTGCCCGGCGCGGCCCACCCGCTGCAGGCCGCTGGCAACGGAGGGCGGGGACTCGACCTGCACCACGAGGTCCACGGCACCCATGTCGATGCCGAGTTCCAGCGAGGACGTGGCCACCACGCAGCGCAGCCGGCCGGACTTGAGGTCGTCCTCGATGAGGGCCCGCTGGTCCTTGGATACTGAGCCGTGGTGGGCCCGTGCCAGCAACGGTTCAGCCCCTGCGGTGCTTCCGGCCTGCGCCATCATGTGCGCAGGTGTGCCGGTGGACGTGGGCACGCCTCCGGGCGCCGGCGGAGCAGGGTCATCCCAGCCTCCGCCAACTGCCAGGAGCTGGCGTTCCGCGTGGATTTCGTTGAGCCGGGCCGTGAGGCGTTCGGCCAGCCGCCGCGAGTTGGCGAAGACGATGGTGGACTGGTTGGCCAGCACCAGGTCCACGATCTTTTCCTCCACATGGGGCCAGATGGAGGCCTGCGGCTGCAGTCCCGACGCCGGCCCGGAATCGAAAGCCCCGGCGGCGCCCTGAAGGTCTGACATGTCCTCCACAGGTACAGACACCGTGAGGTCCCAGTTCTTCCGCGAGGGAGGGGCCACAATCTCCACCGGGGCGGAGCCGGCCAGGAACTGAGCCACGAGTTCCCGCGGTTCAACAGTGGCCGAGAGCCCGATCCGTTGGGCGGGCGCGGGCAACAAAGCATCAAGGCGCTCGAGCGAGACGGCGAGATGTGCCCCGCGCTTGGTGCCGGCAACGGCGTGGACCTCGTCCACGATGACGGTGTCCACCTCGCTGAGCGTTTCCCGAGCCCTGGAGGTGAGCATCAGGAAGAGGGACTCGGGGGTGGTGATCAGGATGTCCGGCGGATTGCTGAGCAGGGCACGGCGGTCCGAGGCGGGGGTGTCGCCGGACCGGACTCCGACCGTGATCAGGGGAGCCGGCAGGTCCAGCCGCTTCGCGGTCTGGGTGATGCCGATGAGGGGAGAACGGAGGTTGCGTTCGACGTCGACGCCAAGCGCCTTGAGCGGGGAGATGTACAGTACGCGGGTTTTCCGCTTGGGCTTCCGTGCCCGGGACTGTTTGGGCTTGGCACCGGCAGGAGGCTCTTCGAGACCTGGCAGCACCTCAGCATCGGGCAAAGCAGCATCGGGTGCGGCCGACCCGGACACCAGGAGCCGGTCCAGAGCCCAAAGGAACGCGGCCAGGGTCTTGCCTGAGCCGGTGGGCGCCACCACGAGGGCGTGTGAACCGGATGAAATCGCGTTCCAGGCCCCCTGCTGGGCGGGGGTGGGCTCGGAGAAGGCACCGAGGAACCACTCCCTGGTGGGTCGGCTGAACTGGCCCATCGAGTCCCCGGTGGACGTGCCGGTGGAGGTACCGGCGGGCTCCTGCGACTGCATGCCTCCATCATGCCTCACGGCACTGACACCTATAGGAACATCAGAAGTTCTCTACCCGGCCGGCGGAAGGTCGCGCGTGGCCGGCCCTTCAAGGACCTGCCCGTCGCTGCTGAACCGGGAGCCGTGCAGCGGGCAGTCCCAGGACTTCTCGTTGTCATTCCAGTGCAGGATGCCGCCCAGATGCGTGCAGACGGCGGACAGGCTGCACGTCGTTCCGTTAACGGTGGACGTGGCCACGGGCTTCCGGTCGCGCAGGGCCACGGTTCCGGTGCCCTCGGCCGGCACGGCGCCGTCGGCCGGTGGCAGCTTTTTCAGTCTGCCCCAGTCCTTGGCCAGCGTGGCGGCCACTCCGGCATTCAGGGTCACGGCAGAGGCTGCGCCCGGAGGCGATGTCACCCGGCGGTGGATGGTGTTGGCCCACGGCAGGTGGCCTCCGAGGATGTCCGCGGCGATGCCCAGGGATGCGGCCACCGCGTTGGTCATGCCCCATTTGTTGTAGCCGGTGGCGAAGAAGATGCGTCCGCGGCCGCGCGGGAACTTGCCGAAGAACGGCATGAGGTTGGTGGCCTGATAATCCTGCGCGGACCACGTGTGGGTGACCGCGGCAACGGGGAAGTGCTGCCGCGCCCAGGACAGGACATCCTCCAGGTGCGCCTGTTCCGAGTGCGCCTTTCCTACCGGGTGCCCGTTGCCACCCACGAGGAGGAGATTCCGGCCGTCCGCAGGGTAGTCCCGGAGGGAACGCACGGGCTGTTCGACGGACAGGTACATGCCTTCGGGCGGTGTGGCATCTCCGGTCAGCTCCAGGGCTGCGGCGTAGGAGCGGTTCGGTTTGAGCTTGGCGAAGTAGAGGCCGCGGTTCAGGATCGGGCTGCCCGTGGCCAGCACCACCGAGTCGGCCTGGACCGATCCGCGGTCAACGTGGATGGTTGATGGCCCCGCGCCGGTGACGTTCCGGACCCGCACCCCAGTGACAATCCGGCCGCCGTGGCTCCGGACGTCCTCTGCGAGTGAAGTGAGCACGTCCATGGGGTTGATCTGGGCCTGACCGCGGAGGCGCACGGCTCCCCGCACGGGAAACGGCAGGCCAGCATCCCGGACGTAGTCCACTTCCAGGTCGGCGCTAAGGGCCGCGACAAGCTCCGCGCGGACCGCTTCCGTACCCTGCGTGGTGGTGGCGTAGGTGTACGCGTCGCGCAGCTGGAACGGCACACCCCGCTGTTCCAAGTACCGAAGCAGCCACGCCTGCCCCTCCCGGTTGCCGGACACATAGGCGTCCACAACCTTCTGCGGGTATTGCTGCCGGAGGGCGGAGAGCACGGTGCCCTGCAGCAGGGTTACCTTGGCGGTGGTGTTGCCGGTGGCCACTGCGCCCAGCCCGCGTGCCTCCAGGACGAGCACGTCCTGTCCCGAGCGGGCCAGCAGCAGCGCCGTGGTCAGGCCGGTCAGGCCCGCACCCACCACCACGGTGTCAAAGGACTCGCCGGGGGTGAAGGGGTCGCTGGTGAAAGTGTCGGTCCGGTCCAACCAGAGTGACGTCACGTGTCTCAACCTGCCTTTGGCCTGCGTCTTTGTCGCGAGGCGTTCCCGCGGCTGGCCCCGCCCTGCCAGCCAGGACCCCGACTAACCGTAAGTGTACTTACGAAGTTGGGGGCGGAACAGGCTTGCAGGAGGGCAGGGTGGTTGCGGCAGACTTTGCCCTAGCGGGCCTGGAACGCGCCGATGCTCAGGAGCTCAATCGAGGCATTGCTGCAGGCATCCGAGGGCCGTGCCACGAACAGCGACGCGGTGTCCTCCGGCGGGTAGACCCGGAAGCCGGCGGCTGCGGTCTTGGCGCAGTCCGGGTAGTTCCCCGCCTGGGTGTAACGGAGCACCGCCGTGCCGGACTTCCCGGGCGCCAGCAGGACGTCCTGGACGGCGACGGAGGTATCGCGCTGCGCCGGTGCCCCGATCGGCTGCCCGTTGGGCCCGGTGGTCAGCGACACACCGGCGAAGCCCTTCAGGTGGCAGGCGGATTTGCCGCTGTTGGTCAGGATCAGCTCCATATAAACGCTGCCGGCGGCACCGCCGCCTGTGGCGTCCGTGGTGGCCTTCAGTCCGGAGGCCTTGCACAGCTGGGTGCCGGCGGCGGTGGACTGGGGTGCCGCTGAAGTGGCCGTCGGGGACGCTGGTTGGGGTTGGGCGGGGGCGGCAGAGGACGACGACGGCGCGGAAGTTTCGGGGGCCGACTGGGTGCTCGGGGTGGCTGAGCCGGGTGCCGGTTCGGTAGTCCCCTGGCTGGCGGGCTGGCTTGGCCCGCAGGCGGCGAGTAGCAGCGCCAGTGCGGCAGCCGCCGTCGTACCTATTAGTCCTTTGGTGATTCGCTGTGGCCTCATGGCTCTAACATTGCGGGCGTTCCTGCCGGAGTCAACGATGGCGCGGCGGACACCCGGATTTGATGTCCGGATTGTGACATCGGCCCGCAGGCTCCATCCGTTCGGCCCAAACCGGTTTCTGCCGACGGTGATGCAACGATAAACCACTTCGGTGGCGCAGAATTGGCTAATTTCAGCGCAAATGTTGCGTTGATCTGCAGATTTCGGTGTGCCAAACTGATCTTGGTCTCGCTTGTCCAATTTTGCGTAGAAATCGAAAAGCCGGCAGGGAAAGCCGGCTAGGAAATAACGCTCATAGTCTGGCCGCGGTCCATCATCACTCCCTTGGCCAGAAGTGTCCTCCGGTAAGGGGGACACGCAGGGTTGCGGGGAGACAGCTCGGCACTCGTCCACAGCAACGCCGCTGTGGACGTACCTTAAGAGGCGCATCAGTCATTGGTTCCGGCAACGCCGCCGGAGCCAATAACGATGGGGGCTGAGGTTATGACCGGTTGGCTTGTCCGCTGGAGTCTAAAGTTTCGATTGATCGTTTTAGCCGCTGCTGCCGGTGTTTTAGGGTTCGGTTTAACGACCCTGCCGTCAATGTCAGTGGATAATCTTCCAGAATTCTCTCCACCGCACGTGGAAATTCAAACCGAGGCACTGGGCCTGTCCGCCGTTGAGGTCGAACAGCTTATTACCTCACCCATGGAGGCCGACCTCCTGAACGGAGTTGCCTGGCTCGACGAAATACGTTCGAAGTCAGTCCCGGGCCTTTCCTCCATTGAGATGGTTTTTGAGCCCGGCACCGATATTCTCCGCGCCCGGCAGCTCGTTGCCGAGCGCCTGACGCAGGCTTTCGCGCTGCCCAACGTGTCGTCTCCGCCGGTGCTGATGCAGCCGCTCTCCTCGACGAGCCGCGTCATGATGGTGCAGATGACGTCCCAGGACGTCTCGCCAATCGACATGTCGGTCCTGGCCCGCTGGGACGTCAAGCCGGCGCTGATGGGTGTCCCGGGGGTGGCAAATGTCTCCATCTACGGCCAGCGCGAACAGCAGCTGCAGGTTCAGGTGGACCCCAAACAGCTCCGGGCGAAGAACGTCACCCTCAACCAGGTGGTCGAGACCGCCGGCAACGCGGTGTGGGTGTCCCCCCTGAGTTTCCTTGAAGCTTCGACCCCGGGTACGGGCGGATTCCTCGAATCCGCCAACCAGCGCATCGGCATCCAGCATGTGCTGCCGATCCGGACGCCTGAGGATCTCGGCAAGGTCAGCGTTGAGGGCGCCTCTGACAAGACGCTGACGCTGTCCGACGTCACCACCCTGAGCGAGGACCACCAGCCCCTGATCGGCGACGCTGTCACCGGCAAGTCGCCCGGCCTGCTGCTGGTCATCGAGAAGTTCCCGGACACCAGTGTTGCGGACGTGACAAAGGGCGTTGAGGCGGTACTGGACGGTCTGCGTCCGGGCCTCTCCGGCATCACTGTGGACTCCACCGTGTTCCGGCCGGCCACGTTTGTTGAGTCCGCCGTAGGCAGCCTGGGACTTGCCCTGCTGGTCAGCCTCCTCGTGGTTACCGCGGCGATCGGCCTCGCGTTCCGGTCCTGGCGTTACGCCCTGCTGGCCTTCGTGGCCATCTCCGTGGCGGCCACGGCTGCTGCGCTAGTGCTGCAGTTCCAGGGAGCGGTCCTGAACATCATGGCGTTCTCGGGTCTGGTACTTGCCCTCGTCCTCGTCATCGGCGATGTCATCACCGACCTCCACAGCTTCAGGCGGGAATCGGCCGATGACCGGGTGTCGCGTGAAGCCCTGCTTGCCCACGGTCTGCAGCGGTCCCGCGTGCCGGTCCTGTTCGCCGGCCTCACCGCGCTGCTTGCCCTGGCACCGGCACTGTTTGTGCCGGGCGTGGAAGGGGCGTTCCTGAAGCCCCTCGTGCTCTCTTACCTGCTGGCAACTGCCGTGGCGATGCTCGTCGCCCTGACAGTCACACCGGCCCTTGCGAGCCTGCTGCTGCGGGGTCACAGGCGGGCCCGGCGCAGCCTTTCGGTAATCCGGAAGGCCCGGCTCGGCTATGAGCGCTCGGCGAGGGCGTTCACCGGAACGGTGGCCGCAGTGTTCGCCCTTGCGGCTGCGGCGATGGCAATAGCCGCACTTGCAATCGTGCCCGGCGCCACGAAGGAGCTTCCCGTTGTGGCGGCTGTTCCCGACCGGACCCTCCTTGTCGAATGGGAGTCGGCGGCAAGCACAGGGACCGAAGTGATGAACAGGGTGATGACCAGCGCCAGCGAAGAGCTCAGCGCAATCCGCGGAGTCTCCTCCGTGGGCGGCCACGTGGGACGCGCCATTACCTCCGACACCTCCTCTGACGTCAATGCCGGCGAACTCTGGGTGACCATGGAGGACGGCGCCAACATCAGCAGGGTGCGCTCTGATGTTCGCGAGATTGTTGAGGGGTACCCGGGCCTGACGGCGAAGGTAACCACCTACCCGGAGCAGCAGGTTGCTGCCGCCAGCGCAATCGACAACCGCCAGTTCAGGGTGCGCGTCTACGGCGTGGACCTGGACATCCTGCGCCAGAAGGCAGATGAAATCCGCGGGATCCTGTCGCGTACCGACGGCGTGGTTGAGCCGCAGGTGGATGTCACCGTAGACCAGCCTGTTGCGGAGATCGAGGTTGACCTCGCCAAGGCGCAGAAGCAGGGCATCAAGCCGGGCGATGTCAGGCGGGCGGCTGCCACCGTCCTGCAGGGCATCGAGGTCGGGTACCTGTTCGAGCAGCAAAAGGTGTTCCAGGTGATCGTCAAGGGCACGGAATCCACCCGCAACAGCCTGACCAGTGTTACGGAAATGATGGTCGACAAGCCTGAAGGCGGGCAGGTCAGGCTGGGTGACGTGGCCACGGTCACGCTCCGCCCGAACCAGACCGTGATCCACCATGACGACACCTCCCGGCGCATCGATGTCGTGGCCAACATCCAGGGCCGCAATCTCGGTGACGTCACCAGGGACGTCCAGGCCGCCATCAAGGGAATGCAGTTCCCGGTGGAGTACCATGCTGAGATCCCGCCGCAGTACGCCGAAAAGGAGGCCGCCGGCGCGTTCATCTGGTGGCTCGCCCTGGCGGCAGCAGCCGGCATCCTGGTCCTTCTGCTGACGGTCCTCGGCAACTGGCGGCTCGCGGGGCTGGTCTTCGTGCTGCTTCCGGTGGCACTGTCCGGCGGCATCCTTGCTGCGGACCTGGCCGGCGGTTTCGGCTCGGTCTACGTGCTGGTGGCCCTGGCGGCGGTGCTCGCCCTGGCAGTCCGGGACGTGATCATGCTGATGGGAACGTACCAGTCCCTGCAGTCCCGTGCCCCGTCGGAGTCGCCGGCGCACCTGATGCGGCAGGCGGCCGGGGAACGGCTGATGCCGACTGTTCTGACCACCGTGATCACCGGGCTGGCGCTGGTGCCCCTGGTGCTCCTGGGCGGGCCGGTCGGCGGAGGCATGCTCCTTCCGCTGGCGCTGGTTGTGTGGGGCGGGCTTATCACCTCGGCCCTGCTGACCCTATTTATTCTGCCGATCCTCTTCCTCCGCATTGGTCCACGCACCAACACGGACTGGGGGAGCTCATTGGTGAACAACAATGGACCGGTTCTGGCAGAGAGGTCGGAATTGTCATGAAAAGCAAGAGTGGTTTTGGGGGCTGGCGTTCTGTTCTCGTGCTGGCCTGCGCAGCATCAATGAGCCTCGCCGGCTGTGCGACAGTGAAAACTGCGGCGACACCCGCCGGGCAGGCAGCGTCAACCATGGAAAAGGCCGGCCCTGACCTGAACAAGCTGACGCTGACCGACAAGGCAGTGGAAAGGCTGTCAGTGACCACGGTGAAGGTGGCCAAGGGTGAAGGCAGTCCGCTGCAGGTGCCCTACGGAGCACTGGTCTACGACGCCAACGGCAAGACCTGGGTCTACACGAACCCCGAGCCGCGGACGTACATCCGGGCCGCGGTGACCGTGGACAAGATCGTCGACAACAAGGTCCAGCTCCGGTCCGGTCCGCCTGCAGGAACCGATGTAGTCACCGTTGGTGCCGCGGAACTGTTCGGCGCCGAATTCGGCACTAAGGGTCACTGACATGCGCCGGATTGTCGGGTTCAGCCTGAAATTCCGCGCCTTGGTGGTGGCCATCGCGGTGGCAATGATGGCGTTCGGCGGCGTCCAGCTCAGCACGGCCTCGGTGGACGTCTTTCCCGAATTTGCCCCGCCGAAGGTGGAGATCCAGACCATCGCCATCGGCCTCACCGCTGCCGAGGTCGAGCAGCTGGTGACCGTCCCGCTCGAAGACGCACTGAACGGCGTCGAGGGTCTGGACGAGATCCGCTCCAAGTCCGTGGAGCAGCTGTCCTCAATCGTGCTGATCTTCGCTCCGGGGGCGGACCTCCTCAAGGCCCGCCAGCTGGTTTCGGAGCGGATCGCCACCGTCACGCCGTCGCTGCCCACCTGGGCGGCCCCGCCGGTGATGCTGCAGCCGCTTTCGTCCACCAGCCGGGTCATGAAGATCGGTCTGACATCGGATCAGCGGTCGCTCATGGAAATGTCCATGATCACTTACTGGAAGATCCGGGCCCACCTGCTGCGTGTCCCCGGTGTGGCCAACATAGCCATCTGGGGTGAGCGCCTGCAGATGCTGCAGGTGCAGGCGATTCCGGAGAAACTGAAGGCCAATGATGTCAGCCTGAACCAGGTCATGGAAGTGACCGCCAACGCCCTTGACGCGGGCCTGTTGCAGTACTCACCGGGGTCCGTCATCGGTACCGGCGGCCACTTAGAGACGCCCAACCAGCGGCTCAGCATCCAGCACGTGCTGCCGATCACCACACCGAAGGATCTTGCGGAGGTCACCATCGAGGAGAAGAACGGGAAGCCGCTCCGCCTTGGTGACGTGGCCAATGTGGTGGAGGACCACCAGCCGCTCATTGGCGACGCCGTGATCAACCAGGGCGAAGGGCTGATGCTCATCGTGGAGAAACTTCCGTGGGGCAACACCCTGGAAGTCACCAGGGGTGTTGAGGCGGCGCTGGAGCAGATGGAGCCGGGACTCAGCGGCATCACCATCGACACGGAGATCTTCCGACCGGCAACGTTCATCGAGGAATCCCTGAACAACCTCAGCCGCGCGCTGATGCTGGGCTGCATCCTCGTAATCCTGGTGCTCGGCGCGTTCCTCTTCCAGTGGCGGACGGCGCTGATCAGCCTGATCGCCATCCCGCTGTCGCTGGTGACGGCGGCCTCCGTCCTCTACCTCACTGGAGCATCGGTGAACACCATGGTCCTGGCGGGGCTGGTGATTGCCGTCGGGGTGGTGGTGGATGATGCGATTATCGACATCGAGAACATCATCCGAAGACTCCGGCAGCACCGGGCGGAGGGCGGGACGCGGTCCACGGCCTCAGTGGTCCTGGAAGCCTCCCTTGAGGTCCGCGGTCCGATCATCTATGCCACGTTGATCATCATCGCTGCGGCGGTGCCGATCTTCTTCCTCCAGGGACTGACCGGGGCCTTCTTCAGGCCGCTGGCCATCTCCTACACCCTGGCGGTGCTGGCATCGATGCTCGTGGCACTGACCGTCACACCCGCGCTGGCACTGATCTTCATGCGGAAAGTTCCGCTGAAGGAACAGGAACCTCCGCTGGTGAGGGTGCTGAAACGCGGCTACCGCGCCGTCCTGAGCCGGATGGTGAGGCGGCCCGTGGCGGGGTACGCCACCTTCGGGGCCATGGCGGCCATCGGTGCTGTCACGGCACCGCTGCTTGGGCAATCGCTGCTGCCTGACTTCAAGGAACGCGACTTCCTGATGCACTGGCTGACCCAGCCGGGCACGTCGGTCACGGAGGAGTACCGCGTCAGCCAGAAGGCCTGCGAGGAACTGCTCACCATTAAGGGTGTCCGGAACTGCGGCTCCCACATCGGGCAGGCCTTCAACGCCGACGAGGTCGTGGGCGTGTACTTCGGTGAGAACTGGATCAGCATCGACCCCGCCGTGGACTATGACCAGACACTGAAGTCCATCCATGAAGTGGTGGATGGCTATCCCGGCATCGTCCGCGACGTCCAGACCTACCTGAAGGAAAGAATCCGCGAGGTTCTCACCGGTGCCAGCAACGCCGTCGTCGTCCGGCTTTACGGGGACGACCTGGCTCTCCTGCGCTCAAAGGCGGCGGAGATCCATGCGATCTTTGACGGAACCGAAGGGGCCATTGACGTCCAGACGGCCCTGCAAAAGGACATTCCGCAGATCAATATCGAGGTTGATCTGGCAAAGGCCCAGAGCTACGGGCTGAAGCCGGGCGACGTCCGCCGGGCCGCAGCAACCATGGTGGCCGGCGAGGAAGTCGGCGACGTCTACCGGGGCGGCAAGGCATACGACGTCCAGGTCTGGAGCCCGCCGGAGGTCCGTTCCGATATCACGGCCATCCGGAACCTGCCCATCGATACACCGAGCGGGCAGAAGATCCTGCTGTCCGACGTGGCCAGCGTCCAGGTCAAGCCGACCCCGAACGTCATCCAGCGCGATGCGCACTCCAGGCGGATTGATATCCAGGCCAACGTGAAGGAAGGCACCCTGGGCAACGTGGTTGCGGCCATGGAGGAAGGGCTCAAGAAGGTTGAGCTGCCTCCGGGCTTCCGGACGCAGATCCTGGGTGAGTTCCAGGAGCGCCAGGCGGCGACCAACACCCTCCTGACACTCGCCATCGGGGCGCTCGCCGTGATCTACCTGCTCCTGCAGGTGGCCTTCGGAAGCTGGCGGCTGGCGACGCTGGTGATCCTCACGCTCCCGATTGCCCTGGTGGGCGGAGTATTCGCCGCCTTCATGGGCGGAGGCGTGCTGTCACTGGGGTCCATTGTGGGCTTCCTGACGGTCATGGGAATCGCTGCCAGGAACGGCATCCTGCTCGTCAATCACTGCCAGCATCTGGAGAAATATGAGGGTGAAAAGTTCGGTCCCGAACTGGTGCTGCGGGGCGCCGGGGAACGCCTCTCGCCGATCCTCATGACCACCCTGGCCACGGGGCTTGCCCTGGTGCCGCTGGTGGTCCTGGGGAACATCCCCGGCCATGAGATTGAACATCCCATGGCCCTGGTGATCCTCGGCGGGCTGGTAACGTCCACGCTGCTCAACCTGTTCGTTGTCCCGTCGCTGTACCTGCGGTTCGCCAAGCCGAAGGCCAGCCGGAACCAGGCACCGCCGGAGCCCGTACTGGCTAACGCCTAGCCACGAATCCGCCGGTCCCTCCGCCGCCCACGCCCCGCCACCCGCGGGAACGTGGGCGGCGGTGGCGCGGGGACGGAATGCGGACCGGTGCCCGCGCGCCGGCGGCGCAGCTCCAGCGCAAGGCTCTCCTGCCCGCGGGCCATTGCCCAGCGGTGGTTGGCCGCGAAGCCGGGCTTCAGCAGCCAGCTGAGCCGCCTCAGCAGCGGCTTGGTGGCACTGACCCGCCAGTCGTAGGTGATCAGGACTTCCGGTCCGTCCTGCTCGAACGTCCAGCGCCCTGTCCCGTCCAGGTCGCCGGTTGCGCGGATCGCGAAGCCGCTGCTGGTGATCGGTTCCGTGACGGTCAGCGTCCAGCGGAGGGTGTAAGGGAGCCAGCCCTTGGTGTGGAGCCTGGCCATCCGCCCCACACCGTTCTCCGTGCCCGGATGGATGGGGTCCACGCTGAGGTACACGGAGGGCCACCAGGTGGCCAGTCCGACAGGATCGCCCAGGATTTCGGCGACGTCATCCGTGGTCCCTGCCACCCGCCAGACCGTGACGAAGGCGTAGTCCGTGCTCCTGGTGCCCTTGGCGTTCATGTGTGACTCCTGCCCGCGAAAAGATCTGCAACCATTCAAGCGCGTGCCGCCCGTCCGCCATAGACTGCTGGCGTAAGTCACCACGCCCAAATTGAGGAGTAGCGATGAACTACAGCGGAAGCCAGTACGAAAAGGCCGTGACGGCGGGGGAGCTTGACCGCAGCCACGTTGGCCAGACGGTCAGCTTTCAGCCGAACGATTTCACCGTGGTGTTCGGCAGGATCGCCGGAATCGCCCGCACCGACGCCCAGGTGTACCTGAGCCTGGAAGGGGTCGGCGGCGGGACGCACCTGAAGGACGAGTATGACCTGCCCGTGGCGCACGAGGTGTACGTGCAGCTGGACCCGCTGAGCAGCGCAGGGAAGACGATCTCGGATGCGGAGCGGGTCATCAAGGAGAAACTGGACGAGATCAAGAAGAACCTTCTCGACCGGGACCAGAAGTCCGGCTCCGAGTAACACCCCAGCTGTCGGCACAGGCAGCGAAGAACCCCGCTGCACAACCGTGCAGCGGGGTTCTTCTAGGCAACCGCTCCATATATGGGGGAACACGGAGCGTCCCTGTCAAAACTAATGGAAAGCTTGCTTAGGTCTCAAATCGGAGCCACTTTTTCCCAAGCCCGCGGCGGTACTATCCCCCTACCGTCGCCGTAACGGGTCTCCTGGATCTACGGCCTCGGTAGGTGGCCCGCTCTGCGAACCGGGGAATGAGCGGGCCGCCGCCCCGGCCCGGGAGTGCCGACGCCGGATTGGTCACTGGATGACCGGCTGGGCTGTACCTGTTCCTAGCAGCACAAGCGCGCAGGCGCCATTGATCAGGATGGGGTTCGTAGGGGTGATGTGCTGCGTCATCACGACCCGGAACGAGTGTATCTGCAATAGATTCGGACGCTGCCGCCGGGTGCCGGTCGTAGGGTAGATTCGTCCGGTGACCACTTATGGCGTCCTTGGAGTTGGCTCAATCGCGACGGCGATCGTCACTGGGCTTTGCCGCGGTGTGGCCGATCCGCCAGAAATTGTGCTTTCCCCAAGGAACGCCGAACGAGCGACAGAGCTCGCGGCGCAGTTGCCGTCGGTGCGGGTGGCCGTGGACAACCAGCAGGTCGTGGACGACAGCGACGTGGTGGTCGTCTGCCTGCTGCCCAGCCACGCTGCGGAGGTGCTGGCCGGACTGCAGTTCCGCGCCAATCACGCCGTGGTCAGTGCGATAGCCGGATTCCCTGTCGCGCAGCTGGCCGGACCAGTCGCGCCCGCGACGGACATCGCACGAAGCATCCCGCTCACCGCCGTGGCGACTCGCAGAAGCGTGACACCTGTGTACCCGGCAACGCCGGCAGCAACGGGGCTGTACGACCGGCTCGGCGGGAGCATGGAGATCGCCAGCGAGCTGGCATTTGAATCAGTGTCCGCGGCATCCGGCACGGTAGCGGCGTACTTTCGCTACCTCGGAACGATCGCCGACTGGCTGTCCAGCCGCGGCATCCCGACAGCCGCGGCGCGTCGCTACGTCGCCGACACCTTCGCTGCCCTGTCCGGCGAACTCGACTCGCCTGGCGCGGACTTCGCGGCCCTCGCCCAGTCACACACAACGCCCGGAGGGCTCAACGAGCAGTTCGCGCGCGACCTTGAAGCCGCAGGAACCTACGACGCTGTGCAGGGCGGCCTCGACGCGCTGCTTGCAAGAATCACCGAAAAATAGCAATCGCTGGTCCGGCGGACCCGAGCTAGCTGACGCGGCGATAGCGGATGTGGGTGGCCAGCGGCGAGTGAAGCACCTCGGCGGGTTCGAAGCCGAAGGATTCAACGCCGTCGAAGATGCGCTCGCCCGAACCGAGCAGGACCGGTGCGATGTCGAGGGTGAGCTCGTCGATCACGCCGGCGATCAGTGCCTGTCGGACGGTCGACGCCCCGCCGGCAATGTCCACGCCGTTATCGCCGGCGGCCCGGCACGCAGCGGAGTAGGCCGCGTCGAAGCCCTCGGTGACGAAGTGGAAGGTCGTCCCGCCGTCCATCTGGATCGGGTCATGCCCGTGATGGGTGAGCACGAACACCGGCGCGTGGTAGGGCGGTTCGGGGCCCCACCACCCGGTCCATTCCTCATCCCAGTCCCCGCGGACCGGGCCGAACATGTTCCGACCCATTACATACGCGCCCCGCGGGCGCATGAGCCATCCGTTCGCGACCTCGTCGGCATCGTTGGCCCGTGCGTCGCCGATGTGCCAGCCGTGCAGCTCCAGCCCCCGCTTGCCCAGGGGGTTCTCACGGCTCTGGTCCGGCCCGGCGACGAAGCCGTCCAGCGAGATCGACATGTGGCAGGTGGTGTCCGGCATCGCGAACCTCCGAATGATTGCGATTTGCATGCGGTCGTGCGCTGATTCTGGGACTGTAGCACGTGACGGCCTCCGTGCCGACGGGCTCCGGCGGCTGGCCACACTGCGCCTCCAAGTTCAGCGTCTGCAACCCATACAGCTTGAGCAGTTCGGCCCCTGGACTGCAGCCGCCGTAGCAAGCTTGCCTTGAACCTTCCGGCCCATCTGGCGGTATCGAATACTGTGTAAGACGGCGAAGAGTATGAACGCCCCGCCCATAAACAGCGGCCAAGGCCAGTCGGCCATGGCTACGACGCTGAGGGTCAGCCCGTACATCGCGGCCAGGGCCAGCCAGTACCTTACAGTGGCGTTCTTATTCATCAGCATCCTCGGTTGAAGTCGATCACAGATCCGGCAAGCGGTGGGTCATGAATCCCGGACTGCCGATGTGCAGGAATGAATGACATCAGGCTGCTACTGCTGCGTTACCCAAGACCTTTCCGGTCAAAGCAAAGACCCCGGTTCCCTTGTTTACAAGGGAACCGGGGTCTTTCTCATTGGCGGTGACGGTGGGATTTGAACCCACGTTGGCTTTTACACCAAACAACATTTCGAGTGTTGCACCTTCGGCCGCTCGGACACGTCACCAACCTGAATAGGGTACCGGAGCAAGGGCCGCATCCCCAAAACGGCATCCTTTTGCCGGCAAACACAGTCAGCGGCCCGGCGTTCGGAGCGGGCGCGCCGGGACGCATCTTCCCGGAAATCGGGGCCGGGCACTAGATTCATAAGCAAGATGAGTACTTCCCAGCAGCACAATGAAGCAACCGCATACTGGACCGTGGCCCCTGGCCGGGGTGAACTGCGCAGCGAGCAGCTGCGCGTCCCGGGCCCGGAGGAGGCTCTGGTGCGCTCGCTTTATTCGGGCATCAGCAAGGGCACCGAACTCGTGGTCCACCAGGCCGCCGTACCGCCCTGCATCGCCGAGAAGATGCGCGCCCCGCACCAGGAGGGCTCGTTCCCGTCGCCGGTAAAGTTCGGCTACCTGTCCGTGGGCGTGGTGGAACAGGGCCCGGATGACTGGATGGGGCAAACAGTCTTTTGCCTGCACCCGCACCAGGACCGTTATGTGGTGCCGGTGTCCGCGCTCACCCGCGTTCCCGACGGCGTTCCTCCCCGCCGCGCGGTCCTCACCGGCACCGTGGAAACGGCCGTGAACGCGCTGTGGGAGGCGGGGCCAAGGCTGGGCGACCGCGTCGCCGTGATCGGCGCCGGGCTGGTGGGCGGCATGGTGGCCACGCTGTTGCGTACGTTCCCGCTGGCGCGGCTCCAGCTCGTCGACCTGGACCCCGACCGCCACGACCTTGCCGACACGCTGGGCGTGGACTTCGCGCATCCCGACGACGCCCTGCCGGACTGCGACATCGTGTTCCACTGCTCCGCGTCCGAAGGCGGGCTGGAGCGCAGCCTGAAGCTCGTGGGGGACGAGGGCGACATCATCGAGATGTCCTGGTACGCCGACCGGAAAATCACGATCCCGCTCGGCGAGGACTTCCACGCCCGCAGACTGTCCATCCGGGCCAGCCAGGTGGGCGCCGTGGCGCGGGCCCGCCGGCACCGCCGGACCAACGCCGACCGGCTGGAACTCGCCATGTCCCTGCTGACAGATCCGGTGTTCGATGCCTTCCTCACAGGTGCCTCCGCGTTCGCCGAGCTGCCGGGCGTGGTCCAGGACCTGGCCGGCGGCCGGCTCGAGGCGCTGTGCCACGTGATTGAGTATCCCGCCACTGATGATCCACTGCCTGAAGACCACCGGACCGCCACCACCGAAACAGCGAGGTAACCATTGTTCAGCCTGACCGTTCGCCGCCACTTCATGATCGCCCACAGCCTTCCCCGGGAGGCGTTCGGGCCTGCCCAGGGCCTGCACGGGGCGACCTTCGTGGCGGAGGTGACGTTCCGCCGTCGTGCCCTCAACGAGGACGCGATCGTGCTGGACATCGGCGCCGCCGGCAGCATGATCGAGGAGGTGCTGGCCGGGCTCAACTACCGCAACCTGGACGACCACCCGGACTTCGCCGGGAAATTGAGCACCACCGAGGCGCTGGCGCAGTACATTGCCGGCGCCGTCGCGGATCGGCTGCGGGAGGACACTGACGGCCGGGAACTCGCCGGCCTGGACGTCACGCTGCGCGAAAACCCCGATGCCTGGGCGAGCTATGCGCTCGAGTTCGACCGCGACTAAGGCCGACATGCTGCCCCTGCCAGCCATCCGGCTCCTGGTTCCTGCGAACATCCGCCATAACTCCGGCGGCAACGTCTACAACGCCGCACTGGCGCAGGGCCTTGAGCAACTGGGAGTCGGGGTAACCATCCAGCCGGTCGACGGCCAGTGGCCGGTGGGCAGCAAGGAAGAACGACGGCGGCTGGCCGGCCTGCTCGGTTCGGGAACCGCTGGAGGTGGCCCGGCGGGTGTGCCGGCCAGCACCATCACGATCGTTGACGGTCTGGTGGCCTCCGGCGCCCCCGAAGCCATGGAGGCGGCCGCCGCCGGCGGGCAGGCGCCGTGGGTCCTGCTGCACATGCCCCTGGACGAGCACCCGGACCTGGAAGCCCGGGCACTCCGGGCGGCTGCCGGTGTGATCTGCACCAGCGGTTCGGCCGCCGCCGAGATTACCCGGCGGCACGGCCTGGCCGGCGTCCGCGCTGCGCTGCCCGGAACCGGGCGTGCCCGGGTGGCAGGCGGATCCGAGCCGCCGCGCCTGCTTGCCGTGGCGGCACTGCTGCCCAACAAGGACCAGCTGACGCTCCTCGGTGCGCTGGCCCGGCTCCAGGATCTGGAGTGGACGGCAGCCCTCGTCGGCTCGGCCACGGCGGACCCCGAATACGCCCGCCAGATCGCGGCGGCGGTCGACCGGCACGGGCTGGGCGGCAGGGTGCAGCTGCCCGGCGAACTGACGGGGCAGGCGCTCGAGCAGCAGTGGCACGCCGCTGATCTGAGCCTGCTGGTCTCCAAGGTGGAGGCCTTCGGCATGGCGGTCACCGAGTCTGTGGCCCGCGGGGTGCCGGTCATCGTCCGGGCCGGTACCGGCGCGGTGGAGGCGCTGGGACTGGGCGCAGAAACCGCGCCAGGGCCTCCGGAAGGTGCGCCCACCCTGCCCGGCGCCGTCGTCGAACTCGGTGACGCAGGGGATGTTGATGCCGGAGATGTTGCGTCGGGGGAGGAGGAGCCGGAGCCGCTGGCGGCCCTGTTGCGCAGCTGGCTCACGGATCCCGCGCTGCGTGCCGAATGGCGCCGGCGTGCTCTCGCCGGCCGGGAACGCCTGCCTGGCTGGGACGCCACTGCACGGCGGGTACTCGGCTACGTGGCGCCGGAGGCATCGCAGGGCGGCCATTCCTCGCAACCGCCTGCTGATGGAGAATGAGGCATGACCAGCCACGTCCCGTCAGCCCCCACCCTGGAAACTGCCATGGCCCCCACCCCGGAGCTTCTCCGTGCCTGGGCCTGGCACCGGCAGGGGCTGGACGGCACGCTCGGGGGCCGCACGTCACAGGAGGTGCTCGCCGCGGCGGGCTGGGCCAGGTCCGTGGGCGGCGCCAATCCGTACCTGACCCTCTTCGCCCGCGCCGGAATCCGCCGCGACCAGGTGGACGCGGATGTCCGCGAGCTCAGGATCCACGAACTGCCCACCGCCCGCGGCTGCACCTACGTGCTGGGCCGGGAGGACTTCGACTGGGCACTGACCCTTGGCAAGAGCGCTGAAGAGGCCTTCCGGGTGCTGGCCCGGCTCGGTGTGGACCGCGGCGAGATCACGCTGCTGGAGGAACAGATCCTGCACGTTCTCGGCGAAGCCGACAGTCCGCTCGACCCCAGGCAGCTGAAAGAGGAGCTCGGGGAATCGGTGCGGAACCTGGGCGAGGAAGGCAAGAAAAAGGGGGCCGCCACCACGCTGCCCACGGCGCTGGGGCTGCTGCAGGCCGACGGCCGGATCCGCCGCGTTCCGGTTAACGGGCGGCTGGACCAGCAGCGCTATGCCTACACTCCGTGGGGCCTTCCGCCCAGCCGGCTCGGCCCGGAAGGCGCCCGCGAGGAACTGGTCCGCCGCTACCTCGGCTGGACGGGGGGCGCCACCAGCAAGCAATCCCAGTGGTTCACCGGCTTCACCCTCACCGACACCAAGGCGGCGCTCGCCGCCGTCGGGGCCGTGGAGGTTCCCACCGCCGCCGGCGACGTGCTCTGGATGCTGCCGGCCGACGTCGAACGCCTCGCGGACTTCAGCCCGCCGGAGGGGGAACAGATCCAGTTGCTGGCAGGCACCGATTCGCTCGTGCTGCACCGCCGGAACGCCGGTGACCTGTTTGCGGACGCGGACCGGGACCGGAAGCTGCTGAACACCACCCTGGCGCTGCAGGCGGACCTGCCGGACCACCCCATCTTTGACCGCGGCACGATCATTGGACTCTGGCAATACGATCCCGGCAGGGAAAGGATCGCCGCCTGGCTCTTTGCCGGCCGGACGCCCGCCGTCGAACAGCGCATCGCCGAGATTGAGGCGTGGATCCGGGAGGATCTGGGCGACTTCCGCTCCTTCAGCCTGGACTCGCCATCGTCCCGGCAGGAGCGGATCGACGCGCTCGACGCCGCTGGCGTCTGACCAGCCGCCGTCTAACTGGCAGGCGTCTAACCAGCAGTGCGGTGGGCTGCGAAGAAGTCCCGCAGCAGCAGGCCGCATTCCTCCTCCTGCACGCCGGCGTAGACCTCCACCCAGTGGTTGAGGCGGCGCTCCCGCAGAATGTCGAACACGGAGCCCGCCGCCCCGGCCTTCTCGTCCCAGGCCCCGAACACCACGCGGTGGATCCGGGCCAGAACGATCGCCCCGGCACACATGGCGCACGGTTCCAGGGTCACCACCAGCGTGCAGTCCTCCAGCCGCCAGCCGTCGCCGCTGCCGCCGTCGAGCATGGCGCGTTCCCGCAGCCGCGCGGCGGCCTTCCGGATGGCCACCACTTCGGCGTGCGCAGTGGGGTCACCGAGGGCCTCACGCTCGTTGCGTCCGGTACCCAGGACCGTCCCGTCCGGACCGATCACGACGGCGCCAATCGGCACGTCCTCAGTGGCCAGGGCCCGCCGGGCTTCTTCGAGGGCAAGGCCCATCCATTCCAAGTGTTGCGGATCTGCCGGGGCCATGGGTCAATGATAGTTTCGAAGGATACTTAGCATCGGACAACGCGAGTGCCGGGAGTAACGATGAAGTCCCTGACGGAGAAGTACGGCCGGTGGCTGGGGCCCTACGCGGCCCTGTGGATCACCCTCATTATCGGCGGCTTCCTGGTGGTGGTCCTGACGCTCCTCAGCGCCGAGGTATACAACAGCGTTGTCGACCAGGACGGCGTTTCCGGGCTGGACAGACCCGCCCTCCAGCTGGCCAAGGAATACCGGAACCCCGGCCTCGACTCGGCCGTGACGGCCTTCACGAACATCGGCGGCGGCATTGGCATGCCCATCCTGGCGAGCCTCCTCGTTGCCTGGCTGATCTATGTCAGCCGCAGCTGGCGGCCGCTGATCCTGGTGGGAGGCGCGGCGGCAGTCTCAGTCACCGCTACCAGCGTAGGCAAGACGCTGCTCGGCCGGACCCGTCCTGACCACGTCGACGCCGTTCCGCCGTTCGAGTTCTCGCCGTCATTCCCCAGCGGGCACACGCTGAACACCACCGTGGTGATCGGCATCGTGGTGTACCTCATGTGCCTGGAGTTCCGGAAGACCTCGGCGCGGACGTGGATGATCATCGCGGGGGCAGCGTTCATCATCGCCATGGGACTGAGCCGCGTGTTCCTCGGCCACCACTGGCTGACAGACGTAATGGCAGCCTGGTTGATCGGGGCGGCCTGGGTGGGTGTGGTGATCCTGGCCCACAGGCTCTTCCATGTCATCCGACGGCGGGAGCACGCCGGACCCGCGCCCACGTTCGAGCACCCGGCCCATCTGAAGGACAGCGCAGACGAGCGGGCGGAGCGCCTCCAGGGGTCTCCTGATGCCGGCGGAGGAGCCGGAACCCGGGGCGGGGAGCCAAGCCCCGGGTGATAGTTTTGACCCATGCGCACACTCGTCGTGGACCATCCGCTGGTCGCCCACAAGCTCACCGTCCTGCGGGATAAGAACACCTCCTCGCCGGTCTTCCGCCAGCTCACCGAGGAGCTGGTCACGCTCCTCGCCTACGAGGCCACACGCGACGTCCGCACCCAGCCGGTCACCATCGAAACCCCGGTCGCCACCACGGTCGGCACAGCGTTCACCAAGCCCACGCCGCTGGTGGTTCCCATCCTGCGCGCCGGGCTGGGCATGCTCGAGGGCATGACCAAGCTGGTCCCCACCGCCGAAGTGGGCTTCCTGGGCATGGCCCGCGACGAGGAAACCCTGGACATCATCACCTACGCAGAGCGCTTGCCGGACAACCTTTCGGGCCGCCAGATCTTCGTCCTCGACCCCATGCTCGCCACCGGCGGCACGCTGCGTGAGGCCATCAAGTTCCTGTTCAAGCGCGGCGCCGCTGATGTCACCTGCATCTGCCTGCTGGCCGCTCCGGAGGGCCTGGCCAAGCTGGAGGAGGAGCTCAAAGACGCCAACGTCACTATCGTCCTTGCCTCCATCGACGAGAAGCTGAACGAGAAGGCCTACATTGTGCCGGGCCTGGGTGACGCCGGCGACCGGCTCTACGGCATCGCCGGCTAAAGCCCCTTCCGAAGCGCGGGGCGCCCCGGCTAGCCTGTGCAGCATGGACTGGAAACTTGAACTCGTCTTCGTACCCGTGTCCGACGTGGACCGCGCCAAGGACTTCTACGTCAACAAGGTCGGTTTCAACGCCGACTATGACGAACGGCCCATGGACGGCATCCGCTTCGTCCAGCTGACCCCGCCTGGGTCGGGCTGCTCGATCGCCATCGGGGAAGGCCTCAACGACGCTCCTCCGGGCACGGCGCCCAGCCTTCAGCTGGTGGTGAGCGACATCAACGCCGCCCACGACCAGCTCAAGGCGAATGGCGTGGACGTCAGCGACGTGGACATCCAGGACTGGGGCCACTTCGTCTATTTCGCCGACCCGGACGGCAACAAGTGGGCGGTGCAGTACCTCCCCAACCGGCCGAACGGCTGAGTTCCGGAGTGCACGTTTGCCGCGAGGATAGTGCAGGATGGAAGCCATGAGTCTTCCTGCCGAATCCGCCACCGTCACGCTGACAGCCAGCGCCGTCCTGTTCGACATGGACGGCACCCTGGTGGATTCCACGGCAATCGTGGAGCGAGTGTGGACAGAATTTGCCGGACGCTACGGCCTTGATATCGCGGAAATCCTGCGCACCTCGCACGGCGTGCAGGCTCTGGATACGGTCCGCCGCTTCGCTCCTGAGGGTGCCGACATCTACGCCCTGGCCGCCGAGCTGGGACAGATGGAACTGACCGAGACCGACGGCATCGTCGCGGTTCCGGGCGCGCTGCAGCTGCTCGACTCCCTGCCCGCCGATGCCGTGGCCCTGGTGACCTCGGCGTCGCGCGACCTCGCCACTGTCCGGATGGCTGCGGCGGGGGTGGAGATGCCGGCGGCGGTTGTCACCTCCGAGGACGTGTCCCGGGGTAAGCCACATCCCGAGTGCTACCTGCTCGGCGCGTCCCTGCTCGGGGCCGACCCCTCGGAGGCGGTGGTGTTCGAGGACGCTCCCGCCGGGATCGCAGCAGGCGTCGCCGCCGGCATCCGGACCGTCGCGGTGGGCCCGAACACCGGTGTCCTTCCCGACGGCGTGCTGCACATTCCTGACTACACCGCCGTTTCCGCGTCGGTGGAGACCGGTGAGGACGGGCGCCGGGCGATCTCCCTGCGGCTGTAGGCAGCCTGGACGGTCCACGGGCCAGGCGGCCCGGACCCGTCAGGACAGGTCGTACACCGTGGCGCCGCCTATGGTTTCGGCCTGGAAGTTGGCCGCCACCCACTCCGAAATGCGCGCCGCGGCGTCGGAGCCGGTTTCACCCTGCATCATGCTTCCGCCGATGAAGTAGTGGATCTTGCCGTCCGCCACGAGCTGCTGGAACTCCTCCAGCGCGGGGGCGGGATCGGTTCCGTTGAAGCCTCCGACGGCCATGACCGGCAGTTCGGCGGCAAGCTGGTAGCCGGCCGCATTGTTGGAACCCACGACGGCGGCGGCCCAGGTGTGGTTCGCCGCGCCGGTCTGCAGCGCAGTCACCAGGGCATCCGACGGCGTGCTGGCGCCCAGGAGGCCGCCCATTCCACCGCGGCCGCCGCCGAATCCGCCCGGTGCCCGGGTGCCGGAATTGGCCGTGCCCGGATTCGCTAGGGAACCCGGTCCGGCGAGGGTGCCCTGCCGGCCAAAGTTGCCCAGCCCGGCCAGGTTGCCGCGGGCTCCTGTCGTGGACGGTCCGGCGCTGACGATCGCGCCGGAATGGGCGGTTGCCGCGGTGGTCAGGGAGTAGGCCAGCGGCGCGGCGAGGGCCGCCGCGAGGGAGGCGGCCGCCGTCGTACGCCGCAGCGCCCTGCCGCGTCCGGCGCCGGGTGCGAGCGGGAGCAGCAGCAGCAAAGCCAACAGCGCGGCGGCCAGCACCGCCCAGCGGAGCCACGGGACGTAGGCGGGGGACCGGCCCAGCAGCTGGAAGGCCATGGCACCGGCGGCCGCTACCGCTGCGGCGAGCGGTACCGCCGCGGCCGGCAGGGACCGGCGCTGCCAGAGCAGGACGCCGCCCAGCCCGGCCAGGCCGGCGATTCCCGGCGCCAAAGCCACCATGTAGTACGGGTGGATGATGCCGGCCATGAAGCTGAACGTGAGCCCGGTGACCACCACCCACAGGCCCCAGGCAACAACGGAGGCCCGGACCGCGTCGGTCCGCGGGGCCCGCCTGCCGATCCACAGCAGGGCTCCGCCGAGGATCAGGACGGACGGCAGGAGCCAGGCGATCTGCCCGCCGAACTCGGTGTTGAAGAGCCGCAGCAGCCCCGGTGTTCCCCAGCCGTTCCCGCCGCCGACGCTGCCGGTTTCCTCGCCGTTGAGCCTGCCCAGGCCGTTGTACCCGAGCGTGAGTTCCAGGATGGAGTTCGTTTGCGAGCCGCCGATGTAGGGCCGGTTTTCGGCGGGGATGAGCTCGACGGCGGCCAGCCACCACGCGGCTGACACCGTCAGGGCGGCGGCGGCGCCCGCGAGGTGCAGCAGGCGCTTCCCGAAGCGGACCGGGGCAGCGAGCAGGTAAGCCGCTGCCAGTCCCGGGACCACCAGCAGGACCTGCAGCTGTTTGGTCAGGAACCCGAAGCCCAGGAACACGCCTGCCAGCAGAAGCCAGCGGAAGCGGGCGTCCTGGATGGAGCGCAGCACTGCGTAGGCGGCCGCCGTCATGAGCAGCACCAGCAGCGCGTCGGGGTTGTTGAAGCGGAACATCAGGGTGGCCACCGGCGTCAGGGCCATCACCGCGCCGGCCAGCAGGCCGCCGAGGTGGGCCAGCCGGTCACCGCCGGTGGCGGGCCTGGCGGCGCGCCGCACGGACAAATAGAGCAGCCATGCCGTACCCACGCCCATCAGAGCCTGGGGCACCAGGATGCTCCACGAATTCAGTCCAAACAGGCGAACCGTTAGGCCGGTGATCCAGAGGGCGGCCGGAGGCTTGTCCACGGTGATGGCGTTGGCGGAGTCGGATGAACCGAAGAACCACGCCGTCCAGTCCTGCGACCCGGCCTGGGCCGCCGCCGAGTAGAAGGCATTGGCCCAGCCGGAGGCGCCCAGGTTCCACAGGTAGAGGACGGATGTGCCGAGCAGGAGTCCGGCAAGTTCCAGCCGGGGCCGCAGCCCCGCCCGGGATGGCCGCCTCGGTAGCTGCTGCAGAATCCGTGGCCGCCGCGGGTTCCCTGGCTTCCCGGCTTGTGATTGCTGCGCCGGGCCAGGGCGGTTCGGGTTTCCGGCCGTTGAACGGGGAATGGTGTTGGTCATGATTGCCTAGGTGGTCAGCTTGTAGACGGTGGAGTTGCCCACGGTCTGGGCCTCGAAGTTGGCGGCAACCCAGGTGGCCACCTCGGAGTTTCCGCCGCGTCCGCCGCCTCCGCCCATCCCGCCGCCGGAGATGAAGTAGCCGATCTCGCCGTTGGCCACCATCTCCTGGAACTGCGCGAGCGTGGGGTAGGGGTCACCGCCGTTCCAGCCGCCGAGGGCAATCACGCTGGTGTCCGTGGCGAGTTCCAGGCTGGCTGCCTGGCTGGCCCCGGAAACGATCCCGGACCACTTCGCAGTGCTGGCCTTGAGCAGCGCGGTGAGTTGGGAGTTCGCCGTGCTGGCGCCGTCGGGACCCATTGCACCGCCGGAAACAGTCCCGCCGTCGATTGAGCCGTTGGGCGCCAGACCGGAGCCATCCGGGGCCAGGCCAGCGCCATCCGCCAGCCCCGAGCCGGAGGTGCCCGGCCCGGAGGTGCCCGGGCCGGCAAAGCCGGTGCGTCCGCCCTGGCCGCCGGGTCCGCCCATTGCGGAGGCCGTGGGGCCCGACGTCGGAATCGACCCGGAGTGGGGCTGGGCTGCCGTAGCGAAGGTCCAGGCCGTGCTGCCCAGCCCGCCGGCCAGCAGCGAAACCGCCACGACGGTAGCCGTTGCCATCCTGCGGAAGCGGGCGGGAACAACCCGGAGTGAGTCGAGCCGGAGCAGCAGTGCGGCGGCGGCGAGCACGCCGAGGATGACCGCCGCCACCCTGATCCAGGGCAGCCACGCGGCGTCGCGCCCCAGGAGCACCGCGGACCAGACCGATCCGGCCAGGACTGTGGCGGCCAGCGTAATCCGCGCAGGCCAGTAGGCGCGGCCCCGCCACAGCTCCACGGCCCCGATGCCCACCAGCGCGGCTATTGCCGGGGCCAGCGCAACAGCGTAGTACGGGTGGACAGTGCCGCTCATGAAGCTCAGGATCCCGGCGGTGACCAGCAGCCAGGCGCCCCAGAGGACCAGAGCCGCACGGGTCCGGGACGTGCGGGCTTCGCGTCGGGTGAACCACAGGCCGGCACCCAGCACGATCAGGGCCGACGGCAGCAGCCAGGACACCTCGCCGCCGAAGCTGGCACCGAACATCCGGGTGATGCCCGCGGTTCCGCCGAAGCCGACGTTCCCGCCCATGCCGCCGCCACCGCCGGGCATGCCGCCGCCCATGCCGCCCTCGGATCCGGTGATGCGTCCGAGGCCGTTGTAGCCGAAGGTCAGTTCGAGGAAGCTGTTGGTTTCGGACCCGGCCATGTAGGGCCTGGCCGACGCGGGCGTCAGCTGGAACAAGGCGATGTAGCTGCCGGCCACCAGCACGATGCCGCCTGCCGCCGCGAGCAGGTGCAGCAGACGCCGGCCGAGGCCCGTGGGGGCAGCCCAGAGGTAGGCGAGTGCGAGGCCGGGAACGATCAGGAAGCCCTGGAGCATCTTGGTCAGGAAGGCCAGGCCGATGACTGCACCGGCGGCGGCCAGCCACCTCCAGCCGGCCTTTTCGATGGCCCGGGTGGTCAGGTAGGCGGCCAGCACCAGGCACAGGGTGAGCAGCGCGTCGGGGTTGTTGAACCGGAACATCAGCGCGGCCACCGGAGTCAGCGCCAGCACGCCGCCGGCCAGCAGTCCCGCCGCGGGTCCGGATATGCGCTTGACCGTCAGGTACAGGAGTCCGACGGCGGCCACGCCCATGAGTGCCTGCGGCACCAGCATGCTCAGCGGCGAGAAGCCGAAGACCCGGCCCACGAGGGCGGGAATCCACAGCGCCGCCGGGGGCTTGTCGACGGTGATCGCGTTACCGGCGTCGAGGGAGCCGAACAGCAGCGCCGTCCAGTCCTTGGTGCCTGCCTGGATGGCCGCTGCGTAGAAGGAGTTGGCGTATCCCGTGGCTTCGAGGTTCCACAGGTAGAGGACGGCGGTGAACGCCAGCAGCGCCGCCGCCGAGGGGCGGATCCAGCGGGGCTGGTTTCCCAGCAGCAGCCGGGACGCCCTGCCGGTCCGGCGGGTTCGCGCCGGGGTGTCTTTGGGCTTGCCGGGTGCGGCCGGCGCGGCTTTCGCCGGCTCGCGCACTTCCGTCTGGTCTGCCGTCTGGTTGGGGGGAGTGACAGTGGTGCTCATGACTCTGCCGTTTCTGTGGTCGGGACGGGTGCCTGCGGGAGGGATGCCTCGGAGGCGGCAGGATCGGCGGGAGCGTTGGCGGGGACCGGCCGCCGTCGGAAAACCCACAGACGGAACAGCAAGAATTTCACCGCGGTGGCCGCGAGGTTCGCGGCGGTGACGGTCGCCAGCTCAAGCCAGCGGTCCGGCGTCGTGCCTCCCGGCAGTGCGCCGCTGTGGACCAGGGCGAGCGCTCCGGACGTGAGGGCGAGCCCCATCCCGAAAACCAGCAGCCCCTCGAAATGGTGGCGGGCAACGCCACTGTTGCCGGCGATGCCGAACGTGAAACGGCGGTTCGCAGCGGTGTTGGCCACGGCTGTGGTGAGGAGGGCCAGCAGGTTGGCCAGCTGCGGGTCCATCAGGTTGCGGCAGAGGTAGAAGAGAACGAGATACGCCAGGGTGGATGCCACGCCGATCGTGCCGAACCGCACCAGCTGGCCGAACAGGCTGCTGCCCGGGCTTTGCTCCTGGCTGCGTGATGCGGCGGGGAGGGGGCCGCGGGCCAGGGCCGCACGGAGTTCGGCGACGGGGATGCGGCCGGTGACCATGTCTTTACTGAGCCGGGCCATGCCGCGGACGTCGGCGAGGGCCGTCTGGACGATGTCCACGCTGGAGTTGGGGTCGTCCGTCCAGTCCACCGGCACCTCGTGGACGCGCAGGCCGCACCGTTCCGCGAGGACCAGCAGTTCGGTGTCGAAGAACCAGGCGGTGTCCATGGTGTGCGGGAGGATCTGCTGGGCGATGTCTGCCCGGATGGCCTTGAAACCGCACTGCGCATCGCTGAAATGTGCGCCCAGCAGGGACTGCAGCATGAAGTTGTAGCTGCGGGAGATGAATTCGCGCTTCGGCCCGCGGACCACCCGGGAGTTGCGGGTCAGCCGGGTGCCGATGGCCAGGTCCGAGTGGCCGGAGATGAGAGGCGCCAGGAGCGGGCCCAGCGCGGCCAGGTCGGTGGAGAGGTCCACGTCCATGTAGGCCAGGACAGGTGACGGCGAGGCCAGCCAGACCTTGCGCAGAGCGTTGCCGCGGCCCTTCTCCTCGAGGTGCACCACGGTGACCTCACGGAGTTCCCGCGCCACCCGCTCGGCGGCCTTGAGCGTGCCGTCGGTGCTCGCGTTGTCGGCAACGGTGATGCGGAACGAGTGCGGGAACATACCGCGCAGGTAAGCGTGCAGCCGGCGCAGGCACTCCTCCAGGTCGCGTTCCTCGTTGTAGACCGGGATGGTCACGTCCAGCACCGGTACCGCGGTGGCGATGTCGATGGGGGACCGCCGCGTGTGCCTGGTGAGGGTCTGCGCCGGGGCGTGTCCGGCCGCGCCGGTTCCGTGGAGCGCGTGCGGCGGCGTATGCAGAGGTGGGTGCGGCTGGGTTCCTGAGGCCTGGTCAGTGATGGTCATGCATCAACAGTGGCGGCCGCTGTTATGAGGGTTTTAGGGCGAAGCTGTGCACGGGCTGTGGATGTGGCCTCGGCGTTCACCGGCCGTCATCATCAGCGGTGGTTGCCGCATTTCTGCGCCCCCTGCGTGGTTGTCGCCGGTGCGGTGGACATTGAGGCCTGCATTTCTGCACCACTCTGCCTGCGCGAGGAAGAGCAGGGACGCAGAAGGGCCCCGGATCCTGGCGGATCCGGGGGCCCTTGGCACACCTAGGCGGTCACCCTAAAGCGGTGCAGAAATGCTCGCCGTCAGCCGGCGTGGCTGCGGCAACCGGTCAGTACCAGTTGTGGGCGAGGTGGAAGTTCAGAGCACCGCACGGGGAGCCGTAGCGCTCCTTGATGTAGTCCAGGCCCCAGTTGATCTGGGTGCGGTAGTTGGTGCGGTAGTCCGCCCCGGCGGTCGCCATCTTTTCGGCAGGCAGCGACTGGACGATGCCGTAGGCGCCGCTGCTGGCGTTGGTGGCCGTGGTGCGCCATTCCGATTCCTTGGTCCAGAGCCGCTTCAGGCACTGCATCTGGTCGGCGGACCAGCCGAAGGAGCCCAGCTTGCTGGCCGCGTAGGCCTGGGCGCCGGCGGGATCATTCAGGGCAACAGGTGCTGCAGCCTTGGCCCTGGCAGCGGCGGCAGCCTTGGCAGCGGCGGCCTTGGCCGCAGCAGCCTTAGCGGCCGCGGCGTTGGCCTTGGCAACCGCGGCGGCGTTGGCAGCGGCGGCATTCCTAGCAGCAGCCGCCTTGGCGGCGGCGGCCTTTGCCGCAGCCGCTTTCGCAGCGGCGGTCTTCGCAGCGGCGGTCTTGGCAGCGGCGGCGGCCTTGGTTGCGGCGGCATCCTGGGACGAGGACTGCGGAGCGATGGACGCCGCGGACGGGGCCGGGAGGGCGGAGATCAGCGACCTGTCGAAGCTCAGCGTCTGCCCGCTGTCAGCGGTGGCCACGGACGATACGGCGGCGGAAGGGGCAGCCTGGTCGGCCGCCTGGCCTGCGGCGCCGACGCCAACGAGCACAGCGGCCGCAGTGGTCAGGACGGCTGCCCGGCGTCCGAAGGAAGGAAGGCCTGCGGCGAAACGGCCAAGTGCAGTCTTGGGCTGGGCAGGATCGGCCCGATGACGTGAAATTTTGCTGCCGGACTGCTTGGAGGCGCGTTCAGGGCGCGCCTGAGTCTTAAATTCAGACATGGTTGATTGCCTCTCAACACCTGCGGAGTTAGCTGTCGGGTTCGGATGAGGTCATCCGGCCGCACGGAAAATTCACGTGTCGGCTTCACCCCAAGGGCTGATGCGGAAAGCCCGGGACTCTGGTTCCCCCGCCTCTGCCTGATCTAGCGGAATCCGGGAAGCGGCAGAGCTGGGCGTCAATCCGGACATGCGGCTCTAGTGGCGGCCGCACTCCATCGACGGTACAGGAGGCTTTTGATTAAGTCACATTTAGGTAACGGACATCACGACGCCGGCGCGGCGCCTTGCATGGGCAGTCGGACGGCAAACTCCGTCCGGCCCGGCCGGGACGTGACTTCCACCGTGCCGCCGTGCGCCTCCACGATGGACTGCACGATGGACAGGCCCAGGCCGCTCGTTCCCTCTGCCGAGGCGACCCCCGGTTCTCCCTGTGTATCCGCGGTACGGAGGGCCGTTCCCGCGGTTGCGCCACCGGCCGCAGAACCCTTTGCCGCAGCGGATGCCGGCGCCAGGGGCGGCTGCGCCGGAGTCGCCCGTGACGCGTCTGCGCGGGCGAAGCGAGCGAACACCTTGTCCACGAATTCGGGCGGGATGCCGGCGCCGTCGTCCGTGACCGTAATCACAGCGCTGCCGTCGGCCGACCGCATTACGCCGGTGGTCACCGTGGTGCCGGGCGGGGTGTGCTTGCGGGCATTGGAGAGCAGGTTCACGAGAACCTGGTGCAGCTGCGAGGCATCGCCCCGGACCGACACGGGTTCCTCGGGAAGGTCGAGGTGCCACGCCCGGTCCGGCGCCATGACTTTTTCGTCGCTGACGGTCTCGATGACGAGCTGGGTGAGGTCAACCTCGCTGAGCTTGAGCGGCTGGCCTTCGTCGAGCCGTGCCAGCAGCAGGAGGTCCTCCACCAGGGCGGTCATGCGTTCCGACTGGCTCTGCACGCGTGCAAGGGACCGCTGGCCGTCCGGGGTGAACTTTTCGGTCATGCGCATCAGCTCGGTGTAGCCGCGGATGGCGGTGAGCGGCGTCCGGAGCTCGTGGGAGGCGTCCGCCACGAACTGCCGCACCTTCATTTCGCTTTCCTGCCGCGCTTCGAGCGCGTTGGAGACGTTGTCCAGCATCTGGTTCAGGGCGTGCCCCACGCTGCCCACTTCGGTTCCCGGATGGGCGTTCGACGGCGGGACGCGGACCGCGAGTGCCACCTCACCGGCGTCCAGCGGCAGGCGCGACACCTGGGTGGCCACCTCGGAGAGCTGCTCCAGCGGTTTCATGGTGCGGCGGATGAGCACCGTCCCGGCCAGGCCGATCAGCACGAGTCCGCCCAGCGAGACAATCGTGATGGTCCAGACGAGCGAGGTCAGGGTGCTCTGCTTGTCCGCCAGGGGGAGCCCTGTCACCATGACGTCGCCATAGGGTGTCTGGGCGGCAACCAGCCGGTAGGCGCCGGTGGACAGGGTGCGGTCGACGGGGACGCCGTCGCGGCGCAGATCCAGGAGAACCTGGTTATCTGCCGCGGAGAGTGCCTTGCGGGTGGCATCGGAGGCCAGGAATCCCGCGGTGACCTGGCCGGCCTGGATCCTGCCCGCAAGAGTGCCCACACGCTGGCCCCGGCCTTCGAGGGGATCCGGTTTGTAGCCCGAGGCGCCGGGCGGCGGACGGCCAAAGTCCCGGGCCCTGTCAGCGGCCCCGGTGAGCTGCTCGTCGAGCTGGCGTGTCAGAAATGAGTCCATGCTGGCGTAGCTGAACAGGCCGATCGCAGCGCAGATGGCCACGAGCAGCGCCATGGCCACCAGGACCAGACGGGTGCGGAGATGCCAGGTGCCCGGCTTCAGCCAGCTTCGGCGCTGGGTACGGACTGCACCGGAAAGGTTTGCCACGGCCTACTCTGCCGGCTTGATGACGTAGCCCGCGCCGCGGACCGTGTGGATCATTGGCGGATGCACGGCATCCACCTTCTTGCGCAGGTAGGAGATGTACAGCTCGACGATGTTGGCCTGGCCGCCAAAGTCGTAGTTCCACACCCGGTCCAGGATCTGGGCCTTGCTGACCACGCGCTTGGGGTTCTCCATGAGATAGCGGAGCAGCTCGAACTGGGTGGCGGTCAGCTGCAGCTCGTCGCCGGCGCGCGTGACTTCGCGCGTGTCGAGGTTCAGGACCAGGTCGCCCACCACAAGTTCAGCGGAATCCATGGCGGCCACTCCGGAGCGCTGGACCAGCCGGTGCAGGCGCAGCAGGACCTCCTCCATGCTGAACGGCTTGGTGACATAGTCGTCGCCGCCCGCGGCGAGGCCCACGATGCGGTCCTGCACCGCGTCCTTGGCGGTGAGGAACAGGGCCGGGACTTCCGGTGCGAAGGCGCGGATCCTGCCCAGGAGTTCGACGCCGTCGAACCCGGGAAGCATCACGTCAAGCACCAGCACGTCCGGGCGGAACTCCTTGGCGAGTTTCACGGCCTCGGGGCCGTCGGCGGCGACGGCGACCGACCAGCCGGCCATGCGCAGGCCCATGCTCATGAGCTCCGAGAGGCTCGGCTCGTCGTCAACCACAAGCGCGCGGATGGGGGAGCCGTCTGGATGGGTCAGCTGGGGAAGGTTGTTGGTCATGGAGTGCGAAGTGGCCATGTGACAACTCTCCGTTCTGGTGTTTAGCCGCTGCTTTGGCAACCCTGTGCGCCGGCTGTGAATCCCAGCCTAGCGAGCTGAAAGGCCCGATGAAGGCATTTTTCAGGTCACAGCCATGGCTCTTGAGCCGCACAGGCCAAACACAGGAAGGCTTTCCAGTCTGGAACGGACACTTCCGCACCCCTAAGGAGATCGCAATGAGCGGACAGCAGCACGCACCTGTTCCAGAAACCACACCCCTGCCTCCGGCGCCCCTGCCGGATGCTCAGGCGTACCAAACGGGACCCGCGGCCGAACCGGTGATGTCCCTGGGCACGTTTTCCTCCCGGAGCGCCGCTTCACATGCCGCACCGGAGGCCGCCACACCTAATACCGCCGTGCCGAACCCTGCCGCCACGGGCGGCGACCCCGACTTCCAGGCCGCGAACCCGCCGGCAGCCACCCCTCCGTATGCGGGCTGGGGTGCCGGCGGAGCCCAGGCTCCAGCCGAGGGCGCCGACGGCGCTGCTGCCGCCGGTTGGGGCGCGGGCTGGGGAGTGCCGCCGCCGGCCGGAAAAGCCGGAGGTCCAGCAGCCGGCGGCAAGCCCTGGACCATGAAGCGCGGACTGGTAGTAGCCGGTGCGGCAACGGTTCTGGCGGCAGGCGCCGGGGCCACCGTGTACGGCCTGGGCAGCAACGCTGCCGCTGCCGGCGGAACTGCCGCCGGGGCCCAGGGCGGGTTGGCGCAGGGTGGCCTGAGTCAGGGCGGAACGCAGGGTGGCCTGCCACAGGACGGCGGGTCAATGGGCGGCCCGGGAGGCATGCAGGCCCCGGGCAGCGGAACCGTGCCCGGCCAAGGAGGCGACTTCGCGCCCAATGGCCTCGGCGGCATGGGTAGCGGCGTCTCGGCGGCGGTCCACTCGGAATACGTCATCGAGGAGAACGGGCAGTACGTCACCAAGGTGGCGCAGCTCGGCACCGTTTCCGCCGTTTCCTCCGGTTCGGTCACGGTGAAGAGTTCCGACGGCTTCACGCGCACCTACACACTCAGCGGCGACACGGTGGTGAGCAACCTGCTGCAGAGGAGGCAGCAGGCGGCAACCGGCGACCTGACAGTGGCTGACATCGTTTCCGGAGCCACTGTCAGGATTGTGGCCGGCAAGGATGGCTCGGCATTCGCAGCCGAGAACGTGCAGGTAAGCGGGACCACCACACAGTCAGGCGGGAGCACGCAGTCAGGAACCAGCGGCTCGAGCCAGTCCAGCTGACTAATCCGGAACGGCGCAGCGCCCGTCGAACCGGGCGCTGCCGCCGCCCGTCCCGGCGGATTTGACCCCAGCCGCTACCTGCGCTTGAGCAAAAAACTTTCGCCTCGCCTGCGTCATAGCTGGACAATCGACGTATCGCGGCTGCCGGTTTCCGGCAATTCAGATGTCATTGAATATTCAGCGCGTATTCATGGAAAAATCGAAGAAGATTCTGTAGGAGCAGCTTTCCGACCGTCCGTTCAGGAAAATAAAACGAAAAATCAGCCGCCCGCAAAACTGTGATTTACCACACAAAAGAGCTTTTTGTCTCAGCATGCGGACGCTTTCGTTCATTGTTACTTGCAAGTTTTCATTGTTACGTGCACACATTTCAAATGTGAACAAGAACTCAACAGCACCTGCAGCCGCAGAATATTGGTCCAGCACACCCGTTGCTGCCGACATGCGCTGTTGTCGAATGCACGCCTAACTTTCACCACCCCACGAAGTTTTTAGGCATTCGCCCCCAGCCCAGCGTAGGGCGCCCCTCCCCAGAATCATTGCGGGGACCCAAGCATTCGAGCCGCGATGACGGCCATTCACATTGAGGTAAGCATTCATGTCAGTTGCATCCGGATACGTCCACATCTCAGTCCGTAACGCCAACAAAGCAGGTCAGGCACAGGGATTGCGCCAGGGATTCGGCGCCCGCCCCGCGTTCGCCCCGGCTGGCCCGGCCAACACCGTTCCCGCGGCACCGGGTTACGCACCGCAGGGCTACAACCCGAACTCGTACGGCCAGCTGCGCGCCGTGCAGGCTGACGAAGCCGCGCCGCTGACCGCGCCCACACCTCTTGTGGCCCCGGCTGCCACCGCCCCGGTCCGCCCCGTGCCGAACGAAAACGTCGCCCGCGGGTTCGTCCTGTACATGGGCATCGACGAGGAAACCGCGGCTGCCGCCGGCACCTCGATCGCCAAGCTTGCCCAGGAGATCCGGGCCTACGCGCAGTCTCTGGTTACCGGTGCCGAGAGCTACGCCGCCGTCGCTGTGGCGCCGGCCAGCGCGCCCGGTTCCGCGCTCGACGTGGTCCGTTCCACCTTTGGTGACCCCACCGTCAATGCCCGGCAGCGCACCGAGACTGCCCGCGTGCAGCCGGCCCAGGATCCCCGTCCCTCCGGTGTTCTGATCGACCTCGCCCGCCGCGAGGTGCACCTCGACGGCGAATCCCTGAACCTGACGTTCAAGGAATTCGAACTGCTCAACTACCTCGTGGAGAACGGCACCCGCACCGTGGGCCGTGACGAACTGCTCGAGGGCCTGTGGCGCAACGCCGAAGAAGTGCCGAACGAGCGCACCATCGACGTCCACATCCGCCGCCTCCGCTCCAAGCTCGGCCGCCTCGCCAACACCGTGCGCACGGTCCGCGGCCAGGGCTACCGCTTCTACGAGCACCCGGAGGTCGTTGTCTGGGCCGCTCCGGAATACTCGATCTAGTCCTTCAGCGACGCGCCAAAGCGGCTTTCTGCCGTGCCTTAGACACCTCCTTCGTTCCTCAGTCGGCGATGCGGCACTACGCAGAAAACCGCTTTTCCGCGTTCGGGGCCAGCGGGCACTGGCCTCCGCGGCTGATAGTAGGGTGAGTCCATGAGTGCGCACCATAAGAAGCGGCTGGTCCTGATGCGCCACGCCAAGGCCGACTGGCCGGGCGGGGTGGCGGACCACGAGCGTCCACTGGAGGAACGCGGCCACCGCGAGGCTCCGCTTGCCGGCAAATGGCTGCTCAAGCACAACATCGTCCCGGATTTCATCCTGTGCTCGAGTTCCCTGCGGACACGGCAGACATGCACGTGGGTGTGCAGTGAACTGGGTGAGAAGGCCCCGACGCCGAAACTTGAGGACGGCCTCTACGGCGCCTCTGCGCTGCGCATGCTTGCGGTCATCAACCACGTGCCGGACACCGTGACCACCCTGATGGTGATCTCCCACATGCCCGGCGTACAGGATCTGGCCATGCACCTGGCGTCGCGGGATTCCAACCACGACGCCTACATGGATGCTGCCACACGCTTTCCCACGAGCGGCCTGACGGTGCTGGAGACAGAGAAGCCCTGGGCCGAACTGGACGGCCAGGACGCCAGGCTCACGCACTTCAAAGTCCCGCGCGCGCACTAGCGCGGACGAGTAGGCTTGTCCCCAGCGTCGTCTAATTTGGGGAAGGGCCGCCATGCTGAATTCCGTATCCGCCCGGTGGCGGGCCGGTGCCCGGCGGTTCGCTGCGGCCGTCGTCGTTCTGCTGATGCTGTCCGGCGGGGCGCAGCAGGCAACCGCGGCTCCTTCCGGTGAGCCGCTGTCCACGCAGGTGGTTTCAAACCCCAGCCATGCGTGGGTCCTTGTGAACAAGTCGCGCCCGCTGAATCCGCGCCAGTTCGCGCCGTCGGACCTCGTCAGCACGAACGGCACCGGCCACCTGCTGCGGCGACAGGTCGCAGGTGCCCTGGGCCAGCTGTTCGCCGGGGCGCGCGCCGCCGGATATTCCCTGGAGGTCATCAGCGGCTACCGGTCCTACGCATCCCAGAGTGCCCTGTACAGCTCCTACGTGCAGATTTACGGGCAGGCCTATGCCGACCAGATTTCGGCCAGACCTGGCTACAGCGAGCACCAGACGGGCCTGGCGGCTGACATCGGCAACGCGGGCGGCGGCTGTGGCCTCACCGCCTGCTTCGGGACCACACCGGGCGGGCGCTGGGTGGCGGCGAACGCCCACCGCTACGGCTTCATCGTGCGCTACCCGCAGGGATACTCCGGCATCACCGGCTACACGTATGAACCGTGGCACCTAAGATTCGTCGGCGTTCCGCTGGCCACCGATATGAAGAGGCGGGCCATCCCCACCATGGAACAGTACTTTTCCGCCCGCCCCACGATCAGGAGCGGGGCCGACGTGCTTGCCGCCGATTCCAGCGGCGTGCTCTGGTCCTATCCGGCCAACGGCCGCGGCGGCTTCGGCACGCGCGTCCGGATCGGACCGGGCTGGTCAGGCCTGAAGGCGGGCTTCGTCGCTGACTGGAATGCCGACGGCGTCAACGACATCGTGGCCCAGTGGAAGACGGGGACGCTCTCTGTGTACCGCGGCAAGCTCTCCGGCGGATTCCTCAGCCCCCTCCGTGTGGGCAGCGCCGGATGGCAGTCCATGAACATCACCGCGGGCAAATGGCACAGCGGCCAGCGCTATCCGGGCGTGGTGGGCACCGCGGCAGACGGTGCCATGTACTTCTACCCGAACGCCACGGGCGGTGCGCTCAGCACGCGGCTGCGGCTCGGGCAGGGATTCCAGGGCATGAAACTGACCATGGCCGACTTCGACAATGACCGCCGCCAGGACTTGCTGGTCACCAGGGCGACCGGCGAACTCCTGCTGTACAGGTCCGACGGCGCCGGAAGGTTCGCTGCCGAAACCCGCCGCCGGGTGGGGACCGGGTGGAATGCGCTGGTCCAGTCCCACTCGTCGTTCGGGTTCCAAGGGCCGGGGACGCGCGGACTCACCGCGAAAACCACCGATGGGCGCCTCGTGTACTACGGCCTGGGCAACAGCCAGTTCACCGGGCTCCGGGCCGTTGGGCCAGGGTGGCAGTCGTTCAACATCCTCCGGTAGCCGGTCTTTGGTCCGGTGGCCGGCCCTAGCGTTGCCTGACCGCGCGTTTTTGCTGCGGCGGCTTTGGCTGGGCCGGCCGCTGGGCCTGCTGTTGCCGAACCGGGGCCTGCGCTGGTTGCCGGGCGCCCGCCGGGAGTCTCGTTGCAGGACGCGACGGCGCTCCGGCCGCCCTGGCCGGACTGACGCCCCGGGGCCTGGCCGCGGCCGCGGGCCTCGTGGGGCTCTCCCGCCGGAGCCGCCGCCGGGACGGCCAGACCGCCGCGCAGAACAGGACCAGCAGCGTCAGGCATCCCGAGGCTGCCGCCAGGTAGAAGTAGATGTCCGAATCCCGTGTGGTCACAGCCTGGCCCAGGGCTGCCGGACTTTGGTTGAACGCCAGCCCCCACATGCGCAGGAAGGCGATGCTGCAGCCGATAAACAGGCTGGTCCCGGCGCCGCCCGCCAACAGGGCAAGGTAGCGGTGCCGGGCAAAGGCCTCCGCCACGGACGCCACATACCCCACGGCCAGGGCGCCCAGGAAGGCCACCAGCGCGGCCTCCTCCAGCGTGACGGCCGTCAGCACCAGCAGGCCCGCCGCTGCGGCAAACGCACCAATCGCTGTCTTTCCGCTGTTACCCATGTGGCGCATGGGACTAATCATCCCTGACGGTTGGGTCCCTTCAGCACGTAGCCGCGCATGATTGTCATGATGGCTGCAACGCTTTGGTCACGGCTCCGTTCGGGGTTGTACGTCTGGCGGTCCAGCCCCACCACAAAGCAGGCGCCAAACACGGCAGCTTCCAGGCTTCCCCGGGAAATCGTGGCGTCCACCGGGTACTGCGCGGCGACATCTTCGATTGCCGTGCCAATCACCTGCAGCAGCCGGGCCCGGAGCTCGGCGAAGGTGTCCTGCCATTCACTCGGGGTGCGCCACTGTTCGCCCACCCACAGCCTGGCGAAGGACGGATACTCGGCCATAAAGTCCATGGCCTGGCCGATCATCGCCTCCATGCCGGCCAGCGGATCCGCCGTCCCGCCCTGCACGCTGAGCAGCCTGGCCTCGAGGATGTCCACGCCGTGCCGCAGCAGCTGGGCAATCAGGTCGGACTTGCTGCCGAAGTTGTAGTAGACGGTCCCCTTGGACACGCCGGCCGCGGCGGCGATCTCGTCCACCGTCACGCCCGACGCGCCGCGTTCCCCGATCAGGTCCATGGATGCCTCGAACAGTTTTTGCTTCGTGGCGTTGGTCCGGCCGGGGCGGAGCTTCCTCGGTGCAGCGGGTTCCTGGTCCGCCTCCAGCGTGCTCATACGGCGATCTCCGGTTTCAGGGTCTTGAGGGTCCAGAACTTGTTCTTTCGGACGGCCAGCGTCGAAAGGGCTATCCCCAGCAAAGTGTAGCCAAACAGGCCCGCCACGGTAGCCGGGAGCAGGGACAGGTCCGCGCCGTAGACCAGGTGCCGCATGCCGTCCACCACGTAGCCCATGGGCAGGACCCGGTGGACGGTGTGCAGCGGCTCCGGCGTGGTCTGCCACGGGAAAGTGCCGCCGGAGGAGACCAGCTGCAGCACGAGCAGGATGAGCACCACGAGCTTACCCGGCGAACCGAGCAGCGCCACAATGCCCTGGATGATGGCGCTGAACGCCATGGCGGCTGCCAGCAGGAACAGCCACATCAGCCACGGGTGGGCAGGATGCAGTCCCAGGCCGACGTTGACCACCACCGTGAGCAGGCTTGCCTGCACGGCAGATACCGCCAGAAACGGGAGCCAGCCCCCGACGGCGATCTTCCACGCCGGCGCATTGGAGGCCAGGGCGCGCTGGGTGATGGGCCGCATGGCCTGGACCAGCATGAAGATGCCGATCCATAGGGCAAGTGTCATGAAGAAGGGAGCGAGTCCTGCACCGTAGGAGCCGGCCTTTGCCTGCGAGACGTTGCTGACGGCCACGGGATCGGACATCACAGCCGAGAGGCTGCTCTTTTGCGAGGCGTCGGGGTGGGGGACCTTGCCGGCTCCCTGGGACAGCCCGTCAGCCAGTTTCCCGGCCCCGGCCGCGGCGGTGCCCGCTCCGCTCTCCAGCTGCGCCGCACCGTCGTCGAGCTTTTGGGCACCTGCCGACAGGGCAGCGGAACCGTCCACCGCTGACTGCTCGCCGGAAGCGAGCGTCGAGGCTCCGGCCGCCAGCCGGTCTGCCCCGGCGGACGCGGTGGCGATGCCGCCGGTCAGGGCCGGTGTGCCGGCGGCCAGGCGGGCCGCGCCGGCACTGACCGCAGCCGATCCGTCCGCAAGCTGCTGGATCTGCGCGGCGTCCGCCTGGATCTTCCCCCTGGCATCGCTGACCGGGCCGGAGGAGGCCGATGAATCAACCTCCGCGAGCACCTTGTCCGCCTGTTCCTGGGTCAGGACACCGGCGGCCACCAGCTTGTTGTTGGACTCCTGCAGCCGGCCGCGGAGACCGTCTTCAGCGGCCTCGAGCTGCCCGACGGCGTCCTGCACTTTGCTGTTTAGCGCCGCGTTTCCTGCCGCAACCTGCGCGGCACCGTCTGCGAGGCGCTGCGAGTCCGCCGGAAGTCCCGCCGTCTTGTCCCGCAGTTCCGCCAGCCCTCCGCTCAGCTGTCCGGCGCCGGCCGAAAGCTCGTTTGCCCCGTCACGGAGCCTGACCTGGCCGTTGTGAAGGTCGGCGGCCCCGGTTTCCAGTTTCCCGGTTCCCTCATGCAGGGTGGCCGCGCCGTCGTGCAGGCGGGTGACGCCGCCGGCCAGCTGGGCGGCACCGTCGGCCGCCTTGACCATCTGGGAGTGGATGGTGCCGAACCCGGTGAGGAGTTGGTTGGCCGTTTCCGCGCCGACCTCCTTGGCCACCGACGCATGCACGGCCGTGGCCAGCTTGTCCACGATGGTGCTCAGCAGGTAGTTGTTGGCGTCGTTTGTGGTGACGTTGAGCATGGCCTGGGTCGCCGAATCGAAGCTGCCGGGCGAGGCGAGGTTGGCGGAGAAGTCCTTGGGGATCTTGAGCGCGAATGCGTACTTGCCGTCGCTGACGCCCCGGTCCGCCTCGGCGGCGGTCGGGACCGTCTGCCAGTTGAATACGTGCCCGTCGAGGAGGCTGTCCGCCACCTTCTGCCCGGCCTCCAGCCGGGTTCCGTTGCCGGTGGCCGCCCCGGCGTCCTCCACCACGAGTGCGGCGTCGATCCGGTCGAGGTTGCCGTACGGATTCCAGTTGGCATACAGGTACACCGCCCCGTAGAGCAGCGGCACCAGGGTGAGCGCCATGATGGTCAGCTTGGGCAGCAACCCGCCGGTCATGCGCTTGAGTTCGGAGCGCGCCAGCCGCAGGACGGTCATTTGGCCACCTCACCCGTCAGGCCGGAGTTCTCGTCCACATATTCGGACGTCGGGGGCGTTTCGTGGCCATCATCTGTACAAAAACTCCCCGGCGAGGAGCGGCGGTCCGCGTTGCCGATTGCCGCGGACGGTCCGGTCCAGCCGTCCGGGAGGGCAGTAACGGTTGCGACGACGGCGAGAGGGCGGCCGCCGTCGTACGCCAGTTCCCTGAGCCGCGGCAGCCAGCCGGCAGGGTCGGCGCCGTGCCGGTCAGGGGAGTCCACAACGAGGAGGTCCGTGCCAGGGTTGGCGAGGGCCAGCGCCGTGAGGAGCTCGGTGCGGCGGGCCGGCGGCAGCTGCTCCGTCCACAGGTCGGCGACATCCTCGAAGCGGTTGACCTTCAGCCACGGCTTGCTGAGCAGGGCCCCACGGTAACGGCGGGGGACCAGGGCCAGATCCTCGGTGACGAGATCCGCGACACTCAGGTGCTGTTCGGTTTCGTTGACGCCGGGGGAGTCCACCAGGGCGGCGGCGCGCCGCAGCGGCCTGATCCCGGCCGAGCCGTCCCAGCTCACAGTGCCGCCGTCGGGCCTCATCCGGCCGCTGAGGACGAGCGCGAGGGCCGTCCTCTGGTCCTGGCGGTCGCCGGTCACCAGCAGCAGTTCGCCGCGGGCCACCTGCAAGGAAGTCGGCGGCAGGAGGTCGATCCGCCGCCCTTTCACGCTGGGCTGTCGTGCGCAGAGCAAAGGGAGCCTTTCGCAGAAGTTGTCTGCTTCAAGGCTAACTGAACTGACTGGTCAGTTCAAATAACTGTCAGAGACCATACTTCTCCAGCAGCCGCAGCCAGACCTCACTGATGGTTGGATAGGAGGGCACTGCGTGCCAGAGCCGGTCCAGCGGAACCTCCCCGACGACGGCGATCGTCGCGGCATGCAGGAGTTCGGCGACGTCCGGGCCGGCGAACGTTGCGCCGAGGAGCACCTTGCGGTCCTCATCCACCACGAGCTGCGCCCATCCCTCATAGTTTTTGGCGTGCAGGGAGGAACCCGCCACGGCAATGGGCAGCTCCACCGACGACGCGTTGTAGCCATCCTTGCGGGCCTGCTCCAGCGACCTGCCGACGTTGGCCAGCTCGGGATCGGTGAACACCACGTTGGGAATGGCATGCTCATCGGCCGTCTGGGCATACCGGCTCCACGGCTCGGGTTCCCCGCGAAGCTCGCCCTTGGCCCGGGCTGCAATGGCTGCGCCGGTGGCCCGGGCCTCGTACTTGCCCTGGTGGGTGAGCAGGGCCTTGCCTGCCGCGTCGCCCACCGCGTACAGCCAGGGACCGTCGCCGTTGCCCGCTGCTTCGGCCACCAGGCCGGTCGGGTCCGTGCGGATGGCCAGGGGCTTGCCGTCGCTGGCGGACAGCCCCACGCTCTCCAGTCCGAGCCCGTCCAACGCGGGCCGCCGGCCGGTGGACACCAGCAGCTTGTCCACAGTGACGGTGTCGCCGCCGTCGAGCGAGAGCGTCAGGGAGCCATCGGAATTCCTGTGGACGCTGCGGGTCTTGGTGTCGACCCGCAGTTCCACTCCGTCGGCACGCAGGCCGGCAGCCACCAGCTCCGCGGCCTCGGCCGGGAAGTTCCGCAGCAGCCCGCTGCGGGCCACCAGCGTGACCGCGGACCCGAGGCGGGCAAACGCCTGGGCAAGCTCCGTGCCGGCGACGCCGCCGCCCAGCACGCCAAGGCGCTTGGGGACCTCCTTTGCCGAGGTCGCCTCCCGTGTGCCCCAGTACTCGACCTCGGACAGCCCGTCAACGGGTGGCTGGCTGGGCGTGGAGCCATTGGCAAGTACGACGGCGTGACGCGCCGTGAGTGCGTAGTCGTCACCGTCCAGCCCGGCTACTTTCACGGCCCGCTCGCCCGTGATCCGTGCCCGGCCGCGGATCAGTTCGATGCCCGCACCCTCCACCCATTCCACCTGGTTGGTGTCCTGCCAGTGGGAGGTGAAGGAGTCGCGCCCCTTGAGGACCGCGGCTGCGTCGAGCGTTCCGGTCACGGCTTCGCTGGCGCCGGGAACTGCCTGGGCACCGTGAAGCGCGGTGCCCGGGCGGAGCAACGCCTTGGACGGCATGCAGGCCCAGTAGGAGCACTCGCCGCCCACCAGTTCGGCTTCGACCAGGACCGCTGTCAGGCCTCCCTGCACCACGCGGTCCGCGGCATTTTCGCCTACGGCGCCGGCGCCGATCACAATGACATCGAATTCCCGTTCAACAAGACGTGGCATGGCATCAGACTACGCCCACGCCTGACGCGGATTTTGGCAGGCACACCCGTAACAATGGACCGCCCGTTCCGGGGACGTGGGACATCCGATACGGTGAGGAAAAGTACGGCCACTGCAAAGGAGCCCTCCATGCAGCCCTCCAACATGGTTCCGCCGGCCCGTTTCAGCGCCCAGGCCCGTCTGCGCGCCCTGCAGTCGGACATCATGGAACTGATCCTGGACCGCGATCTGGAGCCCGGAGATGCCCTTCCCACCGAAAATGAGCTGTGCCTGGCTCTCGGCGTGGGCCGGAACACCCTGCGGGAGTCGCTGAAGGTCCTGCAGGCGCTGGGGGTCATCGAGATCCGCCACGGATTCGGCATGTTCGTCGCGCCCAGCAATTTCGAGTCCCTCGCCGACGGCCTGATATTCCGCGGACGGCTGTCCCTGCGGCACCACGGCCTGGAAGCGCGCCAGCTGGTGGACGTCCGCCAGGCGCTGGAGGCGGGTCTCATCGGCAGTGCGATGGATGAGATGACGGCCGAACAGCTGTCCGCCATCGAGGAAACCGTGGTCCGCATGGAGCAGAGCGCGGCGGCAGAGGAGGCCTTCGTGGAAGCCGATGCCGAATTCCACCGCCGGCTCTTTGAACCCCTGAACAATGAACTGCTGCTCAACCTGCTTGGCGTCTTCTGGAAGGTCTACCGCAAGATCTACACCGAGGTTGGCCCCGGAGTGGAGGACCTTCCCGCGCTCGCTGCAGTGCACCGGAACATTTACTCGGCCGTCGCCGCCGGGGACAAGGCATGGGCAGCCCGCGAGCTGACTCACCACTTCGACGGATTCCGCAGGCGGATCCTTGAGGCCGTCGGCGAATAGGTAGCCGGTTCCGGCGTGCGTTTTCATCGGGTTTGGGGCCGCGGCCCCGGCAGGCAGGCTTGAGACTTAATGCAGCTCGGCCGGCGGGCTTAACGCAGAAGGTCCGCACCGGTTTCCCGGTGCGGACCTTCTCTTTGTGCGCCCAAAGGGATTCGAACCCCTGACCTTCTGTTCCGTAGACAGACGCTCTATCCAGCTGAGCTATGGGCGCATCTTCCGGTTCCTGCCGAACTCTTCGCTCGCCCCGAACCTCGAATAACTTTACGCGAGGACGGCCGCAGTTCCAAATCGAGGACCATGTAATTTACACAACTAGACCGGTCTACGTGACCTTCGTCACTAATTTCAAGTTTCCTAAATCGAAATTCCTTGATTTTCCGCGGAAGTTGCCTGCGGACGGGCAGGACATCCGATGTCTGACAGCGGATTGGTCCAGATCATCAGAAATAGCATTTAGCACACACCACTGAACCCGACGAAGGGAACTGCAATGGCCCACCTGACGCGACTGCCCCTGCTTGAAGAGGCACCCACCACCCACCCCGGTCTGCTGGCGTGGGTTGAAGAGGTCGCTGGGCTAACCCAGCCGGACCGGATTCACTGGGTCGACGGCTCCGAGGAAGAAAACACCCGCCTCACTGACGAACTCGTCGCGGCCGGCACCCTGAAGCGGTTGAACCAGGACCTGTTCCCCAACTCCTTCGCAGCCTTCTCGGATCCCGCCGACGTGGCCCGCGTTGAAGAGCAGACCTTCATCTGCTCCGAAAAGGAGCACGACGCCGGCTTCACCAACAACTGGATGGCCCCGGCGGAGATGAAGGAGAAGCTGCGCGGGCTGTTCTCCGGCTCCATGCGCGGCCGCACCATGTACGTCATCCCGTTCGTCATGGGCCACCTCGATGCCGAGGATCCGAAGTTCGGCGTCGAGATCACCGACTCCGCCTACGTTGTTGCCTCCATGCGCATCATGGCCCGCATCGGCACCGACGTGCTGAACCGGATCACCGAGACCAACGCCTTCTTCGTTCCGGCCCTGCACTCCCTGGGTGCTCCGCTGGAGGCCGGCCAGGCCGACGTCCCGTGGCCCTGCAACCCGGACAAGTGGATCGTGCACTTCCCCGAAGAGCGCTCCATCTGGTCCTTCGGTTCGGGCTACGGCGGAAACGCCCTGCTGGGCAAGAAGTGCTACGCCCTGCGCATCGCGTCGGTCATGGCCCACGACGAGGGCTGGCTTGCCGAGCACATGCTCATCCTCAAGCTCACCTCGCCGGAACAGAAGACGTACTACGTCTCAGCAGCGTTCCCGTCCGCCTGCGGCAAGACGAACCTGGCCCTCCTGGACCCCACGATCGAGGGCTGGAAGGTCGAGACGCTCGGCGACGACATCACCTGGATGCGGTTCGGCAAGGAAGGCGAGCTGCGTGCCGTCAACCCCGAGGCCGGCCTCTTCGGTGTGGCTCCCGGCACGGGCTGGGGCACCAACCCCAACGCCATGCGTGCCATCGCCAAGGGCAACAGCATCTTCACCAACGTTGCACTGACCGACGACGGCGGTGTCTGGTGGGAGGGTATGACCGAGGAAACCCCGGCGCACCTCACGGACTGGCAGGGCAACTCCTGGACGCCTGAGTCCGGCAAGCCGGCAGCCCACCCGAACTCGCGCTTCTGCACCCCCATCGACCAGATCGACATGCTGGCCGAGGAGTACCACAGCCCGGACGGTGTGGAACTGTCCGCGATCCTGTTCGGCGGCCGCCGCAAGACCACCATCCCGCTGGTCACCGAGGCCCGCGACTGGACCAACGGCATCTTCATGGGCTCCACCCTGTCGTCCGAGACCACCGCTGCTGCGGCCGGTGCCGTCGGCGTGGTCCGCCGCGACCCCATGGCCATGCTCCCGTTCATCGGCTACGACGCGGGTGATTACCTGAACCACTGGGTCAACCTCTCCGCCAAGGCCAACCCGGAGCGCCTGCCCAAGATCTTCCTGGTCAACTGGTTCCGCCGCACGGCCCAGGGCGGTTTCGCCTGGCCGGGCTTCGGGGACAACGCGCGCGTCCTGAAGTGGGCCATCGAGCGTCTCGAAGGCAAGGCCGACGCCGTGGAGACCCCCATCGGCTTCGTCCCCACCGGCGACGCCATCGACCTCACCGGACTCGACATGACCCCCGCCGAGGTGGAGGAAGCAGTCCACGTCGACCCCGACGAGTGGAAGACCGAGCTCGCCTCGATCGAGGAGTGGTTCGCCAACTTCGGTGATTCGCTGCCCGCTGCGCTCCAGCAGGAGCTCGACGGCCTCAAGGCCCGCCTGGCCTAGTCCCCACTGCCTCCCCCATCTCGCAAGCTCGGGTGGGGACCCCTCGGCAGCGTGGGCCCAAAAGTACGACGGCGGCCCCGCACCTTTTTCATCCAAAGGTGCGGGGCCGCCGTCGTCCGTTAAGGAGAGGCGCGAACGGACATTTAAGCCCCGGGGCTTAAATGTCCGTTCGCGCTCATCCAGGGCAGCGGCCGCGGCTAGGCGGCCAGCCAGATGTCCGGGCCGAAGACCTCGTAGTGGATCCGTGTTGCCGGGATACCGGCTTCGATAGCCTCGTTGCGGATCTTTTTCATGAACGGGAGGGGGCCGCACAGGTACAGGGAGGCGTCGGCGGGCAGGTCAACCTCGCGAAGGGACATGAAGCCTGCCTTCGTGCCGGCCTGGGGTTCCTCGAGCCAGACTTCAAGGTCCGCTCCGTCCAGGCGTGCCACATCGGCGGTCATCTGCCCGCGGAGGGCCCAGCTCTCCATGCTGCTTTCGGCGTGCAGCACCAGAACCTGGCGTTCGGAACCGGCTTCCGCGAGGGAACGCAGGATCGATGCGGTGGGAGTGCAGCCGATGCCGGCAGAAGCAAGGACCACCGGTCCGTTGCCGCCCTTCAGGGTGATCTCGCCGTAGGGGTTGGAAATCTCCAGGGTGTCTCCTACGGCCACGCTGCGGTGCAGCACCGGGGACACCTCGCCGCCGTCGTCCAGCTTGGCGGTGAAGGTGCGGCTCGTCCCGGCCTCATCGGACAGGGAGTACTGCCGGACTTGGCGAATGCCGTCGGGCAGCTGGACCTTCACGCTGATGTACTGGCCAGGCAGCGCGGGGGTGACCGGGGTGTCATCGGCCGGCGCCAGGGTGAACGTCATGGCGCCTGTTCCTGCGGGCGTCTTTTCGACGACAGTCCACGGCATCCACATCCTGGTGTTTGACTGTGCCGCGTACAGGTCCTTTTCGAGCTTGATCAGGGCATCGGCCATGAGCCAGTAGACCTCGGTCCAGGCCTCGGCGATTTCCGGCGTGATGACCTCGGCCAGGTCATCGGCGATGGCCGCGAACAGGTGCTCGTAGACCACCTGGTACTGCGGTTCGGTGATGCCCAGGGAGGCGTGCTTGTGGGCGATCCGGGAGAGAACGGCTTCGGGCAGGGTGCCGGGGTTGTTCACCAGGTGGGAGGCGAAGGCGGCGATGCTGCCGGCCAGGGCCTGCTGCTGGTTGCCGGAGCGCTGGTTGGAGCGGCTGAACAGCCCGTCCAGGAGTTCCGGGTGCGCGGCAAAGAGCCGGTCATAGAACTTGGGGGTGATCTCGCCGATTCGTGAACCGACCAGGGGAAGGGTGGCTTCGATGACAGGACGGGCTTTGTCCGAGAGCATTGACACTCCTGAGCTAGTGGTCCGGGGTCTTTGGCCGGACCGGAACTTCAGATACTGGCATTTGAAATGCGGGTTTCTGATGACTCATTTCTACACCCTGTAGAAGGAGATTGCCAAATGGAGCGGAGAGCCGGTGGGGACGGCGCCTGCAGGGGCGCGACGGCCGGGTCGGTCAGGCGCCGGGGCGCAGCCCGATCGCCTCGAAAACGGGCGTCATCTGGCGTGAGGTCGGCAATTCGGCCACCACGACGTCGTCGAGCTCGCGGTAAAAAGCCTCGCGCGCCCTCGCGAGGGCGCCGCGGAGCCGGCATTCATTGATGAGGGGGCAGCTGCCCGCCGGGCCGATGCATTCGGCCGCGTCCTCGCGGGTGTCCAGCTCCCGCAGAACCTGGCCCACGGTGACACGGCGGCCGGCGGCGCTGAGCCGCGAACCACCGTTGCGGCCGCGCTCAACGTCAATTAGGCCCAGCATGCGCAGCTTCGCCACGGCCTTGCTGACATGGTTGTAGGGGGTTCCGACGGCGTCGGCGACGTTCTGCGTGGTGAGCAGTCCGCCCTCGGGTGCGGCAGCGAGCACCATGAGGGCGCGCAGGCTGACGTCCGCGAAGGCGTTGATTTTCATGCTTCTAGCCTAATGGCCTGTGCAAATCACGGTCCGTCCGGTGCGGATCGCGTGGTCTGTGCGCACCGCGTGACCGGGTGAAAGCGCTGCTGCGGACCGGTCTAGTCAGGCCAAATAACAGGCTCGTTGGAATCAGCGGCAAGGTCGCCGAACTCCCACTCAGTGCCCTCGCTGTTCGGGGAGTACGGCAGGACGGCTGCGAAAACCGCGCCGTCCCGGTGTTCGGTGGCCACGTGGATGGCGTCCGAGTCCTCCTCGACCAGGGTGATGTCGCAGACGATTGCGGCGGCCCGGAATTCGTCCCGGTGCTGGCGCAGAAGCTCGGTGACATCGCGGATCATCCCGTCCGCGTCGAACTCGCCGTCCCCGTCGGCATCCGGGTCCGCCGGCGAGACCGCCACCAGGCGGACGTCGCCGGCGTTCTCCATCACGAGGGCGAACGGCAGGAACCCGCCGCTCCGCTCAAGCTGCTCCTGGGCTGCCGCCATGCCGGTGCCCAGAAGGTTTTCCAGGTCCGTGGCCGTGGACTCCGGCACGGATGCGCGCCACGATGACGGGTCCGGGGACAGGTCGGGTGATTCCACGGTGCTGTCCTAGCTGCGGACCAGGGCCAGCACGCGGTCGCGCACGCGCTCCATCGTGGCCCGGTCCGTGGCTTCGGCGTTCAGCCGCAGGTACGGTTCGGTGTTGGAGGGGCGAAGGTTGAACCAGAAGCTGCCGTCGGCGGCGGTGAAGGTGCTGCCGTCCAGGTGGTCCACAGCCACGTCCTCGGTCTCGAAATCGGCCCGGACGCGCTCCACGGCGCCGGCCTTGTCCTCGATTTCGGAGTTAATTTCGCCGGAGGACACATACGGTTCGTACTCCCGGCCGAGCTCCGAAAGCGGGCCGTCCTGCTCGCCGAGGGCGGCCAGCACGTGCATGGCAGCCAGCATCCCGGTGTCCGCGTTCCAGAAGTCACGGAAATAGAAGTGGGCGGAATGCTCCCCGCCGAAGATGGCGCCTTCCTCTGCCATGACGGCCTTGATGAAGGAGTGGCCCACCCGGGTGCGCACGGCCCGGCCGCCGTCCTCGGCGACGAGTTCGGGCACCGCACGGGAGGTCAGGAGGTTGTGGATGATGGTGGGCTTTGCCTCGCCCTGGGCCTTCGCACGGGCGATTTCGCGGCGGGCCACCATGCCCGTGATGGCCGACGGCGAGACCGGCTCGCCCTTTTCATCGATGACGAAGCAACGGTCGGCGTCGCCATCGAAAGCCAGGCCGATGTCCGCGCCGTGTTCGACGACGGCGGCCTGCAGGTCGCGCAGGTTTTCCGGCTCCAGGGGGTTGGCCGGGTGGTTCGGGAAAGAGCCGTCCAGTTCGAAGTAGAGCGGAACGATGTCGAAGGGCAGCTTCGGAAGCAGCGTGTCGCCCAGGACGGCCGGCGTGGTCAGTCCGGCCATACCGTTACCGGCGTCCACCACGATCTTGAGGGGGCGCGAGCCGGAGAGGTCAACGAGGGTGCGGAGGTACTCGGCGTAGTCCTTCAGCACATCGCGGACGCCGATCTGGCCGCGAGTTTCGGCAGCGGGGATGGAGCCCGTGTTCAGGTACTGCTCGGCCAGCGCCTGGATTTCCTTGAGGCCGGTCTCGGAGGAGATCGGGACGGCGCCGGCCTTGGCCATCTTGATGCCGTTGTACTCGGCAGGGTTGTGGCTCGCGGTGAACGTGGCGCCAGCGGCGTTCAGGGCTCCGCACGCGTAGTACAGCTCGTCTGTGGAGATCAGATCCAGCAGTTGGACATTGGCTCCGCGGGTGGCGGCACCGCTGGCGAATGCTTTGCTGAATTCGGGGGAGGACGGGCGCATGTCACCGCCGACCAGGACTGTCTGCCCCTCAAGGCCAAGCACGTCAACGAACGCTGCGCCTACGGCCTCGACGATTTCAGCGGTGATGGATTCGCCCACGATGCCGCGGACGTCATACGCCTTGAACGAGGCCGAAAGGTCAAAAGTACGGGTCTGGTCGCTAGTCACGGCACTTATCTTACGGGCACGCGCGCGGCGGCCAGTGAAGTGGAAGTCACAGAAGCGCGCGCCGGCGTTTTCCACATGGTGGGTGCCCGGGGTTTGGTGTGTCAGAGGCGGCTGGGATACTGAATCAATGGCAAATAACCAGCACGCTCCAGTCCTTGCTTCTGCCCCCGGCCGCTCCGGCACCGGCGCCGGAAGGGATGAGGGAGCGGTCACTGGGACCCGGGGCCAGGCTCTGTCGGTGCTGCGCGAGCTGGTGGGCAGGCCGGATGCCGACTTCCACGACGGCCAGTTCGAGGCCATTGAGGCGCTGGTCGACGGCGGCCGCCGGACGCTCGTGGTGCAGCGGACAGGCTGGGGAAAATCCGCCGTTTATTTCGTGGCGTCCCTGCTGCTCCGCCGGCGCGGGGCAGGACCCACGCTCATCGTTTCGCCGCTGCTGGCCCTGATGCGGGACCAGGTGGCGGCGGCAGCCCGGGCAGGTGTACGGGCCGTGGCCATCAACTCCGCCAACCAGCTGGAATGGGACACGGTGCGGGAGCAGCTAGCCGCTGACCAGGTGGACGTCCTGCTGGTTTCCCCCGAACGGCTCACCAACCCCTCGTTCCGCGAAAACCAGCTGCCGGAACTCATCCGGCGCACGGGGCTGGTGGTCATCGACGAGGCCCACTGCATCTCCGACTGGGGCCACGATTTCCGGCCCGACTACCGGCGCATTGCCGACCTCATCACGCAGCTGCCGGACACCGTGCCTGTACTGGCCACCACAGCCACGGCCAACTCCCGCGTGGTCCACGACATCGAGGAACAGCTTGGCGAGGGCGTGCTGACCATCCGCGGCGCGCTGGGCAGGGAGTCGCTGCGGCTCGGGGTCCTGGCGCTGCCGAACTCGCGTGAGCGTCTCGGCTGGCTTCTCACGCACCTCGCGGATCTGCAGGGCAGCGGGATCATCTACACCCTGACGGTCTCCGCCGCCGAAGACACCGCCAGGCTGCTCGCGGAGGCAGGCCACGAGGTACTGGCCTATACCGGCCGCACCGACCCGGCGGACCGGGAGAGGGCAGAGCAGCTCCTCAAGGACAACCAGGTCAAGGCGCTTGTGGCCACCTCTGCGCTGGGGATGGGCTTCGACAAGCCGGACCTCGGTTTCGTGGTGCACCTGGGCGCCCCGTCGTCCCCGGTTGCCTACTACCAGCAGGTGGGCAGGGCCGGCCGTGGCGCCGCCAATGCAGACGTCCTGCTCCTGCCCGGGTCCGAGGACCGCGAAATCTGGCAGTACTTTGCCACCGCGTCCATGCCCTCCGAGGAGAAGGCCGCGGCTGTGCTGACCGCGCTGGCGGAGGCGGGCTCGGCCGTGTCCACCGTGGCGTTGGAAGCCCGGGTGGACCTTCGCCGGACGCCCCTGGAACTCCTGCTGAAGGTGCTCGCCGTGGACGGCGCAGTGGAACGGGTAGGCGGCGGCTGGCGCTCCACCGGAATGCCGTGGACGTACGACGCCGAACGGTACCGCCGCATCGCGGAGGCCCGGGTGGACGAGCAAGACTCCATGGTGATCTACCAGGACACTGCCGGGTGCCGGATGGAGTACATCACTTCCGTCCTGGACGACGAGACCGCCGCCGCCTGCGGCCGGTGTGACAACTGCGCCGGCCGATGGTTCCCCGCGGAGATCGCGTCAACAGCCACGGAGGCTGCCGGCCAGACACTCAGCCGCGCAGGCATCGTGCTGGAGCCCAGGCTTCAGTGGCCCAGTGGAATGGACCGCCTCGGGGTGCCGGTGAAGGGCAAGATCAAACCCGACGAAAACACGGCTGACGGAAGGGTCCTGGCCAGGCTGACGGACTTGGGCTGGGGCGGGGCGCTGCGCGAACTTTTCGCGGCCGGGGCTCCGGACCGCGCTGTCGATCCCGGCATGCTGCAGGCCTGTGTCCAGGTGCTGCGTGAATGGGGCGCCGGTGACTCGCGGATTCCCGGCTGGAGCGGCGCAGGCAGGCCGGCAGCGATCGTCAGCATGCCCTCGCGCAGCAGGCCCGAACTCGTGGACTCGCTGGCCCGGGGCATCTCCCAGATCGGCCGTATCCCGTACATCGGCCAGCTGCAGCTCGACCATGGCGGGCCCGCCGGCGGACGCGGCGGCAACAGCGCCTACCGGCTGGCCGGGGTGTGGGACCGTCTCGTGGTGGGGGAGTCATTGGCGGCAGAGCTCGCCGGGCTGGGCGGCGGCAGCGTGATGCTTATCGACGACCTCGTGGACAGCCGGTGGACGGTTACCGTCGCGGGACGGGCGCTTAGACGTGCCGGTGCGGGCGCGGTGCTTCCGCTGGCGCTGGCCCAGGCCGGCTGACCTCGGCCCCCGCATGCCGGTGCAGCGTAAGGCTGTCGACGGTGCTGAGGAGCATCAGCACCGCAATCGACAGGAATGCGCCGCGGTAGGCGGCCACGCCACTGCCGTCAGGTCCGGCTGACAGGATGCCGCCAAGCCCGGACGAGAGCAGGGGCTCCGACTCGAAGAGGCGCAGCAGCAGGGCGCCCACTGCGATTCCAGCCCCGGTGGCCAGCTGAACGATCGTGGCCGAGACGGCGTTGGCGGACGTCAGCTGCCCGGGCCGAATGTCGGCGTACTGGACCGACGCGTACGCGGAGAAGCCAACGGAACGGAAGGCCCCGCTGCACACGAGCAGCGCGAATACCAGAGGTTCCGGCGTGGCCGGGGTCAGCGTCGCGCAGAGGGCAAAGGTGGTAGCCGACGCCAGGGACGCGAACACGAGCACGGGCTTGAATCCGAAGCGCCTGATGAGCGGCGTCGTCGCGGGTTTGATGCCGATGTTGCCGATGAACACGGCGGCCACCATGATGCCCGCGTGCAGGGGGCTCCATCCGAAGCCGTTCTGGAACATCAGCGGCAACAGGAACGGCACGGCACTGATGGTCAGCCGGTAAATGAAGCCGCCCGAGTTGGTGGCCCGGAAAGTGCGGGTGCCGAACACTGTCAGATCAAACAACGGGTGGGCGGCGCGGCGCATCCAGAAGACCGCGGCCGCCAGCGAGAGAACCCCGGCCAGAATACTCGGCCAGGTCCAAGAACCGCCGGGGTGGCCGCTGGCCAGTTCAAGTCCCGCCACCAGCGCTCCCACGCCGGCCGTGGTGAGGGCAAGTCCAAGCCAGTCCAGCCGGCGGTTTCGGTCGCCGGCGACGGCGGGGACCAGGCGCAGGGCGGCGAGGAAGGCGGCGGCGCCGAGCGGCAGGTTGATCAGGAAGATCCAATGCCAGGACAGGTAAGTGGTCAGGGCGCCGCCCACGAGTGGCGCCAGGACCGGAGCCAGCAGCCCGGGCCAGACGAGGTAGGCCGTGGCGCGCAGCAGATCCGACTTTGGCGTCCCGCGAAGCACCAGCAGCGTACCGACCGGCACCATCATCGCCCCGCCCAGGCCTTGCAGGACGCGGCTGACGGTCAGCGCCGTGAGGTCCTGGCTTGCGGCGCACAGCAGCGACGCCGCGGTAAAGACAGCGATAGCCAGGCAAAAAATCCGCCGGGCCCCGAGCCGCTCCGCCAGCCAGCCGCTCAGCGGGATGCCCATGGCCACAGTCATCAGGTAGGCGGTCATGGTGATGTTCACGCTGGCTGACGGCACCCCAAAGTCCCCGGCGATGCTCGGAATCGCGGTCGTCAGGACCGTCCCGTCGAGGAACTCCATGAAGAACGTGGCCGCCACAAGCAGGGCCAGCCGGGGGCTCCAGGCCTCGTTGGCAGAAAGCTTGTTCATGCAATCATCCTGCCACCGGAAAGCGCTCCATCGCCTTGGCCGTCCGGCACGCGGACTGCTGCCGCGGTTAACGGACTGCCGCCGCCGAGATGCAGGAGCCCGGGAACGCAAAAGGCCTCGGTCCGAGGACCGGGGCCAAACGCGGAGACGGGGGTGTGTGATCCCAGGACATAGGCGACACCTGTCTCGGGACATGCACGACAGCTGATACGCGACACGTGTCCTGGGACATTGGCGACGCTTTCCGGCGTGTCTCGGGACATCGGCGACACCCTGGCTGTCGACCATGGGCCATGTCGAAGAACAAGGTCATCGTCCTGGCCGTACTTGAGGGCGGAATGTCCAAATCAGAGGCTGCCCGCCGCTATGGAGTTGGCCGGCAATGGGTCCACGAACTCCTAGCCAGGTACGCGGCCGAGGGCGACGCGGGCCTCGAGCCCCGCTCCCGCAGACCGCGCACCAACCCGCAAGCCACGGGCCACGTGGTGCGGGAACGCATCCTTGCCCTGCGCACGGAGCTGACTACAAAGGGGCTCGACGCCGGGGCCGAGACCATCGCCGCCCACCTCGAACGCGAGGGCCTCGCACCGCCAGCCAGGTCTACGATCCACCGGATCCTGCGCGCCGCAGGGACCGTGGTCCCGGAACCGCATAAGCGGCCCCGGTCCTCGCAGCGCCGCTTCACCGCCGCCCAGCCCAATGAGATGTGGCAATCCGACTTCACCTACTGGACCCTGGCCGACGGCACCAGCGTGGAGATCCTGGACTTCATCGACGACCACTCCCGCTATCTGCTCCACCTCACCGCCCATCCCAAAGTCACCGGATCTGTCGTGGTTGAAGCCTTCCTGGGCACCGCTCAAGACCATGGCCTGCCCGCCTCCACCCTCACCGACAACGGCTTGGTCTACACCACGCGTCTCGCCGGCGGACGCGGCGGCCGCAACGCCTTCGAAACCCTGATCGCATCCTTGGGCATCACCCAGAAAAACGGCCGGCCCAGCCACCCCCAAACCCAGGGCAAGATCGAACGTTTCCACCAGACCCTCAAAAATGGCTCAAGAACCAGCCTGAGGCCCACACGATCCCGGACCTGAACGAGCTCCTGGCCAAGTTCCGCCACGTCTACAACCACGAACGGCCGCACCGCGCCCTCAAACGCCGCACGCCCTCCGAGGCCTACGCAGCGACCCCCAAGGCCGCCCCAGCCATCGCCGCCCAAGGGGAACACTGGCGGATCCGCACCGACCGTGTCGACGCCGACGGCAAGGTCACCCTTCGCCACGCCGGACGCCTCCGGCACCTCGGCATCGGCCGCGCCCATAAGCACAAACGCATCATCCTGCTCGCCCGGGACACCGACGTCACCGCCGTCGAGCACGGCACCGGCGAGATCCTCGCGGAGTTCACCATCGACCCCGCACGCGGCTACCAGCCGAAAAAACAAAACACCCCCGGTCCGTAGACCGGGGGTGTAGTCGATGTCTCGGGACATCTGTAGCCGATGTCCCGAGACTTCACAAACGCGGAGACGGGGGGATTTGAACCCCCGGTCGAGTTTAACCCCGACCCTTCATTAGCAGTGAAGTCCATTCGGCCGCTCTGGCACGTCTCCAATTGCTATTACTAGCCCACCAAGGATACGCAGAACCGGCCATCCAGTGCAAAACGGCCCCCGCCGCCGGCGAAAAACGCGCCGGCCCGGCCAAAACCCCGGTGTTTTTGCACAGATAATGCGGGCTCAAGCGGCGGCCCTATCTCGCGATGTCTGTACAAAATCTCCAGCAGGCGCGTCAGGCCGTGCCTTCGGCCAGCGCCTTCCACAGGAAGTGCTGGCTGCGGCCCTGGAGCGCGGCCGCCTGCCGGTTGTCCGAGGCACCGGCGTGTCCGCCTTCCAGCGCTTCGTGGAACCAGATGTTGGGGATGCCCATGGCCAGCATCCGCGCGGCCATCTTCCGGGCCTGCACGGGACCCACGCGGTCGTCGGACGTTGCGGTCCAGATGAACGTCTCCGGGTACTCCACGCCGTCCTTCAGCTGGTGGTACGGCGAAAACGTCTTGATGAATTCCCAGTGCTCGGGCAGGTCGGGGTCGCCGTACTCGGCAATCCACGAGTGTCCTGCCGACAGCTTCGTGTACCGGCGCATGTCCAGCAGCGGCACCCCGCAGGACACTGCACCGAACAGTTCGGGGTACCGCGTCAGCATGTTGCCCACGAGCAGGCCGCCATTGGAGCCGCCGACGCAGCCGAGCCGTTCCCTGCTGGTGACACCCCGCGAGATCAGGTCCCTGGCCACCGCCGCAAAGTCCTCGTAGGCGCGGTGCCGGTTCTCCTGCAGCGCCGCCCGGTGCCAGGACGGGCCGTATTCCCCGCCGCCGCGGATGTTGGCCACGACGTACACGCCGCCGCGGCTGTGCCCCTCCGCAAAGCCGTCGCCCGGAACCGCGGCAGTGCGCCGTTCCAGCCACGCCCGCCCGATGGTGCCGCTGTACGCCGGCGTGCGCGAGACTTCGAAGCCGCCGTAGCCGGAGAGCTGCGTGGGGTTCTGCCCGTCAAGGACCAGGCCCCGCGCGGCCACCTGGAAGTAGGGCACCCTCGTGCCGTCCGCCGAGACGGCGAAGTGCTGTTGCACCTCGTAGTCCGCTTCGTTGAAGAACGACGGCGACGCCTTCACCTCCGCATGGCGGCTCACCACGCCTGCCGCTGCAGTTCCGTCTGAAGCCCCGCCGTCGGCGGTTCCCCGGGCCAGTGCGCTCCGGGTCAGTGTGCCGCGGGTCAGCGTGCTCGGCGTCGTGAAGCCGGTGGCAACGAGCCAGAAGTCGTCCCCGGCCCCGCGTTCCGCCTCGTCCTCGTCGTCCACGGCGAAGGCATTGACGTCGTGCAGCGGCGGGCAGGCGTCCAGCAGCGAGGAGTGCCATGAGTCGGCAGGATCCAGCACGCGGATTTCCGAGGACACGTCCTTCAGCAGGTTCAGCAGCAGGAAGTTCCGAGTCCAGCTCCAGGACTGCAGGGAGGTGTGCGCGTCCGGGGCGAAGAGAACCGTCAGTTCGCGCTCGCCCGCCAGGTACGCCCGGAAATCAGCCGCCAGCAGAGAGCCCGCCGCATAGGTGGTGCCGTTCACGGTCCAGTCGCGCTGCGGCCTGAACAGCAGCCATTCCCGGTGCACGCCCGTGTTCACGTCGGTGGGCACGTCCACCGGCACCCAGTCATCGTCCTGGAGCACGGACGTGCGGCGGTTGAAGAAGTCGATCCAGTCCACGGCGAACGTCCGCTCAAAACCCGGGGTTGAGTCGTGGGCCACGATGGCCATCATGTGTTCCTCGGGGATCTCGAAGATGCGCGGCGCATCGGCCAGGACCTGGCCGCGGCGGAGCCGCACTGCGGTGCGGGCGTAGGACGACGCAGTGCGGGGGAGATCCCCCGCGGTGCTGGCGACCAGCAGCGTGTCCGCGTCGAGCCACGAGACGTTCCCCTTCGCCGTCGGGAGGTCAAAGCCGCCGGCGGCGGGATCAACGAAAGCCCGGGTTTCGACGTCGAACTCGCGGTAACGGTTGGCGTCGCCGCCGTCGGGGGAGAGAGCAACCATCGCGCGCCGGTACGGCTGCCCGGGTTCGGGCCGGAGCAGGTTTGCGCCGTGAAAGACCCATTCCACGCCGTCGGCGGACGCCAAGGCGTCCACATCGAGCAGCACCTCCCACTCCGGGGCGTCGCTGCGGTAGCTCTCCCAGCTGGTCCGGCGCCACAGGCCCTTGGGGTTCTGCCGGTCCTTCCAGAAGTTGTAGTACCACTCGCCGTGCTTGCTCACCATGGCGATTTTGTCCGTCGAGTCCAGCACTTCGAGGATCTCGCCCTCGAGCCGGGCGTAGTCGGCGTCTTCCAGCAGGTCCTCCGTGCGGGCATTCTGCTCGCGTACCCAGGCCAGCTGTTCCTCGCCGTAGATGTCCTCCAGCCAGATGTTCTCGTCGGTGGGCGCGGGCGCGGTCTCCGTGGGGGCGGCGCCGGACGCGGGGGCAGAATCAGCTGCGGTGGTGGTCATGCGCCCATCCAAACAACATCCCCACTCAGCTAGCAAGTCACATGCCGATACTCTGGAAGGCGTGGTTATTTCGCAGAGCATCCGGACGGCGCTGATTGGCGCCGGTCCCAGGGGTACCAGCGTGCTGGAGCGGCTGCTCGCCAACTGGTCCGCCGCCCGTCCCGCCGGAGCCCGCCTGCACATCGACGTCATCGATCCGTTTCCTGCTGGTCCGGGGCACGTCTGGCAGCCCGGACAGTCGCGTCTCTACCTGATGAACACGCAGTCGTTCTACCCCACGCTCATTCCCGAGGACACGGGACTGGCCGCGCCGGTGGCCGGGACCACCTTCGACCGCTGGCGGACAGCCCAGCAGCACAGCCCCCTGGCCGGGCTCTCCGACGACGAACGGGCAGAGCTCGCCGTGCTGGGATCCGGCGACTTCCCCAGCCGTGCCATCTACGGCCGCTACCTGCGGTCCACTTTCGAGGAGCTGCTCGCAGCGCTGCCAGACGGCGTCACCGTGGAAATGCACCAGGCGACGGCCACCGCCGCGCGCCGGCAGCCGGACGGAAGGTTCGAGGTCGAACTGGACGCGGTCGTATTGGACGCGGTCGAACGGGACAACGGCGAACTGGACGGCGGCGTGAGCCTCACCGTCGATTCCGTCGTCCTCGCGCTGGGCCACCTGGCCTCCCGCCTCAGCCCCGAACAGCGCGAACTCCAGGCAGCCGCCGCGCAGTTCGGCCTGCGCTACCTGCCGCCGGCCGTCCCTGCCGACGTCGACTGGAGTGTGATTCCCGCGCAGGAGCCGGTGCTGGTTCGCGGGATGGGCCTGAACTTCTTCGACGTGATGGGCCAGCTCACGGAGGGCAGGGGAGGTAAATTCGTAGAGGCAGGAGACGCCCTCGAGTACCTGCCTTCAGGCCAGGAGCCTTTCATCCTGGCGGCGTCCCGGCGCGGAACGCCGTACCGGTCCAAAGCCACCCTCGCGGGCTACTACCCGGCGTCGGTCACACTCCGCTACTTCACCGGCAAGGCGCTGCGGAGGTTCTCGGCCGCCGGGATCGTTCCGGCATTCGACTACGACCTTTGGCCGCTCCTGCACCGGGACGCGCTCTGGGCCTATTACACGACCCTCGTGCGCTCGCAGCCGGACACGGTTCAGGACCATGCCGCGTTCCTCAAGGAACTGGACGAGGCCCTGCACCCGCATGCCCATGGCACCGGCCGGTGGGAAGAGGACTTCAACGCCGTCGTCGGCCGCCATGTCCATCCGGACAGCAGGCTGAACCTGCGCGGTCTTGCTGCCCCGCTGGCCGGGCGGACCTTCGCCTCGCGTGCCGAGCTGGACGCCGCCGTCGTCGACTACCTCGACGACGATGCCCGCCGCTCAGCGCTTGGCGAGAACGACCCCGTCAAGATGGCCATCGGGGCGCTGCACCACGGCCGTGCCGTGCTGAAGTCGGTAGTGGCCGACGGCGGGATCACCGATGAGTCATGGGTCGCCGGCCTGCGGGGCTGGTTTGAATCGCTGGTGGAGGGTCTCGCCAGCGGTCCGCCGGCGCTGCGCGCCGAGCAGCTGGCGGCACTGGCACGGGCCGGAATTGTCAGCTTCGTTGGCCCGGACCCCAAGTTCGGCGTGGCCCGCGGGAAGCGCGCCTTCACCGCCGCCTCGCCGTGGGTACACGGCGGTGCCGCGGAAGCACACACACTGGTGGAGGCACTGGCGCCGGCCAACCGGGTGGCCCTCAACGAGTCCCCGCTGCTGGAGCAGCTCCTCGCCGACGGGCTCGTGCGGCCACGGACCATGATGACGGTGGAAGGCACCCCGGTGCAGTCCTCCGGCCTCGATGTCCGCCCGCACCCGTACCGGCCGGTTGCATCGAACGGCGAGGTCACGGACGGGATGTACGTGCTGGGGCTTCAGCTCTCGGCCGTCCAGTGGGGAACCGCCATTGCCGCCGAAGCGGCCCAGCAGGCCGGTCCGGTGTACCCCAGCGGGCAGCGCACCCTCCGCGACGCCGACGAGATCGCCCGCGCCATCCTCGGCCTGCCCCCAAACGCTTCCTCAAGTCCTGTCGCTTGAGCCCAAACGCTTCCTCAAGTCCTGTCGCTTGAGCGGGAACGCTTCCGCGATTTCCCGGCAGAATGCCGACCCCGGGCGGCACACAAAGGATGCCGGCCGGTCGCTTCCTGCGAAGCCGCCGGCCGGCATCCATTCGGGGAACGTCGCCTACTGGGCGCCCTGGCCCGTGTCGGCCAAAAGCTTGAACCTGGCCCCGGTGGGGTCTGTCAGCGTGGCCATCCGGCCGTAGGGTGTGTCGTCCGGTCCGTCAAGGACCGTCGCGCCCAACCTGACGGCCTTGTCAATGGAGGCGTCGGCGTCCTCTACGGCGAAATAGACCACCCAGTTGGAGGGGACTTCAGCGGGAAGGTCGGCCGACGCATCATAGATCCCGGCCTTTGCCTCCCTGCCGGCGCCCAGGGTTGTGTAGCGGAACTCCGGGGTGTCGCTCATGACGTCGGTGTCCCAGCCGAACACGTCCTGATAGAACTTCACCGCAGCGGCATAGTCCTTGGTGTGAAGCTCGTGCCAGGCCGGGGCGCCCGGTTCGCCCACAAGTTCGTAACCCCGCATCTCCCGCGGCTGCCACACACCAATCGCGGCACCGGAGGCGTCACCGAAGAGCGCCATGTGGCCCTGTTCCGGGACGTCCATGGGTTCCACGTACACCTGGCCGCCGTTTTGGGGAACCGCCGCGGCTGTGGCGGCGGCGTCGTCCGACCACAGGTAGGTGGACCACATGTCCGGCATACCCGCCTGGTCCTCCTGCTTCTGCATGATGCCGGCGACGGTCTTGCCGTTCTTTGTGGCGGTGATGTAGCCGCCGTACTTTTCCTGGTCTCCGGTCTGGAAGTCCCAGCCGAACAGTTCGCCATAGAACTGTTTCGCCTCGTTGGCGTCGGTGGTCATAAGGTCGACCCAGCACGGGGCGCCGGGAGTGGGTTCGGGCGTAGGCATAGTCTGCTCCTGGTGTGGTTTGCGGGACATCCCCGCAGGTCATGGAGGTGCTACGGACAGAACCGACACTATGCCGGGGGTGTGACACTTTCAATGGGTGTGCCGTCTGCAGGCGGGAGCTCAGGGCCGGTCCGAGTATGACGTGGCCGGCTCCTGGTCGTCGTCGGCCTCGATCCACTCAATGAAGTCCTTCAGCGACATGCACCAGTAGTAGTCCGAGTACCGCAGGCTCTGCTTCTCAGCCTTGCTCATGACCTCGACCCCCACATGCAACGGTGGATGCGGAAGCTCTGTCCTGCGGTTGCGGGATAGAGCTGTGCTGATACAAGTGAACGCCTTCCGGCAACGGCGCGCATGAGTGGCGCGTACTCGTATTCTGCAGGGCAGGTACTCGGATTACCTGATTTTCGGACCGCGGTCCGCACCCCTACCTGCCCGTACAAAAGGGCCACTACTTGCCCACGCAAAAGGCCGGCCGAACCAAACTTTCGATTGGCCCGGCCGGCCTTCAAAATGGCCGTCAGCGCGGTGCTTTTCGCACGCCGCCGGCCCTGCGCGGAAGGTAAGAGATTCGAACTCTTGGTACGGGGTTACCGCACACTGGTTTTCAAGACCAGCTCCTTCGGCCGCTCGGACAACCTTCCCTAACTAGTAGTGTTTCATAGGCAGTTGGCTGCAACAAAAACCACCGCGTGGCAGTTGTCGCCGGTGCACAGTATTTTTGGGGCAGGAATCAGCTAGAAATCGGGAGTTCGCCATGAAAGCCGTCTTTATCTCGGAGCCCGGCGGGCCGGAAGTGCTGGAAATCCGTGAGGTGCCGGCTCCCGAGCCGGGCCAGGGTGAGGTCCTCATCGACGTTGTGGCGGCGGGTCTGAACCGCGCCGACGTCCAGCAGCGGAGGGGCTACTACCCGCCCCCGCCGGGTGCCTCGGAGATTCCCGGGCTGGAGGTTTCCGGCAGGATCGCGGGCTTCGGCCCCGGCGTGACCAAGCCGTTTTCCATCGGGGACAAAGTCGTGGCGCTGCTGTCCGGCGGCGGCTATGCGCAGCAGGTCGCGGTGCCCTCGGAACAGGTGCTGAGGATTCCCGACGGCGTCGACCTGGTCACCGCTGCCGCCCTGCCTGAGGTGGCGGCCACCGTGTACTCGAATTTGGTCATGACCGCGCAGTTGCAGCCGGGGGAGACCGTCCTGATCCACGGCGCCACGGGAGGCATCGGCACCATGGCCATCCAGTTGGCCAAGGCGTTGGGCGCTACCGTGGCAGCCACCGCGGGCACCGACGAAAAAGTCAGCACGGCCAAGGCATTCCTTGGTGCCGACATCGCCATCAACTATGCGGAGGAAGACTTCGCCGAAAGCCTCCGCGCGCAGAACGGGGGCAAGGGTGCAGATGTCATCCTGGACGTGGTCGGCGCCAAGTACCTGCAGAAGAACGTCGACGCCCTGGCGGATTACGGCCGGCTCGTCGTCATCGGGCTGCAGGGAGGCGCCAAGGGGGAGCTGGACCTCGGACAGCTGCTGCGCAAACGTGCGGCCGTCGTGGCAACAGCGCTCCGGCCCCGGCCGGCTGCGGAGAAGGGCGTCATCATGACGGCGGTCAGGGACTCCGTGTGGCCCCTCATTGCTGACGGGCGGATCCACCCGCTGGTGGCCAAGACCTTTCCACTGGACCAGGCCAGGGCGGCCCACAAGTACTTCGACTCCGGCGAACACGTGGGCAAGGTCCTGCTGGTGATGTAACCGCGCACCTGGCGGTAGATACTCAGTATTGCGATCCGCCAGGGATCGTACTAGGCTCTGGACATACGCGGTATGCACGCGTCTTGGGGGCGCGTGCATACCGCCGACTTCCAGCCAAGGAGCCCGATGTCCATCCGCCACAGCCTCCTCGCCCTCCTGCAGGACCAGCCGCGTTACGGCTACCAGCTCAGGGTCGAATTCGAAGACCGCACAGGCTCCACCTGGCCGCTGAACATCGGGCAGGTCTACACCACCCTCGACCGGCTGGAACGTGACGGCCTTGTCAGCAACGACGGCGGCGACGGCGAAGGCCACGTCGTCTACAGCATCACCGATGCGGGCCGGGCAGAGGTCCAGGGCTGGTTTGCGACACCGGTGGAGCGCAGCAATCCGCCGCGGAACGAGCTCGCCATCAAGCTGGCGCTCGCCGTCACCCTGCCCGGGGTGGACGTGGCAGCCATCATCCAGGCCCAGCGCGCCGCTTCCATGCGCGCCCTGCAGGACTACACGAAGTCCCGGCGGGACACCGCGGCCAACCAGCGGGCGGCGGACACGGCCTGGCTGCTGGTGCTGGATTCGCTGATCTTCCAGACGGAGGCCGAGATCCGCTGGCTTGACCTGTGCGAGGCCAGGATGGTGCAGCTTGCACAGGCCTCCGGGACGCGCAGCCAAGCACGTAAACCGTCCAACGGGGTCACTGCGGAAGAGGCTGCCCCGCGCACAGCGGAGAACCGCCGGTGAGCGTGCAGGGGCCGCAACAGGTCCTTGAGCTCGCCAAGGTCAGCAGGACGTTCGGGCAGGGAGCGACGGCCGTTGCCGCCCTGCGGGACGTGGACCTCACCATCAACGCCGGGGAATTCGTTGCGGTGATGGGGCCATCCGGCTCCGGAAAATCATCCCTCCTGGCGCTGGCCGGCGGACTGGACCGGCCGACGTCGGGCGGCGTCTTTGTGGAGTCAACGCCCTTGGCGGGGCTGGGACTGAACGCGCTGGCACGGCTCCGCCGCCGTGCCGTGGGCTACGTCTTCCAGGACTTCAACCTGGTCCCGACGCTGTCGGCCGTGGAAAATGTCGCACTGCCGCTCGAACTCGACGGCGTGCCGGCCAGGAAAGCGCACCGGCAGGCACTGGATGCACTGCGGCAGGTGGGGATCCCCGGGCTCGCGGACCGGTTCATGGATGAAATGTCCGGCGGGCAGCAGCAGCGTGTGGCCATAGCACGCGCCATCGTGGGGAGCCGCCGGCTGATCCTTGCCGACGAACCCACCGGTGCGCTGGATTCCACCACCGGCCACGGCGTGATGGAAGTGCTCCGCTCCCGGGCCGACGACGGCGCCGCGGTCATGCTGGTCACGCACGAGGCCCGCCATGCCGCGTGGGCGGACCGCGTGGTGTTCATCCGCGACGGCCGGATTGTGGATGAGGCAACGGCCATGCACGATCCCGCGGTTCTCCTGGCGCCGGCCGGCTGAGATGGCCCTTGACGTTGCGCCCGTGCCCCACGGCCGGTGGCACAGTTTCCGTCTTGCCCTTCGGATGGCGCGCCGGGACATCAGCCGGCACCGCGGCCGCTCCCTGCTGATCATTCTGCTGATCCTGCTGCCCGTGGCCGGCATGACCGGTGCCGCGGCCCTAGCGCAAAGCATGCAGGAAACGCCTGCGGAACGGGTGCAGTACCAGCTGGGCAGCACCCAGGCGCGGCTCCGCAGCATGCCCGCCTCCAACGCCGAGACGGTGCAGGATCCCGTGCTGGAGACGGCAACCATGACGCGGAACTTCACCGTCGACCCCGACTTCACACCGCGAAATCCGAGGGATGCCATCCCCGCCGGCTACGAAGTTCTCACCGAAACGCAGCTCACACTCATGGTCCGGGCCCGCGCGTCCCGTGGCGGCGCGTCGGATGTCCCGGTGATGGCCAAAGCTGTTGACGCCCTGAACCCCGCCTTCACCGGCAAATACACCCTTCTGGAGGGCAGGCCGGCAGCCGCCCGTGATGAAATCCTCGTCTCGCCCGGAGCGCTGGAACGCTTCAGGATCCGCCTCGGGGACAGGATGACGACGGCGGACGGCTCCTTCGCCGTCGTCGGCACCCTCCGGGATGCCACCTACTCGGACGGCAACCCCATTCTGTTCCTCCAGCCAGGCCAGGCGGCAATCGACAGGCCGGCTGCCCAGGGGAATCCGCTGGGCGAAACGATGTATTACCTCATGGGTCCAAAACCCGTCACGTGGGACCAGATCCGTGACCTGAACAAGTCCGGCGTCGCTGTGCTGTCACGCGCCGTGGCCCTGAACCCGCCGGTCACGTCGGGCGCTGCCGCCAACGCCAGGGCCATGCCCGCCGCCGGCTACATTGGCGGCGTGCTGCTCGGGGCACTTGCCCTGCTCGAAGTGGGCCTCCTGGCCGGCGCAGCGTTTGCCGTGGGCGCCAAACGGCAGGTCCGCGAGCTGGCACTGCTGGCCGCAAGCGGTGCGGAGGCACCCACCGTCCGGGCAGTGGTGACTGCCGCCGGGCTGTGGCTTGGGACTATCGCGGTGGTTGCCGGCGCCATGCTGGGGGCCGGCGGGGCTGCCGCGGTAGTGGGCGTCGCCAGGCATCTGGGCTCCGTCCGATTTCCCGGCTTCCATCTGGACCTCCTGCCGACTGTTGCGGCCATGGCCATGGGCCTGCTGGCATGCTTCCTGGCCGCTGTGGTTCCTGCGCGGCAGGTTGCACGGCAGGCGGTGCTCGGCGCATTGAAGTCGGGCCGCTCCCTCGCTGCTTCGGGGCCCTGGCCGGTGCGGGTGGGAGCTTTTCTGCTGGTTGTGGCCGTCATCTGCCTGGCGGCCGGCCGGACGCTGGGGCTGACCGGTGACCTGGACGCCGTGGCTGCCCGCACCCCGCTGCTCGCGGCTCTGCTCACTGGTGGCGCAATCCTGGCAGTGGCGGCTCTGGTGCTGCTAACCGGGACATTCGTGAAAATCCTGACTGCACGCACCGCCTGGCTGCCGCTTCCACTGCGGATGGCCGCCCGGGACTCTGCCAGGAACCGGAGCCGCACGGTGCCTGCCGTGGCGGCGGTCCTCGCCGCCGCAACGCTTGCCAGTGCCGCGATGGTCCTCTCCGCCAGCCAAATGGCGGAGGCGAAGCGCACCCACATGTGGGCTGCACAGGAGAACCAAGTCTCGCTGCCGCTGGAAACCGCACCAATCCAAGCACCGGGGACGGCCTCCGCCTCGCCGATTGACCCGGCCGCCGTAGCCGCGGCGCTGCATCGGGAGCTTGAAACCGTGCAGTGGACGCAGGTCCTGAAGGGCCCGGTGCTGAGCAAGTGCAACATGCAGGCGTCCGCCGGTGGATCCCTTCCCGCCACTAACGACGGAGTGGACTGCCGGCAATACAAGCTCGCCGTGCCCGCCGGCCAGGAATGCCCCGCCACGCCGCAGGGCCGCGTCCTGGACGGGCAGGACTGGCGGTGCAACGGATCAATGTTCCCCGCCGGCGCCGCGGGCCAGCTTCCGCCAGTGGTGGTTGGCGGCGCCGACGAGCTCCGGGCACTGCTGGGCCGGGAGCCCAGCCCCGCCGCGGTGGAGGCACTGAACACCGGCGGAATGGTGGTCAGCAACCCGGTCTTCGAAAAGGACGGGAAAACCACGCTCCAGTCCTATGACGTTCGCCAGCCCGTTCCCGGCCCCGGGCCCGCCGTTTCCTACAAGCCCCAGAGCAACACCGTGCTGCCCGCCGTCGTCGAGGCGCCGGAGGTGCCGGTCCCGTTCTACGGAGTCATCGCACCGGGCACCGCGTCCAGGGCGGGCATGCACGTCGGCAATTCCGTCCTGCTCGCCCAGCTGTCCGCCTACCCGGAAGCCGCTGAGCAGGACCGCGCATCGGCGGCACTCGCGCAGGTCTACCGGATCCAGGCCCTTGGCTTCTACGTTGAGCCGGGCGCGGACCGAACGGGGTCTGAGCTGCTGTGGCTGATCGTTGGCACCAGCGCACTCATCACACTCAGCGCCGCCGGCATCACCACGGGACTTGCGCTCGCCGATGCCCGGGCAGACCACATGACGCTGGCCGGCGTCGGGGCGCCGCCGCGGCTGCGGAAGGCACTGGCCGCTGCGCAGTCCCTCATGACCGCGTCCCTTGGCACCTCGCTGGGAGTGGCCGCCGGGGTGGTGCCCGCAGTCCTCCTCATTGGGGCCACCCGCATGTTTGCAGAGCCCGTCGTTCCCTGGATGCCGCTGCTGGCGCTGCTCGTTGGCGTGCCGCTGACCGGCAGTGCACTGGCCTGGGTCTTTGCCCGTGCCCGCCTGCCGGTGTCCCGGCGAAGTCTCGGCTCCTGACAGCTAGGTTGGCCCTGACTGCCGGCCCGGGGCGGACGGCGGACGGCCCGGGGCCGACGGTGGACAACCCGGCAGGCCGTCCGCTCACCGCGGTATCGCGACCGCTCGTCGATTCCTCGGCCAGCACCCCGCAAATGACCGCGATTGAAGCCCTACCCGTTGGTAGGGTGCCCGTGGCACAGTCCGTGCCACCTGGGAATCTCAAGGAGGAGACATGGGCACCATGCCTGAGGACGGGACCCGAACCGCGGCCGAGGACCTGAATCCCGACGTCGACGGATCGCTGCCGCCGGCGTCCGTTGATGACGCGGTCCGCGACGCCGAGGAGCGCAGATGGACCCCTGCGAAGATCGCCATCTGGGTTGCCATCGCACTCCTGGGCGGCGTGGCCTGGTTCATGCTGGCGGTCGTCAGAGGCGAAACGGTGAACGCCATCTGGTTCGTGTTTGCCTCGGTGTGCACCTACCTGATCGGCTACCGCTTCTACTCGAAGGTCATTGAGCGGTATCTGCTCAAGCCTGATGACCGCCGCGCAACGCCGGCCGAATACAAGGCCGACGGCAAGGACTACGTCCGTACGGACCGCAACGTCCTCTTCGGACACCACTTCGCCGCCATCGCCGGAGCAGGCCCGCTTGTGGGACCCGTTATCGCCGCCCAGATGGGGTATCTCCCCGGCACCATCTGGATCATCATCGGCGTCGTCCTCGCCGGCGCCGTCCAGGATTACCTGGTCATGTTCTTCTCCATGCGCCGCGGCGGCCGTTCCCTCGGCCAAATGGCACGCGAGGAGCTCGGCGTCATCGGCGGTACCGCCGCCCTCGTGGCCACCCTGCTGATCATGGTGATCATCGTCGCGATCCTGGCGCTCGTCGTCGTCAATGCCCTGGGGGAGAGCCCCTGGGGCGTCTTCTCGGTGGGCATGACCATTCCGATCGCGCTTTTCATGGGCGTGTACCTGCGGTACCTGCGTCCGGGCAAGGTCATGGAGGTTTCAATCATCGGCTTCGTGCTGCTCATGGCGGCCATCATCGGCGGCGGCGCAGTGGCAGGCACGGAATGGGGTGCTGCGTTCTTCCACCTGGACAAGGTCACCATCGCGTGGGGCCTCATCGTCTATGGCTTCATCGCGGCCATCCTGCCCGTGTGGCTCCTGCTCGCACCGCGAGACTACCTCTCGACGTTCATGAAGATCGGCGTGATCGCGATGCTCGCCGTGGCCATCATCGTGGTGCGCCCCGAGATTACCGTTCCCGCCTTCAGCGAGTTCGCCGGCCGCGAGAACGGCCCGGTCTTCTCCGGGGCACTGTTCCCGTTCCTGTTCGTCACCATCGCCTGCGGCGCGCTGTCCGGCTTCCACGCCCTGATCTCCTCCGGCACCACGCCCAAGCTCATCGAGAAGGAGCGGCAAACCCGCTTCATCGGCTACGGCGGAATGCTGATGGAATCCTTCGTCGCCATCATGGCGCTCGTGGCGGCCATTTCGATCGACCGCGGGATCTACTTCGCCATGAACGCCCCCGCGGCACTGACCGGAGGAACGGTGGAGACGGCGGCGCAGTGGGTCAACGGACTAGGCCTGGCCGGCGTCAACATCACCCCCGATGTCCTGGCCCAGACCGCCTCCAACGTGGGCGAGGAAAGCATCGTCTCGCGCTCCGGCGGTGCACCGACCCTGGCCGTGGGCCTTGCCCACATCATGCAGCAGTTCATCGGCGGCACCGGCATGATGGCGTTCTGGTACCACTTCGCCATCATGTTCGAGGCTCTGTTCATCCTCACCGCTGTCGACGCCGGAACCCGCGTTGCGCGGTTCATGCTGCAGGATTCGATCGGGAACTTTGCCCCGAGGTTCAAGGAAGCGTCATGGCGGCCCGGCGCCTGGCTCTGCACGGCGATCATGGTCGGCGCCTGGGGCGCGGTGCTGCTGATGGGTGTCACCGACCCGCTGGGCGGCATCAACACCCTGTTCCCGCTGTTCGGCATCGCCAACCAGCTGCTGGCCGCGATCGCGCTGGCGGTGTGCATGGCCATCGCGGCCAAGCGCGGCTCTTTCCGGTACCTGTGGATTGTTGCCGTCCCGCTGGCCTTCACGGCGGTCGTCACCATCACTGCAAGCATCCACAAGATCTTCTCCTCCGTCCCGGCGGTGGGGTACTTCGCCAACAACGCCGCCTTCAGCAAGGCCCTGGCCGACGGGAAGACCTCCTTTGGCACGGCAAAGACCACTGCGGCCATGGAAGCGGTGGTCCGCAACACCATGATCCAGGGCTGGCTGTCCGTCGTCTTTGTCGTCCTGAGCATCATCGTCATCATCACCGCAGTGGCGGCCACCGTGAAGGCCTTCCGGAACACGACGGCAGGGATCCCGAACCTCAATAACGAGGACCGGCCGCATCCCTCTCGGGTGTACGCACCCGCCGGGCTGATCCCCACTCCCGCCGAACGCGAGCTCATGGCGGAATGGAACAAGGTGCCGGCAAATATGCGTGCTGAGCGGGCAGGCCATCACTGATGAGTGCCGGTGCGGGATTCGGTGGCCTGCTGCACCCGGTAGCGCAGGCCCTCCGCGGATTGGCGAAGTACCTGCAGGGAGTCATGGGGGCTGACGCTTACCGCAAGTACCTGGAGCACCATGCGGCGGCAGGCCACGGCACACCGCCCATGGACGAGCGGGCGTTCTGGCGCGACCGGACCGACCGCCAGGACACCAACCCGCAAGGCAGGTGCTGCTGACCATGGGTGCCCTGCCGGCCGGATTCGCCGTCCGCAGGATCGGGCCGGCGGATGCCGGCGCGCTCGTCGCACTGGCGGCCACGGACAACCTCTTTGACGAGGATCCGGGCACCGCGCCGTCGGGGGTCTTAGATCCCGACGGCGCCCGGGACTTCCTCGCGGACCCCTCGGTTCTCTTCTGGCTGGCGGAGGCCGGGGGACAGACCGTGGGTTTCCTGCACTGCTGCATCCAGCGGCGCCGGACGCCCGGCCCCTGGGCGGAGCTTCTGCTGATGGAGATGGGCACCCATGCCCAGTGGCGCCGTCGGGGCATGGGCCGGGCGCTTGTCGCGGAGATGGAAGCCTGGATGAGGAGCAACGGCGTGGCTGAAGTGTGGGTCCCGGCCAACACCTATGCGGTCGGTTTTTACCGCAAGTGCGGTTTCGCTACGGACGAAGGCGAAATCCTGGTCAAGGAGCTTCATTGACTGGACTCCGCGTTCCGGGCCCGTGAGAGTATGAACGCATGAGCGATCCCGAAGACACTCAACCCGCCCAGGCGGCCGGTCCGCAGGCCGCCGTCCAGCCCGGCGAACCCGGCATTCAGCCCGCTGCGCAGCAGGCCGCGGGGCCTTCCGTGGCGTCCTCCGCGCCGCAGGATGACGAGGAGCCCGTGGAGGGCACCACCCTTGATGCGGGAGCTGCCGACCGCGCTGCCGACGCCGGCCAGCCCAAACATGCCAGCCTGCAGGACCTCGTGGACGAGCCTGCCAAGGTGATGCGGATCGGCACCATGATCCGGCAACTGCTCGAAGAGGTGAAGTCGGCGCCCTTGGACGACGCCGCACGGGGCCGCCTGGCGGAGATCCACGAGCGCTCCATCAAGGAGCTTGAGGACGGCCTGGCGCCGGAACTGGTGCAGGAGCTGGAACGGATCAGCCTGCCCTTCCCGGAGGATGGCACCCCCTCGGACGCCGAACTGCGGATCGCCCAGGCCCAGCTGGTGGGCTGGCTGGAAGGCCTGTTCCATGGCATCCAGACGGCGATCGCAGCCCAGCACGCGGCCCGGGAACACACGATGGCCCAGATGCAGCTCCGGCAGCTTCCGCCGGGGACCGTCATCGCCCCCGGCGTCGTCATTGGTGAAAACGGCGAGCCGCAGCGTGCCAAGGCATCCCAGCCCGGCACCGACCCGCTGCACCCGGGCCGGAAGGAAGACCCCGACCACGGCCCCGGCCAGTACTTGTAGGCCTCTTTGGGATTTTTCACGGCCGCCCGGCAAGGGCGGAAAGACGACGCGGAACTTGGCAAGGGCTTGTGGCGCCGTGCCCACGATCGGTTCCACCGCGGCCTTGACCGGTACCATCAGGTGCTCGAGGGCGTGGAGGACGAGCAGCTCTATGGAGAACTGGTCGAAATAGCCAACCAGCTGGCAGGCCTCTCCGGCCGTGTCCGGGAGATCTGTGTTGAGGCGCAACGGCGGTCACCCAGCGACGGCCTGGATATTCCGCACGCCCTGTCCGGAGTTCACCGTTCGCTGTCCAAAGCGGGCAATTCGCTGGCCGCCACCGCCGAGGCGGCCGCGATGCTCCGGCTCGCCGTGGGTCCTGTGCCCGTCGGGGCGGCCTCGGTCTGGCGCCGGGCGGAAACTGTCTTTGAGCAGGTGGCCGACGCCGAACGGCTCCTTTCGGAGTCGTGACCGGCCTGTATTTTCCCCTGCCCCGAAATATTCCCCGTGCCGGGCCGTTACGCGGCTAGCTTAGCTTCGTCATATTCCATGCGCTCCAAGTTTGATTGTTGGCAGGATGGACAAATGACTTCTTCACCAACACTGACATTCAATGACGGCAACACCATTCCCCAGCTGGGCTACGGGGTGTGGCAGGTTGAAGACGACGTCGCCGAGAAGGTTGTCTTCCAGGCATTCCAGGCCGGGTTCCGCCACATCGACACCGCCAAGATCTACGGCAACGAATCCGGCGTCGGCCGCGCGATCGCGAGCTCCGGGCTGTCGGCCGAGGAAATTTTCATCACCACCAAGCTGTGGAACTCCGACCAGGGCTACGAATCAACGCTTGCCGCGTTCGAGGAGTCACTGGAGCGCCTGGGCCTCGAAACCCTGGACCTCTACCTCATCCACTGGCTTCAGCCCAAGCAGGACAAGTACGTGGACACGTGGAAGGCGCTGATCGAACTTCAGAAGCGCGGCAGGGTCAAGTCCATCGGTGTCTCAAACTTCACCATCGAAGGCCTGCAGCGGATCATCGACGAGACCGGCGTGGTTCCCGCCATCAACCAGGTGGAACTGCACCCGTACTTCAGCCAGCCGGAACTGCGCGAATTCAATGCCTCCCAGGGCATCCTGACCCAGGCCTGGTCTCCGCTGGGCCAGGGCGGCGAGCTCCTCGAGGACCCGATTATTGCCGGCATCGCACAGAAGCACGACGCCACTCCGGCGCAGGTGGTCATCGCCTGGCACCTCGCCATCGGAAACGTCGTCATCCCCAAGTCCGTCACGGAGTCCAGATTCCGCGAGAACTTCGACGCCCTGAACGTCACTCTGGACGCCGAGGACGTTGAAGCCATCAATGGCCTGGACCGCACCGCGGAAGGAACTGGCAGGATCGGCCCCGACCCGGCTGTCTCTGACTTCGCCTAATTCCCAGGTGGCCGCTGAGAGGCCCCGCCGTGTTCGCTCAAGCGGACGGGGCGGGGCCTCTCAGCGTTGACCGGGCTGGGCTGTTCGGGCCGGGTTGACCGGGCCTGGCTGTTCGGGCCTGGCTGGGCAGGCTTTGCGGCTTAGGCGGCGAGCTGTTCCTGCTGGACGGCGACGGCGTCGACGATGGCCCAGCTGTCCTCGTCCGTGATGCTGCGGCTGGCGAAACGCTCAGCTGCCGCCACAGTGTCGAAGACCTCCGTGCGGATCCGGCCGCAGTCGGCGTCGAAGTAGGTTACGTGGAACTCCTGATTAATTTCCATGGCTCCATCGTGCAACCGGGGTCTGACATTTTTGGCAGTTCAGTCCGGCGTGTTGCGGAGCCGGAGCACACGTTCCTTCGCCAGCACGGCCGACCGCTCGCTTTTCTCCGCTGCCCGGGCGTACTGCTTCGCCTCGGCGGCAGCCGTCTCGCGGTCCTTGCGCGCGGCATCGAGCGAGAGCTCCAGGGCCCGGAGCCGCTGCCGTGCCTCGTTGACGTCCGCAGTGAGCTGGACGAAGGCTGCCGCGGCTTCCTCCTGGGCCCGGGCGCGGCGCGCGGCCTCATCTGCGGCCTCAGCGGCCGCTTCCTCGGCCTCTGCCAGCGCCGCCTGGGCCTTCTCCAACAGTGACGGTGTGACCGGGCGGGGAGCGGTGCGGACCGCATGGAGGCGCGGCTTCTCGGGCTCTACGGCGTCGGCATCGCTGTCCGTCCGGGCCCCGGCCTTCCGAATCTGGGTCCGTGTGCGCTGAGCGGGCGGAGCCGTTGCGGCGGTTGGTTCCCTCCGGCGACCTTTCGGTACTTCACCAGAGGGGCGCTGCGTTCCACTGGGCCGCGGGAGCGGCGGCGGCAGCTTGCCGAGAGCGGACGGAACCGCCACGGCGTCACTGACATCAACCTGGTCCACGCCGTCGGCTGACAGTCCGCGGAGTAAGAGCCCGCTTTCGATGGCGGCGCCAGCCGCCAGATCCGCAGTTGCGGCCCGCAGTGTCGCTTCCACTTCGGTGGCAACTGCGCCGCTGATCTTCCGGCCCTGCTTTTCAGCGGCGAGCCGTGCTTCACCCACAGCGGTGCCGAGGAGCTTCCGCCGTTCCTTGGCGAGTTCCCTCAAGGCTGCGGCATCGAGTGACGCCTGAGCCTCCTGCATCGTCTGTCCGAGGGTCCTGAGCCGCTGAACGGCGTCGGGGTTGTGATGCGCCAGCATGTTGATGGTCCAGGCGGCCACCGAAGGCTTCGGCAGGGTCCGGATCGCCTGGGCAAGGGTCTTGTTGGATGCGGCGGCATCCTTGGCTGCGGCAGTGCGGGCGGCGACGAACTCGTCGAAGGGAAGCGCGTACAGGGCCTGGGCGGTGCGCTCCAGTTCCTCCTCCATGAGAGCCATCATATGTTTCGGCGCGCAGGTTTGAGCATGCCCCAGCACAGGCGGCGTTCCGGCCCGACGCATTCCTCCGGGCGCGGTTCCGCTCTAGTGGGCGGCTAGTCTGCCACCATGGCTGCTCTGCCACCTGTCCCGCAGGTGCTGGTACATCCTGAGGGCAGCTCGGTAGAGGCCAGCAGCCATTGCATGGATGAGTAGAACGACCACCTGCACGCCGCCGGCCCCGAGCAGAAGCAGGCCAAAAACAGCGAGTGCCGGCAGGAACATAAGAAAAACGGCTACGGCAACGGCAATATAGCCGAGGGCATAGTTGACGATTGTCGCCTGGTCCACGTGAATCCCACCACAACCAGCTCAATGACTCCGGATGCTGCGGAACTCTCTGCAGCTGAGGTGATGTGGTCCCCGGCTGCTCCTGCAGCCGGGGACCACTTAGCGGGATGAGGATCCGCACGCTGATGTTGCTGCACGTGCGCATCATGCGCTGTGGCGTTCTCGATAAGCTCACCGCCCAATAAGCAGCTTTGCGTTTACCGGTATCCCGTCCCGGTCCATGAGGCGTTGACTTGCTGCCGGGGACCCCTCCTTGACCTCAGTTCCGATGCTGGTGATACCGATTTTTATAGCACCGCCCCGCAGGCCTGACAAGAGAATTTTCGGGGCACGGGCACCGGGTGCTTGCCAGCTACTAAGCCTGCTGATTAACTCATCTCTATAGCTGGTGCCACACCCGCGGTACCTGTCTGGTGGAAAGGAAAGTGCGTCATGGGAATTCTTGGATTTCTCCTGCTCGGTCTGATTGCGGGGGCCATTGCAAAAGCCATTCTTCCCGGGAGGCAGGGCGGCGGTTGGATTGTCACCCTCGTCTTGGGTGTCGTCGGGGCTATCCTCGGCGGCTGGATCGGTTCGCTGATCTTCGGTGGTGGCTTGGGTGATTTCTTCGACCTGAGGACCTGGCTGTTGTCCATCCTCGGCGCCGTTATTGTGTTGCTGATCTACGGCGCCGTAACACGCAGAAGCCGGGTCTGACCTGACTTCGTGACACAGGGATCCGCAGTGGGGGCCGGCCCAGACATGGGCCGGCCCCCACTGGTTCCCGCATTTTCGCGGCCAGGCGGGAACAGCGGGAGCGACGATCGATCGTGGGAACAGCATCGATCGCAAGAACACCCGGGGCAAAGAGCTCGCGGCCGGTGAGGAGGTGCTCATGACGTACGCTTCGGGGGACTGGACGATACGCCGTCAGGTCATGGACGTCATCGTCGATGTTCTTTCCGCGGTTGCCACGGGGCCCGACGTGCGCACTAGCCTGTTGCGCCACCTCGAGGAAAACCCGGGAAATCCGGAAAGGGCCCTGCTGGCCCACCTGTCGGACCGGAGCATCGCCGACGACGTCGCGTAGCGGCGCCCGGTTGATTCGCGCGGTTGAAAGCAGACGGAAAGCCGGCTGGCCGCCGTCGTCGTGCATGTACTCGCCAGAGGAAAACCAAATTCTCAGGACCAGAAATCGGCGGCCTTGGCGGTGTCCTCCGGGAATTCGTATACCTCGCTGACTTTGCCGTCTTTTAATGCGAAGACGATGACAGTGCGCTGGTCGATGGCAGCGCCGTTGCGTTGCGCGTGCACCCTCTGGAATCCAATGGTGTGCTTTTCCCCGCCAATCAGATCATCCAAATCGACTTTGATGGTGCCGTCGGATCGTGTGAACAGTTCGCCGAAGTATGCAAGGATGGCGTCCAGGCCCTGCTTGTCACCGGACAGCCCGCCGCTGCCTCCCAGATGCCAGACTGCGTCCTCCGCGAACAGGCCGCGAAGAGTGTCCATGTCACCTGCACCAAACGCTTCGTAACCCCGCCGTACCAAATCAACATCTTCCCGGGTTCCCATTTCGCACCTCACCGTCGTCGTTGTCGGGTCCCAGCGAGGAAAGGTTAAGCCTGCGCGAGGATCGTGTCGATGGTCAGTTCATTGCTGGCGTCCAGTCTCGGGCGTCAGTGGCCTCGGGGAATGTGAAATTCCCGCATTTATCCATTCACGAAGTGAAATTCGCAGTAAATTTTCTCCATCACGCGGGGGATCCGGGAGTTTGGCCCCTAGGATGAGCTGGTCTCATAACTCAGAACCCATGGGGGGAAATCCATGAGCTATCAGCAATATCCGCAGCAGCAGGCTTACCAGGCAGCAGCCGGCGAGCCGCCGCTTTGGGCACCGTATTACGGGGCGCCCTTTCCTGTGGCAGTCCGCCGGTTTTTCAAGAAGTACGCCACGTTCTCGGGTAGGGCCAGCCGGAGTGAGTACTGGTGGTGGGTGCTCGTCGCGGCCGTGGTCGGCATCATCATCAACATCATCACGGCCGTAGGGGGTTCGGCTGGAGCAACTGTGGCCGCCAACGGTACTGCGGTGCCCGGTCCGGGCGCCACGGTTGGCCTCGTCGTGGCCATCATCTGGGGACTGGCGACCATTGTTCCTTCCTTGGCATTGACTGTGCGGCGCCTTCACGATGTAAACGTGAGCGGCTGGCTTGTGCTGCTGGGGCTTGTGCCGTTCCTTGGGGCCATTGCACTGCTGGTCCTGACCATCCTGCCGTCAAAGCCCGAAGGGCAGCGGTTCGACGTGCCGGCGGCCTAAGGCCAGGGCATTTACCCTAAGGAGCCCGCCGACGACGGATCATCCGGCCGTCCCGGCGGGCTCCTTTTTGCCCTGGTAGGGCGCTGGTAAGGGCGGCAGTCTGGTGCACTGGCAATTGACGCCGGCTTGTGAAAGCCCTATGTTATCGATTGTCGTTATTAACGAGTTTCGATAACTGGGGGACGGATGAAAATTTTCAAGAGCGCCGCTGAGGCGTCGGGCCGGAAGCAGATTGTGTCCAGAACCGATGCGCTATTCCTGATGGTTGCCTCGGCGGCGGCGGCAGTCGCGACGACGGCCCTGACGGTGTCGGGCATCGTTGCCTCCTCTGCGGGGCAGGTTACGCTCACGCTTCCTGTGGCAACGCCGCGCCAGACGGCGTCCGGATTGTCGCTGGGGGCTACCGGGGAATACACGGCCCTGGATGCGACCATCCCGGTCCTTCCTTCCGGCCCGGCGGCGCTGCTGGGCTGGGCGGAGGCACTGAATCAGACAGGTATCCTGGCCGTTCTGGCGCTGATCTTCCTGCTGGCCTACCGGCTTCGTAGCGAGATTCTCTTCACCCCTGGCTCTGCGTGGCTTGTTGGTGCCGGGGGAACCGTCCTCGCTGTGACCGGGACCGTGGGGCAGATACTCGATTCTCTTGCGCGGAGCTGGCTGGCAGACCTGATCGGAGCGGACGGGCACGCGCCGGGGGAGTCCTACATCTTCTCCCTGGACTTCAACGTCGGTCCGCTGGTGCTGGGCATCGCCTTAATTCTCGTGGCCGGGGTCTTTCAGCTGGGGCGGCGGCTGCAGAAGGACACCGAGGGCCTGGTCTGATGCCGGCGGACGAAACAACAGGAATCCATTGCCGGCTCGACGAGCTGCTGGCAGACCGCGGGATGACCCTGACCGAACTGAGCAAGCGCGTCGGTGTCAGCCTGGTGAACCTGTCGGTGCTGAAAAACGACAGGGCCAAAGCGATCAGGTTCTCCACCCTGACAGCCATCTGTGACGCCTTGGACTGCCAGGTCGGGGACCTTCTGGTCACCTCGGGCGGCACCGCTGGCCTTCCCTGATCCCTGTTACCCGCGGGGTCTGGACACCGGAAGCCACCGGACCTACCGTTCAGATGGTGGTTGCTGTGGGAGACGACGGCGACTGCCGAGGGCCCGTAATCGGGCCACCCGTAATGACAGGAGGAAGCAGATGGAAACTGTTGAAGAGACCGTTGATGTCGCAGTTCCGGTCCATACGGCCTATAACCAGTGGACACAGTTCGAATCATTTCCGCAGTTCATGTCCGGCGTGGAATCCGTAACCCAGCTGAGCCACACCACGAATCACTGGGTGACGAAGGTCGGCGGCGTGAAGCGGGAATTTGATACGGAGATCGTTGACCAGGAGCCGGATGACCGGATCGCCTGGCGCAGCACTGACGGCAAGTCCCATGCCGGCATCATCAGGTTCACGCCGCTGGACGCCACCCACACCAAGGTGAAGGTCCACTTCGAGTGGGCGCCGGAAACCGTTACCGAGAAGGCGGGCGCGGCCCTGCAAATCGACAAGATGCAGGTGAAGTCAGACATGCGGAAGTTCAAGGACTTCATCGAATCACGCGGCACCGAAACCGGTGGCTGGCGCGGCGAAGTCGAGGACACTGGCCCCACCGGGCAGTTCTAGACAGGCTCCGCCATGGACCTGTTGCATGAACAGGTCCATGGCTCGTGCCGTTACGCACATGGTTCCCCAGCGCAGGGATCCCCTGAGGTGGGGATCCTTGTGCACGCACTGGGGACTCGTGCGCGCACGCGCCGGTGGCCCGCCACCGTAGCTGTGACAGCCTTGGCGGCGGCATTTCCTGTGCTGTCTGGCTGCACCGCGCCGGAGCCACAGGAATCTGCTGGGCCACTGCCGATAACGGTGGAGGTGAACCAGTCGCGCGACCAGTACGGAAAACAGTCCATCCAGCTCCTGCTCACCAACGTGTCCGGCAGGCCCCTGACGGTGGCTGCCGCGCAGCTCGCGTCGCCCCTGTTCCGCGGGCAGATCCTGTGGGAGCCAACCGGCGGCGGCCTCGAACTGCCTCCCGGCCAGCCCAAGAGTCTTCCAGCCAGGCTTCCGGCCCCGGTTTGCGGACCGGAGCAATCAGCCACGGAGGAATCAACCACGGAGCCAACAACCACCCAGCAGCCTGTCGTCACCGTGAGATATTCGCAGGCCGGCCAGGCCGGCGTGCGGGAGGTGGCGCCCGTCGCCGTCGACCCTTTCGGGGTCCTGGAGCGGAACAACATGGAGCTGTGCCTTGCGGCAGGGGCGGCCGCGGTGGCGGACATCGTCCTGGACCGCAGACTTGAGGTTGCGCCGGACTCCCGCACCGGCGTCGTCCGCCTGCTCATCACCCCGAAGGAAGCGGGCGGCGCAGGCCCGGGCGGAGGATCGATGACCATCGCGAGCATCGCGGGGACCACCCTGGTTGCCGAATCGGCGGAAAGCCCTTGGCCGCGGAACATCCGCATCGTGCAGGGCGCCCCACGCATTGAACTGCGTCTGCGCATCCGCCCTGCCCGGTGCGATCCGCATGCCGTCGCCGAGGACAAGGTGGGTACCCTGCTGCCCCTGAATGTGAGTGTGGGAGGACGTGAGGGACAGTTGATGATCGCGGCAGGAACGGCACTGCGTGGACAGATTTACGACTTTGTGACCTCAGCCTGTGCCCAGCCGCTGAACTAAGCGCTGAAGGAACTATTGGTCCGGGCGATGGCGGCTCGCGAGAGCTTCCTGCAGTTCCGGCAGGTGGAGGTCGATGTCCCGGGCCACGCCGGCAGCGGCGGCCAGGTCAGCGACCACCAGGGCCTTCTCCAGTTGGGTACACAGGTGGCTCATCTGCAGGGCGCCAGCCATTGACGATGACGTGCGCAGGCTGAGGGCAGCGTCCAGGGCCATCTCCCGGTGCCCGACGCCGACACTCCGGATGATGCGGTCAACGCGCTGTGGAAGGAGGGCTGTGTAGTTGTCCGCAAAGGCCTCAGCCGCCGCCGTCGAACAACCTTCCGCCAAGTTTCGGAGGTGCTGCCCGTCCAGGGCCGGTGGGGGCGCCTCAGCCTGAGGCCGGTGTTTTTGCGCCATCCGCTGCTCCCTTACGGATGGGCCCCCTCCGCCGCGGTTCTGGGGCCAGACGACGGAGGGGACGTGTGTGGGTTATGTGTTGGCACGGGAGGGGTGGGTGCCGGTGAAGAGCACGAAGGCGTAGGCCCTGCCCGTGGCGGAGTTCAGGTTGCGGCCCATAGTGGCGAACGTCCGTTTCTTGAAGGCGCCCGGCGTGCGGACTCTGGAGGACCGGTCATCCGTGCCGGTACCGAACACTCTGCCTTCCGTGCCTCAAGGAACTATCGAGTGCCGATCAATACTTGCTCAAGAAAATTCTGTTCCGCTGCCGCCTGTGCAAGACCGGCTGGAGGCGCGGGCGCTGATGAGGGGTACGCCAGGATCCGTTCCCGAGGACGGCACTCCGGGACACCGTGGAGGTCGGCGCCGAAGGGCGCCTAAAGATGTGCCCCGGGCCTATCGGCGCCTACGGGCGAAACCAGCAAAAAACCCCGTACCGCCGCCGAACGAGCGACAATACGGGGTTCTTCCCGAGCTTCCTATCAGAATCGAACTGATGACCTTTTCATTACGAGTGAAACGCTCTACCGACTGAGCTAAGGAAGCACCGCACCAATCAGCCGGAAAACCGGCCGGTTCATGCAAGAGACAACTGTAATAGAGTCCCCGCGTCCGGGTCAAAATGAGCGTCCCGCAGGCTGAGATTGACGTTGGCAGGACGTTCATTCCGCCGTCGGATCCGGTTCAGGCCCACAACAGCAACGGCCGCCATGCTGGACCCGAAAGTGGCGCAGCATGCCTGCGCGCCAGCGGCAAAGGAGCTCGACCATGACACCAGACAGTGCAATCTCAACCCGTCGCGAGCTGCGCACTGCCCCCGCGGCGGGCGCGGACGCGGCAGACCATGACCAGCCCGTCCTGCTGGCGGTGCTGGCCATGGTGGGAACAACCGTGTACGACGGCGGCCTCATGGACCGCGCGATGTCCCGCACGCTGGCGGATCAGGGAGTTCAGGCCGGCTCGGCGCGCTTCGAACGCATGCTGCGCTACGCGAGGGAGCGTTCCGGCATCTCGCGGATGACGGTTTTCGCCGAACTGTTCGACGACCCCCAGGCAGCGGCCAGCGCCAACAAGAAGTTTGAGCTGAACTGCGACGAACTCATCGCCGACGGCGGAGTGCGGGCCGTCCCCGGGGCGGAGGACACCATCGGCTGGCTGCGGGACGCCGGCATCAAGGTCTGCCTGGCCACCGGTTTCGGGCGCCACACGCAGAACATGGTGCTCGAATCCCTGGGCTGGATGGGCCTGGCGGACCTTAGCCTGTGCCCCGCGGACGCCGGCCGGGGCAGGCCGTTCCCGGACATGGTGCTGACCGCGGTCCTGGCCCTCGACATCGACGACGTCCGGAAAGTTGCCGTAGTGGGGGACTCCGCCGCGGACATCCATTCGGGGCTGCGCGCCGGGGCCTCGGTGGCTGCCGGGGTGCTGACCGGGTCGAACTCGGAGGCGGCGCTTCGCAGCGCAGGTGCCACCGACGTCTTGCCTTCCATCAAGGACTTTCCCGCCCTCCTGGAGCGGCGAGCCTACCGGCTCTGAAGACCTCGACGGCGGCCGCCACAGCCGCAGGGATCAGCAGACGGTGTTGTCCGCCGGCTCCTTGCCGTCAACCAGGTACTTGTCCACGGCATCGCTGATGCAGGTGTTGGACCGGCCGTAGGCGGTATGGCCCTCGCCCTTGAAGGTCAGCAGGGACGCGTTGCCCAGCTGCTTGCGCAGTTCGCTGGCCCCTTCCATCGGCGTTGCCGGGTCACCGGTGGTGCCGACGACGACGATCGGGGCGGAGCCGCTGTACTTCACCGGGGCCGGGGTGCGGATGTTCTTGTATGGCCAGTCGGCGCAGTTCGCACCGCCGTAGGCGAAGAAGTAGCCCAGGGTGGGGGAAGCCTCGAGGAGGCGCTGCTCTTCGGCGCGCATGGCCACCGGATCGCTGCTCATGGGGTAGTCCAGGCAGTTGATGGCACTAAAGGCCAAAGCCGTGTTGGAGGTGTACTTGCCGTTGGGGGAGCGGTCTGCGCCCAGGTCCGCCAGGCGGAGCATGGGGCTGACATCGCCCTTCATAGCGGCGTCCAATGCCTGGGTCAGGGCCGGCCAGCTTTCGTTGCCGTACATCGGCACAATGAGGCCGCTGACGAAGAGGTTGCCGCCCACCAGGCGGCCGTCCTTGGCGGTGCGGGGGGTCTGGACCACGGAAGTGATGAGGTCGCGGATCTGCTGCAGGCCGTCGTCGACCGTGCCGCTCAGGGGACAGCCTTCCTCGCCGAGGCAGTGTTCAACGTAGGCGTGCAGCGCCTTTTCGAACGCCCGGGCCTGGCCCAACGTCAGGTCCTCGGCGCTGAGCGAGGGGTCCATGGCGCCGTCGAGGACCATGCGCCCCACATTGTCAGGGAACAGGGAAGCGTACGTGGAGCCGAGGAAAGTCCCGTACGAAAAGCCCATGTAGTTCAGCTTGGAATCGTTGAGCACGGCGCGCAGGACGTCCAGATCCTTGGCCGCGCTGACGGTATCGATGTGCCCGAGCACGGGCCCGGTCTGTTCCGCGCACTTGGCCGCGGTGGCCTTGTTGTCGGCGAGAAGCGTGGCCAGCCCGGCATCGGTTTCCGGCGTGTAGATCTTCGCCCGGGCCTCGTCCCGTTCCTTGTCGGTGAGGCAGGTGACGGGCGCGGAACGCTTGACGCCGCGCGGATCGAAGCCCACGAGGTCGTAGTTGGCGCGCACAGTCTCGGAGAAGTGGCTGTTGCCGGCGTCCCTGACGAAGTCGTAGCCGGACGCGCCCGGACCGCCGGGGTTGACCAGCAGGCTGCCCTTTTTGTCCCCGGTGCTGGCGATTTTCACCGCAGCCAGTTCAATGGTGTCGCCGTCAGGCTTCGCATAATCGAGGGGCACCTTGACCTTGGCACACTGCAGCTTGTCCTCGCAGGGCTCCCAAATGATCCTCTGCGAGTAATAGGCCTTCAGCCCCTCGGGGGCGGCCGCTGCTATGGAAGGGTCGGCCTGTCCCGTGGAGCCGTTCTGCGGGGACCCGTCCTTGGACGGGCCCAGAGCACTGCACGATGCCAGCAGTACGGCCAGCGCCATGGCGCCGGCCGCCCGCATCCCGGCCGCGAGGGTCCGGGGTCGCGAGGACAGGGGCGGTGCAGACATCATGCGGTTTCTCCTTGTGGGCGGTGCCAGTTTGGTCAGGCAAATGGGGGTGCGTGGCTACTGGATCAGGCTTGCGGCCATTGACTCTACGGCCAACAGCGGCGCGACGTTGGTGGTGGTGATTCGCTTGCGGGCGTTGTTAATGGCGTCCATCCGGGCGAGGGTCACGTCCGGCCCGGACCTTTGGGCAAACTCTTCCAGCTCGCTCCTCAGCTCAACGTTCACCAGTTCCACGGCGTTCCCCAGCTGGATGATCAGGACATCCCGGTAGAACGACAGGAGGTCGGTCAGTGTCCGGTCGAGGGAATCGGTGATGGAGCGCTTGGCGCGCCGCTTTTGGTCGTCCTCCAACTGCTTCACCTGGCTGCGCATGGCGGGCGGCAGGGTGCCGGTCTCGGGGGCGCCGAGGGTGGCCAGCAATGCGGCCTTTTCGGCAGCGTCCCGTTCCTCGTTGGAGCTCGTGGCTTCTTCGGTGGCGATCTTGACGAGTTTGTCAGCCATCATCACGGCGGCCGTGATGCCCCGCAGCCCCAGCGGGAACCGGACGGTCTCCAACCGCCGCTCCCGGGCCTCGGCATCGCGGGCCAGCCGCCGGGCGATGCCCACGTGGCTCTGCGCTGCCCGGGCGGCACGCTCGGCAAGGGCCGGATCCACGCCGTCGCGGTTCACCAGCAGGGCCGCGACGTCGGCGGCCGGCGGGAGCCGCAGCGCAACCGCACGGCACCTCGACCGGATAGTCACCAGGACGTCCGCGGGGGACGGAGCACACAGCATCCAGATGGTGCGTGGCGTGGGCTCCTCGATGGCCTTGAGCAGCACATTGGTGGTGCGCTCTGCCATGCGGTCGGCGTCCTCCACCACGATGATCCGCCAGCGCGCCGACGACGGCCGGTTGCCGGCCGTGGCCACGAGTTCGCGTGCCTCTTCAATGGTGATGGTCACCTTTTCGGTGCGGACAAAGGAGACATCGGCGTGGGTTTCACCCAGGATGGTCAGGCACGCCGGGCAGGTGCCGCAGCCGCGCACGGTGACGTCGTCCTGGTCGCAGTTCAGTGCGGCGGCGAAAGCTTTCGCGGCATTTGAACGTCCCGACCCCGGAGGCCCGGTGAACAGCCAGGCGTGAGTGAGCCCCTCACCCATGGATGCCTGCCGCAGCTGGGCGACGACGGCTGGCTGCCCCTGCAGGTCATCCCAGACCGTCATGGCCGCCTGCCGGTTGCTGAAAGGAGCTGCTCGACGCGCGCCAGGATCAGTCCGGCGATCTCCTCGACGGGCTGTCCTGCCTCGAGGACCAGGTAACTCTCCGGCCTCGCCGCGGCGAGGTCCAAAAACGCCTGCCGGATCCGGGCATGAAACTCGTCTGCTTCCGACTCCAGCCGGTCCTCGGCAGCATCCCCGGCGGTGCGGCGGCTGCGGCCCTCGGCCGGGTGGACATCCAGGAGCACCGTCAGGTCCGGCTGCAGCCCGGAGGTGGCCCATTCGTTAACGCCCCGGACGGCGTCCGTGCCGAGGCCGCGGCCTGCACCCTGGTACGCCACCGAGGAGTCGATGTAGCGGTCCGTCAGCACCACCTCGCCGCGGGCCAGGGCGGGCCTGATGACCTGGCTGGCATGCGCGGCCCGGGAGGCGGCGAAGATCAGGGCCTCGGTGTGGGCGTCAATGTGGCCATGGCCGTGATCCAGCACCAGGGAACGGAGCTTCTCGCCGATGGGCGTTCCTCCGGGTTCCCGGGTGCGCAGCACGGTGAGGCCGCGCGATTCCAGCGAGCCGGCCAGCCGGGCCGCCTGCGTCGACTTGCCGGCACCGTCACCGCCCTCGAAGGCGATGAAAAGTCCGGGACTCTGCATATTCACTTATCCAGCCTACCGATTTCCACCGACGAAAACGCCCGGCGCCCGCTTCCGCAGCTCGCTGGAAGGGGGCGCTTTCCGTGCGGGCAGGCACCCAACGTACGCTTTGACCATGAGTCTTTCCGATCAGCATGCCGCATCCCTGTCCGCCGAAACGGTGGTTGTGGCCGCCGGCCGTCCGCCCCGTGAACACGACGCGCCGGTCAACCCGCCCATCGTCCTCTCCTCCACGTATTTCGGCACTGGCGCGCTCGACGACGGCGACCGGGGCTACGGCCGCTACTCCAATCCCACGTGGGACCCGTTCGAAGAGGCCCTCGGCCAGCTCGAGGGTGCCGCGCTGCCGGGCCTGCTGTACTCCTCCGGCCTGGCGGCAGTCAGCTCCGCGCTCTCCCTCATCCCCAACGGGGGCGTCCTGGTGATGCCATCCCACAGCTATTCGGGATCGCTGGTCATGGCTGCCGAGCTGGCGGAAAAGGGCCTCCTGGAGCTCCGCACCGTGGATATCGCGGACACGGAAGCGGTCCGGGCACAGATCGCGCCGCGGAACGGCAAAGCGGCGGACATGCTGTGGCTGGAAAGCCCCACCAACCCGATGCTCGGCATCGCGGACATCCGGGCCCTGACACAGGCCGCCCATGACGCCGGCGCCGTCGTCGTCACGGACAACACCTTCTCCACCCCCTTGGTGCAGCAGCCGCTCAGTCTGGGATCCGACGTCGTCCTTCACTCGGTGACCAAGTACCTGGCCGGCCACTCGGACGTGGTACTGGGCGCCCTGGTGACCTCTGATGCGAAACTGCGCGAAACCCTCCTCCACCACCGCATCATCCATGGCGGAATCGCCGGCCCCTTCGAAGCGTGGCTGGCGCTGCGCGGACTGCGGACCCTGGCCCTGCGGATTGAGCGTTCGCAGGCCTCGGCCGCGGTGCTCGCCGAGCGGCTCAGCGCGCACCCGGCACTGGAGAGCGTGCGGTACCCGGGGCTCGTGTCGGACCCGGGCCACGATCTGGCCAAGTCTCAGATGACTGGATTCGGTTCCATTCTTTGCGTCCAAGTGGCCGCTGCCGGCGGGCTCAGCGCTCCCGAAACCGCGGACAAACTGGTCCGTGCCCTGAACCTGTGGCTGCCGGCCACGTCCCTTGGCGGGGTTGAGTCGCTCATCGAGCGGCGGCGCCGGCACGCCGCGGAACCGGTCAGCGTTCCGGAGAACCTGGTCCGGCTCAGCGTGGGCATCGAACACGTCGAGGACCTTTGGGCCGATTTGAAGCAGGCGCTGGACGCGCTGGACCGATAGGCTGGGCTGGTGGACGGACGACTACTGATTTTCTACGTTGAGAGCACGGTCTACTACATCCTGGGGCTGATAGCACTGGCACTCGAGGTGTGGGCCTTCTTTGACTGCGTCCGCCACCGGGCCAACGCCTTCGAGGCTGTGGGCAAGCGCACCAAGACGTTCTGGCTGGCATTGACCGGCGGCAGCCTGGCCGTCGGAGCGCTGTCCGTGCTCGGCGGCGGAGCGGGCGGCCTGCTCGGCCCGCTTGGCCTGTTCGGCCTCGGCGCCGTGGTGGCAGCCTCCGTCTACTTGGCCGACGTCCGGCCGGCCGTGAAGGACGCCGGACGCGGCGGCAGCCGGAACATGGGCCCGTACGGACCCTGGTGACCGGCGTGGCTCCTGGCGTTACCCAGGCGCCACAGCTTCCCAGCCGACCGTAAGTTCCCCCAGCCGCCAACGCGACGGACCATCCTGCACCGGCCACCCGCCGTCGAGCAGTGCCCGGCACATGGCCGTCCACCGTTGCCGGTTACCGAAGGGCGCCAGCGGCGCCGACTCGAGCCAGGCCCGGTCCATCGCCTGCAGCAGCGTGTGGATACGTTCGCCGGGGACATTGCGGTGGATGAGGGCCTTCGGCAGGCGTTCCGCGATCTCGGACGGCAGGACAAAACTCCCGAACCGCACCGACATGGTGAGGCTGAGCGGACGCTTGGCATCAAGGGCAATCCACGCGGAGCGCCGGCCAATCTCGTCGCACGTCCCGTCGATGAACAGGCCATCCGGAGCCAGCCTGCCCTGCACCAGTTCCCAGATGCCGCGGACGTCCGCTTCCTCATACTGCCGCAGCACGTTGAACGCGCGCACAAACACCGGGTTCCCGGGCACCGGAAGTTCGAATCCTCCGTTGTGGAAACTCAGGCCCGGGCGCTCCAGTGACTTCGCCGCACGCACCCGCTCCGGTTCGATTTCGATCCCGCAGACGCGCACATCCGGCCGTACCGCCCGGAGCCGTTCAAAGAGCTCGACGGCGGTGGCCGGCGAAGCGCCGTAGCCCAGGTCCACCACAAGCGGGTCAGCGGACCTCCGGAGCCGCCAGGCCTGCGGCCCCGCCAGCCAGCGGTCCAGCCGGCGCATACGGTTCGGGTTGGTGGTGCCGCGGGTCACGTTCCCCACCGGCTTGCCCCGGCTGCTCCGGTTGGTCACCACCCGTTCTGCTTTCTGCACCACGGCCCCAGCCTATCTGGCGGGCCCTTCCCGGGGATGCGTCCGGGGGATGCGGGCGGCCCCTGCCGCGTGATGTAACTCTCGGCACCCGCGGGCTGCGCTCGGCTAGGATGAAAATCATGACTTACAAGCTGATTCTGCTGCGCCACGGCCACAGCGAATGGAACGCCAAGAACCTGTTCACCGGCTGGGTGGACGTTGACCTGAACGACCAGGGCCGCGAGGAAGCAGCACGCGGCGGGGAGCTGCTGGTTGAGAACAACATTCTCCCGGACATCCTTTACACCTCGCTCCTGAAGCGGGCCATCAACACGGCCAACATCTCCCTGGACAAGGCCGACCGCGGCTGGATCCCCGTCAAGCGCGACTGGCGACTCAACGAGCGCCACTACGGCGCACTGCAGGGCAAGGACAAGGCCCAGACCCTTGCGGAATTCGGTGAGGACCAGTTCATGCTGTGGCGCCGTTCCTACGACACCCCGCCGCCGCCCCTGGACGACAGCAGCGAGTTCTCCCAGTCCCGCGATCCGCGCTACGCGGACCTCGGCGATGAACTGCCCCGCACCGAGTGCCTCAAGGACGTCCTCATCCGCCTGCTCCCGTACTGGGAATCGGACATCAAGGAAGACCTGAAGGCCGGCAAGACCGTCCTGGTCACCGCCCACGGCAACTCCCTGCGCGCACTGGTCAAGCACCTGGACGGCATCAGCGACGACGCCATCGCCAGCCTGAACATCCCCACGGGCATCCCGCTGGTTTACGACCTGGACGAGAACTTCCAGCCCATCACGCCGGGCGGAACGTACCTCGACCCCGAGGCAGCGGAGCAGGCCATCCTGGCCGTGGCCAACCAGGGCAAGAAGTAGCCCCCTGCCCTTCGCTGGTTGAGCCTGTCGCAGCCACAAACGGACGACGCCGGCCGGTCACCTTGGTGACCGGCCGGCGTCGTCCGTTTAGTTCGGTGGAGGTGCTGCCCAGCCGTGCTCGACAGGTCAGCCGTGCTCGATGCTGTTCGGGTGCCACGCGCCCGTCACGAGGTAGGTGACCTTCTGCGCCACGGACACGCCGTGATCCGCGAACCGCTCGAAGTAGCGGCTGGCCAGGGCCACGTCCACGGTGGTGGCCGGGGATTCCTGCCAGTCCGGGCGTGCGATCGCCTTGAACACGCTGAGGTGAAGGTCGTTCACCGTGGAGTTGGCCTTGAGAATGTCGCGGGCAACCTCGAGGTCGCGGGTCTCCAGCAGCTGCGTGAGCTTGTTGGCGATCTCGATGTCCTGCTCGGCGAAACTCTTGAACGTTCCGGTCAGCGCCTCCGGGATCACGGTGGAGGGAAACCGCAGCCGGGCGAGCTGGGCGATGTGGCGGGCAAGGTCACCCATGCGCTCCAGGGAAGCGCTCATCCGCAGCGACCCGACGATCATGCGCAGGTCGCTGGCCACGGGGCCCTGCAGCGCGAGGATGTCGATCGCGCGCTCGTCGAGGCTGTTCTGCAGGAAGTCGATCCTGGCGTCCGCGGCGATGACATCCTGTGCCAGATCGACGTCGGCACTCTCGAACGACGTCGTTGCCTTGCCGATCGCTTCGCTGACCAGCTTTGAAATCTCGATGAGGTCCTCGCCCACATGGGCCAGCTCCTCCTGAAAAACCTTGCGCACGTAGGCGTCCTTTCCTTGGAAATTCCGCCCCGCCGCGGCGGTCAGAATTTCGTGTCACCGTTCCGGCAGTCCAACCGCACACTCTTCCAGCGTTCGGTGAACTGTTACACACCTCAAGATGAACGTTAGCTGAATCCGTACTGTGTGGGCTGTTTAGCGGATATCGGGGCATCCCGGAAGCATAAGCTGGAGGCGTGGATCCAATGCTCTTAGGTGTCATCGCCGGCCTGGTGGGCCTGTCGTTCGGCGTCTTTGGCGTGCTCGCCTTCCGCGCCAGCGAGAAGCAGCGCGAGCTTGTGGACATTGAGTACGACGAACCGGCGCTGCCACAGGGCTCCGCGGAAGTCCTCGCCGTCGTCGGGCAGGCATTTGTGGTGGTGGACGCGATCGACGGCGTCGTCCGCGCCAGCCCGGCTGCCTATGCCTACGGCCTGGTACGCGGCCATACCGTTGTGCACCGCCAACTGCTGGACATGACGGCGAACGTCCGGCGCGACGGCGTCATTCTGGAGAGGCAGCTGGAACTGCCCAGGGGGCCGCTCGGCCAGGGAACCATCATCGTGCAGGTCCGGGCCGCGATGCTGGGCGAGGAATACATCCTCCTGCTGGCTGATGACCGCACCGAGATCACCCGGACCGAGGAGATCCGCAACGACTTTGTGGCCAACGTGTCCCACGAACTGAAGACCCCGGTGGGCGCCATCTCGCTGCTGGCTGAAGCGCTGGAGTCGTCGGCGGACGACGAGGATGCCGTCCGCCGCTTCGCGAAACGCATGCACAAGGAGTCGGCCCGCCTCGCCGCGCTGGTGCAGGACATCATTGAGCTGTCCCGGCTGCAGGGCGCGAACGTGGCGCAGCAGGGCCACCCCGTGGATATCAACGACGTGATCTCCGAGGCGGTGGACCGCTCGCAGCTACCCGCCGAGAGCAAGAACATCCAGATCGTCATTGGCGGCCGGGCGGAGGCCAAGGTCTACGGTGACCAGGACCTGCTGGTCACGGCGCTGCGCAACCTCATCGACAACGCGATCCGGTACTCACCGGAAAACACCCGGGTGGGCATCGGCGTGCGGTCCAAGGAAGGCCTGGTTTCCGTCTCCGTGACAGACCAGGGCGAAGGCCTGTCACCCGAGGACCAGGAACGGGTTTTCGAGCGCTTCTACCGGGTGGATGCGGCCCGGTCCCGCCACACCGGCGGAACCGGTCTGGGCCTGAGCATCGTCAAGCACGTTGTTTCCAACCACGGCGGGGAAGTCACGCTGTGGTCGCAGCCCGGCCAGGGCTCCACATTCACCCTCCGGCTGCCGGAGATGGAAGGGCAGGAAGGGGAAGCCGCACCGGAGCCGCGTCCCCGCGCCGGGGACGCCGGCGCCGCCCAGGAAACCAAAGCGCCGGCGCCCGCCTCACCGCAGAACCAGCCTGACCGGCCGCAACAGGCCAGGGAACCACACGACGCCGCCGGCGTCCACGAACGAGGAGCTAACGCTTGAGCAGGATTCTTATTGTCGAGGACGAGGAGTCGTTCAGCGATCCCCTTTCCTATCTTCTGGGCAAGGAAGGGTTCGAAGTGGAGGTCGTGGACAACGGCCTGGACGCCATCACGGAATTCGACCGCAACGGGGCAGACCTGGTGCTGCTCGACCTGCAGCTGCCGGGACAGTCCGGCACGGAGGTTTGCCGGCAGCTTCGGCAGCGCTCCACAGTCCCCGTCATCATGCTGACCGCGAAGGACACCGAGATCGACAAGGTCGTCGGGCTTGAACTGGGCGCAGACGACTACGTCACCAAGCCCTACTCCTCCCGTGAGCTGGTGGCCCGTGTCCGCGCGGTGCTGCGCCGCCAGGGCGAGCCCGAGGAGCTGATCTCATCCACCGTGCATGCCGGTCCGGTGCGGATGGACATCGAGCGGCACGTGGTGAGTGTCGACGGCGAGCAGGTGTCGCTGCCGCTGAAGGAGTTTGAACTGCTGGAGATGCTGCTGCGCAACTCCGGACGAGTACTGACCCGCGGCCAGCTGATTGACCGGGTGTGGGGCTCCGACTATGTAGGCGACACGAAAACGCTCGATGTCCACGTGAAGCGCCTGCGCAGCAAGATCGAGCCCGACCCGTCGCTGCCGCGCTACCTCGTCACGGTGCGGGGACTGGGCTACAAATTCGAGCCGTAGAAGCTGGCCGACGGCCGGGGAACGGCCAGGGCGAGGCGGCGGCAACAAACGAAGAAGGAGGGGTTCCCTGCCGGGAGCCCCTCCTTCTTGTATCGCTGCCCTGTTGGCTGCGCTCTTAGTGGCCTTCGGCGGGCGCGGCCGTGGCGGACTCGCTCGGCGTTGCGGTTTCGCCCGGGGTCGCGGTCTCGCTCGGAGTGGCGGACTCGCTGGGCGCCCCGCCCGGCAGGTAGGCGGCGTATTCCTTCAGCGTGCCGTCCACCACGGGAATCTTCACGGTCTTGTTGACGTTGGTGCCGTCCTCGGTCACCTGGACGTCCACGAGGGATCCGGGCTTGCCGCCGGACGTGCTCAGGACCGCTGCGTCCGCGGACTCGTTCAGCAGGGTGTAGGCGTTCTGCTTGACCGCAACTTCAGTCTGTGCGCCTTCTGCCCCCTTGAGGGTGACCTTGACGTCCTTCGACGAGGAGTTGTAGACGGCACCGATGACGCGGCCCGGCTGGTTCTCGCCACCGGAAACGATCAGCATGTTGCGCAGCTGGACCGGCCCGACGTCGGCACGGGTTCCGTCGGAGGCGGCGTACTGGTGAGAGGTCTGCTGGGCGTTGACGTAGCCGCAGCCCGTCAGGGCCAGCAGGCCGACGCTCAGGGCGGCTGCCGCCATTGCCATTTTGCCGCTCTGGCCCCGGTTCATCGCAGTGAAACGCACGTCACGCACTCCTCGAAAAGTCTTTGAAACAGTTTTCAGGCATAGCCTATCGGCAAAGAGGGTCAAACAAGGATTCGGCCCCTCCACATGACTGGCCCCTCCGTCGCCGATTATGGGGGTCCCCGGGCCGCTAGCGGAGACCCACAACTACCCGCGCGTAACGCTTGTGGGCCTGCATGCGATGCACTATTGTTCGCGTTCGTCAAGGGGTCTGAGCGGCCGATTTCGGCTATTTTCCGCGGATTTACGGGGTTCCCGGGCCGTTTCCATGCCAGTCATATGCCTTAATCGTGATAAACTGATCTGCGGGAAAGGGGAAAGTCCACATGGTTTTTGAGGTCGGCGAGACAGTAGTTTACCCTCACCACGGTGCAGCAAAAATTGAAGAGATCAAGATGCGCACTGTCAAGGGCGAAGAGAAGATGTATCTCAAGCTCAAGGTGGCTCAGGGTGATCTGACCATTGAAGTTCCAGCAGAGAACGTTGACCTTGTTGGGGTTCGCGACGTAGTGGGCAAAGACGGTTTGGAGCACGTGTTTGACGTGCTTCGCGCCGAGTTCACTGAGGAGCCCACCAACTGGTCGCGTCGTTACAAGGCAAATCTGGAGAAGCTTGCTTCCGGTGACGTCATCAAGGTAGCAGAGGTCGTTCGCGACCTGTGGCGCCGGGATCACGACCGGGGCCTTTCCGCAGGCGAGAAGCGTATGCTGGCCAAGGCCCGGCAGATTCTGATTTCAGAATTGGCTCTGGCTGAAAAGACCGACGAAGAGAAGGCTGCAAGCGTTCTCGACGAGGTCTTGGCTTCCTAACAAGAATTGAACCCCGGTGGCACCGTGCCGCCGGGGTTTCTTTTTGCCCAAAATCGGCCTGCCCAAAACCCCCCATCCAGGTAGCAGCTCGCGGCGGTCTCAGCGCTGGGAACGCCCGCAGCTGCTACTGAGTTGGGAGATGGAGGGGGAGCGCGGCAGGGACGTAGGCTAGAGCGCATGAACACTGCACCCAAGCGCCCTGTGACCGCCGTGATCCTCGTCGCCGCCGGTTCCGGGCAGAGGCTGGGGTATGGCATGCCGAAGGCCGCCGTGCCGCTGGGGGGTGAACCGATCCTCATGCATGCCCTGCGCGGGATCGTCGCGGCAGGCATTGCCAGCCAGGTGTGCATTGCGCTCCCGGCAGGGGAACAGGAGCTTCGGCGGCTTTGTGAGGACTTCCGGTTGGAGCTGGTGGACGGCGGCCCGCTCCTGACCATGGTCGACGGCGGGGCCTCCAGGGCGGATTCGGTCCGTTCCGCCCTGGCCGCCGTGGAGGACGGCACCGAAGCGGTCCTGGTGCATGACGCCGCCCGTGCCCTGACGCCGGAGCCGGTCTTCCACCGGGTGGTCCAGGCGCTGGCAGCCGGTGCCGACGCAGTGATTCCGGTCATCCCTGTGGTGGACACGGTCAAAACCGTCGCCGCCACCGAAGGGCCCGCTGCGGACATCGCCCCTGAACTCGTCACGGGAACCGCCCCGCGGGAGGAGCTCCGGGCGGTCCAGACCCCACAGGGGTTCAAGCTCTCCGTTCTGCGGCAGGCGCACGAGGCAGCCTCGGGCTTCGATGAGCGCCAGGCTGCCGCGGTTACCGACGACGCCATGCTGGTGGAGCTTCTCGGGGTGCCGGTGCATGCCGTCCGCGGGGCCAGCCAGTCACTGAAAATCACCACGCCGCTGGACCTCATCATCGCCGAAGGCCTGCTGGAGGGACCCCTGGGCGCCCGCTGGGTGGAGGGCTGATCAACCACATGACGAAAGACGCCATGACAGACAACGCTTCGCGGACCCCAATGCTCCTGCCACGGACAGGCATCGGCATCGACGTACACGCCTTTGCCCCGGACAGCGATCCGCAGCCGCTCTGGCTGGGCGGGCTTTTCTGGGAGGGGGAGCGGGGCCTCGCCGGCCATTCCGACGGCGATCCCGTGGCACATGCCGCAGCCGATGCATTGTTCTCCGCCTGCGGGATCGGCGACCTGGGCACCCACTTCGGCACGGACCGTCCCGAATTCGCCGGCGCTTCCGGAGTCACGCTCCTGGCCGAAGCTGCCCGGATCGTCCGGGCGGCAGGCTTCGAAATAGGCAACGTCGCTGTGCAGTTCGTGGGCAACCGTCCGAAGTTCGGCCCCCGCAGGGAGGAGTCCCAGCGCGTCCTCACCGAGGCCGCAGGCGCTCCGGTCAGCGTCACCGCCACCACCAGCGACGGCCTGGGCTTTACCGGCCGCGGCGAAGGCATTTCCGCTGTGGCTACGGCCCTGGTCTACCCGGCGGCGTAGCTGCCCCGACGGAACCGGCCCGCCGGGCGGCTGCCCGCCCCCACGGCCAAATCGCCTAGGCTGGAATAAGCCCAAGTACCGCAATCCCAGGAGACCCGCCGTGAAAAAGTTGCTTCCCGCCGTCGTGATCGCTGGGGTGCTTCTGGCCGGCTGTGCCGGCAGCCCCCGCATGAGCGTCGAGGAGAGCTGCAAGTTCCTGCAGGGCGACACGTTCAAGCCCACGGGCAACCAGCAGCAGCAGGCCGACCAGATCGCCAAGCACTACCAGGAGGTCGCCGACAAGGTGGCCCAGGACGTGGCCGACCCCATCCAGAAGATGGCCGACATCATGAAGCAGGTGGCTGGCACGTCGCTGGGCAACAAGAGTGCGGAGCAGACGGCGGAACTCGCCAGGCAGAACAACAGGATCGGCGAGGTCTGCAAGTAAGCGGGGACATTGGCATCGGCTAATCTGGAGCGGTGACTCTGCGCTTTTACGACACTGCATCCGCCGAAGTCCGTGACTTCGTTCCCCTGGTACCGGGCAAGGTAAGCCTGTACTACTGCGGTGCGACGGTGCAGGGCATGCCGCACGTGGGGCATATCCGCTCCGCCATCGCCTTCGACCAGCTCACCCGCTGGCTTGAGTACCGCGGCTTCCGTGTCACGGTGGTCCGCAACGTCACCGACATCGACGACAAGATCCTCGCCAAGTCCGAGGCCTCCTTCCACCCCGATTTCGAGCAGGAGCCCGGCTCCGTGCCAGAGGAGGAATGGTGGGCGCTGGCCTATCGCTATGAGCAGGAGTTCCTCAAGGCCTACGACACCCTCGGCGTGTCCCGGCCCACCTACGAGCCGCGGGCAACGGGCCACATCCCGGAGATGCACGCCCTCATCCAGCTGCTGATCGACCGCGGCCACGCGTACCCTGCCCTCGATGCTTCGGGGGACGTCTACTTCGACGTGCGCTCCTGGAACAAATACGGCGCACTGACGCGCCAGAAGATCGATGACATGCAGGGAGCCGCCGACGCCGATCCGCGCGGCAAGAAGGACCCTCGCGACTTTGCCCTCTGGAAGGGACACAAAGAGGGGGAGCCGACGACGGCGAGCTGGGTTTCGCCGTGGGGCGCCGGCCGCCCGGGCTGGCACCTCGAATGCTCGGCGATGGTCACCAAATACCTCGGCACCGAATTCGACATCCACGGCGGCGGCCTCGATCTGCGCTTCCCGCACCACGAAAACGAGATGGCGCAATCCCAGGCTGCGGGCCACGGCTTCGCGAACTTCTGGATGCACAACGGCATGGTGACGTACCAGGGCGAGAAAATGTCGAAGTCCGTCGGCAACACGGTCAGCCCGGCGGAGATGCTGGAGCTCGCGCCGCCGCGGGTCGTCCGCTACTACCTGGGCCAGGCACAGTACCGCTCGGTGCTGGACTACCAGCCGACGTCGCTGCAGGAGGCCGCTGCCGCCGTCGAGCGCATCGACGGCTTCGTGGCCCGCGCCGTCCGGGCGCTGTCCTCCGACGGTGCCCTGCTGTTTGGCAGCCACGGCACGGTTCCGGAGGCGTTTGCCGCTGCGATGGATGACGACCTCAACGTGCCGCAGGCCCTCGCGGTGCTGCACGACACGGTCCGGGCCGGAAACTCGGCACTGACCGATGGTGACCTCACGGCTACGCGGCAGGCGCTGGACAGCGTGACCGACATGCTCAGGGTCCTGGGCATCAGCGCCGCCGCGCAGCCCGCCGTCGACGACCAGGCCACCAGTGCCCTCGGCACGTTGATTGAAGCGCAGCTCGCCGCCCGCGCCGAAGCCCGCTCGAGGAAAGACTGGGCTGCCTCCGACGCTATCCGGGACACCCTCGCTGCGGCCGGCGTCCTGGTCGAAGACAACGCCGACGGCGCCACGTGGAGCCTGCAGCGCAGCTAGCCCCGGCGGCTCAGCGCCCGCCCGGTCAACGATTTGAGGCCAGTCAGTAGACTGGAGTCCAGACTTACTCAATACAACCAAGGGTGGAATTCATGGCCAACAAAGGTCGCCCGGGCGCAGTCCGCAAGCTCAAGAAGGGGCCCACCACCGGAACCGGTGGCCACGGCCGCAAGGCTCTCGAAGGCAAGGGGCCAACCCCCAAAGCCGAGGACCGCCCCTACCACAAGGCGCACAAGAACAAGCAGCTCGCTGAGCGCTCGGCCGCCAAGCGGCCCGGCGGTGCCGGCGCCACCCGCAGTGCCGGTGCCCGGTCTGGTCCGAAGGGGCGTGCCACCGAAGAAGTGGTCACCGGCCGCAACTCCGTCGTCGAAGCACTCCGGGCCGGCATTCCGGCCAAGGCACTGCACGTTGCCATCCGCATCGAGATGGACGACCGCGTCAAGGAATCCCTGAAGATCGCCGCTGAACGCGGCATCCCGCTGCTGGAAACCGGCAAGCCCGAGCTGGACCGGATGACCGACGACGCCGTGCACCAGGGGCTCGTGCTCCAGATTCCCCCGTACGAGTACCAGGACGCCTACGAGCTGGCCGAACAGACGGTTGAAGGCTGGAAGAAGGGGCACATCGCGAATGCGCCGCTCTTCGTTGCCCTCGACGGCATCACCGACCCCCGCAACCTTGGCGCGATCATCCGCTCGGTCTCGGCATTCAGCGGCCACGGCGTCATCGTCCCCGAACGCCGCTCCGTCGGCGTCACGGCGGCGGCGTGGAAGACCAGCGCCGGCGCGGCCGTGCGTGTTCCGGTGGCCCGTGCCTCCAACCTGAACAACGCCATCAAGCAGTTCAAGGACATGGGCGTCTTCGTGCTGGGGCTCGACGGCGACGGCGACGTCTCGCTGCCGGACCTGACCGTCGCCACCGAACCCGTCTGCATCGTGGTCGGTTCTGAAGGCAAGGGCCTCAGCCGCCTCGTCCGGGAGAACTGCGACCAGATCGTCTCCATCCCGATCGACTCCGCCATGGAATCCCTGAACGCTTCCATGGCCGTCGGCATCTCGCTCTACGAGGTCTCGCGCCAGCGCTCCGCCAAATAAGCCCACCCTGTCGAGGGCCGCTTCCTCACCTTTCGCAGGTAAACCGGGGACGCTTCCTCACCTTTCGCAGCGAAACGGCCAACGCTTCCGCACCCAGGTGCGGAAGCGTTTGCGTTTTAAGAGCAGGACCTGAGGAAGCGTTCGGTTTTAAGCGACAAGAGGTGAGGAAGCGTTTTGCCGCTCCTAGAATTCCCGGCGGTTGGCCAGGACTGGGAGCTTGGTGCGGGCTTCCTTGACCCGGTCGGGGTCCAGATCGGCGAACAGAAGGCCGGGGGCGCCGTCGAGCTCCTGGAGCACCTCACCGAAGGGCGAGATGACCGCGCTGTGTCCGACGCCCGTGGGCGCTGCGCCGCGGGGTTCGGTGCCCTGGGTGGCAGGATCGCCCTGGCCGCAGGCGAGGACGTAGGTGGTGGTGTCCACGGCACGGGCACGGGCCAGGAGTTTCCACTGGTCCACCTTGCCGGGGCCGGAACCCCAGGAGGCGCAAACGATGTTGGCGACCGCTCCGCGATCGGCGTTGGCCGTGAACAGGGCCGGGAAACGGATGTCGTAGCAGGTGGCCAAGCCAAAGGTGAGGCCGCCGACGTCAAACGTTACGGGGCCGGTCCCGGCATCCACGGTGTCGGACTCCAGGAATCCGAAGGCGTCGAACAGGTGCACCTTGTCATAGCTGGCGTCCACGCCCGGCCCTGCCACCAGCAGCGTGTTGCGGACTTTCGCCTGCCCGTCGGAGCTCGATGAACCCGGGGTGAACATTCCGGCAATAATTACAATCCCCAACTCGCCGGCAATCGAGCGGACACGGCCGGCCCACGGGCCGTCCAGGGGCTCGGCGATGTCCAGCAGCGAATTGCCGAATGCGCGCATGGTGGCCTCCGGGAAAACGACGATCTCGGCGCCGCCGTCCTTGGCACGGCGGGCGTATTCTTCGACCACGGTGAGGTTCCCGGCCACATCCCTTCCGGTGATGATCTGGGCCAATGCAATCTTCACGAAAACCTCCAGTCGGTGCGTTGTGAGAGCGTTCAGCGGTGCCGCCACAGCCCGCCCGCGTAACATGCGGGAGGAGATTAGCCATTTGGCTGTGACAGCTAAGCTTTAATTGATGGTAATGCCCCTTTTAGACACAGCCTTGACGGTGGACGACTCCCAGGCCTTTCCCCTCGGGGTCAGCGACGCGCGCCAAGGTCCGGGGGGCGCACCCGGCAGCCGCGTACGAGTCGCCGTCTACGCGCCCGGTGTCGCGACGCTTGAGGTGGCCTACCAGGCGCCCGGCCAAAGCTGGCGGCTCCAGACCCTGTCCAAACTCGCGAACGGCGTCCACCAAGGAGTGGTGGACGGTTTTCCCGTGGGATCCCGGTACGGCTTCCTCGCAGCCCCCAAAGACCAAGCCGCCGCCACGGGCGACGAGGTACTGCCGCTCGCGGTTCCCACGGTTGATTTTGACGACGACGGCAGCCGGCAACCGCTGTTGCTGGACCCTTACGGCCGGGCCGTCGATGAACGCGACGGATTCCTGACCAGCGTCAGGATGTCCTCCGACTTCGACTGGGGCTCGGACGGGAAGCCGAATATCCCGTGGCGCAACACCATCGTCTACGAGGCACACGTCCGCGGACAGAGCATGCTTCATCCGGACATCCCGCAGGCGCTGCGCGGCACGTACGCCGGCATGGCCCATCCCGCGATGATCGAACACCTCACAGGCCTTGGCATCACCGCCCTGCAGTTGCTGCCGGTGCATTTCCATCTGGACGAGCCCCACCTCCAGAACCTCGGCCTCACCAACTACTGGGGCTACAACACGGCGGCGTTCTTCGCCCCGCACCCCGCGTACGCCACCAAGGCCGCCCAGGAAGCCGGGCCGCAGGCCGTCCAGGACGAATTCAAGGGAATGGTCAAGCTGCTGCATGCAGCCGGCATCGAGGTCATCCTCGACGTCGTCTACAACCACACGGCCGAAGGCGGGCCGGACGGGACCACCCTAAGCTTTCGGGGGCTGGGCGAGCAGAAGTACTACCGCACCGACGGCAACGGAAAATACATCGACACTACGGGCTGCGGCAACACGCTCAACTTCGGCGAGCCCCGCGTCGTCCAGCTGGTGCTGGACTCGCTGCGGTACTGGGTGGACGAGTTCCACATCGACGGCTTCCGCTTCGACCTTGCCGTTACGCTCTGCCGGAACGCAGCCAACGAGTTCGATCCCCGCCACCCCTTCCTCGCGGCGGTCGCCGCCGATCCGGAGCTGTCCCGCGTCAAGCTGATCGCGGAACCGTGGGACGTGGGCTACGGCGGCTGGCAGACCGGTCGGTTCCCCGTCGGCTGGGTCGATTGGAACGATCACTACCGCGACGCCGTCCGCTCCTTCTGGCTGGCCGACCGCGCCGCTCTCGACAACGGCGGCCGGGGCGGATCCGTAGCCCGGCTCGCCGACGCCCTGTCCGGGTCGGCAAGCCTGTTCGAACCGTCGGGCCGTTCCAGGCTGGCCTCGCTGAACTACATCACCTCCCACGACGGCTTCACGATGACAGACCTCGTGTCCTACGACCGCAAACACAACGAGGCGAACGGGGAACAGAACCGGGACGGGCACGGCGACAACCGCAGCTACAACCACGGCTTCGAAGGGCGCACCGAGGATGAGGGCATTCTGACGCGCCGCGCCCAGAGCAAACGCAACCTCATGGCTTCGCTCATGATTTCCCTCGGTGTACCCATGATCACGGCGGGGGACGAACTGGGCCGCACCCAGCAGGGCAACAACAACGCGTACTGCCAGGACAACCCGCTCACCTGGGTCGACTGGACCAGCACGCCGGAGTCCCACGCCATGCTCCGCAGCACCAAGCGCGTCATCCGGCTTCGCAACGAGTTCCTGGCCGCCCAGCCGCACGACTATCCGGTCCGCGACGCCCGCTCCTACCTGTACTGGTACGACCGGGCCGGGCAGCCCATGTCCATGGAACGGTGGAACGACAACGGGAACCGGGTGGTTCAGCTGCTCCTCGGCTCCGACGACGGGCACGTGGCCGGGCTCATCGTGGTCAACGGCGGCTCCGAGGACATTGAGGTCACCCTTCCGCAGGTCACCAACGACGACGGCACCGGCAAGAGGCTGTTCGATCTGCGCCTCACCACGTCCGAGCTGCACGACCGGCGCCAGGGCGCCCTCGTGGCGTCCGGTGAGCCTGACGAGGTGCAGGCCCACACCATCAACATCTACCGCACATAGGCTACGGGGAATCAGGCATGCGCGGGCGTTGGACTGTCGGAACGCTGCTGCTGGGGCTTGCCGTGGCTGCCCTTGTGGTCTTCAATCTTTTCATCCCACCGGGCGGCACGCCGCCCGCAGCGGGACCGCAGGGAACGACGACGTCGGCACCCGCCAATGCGTCGTCGGCACCCGCCGCTGCGCCGTCGTCGTCGGACGGCAAGGCCACCGGAGTGCCGAACGCGTCCGGACTGCCCGCTATCCGGGAGTCCCAACTGCCGGCCGAAGGCCGGCGGACCCTTGCCCTGATCCGGAAGGGCGGCCCTTACCCGTACAGCCGCGACGGCGTGACGTTCGGCAACTTCGAACGCATCCTGCCCCGCAAGGCCAGCGGGTACTACAAGGAGTACACGGTTCCTACCCCGGGCGAGTCGGACCGCGGAGCCCGCAGGATCGTGGCAGGACAGGCCGGCGACAAGTACTACACCCCGGACCACTACGAATCGTTCAAGTTCATAGCAGAAGGCAAATAGCACCATGAAGATCTACTCCGGCGACACCTGGACCCTCGAGGAACTCCGCGACCAGGTCGTGGACACCGGCCGCCGCAGCCTGCTCGTCCCGGCCGCCGACTCCAAGAAGGCTGTGCTCGCCGCTTTCGGCGAGGCCCTGGACTTTCCGGAGCACTTCGGCGTGAACCTGGACGCGCTCAACGACTCACTGCACGACTTCGCGGACGCGATTTCCGATGACGGCGCGGAGCCCCTGACCGTGATCTGGGAGGTTCCCGCAGCCTTCCGCGGCGACCGCTCCTTCGGCATCATCTGCGAGATCCTCCAGGACGCTGAGGCCTACGCCGGCAAGGACCTCGCAGTCATCGCAGTGCTGCTGTAGCCCACCTGGGCCCACGCCGTCAGGGGTAACTGGCCGAGGCTACGGAGACGGTGGGGACTACGCGTTGACGATCAGCCCCAGCTCGGCCTTGGACGCAAGGGCGTCGTGTTTGGGGAGTACCCTCACGGTGTAGCCGAAGGATCCGGAGCGGTCGATCACAATGGACCCGGCGAAGAGATAGCGGCCGTTGCCGAGCTCCTCCTTGGCCTCCAGTTCCACCATCGTCACATTGGCCAGTTCGTCGCTGTCGGCTGCCTGCCCGTACGCCACCTCCACGGCCACGTCCTGCGGAGACAGGTTGTGCAGTCCCACGTAGGCGTGGACCTGGAGGGTGTCGCCGATCTGCGGGTCCTCGGAGACGCCGAGCGAGTCCACGTGCTCCACGTGCAGCTGCGGCCAGGCCGCGCGGACCTTGGCGACCCATGCCGCCAGTGCCTTGGCCTGGGCATAGGAGCCTGCGACCGCCTCGCGTCCCGAAACCGCGGCGGGACGGTACAGCACGTTGACGTAGTCCTGCAGCATCCGCTCGGCCGAGACCGCCGGGCCGAGATGCGACAGCGTGTGCTTGATCATGGAGACCCAGTGCGTGGGGATCTTTTCGTGGCCGGACTCGGACGGCCCGGCGGCGCCAGCCGCCTCGGACACGGTGTTGCCGTAGAAGCGGGGCGCCACCTGGGTCTCGAGCAGCTCGTACAGCGCCGCGGCCTCGATGTCGTCCCGCTCGTCGGCGGAAGCGCCGTTGTTGGCGGTCGGGATCGCCCAGCCGTTTTCGCCGTCGTACATCTCATCCCACCAGCCGTCCAGGACGGACAGGTTAAGGGACCCGTTGATCGCGGCCTTCATGCCTGAGGTGCCGCAGGCTTCGAGTGGCCGCAGCGGGTTGTTCAGCCAGACGTCGCAGCCGGGGAACAGCGTGCGGGCCATGGCGATGTCGTAGTTCGGCAGGAACACGATGCGGTGCCGGACCGCGGGATCGTCGGTGAAGCGGACCAGGTCCTGGATCATCTTCTTGCCGGCGTCGTCCGCCGGGTGCGACTTGCCCGCGATGACCAGTTGGATGGGGTGTTCCTTGTGGAGCAACAGGGCCTTCAGGCGCTCCGGGTCCCGCAGCATGAGGGTCAGCCGCTTGTAGGTGGGCACGCGCCGGGCGAAGCCGATGGTCAGGACATCCGGGTCCAGCACGGAATCGGTCCAGGCCAGCTCGGCATCGGCCGCACCGCGCTTCTTCCACGCTGCCCGCAACCGTCGCCGCACGTCCTCCACGAGCGAGACGCGCATCTCACGCCGGAGCGCCCAGACTTCGGCGTCGGAGACGTTGTAGGCGAGGTCCCACCGGCCCATCACCTCGGCTTCGGGCCCAAACCGCTCCCGGGCGAGCTTCGAGATGCGGGGATCCACCCAGGTGGGGACGTGCACGCCGTTGGTCACGGAGGTGATGGGCACTTCCGAGTGGTCGAATCCCGGCCACAGTGCAGAGAACATGCCGCGCGAGACTTCGCCGTGGAGCTTGGCAACGCCGTTGGCCCGCTGTGCCAGGCGCAGGCCCATCACGGCCATGTTGAACACGAAGGGGTTGCCCTCGTGGAAGTTCTCCCGGCCCAGGTCAAGGATGCGCGAGGTGGGAACGTCCGGCGCCAGCCCGGCCTCGAAGAAGTGCTGGATCTGCGCTGCCTCGAAACGGTCGATGCCGGCCGGAACCGGCGTGTGGGTGGTGAACACGGTGGACGAGCGTCCGGCAGCGAGGGCCTCGTCGAAGGTGAGCGACTGTTCGCCGGCCATCAGCTCCTGGATCCGTTCGATGCCGAGGAACCCGGCATGGCCCTCATTCGTGTGGAACACCTCGGGTGCGGGCGTGCCGGTGAGCTTCTGGTAGGCGCGCAGCGCCTTGACCCCGCCCATGCCGAGCAGCAGTTCCTGCTGCAGCCGGTGGTCCCCGCCGCCGCCGTACAGGCGGTCCGTGATGCTGCGGGCGGCGTCGTCGTTTCCGGGGACGTTGGAGTCCAGGAGCAGGAGGGGGACGCGTCCGACGTCGGCACGCCAGATGTGTGCCGCAAGGTGCCGCCCATTGGGCAGCGGCAGGGAAATTTCCAGCGGCTTGCCGTTGCCGTCCGCGGCCGGTTCGCGCAGCAGCGTGAGGGGCAGGCCGTCGGGATCGATGACCGGGTAGGTCTCCTGCTGCCAGGCGTCCCGGGAGAGTGACTGCTTGAAGTAGCCGGCCTGGTAGAGCAGGCCGACGCCGATCAGTGGCACGCCGAGGTCGGAGGCGGCCTTCAGGTGGTCGCCGGCGAGGATGCCGAGGCCGCCCGAATACTGCGGCAGGACTTCGGTGATGCCGAATTCGGGGGAGAAGTAGGCGATGGAGGCGGGGGCGTCGCTGCCCAGGCCCTGGTACCAGCGGGGTTCGGTGAGGTACCGGTCCAGGTCCGCGGCTGCCGCCTGGACCCTGGCCACCACGTCCTTGTCCGTCGCGAGCCGGTGCATGTCTTCACGGCCCACCAGGCCCAGGAAGCTGACCGGATCATTGCCGCACTGGGCCCAGACACGCGGGTTCAGGCTTTCGAACAGTTCCCGGGTGGGCCGGTGCCAGGACCAGCGGAGGTTGGTCGCCAACCGGGCCAGCGGCCGGATCGGCTCGGGAAGAACGGTACGGACTGTAAATCTGCGGATTGCCTTCACCTGCGCCACACTAACCGACTAGGTGAACGGCAGGAACCGCTTTTGATTACTTTCCGGTAAATGACGAATCGCTTCATTAATTAAGTTCGCAGGCTTAGCAATCCGCCCCGTTTCTCGCTAACGTCGAGCCTGTGACGACAAACACGCGAACCAGCGCCCCAGCAAAGCAAAAGCCGAAAGTTTCGATCACGGAAGGCCTTCGATTCGGCCGTTTTCCGATCACGGACGTTCAGCCTGTTGTCGAAGGGGGGAAGTTCCCGGCCAAGGCGCTGCCCGGCGAAGGAATCGTGGTCAGCGCCAGGTCCTTCCGGGAGGGCCACGACCAGTTGGGCGTCAGTGCTGTCCTTCTGGACCCGAAGGGCAACGAGCGCCAGCGGACCCGGCTCCAGCCGCCGTCGGGCGACCGCGGCAAGGGAACCGACCTCTGGGAAGGGCTGCTCACCCCTGAATCCACCGGAAACTGGTCCTTCGTCATCGAGGCCTGGCACGACCGCTACGGCACCTGGCACCACAACGCCGAGGTCAAGGTGGACGCGGGCATCGACGTCGAACTGATGCTTGCGGAGGGGGCTGCGCTGCTGTCCCAGGCCGCCGAGGAACCGGCCCGGAACGATGCGGACCGCCATACGCTGCGCTCCGCAGCCACCATCCTCGCGGACACCTCCCTGTCGCCCGAGGACCGCCTGGCTGCCGGCTTCAGCCGGGACGTCGCCGGCGTGGTTGAGCGCGAGCCCATCCGTGAGCTCGTCACCGTCTCCGAACCGTTCCCCCTGCTCGTCGAGCGCGACCGCGCAGGCCGCGGCTCCTGGTACGAGTTCTTCCCGCGCTCCGAGGGCGCGGTGCGCGATCCCGGCACGGGCGCCTGGACATCCGGCAACTTCCGGACCGCCGCCAACCGGCTGGATGCCGTGGCCGGCATGGGCTTTGACGTCATCTACATGCCGCCGATCCATCCGATTGGCATCCAGCACCGCAAGGGCCCCAACAACACCCTGATCGCCGGCCCGAACGATCCCGGTTCGCCGTGGGCCATTGGCGCCAAGGAAGGCGGGCACGACGCCATCCACCCCGATCTCGGAACTTTCGAGGACTTCGACGCCTTTGTGGCGCGGGCGAATGAACTCAACCTCGAAGTGGCACTCGACCTGGCCCTCCAGGCCGCTCCGGACCACCCCTGGGTCACCGAGCACCCGGAATGGTTCACCACCCGCGTGGACGGCAGCATCGCGTACGCCGAGAACCCGCCGAAGAAGTACCAGGACATCTACCCGCTCAACTTCGACAACGACCCCGAAGGCCTGTCCAAGGAAATCCTGCGGATCGTCCAGCTGTGGGTCAGCCACGGCGTCAAGATCTTCCGGGTCGACAACCCGCACACCAAGCCGGTGTGGTTCTGGGAGTGGCTCATCGCCAAGGTCAACAAGAAGGACCCCGACGTCGTCTTCCTGGCCGAGGCCTTCACCCGCCCCGCCATGATGCACGCGCTCGGCAGGGCCGGCTTCCAGCAGTCCTACACCTACTTCACGTGGCGCAACACGAAGAAAGAGCTGGAGGAGTACTTCCACCACGTCAGCCACGAGTCGGCTGCCTTCTTCCGGCCCAACTTCTTCGTCAACACCCCGGACATCCTCACCGAGTACCTGCAGTACGGCGGGCCGGCGGCGTTCAAGATCCGGGCGGCCCTGGCGGCAACCGCGAGCCCGCTGTGGGGCGTGTACGCCGGCTACGAACTGTACGAGCACGTTGCCCGGCCCGGTGCCGAGGAGTACATCGACAACGAGAAGTTCGAGTACAAGGCCCGGGACTGGGACGCTGCCGCCGCCTCCGGCCGGACCCTCGCGCCATACCTGACCCGGCTCAATGAAATCCGCAGGGCGCACCCGGCTCTGGGGGACCTGCAGAACCTCACCCTGCACCAGTGCACGGACGACGCCACGGTGGTCTACTCGAAGCACAAGACGCTCCCGGACGGCACGCGCGACACCATCATCGTGGTGGTCAACGTGGACCCGCACAGTGCGAGGGAAGGCATGGTGTCGCTGGACCTGTCAGCGCTGGGGCTGGACCCGGCCGATCTCACGCCGAACGGCGGGTTCTGGGTGGATGACCTGATCTCAGGCGAGTCTTGGGAATGGGGGGAGTACAACTACGTGAGGCTGGATGCACATGTTGAACCTGCACACATCCTGAGCATCCGGAGGTAGCCGCCAGTGAGTTTCAGTCCGCAGAGTCCCTTCCAGCACTTCACCCCCAAGAGCACGTTCGAGCTCAATGCTCCGGGTTTGCAGCATGATCCGCTGTGGTACCGGAAAGCGGTGTTCTATGAAGTGCTGGTCAGGGGCTTTGCGGACGCCAACGGCGACGGCTCGGGCGACTTCCACGGGCTGATCGACAAGCTGGACTACCTGCAATGGCTGGGCGTGGACTGCCTATGGCTGCCGCCGTTTTTCCAGTCACCCCTCCGGGACGGCGGGTATGACATCTCGGACTACAACTCCGTCCTGGACGAGTTCGGCACCATCAGCGACTTCAAACGGCTCGTCGCGGAGGCCCATGCCCGCGGTGTCCGGGTCATCATCGACCTCCCGCTGAACCACACGTCAGACCAGCACCCCTGGTTCCAGGAGTCCAGGAAGGACCCCGACGGCCCCTTCGGCGACTTCTACGTGTGGAGCGACACGGACGAGAAATACCAGGACGCGCGCATCATCTTCGTGGACACGGAGGAATCCAACTGGACCTTTGACCCGATCCGGCGGCAGTTCTTCTGGCACCGGTTCTTCAGCCACCAGCCTGACCTGAACTTCGAGAACCCGAAGGTCATCGACGCCGTATTCGACGTCGTGCGGTTCTGGCTGGACCAGGGGATCGACGGGTTCCGGGCGGACGCCATCCCGTACCTGTACGAGGAGGAGGGGACCAACTGCGAAAACCTCCCGGCAACGCACGAGTTCCTGCGCAAGCTGCGGAAGATGGTGGACGAGAGCTATCCCGGCAGGGTCATCATCGCCGAGGCCAACCAGCCGCCCAACGAGGTGGTGGAGTACTTCGGCACAGAGGAGGAGCCGGAGTGCCATATGGCCTTCCATTTCCCGATCATGCCCCGGCTCTACTACGCGCTGCGTGACCAGAAGGCCGCGCCCATCATCGAGACCATGCACGACACCCCGGACATCCCGGAAGGTGCACAGTGGGGAACGTTCCTTCGCAACCACGACGAGCTGACGCTAGAAATGGTCACCGCCGATGAGCGGGCCGCCATGCTCGGCTGGTACGCGCCGGACCCGCGCATGCGGGCCAACATCGGGATCCGGCGCCGGCTGGCGCCGTTGCTGGACAACTCCAGGGCGGAAATCGAGCTCATCAATGCCCTGCTGCTGTCCCTGCCGGGCAGCCCGTTCCTGTACTACGGGGACGAGATCGGGATGGGTGACAACATCTGGCTCGAGGACCGTGACGCCGTCCGCACGCCCATGCAGTGGAACCCCGACCGCAACGCCGGGTTCTCCAACGCCGATCCCGGCAAGCTGTACCTCCCTGTGATCCAGTCGCTGGTCTACAACTACGCCATGGCAAACGTGGAGGCCGAGGCCGCACATTCCGGATCGCTGCTTCGCTGGACCCGGCAGATTCTCAGCGTGCGGAAGAACCACCCGGCGTTCGGCCTCGGGGCGTTCAGGCACGTGGAGGCCGACCACGAGGTGGTGCTGGCCTACCTCCGCGAACTGCCGGAAGGCAATGCAGCGGGCGAACCGGCCGAATCCATCCTGTGCGTCTTCAACCTTTCCCAGCATCCGGTGTCCTCCACCCTGAGGCTTCCGGACTTTTCCGGCCGGGGCCTGCGGGACGTCTTCGGAGGCCAGCCATTCCCCGGCATCAGCGACGACGGACAGCTGACGCTGACGCTGGGCAGCCACGACTTCTTCTGGCTGCGCCTGCGGTCCACGGTTTCAAACCCAGCTTCACCCTTTACCCAAGCGATGCCGATACTGTCGATTGAGGGATGAGATGACCCAAACCACACTGACACCCACACTCGAACAACTGCTCCGCGACTGGCTGCCGGCCCAGAGGTGGTTCCCGGTGAAGTCCCCGGACTTCACCCTGGCGCCGGTGGGCGGCCTGGTCCTGGAGGACCCCACCCGCCGCGCCGGCCTGGAGGTGTTCCTCGCGTCCGTTGCGTCCAAAACGGCCGACGGCGTCTCCCGCACCGACGTTGTCCAGATCCCGCTCAGCTACCGCAGCCAGCCGCTGCCGGGCGCCGAACGGGCCCTGATCGGTGAAAGCGACGATGCCGAAATGGGGCACCGGTGGGTCTACGACGCCGTCCACGACCCCGCCTTCATTGCAGCGTGGCTGGACCTGATCCGAACGGAGGACGCCGCCGGCACCGCCAGTGGCCACCTTTCCGGTGCCGGCCAGCCCCTGCCGCAGGCCTCCGGGACGGTCCGTGTCCTGTCCGGCGAACAGTCCAACACGTCGGTGATAGTGGACGACGGCGACTCCGCGGCAATCGTGAAGTTCTTCCGTGTGCTTTCGGCCGGGCGAAATCCGGAGGTGGAGGTTGGCGCCGCGCTGTCCGCGGCCCGCACCTCGGAGGTCCCTGCCACGCTGGGCTGGGTCACCGGCGAGTGGTACCCGCAGGGGCAGCTGCCCCAGGGTAAGCCCGCATCGGGGGGCCCTGCCCGGGGCGAACTGGCAGTGGCCCACGAATTCCTGGCCGGCGGCCGGGACGCGTGGCGGCTCGCCGTTGACGCGGCGGCCGGGGGAGTGGACTTCACGGCCGAGGCGCATGCCCTTGGCCATGCGACGGCCACAGTCCACCGCAGGCTCGCCGAGACACTGGGTGTTTCGGCCGAAGCGGTTCCGGGCGGGGATATTGCCCCCGGAGTAGCCCAGCGGGTGCGTCAGACGTGGGCGGAGGCGGGACCCGCCGTCGGACCTTACGAAGAAGCGCTGGAAAGCCTGCTCAGCCGGCTCGAAGGCACCCCCGCCGGCGCGCTTCAGCGCATCCACGGCGATCTGCACCTCGGCCAGATCCTGCAGGTACCCGGCGCCGGAGGCGGCCATGACCGGTGGGCCATCCTCGACTTCGAGGGGGAGCCGCTCCGGCCAATCTCCGAGCGCAACTTCCCCGACGTCCCGCTCCGGGACGTGACAGGCATGCTTCGCTCCTTTGACTACGCGGCCGGTGCCGCCGAACGCGAACAGCCGGACGTCCGCGTCCCGGAATCCTGGGTGGACGACTGCACGGAGGCCTTCCTGGCAGGCTACGCGGAAGTAACTCCCGGAACGGTGGACCGTAATTCGCCGCTCTTTGTGGCATTGTGGCTGGACAAGGCGCTCTACGAAGTCGTGTACGAGCTGCGCAACCGGCCGGGCTGGCTGGCCATCCCGGTGAATGCGGCAAGACGGCTCCTCAGCACTAAAAGCTCCGGCGAACCGGCCGGGGCAGCAGCGGAAGGTAATAAGATGACAGGCTCTGCACACACCGACAGTCCCCACGCACCGTTGCACGTGGACGCGCACACGCTTTCACGCGTCGCGGCCGGTGAACACCACGCCCCGCACTCGGTGCTTGGTGCCCATTTGGACAACTACGGTCACGTGACCATCCGCACCGTGAAGCACCTCGCGGAGGCCGTCAACGTGGTGACCCAAGCCGGAACCGTGCCCATGACCCATGAGGCCGAAGGCGTCTGGGTGGCGGTACTGGAGCCGTTGCAGCACGGCCACGTGCCGGACTACCGCCTTGAGGTCACGTACGAGGGCGCCGAGCCGGTAACCGTGGACGATCCGTACCGCTACCTTCCCACCGTGGGCGAAGTGGACCTGCACCTGATCGGTGAAGGACGCCACGAGAAGCTCTGGACGGTGCTGGGCGCCCACGTGCAGCACTACAAGTCCTCGCTGGGCGACATTGACGGCGTGTCCTTCGCCGTGTGGGCCCCGAACGCCGAAGCGGTCCGGGTCAAGGGCGACTTCAACGCCTGGGACGGGCGGGAAAACTCGCTGCGGTCCCTCGGCTCCTCGGGCGTCTGGGAACTGTTCATCCCGGGTGTCCCCGCCGGCGCCTGCTACAAGTACGAAATCAAGACCAAGGGCGGCTACTGGGTGGAGAAAGCCGACCCGCTGGCCTTCGGCACCGAGGTGCCCCCGCTCACCGCTTCGCGGGTTGTCGAGTCCCACTACCAGTTCCAGGACGCGGACTGGATGAAGGAACGCGCCGCCCGGGATCCGCACAACTCGCCCATGAGCGTTTACGAGGTCCACCTCGGATCCTGGCGCCTGGGGCTTAGCTACCGCGAGCTGGCCAAGGAGCTCGTCGATTACGTGAAGTGGCTCGGCTTCAGCCACGTCGAGTTCATGCCCGTGGCCGAGCACCCTTTCGGCGGCTCCTGGGGCTACCAGGTCACCTCCTACTACGCACCCACGTCCCGCTTCGGGCATCCCGATGAGTTCCGCTTCCTGGTGGACTCCCTCCACCAGGCGGGCATCGGGGTAATCCTGGACTGGGTTCCGGCGCACTTCCCGAAGGACAACTGGGCCCTGGCACAGTTTGACGGCCAGCCGCTCTACGAACACGCTGACCCGAACCTGGGCGAGCACCCGGACTGGGGCACCCTCATCTTCGACTTCGGCCGCACCGAAGTCCGGAACTTCCTCGTGGCCAACGCGCTGTACTGGCTCGATGAGTTCCACATCGACGGCCTCCGCGTGGATGCCGTCGCGTCCATGCTGTACCTGGACTACTCGCGGGAGCACGGCCAATGGCAGCCCAACCGCTTCGGCGGCCGCGAAAACCTGGAGGCCATCTCCTTCCTCCAGGAGGCCAACGCCACGGTATACAAGACGCACCCCGGCGCTGTCATGATCGCGGAAGAATCCACGGCGTTCCCCGGCGTCACCGCGCCCACCAGCCAGGGGGGTCTCGGCTTCGGCCTCAAATGGAACATGGGCTGGATGCACGACTCGCTCAAGTACGCCTCCGAAGACCCGGTCAACCGCAAATGGCACCACGGCACGGTCACGTTCTCCATGGTGTACGCCTTTACCGAAAACTTCCTGCTGCCCATCAGCCACGATGAGGTTGTCCACGGCAAGGGCTCGATGCTCCGCAAGATGCCCGGCGACCGCTGGCAGCAGCTGGCCAACCTCCGCGCCTTCCTCGGCTACCAGTGGGCGCACCCGGGCAAGCAGCTGATCTTCATGGGCACCGAATTCGGCCAGGAAGCCGAGTGGTCCGAACAGCACGGCCTCGACTGGTGGCTCGCGGACATTCCGGCGCACCGGGGCATCCAGATGCTGCTCAAGGACCTCAACGGGCTCTACCGGTCGACGCCGGCCCTGTACGCCCGCGACAACGAACCCGGCGGATTCCAATGGATCAACGGCGCCGACGCCGACCGCAACGTCCTGACCTTTGTCCGCTGGGACACTGAGGGCAACCCGCTGGTCTGCGCCGTCAACTTCTCCGGCGGACCGCACAAGGACTACGCCCTTGGCGTGCCGTCCACGGGAGCATGGACGGAGGTGCTGAACACCGACTCCGCGGAATACGGCGGATCGGGCGTCCTCAACGGCGGCACACTGACCGCGGAGGACGAAGGAATCGACGGCCAGCCGGCAACCCTTACGGTTACCCTGCCGCCGCTGGGCGCCGCGTACTTCCGGCCCGCCGGTGCCAACGTAATCACCACGGCGGCTGCGGCCAGGGCTAAAGCCACTGAAGCTGAATCCATCTTTGCCGGGCCCACGGCTGCTGAGACCGGGCGTGTTGAATCGCGAGCTGCTGAGGCCCGTGATGCTGAACCCGGGGTTGTTGAACCGAGGAGTGCTGAACCGAAGGGTGAGACGGGGAAGTCTGCTTTGCCCGGCGGGCCGCTCGTCTGAGTCCCGTCTGAGTCACGGAGGACCGCAGATGTGAGTCCTGGCGGACCGTTGGTCGGTGCCGCCACCAGACGGTTGTTTCACTAGGGCGGTTGCTCACTAGGAGGAGGGCCCGGAATCCCTTGGGATGCCGGGCCCTCCTTGGCGTTGCGTAAGCCCAGTTGGCATTCCGCCGAGGTAGTGGTAGAGTTTATTTCCGCGCCGCTCCACAGAGCGAGTCGATCGAGGTGATCCGGAAGCCACAGGCTGGGCCGGACAGAAACCGCCGATTTGACTCGGATGAAGCGAGCGGGTAAGTTTGAAAAGTTGCTCCGGAGCGATCCTGAACGTTGGTTTGGGTGGTGCCGGGTGTGTCTGTTGTTTGAGAACTCAATAGTGTGCCAAGTTTGTTGATACCGATTTTTTATGAATTGGTTGATTGTGCCGGGCTGCCCACCCCCGTGGTGTGGCCTGGTGTTTTTAGCTGGTTTCAAATTTTGTGCAGCCTTCGTTCCT
>NZ_BAEG01000048.1 GCF_000238915.1 Arthrobacter globiformis NBRC 12137 | reverse complement strand
CCGCCGAACCGTCCCACATGTGCGAGTTGAAGATCGGATTCCGGCCGGCCTTCACCTCGGCCTCGGACGCGGCCAGCAACGGCAGCACGAAACCATCCAGCTTGTCCTTGGGGCAGTGGTCCGTGTGCAACGCGATGTTCACGTTGTAGTTCTTGGCCACCTCACGGGCAAACGCCGCGAAGCCCAGCGACCCGGCAACCATGTCCTTCGTCGAAGCACCGGACCAGTACGCCGCACCACCGGTGGAAACCTGCACAATGCCATCAGACTCCGCCTCCGCGAAACCACGCAACGCCGCATTCAGCGTCTGCGAAGAGGTCACGTTCACGGCCGGGAACGCGAAGCCGCCCGCCTTGGCACGGTCGATCATCTCGGCATAGATCTCTGGGGTTGCAACGGGCATAGATACTCCTCAAGGGGCGGCTGAACATGCCGCGTCTGGTAGCGGATATTTAGAGCGAGGGCTGGGGGCTGGCGTAGCCAGGCGTGCGCCAGCCCCGGGAATATCTCAGTCCCGGGGCTGGCACGGACTTCAGTTTTGGGCGGCGTCGTGATCCTTCTCCAGCTCACGCACGAGGGCATCCAGTGCTTCCTCGGCGCCAACGTGCTCGGCATGCAGGACAACCCTGTCTCCGTGCTGAGCCCCAAGGCTCATGAGGTGCAGGACGCTGGTAGCGTCGGCCCCGTCGTTCTCGTCAGTGCCCTCCAGTGAGATGGCGATGTCGAAGGGGTGATTGGCGGCAAGAGCTGCAACAGCCGATGCGGGGCGTGCGTGCAGGCCTGAGCGGCTGCCGATGACAGCGGTACGTTGTGTCATGGTGATCTCCTAAGCGGTGTGTGAATTGCGGTGTGACAAGGGAAGTCTTTTTTCGAGGCCTCAGGCTGCGTGGGCGTACAGCGAGAGGAGCCGCTCGACTTCCCCCTCGACCCGGCGGTTGCCTTCCTGGAAGTATTTCCGGCTGTCCACGGCGGCGGGGTGCCCTTCGAGGAAGTCGCGGACCGCCCCCGTGAAGATCCCGGTGAGGTGGGTTGAGACGTTGACCTTCGTGATGCCGGAGGCTATTGCGGCCCGCATGCCCTCGTCGCTCACGCCCGAGGAGCCGTGCAGCACGAGGGGCACGGGAACCGCGGCGTGGATCCTTTGAACGAGGGCGGTGTCGATGGCGGCGTCGCGGGAAACCATCGCATGGGAGGAGCCGACCGCGACGGCCAGGAGGTCCACGCCGGTTTGCGCGACGAAGAGCGCCGCCTCGTCCGGGTCTGTGCGGGCCGAGGGATCGTGGACACCGTTCTTGCCACCGACCTCGCCGAGCTCGGCCTCGACCGAGACGCCTTGGGCGCGGCAGTGTCTCACGACGTCGGCGGTCGCCTCGCGGTTGGCCTCGTAGGGCAGTTTGGACCCGTCGTACATGACGGAGCTGAAGCCGAGGTCGACGGCCTCGTGGATGAGTTCGACGGACTCGGCGTGGTCGAGGTGGACCGCGACAGGCACCGAGGCTTTCCGGGCGACGGCGAGGGTGGCCAGGCCGATGGGCTCGAGAGCTCCGTGGTATTTGACAGCGTTCTCGCTGATCTGCAGCACGATGGGGCGTCGGGCGTGCTCGGCTGCCTCGACGAGGATGCGGGCGGTTTCGAGGTGGACTACGTTGAAAGCGCCGAGTCCGGTGGACGTGCGTGCGCAGTCGGCGGCGATGGACTTGAGGTCAGTGAGCGACATGGAATTCCTTCACATGAATGTTCGGCAGAAAGCGTTCGCGGGCTACGGTGTCGATGGAGCCGGCGACGGGGATCAGGACGGCGGCCGCGGAGGCTGCAACGGCCTCCGCGAGGGTGCGCGGCCAAGCCACGGAGGGGTCGGCGCCTGCGGCGATGCGGTTGAGCCCGAGGGCCAGGGCCGCGACTGCTGCGTCCCCGGCGCCCGTGGGGTTGCCGTGGACTACTTCAGCGGGAGCGGCAGACCAGGAGCTGATGCCGTCATCGGTGCGGATGAAGAGGAACAGCCCCTTTTCGCCGGAGGAAACGGCGATGGCGGATGCGCCGCGTTCGAGGAGTGCTGTAGCCCCGGCGGTGACGGTGTCGGCGCCGGTGGCCTCGAGCAGTTCCTCACGGTTTGGTTTGAGCAGGTCGGCGCCGGCGGCGGCGGCCTCGAGCAGGAGCGGCCCGGAGGTGTCGGCCAGGACGGAGGCCCCAGCGGCGTGTGCGGCGTCGATCAGGGCTTTGACGTGCTCTGGTTTGGTACCTGGCGGGCATGATCCGGAGAGGACAACGACCCCGCCCTGTGTGGCTCGGGCGGCGACGTCACGGGTGAGGCATTCCCAGTCAGCGTCACCTACTGCCGGGCCTGGCTCGTTGAAGAGCGTCGTCGATCGGGTGTCGACGACCGCGGTGGTGCAGCGCGTCTCACCCTCGATGTCCACCCAATCCCCGTCGAGCCTGATGTCGACGAGCCGGCGCAGGGCCTCGCCCTGCGGGCCGCCGAGGAAACCGGCCAGCTCGGCAGCGGCCCCGAGCTGGAGCAGCACGCTGGCTACGTTCAATCCCTTGCCGCCGGCCCGCCTGGTCACGGACTGGACCCGGTTCACGCCGTCCCAGGCAACTTCCTCGGCTACGTGGTAGGTCACGTCAACGGCGGGATTCGGGGTCACGACAAGGATCGGGCATGCGCCCGTCACCTGGCACCGCCGGGGGCGTAGAGGACCTTGAGCAGCTGCCCCCTAGCGTCGCGAATGTCTTCGAACGCTTGGGCGCCGTCCTCTAAGCTGTAGACGCGGCTGACGAGCGGCTCCACGGAAACGGAGCCTTCAGCCAGGAGCCGGACAGCTGTGGTCCATTCGGCGCCCGGGAACGGTGCCGAGTAGGACATCCAGGAACCGGTGATGGTGAGCTCGCCGCGCAGAATCCGCTCAAACACCTCGGGCTCGAAGGACACCGTACGGGTCGACGTTCCGATGAAGACGACCGAGCCGCCCTTTGCGCAATGCTGGACTGCTGCGGTCTGGGTGCTGGGATGTCCTGCGGTCTCGAGGCACACCTCGGGTGCTGCCTCGGTGGCGAAGTGGTCCTCGATGCCGGTGCCGAGAGCTAGGACTGTTGCGTCCGCGCCAAGTTCCCGGGCGAGGACGAGCTTGTCTTCCTGGATGTCTATTGCCGTGACGTGGCCAGCACCGAGGGCTTTGAGCGCCATCACCGTCAGCAGTCCGATGACCCCTGCCCCGAAGACCGCTACCCGGGCGCCGGGTTGCAGGTTGACACGGCTGATGCCGTGCAGCGCAATCGTGAGCGGCTCGACGAGGGCGGCGTCGCGCAGCGAGACTCCGTCCGGGAGCTGTACGAGGTTCCGGGCGGGGACGACGACGTACTCGGCGAGGCCGCCCTGCTGACGGGAGCCGACGAAGCTGTACTGGTTACACAGGGCAGGGGCGCCGGCCTGGCAGGATGGGCACTGCCCGCACGGAACGAGCGGGGCAACGGCAACCCTGTCACCCGGGGAAGCAGTCTCGACACCGGCCCCAACCGTTTCCACGGTTCCGGAAAACTCATGACCGAGTGTCTGCGGGAAGCTGTGCACCGCGCCGTCGAAGTAGCGGGGGAAGTCCGACCCGCAGATCCCGCAGTACGCGACCCGCACCAGCGCCTCCCCCGGGCCGGGTTCGGGGCGATCGAGCGGAACGAGGTCCATCGTGCGGGTGTCGGTGACGGCGAGGGCTTTCATTGTGGCCGTCACGCTTTCACCTCTGCCGGGGCGGGAGCAGGGACACGGTACAGGGTGCCGCGACGGTATTTGACGTACGTGTACACGAAGGCAGCAATGTAAAGCACGGCAATGGCGACGAAGCCCAGGCTGACCTGGCCGGAGGCACCGTTGGCGAGCAGATACGTGATCGGGCTGCCGCCCTGATCGAGGGAGCCGACCTGGTGGGCGTTGTTGAGCAGATTGGTCTGCTGTGCCAGTTCGGTCTGCAGGCCTACCATCTGGCTTGAGACCCAGATGGTGATGAACATGATGACGAAGCCCGAAATCAGCGTGCGGACGAGGCTGCCGCGGTGGACGCCGACGGCCATTGCGACGAAGAAGCCGATGGTGGCGAGGTCACCGAAGGGCAGCACGACGTTGCCGGGCACGATAAGGGCGATGAGCAGGGTGAAGGGGATGAAGAGCAGCGCGGCTGCGACCACCTGCGGGTCGCCCAGCACGAGGGCCGGGTCCAGGCCGATGCTGTAGTTGGAGTTCTTGAAGCGCCTCTGAAGCGTGGTACGGGCGGCGTTGGCGATCGGCATAAGGCCCTGCATGATGAGCTTGACGACCATCGGCATGAGCAGGATAACGGCGCCCATCTTGATCGCGAGCTGGATACTTTCGTCAAAGGGGTAACCGGCGAGCAGGCCGATGGCAAAGCCAAGGATCGTGCCGACGACGACGGGCTGGCCGAGCACACCGGCGCGGTCCTGAAGGGTTTTCGTGGTGAGGTTCAGGCGGCGAACGCCGGGGATCTTTTCGATCAGGTCATCGATCGGTGCGGCGAAGACACCCATGTAGGCGGAGGTGCCGTGAGGGATGGCGACGCCCTCGAGCTGGAAGTAGTTCTCGGTCACCGGGCGGAACATGTCGCCGAGCTTGTAGGCGATGGCGGCGTGGACGGCCACGCCAACGATGCCCCAGATGAAGCTGTCGGTGGCCAGCTGGACAATGATGCCAGTGAAGGCCATGTGCCAGATGTTCCAGATGTCGACGTTGACGACCTTCGTCATTTTCGTCAGCAGCATCAGGAGGTTGACGCCGATCGCGATCGGGATGGCGATCAGGCCCATAGAGGACGCCCAGGCCATGGGTGCTGTCCCGGGCCAGCCGACGTCGACGACGGACAGGCCGATACCGAATCGCTCTGCCATGTCCTTGGCCGCCGGGCCCAGGTTGTCGGTAAGGAGGCCGATCACCAGACCGATGCCGATGAAGCCGACACCGATGGTGAGTCCTGAGGTGAGGGACTTTCCGAAGCCCTGGCGCAGCAGAAGTCCGATGATGAATATGACCAGCGGCAGCATCACGGATGGGCCGAGGTTCACAATGTATTGCAGAATGTCCATAGTGTGTCCTGGTAGTTATGGCTGGGTGCGCACTCGGGCCGCGGCGACTGGTACTCGCCGCGGCCTTCTTCATGCGCTGGTCTTTCGCGCGCGTCGATGCACGCGGGGGCTCGCGGGAGGCGCTAGCGGAGGACGGCGAGGATCTTTTCTTCGAGAGCTTCTTCGCCGATGCCGGAGACGAAGGCGATGCCATGCAGGGTGGGCTTTCCGTAGTCGGCGTCGACCCGGGCGGTGGTGACGATAAGGTCCACTTCGGAGGCGCGGCTGGGGATCTCGGGGATGCGGCATTGCTGCACGTCAGCGGCGATCCCTTCGCGCTGGCACAGTTCACGGATCTTCTCGGCCGCAAGGGTGGAAGTGGCTACGGCGCCGCCGCAGGCGACAATAATCTTCTTCATGGTTTTCTCCTTTGAAAAGGTTTTATGGATGGCTTCGCGGTTATGCCGCGAGCTTGGCGGTGACTGCTGCCTGGATGTCCTCGGCCGTTTCAGCCGAGGCCAGGTTTTCGATAAAGGCGCGGTCCTGGATGGCCCTGATGGTCTTCGAGAGGAACTTCACGTGCCCGGACGGGTCCGCGACGACCAGGACGAAGACTGTCTCGACGCTGAGAGTCGAGCCGGCGGCCGCGCCCATTTCCCCGAACTCAATGGGCTTGTCCAGGGTCACGACGACCAAGGCGTCCTTCAGGACATGGCTGGCGTCAGTATGGGGGATCGCGACGCCGCCGGGTACCGGGAGCCCCGTCGGGTACGCGGCTTCGCGGGCGGAAAGAGCATCAGCCCAGCTTTCCTTGACATAGCCGCCCGCCAGGAGGTCTTCGGCTACGCGGTGGAAGAGCTCGTTCCTGTCGGCGAACCGTGCCCTACGGTAAATAAGGTCGGGTACAAGGGTGATCATTCCGGGGTGTTTCCTTTCATGGCTGTGGTGACGGCGACGCCGGAGGCACGCAACTGTGCGATTGCCTCGGCGCTGGCGCTGGAGTCGGTGATGAGCTGGTCAATCTCGTCGAAGTCTGCAGTGAGGTTTTCGGCGATGACGCCGAACTTGCTGTGGTCAGCGAGTATGACGACGTTCTGTGAGTGCTCTATAGCGGTTCGTGAGGCAGCGGTTTCGAACATGTTGTGGTTCGTCACCCCTGAATCCGGGTGGACTCCCCCGCAGCCAAAAAAACCGATGTTCATGAACAGCGCCTTGAGATTGCGTTCGGCAAGGGGTCCGTAGAGCGAGTTCTCATTGGTCCGGACGATGCCGCCGGGGATCATCAGGGTGATGCCCGGGCTCGCGACCAGCAAGTTAACGATCGGAAGAGCATTGGTCACCACGGTAATTCCGTCCATGGCCTTCAGCTCCTGCGCGAGAGCGTAGGTGGATGTGCCGTAGTCGAGGTAGACCGTGTCCCCGGGCTGAACAAGTTCCGCCGCCTCACGAGCGATAGCCAGCTTCGCATCGCTCTCCCGACCCCGCCTGACGTCATAGGCGGATTCATGCCGTCCGGAGGCAAGAACTGCGCCCCCGCGCACCTTCGTGAGAACCCCGGCGCGCTCGAGATCGTAAAGATCCTTGCGTACCGTCTCCCGGCTGACATCCAGAGCCCGGGACAGCTCGGAAATCTCCACCGTCGCCTGAGACTTCAGCAGCGCGACGATACGATCCTGGCGTTCCTCGAGTTTCATGATTCCTTCCGGCAGTGGGCCACATCACTTTGCGTATGCCAATATTCTGTCGTCATGCCAAGGGCTTTGTCAAGATTAAAGTTGGCAATTGCAAAGTCGGTGCGGCTTCATGGCAGCGACTCTGGCTACCCGCTCTTACCGGGGACGGCAAACGGCGATCCGGCGGTTTTGAGATGATGCGCACTTCGTTGTCAATGAGTTTGCGTTCGCCAAGATCTGCAAACATCCAGAGTTTTCGGTCGCATCTTGTTGGGCCTGTTGGTTGAAGCGCCAGCCCTCTCACGGCGGCGATGCCTATGTTTTAAGCACCATTTCTTCGGGTCGAAATTAACGGGTCCGAACCAACGCCGGACGGCAAAGGACCCCGCAGTACGAATCACTGCGGGGTCCTTCCGGGCCGTTGCATCCGCTAAGCGGGGAGCGCGGAGACATGCCCTCAAAACTCTCGACGTGGGAGTATTTTTAAGGTCCCGGCGGGCTCCCGGCCCCTACGAACACTCCCGATAGAGACGATTGTCTATGGCTGTCCTTCCAGTCCCCAAGTGGGTTCTGCCATGCCTCGTCTGGTCTAGATGGGACGGACGTTTTTGAATGGCTGTTGCCGGGTGCTGCAAGGCACCCGGCAACGGCAATGCTGGCTATTGGGGCTATATCAGTGAGCTGTCTCATCCGCGGGGGCTCCGCCAGCGGATGGGGTGTGCACGGGGTCGGCGACGTGCTGGTGCTTGCGGGAGAAGAGGACTGCGACACCGGACAGGACGCACGGGATGGCTCCGAAGAGGAACGCGGCGGTGGCCCAGTTGCCCCCGCCCGAGAGCAGGGTGGCGGCCAGGGCACTGGAGAGGATGGCGCCGATGGGGCCAACGGCGGCGACGAAGGTTGCTCCGCGGCCGCGGATGCGGGTGTCGTAGCTTTCGCCGACGAAGAACAGGACGCAGGAGTAGGGTCCGATGAGGAAGAACGTTCCGAGGCTGTAGAGCGCGACGACGGTCCAGAAGTCGCTGGGGCCGAAGATCATGGCGGTGAAGACGATGCCGCCGGTGATCCAGCCGAAGGCGATGACGTTGCGCCGTCCGAACTTGTCGCCGAGGAAGCCGTGGGTGAGGTAGCCGAGGTAGGCGATCAGGTTGGACATCAGGAGGATGGCCAGCGAGTTGGTGAAGGAGACGTTGTGGACGCTGACCAGGACGGTGGTGCCGAGCACGCTGAAGACCTGGACGGGGAAGTAGTTCAGGATGTGGCCCAGTCCAAGGGCCAGGGTGGTGCGCAGGCTCCGGCCGCGGAAGACGTCAGCGAGGGTGCTGCGGGTTTCGTGCTCTTCGATGCCGAGTGCGGCGGAGAGGTTTTCCGCGTCGGCGTGATGGCCGGCCTTTTGGAGGCGGCGGATTTTTTGAATGGATTCGAACTGCGGTGATTCACGCAGTTTGCGGGCCAGGGCCGCGACGATCAGGGACGGGACGGCGGCGAAGACGAAGCAGCCTGCCCAGCCGATGGTCGGCAGCAGGACGGCGGTCAGCGCCGCAGCGAGAATGGCACCGATCGGCCAGCCACCCTGAACCAGGGAGTAGATGAATCCTTGGCGCTTCTTGATCCGGGGGTCATCGGAGGCGCCGTAGAGCTCGCTGAGGTAGGCGCCGTTGACGCCCTGTTCGGACAGGCCCAAGCCGCTGAGGGAGCGGATGGCGACCAGGGCGGCGACCGGGACGATGCCGCCCAGGGCGGTCAGTGCAGAGGCGATGCCTGCTCCGGCGGTGGTGAAAGCGAGCCCGGCTTTACGGCCGAACTTGTCGACGACTGGTCCTGCGATGAGGCCCATTCCGACGGCCCCGACGGACATCCAGGTGACCATGGTGGCCTGTTCGGCTTCGTTCAGGCCGAGGTCTTTGCCGAGTTCGGGCAGCAGTGTGCCGAAGAGGATGAAGTCATAGACGGCGAACGCCCAGGCCAGGAAGGCCAGGATGGTCGCGAATTTGATCTGCCGGTTGGTGACGTGTGCAGGCCGCCAAGCCGTGGCATTTGTTGAGGACATGATCCAGCTCCATTGATGGGTACAGATGAATGTGACGGGGATTGCACCCGATTTTGGGCGTGCCTGCCTAAGGACGTGGCGGCAGCAGGGCCCTGGAATGCGGTGGGCCGCCGGGCAAGTGGCGCCGTGTCCGGCGGGCCGGTCAGTGCCGGCCCGCCGTGGAAGTTGGTCCTAGGCGGACTTACCTTCGATTTCTTCGAGGATCGGCAGGAGGAACTTGCGGAACTCGGTGTAGTTCTCGGTCACCGGGAAGTGACCGAGCTTGGGCATCTCCCAGAATTTCGAGCCCTTGACCAGGTTCGCGGCTTCCTTGGTGTCGGCCGGGGAGGTGTTGGGGTCGTATTCGCCGGTCAGGAAGTACAGCATGCACTTGTTTGTGTCGATCGCGGCTGCTTCTTCAGGGCTGACGTTGTGGTCGTAGTAGTAGTAATAGAGGTCGCCGGCGAAGACACCGGGCCCGCCTGACTGGTATTCCCACTGGATCTCGCGGACGTTTTCCTCCGGGGAGTACGGGGAGATGTTCAGGAGCATGGCCGCGCCGATGGAGTTGCGTGAGACGTTGGGGTTGTCGAATTCGCGGCGGATGCCGTCCATGCCTACGTCCACGTACTCGGCCGCGGAGCGCAGGGCACCTTCGACGGAGATAGTGGCGCGGTAGCGGTCGTTGAAGTTGGAGGCCAGGTCGATGGCCAGGTGCCCGCCCATGGAGCTGCCCATGTAGACGGGCCGGTCCAGTTCAAGGGCTTCAGAGAGGGCGTTGGGGAAAGCCATCATCCGGGACTTGGTCATGTTGTATTCCTTCGTCCACCACTTCTCCCCGTGCGGGGGCAGGGACTTGCCGTGGAAGGGCAGGTCGAAGGCGACGACCCGGTACCTGCTGGTGACCTCGGGGTCGTTGAGCAGGTGGCGGTACTGGCGACCGTCGGAGCCGGCGGTGTGTCCGACGATGAGCGGGATACCCTGGCCGGCCTCTTCGTAGTAGACCCGGTATTCGACGTCTTCAACGGTGAGATAGACGTAGCCGCCCTTGATGGGTTCGAACTTTGCCATGACTTACGCTCCTTTGACGTTGAGCTGGCGGAAGATTTGCATGAGCCTGTTTAGGGCCGGCAAGTAGGCGTAGAGCTGGTGGGTGTTGCTGAGCAGGACGCCGTGCTTGGCTGAGGAGCTCTGCAGGGACTGGAAGAACGGCCGGGGGTACTCTGCGGTCATGTCGTTCCACTGTTCGTCGGTGCCCTTGATCCAAATCGCGGCGCCTTCAGGGTCGGTGCCTGAGGGTTCGACGGAAAGGAGCTTGCCGTCGTCGTAATTAGCGAGCCAGGCCTTGTTGCCGATGGAGACGTGGAGTTTGCCGGTGTAGTAGCGCATTTCGCGGTTGAACTCGAAGTCCTCGGTTGCGGTCTGCAGCACCTGTGCGAAGTCACGCATGGATTTGCCTTTCATCGTTGAAAGCGGGGGTGGGGGTGGCGAGGTGTTCATACATTCTCGTGTGGTCGTCGGCGCCGTGGCCGGCGTCGAGGACGGACTGCCAGATGGTCTCGCAGTCGTGACTGAACGGTGCCTCGACGCCCAAGGAATCTGCCAAGGCGGTGGCGATCTTGATGTCTTTAGTCATCAGGCCGATGGGGAAGCCGGATCCGAAGGTGCCGCTGAGCATGAACTGGGCGACCTTGTTTTCGGAGGTGTTGCTCCGTCCGGAGGAGGCGTTAAGGACTTCGGTCATCGTCGCCGGGTCGATGCCGAAGCGTTCACCCACGCGCAGTGCCTCGACGGTGGCGGCGACCGATGCAGCCGAGACGAGGTTGTTCAACGCCTTGGCCGCATGCCCGGAACCGGCCTTGCCGACGTGGATGACGGACTTGCCCAGGACGTCGAAGATGTCCTTTGCCTGGTCCAGGTCCTGCCAGTTGCCGCCGACCATGATGGCAAGCTGGCCGTTCTGGGCACCGCGGACGCCGCCGGAGACCGGCGCATCCAGATACCGCATGCCCTGTTGCTCCAGCCGCTGGCCCAGGTTCCGGGAGCGGATGGGTTCGGAGGATGACATGTCGATGAACAGGGTGTTCAGCGAAGCGGCGGCGGCGACTCCGCCGCTCAGGACGGCTTCGACGATATCGGAGCTGGGCAGCATCGTGATGATGATGTCCGCGTCCTGCCATGCCTTGACGTCGATAGCAGTGCGGGAACCGGGGTGTTGGTCCTGGAAACGCTGGACAGCGCCCTGATCACGGTCTTCCACGATCAGCCTATGGCCCGCCTCCGCGAGGCGTGAGGCCATGGGGAAGCCCATGTTGCCCAGACCGACGAAGCCAATGGTGCTCATGCTTCGGCCTCCATCTCTTCGAAGACTTCACGGGCGAGGCGGAAGCTCTCCAAGGCGGCGGGGACGCCGCAATAGATGGCCACCTGAAGGAAGACTTCCTTGATCTGCTCCTTCGTTACCCCGTTGCGGACCGCTCCGCGGACGTGGACCTTCAGCTCGTGCGGCCGATTCAGGGCGCTGATCATGGCCAGGTTTATCAGGCTGCGCTGGGCACGTTCCAGGCCCGGGCGGTTCCACACATCCCCCCAGCAGTATTGGGTGACAAGTTCCTGCATCGGCATGGAGAACTCGTCCGCGCTGTCCAGGCTGCGCTGAACGTACTCTTCGCCGAGGACTTCACGCCGGGTGGCAAGGCCCTTGTCAAAGAGTTCCTGGTTGATGGTCGTGGTGCTCATTGTGCTACTCCTTGCGCTGCTTCCTCGGCTGCGTTGAGCGGGGTCTGATCCCACACCGCCTGGATGTTGGTGAATTCGTGGACGCCCAGGTAGGACAGCTCCCGGCCGAAACCGCTCTTCTTCACCCCACCGATCGGAATCCGGGGGTCCGAGACGGACAGGCCGTTGATGAATACCCCACCGGCGTCGATCTTCCGGGCCATGGCGCGGGCCTTCGCACTGTCGGCAGTCCAGATAGCGGCACTGAGCCCGAACTCGGAATTGTTGGCCTTGGCCAAGGCTTCCTCTGCGTCCTCTGCAGCGATGACGGTCGCGACAGGTCCGAAGATCTCCTCCTTGAAAGCCGTCATGGCTTCGGTGACGCCAGCCAGGACCGTCGGGGCGTAAAAGGAGCCGGGCCCTGGGATGCGGTGACCACCGGTCAGAAGCTCCGCTCCTTCGTCAACCGAACGCTTGACCTGGTCATCAACGTCGAGCAGGCCTTCTTCTTTGGCCATCGGGCCGACGAAGGTTTCCGGATCGGTGGGGTCCCCGACTTTGAAGCTTTCGACCCGCCGAGCCAGTTTGGCGGTGAATTCGGCATAGACGGGGCGTTCGACAATGATCCGCTTGGCGGAGATGCACACCTGGCCCGCGTTCACCATGCGCCCGGTGGCCGCGGCGTCAACGGCTTTGTCCAGGTCGGCGTCGGCCAGGACGATGAACGGGTCCGAGCCGCCGAGTTCCAGGATGACCTTCTTCAGCGCACGGCCGGCCTCCGCGGCCACGCTTTGCCCGGCGACAGTACCCCCGGTCACGGCGACGCCTGTGATGACAGGATCGTGAATGATAGCGGGCACCTGGTGGCGGTCGCAGTTCACTACCGCGAAGGTGCCTTTCGGAAGCCCTGCCTCCTCCCACAGCGACTCCAGCGCCAGGGCACAGCCGACCACGTTCGAAGCAGGCTTCAGGAGGTAGCCGTTGCCGCCCAGAATAATCGGAGCGGCACCACGGAAGATCTGCCAGACCGGGAAGTTCCACGGCATGATCGCCAACACCGTGCCGGTGGGCAGGTAGGAGACGTAGGCTTCAGGGCCGATGGTCGTCGCCGTGTCTTCCAGCATGGCCGGCCCGTTCTCGGCGTACCAATCCAGCATGTTCGCGCACTTGGTGACCTCTGCCTGGGCCTGCGTAACGGGCTTGCCCATTTCGGCGGTGATCACGCTGGCGAGCTTGGCCGTGTCCCGGCGCAGCAGTTCCGCAAGACGGCGGAAAACCTCGGCCCGCGCTGCAGGAGTCGTGTCGCGCCAGTTAGCGAATCCCTCGGCGGCTGACCGGACAACGTCCGCAACGGCCTGCTCGTCCAAGTAGGGGTAGGTCGCAACGTCTTCGCCGGTGGCCGGGTTCGTCGACTTCGCGACGGCAACTTCGATGGTGCCCATAATGGTGTTCCTTCAAGATCGTGTGATGGGGCTAACAACGACTCTAGAAGTCTTCGACACTTTGATAAATAAGAAGTTTCCGAAGTATCACTTCTCCAAGACAGAACGATGGGAGGAGGGATTGGCTCGACCGCTTCCCCCCTTGCCCCATACAGCTCTTTCGGGTGCGGTGAAGCGGGACCTCGTGTACAGACGGTTGAATTGCTGCGCTGAGGCTGTCATCATTCTCTAAACATGATGCGTCAACGCGCATCACTTCAGTCAGAGAGAACGAAGACAATGGAGATCTCGCAACTGGAAATCTTTCTTGCCGTGGCGGAGACGGGTAGCATCACCAAAGCCGCCAATAAGCTTCTTCGCGCTCCGTCGAACGTCTCGACGCGGATCCAGCAGCTGGAGCGCGAACTTGGGGTCAAGCTACTGGTCCGGGACAAGCGGCAAAGCTCCCTCTCAGCCGATGGAGAGATCTTTCGCGAGCATGCCCAAAAGATCATCGACATGTGCAACGATGCCAAAGCCTTCACGGCCAAGGGCGAACCCCGAGGCAAGTTCCGTCTCGGCGCCCTCGAAAGCACGGCGGCCGTCCGAATACCACCGATCCTGGCCAGCTTCCATCTCCGCTACCCCGCGGTCGACGTCGAACTCGAAGCAGGCTCCTCAGGAGTGCTGTTCGACCATTTGCTGAACGGGCAACTCACAGCAGCATTCTCTGACGGAAAGCCAGCCGTGCCCTCACTGACAGGGATTAGGGCCTTCGCGGAGGATCTCGTGATCCTCACCCCGCAAACGGTCACAGAGATCAATGACGACTTCAAGGCATCCCACCCAACCGCATTCATGTTTGGCACAATCTGCTCCTACCGGCAGCGCTTTGAGGACTGGCTCGAGTCTCAAGGAATGGTCCCGGGACGAATCGTCGAAATATCCTCGTACTACAGCATGCTTGCGTGCGTCGCGGCCGGCGGCGGTATCTGCATGATTCCCAAATCCCTCCTCGAGACGCTGCCCGGAGCAAGCCGCGTTCAGGTGCATGAGATAGAAGGCAGCCTCGGCACAGCGGAAACGTGGCTGATGTGGCGGCGGGACTGCCGGTCCGCGAACCTCAAAGCCTTCATCACCGAACTCAAGGAGCACCTCAACACGGCAGAGCAGACCGTGTCCGCGGCCGCCTAGCGGACGAAGGCCCCGCCGAGTCCGTGTCGATGCCCGCGCCCTAAACCCCCACTACGTTGGATGCCACCCCTCGGCACACGTTGCCCTTTCTTGCCGGCTTGGCATACACCCCAACCTGACGTCAGAGACCAAGCACAGTGGGTGTCAGAACAGGGTCCGTTTCGTCCTTTTCTGACGCTGGGGCAAGAGGCTCTTAGGGATCAATCTGACATTAACTGACCCTGACTGACGCGCTGTTCCGGGTCATGGTGATTGTCTGGTTGGCTATGGCGTGCTGTGGTCCGGGGTGGGACGATGCCCGCATGGCGGAGGGAAACACTGTACAGGCAGCCGTTGAAAAGGCGCGCGAAGAAATGCTTTTCATCGGACCGGACCACCCCTACTACCGGCTTCTGGCCGAGCTGGTGACCGCGGTGGAGACAGCCTGGCAGCAAGGGTATGACGCGCACCGGACCGGCAGACATAATCCAACCCCTATAGCTGGCACCTGGGAACCCAACACTGACAGCCCGCCGCACGGCAGTCCCGCCCCCGGGGGCCGCATCGCGGTCACAGTAACCAGGGCGACCGGGGCCACTGGTGACTTTGTCATCACCTTTACCGAAACAGGGCGGACGGTCGCCCGGCGCCTCGTTGCAGTTTCCACTGTTCGCCTTCGCCGACCCCACAATGACGGGTAATCGACGCGAAGCGTTTATCTGATCTTGTTGCTTCCGGCTGACCGGATTCCCGATCTGAGGGATCTGTGCGTTAGAGGAGGCAGGGCCAGGTTGAGCCGGGCTTGCCTGGTTTTCCCTCTGGATAGATATCCTCCGGCGCCAAGCCCTCGGGGCCGCCGGGCGCCGTGTCTGAGGTTCACCGCGTGGCTGGGCCTGTCGGCGCTGTGCCGTAGAGGTCCCCGATGATGGCCTTGGCGATAGTCGACGCCGGGTCCCGTCCATCCGGTGACGGAGCAAGGTTGGTCCACACCACCAAGGTCACATCGTTCTGCGGATCTCTGCCCATGAAGGTGTTGTAGCCGGGGAGCTCGCCGGTGTGTCCGTAGAGCGGGCCGAACTGGGCCAGTGCCATGCCGTACCGCGCGGCGCCCGGGTTGTCCGGGTCGATCGGCGCAAGGCTGTCCATGCGCTTCTTTTGAAGGTCCGGTTTGAGCAGCTTGCCATCGGTGAGGCCCTCGGCCAAGGTCATGAGGTCCCCAGCCGTGGAGACGCCCTGCCCGGCGGCCCACGTCCAGGAAGGGTTGGCGTTTGTATAATCATTCGGTTTCAATGAGCCGTCCTGCGCCTTGGCGATCAAGTCCGCAGGAAGCCTGGTCGTGGACAGGGTGAGAAGGTTGTCCATGTACATGTAGCCGCGGGAGAAAGGCTTGGGAAGGCCGGAAGACTCCGCCGCCGGAAACGACGTTTGTTTCAGGCCGAGCGGTTCCAGGATCCGGTCACGCACGATCTGGCCGAAGCCCTTGCCATCCAGTTTCTCGGCTATGAGCCCCAGCAGAACCGTGTTGGTGTTCGAATAGTGAAAGCCCTCGCCGGGGCCGAAGTATGCGGGCAACGGCAGGGCGATCGCCACGAGTTGCTCAGGCGTCCAGACCCGTTGCGGCGTGGTGTCGAGGGCCTTGTTCAGCTCGTAAGTCTCCGAGTAGTTGTAGATTCCGCTACGCATGGTCAGGAGTTGCTCGATGGTGATGTTGTCGCCGTTCGGTACGTCAGAGCGGTACTTCGAAACGGGATCCTCAAGCTTGAGTTTGCCTTCCTGCACGAGCTGCAGGATTACGGTCCCAGTCCACGTCTTCGTGACAGAGCCGATGCGGATGTGGTTATCGAGTGAGACAGATGTTGACCCGCCTGCGCTCGTCACGCCGTAGGTGAGGCTGACGTCGCCCTGCGTGGTGCGGAGCATCATGGCCGCTCCCGGTACCAGCAGCTCCTTAGCCAGAGTCCGGAAAGTGTCCTGGACCCTGGCTTTGTCCAGTCCGCCCAGAGTCGCCGATCCTGTCTTTCCTCCCGCCGTCGTGCCGGTAGATGAAGAGGCCACCGATGACGGTGCAATGGACGACGCGGGGGCCTGCGTTGGCGTGGACGTGCACCCCGAGATCGCCAACGCAGTTGCGGTTGCCATGCCGAGCGCGATGCGGGAGGGGAAAAGCCAATTGTGATTGTGCCTACTACTGGTCACGGTGGACTCCCCGGCGACGCTGATAATTGCGCTCAACCTACTCCAGCGGCGTGCCGAGATCTACCCCTTTCCCGAACCTAATGCCATGAGGCAACAGCCGATCACCACCTAACCCTCGGCACCCAGAGCCACGCCTTGGGTAGAGCCCACGACCGTCTTCACACGTCCTTTGCGCAAGCTCAGATTCCTCCCTATCTGGCTGCTCGATCCGGAGGATCCCGCCCAAGGGTCACCAATCCACTTTGCAGATCATCGAACCTGGCGAGCGGCTTGGATTCGATAGTGCCTGGCTGTGCCACCGCCATCTGCAGTTCGGAACCTCCTCCCCCCATCGCGATGGTGGCCGCCGCCAGCCAACGCACCTCACGGATCGAGCTGGGAACGGTTGTGCCCCCTGGTGCGTCGCGACAGAGATGTCGAGACAGGATGGGCCAAGAGTGGCCATGCCGTCCGGCGGGGCCTTCGGACGCCTGCGGCCCAGTCGCCTCAGAAGACAAAGCCGCACCACAGCCTGACGCACGGACTCTTATCCGCTAAGGGTGCCTCGGCGTCTCATCATTCCGTCATGCAGTCATCCAACAGGCCGGTAATGAACAGACATGAAAGACCAGCCAGGCAGCAGTACCTCGCTTCGGGACACGGCGGTAAAAATCCACAGAGTCATGTCGTGGACTCCGAGAGCAACCATGAACAGCTATCGACGGAAAAACCCTCGAGCCACGGAAGAAGGACAGTCAGCATTATGGGCTACAACGCATGGCAATATTGCCGTCAGGGCGCTATCGGACGGCCTGTGGTCGTCCGGCGACGCCGATTCCCCACGGGTTGGGCGCAAGTCATGCCGCCCTCCCCCAGACCCACCATGAAGAAGTGAACAGCCGACCAAAAAGCCCGAACAGGAGGAACCGAGTGAACACCAAGGAAGCAACAACAAACCCACGTCGAATTTTTCTCAGGTCATGTTGACCGAGCCATGAACGCCCATGAACTGGTAACGAACAACAACCCGTCCATCCAGGAATGCAAGGAGGCAACCGGCCACAGCACCCGCTACCAATGAAAAAGACCCCCGAAGGGGCCCCTTCACAACACAATTTGTCCACACTCAGAGGGAAAAAAGCCCCTGAACAGGGAAAACACGTGCCCGAGGTGGGACTCGAACCAGACGCTCAACCTGAAAATCCGCCCCTCCCCCGAAAACATCCCCAATCCGGCCCAGTTGGCCGCCTGTACAACCGAATCCGAAGCCCAGGGTGTGCACATTGTGCACACCCTCTTTTTGTGAGCGCTTTGAGCCCCAACCCACACGATTGTGACGATCCTTTTGTGGCACTGGGAATCCCTCTCCACCACCAGCAGCCGCGCAGGCCAACTGCGACGAGAGAACGTTCCCGGTCTCAGCCAGAACCCGACTCACGAAATGCGCCGAGCAGTGATGTGCGGACCACGCCGAGGACTCGGATGCAGTAAACCTCATAGCGTTGCCACCTCCCTTCGACCATCTCATGGCGCAGACAGTAGAAAGGAGCATGACCAAGACTTCGCTCCATAGAGCACAGGACATCCATCAAGCCAGGGCCATCCAGCACGACGAAATCCTTATTTTCGACGTTCCGAAGTGCGCCTAGATAAGCACGGGGTTCTCCCGAAGTGGTGTCCTCAGCGTCGAGCCCGGCCGACGCTCCTCAGGTCCTGTGAACTCCCAGCCCGTTGTTCTTCTTGATGCCCCTGCGGGTGCGCAGGGCAGCTCCGAAGCACTAGAAAGACCGGTCTGTCCTGCCCCAGAGGATTTGTGTATTATCCGTGTGTGGAACCTCCAGAAAGCGCCGCTGAACAGTCAGGGCGCTCTGCAGTGGATGGTCCTCGGGAGAAGATCGTTGCCGCGGCTTACCAACTGTTCGCCCGTCGCGGGATCCGCGACGTCGGAGTCGACGAACTGATCCGCGCATCAGGCGTAGCCAAGGCAACCTTCTACAGGCACTTCCGCTCCAAGGACGATGTCGTGCTGGCCTTCCTCGAGCAGTGGTACCGGGAACGCACCCTCGAGATCGAGAACGCAATCGCCCGCCGCGGGACCAGTGACGAGGCAGCCATGCTGACCATCTTCGACGTCTTCGACGACTGGTTCCGGGAGGGCGCGGCCCAGGTCAGCTCCTTCCTGCACGTGTTGATGGAAATGGGTTCCGAGCACCCCCTCGGGAAAGCGAGCATCCAGTACCTGGACAGGACGCGGCAACAGATCGCGGAACTCGCAGAATCGGCCGGGCTCGACGACCCGCACGATTTCGCCTGGTCTATTCACATCTTGATCAAGGGAGCCATCGTCGCCGCGGCCGAGGGCGACTCCCGCGCGGCAGTCCGCGCCAGGACCATGGCCAAGCTGCTCATGGACCACCACCGGTCGTAGAAGTAACTGGGTGAACTACCGCACCTTGGAGAACCAGATTTGCCCCCTGCTAGGGGGCGCTCCCCCATTCCCGGACGGCCACACTTGACGAAAGCTCCACTATCGGAGCCCACGGAATTAGAAGTAGCTGCGAGTACTCCCGCGCGTAGACGCGTCGTCCGCTGTTCTTGAGCTACTTCGTGAGCGCCCCCTCCAACCAGGACCTCAGCACCGGCGCGGGAGCTGCGCCGGCCTGCCTCGCGACGATCTTGCCGTCGACGATGACCATCAACGTTGGCACTGCCTGAATGGCGAATCTGGCGGAGAGCTGCGGCGAGTGGTCCACATCGACCTTCACAAGTTTGATCTGCCCCGCGCGTTCGTGTGCCAGCTGGTCCAGCACGGGGCTCACCATCCGGCAGGGTCCGCACCACACCGCCCAAAAGTCCACCAGTACCGGAACGCCGGACCTTTCGGCGATCTCGCCGAAGTCGTCGTCGCCCGCTTCAACCACCCAGGGAAGCTCCCGGTGGCAACTCCCGCAGCGTGGCCGGCCGTCGGCGACAGCTGGAACGCGGTTGGATTTGCCGCAATGGGGACATTTGATGATGGCCTTGTTCATGCGGTTCCGGCCCCTTCCATTTCCATCGTGCTGTAGTCAACCACTAGTTCCCCTCCGGATGCGGTCACCGTGACCACTCCGCCCTCCGCGATGCTGCCACGCAGTAGGGCCCGGCCCACCTGCGTTTCCACCACATGGGAAATATAGCGCCGCAGGGGCCGGGCTCCGTACACCGGATCGAACCCGCGTTCGGCTATCAGAAGGCGCGCCTCCTCGGTCAGGTGCAGCTCTATTTGCTGCTCGGCCAGCCGCTGCCGCAGCTGCTGGAACTGCAGATCGACGATGCGTTCGATTTGCGGCAGTCCCAGGGGCGCGAACAGGACCGTATCGTCCACGCGGTTGAGGAACTCGGGGCGGAAATGCGCCCGGAGCTCCCCCATCACCATGCCGCGCGCCTCCTCGGTGATCGCCCCGCCTTCGGCCGAACCCTCCAGAAGATACTGGGAGCCGATATTGGAGGTCATGATGATGACGGTATTGCGGAAATCCACGGTCCGGCCCTGCGAGTCCGTAATCCTTCCGTCGTCGAGCACCTGCAGCAAGGTGTTGAAAATGTCCGGATGGGCCTTTTCCACCTCATCGAACAGGACCACCGAGTACGGTTTCCGGCGTACCGCTTCGGTGAGCTGTCCTCCTTCGTCGTAACCGATGTAGCCGGGAGGCGCCCCCAGCAGTCGGCTCACGGTGTGGCGCTCCTGGTACTCACTCATGTCCAGCCGGATCATCGCGTTCTCGCTGTCGAAGAGTGCCGCAGCCAGAGCCTTTGCAAGCTCGGTCTTCCCGACGCCGGTCGGGCCAAGGAAGATGAAGGAGCCGATGGGCCGGCGGGGATCCCGGATACCGGAACGGGCACGGATGATGGCGTCCGACACCGCGCTAATCGCTTCTTCCTGCCCCACGACGCGGGCGCGCAGGATTTCATCCAGGTGCAGGACTTTTTCACGTTCGCCCTGCTTCAGCCGTGCGACCGGTATGCCTGTCCAGGCGGCGACGATGTCGGCGATCTCGTCCTCCGTCACCACCTCGCGGAGCAGGCGTTTTTCACCCTGTTTCGCGGTCAGCCGTTCCTCCTCGGCGGCCAGCCGCCGTTCGAGGTCGGCAAGCCTGCCGTAGCGTAGCTCTGCTGCCCGGTTGAGGTCGTAATTCCGCTCGGCTTCCTCTGCCTCCTGCCGCGCCCGTTCCAATTCGCTGCGAATTTCCTGCAGTTTGTGGATTGCCTGGCGCTCGGCCTCCCATTGGGCCCTCTTCGCGTCGGCCTCACCGCGCAGGTCCGCCAATTCTCGCCTCAACTCCTCAAGTCGGGTCTTACTTGCCGGATCGGTCTCCTTGGAGAGTGCCGCCTCTTCTATCTCGAGGCGCGTGACCTTCCGGGTGAGCTCATCCAGTTCCGCCGGCATCGAATCAATTTCCGTCCGCAGCCGGGCGCACGCCTCATCCACGAGGTCAATGGCCTTGTCCGGAAGGAACCGGTCAGTGATGTACCGGTGGGAAAGGGTGGCAGCAGCGACCAGAGCGCTGTCCTGGATACGTACACCGTGGAAGACCTCAAGCCGCTCCCGCAGCCCGCGAAGAATGGAAATTGCGTCCTCTACGTCGGGCTCCTCAACCGTGACCGGCTGGAAACGGCGTTCCAAAGCCGCATCCGATTCAATGTGTTTGCGGTATTCGTCAAGGGTGGTTGCGCCGATCATGTGCAGCTCCCCGCGGGCCAACATTGGCTTGAGCATGTTGCCGGCGTCCATCGACCCCTCGGACGCGCCCGCCCCGACGACGGTGTGCAGCTCGTCCACGAAGAGCAGGATCCCGCCTTCTGCCGCCAGGACCTCGGCCAGCACGGCCTTCAACCGCTCCTCGAACTCGCCGCGGTACTTGGCGCCGGCGACGAGGGCGCTCAAGTCGAGCGAGAAGATGGTCTTGTTCTTCAGCCCTTCCGGCACATCCTGCCGGACGATCCGCTGGGCCAGTCCCTCCACAATGGCGGTCTTGCCGACTCCAGGCTCCCCGATCAGCACCGGATTGTTTTTGGTCTTGCGCGAAAGTATCTGGACGACCCGCCGGATTTCCGCGTCGCGGCCGATGACCGGGTCCAGCTTTCCGGTGCGGGCATCCGCCACCAGATCGCGGCCGTACTTCTCCAGCGCCTCGTAGGTCTGTTCCGGGGTTGCCGAGGTGACGCGCTGGTTTCCCCGTACTTGGGTCAGTACCGACAGAAATGCCTCGCGCGTGATGCGGTGGTCAGCCAGCACCCTTCCGGCTGCAGTGCTCCGTCCTTCCTCCGCCAAGGCAACCAGCAGGTGCTCCACTGAGACATACTCGTCCTTGAGCCGCTTGGCCTCACGTTCGGCGGCGTCCAGAAGTGCGCCTAGCCTGCGGCTCACATACACCTGGCCCGGTGCCGCGCCGGGGCCCGTCACCTTAGGCTTGCGTCTCAGCTCTGCTTCCACAGCAGCCCTCAGCTCATCCACATCCACCTGCATTCCCGCCAGTAAACGTGGGACAAGGCCATCTTCCTGCTCCAGCAGGGCCAGCAGCAGGTGTTCGCCGTCGGTTTCAGTGTGCCCGCTTCGTTGGGCAATCCGTTGAGCCTCCGCCAAGGCCTCCTGCGACTTTTGCGTCAAACTCTCCATGTTCATCGTGAAGCTGTCCCTTCCACCTGCGTGATTTCAACCAGTCGTCGTTCAAGCGAGTCGACCCGCACCAACAGATCGAGTACCAGCGGGATTGCCGCGTAGTTCAGCGACAGCTCTGAATGAAGTCTCATGACACGAGCTATGAGCTCCGGCGCCCGAGGGCTGAACCAGGGCCCGCCCGAGGCATCGCCCAGCGGCCGGATCAGATCCAGGTCTACGAACCGCATAACGACGTCGGGGTGGACGCCGCTGCTGCGTGCCACCGCCTCGAGATTCAGGCGCCACGGATAGGCGAGCGGATATTCTCGGCTCATAGAAGGCCCTCCCTCGGGTGAAAGTCGGATACGGCGGCAAGCTGCTCGTATAGCTTGCGCACCTTACTGCTCAGCCGCGGGGGCACCATGACGCGGATCTCCGCGTAGAGGTTCCCCGGCTGGCCCCTCGGGTCGGGCATGCCCTGGCCTCGAAGCCGAAGTCTGCGCCCGCTGGAAGACCCCTCGGGAACGGTGATGGTGACCGGTCCCGCAGGCGCGTTGACCTTGATCTTGGCCCCCAGAGCGGCTTCCGACGGGGTGACGGGTAGGTCGAAGTGAATGTCCCGGCCCTTGAGCCGGTATCTGGCGTTCGGCTGGATGCGTACGGTCAGGAAGAGGTCCCCCGGCGGACCCCCTTCACGGCCTGCGGCGCCCTCCCCTGTGAGGCGGATGCGCGTGGCCGTCCAGCCAC
>NZ_BAEG01000049.1 GCF_000238915.1 Arthrobacter globiformis NBRC 12137 | reverse complement strand
CAGGAAGTTACCGACGCCGATAACAAATTGGACGGCGCCTTGTTAGAGTCCAGTAGGGACCCTAGCGAAGGGGCTGGTTCAAGCCGATCTGATGGAGGTAGACTTAACTCTGTAGAGCAAATCGTTCAACATCCGCCTTTAGTTCTCTTTGGCTCGTTACCTAGTACTGTGACGAATCAACTAACAATGGAGTTGCAACGTCAAGGAATCACAGTATCTGAATGGTTACCATCTCAAAGATATACTGAGTTGCCGGCTCTTGGAGAAGGTGTCTATGTTTGTGGAGTTAATCCTTTTTTAAGTCGAACAGCAACAACATTATTACGGCGACGACGTTGTAAACTCATAGGAGCTCCGTTTCCTATTGGACCGGATGGAACAAGAGCTTGGGTCGAAAAATATGTTCTGTTTTTGGTATAATTCCTCAAGGTTTGGAAAAAAGAGAAAATCAAATATGGGCTGGACTGGAAGATTATTTGCAGCTGGTGCGAGGTAAATCTGTCTTTTT
>NZ_BAEG01000050.1 GCF_000238915.1 Arthrobacter globiformis NBRC 12137 | reverse complement strand
GGCGACATCGTCAAGGAAGTCCAGGCCGAAGTCGCCGACGTGACCGACTCCACGGCCGACGCCGGCCGGGCGCCGGAATAGGGGAGCCGTGACTGGGAGCGGCATGAAAGAAGTAACTCTTGGACTCGTGGGAGTGGGCCGAATCGGCGCCATGCACGCCCGCAACATCACCGGCCTGAAGGAGCTGACGGGGCCGCAGGGCACCCAGGTGCACCTTAAGCTGACCGACGTTGCCGCAGAGCACGCCCGGACCCTGGCGGGCGGAATCGGCGCTGGGTTCCTTCCCTCCGTTGAAGCCCTGCTGGAGTCCGGCATCGACGGGCTGGTCATCGCCACCGGAACGGCTACGCATCCGGACCTGATCAAGGCCGGTGTGGACGCCGGGATCCCGGTGTTCTGCGAAAAGCCTGTTGCCGTGAACGTCGAGGAATCACTGCCCGTCCTCGACCATATCCGCGCCACAGGCGGCACTGTGCAGATCGGACACCAGCGCCGGTTCGACCCGGGTTACCTGGAGGCCAAGCGAGCCTTTGACGCCGGGGAGCTGGGGTGGCTTCACACGGTCAGGGCGGTGACGTGCGACATGACGCCGCCGCCGGTGGAGTTCCTCGCGACGTCCGGCGGCCTCTTCCGCGACTGCTCCGTCCACGACTTCGACATTCTCCGCTGGCTCACCGGCAAGGAAATCGTGGAGGTCTTCGCCAAGGGTTCCAACAACGGTGACCCCGCAATCGGCGCCGTCGGAGACGTTGATACGGCGCTGGCCGTGGTGACGTTCGACGACGGCAGCGTAGGCACCGTCTCGGCCACCCGCTACAACGGGGCAGGACACGACGTCCGGCTGGAACTCCAGGGGTCCGCCGGGTCCGTCATGGTGGGGATGGATGAGCAGATGGCGATGATCTCCGCCGAACCCGCAGTGGGTTTCCCGGCGGGGCCGCCGCACAGGACGTTCGCCGAGAGGTTCCACACGGCGTACCGTGCAGAGATGGCGGCCTTCGTCGAACTGGTGCTCGGGAAGCGGCAGAACCCGTGCACGCCGGAGGACGCCGTCGCAGCGTCCATGGTGGCGGACGCCGCCCAGGCGTCGCTGCAGTCCGGGGAGCCGGTGCGGGTCGCGCTCCAGACCGCGGGCTGACGCGGGAACCAGGTGTCGTTGCCTGTTTCAGGAACGACAAAGCCCCGCCTTCAGGTTTGTGGCCTTGAAGGCGGGGCTTCGGTAGTGGTGCACCCCCCGGGACTTGAACCCGGAACCCATTGATTAAGAGTCAATTGCTCTGCCAATTGAGCTAGAGGTGCATCTGCTGTATCGGTCATCCGCGGGCTTTTGTTTCCCCGTTGACCTCCGCAACGACATGAAACTCTACACGAAGTTTTGGTTATGACAACACCGCTCCCGGCGCAGCCACTTCCGGGAAACCACAAAGCCCCGCCTTCAGGCTTGTGGCCATGAAAGCGGGGCTTCGGTAGTGGTGCACCCCCCGGGACTTGAACCCGGAACCCATTGATTAAGAGTCAATTGCTCTGCCAATTGAGCTAGAGGTGCATTTGCTGTTTCGGTCGTCCGCGGGCTTTTTGTTTCCCTCGTTGACCTCCGCAACGACATAAGACTCTACACGAAGTTTTGGCCGGTGTGAAATCGAGGTGGGCGGGGCGTGCCACTCAGCGTGGAGGCCGCAAAATCAGCGCGAAATCAGGGTTTTGGTTGTTGCTGAGGGCCCATAGATCCCCATTCGGGGCCAGCGCAACGTTCCTGATCCGCCCGAACTGCCGCGTGAAATAGCCCACAGGGGTGCCGGCGTTTTCGCCGCTGAGAGGGACCGCCCAGATGCGCTGGCCCCTTAGCGCCCCGAGGTAGGCCGTGTTGCCGGAAATTTCGAGTCCGCTGGGCGAGGAGTCTGCCGTGGATGGCCAGATGACCTTGGCGTCGATGAAGCCGTCCCGGTGGGGTGCCCCGGTGACTTCGGGCCACCCGTAATTTCCGCCGGGCCGGATCAGGTTGAGTTCATCGTTGACGTCGGGTCCGAATTCGCTGGCCCAGAGCCGGCCCTGGCCGTCCCACGCCAGGCCCTGGACGTTCCGGTGGCCAAGGCTGTAGACGGGGTTGTTCGGGAACGGGTTGCCGGGCGCGGGGGCGCCGTCCTTGGTGAGCCGCAGTATCTTGCCGCCCAGCGCGTTCCGGTCCTGCGGCTGCTCCCGGCGCTGCGAGTCGCCCGTACCGACGTAGAGGAACCCGTCCGGACCGAAGCGGATCCTGCCGCCGTTGTGCGTGGAGGCCTTGGACATGCCGGAGAAGATCACCTCCGGCTCACCCAGCCGGAGGCCCCCGCCGCCGGCTGCCCCGGTACCTTCCAGGCGCATGCGGGCAATCCGGTTGTCGTCGGCCGACGTGAAGTAGGCGTAGAGATAGTGGTCCGAGGCAAAGCCGGGCGACAACGCCAGCCCCAGCAGCCCGCCCTCTCCGCCGGGAACGACGCCGGGAACGGCCCCGATGGTGCTGACTTTGCCGTCGGTCACGGATTTGAGCAGGGCGGAATCGCGTTCGGAAATAACTGCTGTGCCGTCCGGCAGGAACACCGTCGACCAGGGAATCTGAAGTCCCTCGATCCTGCTCCCCACTTCCGGCGCCCGCGGCGCCGCCGGGGCTGCCGTGCCGGAGGCGGCGGGCGCACTGGTTCCCGGGGTCCCTGTTCCCGGGGTGCTTGTCCCCAGGGTGCTTGTCCCCGGCGTGCCGGTGCCAGGAACGGGCTGACCGCCGTCGCCCGTGCAGCCGGACAGCGACATCGTGAGGACGGACAATGCCAGCGCGGTCACTGCCAGGGGCGTGGCGGCGGCCGCCGCTGCGGGCTTTCGGGGGTGGTTGAGTGTCATGCGCTTCCTCCGGCCGCAGTCAGCCGCCGCGTGGGCGTTAACGCCGGGACCGGCGCGGAGCCCGGAATCCGGCAGCCTCGGCGTGCGCCGGGGAAAGGAACCAGACTTCCGCCCTGGCGTCCTGGTAGCCGGCGCTGTCTTCGTCGTAATAGGTCATGGCGCTGACGTCGCCTTTGACGGCGTATCCGTCCGGGCCGCTGCCATCTGCGGCCGGCGAGGCAGACCCCTCACCGTAGGGCTGGTCCGCCGCCGTTTCTGAGCCTTCGCCGGCGGCCTGTTTGTGGGGGATGGGCTGTTCGCCGAAACCCCTTTCCGCACCGAATCCCTGTTCCAGGTGATGAGGCTGGGGTTCGCGGTGAGGCGGGGCATCGTGGCTGGCTCCGGCTTCGGTCGCAGCGGAGGACTGGATCCGCTGTTGGGTTTCAGCCTCCGCGTCCAGGGCTTCGGCCGCGGCGGATTCCGCGCCCGGCAGGGTGGGGGCGTGCGGATCCGTGTACTCGGCGTGGTGCATCGGGGTGGCAGGCTGCGCTGCAGCCTGCTGCGTGGGGCTGCCCGTCTCGGCACTGCCTGCATCCGACCATTGGGCATCCCATTCGGCCCTGTCGCCGTCGTCGTCCCAGTCGTCAACGTCTCCTCCGGCGGGTCGAGCCGAGGACGGGCGGGCAGTGGCGGCCTCCCAGGATTCGATGTCCGGTTCCACGTCCTCGGGCTCCGGGCGCGCGGCTGCGGGGGCGGGCCGGCCCGTCAGCGGAGCGGCTTCCGGCGCTGGCCCGAAGTTTGGTTCGGTGTCCGGTCCGGCCAGGCGGCCTGCTTCGGGTACGGTCCGGGTGGTGTCTGACGGAGGCCCCACTGCCGCTGCGGCGGCAGAAGCGGCCGACGTCGACTCTTCCCGTGCAGCTGATGGTGCGGTAGTGGCTCCGGACGGGGACGTCACCTGTTCGGTCCGGGCCGCGCCGGTTGCCGTTCCCCGTGAGTTCCGGTTCAGCAGCCACCAGACGACGGCGATGATCAAAACAATGACAATGACCCAGATAATCCACTCCATAGCAAAGCCTTTCATCCGTCACACGAGGTTGCCGTTGCTTGACGGTACGTCGCTGTCAATAGGGCTGTCTAGGCTTGTCAGCGCCAGCAGGACCGAGGGCAGGCAGGGCCTCTGTCCCAGAATGTGAGACGTGAGTCCACTATTTGATCGAAATTTTCTGGAAATTGGGCCAAACCGGCCACTTCCGGTCGTTGGCGGCCTTTCAGGAGTCATAGACTTTGACCCATGAGTGAGGACACCCAGATCGCAACCGAAAACAAGCCTGACATCAAGCCCCGGAGCCGGATTGTCACCGACGGCATTCACGCAGCTCCGGCACGTGGAATGTTCCGGGCCGTGGGCATGGGCGATGACGACTTCGCCAAGCCCCAGATCGGCGTCGCGAGCTCCTGGAACGAAATCACTCCCTGCAACCTGTCCCTGAACCGGCTGGCCCAGGGAGCCAAGGAAGGCGTCCACGCCGGCGGCGGGTTCCCGATGCAGTTCGGCACCATCTCCGTTTCCGACGGCATCTCCATGGGCCACGAGGGCATGCACTTCTCCCTGGTCTCCCGCGAAGTCATCGCCGACTCCGTGGAAACCGTCATGCAGGCAGAGCGCATCGACGGCTCCGTGCTGCTGGCCGGCTGCGACAAGTCACTTCCGGGCATGCTCATGGCCGCTGCGCGCCTGGACCTCGCCAGCGTGTTCCTGTACGCCGGCTCGATCATGCCGGGCTGGGTCAAACTTGAGGACGGCTCCGAGAAGGAAGTCACCCTGATCGACGCCTTCGAAGCCGTTGGTGCGTGCGCTGCCGGCAAGATGAGCATGGAAGACCTCACCCGCATCGAGAAGGCCATCTGTCCCGGCGAAGGCGCCTGCGGTGGCATGTACACCGCCAACACCATGGCATGCATCGGTGAGGCCCTGGGCATGTCCCTCCCCGGCTCCGCCGCCCCGCCCTCGGCAGACCGCCGCCGCGACGAATTCGCCCGCAAGTCCGGCGAGGCAGTAGTGAACCTGCTCCGCAAGGGCATCACCGCCCGGGACATCATGACCAAGAAGGCGTTCGAAAACGCCATCGCCGTCACCATGGCCTTCGGCGGATCCACCAACGCCGTCCTGCACCTGCTGGCAATCGCCCGCGAAGCAGAGGTCGAACTGAGCCTGGACGACTTCAACCGCATCGGCGACAAGATTCCGCACCTCGGCGACCTGAAGCCGTTCGGCCGGTACGTCATGACGGACGTCGACAAGATCGGCGGCGTGCCGGTCATCATGAAGGCACTGCTCGACGCCGGCCTGCTGCACGGTGACTGCCTCACCGTCACCGGCAAGACGCTTGCCGAGAACCTCGAGTCCATCAACCCGCCGGACCTGGACGGCAAGATCCTCCGCGCGCTGGACAACCCGATCCACAAGACCGGCGGCATCACCATCCTGCACGGCTCGCTCGCCCCCGAGGGTGCGGTGGTGAAGAGCGCCGGCTTCGACGCGGACGTCTTCGAAGGCAGCGCCCGGGTATTCGAGCGTGAACAGGGCGCCCTGGACGCGCTGGACAACGGCGAGATCCAGAAGGGCGACGTCGTGGTGATCCGCTACGAAGGCCCCAAGGGCGGCCCGGGCATGCGCGAGATGCTCGCCATCACCGGCGCCATCAAGGGTGCGGGCCTGGGCAAGGATGTCCTGCTGCTCACCGATGGCCGCTTCTCCGGCGGCACCACCGGCCTGTGCATCGGCCACGTCGCCCCCGAAGCGGTCGACGGCGGCCCCATCGCCTTCGTGAAGGACGGCGACCGGATCCGCGTCGACATCGCAGCACGCACGTTCGACCTGCTCGTTGACGACGCAGAACTCGAAGCCCGCAAGGAAGGCTGGACACCGCTGCCGGCCAAGTTCACCAAGGGCGTCCTGGCCAAGTACGCCAAGCTGGTGCACAGCGCCTCCACGGGCGCATACTGCGGGTAGCGCCGTCCCGGACCGTATGGCGCAGAGCGCCATACGGTCCGGGACCCTGGGCGCTACCCTTATTAAGCCCTGCCGCCTAGAGTGGGCATGGCGGCAGTCGGTCCGACCGTTGAAGAGGACCAAAAACTGGACAATGATGTCCAAATGGTGAGATCGCATGTCGCTTCGTTGACACGTATCTCACTTAGAGGGAAAACTGAACGCATGATCGCATTCGTTACCGTCGGCACCGTCGTCGTACTTACCAAGCGCGTGGCTCCATAGCCCGACTGGTAACGAACTGTCACGCGCAACCCCTCGAAAAGCCATCAGGCTGAGGGGTTTTTTATTTTCCCGGCGGGACGGAACGTTCAGTTTTCCCTAGCACCACACCAATTCAAGATCCACTAAGGAAGAGTTCGATGAGCAAAGGATCGCCCATCAGCCCCTCGCTGATGGCTTCAAAGTCCGCTGGAGCCGCCAAGGCTCCGGAACGCGTCGACAAGCCGGCCGAGGCCGGGGTCGACACTGCTGCAGCCGCCTCTCCTGTCCTTGGGCCGAACAACGTCGTACCCCCGACGGTGATGACCGGCTCAGAAGCAATTGTCCGTTCGCTCGAAGAACTCGGCGTCGACGACATTTTCGGTTTGCCCGGTGGCGCGATCCTGCCCACCTACGACCCCTTGATGGCCTCCAAAATGAACCACGTTCTGGTCCGTCACGAACAGGGAGCCGGCCACGCCGCGCAAGGCTACGCCATGGTCACCGGGCGGGTGGGCGTCTGTATCGCCACCTCGGGCCCGGGTGCCACCAACCTCGTTACCGCCATCATGGATGCGCACATGGATTCCGTTCCGCTCGTGGCCATCACCGGCCAGGTATCCAGCGGAGTGATCGGCACCGATGCCTTTCAGGAAGCCGACATCGTGGGCATCACCATGCCCATCACCAAGCACTCGTTCCTGGTGACGGACCCCAACGACATTCCGCACGTCATGGCCGAGGCCTTCCACCTCGCCTCCACCGGACGTCCGGGCCCGGTTCTTGTGGACGTCGCCAAGGACGCCCAGCAGGGGCAGATGACGTTCTCCTGGCCGCCCAAAATCGACCTGCCGGGCTACCGCCCCGTGGTCCGCGGCCACAACAAGCAGGTCCGCGAGGCCGCCAAGCTGATCTCCGCCGCCAGCAAGCCCGTGCTGTACGTGGGCGGCGGTGTCTCCAAGGCCCACGCCTCGGCCGAACTCCGCGAGCTGGCCGAACTCACCGGCGCCCCCGTGGTGACGACCCTGATGGCCCGCGGCGTCTTCCCGGACTCGCACCCGCAGCACGTGGGCATGCCCGGCATGCACGGCACGGTCTCGGCCGTGACCGCGCTCCAGCAGGCGGACCTGCTGGTGACCCTGGGCGCGCGCTTTGACGACCGCGTCACCGGCGTACTCAAGACCTTCGCGCCCAACGCCAAGGTCATCCACGCGGACATCGACCCCGCGGAAATCTCCAAGAACCGCACCGCCGATGTTCCCATCGTGGGCTCCGTGAAGGAGATCATTCCGGAACTGACCGAAGCCGTCCGGACCCAGTTCGGCACCTCCGGAACCCCGGACCTGGCCAACTGGTGGGCTTTCCTGAACAACCTGAAGGAAACCTACCCGCTGGGCTGGACGGAACCCGAGGATGGCCTGAGTGCGCCGCAGCGCGTCATCGAGCGCATCGGCGCCCTGACCGGTCCCGAGGGCATCTACGTTGCCGGTGTGGGCCAGCACCAGATGTGGGCTGCGCAGTTCATCAAGTACGAGCGTCCGCATGCCTGGCTGAACTCCGGCGGTGCCGGCACCATGGGCTACGCCGTTCCGGCGGCCATGGGCGCCAAGGTGGGCGAGCCCGACCGCGTGGTCTGGGCCATCGACGGCGACGGCTGCTTCCAGATGACCAACCAGGAGCTGGCCACCTGCGCCATCAACAACATCCCCATCAAGGTTGCTGTGATCAACAACTCCTCGCTGGGCATGGTGCGCCAGTGGCAGACCCTCTTCTACGAGGGCCGCTACTCCAACACCGACCTGAACACCGGCCACGAGACCATCCGGATCCCGGACTTCGTCAAACTCGGCGAGGCCTACGGCTGCGCATCCTTCCGGTGCGAGCGGGACGAGGACATCGACGCAACAATCCAGAAGGCGCTGGAAATCAATGACCGCCCCGTGGTTATCGACTTCGTGGTCAGCCCCGACTCCATGGTGTGGCCGATGGTGCCCGCCGGGGTCAGCAACGACCAGATCCAGGTTGCCCGCAACATGACCCCGGAATGGGAAGAGGAGGACTGATCATGAGCCGCCACACACTGTCCGTTCTGGTCGAAGACAAGCCCGGTGTGCTGACCCGCGTGGCCAGCCTTTTCGCCCGCCGCGCCTTCAACATCAATTCCCTGGCCGTCGGCCCGACGGAAGTTCCGGGCATCTCCCGGATGACCGTCGTCGTCGACGCCGATGGCGACCTGATCGAACAGGTCACCAAGCAGTTGAACAAGCTGGTCAACGTGATCAAGATTGTTGAACTGACCTCCGAATCTTCCGTACAGCGCGACCACATCCTGGTCAAGGTACGTGCGGATGCCGCAACTCGTCTGCAGGTGACCCAGGCTGCAGACCTGTTCCGCGCTTCAGTGGTCGACGTCTCCACAGACTCGGTGGTCATTGAAGCAACTGGCCATCCCGAAAAGCTCACGGCACTGCTCTCAGTGCTGGAGCCCTTCGGTATCCGCGAAATTGTGCAGTCCGGCACCTTGGCCGTTGGACGGGGATCCCGCTCCATGAGTGATCGGGCGCTGCGCTCCGCCTAGGCGGCGCACCGCCTGCAAACGCAGCACCAACAGACACACATCTACAAAAAATCCACTCAAGAGGAGTTACGCAAGTGACTGAAATGTTTTACGACGACGACGCAGACCTGTCGATCATCCAGGGTCGCAAGGTTGCCATTGTCGGCTACGGCTCCCAGGGCCACGCCCACGCGCTGAACCTGCGCGATTCCGGCGTCGAGGTTGTCATTGCCCTCAAGGAAGGTTCCAAGTCCACCGCCAAGGCTGAGGATGCAGGCTTCCAGGTCAAGAACGTTGCCGACGCCGCCGAATGGGCCGACGTCATCATGATCCTGGCACCGGACCAGCACCAGCGCTCGATCTTCAACGACTCCATCAAGGACAAGCTGACCCCGGGCAAGGCCCTCGCCTTCGCGCACGGCTTCAACATCCGCTTCGGCTACATCGAGGCACCGGAGGGCGTTGACGTCATCCTGGTCGCCCCGAAGGCTCCCGGCCACACGGTTCGCCGCGAGTTCGAAGCCGGCCGCGGCATCCCGGACATCATCGCCGTGGAGCAGGACGCTTCCGGTTCCGCTTGGGAACTGGCCAAGTCCTACGCCAAGGCCATCGGCGGCACCCGCGCCGGTGTCATCAAGACCACCTTCACTGAAGAGACCGAAACCGACCTCTTCGGCGAGCAGGCTGTCCTGTGCGGCGGCGTGTCCCAGCTGATCCAGTACGGCTTCGAGACCCTGACCGAAGCCGGCTACCAGCCGCAGATCGCCTACTTCGAGGTGCTGCACGAGCTCAAGCTCATCGTCGACCTCATGTGGGAAGGCGGCATCGCCAAGCAGCGCTGGAGCGTTTCTGACACCGCAGAGTACGGCGACTACGTCTCCGGCCCGCGCGTCATCACCCCCGAGGTGAAGGAAAACATGAAGGCCGTCCTCGCCGACGTCCAGTCCGGTGCCTTCGCCAAGCGCTTCATCGAAGACCAGGACAACGGCGGCGTCGAGTTCAAGGAGCTGCGCGCCAAGGCAGAGTCCCACCCGATCGAGGGCGTGGGCCGCGAGCTGCGTTCCCTGTTCTCCTGGCAGCAGCAGGACCAGGACTACGTAGAAGGCTCGGCAGCCCGCTAAGGCTGCGCCCTCTACCACGCGAGAGTGAGGCCGGGTTCACACTTAACAATGTGAGCCCGGCCTTTCCGTACGCCTAGACTTTATTTACCCCCAGGACTTCAACGCAGAGGATCAGCTGTGTCAAAACCCGTAGTATTGCTTGCCGAAGAGCTTTCGCCCGCCACCATCGAGGCCCTTGGCCCGGACTTTGAAATCCGCCAGACCGACGGCGCCGATCGTTCCCAGCTGCTCTCTGCCATCGAGGACGTTGACGCCATCCTGGTCCGCTCCGCCACCAAGGTGGACGCCGAGGCCATTGCCGCTGCGAAGAACCTGAAGGTCATCGCGCGGGCCGGCGTCGGCCTGGACAACGTCGACATCAAGGCCGCCACCCAGGCCGGTGTCATGGTGGTCAACGCCCCGACGTCGAACATCGTTTCCGCCGCGGAACTGACTGTGGGCCACATCCTGAGCCTGGCCCGCCACATCCCGCAGGCCAGCGCCGCCCTGAAGGACGGCGAGTGGAAGCGCTCCAAGTACACCGGCATTGAACTCTTCGAGAAGAAGATCGGCATCATCGGCCTGGGCCGCATCGGAGCCCTGGTGGCCGCCCGCCTGCAGGGCTTCGACACCGAGATCCTCGCCTTCGACCCCTACATCACGTCCGCCCGCGCCGCCCAGCTCGGTGTGAAGCTGGTCACCCTCGACGAACTGCTCGCGCAGTCCGACTTCATCACCATCCACATGCCCAAGACGCCGGAAACCGTCGGCATGCTCGGCGCCGACGCCTTCAGGAAAATGAAGAGCACGGCCTACGTGATCAACGTGGCCCGTGGCGGCCTCGTGGACGAGGAAGCCCTCTACACCGCACTCCAGGACCGCCAGATCGCCGGTGCCGCCGTGGACGTCTTCGTCCAGGAGCCCAGCACCGACCTGCCGTTCTTCAAGCTGGACAATGTTGTGGTGACCCCGCACCTGGGCGCGTCGACCGACGAGGCACAGGAAAAGGCCGGAGTCTCCGTCGCGAAGTCCGTACGCCTCGCCCTTGCCGGGGAACTGGTTCCGGACGCCGTGAACGTCGCCGGCGGCGTGATTGCCCCCGACGTCCGCCCGGGCATCCCGCTGATCGAGAAGCTGGGCCGCATCTTCACGGCGCTGACCCACGCCTCCGTCACCCAGATCGACGTTGAGGTTGCCGGCGAAATCGCCGCACTTGACGTCAAGGTCCTGGAGCTCGCCGCCCTCAAGGGGATCTTCGCCGACGTCGTCACCGAGCAGGTGTCCTACGTCAACGCCCCCGTGATCGCCGAGCAGCGCGGCATCAACGTCCGCCTCATCACCAGCCCCGAGGCCGAGGACTACCGCAACGTGCTGACGCTGCGCGGCGCCCTGAGCGACGGCTCGCAGATCTCCGTGGCCGGCACCCTGACCGGTCCCAAGCAGGTGCAGAAGCTCGTCGGCGTGAACGGCTACGACGTCGAGATCCCCATCAGCGAGCACCTGGTTGTGGTGTCCTACGCTGACCGTCCCGGAGTCATCGGCACCATCGGCCACATCCTGGGCATGAACAACATCAACATCGGCGGCATGCAGGTGGCGCGGAACGCGGAGGGCGGCCAGGTCCTGGCGCTGCTCACCATCGACAGCTCCGTCCCGCAGCAGGTACTGGAGGCCATCAAGGCCGGCATCGGTGCCGAGATGGTGCGCGAAGTGGACCTCGAGGACTAGTCCGACGAACACCGGCCGGCAACGGCCAGGTCCCAACGCGGGGTGAACTCCTTGTCCCCTGGAGTTCACCCCGGCCAAGTATGATTGGCCGGTCTGCGTACAATAGCTAGGTTCGAATTTACGGATCCAGCCGGCAGGCCGGCCATTACTTTTTGCACGCCCGCAAGGGACACCTCCACATTCTGCGGTCATCGTGGCGTGCGCACGCAATCCAGGTTTCAGGGAGCCCAATGAACGCCGTCCAGAGGTTCATCAGAAGCAAAGTGCTGCTGCTGACCGCTGCAATTCTGATCTTCGCCATGTGCCTGTCCGTCCTCGTCCAGACCCAGTCGCAGGCAGCGCTGAACCGGACCGTGGACCAGAACTCGCGCGGGCTCTACGACATCCTGGTCCAGGCCAAGGCGGGATCGGACGGTTCGCTCATGCAGCCCGAGATTGCCACCGGGCAGGGCGGCGTCAGCTTCGACCAGCTGCAGAAGATCCGGGATCTGTCCGGCACCTCTGTGGCCGCGCCCATCAGCCTGGTCTCGCGCGTGACGCAGAACCTTGAGACGCCGCGCCTGGAGGCCATGGACTACCTGGGCTTCAACGCCGGCCTCGTCGGCACCGCCACCGCCGGTCAGCCCGGCGGCACCGACCCCAGCAAATGGCCGGAAGCGCAGTCCGTACTCAGTGACACCCCCAAGAAGTACCGGCTGACGGCCAGCGCCACAAGCTCCGACGGGTCTTCGCAGCACACCCTCTTCAAGTCCACTGCCGAGGGCAGCCTCGGCAAGGGCAAGCTCGTGGAGCAGCAGGTCGAGGGCGGCAACAGCATCCAGATCGCCGGTCCCGAAGGCGAGACCGGGATCAAGTTCCCGGCCCCGGCCGGAGGGTCCGAGCACAACCTGTTCAACCTCACTGTTGCCCTGCCCATGGCTCCGGAGGTCACGGAGTCCGTGGTCGCCGTCGACCCCGTCTCCGAGCGTGCCCTGCTGGGCACCGCCGGCGACTTCCTGGCGCCACTGGAAAAGGCACCGCCGGCCGACGCCCGCAGCGCCGAGGCCGTCGGCCAGCATCTGGAGAGCCTCTTCACCACCGGCATCGGCATGCAGGAACTCGAAGAGGGCCCTGACTTCCTCGGCGTGAAGCTCAAGTACTGGGCGCCCATCATGACCCAGTACCAGCAGGCCAAGCGCAACGGGCAGCTCACCGAGGACTCCCAGGCCATCCCGCTGATCGTCCGCTCCGGTACGTCGCTTGACCTGAAGTACTCCGTGAAAATCGAGGAGATCGACGAGTCCGGAAACGTGGTCAAGGAAGTCGGCACCGCTGAGCGCTCCCTGGACAAGGACTACCTGCCGTTCGTCTCCAAGTCGCCCTTTGCGCTGTCCTGGCCCGGGTCCACGGACTACTCCAAGCTGCTCGGCAACTCGGCGAACTTCAGCCGCGGCCTGTACAGCCCCGCAACCTGGAGCACCAACTTCGCCTCCGCCCCCAAATACTCGGACGGCTCCACCGCCGGCAACGGTGCCGAGGACAAGACCGCCACCGCCGGCGAGTGGGTCACCGTGAACCGCCTGCCGGAGAAGAGCGCCAACGGCGAGGCCGTGGACCAGACCCAGCGCAACCCCGTGGACGAGCGCGCCTACCGGGAGAACCTCGAAACGGGCAAGAAGCTGGCCACTCCGCTCGCCATGGTCTACGGCACCTTCGATCCCGCCGCCGTCCAGGAAGCGGCCGGTGACGTCAACCGGCTTCCGCTCGGCGGCTACGATCCCACGCCCATGACGCTGATTAAGGACGCGCAGGGCAAGGACGTTGCCGACACCGCACTCAAGCCTTCCCTGAGCGCCACCGGACTCGTCAGCCAGTCGGCCGGCGCCATCACCGACTACTACGGCCTGGCTGCTGCCCGCGGCTACGAGAAGAACGCCTCCGTCATCGACGCAGTGCGCGTCCGCGCCAGCGCCGCCGGCAGCTGGAAGCAGGTCCAGCCTGAGGTGGACAAACTCGCAGCCGAGATCCGGGACATGGGGCTCGAAGCCACCGTTGTGGCCGGTTCCGCCCGCGAGGACGCCAACATCTTCGTTCCCGGCTACTCCAAGGACGACGCCGGCAAGGAATCCGCGCTGGGAACCGTCCAGCAGTCGTGGGTCAGGCAGAACGCCGCCGACGCTGTCGCCGGCTCGCTGACGGCGACGAACCTGACGCTGCTGTTCCTCACGCTCTGCGGTGCCGCGCTGCTGACCGGCGCCTCGACCGTCAGCTACGTGCGGCTGCGCCGCAGCGAAGCCGGAACACTGCGCGCCATGGGCTGGACCCAGCGCCGCATCCGCTCCTGGGTGCTGGAGGAGTTCGCCGTCGGCGCCGGGCTGCTGGCCGTGGCCGGTATAGTGCTCAGCCTGCTGAGCTGGAACGTTGCCACCGCCATCGTCTCGGCGTCCGTGCTGGCCCTGTACCTGGGTGCGGCCTTCTTCGCCGCCCAGCAGCTGCGGCACCGCGAGGTGGTCGACCAGGAGCCGCAGCACGACGAAAAGCTCATCGCCGTCGACTCGCCGCTGACCTTCGCGAACCGGCAGCTGAGTACGCACCGCTTCAACGCCATCTCGCTGGCCGTTGCGGTTGGCGTGTTCGGCTCGGCAGTCGGCGGCCTGATCGCACTGCTGATCGACATCCCGCGTGCCGCCGGCGCCAGCGCCCTCAGCGGCCTTGCGGCCGCCAGCGTGGCCCTGCCGAGCATCGTCCTTGGCCTGTCCGGCGTGGCTGTGGGGCTTCTGCTCACCCTGGTAACCGGGCGCTTTGAGCTTAAGGCCAAGCGCCGGTACCTCGGCACGCTGCAGGCCATGGGCTGGAACCCCGACATGCTGGGCCAGGTCCGATTCTTCGAAAACGCCCTGGTGGGTGCGGTTGCCGTGCCGCTGGGCATCCTCGGCGCCCTGGGCATCGGCCTTGTCCTTGCCCCCTACGCCGCGCTGTGGGCCGCCGTGGCCGGGCTCGTGGCTGTTCTCTGCTGGATTCCGATTGCAACGAAAGTGGTCAAATGAGTAACGACCTGAACCTTCGCCGCGTGCGCGGGAACAACGAGGCTGAAGCCCCGGTCCAGACCCGGGCCAACACCATTGTCAAGGAAGCGGATCACGCCACCCCGCTGGAGCTGAGTAACATCACCATCCGCTACGGCGGAGGCAAGAACGGGTCCGACGCCGTGAGCGTCGTGGACGGCTTTGACCTCACCCTGAGCGCTGGCGAGATGCACTGTGTTGCCGGCCGAAGCGGCTCCGGCAAGACCAGCATCCTGACCGTCGGAGCGGGCCTGACCCTGCCGACGTCGGGCCGGGTGCTGTGGGAGGGTGATTCCCTTGAAACCATGAGCGACGACGAGATCGCCGACCGCCGCCGGGCACTGATCGGCTACGTGGACCAGGGCGGCGCACTGATCGACGGCATGAGCGCGCTCGAGAACGTCCTCCTCCCGGCGGTCCCGGACGGCGAGGTGGAGCAGCGGCGCGAGATGGCCAAGGACCTGCTGGACCTCGTAGGCCTCGGACGCCGCATGCGGCACCGTCCCGAGCAGCTCTCCGGCGGTGAGCGCCAGCGCGTCGCCATCGCCCGCGCCCTGATCCTGGGCACCCGTGTCCTGGTGGTGGACGAGCCCACCGCGAGCCTGGACCGCGCCTCCGCCAACCGCATCATCAGCATCCTCAAGGACACAACGTCCGACGGCATTGCAGTCCTCGTGGCGTCACATGACCACGAACTGGTCCGGCTGAGCGATACGCTGACCGAACTGATCTAGATCCATCCCTCCGCATAAAGGTAACGTTCCGCCCGTGACTTCCTCAGACAAGAGCCCCTTCTACATCACTACGGCCATCACCTACCCGAACGGCGTGCCGCACATCGGCCACGCCTACGAGTACATCGCCACCGATGCGATGGCCCGGTTCAAGCGGCTCGACGGCTACGACGTGAAGTTCCTGACCGGCACCGACGAGCACGGGCTGAAGATTGCGCAGACCGCGGAGAAGGAAGGCATCTCGCCCAAGGAACTGGTGGACCGGAACGCGGAAATCTACAAGGCTGCCCACGCTGCCCTTGGGATCAGCTATGACCGGTTCATCCGCACCACGGACGCGGACCACTACACCGCCTCGCAGGCCATCTGGAAGAAGATGGAAGCCAACGGGGACATCTACCTGTCCAAGTACGAGGGCTGGTACTCCGTGCGGGACGAGGCCTACTACGGTGAGGATGACACCGTGGTCAAGGAGGACGGCGCCCGGTACACCAAGGAGACCGACACCCCGGTGACCTGGACCGCCGAGGAAAGCTACTTCTTCCGGCTGTCCGCCTACCAGGAGAAGCTGCTGGCCCTGTACGAGGCACAGCCGGAATTCGGGGCGCCGCAGTCCCGCTTCAACGAGGTCATCAGCTTCGTCAAGCGAGGCCTCGAGGACCTGTCCATCAGCCGCACCACGTTCGACTGGGGCGTACCCGTCCCCGGCGACGAAAAGCACGTCATGTACGTGTGGGTCGACGCGCTGACCAACTACCTCACCGGCGCCGGCTACCCGGACGTCGAATCGGAGTCGTTCAAGAGGTACTGGCCCGCCGATGTCCACATCATCGGCAAGGACATCTCCCGCTTCCACGCCATCTACTGGCCGGCCTTCCTCATGAGCGCGGGCCTTGACCTGCCGAAGCGGGTCATGATCCACGGGTTCCTGCACAACAACGGCGTCAAGATGTCCAAGTCCCTTGGCAACGTCGTTGCCCCGTCGGACTTCGTGGCCCAGTACGGCCTGGACCAGGTCCGCTTCTTCTTCCTGCGCGAGGTTCCCTTCGGCGCCGACGGCAGCTACAACCATGAGGCCATCGTGGGCCGGATGAACTCCGACCTGGCGAACAACTTCGGAAACCTCGCCCAGCGCTCACTGTCCATGGTGGCCAAGAACTGCGAGGGCCGGGTACCTGTGCCGGGCGCGTTCACGGAGGCGGACACTGCCATCCTGGGCCAGGCAAACGCGCTCCTGGAGCAGGCACGCGCAGCCTTCGAAAAGCAGGAGTTCAGCCGCGCCCTCGAGGCGATCTGGACGGTGTTGGGGGATACCAACGCATACTTCGCCGACCAGGCGCCCTGGGTGCTGCGGAAGACCGACGTCGAACGCATGCAGACGGTGCTGTACGTGACCCTCGAGGTGCTGCGCATCGTGTCGATCCTCGCCCAGCCGGTCATGCCCACGGCCACCGCCGCCCTGCTCGGGTACCTTGGCCAGCCGGAAGGCGCGGCCCGGGACTTCTCTGCCATCGCCACGCCGATCGCCGCGGGCACCGAACTGCCTGCCCCCGCACCGGTGTTCCCAAAGTACGAGGAACCCGCGGACGCCTAGGACGCTTCCTCACATCCTGCAGGTTTTCCCCAAACGCTTCCTCACTTTCCTCACTTTCGTCAGGAAAATGAGGAAGCGTTTGCGTTTGGGCGGTGAAAGCTGAGGAATCGTTGGACCGGATGCCCGAATAATGAGACGGCTTGACCAGAATGTGGATGGTTTGGCTACCCTGAAAATATGAGCGCATCTACCATCAATCTTGCTGTCATTCCGGGCGACGGCATTGGCCCGGAGGTCATTGCCGAAGCACTGAAGGTTCTCGAAAAGGTCGTGGCCGCCGAAGGCGTCACCCTTGACCAGACCCACTATGAGCTCGGTGCCCAGCACTGGCTGGAGACCGGCGAGACCCTTCCGGATGCGGTCCTCGAGGACCTGAAGACGCGCGACGCCATCCTCTTCGGCGCCATCGGTGCGGCGCCGGGGGACACCCGCATCCCGTCCGGGCTGATCGAACGCGAACTGCTCCTCAAACTGCGCTTCAGCCTTGACCACTACGTCAACCTTCGCCCCTCCCGGCTGTACGGCACGGTGGGCAGCCCGCTGGCCGAACCGGGCAACATCGATTTCATCGTCGTCCGTGAAGGCACCGAGGGTCCCTACGTGGGCAACGGCGGCACCCTGCGCGGCGGCACACCGCACGAGGTGGCCACCGAGGTTTCCCTGAACACGGCCCACGGCGTGGAGCGCGTTGTCCGGGATGCGTTCCGCCGGGCCAACGAGCGTCCGCGCAAGAAGCTGACCCTGGTCCACAAGCACAACGTGCTGGTTTTCGCCGGCCACCTGTGGAAGCGCACTGTCGAGGCGGTGGCCAAGGAATTCCCCGAGGTCACCCATGACTACCTGCACATTGATGCCGCGACCATCTTCATGGTCACCGATCCCGCCCGTTTCGACGTCATCGTCACCGACAACCTCTTCGGCGACATCATCACCGACCTTGCTGCCGCCGTTACCGGCGGAATCGGCCTGGCGGCCTCGGGCAACATCAACATGGACCGCACCGCGCCGTCCATGTTCGAACCCGTCCACGGTTCCGCCCCCGACATCGCCGGCCAGCAGAAGGCGGATCCCACTGCCGCCATCCTGTCTGCGGCCCTCCTGCTGGACCACCTGGGCTACTCCGATGCGGCCCGGCGGATCGAGTCCGCGGTAGTGGCCGACGTCGAAAGCCGCAACGGCGAAGTGCGCAGCACCGGCGCCATCGGTGACGCCATTGCGGCGGCCGTTTAGCCTCCGCCAGCAGGCGTAAGCTTGACCTGAATTACCAATCGCTGCCGTGGTCCGATGCTGAACCACGTTCAGATGCCAGGCAGCCGACCGTGGAGGAACCATGACTCAGACTGCCCATGGCGTCGAATTCACCCAGCAGCCTTCGGCCACCCCGAAGTCTGCTGAAGAGCGTGCAGCCATCCTGGCGAACCCAGGCTTTGGCGACCACTTCACCGACCACACTGCGATTGTTGACTACACGGTCGACGCCAGCGGCCAGGGCGGATGGCATGATGCGCGGATCGAGGCCTACGGGCCCATCATGCTGGACCCGTCTGCCGCTGTGCTGCACTACGGGCAGGAAATCTTCGAGGGACTGAAGGCCTACCGTCACGCTGACGGTTCCATCTGGAGCTTCAGGCCGGAGGCAAATGCCGCCCGGATGAACAAGTCCGCCCGCCGCCTCGCGCTTCCGGAGATTCCGGCCGAGTACTTCCTCGGCGCCATCCGCGAACTCGTGGCGGCGGACAAGGAATGGGTTCCCGCCGGCGACGGCGAGGCCCTGTACCTGCGCCCGTTCATGATCGCCACCGAGGCGTTCCTGGGCGTGCGGGCAGCCCGTGAGGTCTCGTTCCGCGTCATTGCCTCGCCGGCCGGAAACTACTTCGGCGGGGAGCTCAAGCCGATTTCGATCTGGATTTCCCGCGAATATGCCCGCGCAGGCCGGGGCGGAACGGGTGCTGCGAAGTGCGGCGGGAACTACGCTGCCTCACTCATCGCGCAGCAGGAGGCCGAAGCCAACGGCTGCAAGCAGGTGCTGTTCCTGGACCAGTTCAACGACAACGCCGTTGAGGAACTGGGCGGAATGAACGTCTTCTTCGTCATGAAGGACGGCTCCCTGGTTACGCCCGCGCTGAGCGGCACCATCCTCGAGGGCGTGACCCGCTCGTCGATCATCCAGGTGGCCAAGGACATGGGCCGTGGGGTGACCGAACGGAAGATCACCCTTGACGAATGGCGCGACGGAGTTGCCTCCGGTGACATCGCCGAGGTGTTTGCCTGCGGCACCGCTGCCGTGATCACTCCCATCGGTGTCCTGAAGGACGCTACGGAATTCATTGGCTCGGAGGACGCAAAAGCCGGCGAGACCACCATGGCCATCCGCACACGGCTGCTCGGCATCCAGACCGGCACCGTGGAGGACACCCACGGCTGGCTTACCCGGCTCGCCTGAGCCGCTTCGGCCTTATAACTAAAAAGCGAACGACGGCGGGTGGCCGGCTGGGCTGTTTCGGCAGCTCACCGGCCACCCGCCGTCGTTCTGTCCCTAGTCGTTCTGTCCCTGTATGTCAGGTGTTCGCGGATGACAGAATAAAACCCGTGAACCAGCACATCACCAGCGCCCTTACCCACAGCAGCCCGCTGACGCGTTTCCGCCTCGCGCCCAACCCCGGGCCGATGAGCCTGGAAGGGACCAACTCCTACATCATCGGGGAGCCGGGCCACGGGGCGGTGGTGGTGGTTGACCCGGGTCCGTTGCACGAGGCGCACCTTCAGGCGCTGGCGGCTGCCGGACCCGTGGAGCTGATCCTGGTCACGCACCGGCACGCGGACCACACTGCAGGCTCGGCCCGCCTCGCCGACATCACGGGCGCCCCCGTCCGGGCCGCCGCTCCGGAGCATTGCCATGGCGGAGCCATGCTGCAGCCGGGGGAGACCATCGCCGCCGGCGGCACCGAGATCCGCGTGGTTTCCACCCCCGGACACACCTCCGACTCCGTCTGCTTCCATCTGCCCCTCGACGGACCCGCCGGCTCCGTGCTGACCGGTGACACCATCCTGGGCCGGGGCACAACCGTGCTTGACCACCCGGACGGCACGCTGGCCGACTACCTCTCCTCCCTCGACCGGCTGGAGCGGCTGGGACCGGCCACCGTCCTGCCGGCCCACGGCCCCGTCCTGCCGGCGCTGGACGCAGTGGCCCGCGCCTACCGGGACCACCGGCTGGACCGGCTGGCCCAGATCCGGACGGCCCTCGCCGGCCTCGGTCCGGATGCCGCCGTAGGCGAGGTCACCAGCGTTGTTTATGCCGACGTCGACCCTTCCGTCCGGCGCGCTGCCGAGAATTCCGTGGCGGCGCAGCTGGAATACCTGCGCCTCCTGAGGGAGCGGGACTGAGACTGTAGGCTTGGGACCATGCGTATTGCCCGGTTTGTAGTCGATTCTGATCCCCTTTACGGCGTTGTTGAAGGCCAGCCCGGCAGTGAGGAAATCACTGTCATCAACGGCGATCCGTTCTTCAATGGCGTGGAACGCACCTCCGTGCGGCACAAGCTCGAGGACGTCCGCCTGCTGGCGCCCATCATTCCCCGCAGCAAGGTGATCGGCGTCGGGCGCAACTTTGTGGAGCACGCCCACGAGCTCGGCAATGAGGTGCCCCAGCAGCCGCTGCTGTTCCTGAAGCCCAACACCTCCGTAGTGGGTCCGAACGATCCCGTGGTCCTGCCGGAGTTCTCCGAGGAGGTCTCCTTCGAGGCGGAGCTGTGCGTCGTCATCGGCCGCATCTGCAAGGACGTGCCGGAAGAACGTGCCGACGACGTGATCTTCGGATACACATGCGGCAACGACCTCACCGCACGGGACGTCCAAAAGACAGACCTGCAGTGGACGCGCGCCAAGGGCTTCGATACGTCCGCGCCGCTTGGTCCCTGGATCGAGACCGAACTCGACCCCGAGGATCTGTCCATCAAGGGCCGGCTCAATGGCGAACTCCGCCAGGACGGCAGCACCACCCAGATGATCCGCGGCGTCCGCGAGCTGGTGTCCATCGTCTCCAGCGCTTTCACGCTGCTGCCCGGCGACGTCATCATGACCGGCACGCCGGCCGGCGTCGGCCTCGTCCAGGCCGGCGACCGGTACGAAGTGGAGATCGAGGGCATCGGCCGTCTGTCGAACCCCGTAGTCCGCCGCTAGCCACGGACGCGGCAGGGCTGGCGGCGGACGGGGCAGCGGTGGCCGGTTGGTAAAGTTGGTATCACTATGACTACCCCCTCCGCCGCGCCTGCTGCCATTCCTGCCGTCACCGCCGATACGCCCGTCCGCGTCCGCTTCTGCCCGTCACCCACGGGCACCCCGCACGTCGGGCTGATCCGTACGGCACTGTTCAACTGGGCCTACGCCCGCCACACCGGCGGCAGGATGATCTTCCGCATCGAGGACACGGACTCGGCACGCGACAGCGAGGAAAGCTACCACCAGCTGCTGGATGCCCTGAAGTGGCTCGGCATCGACTGGGACGAGGGTGTGGAGGTGGGCGGCCCACACGCACCGTACCGCCAGTCGCAGCGCAGCGAGCTGTACCAGGACGTCATCGCGAAGCTCAGGGAAGGCGGCCACATCTACGAGTCCTACTCGACTCCGGATGAGATCGAAGCGCGCCACCGTGCCGCCGGACGGGACCCGAAGCTGGGCTACGACGGCTTTGACCGCGACCTCAGCGAGGAACAGGTAGCTGCGTTCAAGGCCGATGGCCGGGAAGCCGTGCTGCGGTTGCGGATGCCGGACGAGGACATCACCTTCACTGACCTCGTCCGTGGCGAGATCACGTTCAAGGCGGGTTCCGTCCCGGACTTCGCTGTGGTGCGGGCCAACGGGGCTCCTCTCTACACCCTGGTCAACCCGGTGGACGACGCCCTCATGGGCATCACCCACGTACTCCGCGGCGAGGATTTGCTCAGCTCCACACCGCGGCAGATCGCCCTCTACCGCGCGCTCTACGCGGTGGGCGTGGCGGAATACATGCCGGAGTTCGGGCACCTGCCCTACGTCATGGGCCAGGGCAACAAGAAGCTTTCCAAGCGCGACCCGGAATCGAGCCTGTTCCTGCACCGGGAGCGCGGCTTCATCCCCGAAGGGCTGCTCAACTACCTTTCCCTGCTTGGCTGGTCCCTGAGTGCCGACGAGGACATCTTCACGGTGGAACAGCTGGTAAAGAACTTCGACATCCACGATGTCCTGGCCAACCCGGCCCGCTTCGACCTCAAGAAGGCCGAAGCGATCAACGGAACACACGTTCGGCTGCTGGACCCTGCCGTCTTCCGCGAACGGCTGGTCCCGTACCTCCGGCACGAGGGCTTGGTGGGGGAGATCCTCACCGAACGCGAGGAGGAAATCCTGACGGAGTCCGCTCCGCTGGTCCAGGAGCGGATCACCCTCCTCGGCGAAGCCCCGGAGATGCTGGCGTTTCTGTTCAAGTCCGACGACGCAATCGACGTGGCCGCCGACGCCCGGAAGGGCCTGCCGGAGAATGTCACCGAGGTCCTCGACGCGGCGCTGGCCGCGCTCGAGCCGATCGACGACTGGAGCGCCGAAAACATCCAGTCGGCGCTGAAGCAGGCGCTCGTGGAGGACCTGGGGATCAAGCCCCGCCTCGCGTTCGGCCCGGTGCGCACCGCGATCTCCGGCCGCCGGATCTCCCCGCCGCTGTTCGAGTCCATGGTCATCCTGGGCAAGGAATCGTCCCTGGCGCGCCTCCGCGCTTTCCGCGGCTGATGTCACACCCCGCAGCGGAAACCGCCGTCCTGTCCCGTGGCCTCGGGACGGTCAGCGGTGTCCTGTTCGACATAGACGACACCCTCGTGGACCTTGCCTACGCCATGACCACGGCGCTGCGGGACGCCAGCGAACACCTCCTGCCCGGCCTCGACCAGGCCGGGTGGGAGAAGGTTGGGCGGATCTTCACGCACGAGACAACCCACTACTACGACCGCTACCTCGCCGGCGAGCTGACCTTCAACGAGCAGCGACTGCTCCGGGGCCGCGCAGCCCTGGGCCATTTCGGCGTCGAAATGGGCGAGGGGGAGGAATCGCACAACTGGCTCAGCACCTACTCGCGGCTGCAGCCCAGCTACGTCACGGCCTTTGCGGACGTCCTGCCGTTCCTTGACGCCCTGGACCAGGCCGGAATCCCCTACGGGGCCGTGAGTAACAACGTGCACGACTACCAGCGGGTGAAGCTGGACAGCGCCGGCCTGGAACGCATCCGGTTCCTCGTGGGCACCGACACGGTCGGTGTCCCCAAGCCGGACCCCGCGATTTACCTCGAAGGAGTCCGGCTGATCGGCAGCACGCCTGCCTCCACTCTCTACATCGGGGATAACCGGCTCCTGGACGCTGAGGGCTCGACGGCGGCAGGACTGCTGGGCATCTGGCTGAACCGCACCGGGGAGCAGGCTCCTGGTTTCCAGGGGCAGGAGATCGCCTCCCTACTGGAACTGCTGGCGCTCCCGGCCGGTTCCAGCTAGCCGGCCGGGTCCGGTGCCTGCGCCCACTACGGCCTTCTTAAAGTGTGGCGCAGGTAACGGCCCGCCGATTTGTGCGGCGCAAAAGTCTCGGGTAGAGTAATTACTCGTGCTGAGGGGCACGGAGCGAAAGACAAAGACTTTCGACCGGCCCGAAAGCGCCAATGGGATATGGTGTAATTGGCAACACTACGGTTTCTGGTACCGTCATTCTAGGTTCGAGTCCTGGTATCCCAGCTCTGAACTTCTTCGGATTTTCCGCAGATATTCGGGTGTTGCAAATCGAAAATCATCGATTTGGAACAAAGCCAAATGTGTGTAAAACTAACTTGGCTTGATCGGCGGAAACGCTGATCGAAAAGTACAAGGCCCCATCGTATAGCGGCCTAGTACGCCGCCCTCTCACGGCGGTAACGCGGGTTCGAATCCCGCTGGGGTCACAAGCAACCGGCTCCGGGCAACAGCCCGGGGCCGGTTTTGTTTTCCCTGAAAACTTTGACTGACAAAAATTCGGGCTGAGCAGCCAAAATTCAGGCATTCCCCGAAAATCTCGGGCCGCGCTGGGTGCATAGCGGCGAGGGAGTGCGTGCGTTCGCGCCGAAATCCGGCCCGGACTGGCATGATGAGGCTGTGACCAACCGAATCCCGCCAGCCAGCGGCCAGGAAACGGAAGCGCAGCCAGCCGGCCTGCGGCTCCTGGAGGAGGTCCGCCGCGACTTGGCAGCCGTCTCGTTGCCGCTGGCCCTGCCGACGGCCGAGCAGGCGCGGCTGGAGATCCGGAACTCCGTGGCCCAGCTCGACGACTACATCCTGCCCCGTTACCGCAGCCTTGACGCTCCGCTGCTGGCCGTCGTCGGCGGCTCAACGGGTGCCGGCAAATCGACGCTCGTGAATGCGCTCGTCGGCCATGCAGTTACACGCGCCGGCGCCATCCGGCCCACCACGCGCCAGCCCATCCTCCTGCACCACCCTTCGGAAGCTGCCTGGTTCGATGACCAGCGGGTTCTGCCCGGACTGAGCCGGATCCGCGGAACCGTCGTCCCGGCCGGGGTCACGCCTGCGCCCGGCGGTCCACCCGGAACGTCAACGGACACCACGCCCGTCTCGTCACTGGTCCTCGTGGGCGAGCCGGCCGTGCCCGAGGGCATCGCACTGCTTGACGCTCCGGACGTGGACTCCATCTCCGCCGAGAACCGCAGGCTCGCCGGGCAGCTGCTGGCGGCAGCGGACCTTTGGATCTTTGTGACAACCGCCAACCGCTACGCTGACGCCGTTCCCTGGAAACTTCTGCTGAACGCCGCGTCGAGGGACATCATGGTGGCGGTGGTCCTCGACCGCGTGCCCCCGGCGGCGGAAGCCGAAGTGAGCGAGGATCTGCGCAGCATGCTGGCAAGGGAGGGCCTCGGTGCCGCCCGCCTGTTCGTCATCCCGGAAGTTGCCCTGGGCAGCTCCGGGATGCTGCCTGCGGAAACCGTGGAACCCCTGAAGGCCTGGCTCCGTGGCCTTGCCGACGACGCTGCGGCCCGCGCCGACATCGTAAGGCGGACACTGCACGGCGCCGTGCGGGAACTTGGCCAACGCATGGGACGCATAGCCGACGCTGCCAAAGAGCAGGGCCGCGCGGCTACCCGGCTGGGCGACGACGTACGGGCCGCCTACCAGGACGCGGGCACCCGGATCATCGACGCCACCAAGGACGGTGCACTCCTGCGTGGCGAGGTCCTGGCCCGATGGCAGGACTTTGTGGGAACAGGTGAATTCTTCCGGAGCCTGGAGCAGAACGTGGGGCGGTTCCGCGACCGGCTGGGGGCCTTCGTCCGGGGCGAGCCCGCGCCCGCAGTGAAAGTGGAAACCGCCATTGAAACGGGACTCCAGGCCGTCATCCTGGATGAGGCGGCCAAGGCAGCAGAGGACGCGGACCAGCGCTGGCGCTCGGATCCGGCAGGCCGGCAGCTCCTGGGCACCGACGATCTCTCGGGAACGAGCCCCGGCTTTGGGGACCGAGTGGCGGCGGAGATACGCGACTGGCAGGCCAGCCTCATGGAACTGATCAGGACCGAAGGGCAGGACAAGCGGACCCAGGCACGGTGGCTCTCCTTCGGCATCAACGGCCTGGGCGCCGCACTGATGATTGTGGTTTTCTCCATGACTGCGGGCTTGACCGGCCTTGAGATCGGCGTCGCCGGAGGGACCGCCGTCGTGGGCCAAAAACTGCTCGAAGCAGTCTTTGGCGAGGACGCCGTACGCCGGCTCGCCCGCACCGCCCGTGACGATTTAGCCAGCAGGTGCCGAAGCCTGCTGGCGGCTGAGCAGGAGCGCTTCCTGGACCGGCTGGCCCCGGACGCCGGGCAGGCCGCGGCCGGGCTCGCCGAACATGCACACGCACTCACGCGGCTGGCGGACGCCACGTGAACCGCCGGGGGAGGGCGAGGGAAGAGACGCGGCTGGAAGGCCGCCTCGAAGCCTTGGGGAGGGCGCGGGAGCTGGCCGAGGGCGTGCTTCCCGACGCCGCCCTCGAGGACGTGCTCGGCGTCCTGGAACGTGCCCGGTCGCGGCGGGCGCTCTCGGCCGACCACACGGTGGTGGGCTTCTTCGGGGCGACCGGAAGCGGAAAGTCCACCCTGTTCAACGCCGTGAACGGCGCCGAAATCGCGACGGCGGCGGCGCGCCGGCCCACGACATCCGAACCTTTGGCGAGTGTGTGGGGAGCCGACGGCAGTGAGCCGCTGCTGGACTGGCTGGACGTCCGCGCCCGCCACTTCGCGGATCCCGTGGACGGGTTTGCCGACGGGGATACCGGACTGATCCTGCTGGATTTGCCCGACTTCGATTCAACCCGTACCGCGAACCGCGAGATCGTGCAGAGGCTGGTAGGGATGGTGGACGTCCTGGTCTGGGTACTGGACCCGCAAAAGTATGCCGACGCCGCCGTCCATAACGACTTCCTGGCTCCGCTGGCGTCACACGGGGCCGTCACGCTGGTGGTGCTCAACCAGGTGGACAGGCTGCCGGCAGGGGACGTGGAGCCAGTGCTGGAGTCGCTGCGGGGGATTCTGGCCCGCGACGGGCTGGGGAAGGTGCAGGTTCTGGCGGCGTCCGCGCTGACAGGAGCGGGAGTGGACGGTGTCCGGTCTGCCATCCGCCGCGTGGTTGCGCAGCGGGAGGCGCTGTCGCTGCGGCTGTCCGCGGACGTGACCAAGGCGGCGGCGCAGCTGGAGGAAGTTTCGGGCCGCGGGGAAGCCGCCGGCGTGAAGGGCGGGACCATAGCGCGGCTTGCCAGCGAACTGGCGACGGCGGCCAACGTGCCCCTGGTGGCAGATGCGGTGTCCGCGTCCTACCGGATCGAGTCCACCCGGCGCACCGGCTGGCCTGTGACGCGGTGGCTGGTCCGCTTCAGGCCTGATCCGCTCCGCCGGCTCAACCTGCGACGCGACGCCAGCGCCGAGGTGAACCGGACGTCGTTGCCGCCGGCGGGAGCCCCGGAGCGTGCGCGGAGCGATGCTGCGGTCCGCCAGTTCGCAGACGCCGCCAGTGACGGTGCCCCCGGGCCCTGGCAGGCATCCATCCGCGCCGCGGCCCGGACAGGGAGGGGCCGGCTGCCTGATGCCCTTGACCAGGCCATTGCGGGGACGGACCTCGCTGCGGGCCGGAAATCCTGGTGGTGGGGTGCGTTCAACGTTGTGCAATGGCTGGCGCTGCTCGCGGCGGTGGCAGGGCTGGGGTGGCTTGGTGTGCTGGCCGGGCTCGGCTACCTGCAGCTGCCCGTGCCGGAGGTGCCCCGGGTGGAAGGCTGGCCGGTCCCCACACTGCTGATTGCCGGCGGAGCTGCGCTTGGCGTCCTGCTCGCCGTGACGGCCAAATTCATCTCTGCCGGCGTGGCGCGCCGCCGCGGTGCGAGGGCCAGGAAGCGGCTCAACGCTGCCGTGGCAGAGGTGGCGGGCCGGCTGGTGGTGGAACCGGTGGAGGCGGAGGTCCGTCGCCTGGAGGCGTTCAACGCGGCGCTGCGGGCCGCCGCGGGCTAAGCCTTTGTGCCCGGCCGGTTAGCCGGCTGCGGCCTCCAGGGCTGCGGCGGCGTCCCGGACCTTGATCATGGTGCGGAGGTTTCGGGTGGTGGTGGAGGCCTTGTACTTCGGCTTGGCGGACAGTTTGCTGAATGGGCTTTCGAGAGTACCGCCGGCGGGGGCCAGCCAGGCCATGGCCTCGGGGCCCAGCCGCTCCTGCTGCGCGCCGTCCAATGCTTTGCCCATGGCGAACAGCTCATCCAGCGCAGCCGTGTCCGAGGCCAGTGTGAGATACGTGTGCGTGCTCTTGTCGTCGGCGGGATAGCGGCACGCGGCCACGAGCTCCGAGACGCGGTCCGCGGTCAGCACCACCACCCAGGCGTCGTAGCCGAACGACTCCCGCAGCGTTGCCTCGAATTCCTCCTTGACGGCGGCAGGGCCGAGATCGCTGGCCAGCACCACGTTGCCGCTGGCCAGCAGCGTCTTCACTTCGGTGAACGGTCCCGCCTTCAGGGCCTGCTTAAGGTCCGCCATCTTGATGTTGATGCCGCCCACGTTGATGCCGCGGAGGAACACTGCGTAGCTGGTCATGCGCCCACACTACAGCGGCCGGATCGCGCGTTGCCGCTGGCTGAACCGTCCAGACGGGCCGAAGTCGGCGCCGGAGGTATGCCCGCCCTAGCCGCGTTACGGCGGCCCCGTACCGCGCTGTTCGGGATGGCGCATTTCGCGCAACCCGGATCCGGGCAGTCCAGATCCTGGTAGTGGCGGTGCCGTGGACTGGTAGGTGTGGCCTGTGGGTGTGGTGAGTTCGATGGTGTGCCGCGGCCCGGGTCTGGGTTGGGCTTTCCATCCGGGGAGTTCCTTGGTGTGGTTGCAGGCTTCGCAGAGCCCGGCGCCGTTGGCCAGGGTGGTGGTGCCGTCGTTGTGCCAGGGGATGATGTGGTCGTGGTGGCGGATGGGGGCGTCGCAGTAGGGGGTGCGGCAGGTGTCGTCGCGGACCTGGATGAAGCGGCGCAGCTTTGGCGGGAACAGGCGCCTGCGCGAGTCCATGGCCACCAGGTCGCCGGTCCCGGAGGCGGTGTAGAGCCGGCGGAGCCAGGTTTTGAGCTCCTCACGTCCGTCGCTCTTTTCCTGCGTTATCAGTTCCCGGGCCCAGGCGGCGGGGACAACGCCGTAGCCGGGGATCCGGGCGGGTTCGGTGTCGGCTTGGAGGAGGGTGCGGTCGGTCATGACGAGGCTGATGTCGATGCCGGTGATGCCGCCGGGGGTCCCGGTGGTCCGTTCGACGAGGGTGTCGGCCTTGATTTGTCCCAGGCTGCGGGGGTCGCCGGCGGCTTTGAGGGTGTCCGCGTGCCGGGTCAGGGCCGCGTAGACTGCGACGCCCTGGTGGGCGGGCAGCAGCGCGGTCAAATAGGTCATGCAGTCCGGGGCCGGGCGCAGGGTGACCGACCGTTCTGAGGCGGCGTGGCTGGCGCGCTGGGT
>NZ_BAEG01000051.1 GCF_000238915.1 Arthrobacter globiformis NBRC 12137 | reverse complement strand
TGACCGTCCCCGCCGCGAGGGCGACGGCGACCGCCGCAGCTTTGGTGGCGGAGACAACCGCAGGCCTTTCGGCGACCGGCCGGACCGTGCACCCCGCGAGGACCGTGCACCCCGCAGCTTTGACCGTGGCGACTCCGGCCCCCGCCAGTTCGGCCGCGACAGGGCTGAGGACCGCCCGGCCCGCGTTCCCAACGCCCGCGACCTCCGCAGCGCCAACCGCCCGGACCGTGAACGATCGCCCGAAATCGATGAGGATGTCACGGGCAAGGAACTCGACCGCGCCACGCAGCACCAGATCAAAACCCTGGAATCAAACAGCGCGGAATGGGTTGCCCGCCACCTCGTCATGGCCGGACGGCTTCTCGACGACGAGCCTGAGCTCGCGTTCCAGCACGCCCTCGCTGCCAGCCGGCGCGGAGGACGCCTTGCCGCTGTCCGCGAGGCCGTGGGCCTGACCGCCTATGCCGCCGGACACTACGGCGAGGCCCTGCGCGAGTTCCGCACCTACCGCCGGATCAGCGGTTCCAACGTCCACCTGCCCGTGATGGCCGACTGCGAACGCGGCCTGGGCCGGCCCGACCGTGCCCTGGACGTCGTCCGTTCCGAGGAAGCCCAGGACCTCGACGCGCCCGGCAAGGTGGAACTGGCGATTGTCGCCTCCGGCGCCCGTGCCGACCTTGGCCAGCTGGACGCCGCCGTGGCGGAGCTGGAGATCCCTCAGCTGGACATCAACCGGGCCTTTTCCTACAGCCCGCGCCTGTTCCGCGCCTATGCCGACGCCCTGACCGCCGTCGGCCGCGAAACCGAAGCCGGAAAATGGCAGCGGCAGGCCGTCGTAGCGGAAGAAGCCCTGGGCCTGGGCATGGCCGAGGAACCCGACATCATCGACCTTGGCTGGGACGAGGAAGAGGAAGCCCGCGAAGAAGCCGAACGCCGGAAGCGGATTGCGCACGCTGCTGGCACGCCGGCGCAGGACGGAGCAGGGTCTTCCGACAGCCAGGCGGCTCCCGGCATCAGCGCCGGGGAGGAAGCTGCCGCGCAGCGGCCCTCAGCGGACGCTGCGGTAGAAAACCTGGACGACGCCGAGGCGGACTACTTCGAATCCGACGACGCCGAGTCGGACGAGGATTCCGCCGAGCTGGATGACGACGCCGAGATCGACGACGCCGAGCACGCCGAAGCCGGGCACACCGAACAGCAGGATGCCGACCGCCGCCAGAACGGCTCGGAGGAGTAGTCGCACATGAGTGATGCACAACTGATTTCGCGGTTCGACGCACTGCTGGCTGATCTGGACGGAGTGGTCTACAGAGGACCCCACGCGATCCCCGGCGCTGTGGAAGCCCTGCAGCGGCTGGACGGGATCGGCGTCGGCCTCGGTTACGTCACCAACAACGCCTCCCGTACCCCGGCCCAGGTCGCGGCCCACCTGCGTGAGCTCGGCGCCCCCGCAGAGGACCACCAGGTGGTGAGCTCCTCCCAAGCCGGGGCTGACCTATTGGCGTCCCTGCTGTCCCCGGGCTCCGCCGTGCTGATTACCGGCAGCCCGGCGCTGGCCCACGAGGTTGAGCTTGTTGGCCTGAAGCCGGTGCACAGCGCCGAGGAGAATCCGGTGGCAGTCGTGCAGGGCTTCAACCCCGCAATCGGCTGGAAGGATCTCGCCGAAGCGTCCTTCGTCCTGGCGGACGGCGAGGTGCTGTGGGTTGCGACGAACACTGACATGACCCTCCCGCAGACGCGGGGAACCGCGCCGGGCAACGGGTCACTCGTGGCGGTGGTGGCGGCCGCAACCGGCCGGCAGCCCCTCGTCGCCGGCAAACCGGAGGCCCCGCTGTTCCATGCTGCGGCCAAGCGCCTGTCGTCCGACCGGCCGCTGGTGGTCGGCGACCGGCTGGACACCGACATCCTGGGCGGCAACCGGGCCGGCTTCGCCACGGTGGCCGTGCTGACCGGCATCGACACCCTGGAAACCATGCTGGCGGCCCGGACCGAGGAGCGGCCCCGCTACATCATCCGGGACCTGGCCGGCCTCTATGAGGCATATCCGGACATTGATAACGACGGCGGGACCTTCCGTTGCGGGAACGCCACCGCCACCGTGGCCGGAGATGCCATCCGCATCGCCGGGCGCAAGGATGACCTCGATTCGTGGCGGGCGGCATGTGCCGCATGGTGGGCGGCCCGGCCCGACGCAGACGTCCCCACGGCTCCCGAACTCGAGTGGCTGGATCAATAGACTGGTGCCATGCCCGAGTTGAACAACGACGCGTCGGACGGCGCGGCTCCGGACCCCGAAATGCCAGGTGCCGAAATGCCAGGCGCCGTCTGGCCGGAGCTGCCCGTGCCCGGCAGCGCCTCTGAAGCCGGCATCGCTGACCCGGCGGTGCTGGCCACCCTGGACCGGGTTCGCGAGGTCCCCGGGCTCCCGGTGTCGGAGCACCCCGCCGCCTATGCAGCCATGCACGACGCCCTGCTGGAAGCCCTGAACGAGGAGCCGCAGAACGAGGCGCCGCGTGAAGAACCGCAGCAGGGTCCGGGTGCCGCCTGACCATGACCAGACTTGACCAACTGCTCGTCAGCAGGGGCCTGGCGCGGTCCCGCACGCACGCCGCCCGGCTCATCGCCGAAGGCAAGGTGTCCTCCGAAGGTGACGTCCTCGCCAAAGCGTCGCTGCAGATGGGCGACGACCGTGAACTGAGCGTCGCGGAAGACGCGACGGACGCCTACGTCAGCAGGGCTGGCCACAAACTGGCCGGCGCGCTGGACGCCTTCCCCAAGGTCGCCGTCGGCGGCAAACGGTGCCTTGACGCCGGAGCCTCCACGGGCGGCTTCACCGACGTCCTGCTGCGGCGGGGAGCCGCGCACGTGGTGGCGGTCGACGTCGGGCATGGCCAGCTGGTGCCGCAGCTCCGCAGCGATCCGCGCGTGAGCGTGCATGAAGGGCTGAACGTCCGCTACATGGATCCCGGCCAGATCGGCGGCCGGGCCGAGCTCACGGTTGCCGACCTGTCCTTCATCTCCCTGACGCTGGTGCTGGCCCCGCTGGCGGCCTGCACTGCCCCGGGCGGGGACTTGGTCCTCATGGTCAAGCCGCAGTTCGAGATCGGCAAGGAGCGGCTCGCCCGCACGGGAGTGGTTACCTCGGAGCGCGAACGGCGCCTGGCTGTCGGTAAAGTGGCGGGGGCGGCGCTCGACGCAGGCCTGGAACTGCGGGGGCTGGCCACCAGCCCGTTGCCTGGCCAGGACGGAAATGTCGAATACTTCCTGTGGATAACGCAAAGAATGTCCGAAGACTTGCCTAAGATCGAAGAGCGGGACGCAGCCGTGGCTGCGTTGTTGGGAAAGATCTGGCCGAACCACTAGAGAGCGGAACCCGATGAGCAGGCGTGTACTGGTACTTGCCCATACCGGCCGCGAGGAATCCCTAAAAGCGGCCTGGGAGGCCTGCGCCCAGCTCCACGCCTCCGGCATCATCCCCGTCATGCAGAAGTCCGAACTGGGCGACATGGAGGGCTTCTTCGGCGCCATGGACCAGCCGGTCGAAATCCTCCATGACCATATCCAGCTTCCCGACGTCGAACTGGTCATGGTGCTGGGCGGGGACGGGACCATCCTGCGGGCGGCAGAACTGGTCCGCGAAGTGGACGTGCCGCTGCTGGGCGTGAATCTCGGCCATGTCGGCTTCCTCGCCGAGAGCGAGCGTGCGGACCTCGCCCAGACAGTCGAATGGATCGCCAGCCGTGAATACACGGTGGAGGAGCGCATGACCATCGATGTCCAGGTCTGGGTCCGCGGCCAAAAGATCTGGCACACCTGGGCCCTGAACGAGGCCGCCATCGAAAAAGGTGACCGGGAGCGCATGCTCGAACTGGTCACCGAGGTGGACGAGCGCCCGCTGACCTCCTTCGGCTGCGACGGCGTGGTGCTGGCCACGCCCACCGGATCCACCGCCTACGCGTTCTCGGCCGGCGGCCCCGTCGTATGGCCCGAGGTGGAAGCACTTCTTATTGTTCCCATCAGCGCGCACGCCCTCTTCGCCAAGCCGCTGGTGGTTTCGCCCCGGTCCCGGCTGGCCGTCGAAGTGCTCAACCGCACGGACGCCCTGGGCGTGCTGTGGTGTGATGGCAGGCGCTCCGTGGACCTGCCTCCCGGCGCCCGCGTGGAGGTCACCAGGTCCACCACCCCCGTTCGCCTCGCCCGCACGCACCAGACACCGTTTTCGGCGCGGCTGGTCCGCAAGTTCGAACTTCCCATCCATGGCTGGCGCGGCCCCGTGCCCCAGTCCGAGCAGGTCCATACCGGTCCCGTGCCGATCGTGCGCACGCCCCGGACCATGGCGCCGCCCTCGGGCCTCCGGCCGTACGAACCCGGTTCAGAATCCGATCCTCCGACTGAAAAGTGAACCATGCTTGAAGAACTGAGAATCCGCGATCTCGGCGTCATCACCGACGCCACGCTGCCGCTGGGCCCTGGGCTCAGCGTGGTGACGGGCGAGACCGGTGCAGGCAAGACCATGGTGGTCACCGCCGTCGGCCTGCTGCTGGGAGCCCGGTCGGACGCCGGCGCCGTGCGCAGCGGCGCCAAGAGCGCCTCTGCCGAAGCGGTGGTGCAGTTGCGATCCGGCCACTTCGCCCTGGAACGCGCCAGGGATGCCGGTGCTGAGATCGAGGAGTTCGACGGCGGCGCTGAACTGCTGCTGTCACGGCGCCTGGGTGCCGACGGACGCAGCCGGGCCTTCCTCGGCGGCCGGGCCGCCCCGGTGGGAGTGTTGGCCGAAATCGGCGAGTCACTCGTGGTCGTGCACGGGCAGACGGACCAGATCCGGCTCAAGGGAGCAGCCGCACAGCGCGAGGCCCTCGACAAGTTCGCGGGGGAGGGGCTGGCCTCGATGCTCGGCGGATTCCAGGACCTCTACAGCTCCTGGAAGTCCAGCCAGGCCGAGCTGGACACACTCCGAAGCGCGGAGCGTGAGCGGCTCCGCGAGGCCGAGTCACTGGAAGCCGCGCTGGCGGAGATCGACGCCGTGGACCCGCAGCCGGGGGAGGACGAGGCCCTGAAAGCCGAGGCCGTGAAGCTGGCCAATGTCGAGGAACTCCGGATCGCGGCCACCACCGCCCACCAGGCCCTCATCGCCGAGGACTTCGGCGAGGCCGGCGACGCCACGTCGCTCGTGGATGCGGCCAAGCGGACCCTGGAACACGTGGCCGAGCATGACGAGGAACTCGGCTCAGCAGCCGCCCGCCTCGCCGAAGTCGGGTTCCTGCTCAACGACATCGCCACCGAGCTGGCCAGCTACCAGGCCGGGCTGGACTCCGAGGGGCCGGAGCGCCTGGCCGAAATCGAAGAACGCCGGGCGTCCCTGGCCAAGCTGGTCCGGAAGTACGCGCCGAGCATCGACGAGGTCCTCGAGTGGGCCGAGAACTCCCGCGCGCGCTTCGACGAACTGCAGGGCGACTCCACCCGGATCGAAAACCTGGAAGCCGAGGTGGCCAGGGCCGGCACGGAGCTGAAGAAGCAGGCCGCGGCCATCAGCAAGGTCCGCGCCAAGGCCGCGAAGGACCTCTCCGCCCGGGTCAGCGCGGAGCTGAAGGCTCTCGCCATGGCCGACGCCACGCTGGTGATCACCATCGACGCCGCAACCCAGCTGGGACCCCACGGCGCGGATGAGATCTCCTTCCTGCTCCAGCCGCACTCGGGCGCCCCCGCCCGGCCGCTGGGCAAGGGTGCGTCCGGCGGTGAGCTCTCCAGGGTCATGCTGGCCATCGAGGTGGTGCTGGCGGCCGTGGACCCCGTGCCCACGTTTGTCTTCGACGAGGTGGACGCTGGCGTGGGCGGCCGCGCCGCAGTAGAGATCGGCCGGCGGCTGGCCATGCTGGCCCGCCACGTCCAGGTCCTGGTGGTCACGCACCTGCCGCAGGTGGCAGCGTTTGCCGACCAGCACATCCGTGTGACCAAGACCTCGGTGCGCGGCGCCGACGGCTCCACCACCAAGGGGTTCACCTCCAGCGACGTCCAGCTCCTCGACGAGGCTGAACGCGTCAGGGAACTTGCCCGGATGCTGGCAGGGCAGGAGGACTCCGAAACCGCCCAGGCGCACGCCCAGGAGCTTCTGGACGACGCCAAGCTCCTGCCCCAGCAAGCCTGATCCGCTGATGGCAGCCCTTGCCGGGAGCGCACGGACAGGGAAAACTGAAGCCTTTGGGGACGCATACCCGATCCGTGGAAGGCTCAATTGATGATAGGCTCGAATTCCGTGGTGCAGCGATCAAATTCCCGTGTAAATTCCCGGTTCCCGGGCTCGTCCAAGACGACCAAACACATCTTCGTCACCGGCGGTGTGGCGTCCTCGCTAGGCAAGGGACTGACGGCCTCCAGCCTCGGCCACCTGCTGCGGGCACGCGGCTTGTCAGTAACTATGCAGAAGCTCGATCCCTATCTGAACGTGGATCCGGGCACGATGAACCCCTTCCAGCACGGCGAGGTCTTCGTCACAGACGACGGTGCTGAAACCGACCTCGACATCGGACACTACGAGCGCTTCCTCGACGAAAACCTCGAAGGTTCGGCCAACGTGACCACCGGCCAGGTTTACTCCACGGTCATCGCCAAGGAACGCCGCGGCGAATACCTCGGTGACACCGTCCAGGTCATCCCGCACATCACCGATGAGATCAAGCGCCGGATGCGGCTTCCCTCCGAGGGCAAGAACGCGCCGGACGTCATCATCACGGAGATCGGCGGCACCGTCGGCGACATCGAGTCGCAGCCCTTCCTCGAGTCCGCCCGCCAGGTCCGCCAGGACATCGGCCGGACCAACGTCTTCTTCCTCCACGTTTCGCTGGTCCCGTACATCGGTCCTTCGCAGGAACTGAAGACCAAGCCCACGCAGCACTCCGTGGCCGCTCTCCGCTCCATCGGCATCCAGCCGGAGGCCATCGTGATCCGTTCGGACCGCGAAGTCCCCGACGCCATGCGTGAGAAGATCGGCCGCATGTGCGACGTCGACATCGACGCCGTGGTCAACGCCGCCGACGCTCCGAGCATCTACGACATCCCCAAGACCCTGCACACCCAGGGCCTGGATTCGTACATCGTCCGGGCGCTGGACCTGCCGTTCAAGGATGTGGACTGGACCAGCTGGGACAAGCTCCTCGAAGCTGTCCACAACCCCAAGCATGAGGTTGAGGTTGCCCTGGTGGGCAAGTACATCGACCTGCCGGACGCCTACCTCTCCGTCACCGAGGCCCTGCGCGCCGGCGGCTTCGCCAACGACGCCAAGGTCAAGATCCGCTGGGTGCCGTCCGACGAATGCGAAACCCACGAGGGCGCAGTGCGGTCCCTGGAGGGCGTGGACGCCATCTGCGTTCCGGGTGGCTTCGGCATCCGCGGCCTGGAAGGCAAGCTGGGCGCCCTGAAGTTTGCGCGCGAATCGCGGCTGCCTGTACTGGGCCTGTGCCTGGGCCTGCAGTGCATGGTCATCGAGTACGCCCGCAACGTCGTCGGCCTGGAGGGTGCGTCCTCCAGTGAGTTCGAGCCGGACTCCAAGTACCCGGTCATCGCCACGATGGAGGAGCAGCTCGAATTCGTCGAGGGCCGCGGCGACCTCGGCGGCACCATGCGCCTTGGCCTGTACGAGGCCAAGCTGGACGAGGGCTCGGTCATCGCCGAGACCTACGGCAAGACCACCGTCAGCGAACGCCACCGCCACCGGTACGAGGTGAACAACAAGTACCGCGAGCAGATTGCTGCCGAGGGCCTGGTGTTCTCCGGCACGTCGCCGGACGGCAAGCTGGTGGAATACGTGGAGCTGCCCCGTGAGGTCCACCCGTACTACGTGGCCACCCAGGCGCACCCGGAACTGAGCTCACGGCCCACCCGGCCGCACCCGCTCTTTGCCGGCCTGGTGAAAGCCGCCCTGGACCACCAGAGGGGCGGCGACGGAACCGGTTTCGAGCCCGCCGCGGCCGGCTCCGGCGAAGCCACCGCAGAGTAATTTCACAGCACCCATAGAGTAAGGACGGCGCGATGCCCGGTAAGTCTGAAAACACCCCTGCTGGCCGGCAGGTTTCGGATGCGCCGAGCCCGCGCCGTCTGCTCTCCCGGGAGCGGGTTTACAACGGCCGGATCTGGGACGTTGTCAGCGACAGCTTCAAGCTCACCTCCGAGGGCGACCCCATTGTCCGGGACTACATCGAACACCCGGGTGCCGTCGCTGTGCTCCCCATGAACGACGACGGCGAGGTGCTGCTGATCAAGCAGTACCGCCACCCGGTGGGCATGGACCTGTGGGAGATTCCCGCGGGCCTGCTCGACGTCGAGGGTGAGGACTTCGTGGTGGGCGCCGGGCGGGAGCTCGCCGAGGAAGCGGACCTGATCGCCAGCGACTGGAACGTCCTGGTGGACTTCTTCAATTCACCCGGATCCTCCAGCGAGGCGATCCGCATCTACCTGGCCCGCGGCCTCACCGAGGTCCCGCACCACGAATTGCACGTCCGCACGGACGAAGAAGCGGAAATCGAACTGCATTGGATCCCGCTGGAGGATGCCGTTGCGGCGGTGCTGGAGGGCCACCTGCACAACCCGTCCGCCGTCGTCGGAATTCTTGCTGCTGCAGCCGCGAAAGCGGACGGCTTCAGGGGACTGCGGCCGGGCGACGCCCCCTGGCCGGCGCACCCCAGCCAGCGCTGATGCCCACGGACACGGCGGCACCGGAGGAATCTCCGGACACGGCGGCACCCCACCTGGCAGATGGCGCGAAAACGGCGCCGCCGGAACGGCCCCGCACCGCGATTGACCGCGGCGTGACCGACTACCTCCAGCACATGGGCGTCGAACGGGGCCTCGCAGCAAACACACTCTCCGCGTACCGCCGCGACCTCGCCCGCTATTCTGCCTACCTGGCCGGGCAGGGCCTCAGCAGCCCGGCTGACATCACCCGCCACCACGTGACGGGCTTTGCCCAAGCGCTCTCCGACGGCGCCGACGGCGGCACCCCGCTGGGGGTGCGGTCCGCGGCGCGGACCGTGGTGGCCGTACGGGGGCTGCACCGCTTTTGGGCGCTGGAAGGGACGACGACGGCGGACCCCGCCAGCGATGTCCACCCGCCAATGCCCGGCAAACGGCTGCCCAAGGCCATCACAGTTGAGGAAGTCACCAGAATCCTGGAAGCCGCCGGTACTGACACCGCGACGGGCCTCCGGGACCGGGCGCTGCTCGAATTCTTGTACTCCACCGGTGCCCGGATCAGTGAAGCCGTAGGCCTGGACGTCGACGATCTCTCGGTGCAGGCTGCCGAATCCGGCCCCGCCATCGTTCGGCTGTTTGGAAAGGGCTCCAAGGAACGCCTCGTGCCGCTTGGCTCCTTCGCGGCCCGGGCCCTCGATGCGTACCTGGTGCGGGGCCGCCCCCTGCTCGCGGGGAAGGGCAAGGGCACCCCTGCGCTGTTCCTCAACGCCAGGGGCGGGCGCATCAGCCGGCAGAGCGCCTGGACCATCCTGAAGGCGGCGGCGGACAAGGCGAACATCACCAAGGATGTCTCCCCGCACACGCTCCGGCACTCCTTCGCCACCCACCTGCTCGAAGGCGGAGCGGATGTCCGCGTGGTCCAGGAACTGCTCGGGCATGCCTCGGTGACCACCACGCAGGTGTACACACTCGTCACCGCCGACACGCTGCGGGAAGTCTACGCTGCTGCGCATCCCCGGGCACTGGGATAATCCCGGCCGAGGGACAGACATGCGGAAAGCGCAGGCAGCGCTAGGCTGGTCTGCATGACTTCCGTGCCTGTCACCCTCTGCTTCCTGCTACGGGAGCGCCCGGAGTCAGGGCCTGAGGTGCTCCTGGGCCTGAAGAGGACAGGCTTCGGAACGGGCAAGATCGTCGGACTGGGCGGGCACGTGGAGGCCGGCGAAACCGACGCCCAGGCGGCATGCCGGGAGGTACTGGAGGAGGCCGGCGTCGTCGTCCTTGAGCAAGACCTGTTCGACGCGGGAAAAGTGGAGTTCGTCTTTCCCGCACGCCCTGACTGGAACATGTCCACCCGCCTGTTCACGTCCCGCCGGTGGGCCGGTGAACCTGTCGAGAGCCCTGAGATCATCCCGGAGTGGTTCCTTATTTCCGCCCTTCCACTGGAGCGCATGTGGCAGGATGCGGAGCACTGGCTGCCGCTGGCGCTGGCCGGGAACGTCGTCGATGCCGTCATCACCCTGAACGAGGACAACGAGACCGTGGCGTCCGCCGAATATTCCTTCCGTGCCGTGTAACCGCCCGTTCCCTGCCGGAAACTAAACGGTTAGCCTGCCTGGTCAGGGACACTACTTCTTACGTTTGGGGGAGACGTGGATTCGGAACGCGAACTGGCGTTCATCGCCGTTCACAGGGACAGCTATCCGCGGGTTTACAGATACGTGCGCCGGCGGGTGGAATCGCCGGAGCTCGCCGAAGAGCTCGCAGCGGACGTGTTCCGCGTCGTCTGGCAAAAATGGCACGACCAGCCGCACGCGGACATCGCGTGGCTGCTGACAGTCGCACGGAACCTGATCGGCAACGCTTACCGGAGCCGAGACCGGTTCGTGGCCCTGCAGGCAAAACTCCGGGCGTCCGCCGAGCTCCGCTCCGGTGCGGAGTCCGAGGACCTGCTAGTCCACGACGCCATGGCCGCGCTGCGCGACAGTGAACGCGACATCCTGCAAATGGCCTACTGGGACGAGCTGAGCGTGGCGGAGATCGCCGGCGTTCTGCAATGCAGCGAAGCTGCTGCCAAGGTCCGCCTGCACCGTGCCCGGGCCGCGTTCCGCAAGCACATGCCGGTGACCCCCGGGGCGAGCAAACAGAACTCCGTCACACAGAAGATGGGTGCATGAGATGGATCCGATCAAAAGCCTGATTTCCGGGTCAGACCCGCTCCGCAACGATCCTGCCGAGATGCCCGACGCCGATGCGGTCCTTCGGCGGGTAACCTCCGGGGCCCCGATGTTCACGGACAGCCTGCCGGCCAACGTTCTGCGGTTCCGGGACCGGAAACGGCGCCAGGCGCGCGTTGCCGGTGTGCTGACCTTGGCTGCAGCGGCGGTGAGCGCCGGTGTGCTGGTGGCAACGAACTTCGGCGCCCTGATATCCGCCCCGGCTCCTGCCGGCCCCGTCGCACCAACCTCGTCGGAAACGACGGCGGCAGCATCAGCGAAGCCGACGGCAACACCAAAGCCGACGGCAGCACGGACGGTCGCACCAGCTGCTGCTGCGCCTGCTGCGCCGACACCGGCGCCCGTTACCTGGACCACCTTCACGGACGCCACCGGCCAGGCCACCTTTGAACACCCGGTGGGGTGGACTGTGTCCCAGATGCCGCAAACCATCGACGGCGGTTCCTACAACATCGTCGAAGTGAAGACTGCCGCCGGAAAGACCGTGTCCACCCTGGGCTTGGTCTACGACGTCACGGGTGGCCCGGTGTGCCCGGCCCCGAAGCCGTACCAGACCCTCGACTCCATGGTTGTCGACATTCCGCAGAAAGCCGCCAAGCTCAAGGAACACCCTCAGGGTCCCTCCGCTTTTGTCTTCCGTGTGATCCAGGGAGACAAGGTCTATGGTTCCCTCGCCCTGGCTGACGGAGATTTAGCTCCGCAGCCCACGACGTGTGGTTTATACAACGGCATCCTGGGCCCGGACAATGTCCCGTTCGCGCATTTTGGCGATACTGTCTGGCTCACGTCCGACGGTCAGGGCGCTCCGCTCACGTTCGACTCGGTTGCCGAGGCCAAAGCCTACATGGCGACGCAAGAATACCGGGACACCAAGCGCATGCTGATCTCCCTGGCATTAAAGCCGGCCAAAACGGCCACCAGCGCGCGCTTCGTCAGCGAGGACGGGAAAGCCAGCTTCGTTCTCCCGCAGGGCTGGACCGCGAAGGACGTCCCGGTTGGAACGCCGGACTACCCGGGCTCGGGAATCACGGTGTCCGACGAAGCGGGCGAGACCGTGGCGAATTTCCAGCACGCCGCCGCCGGTGGCCTCGGGGGTGCGTGCCCGAACGAGAAGTACACCATGACCGAATTGGATACAGGTTTGTCGTCCCTCACGGCAGACTGGGCTGTCCAGCGGGGAGTCCGTTTCTCCTACCGCGTCCTGGACCGTACCCCTGCAGGCCAAGGATTCACCTACCAGCTGGGGCTGGTGGACAAGGACAGCAGCCCTGTGCAGGACACTTGCCAGATTATTGCGGTGGTTACTGGCACTCCCCGAGGAATCCTGTCCTTCACGGGCGCTGGTGCCGGAGGCAGTGCCACCGAGCCGACGTTCGCCAGCATGGCCGAGGCCAGGGCCTATCTGGAGACTCCCGAGTATAAGAAGCTGAAGGGCATGATCCAAAGCCTGCAGATCAGCTCCTGACTCTGCAAAGGACGCTCATATAAACGACGCCGGGCCGGCCACCCCAGAGAGGTGACCGGCCCGGCGTCGTACGTTGCAGGCGACCGATTACGGCACGTGCCGTTCGTCCGGACCGTTGTAAGCACTCAGCGGGCGGATGAGCGAGTTCGCGTTCAGCTGCTCCATGAAGTGGGCTGTCCAGCCAGTGATCCGGCTGGCGACGAACAGCGGCGTGAACATGTTCGTGTCGAAGCCCATGAGGTGGTACGTGGGGCCGGCAGGGTAGTCGAGGTTCGGCTTGATGCCCTTGGCCTCGTCCATGGCCGATTCGAGACCGTTGTACAGGCCCAGCAATTCGGGCCGGCCGTAGTGGGCGATCATCTTGTCGAGGGCTGCCTTCATGGTGGGCACGCGGGAATCACCGTGCTTGTAGACCCGGTGGCCGAAGCCCATGACCTTCTTCTTCTGGGCCAGGGCGTTCTCCATCCATGCCTTGGCGCGGTCGGCGGCTTCCTCGAGCGACTCCTCGGGCCGAATTCCGATCTCGTCGAAGGTGTGCATGACGGCTTCGTTGGCTCCGCCGTGCAGCGGCCCTTTGAGTGCACCGATGGCGCCGGTCACCGCCGAATGGAGGTCCGACAGCGTGGACATGATGACGCGCCCGGCGAAGGTGGAGGCGTTGAAGGAGTGCTCCGCGTACAGAATCATGGAGACGTTGAAGGCCTCCACCACCTCGGCAACGGCCTCCTCGCCGAACGTCATCCACAGGAAGTTGGCCGAGTAGCCGAGGTCATCCCTGGGCTCCACGGGGTCCTGCCCGCGCCGGCGCCGCTGGTCGTAGGCCACCACGGCCGGCATTGAGGCAAACAGGTCCAGGGCCTTGGCCATGTTGGCCTCACGGGAGGAATCCTCCGCGAGTTCGTGGCGCGCGCCCATCACCGACGCTGCGGTGCGGCAGACGTCCATGGGGTGCGCAGTCGTCGGGAGGGCATCAATCACCTGTTTGACCACGGGATCCAGCGGCCGTCCGGCGCGCTCGCGGGCCGTAAAGTCAGCCAGCTCGCCGGAGGACGGCAGCTCGCCGTTCCATAGGAGGTAAGCGACCTCTTCGAAGCTGCGCGTGGCGGCGAGCTCCTGGACGGGATAGCCGCGGTACAGCAGTGAGTTCGTGTCGGGATTGACCTTTGAGACCGCGGTGTAGTCCACCACCACGCCGTCGAGGCCTTTCTTGATCTCTTCTTCAGCCATGCTGAACTCCTTCGTTCCTTGCGTCCGAATACCGGCCGGACCGGCCGGTGGTCCTGCGGGGGATTGGCGTCAGTCGGTTCCGGGGATCCGGAAGTTGAAGACGCCGGTATCAAAGCGGTTGTAGGCCTCATAATCCACCAGGTCGTACAGCCGCGCGCGCGTCAGCATGCTCCCTACCTGTGCCTCCTGCGTTCCGTCGGCCTTAATTGAGTCCAGCGTACGCTCAGCGGCCCCCATGGCACTACGGAGCAGGGTCACCGGATAAATCACCATGTTCACGCCAACGGCCTGCAGCTGGTCCACGGTGAAGAGGTCGCTCTTGCCGAACTCGGTCATGTTGGCCAGGATCGGCACGTCCACGGCATCCCGGATGGCCTGGAATTCCTCCAGATCTTTCATGGCCTCGGGGAAGATGGCGTCGGCGCCGGCCTCGACCAGTGCCTTTGCCCGGTCCTTCGCCGCTTGGAGGCCTTCGACTGCGCGGATGTCGGTGCGGGCCATGATGAGGAAGTTCGGGTCCCGGCGGGCGTCGGCTGCTGCTCGGATGCGTTTGGTGGCGGTGTCCAGGTCCACGACGTTTTTGCCGTCCAGGTGGCCGCAGCGCTTGGGGTTGAACTGGTCCTCGATGTGGCAGCCGGCGAGCCCGGCGTTTTCCAGTTCCTGGACGGTGCGGGCCACGTTCATGGGTTCGCCGAAGCCGGTGTCCGCGTCCACGATGCAGGGCAGGTCGGTCATTCGGGCGATCTGCCCTGCCCTGGTTGCGACTTCGGTGAGCGTGGTGAGGCCGATGTCCGGCAGGCCGAGGTCATTGGCCAGGACGGCGCCGGAGATGTAGACGCCGGCGAAGCCCTTCTCATCGATCAGCCGGGCGGAGAGCGGGTTGAACGCCCCGGGAAACTGCTGGATGGTTCCGGAGGCCAGCAGTTCACGGAGCTTCAGGCGTTTCTGCTCTGGCGTCGTTTTGGCGTAGAGCATCTAAAACAGCCCCTTGGGCGCGGCGCTGAAATCGATGATGCCGGGGGCCGCCGCGATATTGAGCTGGTCCAGCTCGCCCGCTGCCAGTTCCGGGAGGCGTTCGACGGCGGAGAGGAACCTTTCGATTTCATCCTCCGTCACCAGCCCGGAAGCCAGCGTGCGGAACTTGTTGACGTACTGCTCGCGGGTGAACGGGCGGGCGCCCAACGGGTGGGCGTCGGCCACGGCGATCTGGTCCCGGATGACAGTGCCGTCGGTGAGGGTGATCTCCACGGAGCCGCCGAAGGCCTTCTCGGAGATGTCCAGGGAGTGGTAGCGGCGGGTCCACTCCGGGTCCTCCACGGTGGAGACCTTCTGCCACAGCTCCACGGTGTCCGGGCGGGCGGCGCGTTCGGGGGAGTAGGAGTCCACGTGGTGCCAGGCCCCGTCCTGCAATGCGACGGTGAAGATGTACGGGATGGAGTGGTCCAGGGTTTCCCGGCTCGCGGTGGGGCTGTACTTCTGGGGGTCGTTGGCGCCGGAGCCGATCACGTAGTGGGTGTGGTGGCTCGTCTTGATCAGGACGGACTTCACGTTCGCCGGATCGGTGGCCTCGGGGTGTTCCCGGTTCAGCTTGCGGGCGAGGTCGATCCAGGCCTGGGCCTGGTATTCGGCGGAGTGTTCCTTGGTGTAGGTGTCCAGGATGGCGCGCTTGGCTTCGCCGGCTTCGGGCATCGGGACCTCGTAGGAGGCGTCGGGGCCGTCCAGCAGCCAGGCGATGACGCCGTCTTCGCCTTCATAGATGGGAACCGGGGAGGTCTGTCCGCGCATGGACCTGTCCACCGCCTCGATCGCCATCTTGCCGGCGAAGGCCGGGGCGTGCGCCTTCCACGTGGAGATCTCGCCCTTGCGGGACTGGCGGGTGGCAGTGGTGGTGTGCAGGGCCTGGCCCACGGACTGGAAGATTGTCTCCACGTCGAGGCCAAGGAGGGTGCCAATGCCGGCGGCCGCGGAGGGGCCGAGGTGGGCGACGTGGTCGATCTTGTGCTTGTGCAGGCAGATCGCCTTCACCAGGTTCACCTGAATCTCATACCCGGTGGCGATGCCGCGGATCAGGTCCTTGCCGCTGGAGCCCACGTGCTGGGCGACGGCCAGGATCGGCGGGATGTTGTCGCCCGGGTGCGAGTAGTCCGCGGCGAGGAACGTGTCGTGGTAATCCAGTTCACGGACGGCCACGCCGTTGGCCCAGGCAGCCCACTCGGGGGAAACCCGCTCACCGATGCCGAAGACCTTGGCCCCCTTGCCGCCGCTGGACGGGCCGTGGGTGAGGGCCTGCGCCCGGGCCGCGACGATGGGGGCGCGGTTCAGCGAGGCGACGGCCACCGAGGCGTTATCGATGATCCGGTTGATGACCATATCCGTGACGTCGTCGGAAACGGCCACCGGATCGGCTGCCACCACGGCAATCTTGTGGGCGAGCTGTTGTTCGCGCGGGAGGTTTTCCTCGCTCTTGTATACGCGGACGTGGTGTTCCTTAACCATGGGGCTCCTTCTGGGCGGATGCGTGGACGGCTTTGACGTGGGAAAGACTGCGGTGCAGGTGGACGGTGGTGGCTGCCTCGGCCAGCCGGGGGTTGCCGGCCGCTATCGCTTCGGCGATTGCAGCATGCTCTGCCGCGGCCGCCGTGAGCCGGGCCTGGTCGTCAGCGGCCAGCCTGCGGACACGGACAAGGTGGACGCGCAGGCTTCGCATGGCCTGGGCCAGGTACGAGTTGGAAATGGCAGCATCGATGGCAGTATCCAGGCGGCCAACGAGCTCGTAGTAGTCGTGCCGGTTCGGGTCCGGGGAGTTGAGCAGGGCGGGCGCGCCCAGCAGCTCTTCCTGCAGTGCGCGGAAGACGGCGGCGTCGCCGCGCAGCGCCGCCAGGGCTGCAGCTTTCCCCTCAAGGGTTTCGCGCAGCTCAAACAGTTCGTCGATGTCGTCCAGCGAGATGTCGGTGACGACGACGCCGCGGCCTCCCGCCGTCGTCAGCCCCTCCGCCGTGAGCCGGCTCAGTGCCTCGCGGAGCGGCGTCCGGGAGATTCCCAGCCTGGCGGACTGCTCCACTTCGGCGAGTACCGTGCCGGGGAGGAGGCGCCATTCGATGATGTCATCGCGCAGTGCCGCGTAGGCCCTGTCACTCGCGCGCATGCCGCCTCCCTTCATCAGCTGTTGATCCCTGAGTGTATACATCCGAGTGGATTTTGCCTAGTATCTTTGCGCAGAACATGGACCTGACCGCCACCTTTGTATACAGTTGACACCGGCTTGCTTGGCTGGTGAGGCACGCTGCAGCATGGATCTGCCGTCACGGTCCTTGTCTCGTGGCGGCATGATGAGTGGCGCCGGGGTAGGACAAAACGGCATGGCAGGGCACCGGTGGCACTCGCGGCAACCAGGACGAGACCTAGGCGCAGGTTTGCCTTGGGCGGCGCTGTTTCGGCCGCTAGCCAGCGCGGGCGGGCTTTGAACGTCCTGCCTCCCATGGCGTGTGTCTCGTTGGGTAGGCATTAATGTCAGTGCCCCCTGACATGCTGTGCGTATGGATGGCAAGGCTGCTGTGGTGACGATGGAGGGCATTGAGTCCGACGTCGCTGGGTTGGCTGTTGTTGTCCGTCGGGCCGCCGGGACCGGGGCAAGTTCTGGGGGTTTGGCTGGCGCTGATCCACTGGCCGGTGCTGGTTCACTTACCGGTTCTCGTGCGGGGTTGGGTGCGGATCCTTTGCAGGATCAGGCGGATGCATGGCTGGACGTACTGGCCGAGGCAGCAAGGTTGGAGGCCCGGGTGGCCGCGCTGAAAGCGCACGCCGCGGCCGGCTTCGCCGGTACTGTCGCGGCCGTGGCGCCGCCGGACGCGTCCGCACCGGAACAGGCCGCCACGCAGATGTCTGTGACGGCGTCGGTGGCGTGTGCGCTGACCGTGAGTGAAGGGTCGGCGGCGCGGTTCCTGGCTGACTCCGCCACGCTGAGCAGGGACCTGCCCTTGACGCTGTCCGCACTCGGGGCGGGGACCCTGTCCTGGCAGCATGCCCGGGTAATGTGCGATGAAACGGACGGGCTGGACCGGGCCGCTGCAGCGGCGTTTGAGGCGCATTTCCTGGACCCGGACGCTCCCAACGCGGCGCGGGGTTGCCCGGCCGGGGAGCTGACAGCGTCCAGGTTCCGGGCCAGGGCGCGGTACTGGCGGGAACGGCACCACCCGGTCAGCAGCGAAACCCGCCACCTGAACAGTGCGACGGACCGCCGGCTGGAGTATGTGCCGGATCGGGACGGCATGGCCTGGCTCTCGGCGTATCTGCCCGCGGATCAGGCTGCCGGGATTTGGGATCGCGCCACCGCCGCCGCCCGCGCCCTGCAGGGCCCGACCGATTCCCGGACCCTGACCCAACTGCGCGCGGACGTGGCCGCCGCATGGCTGCTCGGCCCAGGCCAGCGTCTTCACGGCATGCCCGCAGGCTCTGCGCCGGCAGGATCCGTCCCGCCCGGTGAAGTGCAGGCCGGTGACGTGCAGGCCGGTAAGATGCCTTCCCCCAGGGCCCAGGTGCTGGTCACGGTGCCGGTGTTCTCGCTGCTCGGCCTGACTGAGGAACCAGCCACACTCGACGGGTACGGGCCGATCCCCCCGTCGATGGCCCGCCGGCTCGTCGCCGACGGCGCTGCGTCGTTCCGGAGAGTGCTCACCGATCCGAGGGACGGAGCACCACTGGAGATCGGAAGCACCAGCTACCGGCTCACGAAGCCGATGCGCCAGTGGCTGCGGCTTAGGGACGCACGGTGCACGTTCCCGGGCTGCAACAACCACTCCCTGGACAACGACGCCGACCACATCCTCGCCTGGGCCGACGGCGGGCCCACCGGCGTCACCAACCTCGGCCAGCCCTGCCCCAAACACCACAGACTCAAACACGCCACAGCGTGGAGACCGGCCGGCGCGACCCGTGGGAGTCCGCCTGGCTGGATCTCACCGTCAGGCCGCTGTTACGCCAGCGAACAGCAGGACTGGGAACCACCAACCTGGCCCGAGCGGCTACGCGGCCAAGAACGGCAGGATCCACCGATCCCGCCGGAGCCGCCCCATTGGCCCGAACCGCCGCATGAGCCAGGCGAGCCTGATGACTCCGACGTGTTCGGCGACCTTGACGATCTCGAGAGCCCAGGAGCCCTCGACGGCCCCGGACCACCACTGCCTGAGGATCCCTGGCCCCGCTGGTCCTCACCCGCGGCCGCTTAAGGCGCCTCCCATGGCAGTGCCTGCTCAGCGGCATGCCTGAAGGCGCGTCCCGCCCAAGGGGTCTGGATGATCATGAGCGGGCAGGATTGACGGGTGCCCATTTACAGGGATCCCCGTAAGTCAGGCGCGGGACCAGCGGTATTCATTCTCGGGACGGCCCGGAGCCCCATACCGCGCCGTCCGGGACACCGTTCCGGCGTCGGCGAGGTACTCGAGGTACCGCCGCGCGGTCACCCTCGACATGCCCAGGGCAGTCATGACTTCGGTGGCGGAGACGGCACCGGGCTGTTCCTTGATAAAGTCGCGGACGGCGTCGAGCGTTGAAGGGGCCAGACCCTTCGGCAGCGGAAGCTCGGACGGCGCACGCAGGCTGGCGAAGGCCTGGTCCACATCGCTCTGCGACGCCGCCGCCTTCGCCGACCCCGCCTCCGGCCCCGCCAGCTGTTCACGGAACTGCCGGTAGCTCTCCAGCTTGTCCGCGAACGTCGCGTAGGTGAACGGTTTGATGAGGTACTGCACGACGCCGATGGAGACGGCGCTGCGCACAATCGCCAGTTCCCGGACAGCTGTGATGGCAATGATGTCGGCGAAGTGCCCGGCGGAGCGCATCCGCCGGGCGATATCGAGACCATGCAGGTCCGGCAGGTTCATGTCCAGCAGAACCAGCTCCACCGGGCTGCTGGCGGCGGAAAATTCAGTGAGCATCCGGAGCGCCGACTGGCCGTCCGGAGCCGTTCCTGCCAGCGTGAAGCCGTCCACCCGGCCCACGTAGGCGGCATGTGCCGCAGCCGCGACGGGCTCGTCCTCGACGACGAGGACTCGGATGTCTGTCACGTGTGCTCCTCCGGGAGGCTCGATGTAGGCGTGCCTGACGGCAATGTGCTTGGCGGTAATGTGCCTGACGGCAACGTGCCGGGCGGAAAGGTGTCTGGGGGCAATGTGCCGGTAGCGGCGCTGGCCGGGAGCGCGATGTGGAAGCGCGCCCCGCCGGTGCCGGAGTTGCTTATGGTCATGGTACCGGCCAGACGCTGGACGGCCTGTTTGACCAGCGCAAGGCCAAGGCCCCGCCCGAACGGCCCGGCGGTCTTGGTGCTGAAACCGTAGCGGAACACGTCGTCCACAGCTGATGGGTCAATGCCTTTGCCGGAGTCCTGCACCGCTATCTCCAGGTCGCCGCGGGACGTGTCCACCAGCAGCTCCACCCGTCTGGGTGCGGGGGCGTCGGCGGCGGCGTCAATGGCATTATCGAGCAGATTGCCGACCACCGTGACGAGGTCCTGTACGGCCAGCTCTCCGCTGAGGGCCGGCCCGGACGCCTCGACCACGAGCTCCACGCCGCGCTCGTGGGCCTCGGCCGCCTTGCCCATGACGAGGGCGCTCAGCACCGGCTCCTGGACCGAACCGATCACGTCGTCCGCCAGCTGCTGGCTCAGCTCCAGGTCCTTCGTGGCAAAGTCCAGGGCCTCGTCCGTCCTGCCCAGCTCCAGCAGGGAGACCATCGTGTGAAGCCGGTTTGCATGCTCGTGGGTCTGGGCGCGGAGGGCATCGGAAAGTGTCCGCATGCTCTCCAGCTCGGTGCCCAGGGATTCGATCTCCGTGCGGTCGCGGATGGTGGCAACGGTTCCGAACACCGGGCCGCGCCGGCGTTCGGCGGAGGATCCCGGCCCCACTGCAGGGCGCTGGTTTACCACCAGGACGCCGTCATGGGTGAGGTGGATTTCGTCGTGGGCCGTGCGACCCGATTCAAAAAGCTCCTTCAGGCTGGGCGCCAGGGGCAGGTCGGCGAGCTGCGGTGTGGCCGCGTGGTCGTCCTCGGCTTCCCGCGGTTCCAGGCCCAGCAGTTCGGCCGCCTGGTCGTTGTAGATCACCACCCTTCCGGCCGGATCGATCAGGACAACACCTTCCCGGACTGAGTGGAGTACGGATTCGTAGTAGGCGAAGAGCTGGGCCAGCTGCTCGGGTCCCCACCCCCTGGTCACGCGCCGCAGGTAGCGGCCAAGAAACCAGGACGCGAGCGATCCGCCTGCCAGCAGGAACCCGGACACCGCCAGCAGCGCCGGCAGCCTGCCGGACACAGCCACGTCCACCGTGTTAACGGTCACGCCGGCCGCCACAAGCGCGCGGACCCCACCGCGGGCGTCCTTCACCGGAGCGATCGTCCGCACCGACGGCCCGAGCGTTCCGGCGGTGATCTCGGTGAACACGCGGCCCTCGAGGGCCTCTTGGATCGAACCGATGTACGGGCGGCCCAGCTCCTCGTCCAAAGGGTGCGTCCACCGCGTCCGGTCCGGCGCCATGATGGTGATGAAGTCGGCCCCGGAGTCGGCCATGACCCTCAGCGCGTAGGGCTGGAGCTGCGCCGTCGGGTTCCCGGTACCGGCGGCCTGCAGAACAAGCGGGTTATCGGCGATGGACGTCGCCAAAGCCCCCATCCGGCGGCCGGCTTCCTCGTAGGCATGGTCCCGGGCGTCAACGAAGACGGCCGTCCCGACGATGGCCGTCAGGGCCAGCATGAACAGCAGGTTCGCCACGAACAGCCGCCTCGCAATGCTCCAGCGGTGGATCATCAACACCTCCCATGACCAATATGAACGCAACGGTGAGCCAAGTCACTCCGTGGCGAATGATGGAAATCACAAAGGACCGACGCGCGGAGCCCAGAGATTGTGCCGAAGCGTCTTCCAGATTATCCATAAGGAGAGAAAGATGGCTTCTCAACGAGGAGAGTCGGCAGTGCCGGCCAAGGCCGAGCGCAAGGGACTCGACAAGTCCCACTACCTGTACATCGCGGTTATCGCCGCTGTCATTCTCGGCGCTCTGGTGGGACTGCTGTTCCCCGAGGTCGGAAAATCACTCAAGCCCCTCGGTGACGGCTTCATCAAGCTGATCAAGATGATGATCGCCCCGGTCATCTTCTGCACCATCGTGTTGGGTATCGGCTCCATCGCCAAGGCGGCCACCGTCGGCAAGGTCGGCGGACTGGCCCTGGGCTACTTCGTCGTCATGTCCACCTTCGCCCTGGCGATCGGCCTCGTTGTCGGCAACCTCATCCACCCGGGTGAAGGGTTGCAGCTCGCGCCATACGACCCCAACAAGAAGGCGGCCACGGACAGTACGGTTGACTTCCTGCTGGGCATCATTCCCGGCGACATTCCGGTGCTTCCTACCCTGCTCGCTGCCATCCTCGTCGGCTTCGCGCTGCAGCGGATGGGCCCGCAGGGCGCGCCGATCCTGAGGGCCATCGGGCACGGCCAGGCCCTGGTCTTCCGCATCCTGATCATGATCATGTGGCTTGCCCCCGTGGGTGCCTTCGGTGCCATCGCCGCAGTGGTCGGCGCCACCGGCTTCCAGGCCATCGTGAGCATGTTCACCCTGATGATCGCGTTCTACATCACTTGTGCCGTGTTCATCGTCGTCATCCTCGGCGGCCTGCTGCAGGTTGTCACCGGTGTGAACATCTTCAGGCTGATGAAGTACCTGGCCCGCGAGTACCTGCTGATCTTCTCGACGTCGTCCTCTGAGGCCGCCCTGCCGCGCCTTATCGCCAAGATGGAGCACCTGGGCGTCTCCAAGCCGGTGGTCGGCGTGACGGTGCCGACCGGCTACTCCTTCAACCTGGACGGCACGGCCATCTACCTGACCATGGCTTCGCTCTTCGTGGCCAACGCCATGGGAACGCCGCTGGATCTCGGCGCCCAGATCTCCCTGCTGATCTTCATGATCATCGCGTCCAAGGGCGCAGCCGGCGTCACCGGTGCCGGACTGGCCACGCTTGCTGCCGGCCTGCAGGCACACAAGCCTGAACTTCTGGGCGGCGTCGGCATGATCGTGGGAATCGACCGCTTCATGTCCGAGGCGCGTGCGCTGACCAACTTCACCGGCAACGCCGTCGCCACCCTGCTGATCGGCACCTGGGTCAAGGAGGTCGACGGCGAGCAGGTGAACCTGGTGCTGTCCGGCCAGGATCCGTTCGACGAGCAGACGATGGTGGCGCACCACCACGGTGTGGCGGAAACGCCCGAGCAGGCCGTACCGGCCAAGGCATAAGGTCAAGGCACAAGGCGCCGGCCATACAGCCACAGCGAAACCGCCCGCACAGGCCAAGCCTGTGCGGGCGGTTTCTTTGCTGCCGGCCAGCAACCTTCGACTTCAGGTACAAGGTAAAGGCTCAAACGCCGTCAAAAGTCAAGGTCCATGGAATGCCGTGTCGGGCGCTGTAACCTTGGGGTGGAAGTAGCAGGGGCGCTGGCAGACAGCGGCAGAAAATCACCGTCATCGAAAGTGTGGATTGATACGTGAGCAGCGAACAGGGTTCAGCAACTCTGGAAGGCACGGAACTCGACCTGGAAGACGCCGTTATGGGTCCCACGGGCCGCCCCCACCGCGATTTTCCGGAGCCCGCGCCGCTGTCCTCCCATGGACCGGCCCGCGTCATAGCCATGGTTAACCAGAAGGGCGGGGTGGGTAAGACCACCTCCACCATCAACCTTGCCGCGGCGCTGGCCGAATACGGCCGGCGTGTGCTCCTGGTGGACTTTGACCCCCAGGGCGCCCTGTCCGCCGGGCTCGGCGTCAACCCCCACGAGCTGGATCTGACCGTCTACAACGTCCTGATGGACCGCAAGATCGATATCCGCGAGGCCATCCACCAGACCGGCGTGGAGAACGTGGACCTGCTGCCCGCCAACATAGACCTCTCCGCGGCCGAAGTGCAGCTGGTCAACGAGGTGGCACGCGAGCAGGTTCTCGACCGGGCGCTCAAGAAGGTCGAGGACGAGTACGACGTCGTCCTCATCGACTGCCAGCCTTCCCTCGGCCTGCTTACCGTCAACGCCCTGACCGCGGCCCACGGCGTGATCATTCCGCTGATCTGCGAATTCTTTGCGCTGCGCGCGGTGGCCCTGCTGGTCGAAACCATCGACAAGGTCCAGGACCGCCTCAACCCGCGGCTGCAGGTGGACGGCGTGCTGGCCACGATGTACGACGCCCGCACGCTGCACAGCCGCGAGGTCATCAGCCGCCTGGTGGAAGCCTTCGGGGACAAGGTCTTCGAAACCGTCATCAAGCGCTCCATCAAGTTCGCCGACGCCACCGTGGCCGCCGAGCCCATCACGAGCTACGCCGGAAACCATGTGGGTGCCGACGCCTACCGCCGCCTCGCCAAGGAATTGATTTCGCGCGGCGGCGCGCCCTAGCCCGCATGACCGCAGAGCCGGCAACGCCCCCCGCCGAGGCCAGGCGGTCCGGCTTCGAAGTTCGCCTTGCCAACTTCAGCGGCCCCTTTGACCTCCTGCTGGGGCTGATCTCCAAACACCAGCTGGACATCACCGAGGTGGCCCTGGCCACGGTCACCGATGAGTTCATCGGGTACATCCGGAACCTCCAGGAGCTGGGGGAGGAGTGGGCCCTTGATGAGGCGAGTGAGTTCCTCGTCATCGCGGCCACGCTGCTGGACCTGAAGGCAGCGCGCCTGCTGCCCGCAGGCGAGGTGGAGGACGACGACGACATCGCCCTCCTCGAGGCACGTGACCTGCTCTTTGCCCGGCTGTTGCAGTACAAGGCCTTCAAACAGGTCGCTGCGCTGATGGACGCCACGCTGGAACTGGAGTCCCTTCGCTATCCGCGGCAGGTCGCCCTCGAGGAACATTTCGCCGCGATGCTGCCGGAGCTCGTCTGGAAGCACAGCCCCGCACAGTTCGCGGCGCTGGCCGAGGCCGCGCTCAAGCCCAAGGCCCCGGCGCCGACGGAGGTCGGTGTGGCCCACCTGCACGGCGGCACGGTGAGTGTTCGCGAGCAGGCGGAGCTGATCGGACTGCGGCTGCAGGACGGCCAGCCCCTGACATTCCGGGCCCTGATCGCCGACGCCGAATCCACCCTGGTTGTGGTGGCGCGCTTCCTGGCGCTTCTGGAGCTGTTCAGGGACCAGGTGGTGGCCTTCGACCAGGTGGCGCCGCTGGGCGACCTGACCGTGCGTTGGACAGCGGCCGGCACCGGATGGACAGGGGAGCACCTGAGTGAGGAATACGAGGAGCAGCCATGACGGATCCAATTGCGGGCCGGGAACGCGCCGCGCTTGAGGCGGTGCTGATGGTGCTGGACGAGCCCACCTCCGCCACCGACCTCGCGGCAGGACTCAACCTGACGGTGCCCGCCGTCGAGGCGCTGCTGCTGGACCTGCAGCGTGATTATGACGGCTATACTGTTAAAGCCCCGGATATGGAAACTGGCAGTAATGGACCTGAGCATGAAGTCGCTTCCAGCCCCCGGGGTTTTGAATTGCGGAATGTCGCCGGCGGCTGGCGCATCTACTCCCGGGCTGAATTCGCCGACGTCGTCGGTACTTTCGTCCTGGAAGGGCAGACAGCCAGGCTGACCCAGGCGGCGCTCGAGACACTCGCTGTCATCGCTTACCGGCAGCCGGTGTCCAGGGCAAGGGTGTCGGCAATTCGCGGAGTCAACGTTGACTCTGTCGTGCGGACGCTGACCCAGCGCGGGCTGATCGAGGATGCCGGAACAGATCCGGAATCGGGCGCTGTCCTGTACCGCACGACGTCGTATTTCCTTGAGCGCATGGGAATCGGCTCGGTGGCTGAGTTGCCTCAGCTTTCACCGCACCTTCCGGGGCTTGAAGGAATTGAAGAGTTCTACGACGCCGGAAGAATGTAGGCGCCACGCCTGCGAAGCAGTTTTTACCAGGGCAGATTTAATCTGCACGGCTGGCTAGTGTTGTCTCTGGACAACCTTTGCCGGTCAAAATCACAGAGGACGGGTCATGACACAGGCGGGACGCCAGGGTTCACCACGTAACAGCTCCGGACGTAAAGGTCCGGAGCGCAACGCGCCGCGCGGCGCAGCACAGGGCCGCGGGGCGGGCGCCGGGAAGCGCGACTTCCCCAAGGGCGGCGACCGCCCCTTCGGCGACCGCACCTACAAGGCCAAGCCACGCGAGGAGCGCTTCGTCGATCCGGACGAGGCACCCGCGGGCCGCCGGCCGGCCGGCGACTGGAAGCCGGGGTCCAAGGCCCCCGCGTCCAGGACTGGGGCACCCAAGGCCGGCGCACGCAAGGCCGCCGCTGCCCGGAAGCCCGGAGCGAACAAAGCCCCCGGCACCCCGGGCGCGTTGAAGCCCAAGTCGGGCGCCCCGAAGACGGCGGGTTCGCGCGCCTTCGGCAGCGAACGCTTCGGCCAGAGTCTGGGGCCGGTCCGCCGGCCCTCCCGCACGCGCGGTCCCCGCGCCGAGGTGCCGCAGTCGGAGGTCCACGACGCCGACGGCGTCCGTCTGCAGAAGGTCATGGCCTCGGCCGGAGTCGCCTCGCGGCGCGTCTGTGAAGAAATGATCGCCGAGGGCCGCGTGGAAGTCGACGGCAAGGTCGTGACCGAGCTTGGCGTCCGCGTCGACCCCAAGACCGCCGTTATCCACGTGGACGGCCTGCGCATCCAGCTAGATGACACGCTGGTCTACATGGTGTTCAACAAGCCCAAGGGCGTCGTGTCCACCATGGAGGACCCCGAAGGCCGGCCGTGCATCAGCGACTACATCCGCAACAACCAGGGTGAACGGCTCTTCCATGTCGGGCGCCTGGACGTTGCCACCGAAGGCCTGCTGCTGCTGACCAACGACGGCGAGCTGGCCAACCGGCTGACCCACCCGTCCTACGAGGTCCCCAAGACCTACCTCGTCCAGGTCCGCGGGCCGTTCCCGCAGGGCATCGGCGCGCAGCTCAAGGACGGCATCGAACTCGAGGACGGCTTCGCGTCGGTCGACTCCTTCCGGCTGGTCGACTCAACCCCGGGCCACGTGCTGATCGAAGTTGTGCTGCACTCCGGCAAGAACCGCATTGTCCGGCGCCTGTTCGACGCCGTGGGGTTCCCGGTGCTGCGCCTGGTGCGCGTCAAGGTGGGCCCCATCGGTCTGGGCGACCAGCGCCAGGGAAGCATCCGCAACCTGGGCAAGCAGGAAGTCGGCCACCTGCTGGCATCCGTGGGGCTGTAAGGGATGTCGGCTTTCCGTACGCACGGCCGCGGCCACCTGAACGGCCCGGTCGTCGTTATTGGCACTGGCCTGCTCGGCACCAGCATCGGCCTTGGCCTGCGCGGCCGTGGCGTTGCGGTCTACCTGTCCGATCCCTCGCCCACCAACCAGGCGGTCGCCGTTGACATCGGCGCCGGCCTCCCGCTGGCGGCCATGGGGGATGAAAGTCCTGAACTCGTGGTTGTCGCATCGCCGCCGGACGTAACCGCGGACGTTGTGGAACGAGCGCTGGCAGACTATCCGTACGCCACCGTCGTCGACATCGCCAGCGTCAAGGCGGCGATCCTGAATGACCTGCGCACCCGCAGCGCGGACCTCAGCCGTTACGTCGGTACCCACCCCATGGCCGGACGCGAGAAATCCGGGCCCGTCGCCGCCCGCGGCGAGCTCTTCACCTCCATGCCGTGGGTTGTATGCCCGACCGAGGAATCCTCGGCCGGGGCGGTCCAGGCTGCGCGGGCGCTGGCCACCGACCTCGGTGCTGTCGTTTCGCAGTTCACGGCCGAGGAACACGACGGCGCCGTGGCCCTGGTGTCCCATCTGCCGCAGGTGATGTCCTCGCTGCTGGCGACCCGTCTGCAGGACACGCCGCTGCACGCCCTCTCCCTCGCGGGGAACGGGCTCCGCGACACCACCCGCATCGCAGCCAGCGACCCCACGCTGTGGGTCCAGATCCTGGGTGCGAATGCCGGCAAGGTGGTGCAGATCCTTTACGGGGTTCGCGACGACCTCAACCGGCTGATCGGAACGCTTGAGGACCCCGCAGCCGCCGGAGCCCGTCTCGACCTGGCCCAACTGATGAGTGAAGGCAACGCCGGGCAGGCACGGATTCCGGGTAAGCACGGCGGGCCGCCGCAGGCATATTCCTGGCTCACGGTGCTCGTGGACGACCGGCCCGGCCAGATCGCGAGGCTGCTGACCGAGATCGGTGAGATTGGCGTCAACCTCGAAGATCTCCGCCTGGACCACTCCTCAGGGCAGAATGTGGGCATGGTGGAGATCTCGGTGCTGCCGAGCGCGCATGACCTCCTTGTAGAAGCACTAAGCGACCGTGGATGGCGGGTACTGCAGTAATGACACAGGAACTGACCGAAACTTTGCCTGCCCTCCGGCTTGGCCGCCCGCTCGTGGTGGCCATTGACGGGCCGTCCGGCTCCGGAAAGTCCAGCGTCAGCAAGGAAGTGGCCCGCCGGCTCAGCCTTGCCTATCTGGACACGGGCGCCATGTACCGTGCCCTCACCTGGTACTGCCTCGACCGCGGCACAGACCTCGCCGATGCCTCCGCCGTCGAGCTGGCCGCCGAAGAACTGCCGCTTGACATCAGCACCAGCCCGCACGCCGAGTATGTGCGGGTCGACGGCACCGACGTCACCGACGCCATCAGGGAACCGGCCATCTCCTCGGCCGTCAGTGCCGTCGCCACCACGCTCGGTGCCCGGACGGAACTCATCCGCCGCCAGCGCGCCCTGATTGAAAAGCACAACCGCCGCATGGTGGTGGAGGGCCGGGACATCACCACCGTCGTCGCGCCCGCTGCCCAGGTCCGCATGCTTCTGACCGCCAGCGAGGAGGCGCGGCTCCGCCGTCGCGGCATCCAGCTCGGCGGGACGCAAAGCGCTGAGCAGCTGGCCGCCCAGGTGACCCAGCGGGACGCGAAGGATTCCACGGTGGTGAATTTCACCCAGGCGGCGGACGGCGTAGTGACTCTGGATTCATCTGAGCTGGATTTCGAGGAAACCGTGTCCGCCGCGCTGCGCATCGTCACCAAGGTCATCAACCATGAGTGATTCCGCCAGGATGCCGGGGGCTGGAGTTCCCGGCAGCTGGACCACGGCCTGGAGCCGGCCCGTCGGCCGGTTCCTGAACAACATCGTCTACCGCACATCCGTGACCGGGCGCTCCAACGTCCCGGCCGCGGGGCCGGTGATTTTCGCAGGAAACCACATCAGCTTCCTCGACGGACCCGTCATGTTCGGTGCCTCACCCCGGCCCATGCACATCCTTGTTAAGAAGGAGATGTTCAAGGGCTTCCTGGGCCGCGTGCTGAAGGCATCGGGCCAGCTTCCGGTTGACCGGGCGGGGGACCGCTCGGTCCTGCAGCTCAGCAAGGACGTGCTCGACGCCGGCCGCTGCGTCGGCATCCTGCCCGAGGGAACCCGGGGGAGCGGCACCGCAGCCGGCATCAGCAACGGGGTGGCGTGGCTCGCCCTGAATTCCGACGCCGTCGTGGTGCCCGTGGCCATCCTGGGCACGCGGCAGGGCGGCGAACACCTGGACAGCATCCCGAAACCGGGCCGCAGGCTGCACGTCAGCTTTGGCCAGCCCCTCGCGCTCGGCCGGAAACCGGAAGAAACCGGGCGTGCTTCAATGGACAGGGCGGCTACGGAAATCCGTAACACTCTGGCCGCGCACATCCGCGACACTGTCCGGCTCAGCGGGCTGTCATTGCCCTCCGCGGATCATCCGCACCAACGTACAACAGCAGTAGCCGGGCCGCCGGCAGACCACCATTAAGGAAAGTGCAATGAGCGATACGACTCAAACTTCCGGCCACTCCGGCGCCGGCGAAGACGAATACACGCCCACCGGCACGGACCAGGTGGCTGAACATCTGGCAGCCCTGGACGACGACGAGGCCGAGCTTCGCGCCGCCTCCCTCCGCGCCGGACTGGACGACTACGAACTCGACGAGGAAGACGCCGCGCTCCTCAGCGGCCTGCACGACGAGGACGAGCTTGAGGGCCCGCTCAAGCTGGACCCCGTGCTCGCCATCATCGGCCGCCCGAACGTCGGCAAGTCAACCCTCGTCAACCGCATCCTCGGCCGCCGCGAGGCGGTCGTGGAGGACACCCCCGGCGTGACGCGTGACCGCGTGATGTATTCGGCGAACTGGAACGGCCGGAACTTTACCCTGGTGGACACCGGCGGCTGGGAGCACGATGCCCGCGGCATCCACGCCCGGGTGGCGGAACAGGCCGAAATGGCAGTCGAGCTCGCTGACGCCGTGCTGTTCGTCGTTGACTCTGCCGTAGGCGCAACCGCCACCGACGAGGCTGTCATGAAGATGCTCCGGCGGAGCAAGAAGCCTGTCATCCTCGTGGCCAACAAGGTGGACGACTTTGCGCAGGAAGCCGACTCGGCAGTCCTGTGGGGCCTGGGCTTCGGCGAGCCGTACCCCGTCTCCGCGCTGCACGGCCGCGGCGTCGCCGACCTGCTGGACCACGTCATGGACACCCTGCCGGAATTCTCCACCGTCGAGGGCGTTGAACGCTCCGGCGGCCCCCGCCGGATCGCCCTGATCGGACGTCCCAACGTCGGCAAGTCCTCCCTGCTGAACAAGCTGGCCGGCTCCGAGCGTGTGGTGGTGGACAACACCGCCGGCACCACGCGAGACCCCGTTGACGAATTCATCGAGCTCGGCGGCCAGACCTGGCGTTTCGTGGACACCGCCGGCATCCGCCGGCGCCAGCACATGGCACAGGGCGCCGATTTCTATGCCTCCCTCAGGACCCAGAGCGCGCTGGAAAAGGCGGAGGTCGCCGTCGTTCTCCTGGCTGTTGACGAGGTGCTCAGCGAACAGGATGTCCGCATCCTGCAGCTGGCCATCGAATCGGGGCGCGCCCTGGTGCTCGCGTTCAACAAGTGGGACCTGCTGGACGACGAACGCCGCCGGTACCTGGAACGCGAAATCGAACAGGACCTGGCGCACGTGGAGTGGGCACCGCGCGTCAACATTTCCGCCAAGACCGGCTGGCACAAGGACCGCCTGGTGCCGGCGCTGGAACTGGCGCTGGAAAACTGGGACAGGCGCATTCCGACCGGACGGCTCAACGCCTTCCTGGGCGAGCTGGTGGCGGCCCACCCGCACCCGGTCCGCGGCGGCAAGCAGCCCCGCATCCTCTTCGGCACGCAGGCGTCCAGCCGGCCCCCGAAGTTCGTCCTGTTCACCACGGGGTTCCTGGACCCGGGCTACCGCCGGTTCATCACCCGCCGCCTGCGGGAAACGTTTGGCTTCGAGGGAACGCCCATCGAAGTCAGCATGCGTGTGCGTGAAAAGCGTGGCAAGAAGCGTTAATTACGACACACCGGGCGGCGAATGCCGGAAAGTGTCACTGGCACCCTCCGGAATCGTGTAAGCTCTTCTAGGTGGTTCGGCCGGACTGCTTAGGTGAAATTCTTTGGAATGATCACCGAAGCGGAGAACGGCGGAACTGACGGGCTGTAGCGCAGCTTGGTAGCGCACTTGACTGGGGGTCAAGGGGTCGCAGGTTCAAATCCTGTCAGCCCGACCACAACAAAACCCCGCCAACCCAACCGGGTTGGCGGGGTTTTTTGTTGCCCGTTTTTTGTTGCCGCCCGACGGCGGCACGCGCTACTTGAGGAAGCGGGACGTTCTGCGGTCGGCCAGGATCTTGCCGTTGGTTTGGCAGGTGGGGCAGTACTGCAGCGCAGTGTCCGCGAAGGACACCTCCCGGACTGTGTCGCCGCATACCGGGCAGGGCTGGCCGGCGCGGCCATGCACATTCATGCCGCTCCGTTTCGCATCCTTGAGGTCGGCGGGCGCCTTCCCCTGGGCCTGTGCCACTGCGGCTCCCAGGACGGTGTGGATGGCGTCGAACAGGATCCCGACCTTCGCCGGTTCCAGGGAATTGGCCATCGCGAACGGGGAAATTTTCGCCGCGTGCAGGATTTCATCGCTGTACGCATTACCTATGCCGGCAATGACACTCTGGCTCCGGAGGACACCCTTGATCTGGTGCGCGTGCCCGGCGAGGATCTCGGCGAACATCTCCCGGCTGAAGGCCGGCGCCAGTGGGTCCGGGCCGAGCTCGGCGATGCCGTGAACGTCGCCCGGTTTTGACACCACGTAGATTGCCAGGCCCTTCTTGGTGCCCGCCTCGGTCAGGTCGATGCCCATCTTCCCGCCGTCCGCTCCGGTGAGGAGCAGGCGGGCCGCGATGGGACCCTTGCCGGGCCTGAGCGGATCGGGCGAGGGCTTTTCGGTATAGCGGACCCAGCCCGCCCTGGCGAGGTGGAAGACAAAATACAGGCCGTCGGCGCTGATGCTGACGAACTTCCCGAACCGCTCCACGCCGCTGATGGTTCGGCCCGCCAACGCCGTGTAGGGCGGGTCGGCCGTCTTGAGCACGGCTACGGACAGGATCTGCAGCTTCTCCAGCACCGCGCCGCGCAGCCGCGTGTCGAGGAACGTGCTCAGTGCGGCCACCTCGGGTAGTTCCGGCATGGCACCACTTTGCCATACGGGATGCCGGATCGGGCGGTTTCCGCGGGGCATCATGGCACATCCGGCGGCCAGGGAGTTGTGCATATACTTTCAACCGGTGGCTGTTCCCTACGCCTCCGTTGACATTGGTGATTGACCCGATGAAAGGCCCCTGATGAGCAACATTCCCTCTGATCTGTCCTACACCGCCGAACACGAATGGGTGACCGCACCGAATGCCGATGGCGTGGTCCGCGTGGGGATCACCGACTTCGCCCAGGACGCCCTCGGGGATGTCGTCTACGCCCAGATGCCTGAAGTTGGTACCACTGTTAAGGCAAACGACGTCGTGGGGGAGGTTGAATCCACCAAGAGCGTCAGCGACATTTACGCGCCTGTCTCCGGCGAGATCGTGGCCCGCAACGAGGCGCTCGACAGCGATTCAGCGCTCATTAACTCCGATCCGTACGGCGACGGCTGGCTCATCGAAGTCAAGCTCGCCGAACCTGATGCAGTGGATTCCCTGCTCAGTGCATCGGAGTACGAACAACAGGTAGGCTAAAGCTAACCAGTCCCGCAGCCCGGCCACCGGAGTCCAGCAATGGACCCCAATGGCCGGACGGCGGGCGGCACACCGGAGCTGCCAGGCAGCTCCGGACGGTACGCGTTGATTGCAGGGGGACATCTGCAACGAAGGAGGAGGAATCCATGGTTGGCGGCGAACAGAACCACACCAACGGCGATTACGGCACGGGTGCGGGCAGGGCCTCGGAAACCACCTCGATCAACCTCACTCCGGTTCATGACGAGCCAACGATCGTACCCAAGCTCTCCCCGGAGGAACGCTCTGCCGTCGAGGCACTGCCCTCCGGCTCCGCCCTGCTCGTGGCCCACAGCGGGCCGAACTCGGGTGCCCGGTTCCTCCTTGACTCTGATGTCACCACGGCCGGGCGGCACCCGGATGCTGACATTTTCCTCGACGACGTGACGGTCTCCCGCCGCCACGTCGAGTTCCGGCGCACACCGCGGAGCTTCGAGGTGGTGGACACCGGAAGCCTGAACGGCACCTATGTCAACCATGACCGCGTGGACAGCGTGGAACTGAGGTCCGGAAACGAAGTCCAGATTGGCAAGTTCCGTCTCACCTTCTACCTGAGCCCTGCCCGCGCAGCAGGACGCGTCTGATTCGGAGCGGCTGCCTGTGGCAATGGCACAACCGGAGCGCCGGGGACCACTGGTCCTGAACATCGGGGAAGTGCTCGCTCAGCTGAGCGATGACTTTCCGAGCATGACGGCGTCGAAAATCAGGTTCCTTGAGGAAAAAGGACTCATCAATCCCCGGCGTACCCCCGCGGGCTACCGGCAGTACTCCGACAGCGACGTCGAACGGCTCCGCTTCGTCCTGTCTCTCCAGCGCGACCAGTACCTGCCGCTGAAGGTCATCAAGGACTACCTTGACGCCATCGACAGGGGCGAACGGCCCGAGAACCTTCCGCCCGGGGTTACCGTCTCCCCGCGGATCGTCTCGGACGAGCTCGCCGCGGAACTCCAGAACAAAGCACGCAGGCTCAGCGAGGAACAGCTGCGCGCGGAGTCGGGGGCCAGCGTGCCGCTCCTGCAGTCCCTGCTCAGCTTCGGCCTCATCGGGCACACTGACGGCAAATTTGACGAGCACGCCCTCCAGGTGGCGCGCGCCTGCGTCCAGCTGGAGAGTCACGGCCTGGAGCCACGGCACCTCCGGCCCTTCCAGGCAGCCGCGGAGCGCGAATTCGGACTCGTTGAACGGGCCGTGGCCACCCTGACCTCGCGACGGGACGCTGCATCGCAGGCCCGCGCGGCGGAAGCCGCCCGGGAAATCAGCGACCTCTGCCTCACCCTGCACCGGGCCCTCGTGCAGGACCGTATCTCGCGGATGGAAATCTGATGATCGAAGTCGAGATTGTGGGCGTCCGCATCGAACTGCCTTCAAACCAGCCCCTGGTTCTGCTCCGCGAGATGCACGGAGAACGGCACGTTCCCATCTGGATCGGGACACCCGAGGCAAGTGCCATTGCGCTGGCCCAGCAGGGCGTGGTGCCGCCGCGGCCCATGACCCACGACCTCCTGGTTGACGTCGTGGAGACGCTCGGGCATTCCGTGGTCAGCGTGAACATCGTGGCCGTGGAGGACAACATCTTCTACGGCCAGCTCCAGTTCGAGAACGGGGCCACGGTGAGCTCAAGGGCATCCGATGCGCTGGCCATCGCACTGCGCGCCAAGTGCCGGATCTGGTGCGCCGACTCTGTCATGGACGAGGCCGGCGTGCGCATCACCGAGCACGACGAAGGCGAGGACACTGAGCCCGGCCCCACGGTGGAGGAAGAGCGCGAGCTGCGCCGGTTCCGGGAGTTCCTTGACGACGTCGAACCCGAGGATTTCGACGGCTAAGGTCACGTTAAGGTTAAAGTTAAGGCTGAAACTTTCGACACGCCCCGATAATCAAGCGAACGTCTTTGACCTTGGGCCGCGGCAGGCCTAACGTCGAAGGTACCAAGTTCCCATTGCATACGACAGCGGCGCAAGTCACACTGGAAAGTGCTACTCCGGCCGAATTACAAGCGTGAATTTCTTCCGGACTTCATGCGCGTAGCAGCTGTTGCGGCAACTTCCTCAGGGGAGCTCATGACAAGGAGGATCCACGTGAGTCCGAAAGGCGAAGCAGGCGAGCTGAAGCAACCCTCGACGGCCGGCGTTGCCGTGCCCGCAAGCGGTGCTCAGGGCCTTCTCTTCACTGAGGATCTCCCCGTTCTGGACGAGGACGCCGGCTACCGCGGGCCCACGGCCTGTAAGGCGGCCGGGATCACCTACCGGCAGCTCGACTACTGGGCCCGCACCGGCCTGGTGGAGCCTGCAGTCCGCGGCGCAGCAGGTTCCGGCTCCCAACGGCTCTACGGTTTCCGCGACATCCTGGTCCTGAAAGTGGTCAAGCGCCTGCTGGACACCGGGGTATCGCTGCAGCAGATCCGCAGCGCCGTGGAGCACCTCCGTGAACGCGGTGTCGAGGACCTGGCCCAGATCACGCTCATGAGCGATGGCGCCAGCGTCTACGAATGTACCTCCGCGGACGAGGTCATCGATCTCGTGCAGGGCGGCCAGGGCGTGTTTGGCATCGCCGTGGGCCGCGTGTGGCGCGAAGTCGAGGGAAGCCTCGCCTCGCTGCCCAGCGAGCACGCCGGCGAACAGACGTTCCCGGACGACGAACTCAGCAAGCGCCGCGCCGCCCGCAAGATCGGCTAGCGGCGGCAGCCGCGAGATTTACGCAGAAGGCCGCCTCCCGTCGGGGAGGCGGCCTTCTGCAGTCAGCGGGATCGTGGCTGGGAGCAAACCACGCTGCTAGCGGGCCACCCGGCTGCGGCTGGTCTTGTTGGCGGCCATAAGATTTTCGAGCAGTGAGTCGTAGAGCCCTGCCGCGGCCTTGGCGGAGTCGCCGGGCCAGTGGTGGACGGAATGTGCTGCGCCCTGGATCTGCTGCCAGTTGGCCTGCTCCGGGATGTGTGGGGCCAGCAGGAGGTCACCGAACATGGCCTGCATCTCGGCAAGCCGGAAAGCGTGCTCGGAGGATCCGGAGCGCACCCGGTTGGCCACAATGCCGGCCGGGGAGAGGTTCGGTGCGAATTCCTGCCGGAACAGCTGGATGGCCCGCATGGTGCGTTCGGTACCGGCGACGGAGAATAGCCCGGGCTCGGCCACCAGGGCCACCTTGTTGCTGGCGGACCAGGCCATGCGGGTGAGCCCGTTCAGGGACGGCGGGCAGTCCACCAGGATGAGTTCATAGGCGTCCGCACCGGCGAGCACCGCGGACAGCCTGCGCAGATCGCGCTTGCCGAGGTCGGGCCGGTCGTAGATCCCGGTGTACGCGGACCCGACGGCGACATCGAGCACCGTTGGGCCTGAACCATTGGTGGCTGCCCGGCTGATCCAGCCGCTGGGCACAACGTTCTCGGCGATCTTGGCCTTGCGCGGATTTTTCAGCATTCTGCCGATGTCCAGCTTGTCGCTGGGCTGCACCCCGAGGGCTGTGCTGGCGTCGGCATGGGGATCGAGGTCAACTACGAGGGTTGGGATGCCTGCGGCCAGTGCCGCAGACGCCAGTCCGGTTGTCACGGATGTCTTGCCGACACCGCCCTTGAGGCTGCTGATGCTGACTACTTGCACTTGATAAACCAATACCTAACGCCGGTTGCCGTGTTGGGGTACGTTCCGTTCCGGTGCTGCCCGATGGTGCTGCAGGAACAGGGGCAGGCTTCCGCCGCCCCATTCATCATATGTTGACCTCGGCCCGAATCCCTTCTTATCGGGATCCGGGCATGCCTCGCAGTAATTACAGGCCCGGCAGTGAATATGGCCCGGACATGACGGATAATTCTGTGATGGTAGACACAATGATTTGTGTTTCCTCCGGCCCGTCTTACACACTGTGACCACTTACCGATACCACCCGCAATGATGCAGGAGAAGTATGTTTTCCAAGATTCTGGTGGCCAACCGCGGAGAAATCGCAATCCGTGCTTTCCGCGCTGGCTACGAACTGGGCGCCAAGACAGTCGCTGTGTTCCCCAATGAGGACCGTAACTCGATCCACCGCCAGAAGGCCGATGAGGCGTATCTGATTGGCGAAGAGGGACACCCCGTCCGCGCCTACCTGGACGTTGACGAGGTGGTTCGCGTTGCCAAGGAGTCCGGCGCGGACGCCATCTACCCCGGTTACGGCTTCCTCTCTGAGAACCCCGACCTTGCGCGTGCCGCCAAGGCCGCAGGCATCACCTTCGTGGGTCCGCCCGCAGAGGTCCTGGAACTCGCCGGCAACAAGGTGGCAGCTCTGGAGGCCGCCCGCAAGGCCGGCGTTCCCGTGCTGAAGTCGAGTGCGCCGTCGAAGGACCTCGACGAGCTTCTCGCCGCTGCGGATGAGATCGGTTTCCCCATCTTTGCCAAGGCCGTGGCAGGCGGCGGCGGGCGCGGCATGCGCCGCGTCGACACCCGCGAGGCCCTGCCGGAGGCGCTGCAGTCCGCCATGCGCGAAGCCGACGCGGCCTTCGGTGACCCCACCATGTTCCTTGAGCAGGCCGTGCTGCGCCCGCGCCACATCGAGGTCCAGATCCTGGCCGACGCCGAGGGCAACGTCATGCACCTCTTCGAGCGTGACTGTTCCATCCAGCGCCGCCACCAGAAGGTCATCGAGATCGCCCCGGCCCCCAACCTGGACGAAGGCATCCGCCAGGCCCTGTACCGGGACGCCGTGAAGTTCGCCAAGGCCCTGAACTACGTCAACGCCGGAACGGTCGAGTTCCTGGTGGACACCGTGGGCGAACGCGCCGGCCAGCACGTCTTCATCGAAATGAACCCCCGCATCCAGGTGGAGCACACCGTCACGGAAGAGGTCACCGACGTCGACCTCGTCCAGGCGCAGATGCGCATCGCCGCCGGCGAGACCCTGGCTGACCTGGGCCTGTCCCAGGAAACGGTCTTCCTCAAGGGCGCCGCGCTGCAGAGCCGCATTACCACCGAGGACCCGGCCAACGGTTTCCGGCCCGACGTCGGAAAGATCACCGGCTACCGCTCCGCCGGCGGTGCCGGCGTAAGGCTCGACGGCGGTACCGTCTACTCGGGTGCCGAGATCAGCCCGCACTTCGACTCGATGCTGGTAAAGCTCACCTGCCGCGGCCGGGACTACCCCGCCGCTGTTGCCAGGGCTCGCCGCGCACTGGCGGAATTCCGTATCCGCGGTGTCTCCACCAACATCTCCTTCCTGCAGGCCGTCCTGGATGACGCCGACTTCATCGCAGGCAACGTGGCCACGTCCTTCATCGACGAGCGGCCCGAACTGCTGAAGGCGCGCGTCTCCGCCGACCGCGGCACCAAGCTGCTGACGTGGCTCGCCGAGGTCACTGTGAACAAGCCGAACGGCGAACTTCCGGTCCACAGCGACCCGGCGGACAAGCTCCCCTCAGTCAAGGGCATCGAAGCCCGCCCCGGCTCCCGCCAGCGGCTGCTGGAACTCGGGCCGGAGGGCTTCGCCAAGGCGCTGCGCGAGCAGACGGCCGTCGCCGTCACGGACACCACGTTCCGCGACGCCCACCAGTCCCTGCTGGCCACCCGCGTCCGCACCAGGGACCTGCTGGCCGCCGCACCCGCGGTCTCCACCCTCCTGCCGGATCTCCTGTCCGTTGAGGCCTGGGGCGGCGCTACCTACGATGTCGCCCTGCGGTTCCTCGGCGAGGATCCCTGGGACCGGCTCGCCGCGCTGCGCAAGGCCCTGCCGAACGTCTGCCTGCAGATGCTGCTCCGCGGCCGGAACACCGTGGGCTACACCCCGTACCCCGAGGAAGTGACGGAGGCCTTCGTCAACGAGGCAGCGGCCACGGGCATCGACATCTTCCGCATCTTCGATGCACTGAACGACGTCAGCCAGATGGCACCTGCCATCCGCGCCGTCCGGGCCACCGGCACCGCCGTCGCCGAGGTGGCACTGTGCTACACGGGGGACATGCTGGACCCGGACGAAACGCTCTACACGCTGGACTACTACCTGGGCCTGGCGGACAAGATCGTCGAAGCCGGCGCCCACATCCTGGCCATCAAGGACATGGCAGGCCTGCTGCGTCCGGCAGCCGCCGCGAAGCTCGTCTCGGCACTGCGGGAACGCTTTGACCTCCCGGTCCACCTGCACACCCACGACACCGCGGGCGGCCAGCTCGCCACCCTGCTCTCGGCAGTCGAGGCAGGCGTCGACGCCGTTGACGTCGCCTCGGCATCCCTTGCCGGCACCACGAGCCAGCCGTCGGCGTCGGCCCTGGTTGCCGCCCTGGCCCACACTGAACGTGACACCGGGCTCAGCCTGGCCGCCGTCAGCTCACTCGAGCCGTACTGGGAAGCCGTTCGCAGGGTCTACGCTCCCTTCGAGTCGGGCCTGCCGGGCCCGACCGGCCGCGTATACCAGCACGAAATCCCGGGCGGGCAGCTGTCCAACCTCCGCCAGCAGGCCATCGCGCTGGGCCTGGGCGAGCGCTTCGAGGCGATCGAGGACATGTACACCGCAGCCGACCGGATCCTTGGCCACCTGGTCAAGGTGACCCCGTCGTCCAAGGTGGTGGGCGACCTCGCTCTGCACCTCGTGGGCCTGAACGCAGACCCGGCCGACTTCAACGAGAACCCGCAGAACTACGACATCCCGGACTCCGTCATCGGGTTCCTGTCCGGTGAGCTTGGCGATCCTCCCGGAGGCTGGCCGGAACCGTTCCGCACCAAGGCCCTCCAGGGCCGAAGCATCAAGGTGCGCGATGCCGAGCTGAGTGCCGAGGACAGCGCCGCTCTCCGCGGCGACTCCAAGACCCGCCAGCAGACGCTGAACCGGCTGCTCTTCGCCGGTCCCACCAAGGACTACCTCAAGAGCAGGGAGATGTACGGCAACGTTTCGGTCCTGGACACCCGTGACTACCTCTACGGCCTGCAGCGCGGCGAGGAGCACGTAATCCAGCTCGAAAAGGGTGTGCGCCTCATCGCGTCCCTGGAAGCCGTGTCCGAGCCCGACGAGAAGGGCATGCGCACGGTCATGTGCACGCTGAACGGCCAGTCCCGCCCGGTCTCGGTGCGCGACAAGTCCGTCGTCAGCAACGTGAAGACGGCAGAGAAGGCGGACCCGTCCATCCCGGGCCACGTCGCCGCTCCCTTCGCGGGTGCCGTGACGGTCACCGTCAAGGCGGGCGACACCGTCAACGCAGGCGACACCATTGCCACCATCGAGGCCATGAAGATGGAGGCATCCATCACGACGCCGGTGGGCGGCAAGGTGACGCGGCTGGCCATTTCCGCTGTGGAACAGGTACAGGGCGGTGACCTGCTGATCGTCGTCGAGTAGGCGACTGTTGGGCAGCTGCCCGGCGGGCAGAATGACCGCTGACTAGCCTGCAGGGTGGCCAGCGGCCGCCCTGCAGGTAGGGTGGAAAACAGAAAAAGGTTGTGGGGACGGCGCCAAGCCGCCCCCACAGCCATTTCCGAACCACACCGGCAGCCCGGAACTTCACCGGAAGCCAGTACAAGACAGAGCGGAAGCCATGACGCAGACCAATACGCCCAAGCCCGGGCCGCGCCCCGACAGGCCCCCCGTCGTCGATGTTGCGGGGGAGGGTGGCACCCGTCCCGGCGGCGTGTCCCCGGCGGACGCTGCGGACGTGGCTCCGTCCGACGCCGGCGTGGCCCGCTCCGACGCCGCCAGCGTCGCGCCGACAGGGGACATCAGCGTGGTGACTGTTTCCGACGCCCAGGACCGCACCTCCGCCGGGTCGCTCTCGGCAGTCGGCGGCGTGGTGCAGCAGGGAATTGCGCCGGTGGCGATGCCCGTCGTCACGGCGGGTCCCGACGGCGTCAGCACGGCGGGAGTCAACATGGCGGGCGTCAACGCTGCGGATGTCACCCCAGGGGATGTCAGGGCCGGGGGCCAGGACGCAGCAGGTCCAGCAGCCGCGGGCACGGAGCACGCCGGCGCAGATTCAGCAGCCGGCGTGGCTGTCGCCGCCGAACCGGCGCCGGCTGAAGAAGCCAGGGATCTCCCTGGGCGCCGCGAACGCCCCGAGGGGCCTGAGCCGGCTGCCGCCCTGACCGCCGACCGTCTCCTCACCAGGTCCGCCGCCGCACCGGTCTCGGGCTGGCGCCGATGGCTGTACCAAATGACCCTGGGCTACGTGAACCTGGGCGACTCGGACCAGGTCCGCATCCAGCGGGCAATGGAGCACCGCATCGCCCTGCGGCTGGGGGAGCGGACCCGGTACGTGCCGGTGCTCTCGCGCAAGGGCGGGGTGGGCAAGACCACCGTCACCACTCTCCTCGGTATGGTGCTGGCGGAGCTGCGTGAGGACCGGGTCATCGCGATGGACGCCAACCCGGACCGGGGCACACTCTCGGACCGTTCCCCGGGCCGGGCTGATTTCACGGCCCGCCAGCTGGTGAAGGACAGGTTCACCGTGAACTCGTTCGCACAGCTGTCCAATTACACCGCGCGCGACGGTTCGCGCCTCGATGTTCTCGCCTCCGACACAGATCCCATGGTGGCCCACGCCTTCGACGACGCCGACTACCGCGCCGTCACCGACATCCTGGGCCGGTACTACTCGATCGTGCTGACCGACTCAGGCACCGGCATGGTGCACTCGGTCATGAAGGGCACGCTGGAAAAGGCCGACGCCGTGGTACTAGTGTCGGGCGGAAGCGTGGACGAGGCCCGGCTGGCGTCCGAAACGCTGTCCTGGCTTGAAGCCCATGGCCGCCAGGATCTCGTCGCCAAGGCCACCGTGGTCATCAATATGGCCGCCGGCGACCGCACCCTGGTCAACATCGACGAAATCGAGCAGCACTTCCTGTCCCGGGTCAAGAATGTGGTGCGTATTCCGCACGACCGGCACCTGGCGGAAGGCTCACGGATCCGCCTCGGCCAGCTGAAACCCGCCACCCGCGCCGCGGCCGTGGAGTTGGCCGCGCTGGTAGTGGACGAGCTGCAGCAGGCCTGAGCCCCCCCGCGGCGGGAGTTTTTGGACACTTATTGGCCTCCGGAGGCCCTGGAAGCCGCGACAAGCGGACAAAAACTCCGGAGGTGGACCGAGCCCTCGGCTAGGTGCGGCTGGGCTTCGGCGACGTGTACATGTCATCGATCACCGCTTCGAAGTCCTTCATGACCTGGGCGCGCTTGACCTTCATGGACGGGGTCAGGTGGCCGGAGGCCTCGGTGAAGTCGCTCGGCACGATCCGGAAGGACTTGATCGCCTCCGCCTGCGACACCGACTGGTTGGCCTGGTTGATGAGCTCCTGCACGGCGGCCTTGACCTCGGCATGGCTGGCGGCGTCGCCCAGGGGCGTGTCCGCCGGCAGGCCGTGGCGCTGCAGCCAGCCCGGGAGGGCTTCCTCATCGAGGGTCACCAGGGCGCCGATGAACGGGCGGTTGTCACCCACCACGAGCACCTGTGACACCAGCGCATCAGCCCGGATCTGGTCCTCGAGCAGTGCGGGAACCACGTTCTTGCCGCCGGCGGTGACGATGATTTCCTTCTTCCGGCCGGTAATCAGCAGGTAGCCGTCGTCGTCGAGCTGGCCGATGTCCCCGGTGCGGAACCAGCCATCAGCGAACGACTCCTCAGTCAGGTCGGGGCGCTGGTAGTACCCCTGCATGACGCAGATGCCCTTGACCAGGATCTCGCCGTCGTCGGCAATCCGGACGCTGTTGCCGGGAATCGGGACGCCGACGGTGCCGATCTTGATCCGCTCCGGCGTGTTGACGCTGACAGGTGCCGTGGTTTCGGTGAGGCCGTAGCCCTCCAGGATCTGCAGGCCGATGCCCTGGAAGAAGTGGCCCAGACGCTCGCCCAGTGGGCCTCCGCCGGACACCGCATGCGCCACCTCGCCGCCCATGGCGGCGCGGAGCTTGCCGTAGACGAGTTTGTCGAAGACCGCGTGCCTGAGCTTCAGGCCCAGGCCGGCGCCACCTGCCTGCCGCGCACGCGAGTAGGCGATCGCGGTTTCGGCGGCCTTGTGGAAGATCGCACCCTTGCCGCCGTCCTCGGCCTTGGTGAGGGCCGAGTTGTACACCTTTTCGAACACGCGCGGAACGGCGAGGATGAACGTCGGCCTGTAGCTCTGCAGATCGGGCAGCAGGTGCTTGATGTCGGGGGTATGTGCCACGGTGACACCGGCGGCCACGGCCAGGACCGAGATGAAGCGCGCGAAGACATGCGCCAGCGGCAGGAACATGATGGTTCGGGACTGCTCGTTGACAACGCCGCTCAGCGAGGTTGCCAGAGCGTTCTCGGACAGCTCCACGAAGTTTCCGTGGGTGAGTTCGCAGCCCTTGGGCCGGCCGGTGGTGCCGGAGGTGTAGATGATGGTGGCGAGGTCACGGAGCCCGGCGGAGCGCCGCCGGGCGTCGAGCTCGTCATCGCTGACGGCGGCGCCGGCCGCACGGACGGTGTCGAGGCCGTCCCCCTCCAGCTGCCACACGTGGGTCAGCGACGTGAGGCCTTCGGTGGCAGCGGCCTGCCGGATGACGTTTTCGTGGTGGTCCGATTCGCCGAATGCGGCGACCGCACCGGAGTCACCCAGGTTCCAGGCGACCTGGGAAGGTGACGACGTTTCGTAGATGGGAACGGAAACGCCACCTGCGAACCAGATGGCGAAGTCGATGAGTGCCCACTCATAACGGGTCCGGGACATGATGCCCACCCGGTCGCCCGCGCCCACGCCGCTGGCGATGAGCCCCTTGGCGAGGGCCGACACGTCAGCCAGGAACTCTTTGGCCCGGATGTCCTGCCATTGGCCGGCGGAGTCGAGGCGCGAAAACAGGGCAGGGTTGGATGACTTAGCCGCTTGGCGCAGCACAAGGTCCGTGATGTTGCTGTCCAGGGGGACGTTCGCCAAGGGCGGAACGCTGAATTCGCGCACGTTAGCTCCTTTGATATCCGTTGGCCGCAGCGGGTAACCCCAACCTTAGTACCTCACACTGCGATGGCCGGTAGATCCTGCTTACCCGCCGGTAACTTTACGGCGGAGAAGTGCGGGGCGCCAGTGTGCCGGGCGTGTCGTGTGTGCGTCGTACCTGCGGAGACGCTCTGCGGCGACATCTAGAATGGGGGACTATGCAGCCCACCCCGCCCAACGACCAGCCAGCCCCGCTACTAGACTCCGGCCGGAGCGGCTTCCCCGCTGAATGGGCGTCACGGCGCGGGGCATTACGGCGGCCAGTGGCGCGGCCCCGGGTGTCGGCGTACGGTGGCCAGCCGGCGGGCCACCGGCTGTTTCGGCAGCAGCTGCGGCTGGGCCGGCGGGGACTCGCCATCGGCATTGATATTGGCGGCACCAAAGTTGCCGCCGGCGTGGTGGACGCCGAGGGCCACATCCTGCGCGAGGCGCGCCGGTCCACGCCCGGCAGCGATCCGCGTGCGGTGGAGCGCGTCATCGTCGAACTCGTCGAGGAGCTGAGCTCCGGTGCCCGGATCAGATCGGTGGGCATTGGCGCCGCCGGGTGGATGGATCTCGACGGCGGCACGGTGCTGTTCAGCCCGCACCTCGCCTGGCGGAACGAACCGCTGCGGGAAAACCTGCAGCACCTGCTGCGGCGCCCCGTCATGCTGGTTAACGACGCCGACGCTGCGGCCTGGGCCGAGTGGCGCTTTGGCGCCGGGCAGGGGCAGGACCGGCTGGTCTGCATCACCCTTGGCACCGGCATCGGCGGAGCCATGGTGATGGACGGGCACGTTGAACGCGGCAGGTTCGGCGTGGCGGGGGAGTTCGGCCACCAGATCATCATGCCCGGCGGGCACCGCTGCGAGTGCGGCAACCGCGGCTGCTGGGAACAGTACGCCTCAGGCAATGCCCTTGGCCGGGAGGCCAGGGAACTGGCCTTGGCGAACTCGCCGGTGGCCCAGGAACTTCTCAAGGCCGTGGACGGAAGCGCCGAGCGCATCACCGGAGCCACGGTGACGGAACTGGCGATCGCGGGCGACGCCGCCTCCCGGGAACTCCTGGAGGACGTCGGGAACTGGCTCGGGCTGGGGCTGGCGAACCTCGCCGCCGCCCTCGATCCCGGGAAGTTCGTGATCGGCGGCGGCCTTTGCGCGGCCGGCGAACTACTGGTGGCTCCGGCGCGCAAGGCCTTTGCCCGTAACCTCACCGGCCGCGGATTCCGTCCGGCCGCCGACATCGACCTGGCGGCCCTTGGGCCCAACGCCGGCCTGATCGGCGCTGCCGACCTGTCGCGGGTCCGCAGCCGTACGCACCGCTGACCCCGATCCTCCGCTGACGGAAGCGTCAGACCCGGGCGCCGTCGTCGTTCTCGTCTTTCTCCTGCGGCAGCTTCATGATCAGGTACACCACAGCCCCGATGAAGACGGCCACCATGCCGAGGATTGCCAGCAGCGGCGCGGAGCGCCAGAACATGGACGACAGGACCAGGGCAACCGGAGCGCCCACGGCGCCCAGCCACGCCAGCATCGTCAGCGGATCCGTCGCCGAAAGCTTGGGGGGCTCCTCCGGGACGAACCCGCCGTCGTCGTCCTCGACGCTGTAGTCGCGCGGATCGCCCGCGCCGGCCCGAACGTCGCCCTCTCCGGCCCGGGCGGCCTGTCCGGGCTCGGCGGAGTCTGGCTGCCCGGCTGCTTTCTCCCGGTCGGCAGCCTCCTGCCGCTCGGCGGCCGACAGTTCCCGGGGCGCCCGGGGCGCCAGGCCCAAGGGATCGAAGTCGGTAAAGTGCCTTGCAGCGCTTTCCGGACCGGAGCCGTCCGCCTGTTCTGCCGGTGCAGGGCCTTCCTCCGGTGCAGGGCCGGCGTCGTCACTGGTGGCCGTGCTGTGCCGGGGGCCGCCGTGATGGCGGGAAGACCCGGCGCCCGGGGAGTCACTGTCGCCGGGAACGACGTCCGCATCGGGAACCGGGGCGTCGCCCTGGAGCCTGGCCACCAGGTCAAGCCAGACGGCGTCGTCCTGGTTGGCACTCGGATCGGACGAATTCGAATCGGGCCTATTCATCGGTGGCGCCCTTCTGGCTGGCTGTCGCGGAGTCGGCGGATTCCTGGCGGATGTCTGCCACCACGGAGCGGATGAAGTCCACCGAGCCGCCGAAAATCTGGCCGGCGTCGTGGTCCAGCGTGGCCACGTGGTAACTGTTGTCCAGCCGCGTGAGCTGCAGTGGGGCGTGGGTAAGCCCGCGCCGCAGGGCCGTGATGCTGGAATCGGAAACAACGTGGTCCACAGCGGAGCGGAACACGCGCACGGGCGCTGTGATGCGTGGCAGCAGACGGACCGTGTCCTTGAACATCTTATTCAGTTCGTGGGCGGCCGCCACAGGGGTCCGGGAATATGCGCCCTCGTCGACGCCCTGTTTCCGTATGTCGTTGGCGATGGCCGGCGTGCTCTTGAGGACCAGTTTGAGGATGCCGGCCAGCGGGGCCCGGCGGTCATCGATGACAAGCGCGGGGTTGACGAGAATCGCTCCGGCCACAGGCCTGGTCGCGGCGATGCGCAATGCCAGGGCGCCGCCCATGGACAGGCCGGCGGCGAACACGAGGTCGCACTCGGACTCGAGCTCCAGGTAGGCGTCGTCCATCGCCTCATGCCACTGCGTCCAGCGGCTGCGGGAAAGCTCCTGCCAGGTGGTGCCGTGGCCCGGAAGCAGGGGCATTCTGACTGCAAAGCCGGCATCGGCAAAGGACTGGGCCCACATACGGAGGCTGTGCGGGCTGCCGGTGAACCCATGGGACAGCGCAATGCCGATAGACGGCCCCTCGCCGGAGAAGACGCTGCTGAACGGACTGTGATCGGGAACTGTGGTCATGACTTCTCCGACGGTATGTGGCTTCGGGAACGCAGCTGGAAAAACCGCGCCGAGGACTCGAAAATTTCCTGGGCGTCCGTGTCCAGCGTAGCCACGTGCCCGCTGTTCCTGAGCGGCACCACGTCGAGGGCTGCCGAGGTGAGGCGCTTCCGTATCAGGCTGAGTGAGCTCGGGGGCACGACTGCGTCGTTGACCGACTTGAAGACCAGCACCGGGGCGGTGATCCGCGGCAGTCCGCGGGCGGCGGCAGCGAAGAGCCGCTTCAACTGGTGAACCGCCGCCAGCGGCGTCAGGGAGTAGTCCCCGTCGTCAGTGTGGGGTGCCGTCGTATTCTCTTCGGCAATGGGCACCGTGGTTCTTTGGATGTACTTCAGCAGGCCAATGATCCGGACGCGCCGGTCATAGAAGCTCAGGCCGGGATTGACGACGGCGACGCCCGCGACGCTGTGGCGGGATGCGGTGAGGAGGGCGATGGCACCGCCCATGGAGAGGCCGGCCACGTAACACTCGTCGGTCTTTGCGGCCAGGTCCAGATATGCCTGCTCGAAGGCGCCGTGCCACTCGCGCCATCCTGTGCCGGCCAGGTCCTGCCAGCTGGTGCCGTGTCCGGGGAGCAGTGGAACAGTGACGGCGAAGCCGCGCCCGGCCAGGTATTCGGCCCACGGCAGGATGCTCAGGGGACTGCCGGTGAAGCCGTGGGAAATCGCGATTCCGATCCGTGCATTGGGGCCGTGTCCCGCGTAGCTGAAAGCGGCGGGCCTTGTCCGGTCGCTGCTTTCTGTCATGGATCCATCGTGTCACTGTTCCGGACAATTCTCACTAGAGTAGGGTTGCATTGCAGTGCCGCCGGGCCCTCTGAACGCCCCGGCGGTAGCCTTCCGGAGAGGTAAGACACGTGTTCTATTGGGTCATGAAGCGGATCTTCCTGGGGCCGGTGGTCCGCACTCTTTTCCGGCCATGGGTCAAAGGACTGGACAACATCCCGTCCGAGGGTGCAGCCATTATTGCCTCCAACCACCTCTCATTTTCGGACTCGATCTTCATGCCGCTGATGGTGCCGAGGCCTGTCGTTTTCCTGGCCAAGTCCGAATACTTCACGGGCACGGGAATCAAGGGCCGGCTGACCGCCATGTTCTTCCGCCTGACCAACCAGCTGCCCATGGACCGCTCCGGCGGGGCGGCGTCGGCGGCCTCACTCGAGGCGGGCATGGACGTGCTGACGCACGGCGGACTGCTGGGCATCTATCCCGAAGGCACCCGCAGCCCCGACTCGCGGCTTTACCGCGGAAAGGTGGGGGTGGCGCGGCTGGCGCTCCAGGCCGGCGTCCCGGTCATCCCGGTGGCGATGATCGGAACGGACAAAGTCCAGCCCATCGGCAAGCGGCTGCCGAACATCCGCAGGATCGGCATGATCTTTGGAAAACCGCTGGACTTCAGCAGGTATGAAGGCCTGGCTGATGACCGGCTGATCCAGCGGTCCGTCACGGACGAGATCATGTACGAGCTCATGCGGCTCTCCGGGCAGGAATACGTGGACGAGTACGCCTCGGTGGTCAAGCTCAGGCTGGCGGGGAAGTCGAGCGAAGAGCCCGGAAAGGGCAGCGAAGAGCCGGGGAAGTCGGGCGAAGAGCCCGGGAAGTCGGGCGAAGAGCCGGGGGAGGCCGGTTCGTCCCGGTCGGCTTAGCAGGCTGTGACGCGTTGACCTTTTAGCGCTGCGCATCTGTGACGCCCTGCATCTGTGACGCCCTGCCCGGGCGCATGACAGTCCGGGTGTCCCGAGCCGGTCAGGCCAACTACTCTTAGTAATGTGACTGAGCTATCTGCAAAACCTGCCTCTTCCCTGACCAGCACTTCACAGAGCGGTGCGGCCAACTATCCGGGACTCGACAACTGGCGGGATCTTCCCATCTCCCAGCAGCCGAGCTGGCAGGACCCCGGGGTCTTCAACGCGTCCGTCAAGGAACTGTCGGTGCTGCCGCCGCTCGTTTTCGCCGGCGAAGTGGACATCCTCCGCGAGCGTCTCGCCGCCGCAGCCCAGGGCAAGGCATTCCTGCTCCAAGGCGGTGACTGCGCCGAGACCTTTGAAGGTGCCACGGCGGACAAGATCAGCGCACGCGTAAAGACGATCCTGCAGATGGCCGTGGTGCTGACCTATGGTGCGGCGATGCCCGTCATCAAGATGGGGCGCATGGCCGGCCAGTTCGCCAAGCCACGTTCCTCCAACGACGAGACCCGGGACGGCGTGACGCTGCCGGCATACCGCGGTGACATCGTGAACGGATACGACTTCACCCCCGAGTCGCGGGCCCACGACGCCAGCCGCATGCTGCGCGCGTACCACACCTCCGCGTCCACGCTGAACCTCATCCGGGCCTTCACCCAGGGCGGCTTCGCGGACCTCCGCCTGGTGCACACCTGGAACAAGGGGTTCACCGAGAACCCTGCCCATGCCCGCTACGAGTCGCTCGCGCGCGACATCGACCGCGCCATCAAGTTCATGGCGTCCTGCGGCGCGGACTTCGAGGCCCTCAAGCGGGTTGAATTCTTTGCCAGCCATGAGGCGCTGCTGCTCGACTACGAGCGTGCGCTGACCCGCATCGACTCCCGCACCGGCCTGCCCTACGGCACCTCCGGCCACTTCCTGTGGATCGGTGAGCGTACCCGCGAGCTGGACCACGCGCACGTGGACTTCCTGTCCCGGGTCCGCAACCCGATTGGCGTCAAGCTGGGCCCGTCTACGTCCGGTGACGATGCCCTGCGTCTCATCGACAAGCTGGATCCGGAGCGTGAACCCGGCAGGCTTACGTTCATTACCCGCATGGGTGCCGGCAACATCCGCGAGAAGCTCCCGTCCCTCGTGGAAAAGGTCACCGCCTCCGGTGCTCAGGTCCTGTGGGTCACGGACCCGATGCACGGCAACACCGTCACCTCGCCCAACGGCTACAAGACCCGCAATTTCGACGACGTCATTGACGAGGTGCGCGGGTTCTTCGAAGTGCACCATGCCCTGGGGACGGTTCCGGGCGGCCTGCACGTCGAGATGACCGGGGATGACGTGGCTGAATGCCTCGGCGGTGCCGACCCCATCGACCAGGAAGCCTTCCTTGACCGCTATGAGTCGGTCTGCGATCCCCGGCTGAACCACATGCAGTCGCTGGAGATGGCCTTCCTCGTGGCGGGCGCGCTCACCCGCCGCTAACAGCAAAGGCGAGGAAAGACCGGCGTCGGGGAGCAGTTGAGGCGCCCCGGCGCCGGTCTTTCGTTTGCCGTCCGGGCTTAGACCACGGTGAGGGTGACGACGGAGCCTTCAGGGACCTCGGTGTCGACGGGATCCTGGTCCCGCACCGTGCCGAAGAACCCGCCAAGGACTTCGTTGACGCGGACTTGGAAACCGCGCTTCCGCAGCGCTTCGGTTGCGTCTTCCACCTGTTTGCCGATGTAGTTGGGCACCTTCACGAGCTTGGGCCCCTCGGAAATCGTCAGGGTGACCGTTTGGCCCTTTGTCAGGGTTCCTGAAGCAGGCTCCTGGCTGACCACGGCGCCCTTGGGAACGTTCCGGTCATGCACCGTTTCGTCGGCGAAGACGGCTTTCAGGCCGGCGGATTCGATGGCACGGAACGCCGCGTCCTGGTCCTGTCCGCGCACGTCCGGCACGGGAATGGGCTGCGGGCCCTTCGAGACAGTGAGGCTTACCGGTGTCCCATGCCGCACGGCGGTTCCCGGGGCCGGAGCCTGGCCCAGCACCGTGCCGGCAGGCACCTCCTCATCGAACTTTTCGGTGACCTTGCCCAGCGCCATCTCGGCCCCGTTGAGTGCTTCCTTGGACGCATCGAGCGTCTTGCCCGTCAGCTGCGGCAGGGGAAATAGCTGCGGACCCTTGGACACGAACAGCGAGACCTGCTGGAATTTGCGGATTTCCGTTCCGGCGTCCGGCTCTGATCCCACCACGAGTCCGGCTTTGACGTCGTCGTCGAAGACGTCCTTGGTACTGGACTGGAAACCGGCGTCCCGGAGCAGCTGCTGGGCCTCCGCCACGGTCCTGTTCGCCACGGCCGGCACGGTGCCGGGGGAGCCGGGGCCCATGCCGAAGAACCAGCCCGCTCCCGTGGCCAGAAGGGCCAGGATCACCAGGACCACAATCCAGAGCGCTCCCCGGCGCCGGGAATTCCCTTCCCGGAGCGTTCGGACGGGAGTGGCCGCGGCGCGCGACCGTTCCTTTTGTTCGTGGCGGTCCAGCTTCCGCTGTTCCCGCTTGCTCAGGGGGAGCGGGGCAGCCTCCCTGTCGTCGTCGTTGTCGAACCCGTAGGGCGGGAGGACCGGCCTGTGAGTTGAAGAGACAGGAGTTGAAGAGACAGGAGTTGAATCGGCAGGCCTTGAAGAGGCGGGAGGTGGGGAGGCGGGGGCGGAAAACACGGTGGTCGGGTTGCTGGTGCGGGAAATGACTTCCGTGGGCCGGCCCCGGGGGACGTCATCGCCGTGAATGGGTGCGAGCAGCTCGGTGTGGTTTGCCTGGTTTCCGGGGCCTCCCTGGTTTCCTTGGGCGTGTGGGCTCTGCGGCATGCGGGACGGCATCCGGGCAGGTGCCGGGGGAGCGCCCATGCCGCGCGGGCCGGGGCCGGGGGCCATACCTGCCGACGCGGCCGCCTGGATGGCTGCGGGGGGTTGCAGGTCAAGTTCGGTGTCGGTGAGGTTGGTCCGGATGTGACGGAGTTCCGCGAGCAGGGCGTTGCCGTCCACCGGCCGTTGCTCGGGGTCGCTGGCCGTACACCACTGCACGAGTTCGTCCACTTCCCCCGCGAGGCCTGGAACCAGGCCTGACGGGGCACCCACCGCAGAATTCACGTGCTGGTAGGCCACCTGGATGGGGACGTCGCCGTCGAACGGCTGGCGTCCGGTGAGCATCTCGAACAGCATGATGCCCGTGGAATAGATGTCGCTTCGTGCGTCGGCCGGCTTGCCAAGGACCAGTTCCGGCGAGAGGTACGCGACGGTGCCGATCAGGGCACCTGTGCTGGTTGTCGTCGTCACGGCGCGCGCGAGGCCGAAGTCGCCGATCTTGATCCGGCCGTCGTCGGCGATCAGGACGTTCTCCGGCTTGACGTCGCGGTGGATCAGGCCGGCGGCATGGGCAGCCCCCAGGCCTTCCACCACCGGATCGATGAGTGCCAGGGCCAGCCGGGGGGACAGGGCGCCCTTGCTGTTGATGACGTCGCGGAGGGTGTGCCCCTTGATGTACTCCATCACGAGGTAGGCGGTGTCTCCATCGTGCCCCTGGTCGAGGACGCCCACCACATGCGGGTGTGAGAGCTTGGCGGCTGCCCGTGCTTCGCGGGCCAGGCGGTCCAGGAAACTGCCGTCGTTGACCAGATGTGGATGCAGGACTTTCAGGGCAACATCACGGTCCAGCCTCTGGTCCGTGGCCACATAGACGGTGGACATCCCGCCCCGCGCCAACCGGGATTTCACCTGGTAGCGGTTGTCCACCAGGGACCCAACGAGACTGCCTAAAGCGTTTTCCTGCACTCTTCGATACTAAGTGCTGCACGGAAACGGGTCCGAATCAACATGCGATCCGGACCCGTATCGTTATGCTCCCCGGAGCCGGGATCTGCCGGCACCGGGGTCAGTTGAGGGTGTCAGCTGAAGTTCTTACGGTGTGCCTTGATGGCTGCGACGTAGCGCTTGGTGTCGGTGTACATTCCGTGCTTGTTGACCGAGTACTGGCCCTGGTAATAGCCGGCGATGGCGTAGTCCAGGCTCTTGCTGGTCCGGATCAGCTGGCGGATGATGGCGACTCCGGCGGTGGCATTGTCATACGGATCAAGCAGGTTCAGCTTCCGGCCCACGAGGTCGGATGCCCATTCGCCGGAGGAGGGGATGACCTGCATGGTGCCGATGGCGTTGGCCGGAGACACCGCCCGCTGGTTGAACCCGGATTCCTGGTACGCGAAGGCCTGTGCCAGCGCCGGATCCACGCCCATCCGCCGTGCCGTGTCGGCCACGATGGACTGCATCTGGGCAAGCGACGGAACCGGCGAGGCGTTGAGCAGGGCCTTGTTCTTGTTGGCCGAGCTGACCACGGCTGCCGGGTAGGTGTAGCCAAGGAACGAGCTGGGCACGAGCGGCGTGACGCTGGATGCCGGCTGGACGGCTGCGGCCTTGCCGGGAATGGCGAGCTTCTGGCCGGGGTAAATGATGCTGGTGACCTTCAGCCGGTTCGCCGACAGGATGTCCGCGAGCTTGACGCCGTGCCTGGCCGCGATGCCGGACAGCGTGTCCCCGGACTTGATGACGTAGGAGGCTGAGCGGGTGGCGGCCGGTGCTGCCGCCTTGGCCGGTGCCGCCGCGACAGCCGTGCCGGCGCCGAGGCGGATCTTCTGGCCGGGGTAGATGATCGACGTCACCTTGAGCCCGTTCCAGCTGAGCACCTGGGAGAGCCTGACGCCGTGCCGCCCGGCGATGCCGCCCAGTGTGTCGCCGGACTTGACCGTGTACGTCCTGGCAGCGGTGCTGGCAGGCGCAGCAGCAGTCCTGGCCGCCGGAGCGGCGGCTGCCTTCAGCTTGATCCGCTGCCCCGGGTAGATCACGGAGTTCGATTTCAGGTTGTTGAGCTTCAGCACGGCAGTGGTGCTCAGCCCGTACCGGCCGGCGATGCCGCTGACCGTGTCCCCGCGGACCACCGTGTGGGCCGTCGGGGTGACGCGGGTGGGCTGAAGGCCCGACGGGAGCGCGGCCGGCACGGCGGCTGCGGGGATGATGCCAGCTCTGACTGCTGCCGCCTGTGCCTCGATGGCGGCGGCGAGTGTTGCGGGCACGGTTTGGGGCCGGGTGTCGGCATCTGCGGGCTGGGCGACCGCAAGGGAGGAAAGCATGACGGCGGGGAGCGTGGCCGTCGTGGCCGCGATCAGGGGCAGCCCCGGCCGGGGTGACTGCTTAGTGGAGCGGGTCGTCGTCATGGGAAAGATCCTCTTCTCAGCGGCGAATGCTGTCGGTCATGCCAGTTGCTCGTGATACCAATGTTACTGATGTTAATCGTGTTGCGAATGTTATCTATGTGAATCTCTCACGATTTTTCGGTTAGCACAAGAACGGGCTTTCAGCCGGGAAATCTGCCCGGCTGGGAGTGTCGCGCGCGAAAATGGAGCGGGCGCACACGTGAGCTGTTTCGACTAGGCTTGCGGGCGCCCGACATGGCAACCTTGACCCGTGAGTACTGTAGAAACCCTTGTAGGCGACTGGCTGCCCCTGCCCGACGTCGCCCAGTTGCTGGATGTGTCCATTACCAAAGTCCACGGGCTCCTTGACGAGCGCGCGCTGGCGGCCCTGCGGGTCGGGGAACGGCGGATCCGTTCGGTGCCCGCGGCTTTCCTCCAGGACGGCCACGTCGTGGACAGCCTCAAGGGCACGATTGTGGTGCTGTCAGACGCCGGTTTCTCTGACGAGGAGCTTATCGGCTGGCTTTTTACCCCTGACGAGTCACTTCGCGGGCGGCCCATTGATGCCCTCCGTGAAGGCCGCAAGACGGAAATCCGACGCCGGGCGCAGTCCCTGGCCTGGTAGAACCAGCCCAGCCTGGCAACTAACCCAGCCTGGTAACTAACCCAGCCTGATGGAGGGGCCGGGCCAGCCGATCAGGCGGCCCGGCTCACTGTCGCCTCAGCCAGCCGCCGCAGCGCGGTCTTGGGGAGGTCTTCCAGCGGCAGGACCTCCAGTGCCGCGTACGCCGCTGCACCGAATTCCTCGATCAGCACTTCCGTGGCCTGCAGCGCACCGCAGTCCGCGATGATCCGGCGGATCTCGGCCACGTCTTCCTCACCCAGGTCGGGGCTGCCAAGCTTTGAGTCGATGAACGCGGACTCCTCGGGGGTGGCCAGGTCCAGGGCGAAGGCCACGAGGACCGTCCGCTTGCCTTCCCGGAGGTCGTCTCCCGCTGGCTTTCCAGTGGTGACCGGGTCGCCGAAAACGCCCAGGACGTCGTCTCGAAGCTGGAAGGCCTCGCCCAGGGGGAGGGCGAACGCGGAGTAGCCGCGGAGCAGTTCGTCCGAGGCTCCGCCGAGCGCACCGCCCAGGGCGAGCGGATGTTCCGTCGAGTACTTGGCCGACTTGAAGCGGATGATCGACTGGGCGCGGCTGACGGCCCCGGCGCGGTCCCGGACCGGCCCGGCCACCTCTTCGAGGATGTCCAGGTACTGGCCGGCCATGACCTCCGAACGCATCAGGTTGAAGATCAGCCTTGCCCTGCTTCCTGAGGCTGCCGTTTCGCCGATATCGGTGAAGGCTTCCTCGCTGAAGGATAGGCAGAGGTCGCCGGCCAGAATGGCCGCGGCGTGGCCGAAGCGTTCGCTGTCGAGGGCCCAGCCCTGGGACTCGTGGAGCTGGCTGAACCGGCGGTGCACGCTGGGTCCGCCGCGGCGGGTGTCCGACCGGTCGATGATGTCGTCGTGGATCAGGGCTGCCGCCTGGAACAGCTCAAGCGCGGCGCCTGCTGTGACGATGTCCTTGGCCGAGGCGGGGCCGCCCGCTCCGCGCCATCCCCAGTAGCACATGAGGGCACGAAGCCGCTTCCCTCCGGTGACCAGGTTGGAGATGGACCCCATGATGGGATCGATGTCCGGCGAGATTGCCATCATGATCGACTGCCGGGTTGTCAAGAAGTCTGTGAGCTTTCCCGCTACGGCGGCCACGAAGTCCGCCTGCTCCACGCGAAGCTGCTCGGCCACCATCACTTGACGGACTCGGGCGTCACGTTGGCGCCGATGGTGAAGGTGGAAATTCCGCCGGTTGCGGGGACGGCGATGTTAACGGTCTCGTTGCCCGCCCGCACGAAGTCCTTGGACGCCACGCTGCCCACCGTGTTGCCGGGAACGGGTTTGAAGCCCTGTGCCTCCAGGGCTTTGGTGTAATACGCGACGACGGCGGCCGGCTTGGCGGCGGTTGATCCCACCAGTGCGGCGGTGGCCGGGGATGTTGACTTATCGAAGCTGCTGGCAACCACCTTGGTCCCGGGCATCACGGGAAGAAGCTTTGACGGGAAGCCGGCGACGAGCGCCCCCACGGTGGCCGACGTGCCAGGTGTTGCACTGGGGCTGGCGGTTGCGGTCGCGGACGCCGTGGCAGTCGCCACTGCGGACGAGGATGCCGGCGCCGCTGACGCGGACGTCGCGGAACCGGGTTCCTGTGGTGTGCACGCTGACGCCGCCGCCACTACGGCCGCTCCAGCGGCGAGCAGCCCAAGGCGGGCAGGCATGAGCGTTCGAATGACCTTCACAGGTGCGGTCCTCCTGGGTGTTGATGCCGGATTCAGCCTCCAGTTTAGTCAGGTGCAGGGCATAGGATTGCAGTTGTGGGGCCGGACGAAGACAGAGAGCAGACGGAAGCGCGGCTGCGGGACCTTCGGCGGGCGAGCATTATGCACGTCGACATGGATGCGTTTTTTGTCTCGGTTGAACTGAGGGCCCGCCCTGACCTGCGCGGCCGGCCGGTCATCGTAGGCTTTCCTGCGGAGCGTTCCGTTGTGCTGTCTGCGTCGTACGAGGCACGCAGGTTCGGCGTGAAATCGGCGATGCCCATGGCGGTGGCCCGCAGGCTGTGTCCGCAGGCCGCCATCATCGAGCCCCGGCACAAGCTGTATTACGAAGTGTCCGGCCAGCTGATGGCGATATTTGAGTCCATCACCGAGCTCGTCGAGCCGCTCAGTGTTGACGAGGCGTTCCTGGACGTCGGCGGCGCGATCCGCAGGCTCGGTCCGCCGTCGGAAATCGGGCAGTTGATCCGGCGGAGGGTCGCCGGCGAACTGGGCATTACGGCGTCCGTGGGGATCGCCGCCAGCAAGTTCGTGGCCAAGATCGCCTCAACCCGGTGCAAGCCGGACGGCCTGCTGCTCATCCGGCCGGAGCAGACCGTACCGTATCTTCACAGCCTTCCGGTCAATGCCCTCTGGGGTGTCGGGGGCAAGACGGCGGAGGTGCTGGCCCGCATGGGAATCCGTACCGTGGCGGACGTCGCTGCCACGCCGGTCTCCTCGCTCAAGAAGGTGCTGGGCGCCACCGGTGAGCACGTCCACCGGCTCTCCTGGGGTATCGACAGCCGGACTGTCACGCCGGTGCGGGTCGAGAAAAGCATCGGAGCGGAGGAAACGTTCGCTGCGGACACGGCGGACGATGCCCTGCTGCACAGGGAGCTGCTGCGGCTGTCCCACCGCACCGCCGAGCGGCTTCGTGCTTCGGGGCTGGTGGCCCGGACGGTGGCGCTCAAGCTGCGGTACGCCGACTTCTCCACCGTAACCCGAAGCCGCACCGTCCACACGCCACTGGACAGTGCGCAGCTCATCTATGCAGTGGCCATCCAGCTGCTGGAGTCACTGGGCAGCCGGCCCCTGACGGTCCGGCTGGTGGGCGTCCGTGCGGAGCAGCTGGAAGCCGCCGCCCAGACCTCCCTCCAACTGAGCCTGGACAGGCGCGATGACAACTGGCGGGCCGCCGAACAGGCGCTGGACAAAGTGGCCCAGAAATTCGGCAGTAAGTCCGTGCTTCCGGCCCGGCTGCTTGAGCCGGGCAGCGGCAACTCCTGATGAGTTCCGGCTGACGTGATTCCCGCGACACCCGAGGGTGCGGGAAACCGCGTTCACGGCCGAAGATCCGGGCCAGTTCAGGGCCTTGGGGAGTGTTGCCGCCCGTGAACAGCGTCTTTCAGAACAGCGCCTAACAAACTATCCTTATAGATACAAAGATTTCGAACGTCTGGACATGTGTGGATCACCCGACCCGCCACGTACGTATGCTTGAATCCCTGGATCTGCCGAGGTTGGCAGGCCGGGAACCTGGATGGCATGCCGGTCGTTGACGGGGCAGGAACAACCGGTTCCGACCTGTCTGGACGTTGGCCTACTTAAGGAGGTCGTGATGCCGCTCTCGGAGCACGAACAGAAGCTGCTCGAGCAACTCGAGAGGCAACTGCATGAGGACGATCCCAAGTTCGCCAATTCCATGGGCTCGGATCCCGGCCGCAGCTGGTCCACCCGGCACATTGTGATTGGCGTACTGGCCACGCTGGCCGGGGTGCTGCTCCTCCTGGTGGGGGTTTCCCTCCAGAACATATTTGTAGGGGTCCTCGGGTTCGTCGTCATGGGTGCCGGAGTTTACTTTGCCACGATGCGCAGCGTTGCGGCCGGCAAAGCAAAGGCCGGCGGGCATGGCCGTAAGTCGAAGAACAAGAGCTCCTTCATGAACAGCCTCGAAGAACGATGGGATGAAAGGCGCCGCGGGGAGTCCTGAGCCAACGCTCCACTTCCCACCTCCTCCACTTCCCGCCACCTCCACTTCGTAGCACCCTCCACATAGCACCACCCTCCACATAGCACCACCGGGGCTATCCCGGGTGGGCGCCCATAATCCAGGAATGACCCGCTGCGGCGGGTCATTCTGCTTTAAGCCACGGAACTGATGCCGGGAGCCCGTGCTCCGAGCCTGATCTCGCTGCGGATGCCATCTGAGGGCCGGCGCGATTCCCCTCCACTTTCCACCCCCGGCAAAAATCCCCGCCATTCCGCGGAAAAATGTTTGTCCAAACCGGTGAGAAACGTCCGCGTCGCGTTGACTGTGGGGAGAAGTGGAGTAAAGTGGGGCGCGTAAGAGGGTAGTGGCAGCGCGGGGGTTGTTCGGCTTCTGACGGCAGACGGGCGGTGGGACGTGTTCCTTGGGACACACTCACCGCGTCTTGACGAAAAGGGCAGGATCATTCTTCCCGCTAAGTTCCGCGAGGAGCTTGCCGGCGGACTTGTTCTCACCCGAGGTCAGGAGCGCTGCATCTACGTCTTCAGCGAGCAGGAATTCGCGAGGGTTCACGAGCAGATCCGGGAGGCTCCGATCTCCAACAAGCAGGCTCGTGACTACATCCGGGTTTTTCTCTCTGGAGCCTCGGACGAGGTGCCTGACAAGCAGGGGCGCGTGACCATACCTCCCGCGCTCCGGGAGTACGCAGGGCTCGGCAGGGAGTTGGCTGTTATTGGGGCCGGCACCCGAGCTGAGATCTGGGACGCCCAGGCCTGGAATACGTACCTTGCAGAGAAGGAAACCTCCTTCGCTGAAACCGACAACCCCATCGCCGGCATCCTTTAGGCCGGCCCGAATCCGTTTCTTGGACGAGATCTCCAGCCGCCCATCCTTGACGACTACCTGGCTCACTTCCCCGGAGCCAGGCAGCCGCGGGGATAGGCGCGGATGGGGATCTGGCCCAAGAAGCACACGAGGCGCTCAAGGAAGGACGAAGGCGTGACAGAACCCGACCAGCCGAAGCCTACGTCCGAACGGCATGTGCCGGTCCTGAAGGACCGGTGCATCAATCTTTTGGCGCCCGGATTCGAAGCGGCACGCCTGCGCGGAGAGATACCGGTGGCCATCGACGCCACGCTCGGCATGGGCGGGCACTCCGAAGCCATGCTCCAGCGTTTTCCTGACCTGCACCTGGTGGGCATCGACCGTGACGAGGAAGCCCTGGCGCTGGCAGGTGAGCGGCTCAAGCCCTTCGCGGCGCGCACGGACCTGGTTCACGCTGTGTACGACGAGATCGGCGAGGTGCTTGAGGACCTCGGCATTCCCGAAGTCCACGGCATCCTGATGGACCTCGGGGTCTCGTCCCTGCAGCTCGACGAGCGGGAACGCGGTTTCGCGTATTCCTTTGACGCACCCCTGGACATGCGGATGGATACCAGCCGCGGCCAGACGGCGGCGGACGTCGTTAACACCTACAGCGAAGAGGAACTGGTCAGGATCATCCGCAAGTGGGGTGAGGAAAAGTTCGCGGGGCGCATCGCCAACAGGATCGTTAACGCCCGGGCCGCGAAGCCGTTCACCACCACGGGGGAACTCGTCGAACAGATCCGGGCAGTGGTTCCGGCCGCCGCGGCCAAATCCGGCGGGCACCCGGCCAAACGCACCTTCCAGGCACTGCGCATCGAAGTCAATGAGGAACTCGAAGTCCTTGAGCGTGCCGTTCCGGCAGCGGTGGATGCCATCGCCCTTGGCGGCCGGATCGTTGTGATGTCCTACCACTCCCTGGAAGACAAGATCGTCAAGGGCGTCTTCCAGACCCGCTCCAAATCGTCAGCTCCGCTCGGTTTCCCGGTGGAGCTCGAAGAACACAAGGCCGAACTCAAAACCCTGACCAAAGGCACCGAGGTGCCTACCGCCGTCGAGATCGCAGAGAATTCGCGTGCAGCATCAGCCCGGCTGCGCGCAGTGGAACGTATCAGAGCCAGGAGAGCAACATGAGCGCAGCAGCTGCCAAGAACCTCGCCCTTCCGTCAGGCCCGAGCGTCCAGGATGTAGAGGCCGGCCTTCCGGGTTCGGCCCGCAAGGCGCGCACCCCGCTGTCCCTGGTCCGGTCCGCACCGAGGAAGCGCCGCGCGCCCTTTGTTGTTCTCTGCTTCGGTATGCTGGCGGCCGCACTGATCGCGGTGCTGGTGCTCAACATCTCTGTATCCACGGCCCAGTACCAGCTGGTCAAGCTCCGTGCCGAACAGACCGCACTGACCAAGCAGAACCAGGACCTGACACAGCAGGTGCAAAACTTCGAGGCTCCCCAGAATCTGGCTGCCAAGGCTTCAGAATTGGGAATGGTTGCTGCCACCGGCAAGGGACAGATTGATCTTTCCACGCTGACCGTGAGCGGGGATGCCAAACCGGCGGTCAAGGGAGACTCGGCAGGAGCGGTGATCGCTGCCCCTGCCGTCCCGGGTCAGCTGAATGTGGTTCCGCCCGCCAGTTCGGGCGAGCCGCTGGCAAGCAGGGCCCCGGCTGCCGGTGAAACGGCAGCTGCCCAGCCGGAGACCCCGGCGGCTGCGAAGCCGGCCGAACCGGCAGCTGCAGCCAAGCCGGCCGCCCTCAACGGGGGCACCATTCCGGCGCCTGAGCAAAGGACGCCGGGGCAGTAGGGAAGGAACAGGCGGCTGGTAGCCCGCATGGCAAGCAGTAGGGGATGAGCGTGGCGCAAGGCAAGAGCAAGGCAAGCAAGAAGAAGGCCGCTAACGCCACGAAGAGGCTCCGCCTCGGACTCAGCATCATGCTTGCGCTGCTGGTGGTGGTCGGCGGAAAGCTGTTCCTGGTGCAGGGGCTGGACGTTGGCGGCATGGCTGAAGCTGCCCTTGACAACCGGCTGCGCCCCACCGTGCTGCCGGCCGAACGCGGCAGTATCCTGGACGCGAATGGCACCGTGCTGGCCAACAGTGTTATCCGCTACAACATCACAGTTGACCAGTCTGTAAATACCAAGACCGAATCCTTCAAGCGGCTTGAAAAGGTGAACGGCAAGGACGAGCTCGTCACCGTGTCGCGTGACCAGGGGATCGCCGAGCTTGCTGCCGTCCTGGGCATGGATGCCGGGGACGTGCGCAAATCAGTCACCGGAACCAGGACGTACTACATCGTGGCCAAGGACCTCCGGCCGGACGTCGAAAACCGGGTTTCGGAACTGCAGATCCCGGGCATCTTCTCCGAAGGCACCAGCAAGCGCGTGTACCCGAACGGCTCCGTGGCCGGCGGCATTGTGGGTTTCCTGGAGAACGGAACCACCGGCCAGGCCGGCCTCGAACAGACCCAGGACGGGATACTGCGTGGCACCGCGGGCAAGCGCGTCTTCGAAATCGGCGCCGACGGCCTCCGCATTCCCGTGGGCATCGACGAACTGACGCCCGCGCAGGACGGCAAGGACGTCAAGCTCACCCTGAACTCCGATCTCCAGTACTTCGCCCAGCAGGCCATCCAGACCCAGGCGGACAAGCTCAGCGCCGAGTGGGGGGTCATCATCGTCTCGGACGTTAAGACCGGCAACATCATCGCCATGGCCGACACCAACACGCCCGACCCCAACGACCCCGGCAAGGTGGCAGCCAAGGACCGCGGCGTCCGCTCCGTCACGGCGGCGTACGAGCCGGGGTCCGTGGAAAAGATGATCACCGCCGCCGCCGTCATCGAAGAAGGCAAGGCCAAACCGCTGGACACCTTCGTTATCCCGCCGTCTCTGGTGGTGGATGGCCAGCAGTTCGACGATTCCTTTTCCCACGGGACCGAGAAGCGGACCCTGGCGGGCATCCTGGGCTGGTCCATGAACACGGGCACCGTAATGGCGGGCCAGCGCCTCACCAAGGACCAGCGCCACGACTGGCTGCAGAAATTCGGCATCGGCGAGGCGCCGGAGATCGGGTTGCCGGCGGAAGCGAAGGGCATCCTGACCCCGGCCGACCAGTGGGACGGCCGCCAGCAGTACACGGTGCTGTTCGGCCAGGGTGTTTCGCAGTCGACACTCCAGACAGTCCGCGCCTACCAGTCCATCGCCAATGACGGCGTGATGCTGCAGCCGCGGCTCATCGACAGCTACATCAGCCCCGACGGAACCGAAGACAAGGTGGCGGCCAAGCCGCCCCGCAGGGTGGTCTCGGAGGAGACAGCCCAGCAGGTGAGGGACATCCTCGAAAGTGCCGTCACGGAAGGCCAGATCAAGGAGGCCGCCATCGACGGCTACCGGGTCGGAGCCAAGACGGGCACCTCGCAATCGCCCTGCGACGACGGGACTGCTGGCTTCTGCGGCTACACCGCCTCGATGGTGGGGATGGCGCCGATGGACGATCCGCGGTTTATTGTGGAGGTGGTCCTGCAGCGTCCCAAGGGGTCCATTTACGGGATCACCAACGGGCCCGTGTTCCGCTCGGTCATGAGCCAGGCGCTGCGGACGTACAACGTTCCGCCGTCCAAGGGCGCGCCCGTCAGGCTGCCGCAGTTTGCAAAATGACGCAGTTCGCCAAGTAACGCAGTACACCAAGTAACGCCCGCCAAGATAAGACCGCGGCACACCTGAACAAACAGTTCGGTGGTGTCCGCCGGTCCACCAGCACCAACGGAGATTCAGTTGCCACAGCACCATGACCCCGGCACTGCCGACGCCCCGGAGGGGCAGGCATCCAAGAGCGGCTTCCGGCCCACCGCCGTCGCCGCCGTCGAGCTCGGTGTCGTCGGCCAGTCAGTAGGCGTCACCGTGCCCGGGGCCTCCGAATCGGTTCAGGTCACCGGCATCTCGCTCGACTCCCGGACCGTGGAGCGCGGGGACCTGTATGTTGCCCTGCCGGGAGCGGCGCGGCACGGCGCGGACTTCGCGAGGACGGCGCTCGAGGCCGGCGCGGTGGCGGTGCTGACGGACGACGCCGGCGCGAGACTCCTTGCCCTGGGGTCGGACATCGCTGTGCCCGTGCTGGTGGTGGCGGAACCCCGCAGTGTGGTGGGCCGGCTGTCCAGGCTGATCTACCGGAGCCAGGACGCCGACCTTCCGGGCCCCTCGATGTTCGGCGTGACGGGCACCAACGGAAAAACCACCACCACGTACTTCATCAACGCCCTGCTGCAGGCGATGGGCAAGAAGACCGGACTCATCGGCACCATCGAGATCCTGGCCGGCGGAGACCCGATCCCAAGCCTCCTGACCACCCCGGAATCCACGGATGTCCACGCCCTGCTGGCCCTCATGCGGGAACGCGGGCTCGACGCCGCATCCATGGAAGTCTCCTCGCACGCGGTTTCCTTCCGCCGGGTGGACGGCGTGGTCTTCGACGTCGTCGGTTTCACCAACCTGACCCAGGACCACCTGGACCTGCACGGCACCATGGAGGAGTACTACCGGACCAAAGCGGAGCTTTTCACCGCCGAACGTGCCCGTGCCGCCGTCGTGACGGTCGACGACGAGTGGGGACGACGGCTTGCCGCCCAGACTGAGCTTCCGGTCACCACGCTGGCAACCATCCAGCCCGGCAGCGGGCCGGAAGCGGACCCGGCCGGGCCGGCAGGAGCCGACTGGACGGTCACGGACTCAAAGCCCCGCGGACTCGGTACGGAATTCACCCTCCGCGGCCGGAACGGCACGGAACTCCGCGTGCACACCGGGCTGCCCGGGGCCTTCAATGTCTCCAACGCGGCACTGGCCCTGGCCATGGTGCTCGCCGGCGGCGCAGACCCCGCCGAAGTGCAGGCAGCACTCGATTCCAAAGATCCGTTCACTGTGGCGGTGCCGGGCCGTATGCAGCTCGTCTCCACCCGGCCGGCCGCCGTCGTCGACTTCGCGCACAACACCGATGCACTGGCACGCGCCCTGGCGGCCGTCCGGTCCCCGGAGCCCGCGTCCAAGGTCATCGTGGTCTTCGGCGCCACGGGCCAGCGCGACCAGGGCAAGCGCCCGTCCATGGGCGCCACCGCGGCCCGGCTTGCCGACGTCGTGATCGTCAGCGACGACGACCCCCATGATGAGGACGCCGCGGCGATCCGCGCCGAGGTGCTGGTAGGTGCCACGGACGCCAAGGAAGCCGAGCAGTTGGACTGCAAAATCATGGAGGTTTATCCGCGGGACGCTGCCATCCGGGAGGCCGTCAACCTGGCGGCACCGGAGGACACCATCCTCATTGCGGGGCGGGGGCACGAAGTGTGGCAGGAGGTCAAGGGAGTGAACCTTGCCCTCGACGACAGGGTGGAACTACGGAACGCCTTGACGGCACGAGGATTCACCGTTCTCCAAGACGACGGGATAGAGTCCTAGACCGACATGATTGAACTAACTGCGGCGGAAATCGCCGAAATCACCAACGGCCGGCTGCTTGCCGACCCCGACGTCACCCCGGGATCCGTGGTGACCGATTCGCGGGAGGCCGTTACCGGCTCCCTCTATGTCGCCAAACCGGGCGAAAGCGCAGACGGGCACAGCTTCGTTGGTGCGGCCTTTGGCCGCGGCGCGGTGCTGGCCCTCACTGAACGCGAAATCAAGGACGACGCCGGCCGGACCTACCCGTCGGTCGTTGTCGCGGATGCGGTGCTGGCCATGGGCGCCCTTGCGGCAGAGGCTGTCCGGCGGATCAGGCACCACCGCGAGGCCGCCGGTGAGGCGCTGACGGTCATCGGCATCACCGGTTCGGCCGGCAAGACCACCACCAAGGACCTCCTCGCGGGTATCCTGTCGGCTGAAGCGCCGACCGTTGCACCCCAGGGTTCCTACAACGGAGAGGTCGGAGTGCCCCTCACGGTCTTCCAGGCGGGCTTTGATACCCGGTTCCTGGTCATCGAAATGGGCGCCACGGGCATCGGACACATCCGCTACCTGGCCGACATGGTCCGGCCCGAAATCGGAGTGGTGCTCGGCGTGGGAACAGCCCACGCCGGGGAATTCGGTGGCGTGGAAAACATCGCCGCCGCCAAGGGCGAACTCGCCGAGGCGCTCCCCGCCGAAGGCACCGCCGTGCTGAACCTTGACGACTTGCGCGTTGCTCCCATGGCGGCGCGGACCCAGGCAACTGTCCTGGGCTTCTCCTCCCGTGATGCTGAGCCGGACGCTCCTGCCGTCCGGGCCGCCAACCTGGACACCAACGCCTCGGGCAACCCGGAGTTTGACCTCGAAGTGCCGGGGGAGCCCACGGTGAGGGTCACCAGCAAACTCATCGGCGAACACCATGTTGCGAACCTCCTCGCCGCAGCAGCGGCCGCGCACGCGGCAGGTGTGCCGGCTGACCGGATCGGCGCATCACTGAGTTCCCAGTCCGCGGCCAGCCGCTGGCGCATGGAGCGGACCGAACGGCCCGACGGCGTCACGGTCATCAACGACGCGTACAACGCCAACCCGGAATCCATGCGGGCTGCGCTGCGCACGCTGGCCGATCTGGGCCGCGGCCGCCGCACCTGGGCCGTGCTCGGGGCCATGCTGGAACTGGGCGACGATTCCATCCGCGAGCACACCGCCGTCGGCACGCAGGTGGTGCGGCTGAACATCTCCCGCCTCCTGGTGGTGGGCCGCGAAGCGCGTTCGCTGTACGTTTCCGCAGTGCAGGAGGGGTCCTGGGGCGATGAATGCATCTTCGCCGAGACCGTTGATGAAGCCTACGAACTGCTCCAGGAGCAGCTCGAACCCGGCGACCTGGTGCTCTTCAAGTCCTCCAACAGCGTGGGACTTCGCCATTTGGGCGATCGGATAGCATTACCCCCACATGCCACCCCCACATCTGCCAATGAAGGGAGCGAGCTGCTGTGATTGCACTTCTGATCGGCGCTGGCCTGGCCCTGCTGCTGGCACTGGTGGGTACGCCGCTGTTCATCCGGCTGTTGGTCCGCAAGAGCTATGGCCAGTTCATCCGCGATGACGGACCGACGTCGCACCACACCAAACGTGGCACGCCCACAATGGGTGGCACCGTGGTGGTGGGCGCGGTCCTGCTGAGCTACGGACTGACCCACCTGATCATGTGGCTCATGAACCCGCGGTCGGCCGGGCCGTCCGCGTCGGCGCTGCTGCTGCTCTTCCTGATGGTGGGGATGGGCCTGGTGGGCTTCCTCGACGACTTCATCAAGATTTCCCGGCAGCGCAGCCTCGGCCTGAACGCCAAGGCCAAGCTCATCCTCCAGGCGGCCGTGGGCATCATCTTCGCCGTCATGGCCCTCTACTTCCCGGATCCCGACGGCCTCACCCCGGCCTCCACCAAAATCTCGCTGGTCCGTGACATCCCGTGGCTGGACCTCGCGTTCGGCGGCACCGTGCTTGGTGCCATCCTGTTCGTGCTGTGGTCAAACCTCATCGTCACGGCGGCGACGAACGGCGTAAACCTCACCGACGGCCTGGACGGGCTGGCCGCCGGCGCCGCGGTCATGGTGTTTGGCGCCTACACGCTGATGGGCATCTGGCAGAGCAACCAAGCCTGTGGTTCACCCCGCCAGGCGGGCAGCGGCTGCTATTCCGTCCGGGATCCCCTGGACCTCGCGCTTCTCGCAGCCATCATGAGCGCCGCGCTGGTGGGCTTCCTGTGGTGGAACACCTCACCGGCCAAGATCTTCATGGGTGACACCGGCTCCCTCGCGATCGGCGGCGCCATCGCCGGGTTCGCCATCCTGTCCCGCACCGAACTGCTGCTGGCCTTCATCGGCGGCTTGTTCGTCCTTATCACGCTCTCCGTCATCATCCAGGTGGGCTACTTCAAGGTGACCAAGGGCAAGCGCTTCTTCAAGATGGCACCCCTGCAGCACCACTTCGAACTCAAGGGCTGGGCGGAAGTCACCGTGGTGGTCCGGTTCTGGATCCTCGCCGGCCTGTTCGTCGCCGCGGGGCTTGGCATCTTCTACGCAGAATGGGTGGTCCTGCTGTGAACGGCTCCGAATCCCACAACATGACGGCGGGTCCGGCGGTAACCGGTCCGGCGCGGCTCAGCGGCCTGGTTAGCTGGGACTCCGACTGGGCCGGGCTGCGCGTCGTGGTCACCGGGATCGGCGTCTCGGGCTTCGCCGCTGCGGACACGCTGATCGAACTCGGTGCCCGCGTGGTGGTGGTCGACGGCGCCACCACGGAAACAGCCCAGGCCAAGGCGGACACGCTGCGGATCGTGGGCGCGGCCGACGTTCTCCTGGGTGAGGATGCCGTCCGCGCGCTGCCAAAGATCGACGGCCTGAAGCCGGACCTCGTGGTCACTTCGCCGGGCTGGCGCCCGGACCAGGCTTTGCTCGCGGCCGCCTCCCGCGCCCACATCCCGGTCTGGGGCGACGTCGAACTCGCCTGGCGACTGCGCGTCCGCGAAGGCCGGAAGACAGCTGACTGGCTCACCATCACCGGCACCAACGGCAAAACGACGACGGTCGGCCTGACCGAGTCCATGCTGCGGGCCGCAGGCCTGAAGGCGATCGCCGTGGGCAACGTCGGCACGCCGATCCTCGACGCCCTGCGTGACCCGGTGGAGTATGACGTCTTCGCGGTGGAACTCTCCAGCTTCCAGCTGCACTGGTCGGAGTCTGTCTCGGCAGTCGCCAGCGTCTGCCTCAACGTCGCTGAAGACCACGTGGACTGGCACGGCTCCTACGAGTCCTACCTCGCCGACAAGGCCAAAAATCTACGAAAACACCCAGAAGGCCTGCATCTACAACGACGAGCAGATCGAAACCGAACGCATGGTGGAGGACGCGGACGTGGTGGAAGGCTGCCGCGCGGTGGCCTTCACCACCCTCACGCCCGCCATCAGCATGCTCGGCGTCGTGGAGGGCCTGCTCGTGGACCGGGCGTTCATCGCCGAACGCAAGGACAGCGCCGTGGAACTGGCGTCCATGTCCGACCTCGGCCCGGTGGCACCCCGTCACATGGTGGCCAACGCCCTGGCCGCCGCAGGCCTGGTGCGGGCCTACGGCGTCAGCCCTGAGCACGTGCGGGAAGGGCTGCAAGCCTACATCCCCGGAAGCCACCGCATCCAGCCGGTCGCCAAGCAGAACGGCGTTCTCTGGATCAATGACTCCAAAGCCACCAACCCGCACGCAGCCTCAGCCTCCCTGGCTGCGTTCGACCCGGTGGTGTGGATTGCCGGCGGCCTGTCCAAGGGCGTCAGCTACGACGACCTGGTCCGCGACCATGCCCGCCGCCTGAAGGCCGTGGTGCTGATCGGCAAGGACACAGCGTCGCTGGAAGAGTCCCTGCAGCGACACGCACCGGATGTCCCCGTCATCCGGCCGGCGGCAGGCCACACTGAAATTGTGCAGTCAGCCGGAACCGGGCATGACGCCGCACCGGAATCAGCTGAAACCGGGGAGGCAGTGATGGCGCGGGCCGTCGAATCGGCGGCGCAGCTCGCCGCCTCGGGTGACACTGTGCTGATGGCTCCGGCTGCTGCATCCATGGATCAGTTCTCTTCCTATGCTCACCGTGGCGACGCCTTCATTGCAGCGGTCCGCGGGCTCGTGGAAGGGGAGGCCCGGACCGGCAAGGAGTAAGAATGGTCAGCACGCCCACACGTCCCGCGGCCACCCGGCAGCGGGCGGGGGAGAGCGGCCGGCTGCTCCGCTGGTACCGGCGCTTCTGGTCCGCCCTCGAGGGAAACGGCAAGTCGCGCAACGGCTCCACCTACTACCTCATCCTGGGCACCACGCTGGCCCTGACCGCCATCGGCATCATGATGGTGCTCTCGGCGTCCAGCGTGGAGGCCATCGCGGCCGGCGAGTCGCCCTACACGGCAGCCCTCAAACAGGGGCTTTTCGCCGGAATCGGCACCTTCTGCATGTTCATGCTGTCGCGGATCAACGTCGTATGGCTGAAGCGCCTTGCCTGGCCGGGCATCATCATCGCCTATGCCCTGCTGGGGCTCGTGCTGGTCATCGGCACCAGCGTCAACGGCAACAAGAACTGGATCGACATCGGCGGGTTCTTCACCCTGCAGCCGTCCGAGGCGGCCAAGCTTGCCCTGGCACTGTGGATGGCCACCGTGCTGGCCAAGAAGGCCTCCCTGCTGCACCAGTGGGGACACGCTGTGGTCCCCGTGGTTCCCATCGCCGGCGGGATCATCGGACTGGTCCTGATCGGAAACGACCTCGGCACCGGCATGATCATCATGCTCATCACGGCCGCCGCCCTGTTCTTCGCCGGCGTGCGCCTGTACCTGTTCGGGTTCGCGGCCGTGGGCCTCGGTGCCGTCATAGCGTTCATGGCCATGACCAGCTCCAACCGCGTCTGCCGCATCACCTCGTGGTGGACCGGCCAGAGTTGCGGCGACGGCATCGACGCCAACTACCAGTCCACCAACGGCCTTTACGGACTGGCATCGGGCGGCTGGTTCGGCGTGGGGCTCGGGCAGAGCCGGCAGAAATACAGCTGGATCCCCGAAGCCCACAACGACTTCATTTTCGCCATCATCGGTGAGGAACTCGGGCTGGTGGGGACCGTCGTCGTACTTGTCCTGTTCGCCATCCTGGGCGCCGCCATCTACCGCGTGGTGGTGGCGCAGGAGGACCTGTTCCACCGGGTCCTGGCCGGCACCATCATGGTGTGGCTGCTGGGCCAGGGCACGGTCAACATGGCCGTGGTCACCGGCCTGATGCCGGTGATCGGCGTTCCCCTGCCGTTCATCTCCTACGGCGGCTCGGCGCTGCTGATGTCGCTCTGCGCGATCGGCGTAGTGTTGTCACTGGCCCGCGAACAGATGGCGCCCAACATCCGGCCCCGCAAACTGCTCGGCCCGTGGCGGTTGCCCGGGCGCAAGAAATCCCGTACGAAAGCGTAAACCAGCACCTGATGAAAACCGAGTCATTGTCCGTGGTCCTCGCCGGCGGCGGTACAGCAGGCCATATCAACCCGCTGCTGGCCATCGCTGCCGCCATCCGCGATGCCCGCCCCGATGCCCGCTTGCTCGCCGTCGGAACGGCCGCCGGTATGGAAACCAGGCTGGTCCCGGCCGCCGGGCTCGAACTGGCCACCATCGACCGCGTCCCGTTCCCGCGGAAGCCCTCCGCAGACCTGCTCCGCCTTCCGGGACGGCTTGCCGGCGCCGTGCAGCAGGCAGGGCGCATCCTCGACGACGCCGGCGCGAACGTCCTCGTGGGCGTGGGCGGCTACGTCTGCACGCCCATGTACCTGGCAGCCTGGCGGCGGAAGATCCCCATCGTTATCCACGAAGCCAACACCCGCCCGGGCCTGGCCAACCGGGTCGGAGCACGGCTGAGCCGGCACGTGGCCGTGGCCTTCGCCGGCACACCGCTGCCCCACGCCCGCCATGTGGGCATGCCCATGCGCCGCGAAGTTTCGGCGATGGTCAGGGCAACGGCGCGGAACGGCGCCCTGCGCAGCCTGGACCTGCAGCCCGGGAAGCCGGTGCTCATCGTCACCGGAGGCTCCTCGGGGGCGCAAAGCATCAACCGCACAGTGGCGGCGTCCCTCGAGGCGCTGTCCCGGGCCGGCGTCCAGACCATCCACATCACCGGCCGCGGCAAGTCCGTGGCTGACCCGGACGGCAATGCGCTGAGCGCCGACGGTTACCGGCAGCTTGAGTACGTGGACGGCATGGAGACTGTTTACGCCGCGGCTGACCTGCTGCTGGCCCGTGCCGGCGCGGCCACGGTGAGCGAGGTCGCCGCGGTAGGCGTTCCCGCGGTCTTCGTGCCGCTGCCGATCGGCAACGGCGAGCAGGCGCTGAACGCCCGCGGACTTGTGGATGCTGGCGGCGCCCTCCTGGTGGCGGACAGGGACTTCACCCCCGAATGGGTCCGCACCAATCTCATCCCGCTGCTGACTGACCGCCCCCGCCTCGATGCGATGGCGGCTAACGCGGAAAACCTCGGCATCCGAAATGCCGACCAGCTCATGGCCGACCTAGTACTGGAAGCGGTATCCAAATGACCACCAACGCAGCACCCAGCCAGGAAGCACTCGGCCGCGTGCACTTTATTGGGATCGGGGGCGTGGGCATGTCCGCCGTCGCCAGGATCATGGTGGCGCGCGGGGTTCCCGTCAGCGGAACGGATGCGAAGGACCTGCCGGTCATGACGGAGCTCGCCGGGGCCGGCGCCCGGATCTGCGTGGGTTACGACGCCGCGAACCTCGGCGACGCCCAGACCGTCGTGGCAGGCTCGGCCATCCGCGCCGACAACCCCGAACTCGAGGCCGCGCGGGCCGCCGGGCTGCCCGTGCTGCACCGCTCCGAAGCCCTGGCCGCCACCATGGCCGACGACCTCGTGGTGACCGTGGCCGGTACCCACGGGAAGTCCACCACCACCTCCATGATCACCGTGCTGCTGCAGGGCGCCGGCGTGGACCCGTCGTTCGCGATCGGGGCCAATGTCCCGGCGCTTGGCGTCAACGCGGCGAACGGCAGCTCCAAGGTGTTTGTCGCCGAGGCGGATGAGTCCGACGGTTCGTTCCTGAACTACCGGCCGCAGATCGCCGTCGTCACCAACGTGGAACCGGACCACCTCGATCACTACGGAACCGCCGAAGCCGTTTACGAATCCTTCGACCGGTTCACGGAGCTGCTGCCCGCCGACGGCGTGCTGGTGGCCTGTGCGGACGACGCCGGCGCACACGCGCTGGCGCTGCGCACCCGTGAGCGGGGCAATACCCGTGTTGTCCTGTACGGCACCTCCGATGCCGCCGACCTGCGGCTCGACGACGGCGGCCCAGGCAGGGTGGCCATCACGACGGCGGGTGGCCGGTTCCCGCTGGCACTGCAGGTCCCCGGACGGCACAATGCGCTGAACGCTGCCGCCGCCATGGCGGTGGCACTCGAGCTCGGCGTGGACGCCCAGGCCGCCGCCTCCGCCCTGGCGGGCTTCTCCGGCGCGTCCCGGCGGTTCGAGTACAAGGGGGAAGGCCGGGGCGTGCGGGTCTACGACGACTACGCGCACCACCCCACGGAAGTGCGGGCCGCCCTGGCGGCGGCTAGGTCCGTGGCCGGCGACCACAGGGTGCACGTCCTCTTCCAGCCGCACCTGTTCTCCCGCACCCGGGAGTTTGCCTCCGAGTTCGCCGACGCGCTCAAGGCCGCTGACACTGCCTTGGTGCTCGACATCTACCCGGCCCGCGAGGATCCCATCCCGGGCGTCACCAGCGCCCTCATCACCGAGCACCTCGGTTCTGGCGGCAGCCTGGTCGGAGCCGGGGATGAAGCCGTCGCCGCCCTGGCCGCGGCCGCGCAGCCGGGGGACATCATCCTCACTGCCGGCGCCGGGGACGTCACCGCTTACGGGCCGCTCATCGTGGAGACCCTCGGTGGCTAGCACCCGGCGCCCCACCTACAGGCCGGCCAAGCCCGCCAGCCGGGATGGTGCTGCCCGGGACGGTGCTGCCGGGCGGGACACAAGCGCCGGCGCGCCCGACGGCGGCAAACCGGCCGTGATCACCGCCTCCAAGGGCGTCCCGGAAGTTACCGCGCAGGAAAAGGCGCAGGCCAGCGCTCCGAAACGCAGCACGCCAAAGGCCAGCGCTCCGAAACGCAGCACGCCAAAGGCCGGCACGCCGAAGGGAAAAGCCTGGAAGCCCGGAACGCAGAAGCCGGAGACCACAAGTCCGGACAAGCCAGGGCCGGACAATGTGCTGGCGTTTCCCGAACCGCGGGGCCGGCGCATCAGGCGCAACCTCATCGTGGCGGTGTGTGTCACGGCTGCCCTCGTGGCGGGTCTCATCATCGCTGCCGTCTATTCCCCGGTGCTGGCGGTCCACAGCGTGAGCGTCACAGGCACCAAGCTCCTCAGGCCGGCCCAGGTGCAGGCGGCGCTCAAGCCGCTTCTGGGCACGCCGTTGCCGCAGGTCAGCGACGACGAGGTCACCTCGCTGCTCAAGCCGCTCGTCCAGATCAAATCCGTCACCACTCAGGCCCACCCGCCGTCGGTGCTCGTGGTTCAGGTCCAGGAACGCGTCCCCGTTGCCCTCGTGAAGCGCGGCAACGAGTACATGCTCGTGGACGTCGACGGCGTGCGGCTCAGCACCACGGCGGACCCCACCTCCGTGAAGCTGCCGGTGATCGACGGCGGCGCCGGCACGATCGGCAAGGACCTGTTCCAGGCCACGGCCGAGGTCCTCGGCGCGCTTCCGGCCAATGTGCTGGCCAAGCTCTCCAACGCCTCCGCCAAATCCGTGGACGCGGTGGAGCTGAAGCTGCTGGACGGCCAGACCGTCATCTGGGGCAATGCGGGGGAGAAGGAGCTCAAGGCACGGGTACTCGAGGCGCTGCTCAAGGTACCGGCGGATCCTGCGAACCCGGTCAACACCTATGACGTGAGCGTGCCGCGGCATCCGGTGACGCGGTGAACCGCTGTATTTCTCGGGGATTAGGACGACACGCGGTGGCGGTTATTGAATGTAGCCAGCATAGGAAATAGCGTCACAGACGTGAGTTACTTGACATAACTATAACCTTCAACTGGAAGGTTAAGGTTCAGCTCTTCAAGCTCGACTCCATCAGTTTTCGCAATAGGACACTAACAAGGGACACGTAACGTGGCAGCTCCGCAGAATTACTTGGCCGTCATCAAGGTCGTCGGCATCGGCGGCGGTGGCGTGAACGCAGTCAACCGCATGATCGAGGTGGGTCTCCGCGGTGTCGAATTCATAGCCATTAACACCGACGCCCAGGCTCTGCTGATGAGTGATGCCGACGTTAAGCTCGACGTCGGACGGGAACTGACGCGCGGGCTGGGCGCCGGGGCCAACCCGGAGGTCGGCAAGCAGGCTGCCGAGGACCACGCCGACGAAATCGAGGAAGTCCTCCGCGGTGCCGACATGGTCTTCGTGACCGCAGGTGAAGGCGGTGGCACCGGAACCGGCGGCGCGCCGGTTGTTGCCCGCATTGCGCGCTCCCTTGGCGCCCTGACCATCGGTGTGGTCACCCGTCCGTTCACCTTCGAGGGCCGCCGCCGCGCAGGCTCCGCCGAGACGGGCATCGACGCCCTCCGCGACGAGGTGGACACACTGATCGTGATCCCCAACGACCGCCTGCTGTCCATCAGCGACCGCAACGTCTCCGTCCTGGACGCTTTCCGCTCCGCTGACCAGGTCCTGCTGTCCGGTGTCCAGGGCATCACGGACCTCATCACCACGCCGGGCCTGATCAACCTTGACTTCGCCGACGTGAAATCTGTCATGCAGGGCGCGGGCTCGGCCCTTATGGGCATCGGCTCCGCCCGCGGCGAAGACCGCGCGGTCAAGGCAGCCGAGCTGGCCATCGCCTCCCCGCTGCTGGAAGCCAGCATCGACGGCGCCCACGGTGTCCTGCTGTCCATCCAGGGCGGCTCCGACCTCGGCCTGTTCGAGATCAACGAGGCTGCGCGCCTGGTGCAGGAAGTTGCCCACCCCGAAGCCAACATCATCTTCGGCGCGGTCATCGACGACGCCCTGGGCGACGAAGCCCGTGTCACCGTCATCGCGGCAGGCTTCGACGACGTCAAGGCCACCTCGCCGTCCATGGACCAGTCGCAGCCGCAGGCTGCCCCGCAGCGGCCCGCCGTGCCGGCGGCCGCCCCGCAGAGCCAGCCGTCCGCGGGCAGCCAGCAGGTCCACGTCCAGCCCGTACACGCCGGTGTGGGTGCCGCAGGCCTCAGCAACTGGGGGCAGCAGCGCCCGTCAGCGGTCCCCGCTGACTCGGGGTTCGACGTCGACCTTCCGTCTGTAGTTGAGCCCGACCTCACCGGCAGCCGGTCTGACGACCTGGACGTTCCCGATTTCCTGAAGTAGGAGGTCGCCGGGCGGATATCCGCCCGGCTGCTGTCCCGTTTTCCTCACCTGATAGCCGGAGTTCCGATTGTTTTTGTGGCGTGCTGAAGTGCAGCCTGGCGTGTCCGTGGCGTTCACCGACACGAATGCCGGCAACCTTGCCCTGCACGTGGGCGACGATGCTGCCGCGGTGCTTCGCCGCAGGGCCCAGCTGGAGCACGCCGCCGGGGTCGCCCCCCGCGCGTTCCAGTACATGAACCAGGTTCACGGCAACGAAGTGTCCCTTGTCGTTGAGTCCGGAGCAGTTGCTGAACCCGGCACAGTTGCTGAATCGGGAGCAGTTGCTGAATCCGGCACAGTTGCTGAATCCGGTGCAGATGTTCCGCAGGCGCCGACAGCGGATGCGCTGGTGTCCCTCGGCGGGCCACTCGCGGTGATGGTGGCGGACTGCATCCCGCTGGTCCTGGTGGGCGCCGGGGCTTCCGGTCCCGTGCTGGCTGCCGTGCATGCAGGGCGCCCCGGACTGTTCTCCGGGGTCATTCCGGCTGCGGTGGAACAGATGCGCGCCTCCGGTGCCGAGGATATCCGTGCCTGGCTGGGCCCGTCCGTCTGCGGCAACTGCTACGAGGTACCCGCCGAACTCCGCGACGAGGTCGCCGCCCTCCTTCCGGCCACATGGTCAACCACAACATGGGGAACGCCGGCGCTCGACCTGCCCGGCGGTGCCGCCAGCCAGCTCGACGCCCTCGGCATTCCCATCGAGTACCGGGGGCCCTGCACGCTTGAAAACGAATCCTTGTTTTCCTACCGCCGTGACTCCCGGTCAGGCAGATTCGCCGGACTGGTGTGGACCCATGACTGACAGTCCGGCATCCGGGGACGCCCGGACGGAACAGCTGCGGGGGCGCCTCGACGCCGTCCGGCAGCGCATCGGCCGCGCCGCCGCGGCTGCCGGCCGCGGTGAAAACCCGCCGCGCCTGATAGTGGTCAGCAAGTTCCATCCGGCCGACGACGTCCGCCGGCTGGCAGCGCTTGGCGTCAAGGATTTCGGCGAGAACCGGGACCAGGAGGCCTCCGCCAAAGCCGGGGAACTCGAGGCCCTTGACCTCACCTGGCACTTCGTGGGCCAGCTTCAGAGCAAGAAGTCCAAGACCGTGGTCCGGTACGCGTCAGCCGTGCATTCGGTGGACCGCTCCCAGCTCGTGGCGGCCCTGGAACGGGCCATGGCCGGCCAGCAGGAGCTGACCGGCCGGGCGGACCTGGACTGTTTCATCCAGGTGAGCCTGGAAGAAGACGCCGGTGCACACCGCGGCGGGGCAGCGCCCGAGGAGGTGCCGCAGCTTGCGGAGCAGCTCGAGGCCGCGGACGGCCTTCGTCTGGCGGGTGTCATGGCGGTGGCGCCGCTGGGGGCGGATCCTGACCGGGCATTTGAGAAACTGCTGGGGATTTCAACCGGTCTGCAGCGGGATTTCCCCGGCGCCACGGGGATTTCCGCCGGCATGAGCCAGGATCTGGAGGCTGCTGTCCGATTCGGTGCGACACACCTCCGAATTGGCTCAGATATTCTCGGTTCGCGCCCGGCCGTGCGGTAGCGTCTGTCGTATTGGAAGTGAATGGCGGGGATTTCCAATGCTGTCTTGACCTTTGGGCGGCCCGCTTACGGACACGATTAGGAGTCGACCATGGCTGGCGCTCTGCGCAAGACAATGATCTATCTTGGGCTCGCCGACGGCGATGAACACTACGAGTCTGAGCTTTCCACCCAGCAAAAGGATGAGGACAACTCAATGGAGCATGACCGTGAAGAGCGCCGCGCGCCGGCGCCGCTCCGAGAGGTCACCCGTGAAGCGCCACCAGCTGCCGAAGAGGAATACCGCGCACCCGTGACACCCATCAAGCGTGCGGCATCGAGCCGCGAAGAGACCACCGGACTGCGGCAGATCACCACGATCCACCCTCGCTCCTACAACGACGCCAAGCTCATTGGCGAAAGCTTCCGTGACGGTATCCCCGTCATCATGAACGTGACGGACATGGGGGAGGCGGACGCGAAGCGCCTTGTCGACTTTTCCGCCGGCCTCGTCTTCGGTCTGCGCGGAAGCATCGAGCGCGTGACGAACAAGGTTTTCCTGCTGTCGCCGTCGTATGTCGAAGTCATCGGAGATGACAAGAAAGCCAGCGAGTCGACCGCCAGCTTCTTCAACCAAAGCTAATAAACGGCTCTCCGGATGCCAGGCAGGTGCGCACCTGCCTGGCATCCGTGCTGAAATAGGGGAGCAGCACAATCTGGCAGGAATCCCAGGGCATGGAAGTGTCCGCGACGAACATGGAGACAATGGGTTAGCTCATGGGAATACTATTCGGGCTCGTCTACATCGTTCTGCTGTTCATTTTTGTCGCGTTGATTGTCCGCCTCGTGTATGACTGGGTTCAGATGTTCGCCCGGGAGTGGCGTCCCCGGGGGGTAGCATTGGTGGCGGCTCATGCGGTCTACTCGGTGACCGATCCGCCGCTGAAGGTTCTTCGGCGCCTCATACCGCCGCTGCGGCTGGGCGGCGTCTCGCTGGACCTTGGGTTTCTGGTGCTGTTCATCGGCCTGAGCATTGCCATGGCGATCACCAAGTCATTTGCATAACTTCATATCAGCTTGCCCGCGCCGAGGCCGATCCGCACGGATCCCCGGGCGCAGAAAACCTTTTGTTTGACGCCACGGTGTTGAATTAGAGGAACCAGACCATATTTAGGTACCGTAGTTTTGACGGCCGGAAGGCCTCCTGACGAACTAGACCAACGAGGTGACCAGATGGCTTTGACGCCAGAAGACGTTGTCAACAAGCGCTTTCAGCCGACCAAGTTCCGCGAAGGCTATGACCAGGACGAAGTTGACGACTTCCTGGACGAGATCGTCGTTGAACTGCGGCGCCTGAACCAGGAGAACGAAGAACTTCGCAAGAAGCTGGCCGAAGGCGGCTCCGGATCGCCGGCTGCCACCTCCGCTGTCGCCCCTGTCGTCGAGAAGGTTCCCGCGCCGTCCAAGTCCGAGAAGGACGAAACGCGTGCGAAGGCCGAAGCTGAGGCCAAGGCCGCCGAAGCTGCCAAGAAGAAGGAAGCCGAGCAGGCCGCACCGGTTGCAGCCGCGGCACCCGCCGTCACCAGCAGCAATGTCTCCGAGTCCGCTGCCGGCCTGCTGGCCATGGCACAGCAGATGCACGACCGCCACGTGTCCGAGGGTCAGCAGCAGCGCGACAAGATCATCGCAGAAGCACAGATCGAAGCCAGCAGCCTCGTCAACGACGCACAGGAGAAGTCGCGCAAGATCCTGGGCGCCCTGGAGCAGCAGCGTTCCGTCCTCGAGCGCAAGGTGGAGCAGCTGCGCGGCTTCGAACGCGACTACCGCTCACGCCTGAAGGCCTACATCGAGGGCCAGCTGCGGGACCTGGACGCCCGTGGTTCCGTTGCCGCCCCTGAGGTCGGCGAAAGCAGCAGCGCCGCCGTTTAGCACGTATTCTGAAGGCCGGTGGCTGAGGATTCCTCGGCCACCGGCTTTTGCCATTAACGACGGTTCCCGAATGAAAGCACCATGACAGACGACCTTGCCGCTGACGCAGCGCACCCAGCTTCATCATCACCGCGGCCACGGCGCGCCGTCCTGCTGTCCGTGTTCGCCGGACTGGCAGTTTTCGCCTACGTCTTCGACCAGCTCACCAAACTGTGGGTCACCAGCACCATGGTGGAGGGCGAACGGATTCCCGTGCTGCCCCCGCTGCTGCACTGGTACTACATCCGGAACTCCGGCGCGGCGTTCTCCATTGGGGAGAAAGTGACCTGGGTGTTCACGATCATCATGGTGGTGGTTGCCGCCGCCATCCTGTTCCAGCTGCGTAAGCTCGGTTCCGCGTGGTGGGCGCTGGCGCTGGGGCTGCTGTTCGGCGGTGCCCTGGGGAACCTGACAGACCGGCTGTTCCGGGACCCGTCGTTCGGAATGGGGCACGTTGTGGACTTCATCCAGCTGCCCAACTTTGCGATCTTCAACATCGCCGACTCCGCCGTCGTGTCATCCGTGGTCATCATCTGCCTGCTGACCCTGCGGGGGATTGCCCTTGACGGATCGCACCACAGCGTCGAAAAGCGGAACGGGACCGGCGATGTCTGAGCGGGTGGTGGTGCCCGAGGAGCTGGACGGGACACGTGTGGACGCCGGCCTGGCCAAGCTGATGGGCATGTCCCGTTCGTCCGCCGCAACGCTGATAGCCGAAGGCAACGTCGTCAGCGGCGGCAAACCGGTGGGCAAGTCCGCCAAACTCGCGTCCGGCGCCGTGCTGCACGTGACGGTCCCTGAGCGCCGGGACCCCCTTGAAGTCGTGGAGGAAGTTGTGGAAGGCCTGAAGATCCTGCTGGATGACGACGACTTTGTGGTGGTCGACAAGCCGGTGGGGGTCGCGGCACACCCGTCCCCGGGATGGGTAGGGCCCACCGTCGTCGGCGGACTCGCCGGGGCCGGCTACCGCATCTCCACCTCCGGCTCCGCCGAGCGCGCCGGCATCGTCCACCGCCTCGACGTCGGAACCTCCGGGGTCATGGTGGTGGCCAAGACGGAACCCGCCTACACCGCCCTCAAACGGGCATTCAAGGAACGCACCGTGGACAAGGTCTACCACGCGGTGGTCCAGGGCCTGCCGGACCCGCTGCAGGGCACCATCGACGCCCCGATCGGCCGGCATCCCGGCCACGACTGGCGCTTCGCCGTCATCGAGGACGGCCGGCCATCCGTGACGCACTACGAGGTCCTCGAGGCGTTCGGCAAGGCCACCCTGGTGGAGGTGCACCTGGAGACCGGCCGGACCCACCAGATCAGGGTCCATTTCGCCGCGCTCCGCCATCCCTGTGCAGGAGACCTCACCTACGGGGCCGACCCGCGGCTCGCCGCGACCCTCGGGCTCACCCGGCAGTGGCTGCACGCCCGTGAACTGGGCTTTGACCACCCGCGCACCGGGGAACGCGTCACCGTGACCAGCGCATACCCAGAGGACCTGGCCTACGCCCTGGAAGTCCTGGGCACCGGCAAGGCCTGAGCCTGCGGCACGCCGGCATTAATTGTCAGGGGGTCGGCACTAGAATGGTCCGGTGACTTCCAGCAATGACTCGTTCGTACATCTCCACACCCACACCGAGTACTCGATGCTGGACGGCGCCGCCAGGCTCGGGGAACTGTTCGATGAAACGGAGCGGCTGGGGATGCCCGCCCTGGCGACCACCGACCACGGCTACCTCTTCGGTGCCTTCGACTTCTGGCGGAAGGCCACCGACAAGGGCATCAAGCCCATCATTGGCGTGGAAGCCTATGTGACTCCCGGGACCGCGCGCGGCGACAAGTCCCGCGTCCGCTGGGGCGACGAGAGCCAGCGCAAGGACGACGTCTCCGGCGGTGGCTCCTACACCCACATGACCCTGCTGAGCTACAACAACGTGGGCATGCGGAACCTGTTCCGTGCCTCCTCGATCGCCTCCCTGGACTCAGTCTTCGGCAAGTGGCCCCGGCTGGACCGGGAGCTGCTGAACACCTACTCCGAAGGGCTTATCGCCACTACCGGCTGCCCCTCGGGCGAGGTCCAGACCCGGCTGCGGCTCGGCCAGTACCGCGAAGCGCTGGAAGCCGCTGCGGAGTTCCGGGACATCTTCGGTGCGGAGAACTACTTCTGCGAACTCATGGACCATGGGCTGGACATTGAACGCCGGGTCACCGGTGACCTCCTGCGGCTGGCCAAGGAGCTGAACCTCCCGCTCGTTGCCACCAACGACCTCCACTACACCCACGAGCATGACGCCAAGGCGCACGAGGCCCTGCTGGCCATCCAGTCCGGCTCCACCCTGCTCGAACCCACGTACGACAACGGCGGCTCCCGGTTCGCGTTCTCCGGCAGCGGCTACTACCTGAAGTCGCCGCGGGAAATGCGCGAGCTGTTCCGCGACCACCCCGAGGCGTGCGACAACACCCTCCTGATCGCCGAGCGGTGCGAGGTGTCCTTCAACACCGGGGCCAACTATATGCCCCGGTTCCCGTGCCCCGAGGGCGAGGACGAAACGTCCTGGCTGGTCAAGGAGGTCGACAAGGGGCTTCATTACCGCTACCCCCAGGGCATCCCGGACAAGGTCCGCAAGCAGGCTGATTACGAGCTGGAAGTCATCACCTCGATGGGCTTCCCGGGCTACTTCCTGGTGGTGGCCGACTTCATCAACTGGGCCAAGAACAACGGCATCCGGGTGGGCCCGGGACGTGGCTCGGGTGCAGGCTCCATGGTGGCCTACGCCATGCGCATCACCGACCTTGATCCGCTGCACCACGGCCTGATCTTCGAGCGGTTCCTGAACCCCGACCGTGTCTCCATGCCTGACTTCGACGTCGACTTCGATGACCGGCGCCGCCCGGAGGTCATCGACTATGTGACCCGCAAATACGGCGACGAGCGCGTGGCCATGATCGTCACGTATGGCACCATCAAGACCAAGCAGGCGCTGAAGGACTCCTCGCGCGTGCTCGGCTACCCCTTCAGCATGGGTGAACAGCTGACCAAGGCACTGCCGCCGGCCGTGATGGCGAAGGATATTCCGCTTGCCGACATTCAGAACAAGGACGCCAAGCGCTACAGCGAGGCGGGGGACTTCCGGCAGCTGATCAGCACGGACCCCGAGGCTGCCAAGGTGTTCGAGACCGCACTGGGCATTGAGGGCCTGAAGCGGCAGTGGGGCGTGCACGCGGCCGGCGTGATCATGTCCTCGGACCCCATCATCGACGTCATTCCGATCATGCGCCGCTTCCAGGACGGCCAGGTCATCACCCAGTTCGACTATCCGACGTCCGAAGGCCTCGGCCTGATCAAGATGGACTTCCTCGGGCTGCGAAACCTGACGATCATTTCCGATGCGCTGGAAAACATCAAGATGAACCGCGGCGTCGACCTGGACCTCGAAACGCTGGAGCTGGACGACGCGGCATCCTACGAGTTGCTGGCCCGCGGTGACACGCTGGGCGTTTTCCAGCTCGACGGCGGCCCCATGCGGTCCCTGCTCAAACTCATGAAGCCTGACAACTTCGAAGACATCTCCGCCGTACTGGCGCTGTACCGCCCGGGGCCCATGGGCGCCAACGCGCACACCGACTACGCGCTGCGCAAGAACGGGATCCAGGAAGTCATCCCCATCCACCCGGAACTCGAGGAACCCCTCAAGGAGATCCTCGGCGGCACATTCGGCCTCATCGTGTACCAGGAGCAGGTTATGGCCGTGGCGCAGAAGCTCGCCGGCTATTCCCTGGGCCAGGCAGACATCCTGCGCCGCGCCATGGGTAAGAAGAAGAAGTCCGAGCTGGATAAGCAGTTTGCCGGCTTCTCGCAGGGCATGCAGGACAACGGCTACTCCATGGAGGCCGTCAAGACCCTGTGGGACATCCTGCTGCCCTTCTCCGACTACGCCTTCAACAAGGCCCACTCGGCCGCGTACGGCGTGATCTCGTACTGGACGGCGTACCTGAAGGCGCACTACGCACCCGAGTACATGGCCGCGCTGCTGACCTCGGTCGGCGACGACAAGGACAAGTCCGCGATCTACCTCAACGAATGCCGTCGCATGGGCATCACGGTGCTGCCGCCGGACGTCAACGAGTCCGCGCTGAACTTCACCCCGGTGGGGGAGGACATCCGCTTCGGCATGGGCGCCATCCGCAACGTCGGCGTCAACGTGGTGGAGGCCATGGTGGCCGCGCGCGAAAAAGAAGGCGCCTACAGTTCGTTCAAGGACTACCTCATGAAGGTCCCTGCCGTGGTGTGCAACAAGCGCACCATCGAATCGCTGATCAAGGCCGGAGCCTTTGACTCGCTGGGCCACCACCGCCGCGCGCTGGCGATGGTCCACGAAGAAGCCATCGACTCCGTCATTACCCTCAAGCGCAACGAGGCCATCGGCCAGTTCGATCTCTTTGCCGGCTTCGATGAGGCCGAGTCCGAGTCGTCGCTCAGCATCGAGATCCCTGACCTGCCGGAATGGGAGAAGAAGGACAAGCTCGCATTCGAGCGGGACATGCTGGGCCTGTACGTCTCAGACCACCCGCTGCAGGGCCTGGAAGGTGTCCTCAGCCAGCACGCCGACCAGTCCATCACCTCGATCATCGCGGAGGACGGGCCGCACGACGGCGCCATCGTCACCATCGCGGGCATGATCACCTCACTGAGCCGCCGGATCGCCAAGGCCAGCGGCAACGCCTATGCCCGGGCGGAGATCGAGGACCTCGGCGGTTCCATGGAGGTCATGTTCTTCGGACAGGTCTACGGGCCGATTGCCTCGGTTCTCGCCGAGGACCTGATCGTGGTGGTCAAGGGCCGGCTGCAGCGGCGCGACGACGGTGCCGTGACCCTGAACTGCATGGAGCTCTCCGTCCCGGACCTCAGCCAGGGCACCAACGGACCGCTGGTGATCACCATGCCCACGCACAAGGCCACCGAGGCCGTGGTCACGGAACTGGGGGACGTGCTGCGCAACCACCGCGGCAACTCCGAGGTCCGGGTGAACCTGCAAGGCGACAGCCGGATCGAGGTCATGGCGCTGCCCGTGCACCTGCGCGTGAATCCGAACCCGTCACTGTTCGGGGACCTGAAGGTGCTGCTGGGCCCGGCCTGCCTGGACGCCTAGATTTCGTAGTCCAGCGGAACGGGCTGCCCGTAGGTTCCGGAGTGGTACAGCAGCGGTGAACCGTCCTCGCCAACCTGCCCTTCCACCACTTCGACCACCACGACGGCGTTGTTCTCGAACGACAGGCGCATCTGGATCTTGCCGATCAGCCAGCCGGAGACGTCCTTGAGCACCGGGACGTCATAGGGTCCGTGGGCCCAGTGGTCGCCGGAGAAGCGTTCTTTGGTGCGGGCGAACCGGTCGGCCAGCTCCTGGTTCTCGAGTCCCAGCATGTGCACGCCGATATACGCGGTGTTGGCCACCGCCGGCCACGAGCTGGAACTGCGCGCCATATTGAAAGTGAAGCGCGGCGGTTTGGCGGAAAGCGAGGCAACGGAGGTGGCCGTGAAGCCGTAGGGGACCCCGTCATAGTTCACGGTGATGATGGCCACGCCCGCTGCGTGCCGGCGGAACATCTCTTTGAACGTGCCCTCGAAGGCGCCATCATCTGAGGTCACTGGAATCGATCTCCCTGCTGCATCTGTGCCGATTGAGTTTCTAGTACAAGACTATGGGGCTTCCGGGCGGATGGGGCATTCACTTGGCCCGCAGGCACGTGATGCTGAATGCCAGCCAACATTTGTTAACGTTTCTTCATGACCCAGTCTGCATCCCTCCCTCCCGTCCGCCCCTCTGACGGGGCCCAGGGCGCCCGGCGGCGGCCCGGCAAGGGCTGGGCGTGGGCGGCTGGAATCATCGGTGCCGGCATCCCGGCCGGGCTCCTTTGGTGGCTGCTGGCCCCGGGCGGGCAAAACCTCGTTTCGGGAAACTCGACGCTCTCCTCCGGGACAAACACCGCGGGCTGGCTGCCCCGGGACCTGGTGCTGGCAGGACTGTTTGTCCTTGCAGGCTGCCTGGTGGCTGTGCTGTTGTCCGGCCGCCGTGACGGCGGGACGCGGCGGATGCTGCTGCTGTCCGTCGCGGCCAGTGCCGCGGCGGCTGTCCTGGCATGGCAGACCGGCGTGCTGGCGGGCCTCTGGCTGGGCGGTCCGCAGGACACGTCGGCGAACGCGAGCGTGGCCTTCTCGCTGCGGTCCCTGACCGTCCTTGTCCTATGGCCCGCGGCTGTCGCTGCCGGCTTCTTCGTGCTGCGCATCATCGGCCTCCTGCGGGCCTCCGTAGACCAGAATGTGAACCAGCAGCTGGAGGGTAACAGCGGCGACGGCCGCGCGTGGCAGTAGGGCGCGGCGGTAACAGACGTCAGGGTGCCCGGCCGCGGCGCGTAAAATGTACGGGTGACCACTTCTCCGGACAGCGCTGAGCCCTCGAATATCCAGGTTCCCTCGACTTCCCAGGCGCCCTCGAATTCCCAGGTACGCGCGAACACCCCCGCCGTCGACTTCCGCACCGTTGACTTGCGGGGCCGCAGTCTCAGCCTGGCCGAACTCCGCGGGGCGGTGCCCCGGGCTCGGCAGCAGACAGTTGCCGACGCCGAGCAGAAGGTGGGCGACATCATCACGGCCGTCCGACAGCGCGGCTTCGCCGCCCTGTCGGACTTCGCCCTGGCGTTTGACGGCGTTGAGCAGGCGCATCCGCGCGTTCCGGCGGCGGCACTCCGGTCAGCGCTGGACGGCCTGGACCCGGCTGTTAGTTCGGCGCTTCAAGAGTCCATCAGCCGCGCGCGCCGGTTCGCCGACGGGCAGCGCCCGGCCGACGTCGACATCTCCCTGGGCGACGGCGCAGTGGTGAGCCAGAAGTGGGTGCCCGTGGCACGCGTGGGCCTGTACGTCCCGGGCGGCCTGGCGGTCTACCCGTCCTCGGTGATCATGAACGTGGTTCCGGCGCTGGCCGCAGGGGTGGAGTCGATCGCACTCGCCTCGCCGCCGCAGAAGGACTTTGGCGGTCTCCCGCACCCCACCATCCTGGCCGCTGCGGCGCTGCTGGGAATTGACGAGGTGTATGCCATCGGCGGAGCCCAGGCCATCGCCGCCTTCGCCTATGGTGTGCCGGGCGAAGCGGGAACTCCCGCACTGGAACCCGTCGACGTGGTGACCGGGCCGGGCAATATCTTCGTGGCCACGGCCAAGCGCCTCGTCAAGGGAGTTGTGGGGATCGACTCCGAGGCCGGCACCACGGAGATTGCCATCCTCGCTGACTCCACGGCCCGCCCGGCGTTCGTTGCCGCGGACCTGATCAGCCAGGCCGAACACGATCCGAAAGCCGCCTCTGTCCTGATCACGGATTCCGTCCAGCTCGCCGCGGACGTCCGCGAGGAACTGGAACTGCAGGCTGCATCCACCAAGCACAGCCAGCGCGTGCGCGAGGCACTGTCCGGCCCGCAGTCCGGCGTCGTGCTCGTGGACGACCTCGACCAGGGCATCGCGGCGTGTGACGCCTACGCCGCCGAACACCTGGAGATCATGACCGCGGACGCCCCTGCGGTGGCAGCGCGGATCCGGAACGCGGGCGCCATTTTCGTCGGTGACTACAGCCCCGTGAGCCTCGGCGACTACTGCGCCGGTTCCAACCACGTGCTTCCCACGAGCGGCACGGCGGCCTTTTCGTCCGGGCTGAACGTGACCACGTTCCTGCGCGCCATCCAGGTGATCAACTACTCGGAGGCGGCGCTGGGGCAGGTCAGCGGCCACATCGTCAGCCTGTCCGGCGCGGAGGACCTCCCGGCGCACGGCGACGCGGTCACGGTCCGGTTCCAAGGCGCCCGCTAACCACTACATGTAGTAGCCGCCCACTACATGTAGTAATTACAGGCTTGTTATTCGGCCATATGTAGCCGTAAACTGGGAGCCGAAGGAAGCTTCGGCCAAAGTACGGAAGGGTAGGGAAAAACGTGTACTGTCCGTTTTGCCGCAACCCTGATTCACGTGTTGTGGACAGTCGCATGGCCGACGACGGCTCGGCCATCCGCCGCCGCCGGCAGTGTCCCGAGTGCGGCCGCCGCTTCACTACCGTGGAAACCACCAGCCTGTCCGTGATCAAGCGCTCCGGCGTGGGCGAACCCTTCAGCCGCAGCAAAGTCATCAACGGCGTCCGCAAGGCCTGCCAGGGCCGGCCCGTCAGTGAGGACGACCTCGCGATGCTGGCGCAGGAAGTCGAGGAGAACATCCGGGCTTCCGGTGCGGCGGAAATCGACGCCCACGAGGTTGGCCTGATCATCCTCGGACCGCTGCAGAAGCTGGACAAGGTGGCGTACCTCCGGTTCGCCAGCGTCTACCAGGCCTTTGAATCACTCGAGGATTTCGAATCCGCCATTGCGCTGCTCCGGCACGAGGCCGACGTCGACGCCAAAGGGGCGGCGGCCCCCGGAACCGACAGCAAGGGCTCTGACGGCAAGGGCTCCGAGCCCAAGAACACCGCAGAGAAGAACACCGCAGAGAAGAACGCCGCAGAAAAGAACACCGCGAAGAGTACGCTCTAAAGTCTCCGGTGGCGGCAGCGGAGGGGAAGCCGCAGCCGCCACCGGCTCCAGTGCAAAACGCCGAAGGCGGCAGACCCCGTGTCTGCCGCCTTCGGCGTTTCTGCGGGCCGCGTTGACCGCGGCCCGCCCGGGTTTACTTAGCCAGTTCGTGCTTGACGGCGATCTCCAGGGCCGCGCCCACGATGCCGGCCTCGTTCTTCAGCTCAGCGGGGACAATCGGGGTGCGCAGCTTCAGGCGCGGCAGGTACTCGTCGGCGCGCTTGGAGATGCCGCCGCCGACGATGAAGAGCTCGGGGGAGAACAGGAATTCGACGTGGGAGAAGTAACGCTGCAGCAGGACGCTGTACTCCTCCCAGCTGAGGCCGTCCCGTTCGCGGGCCACAGCAGAGGCCTTGCTTTCGGCGTCGAAGCCGTCGATCTCCAGGTGTCCGAGTTCGGCGTTGGGCACGAGGTGGCCGTTGAAGATGAACGCGGACCCGATGCCGGTGCCGAGGGTGATGACCAGGACGGTGCCGCCGATTCCGGCGCCCGCACCGTACCGGGCTTCGGCCAGGCCGGCCGCGTCGGCGTCATTGATGACCTCCACGGGGCGGCCCAGGCGGGCCGTGAGCAGTGCATCAATGTCCGTGTTGAGCCAGCTCTTGTCCACGTTGGCGGCCGAGTGGACCACGCCGTGCTGGATGATGCCGGGAAACGTCACGCCGATGGGGCTGTCAGCCTCGGGTGCGTCGGGACGTGCCGAGAGTTCCTCCACGACCTTGGCCACCACCTCGACCACCGCTTCCGGCGTGGCCGGCTGTGGGGTCGCCAGGCGGAAGCGGTCGCCGATCAGTTTGCCCTTCTTCAGGTCGACGATGCCGCCCTTGATTCCGGTTCCGCCGATGTCGATGCCGATCAGCGGGGCGTTCTTGCGGGTCTTTTCGTCCTTCTTGGCCAATGGGATTCCGTTCGTGGCAGGGTAGGGGCTCGGGCTGGGCAAGGGTGACTTGCCGAAATGACGCGGGCGGTTGGCTGGCGTCAGGGAAGGGTCAGGATCTCGGCACCGGATTCAGTGACGAGGAGCGTGTGTTCGAACTGCGCGGTGCGCTTGCGGTCCCTGGTGACCACAGTCCAGTCGTCGGCCCACATGTCCCACTCGATGGCGCCGAGGGTCAGCATGGGCTCGATGGTGAACACCATGCCAGGCTCAATCACGGTGTTGTACGCCGGCGCGGCATCGTAATGCGGGATGATCAGCCCGGTGTGGAAGGCCTCGCCCACACCGTGTCCGGTGAAGTCGCGGACCACGCCGTAGCCGAAGCGCCTGGCGTACGACTCGATGGCGCGGCCGATCACGTTGATTTGGCGTCCGGGGGCCACGGCCTTGATGGCGCGGTTGAGGGACTCCTGGGTCCGCTCAACCAGCAGCCGCGACTCCTCGTCAACGTCGCCCACCAGGAAGGTGTAATTGGTGTCGCCGTGGACCCCACCGATGAAGGCGGTGATGTCAATGTTGAGGATGTCGCCGTCCTGCACCACCGTGCTGTCCGGGATGCCGTGGCAGATGACCTCATTCAGCGACGAGCACAGGGACTTGGGAAAGCCGCGGTACCCCAGCGTGGACGGGTAGGCGTCGTGGTCCAACAGGAATTCGTGGCCGATGCGGTCCAACTCGTCGGTGGTGATGCCCGGCCGGACGTGCTTGCCCACCTCCACGATGGCCTGCGCGGCGATCTTGCTGGCCACACGGATCTTCTCGATGGTTTCCGGTGATTTGACCTCTGACCCGGTGAATTTGGCCGGACCTGGCTTGCCGACATACTCCGGCCGCGGAATCGACGCGGGAACCTGCCGCTGCGGGCTGATGGTCCCCGGGGTAAGCGTGCCGGTGGGTGCGGTCGAGGCTAAGGAAGGCATAGATTGATCATATAAGGCAGCACAGAACGCCATGTAAATTAATGCGCCCGGCGGCTACCGTTGGGGGTTACGTTACGCGGATCACAGCGGCTGTGTGCCGTTAGCCGGAAAGCGAGGAAGACCGATGCCCGAGTACTGGTACAACGTCAAGACCCACATGGTGGAGGAAGACGCGATGTCGGACTGGACCCAGCTGATCGGTCCCTACAAGACCCGGGAAGAGGCGGAGCACGCACTCGAGAAGGTCAAGGCGCGCAACGAAACCTGGGAAAAGGGCGACGACGACTGATCCTCCGCTCCCAATGCCAGGCAGCGCTTCCGGAAGGCAAGCGCCGGTTTAGAATGAACGGGTTTAGAACGAATGCTCCGGTCCGGGAAACTGTCCGGACCGGACGTCGTCGCCGTAGGCCTTGGCCGCGTCGCTGAGGGCGGTCCGGAGGTCCGCGTACTGCTTGACGAATTTGGCCATCCTGCCGCCGCGGAGCCCGGCCATGTCCTGCCAGACCAGAACCTGCCCCGTGGTGGCATTGCCTGCGCCGATGCCGATGGTGGGCACCGAAATGGCAGCGTCCACGGCCTTTGCCGTCTCCGCGGGAACCATTTCCATGAGCACGCAGAACGCGCCAGCCTCGGCCAGCGCCGCGGCGTCGTCGACAAGCCGCGCGGCGTCGTCGCCCCGGCCCTGCACGCGGTAGCCGCCCAGGGAATGCTCACTCTGGGGCGTGAAGCCGATGTGGCCCATGACCGGAATGCCGGCCTGAACCATCGCCCTCACGGTTTCGGCGTAGAACTTGCCGCCCTCGAGCTTCACTGCGTGCGCCAGGCCTTCCTTGAGGAAGCGCACGCCGGTGGCCACTGCCTGCTGCGGCGAAACCTCGTAGCTGCCGAAGGGGAGGTCCGCCACCACCAGGGCGCGCTTCGCGGAGCGGGTGACCGCACGGCACAGCGGCAGCAGCTCATCGACGGTGACGGGCAGGCTGGTTTCGTTGCCAAAGACGTTGTTGGATGCCGAGTCGCCCACCAGGAGGACTTCGATGCCTGCCTCGTCGAAGATCTCTGCCGTGTACTGGTCATACGCCGTAAGCATGGCGAAGTGTTCGCCGCTGGTCTTGGCCTGCTGCAGGTGGTGGGTGCGGATCCGGGGGAGCGGCTTCCGGGCGGGTTCCGACGGCGGCGCTGCTGCTGCCGTGGGACCGTTCCCATAAGGTGCAGGTACTTCAGCGGACGTGCGTGGATCGGGACTGCTGCTTGAGGCCATGGCAAGAGCGTAGTCCGGGACCCGCCGTGCTAGCCACCGGCCGCCAGGGGATGCCGGGTGATTCGCGTCATAGCGGGTTTGCCCGGGCGGGCCTGCCCGGCCCCCGTTTGAGTGTTAACGCTGTGTTACGCGCCGCAGCCGCGCCAGCAGCACGCGTAAATGCTTAGTAAAGTGATCCGTGAGCTGCCGCTGCTCCGTCGTCGACGGACCGGGGCATGAACGTAGACCGGAGAAGAGGCCTTCATGGACCGCCAGCAAGAGTTTGTCCTGCGCACGATCGAAGAGCGCGACGTACGTTTTGTGCGCCTGTGGTTCACCGACGTCGTGGGCTCGCTCAAATCGGTGGCGCTGGCACCCGCGGAGGTCGAAGGCGCCTTCGAAGAGGGCCTCGGCTTCGACGGCTCGGCCATCGAAGGCCTTGCTCGTGTCTTCGAGTCGGACATGCTGGCCCAGCCGGACCCGTCCACCTTCCAGATCCTTCCGTGGCGCGGCGAGACCGAGCAGACGTCCCGCATGTTCTGCGACATCCTGACTCCCGACGGCGAGCCCTCGGCAGCGGATCCGCGAAACGTCCTCAAGCGCACCCTGGCCAAGGCCGCCGACATGGGGTTCACGTGCTACACGCACCCCGAGATCGAGTTCTACCTGCTCAAGTCGCAGGAGCCCGGCCCCGACGGTTCACCCATTCCGGTGGACGAGGGCGGCTACTTTGACCACGTCCCCGGCGGCGTGGCCCAGGACTTCCGCCGCACCGCCGTGACCATGCTGGAATCCGTGGGTATCTCCGTGGAGTTCAGCCACCACGAAGCCGGCCCGGGCCAGAACGAAATCGACCTGCGCTACGCGGACGCCCTGCAGACTGCGGACAACATCATGACCTTCCGTACGGTCATCAAGGAGGTGGCGCTGCAGCAGGGCACATACGCCACCTTCATGCCCAAGCCCTTCACGGCCCACCCGGGGTCGGGCATGCACACGCACTTCTCGCTCTTCGAAGGTGACACCAACGCCTTCTTCGAGGCAGGTGCCGAGTTCCAGCTCTCCAAGACGGCGCGCCAGTTCATCGCCGGTATTCTCAAGCACGCCCCCGAATTCACCGCGGTCACCAACCAGTTTGTCAACTCCTACAAGCGCCTCTGGGGCGGGGGAGAGGCGCCCAGCTACCTGAGCTGGGGGCACAACAACCGCTCCGCCCTTGTCCGTGTCCCGCTGTACAAGCCGGGCAAGGGACAGTCGGCCCGGATCGAATACCGCGGAATCGACTCAGCCGCCAACCCCTACCTTGCCTACGCCGTGCTCCTGGGCGCCGGGCTGAAGGGCATCGAGGAGGGCTACGAGCTGCCCGCAGCGGCGGAGGACGACATCTGGTCGCTGAGCTCCGCGGAGCGCCGGGCGATGGGCCACGACCCCCTTCCCGCCAGCCTGCACGACGCCATCCGGGCCATGGAGGACTCGGAACTGATGCCGCAGATCCTGGGCGAGCAGGTCTTCGAGCACTTCCTGCGCAACAAGCGGGCGGAGTGGCAGGACTACCGCCTGCAGGTGACCCCTTATGAGCTGCAGCGCAACCTCGCCATCCTTTAGGCGGCTGCGGTGAGCTTGGCCCGCCGGCTCATTACCGCCGGCTTCAGCGACCTCGAGAAGGGCGAACGGTTCCTCGCTGCCCCCGAGCTGGAGGGCATTGACCAGGACATCCTGTTCGCCGGCCTGCAGCTGGCCGCGAACCCCGACGCCGCGCTGCAGTCCCTGGTCAGGCTGATTGAGAAGCACCCGGACCTGCGGAAGCTGGCCGCGGCGGACACCGAGGTGAGCGAACCGCTCTACCGGGTCCTTGGCGCCAGCGAGGCACTGGGTGAATTCCTTATCCGGCATCCGGAGCACCTCGACGCCTTCAGTGTGACCGCCAGCCCGGAACCGCTCCAGGCCGACCCGGCCGAGCTGCGTGCACAGCTGCTCAGGTCGGTGCGGGCCGACCCCACCGCAGCCCGACCGGTGGCCGGCATCTCGGGTCCCGAGGCCTACGAGGCGCTCCGCACCGCCTACCGCCGGGGCGTGGTGGACCTCGCCGTCAAGGACCTCTGCGCTGCTGACCCGCTGGACTTTATGCCCGCCGTCGGCGCCGAACTCGCAGACCTGGCCGGCGCGGCCATCGAGGCCGCCCTTGCGGTCTCCCGCGCCGAAGCGGCGGGAAAGTTCGACGCCGGGGAGGTCGCCGACGTCGCACTGTCAGTGATCGGGATGGGCAAGTGCGGAGCCCGGGAACTGAACTACATCTCCGACGTCGACGTCATCTACGTGGTGGAGGCAGGCGAGCTGGACGACGCCCGGGCCAACACCATCGGCACCGCGCTGGCGTCCGGCATCTCGCGTGCCATTTCCTCGCCGGCGCGCGAGCCCGGCCTGTGGGAGGTTGATGCCAACCTCCGTCCGGAGGGGAAGTCCGGCCCGCTGGTCCGGACGCTGGCTTCGCACCAGAGCTACTACGCCCGGTGGGCGGAAAGCTGGGAGTTCCAGGCGCTTCTGAAGGCGCGCACCATTGCGGGCGACGCCGAGCTGGGCGCGCGCTACGAGGAGGCCGTCTCGCCGCTCGTGTGGACCTCGGCGAGCCGCGACGGATTCGTTGAGTCCGTGCAGGCCATGCGGCGCAGGGTGACAGAGCATATCCCGCCGGCCGAGGAACAGCGGCAGATCAAGCTGGGCCGGGGCGGGCTGCGGGACGTCGAATTCACTGTCCAGCTCCTCCAGCTCGTGCACGGTAAATCGGACGAATCCCTCCGCCGGCGCGACACGACGTCGGCCATAGCCGCACTGTCCACCGGCGGCTACATCGGCCGGGCAGACGCGGCCGCGTTCGACCACGCCTACCGGTACCTGCGGCTGCTCGAGCACCGCATCCAGCTTTTCCAGCTGCGCCGCACCCACCTCATGCCGGTCAAGGAGGAGCCCCTCCGCACCCTGGCCAAGGCAGTGCTGGGCCCCTTCTCAACCGACCGGCCGCACCCCGACGCGCTCCTTGCCGCATGGCAGCGGACCAAACGTTCCGTCCGCGAACTCCACGACCGGATCTTCTACCGTCCGCTCCTGAATACGGCCGCCAAGCTGAGCAGCGAGGACGCGCGACTGACTCCGGAAGCCGCGCAGGGCCGGCTCGCGGCACTCGGCTACCGGGATCCGCAGGGCGCACTTCGCCACATCGAGGCGCTGACAGCGGGGGTCAGCCGGCGTGCCGCCCTGCAGCGGCAGCTGCTGCCCATCCTCCTGGGCTGGCTGGCTGAGGGCGTGGACCCCGACGCCGGGCTGCTCGCCTTCCGCAGGATCAGCGAGGCCCTGGGCACCACGCACTGGTACCTCGGCATGCTGCGCGATTCCGCTGCGGCGGCCGAGCGGCTGTGCCACATGCTGTCCAACTCCCGCCTCATCGCCGACCTCCTCGAGGTGTCGCCGGAATCGGTGTCCTGGCTGGGGACGGACAAGGAACTGGCGCCGCTGAGCTTTGAGACGCAGTGGCAGGAGATCACCTCCAAGATGTCCCGGCACGCGGACCCGGAAAGCGCCATGCGCCTCATCCGGCTCATCCGGCGCCGTGAAATCCTTCGGATTGCCATCGCGGACAGCGCCGGCCTGCTCCGCCAGGACCAGGTGGGGGAGGCGCTGGCCGAGACGGACCGTGCCGCCATCCTTGGCGCCCTGCGGGTAGCGGAAAACATTGTCTCAGCTGCCGGCCCGTTGAAGACCTCGGTGCTGGTGGTGGCCATGGGCCGGCAGGGCGGGCTGGAGATCGGCTACGGGTCCGACGCCGACGTCCTGTACGTGCACCGTGCGCTGCCCGGTGCCTCGGACGATGAAGCCCAGCAGCAGGCCGCGAAGATCGTGGGCCATCTGTCCACCCTTCTGACACAGCCGCTCAAACCGGCGATCATGGCCGAGCGGGTTCTTGCCGTGGACGCTGACCTTCGCCCGGAAGGCAAGAACGGGGCGATGGTGCGGTCGCTGGAGTCGTACGGCGAGTACTACCGCCGCTGGTCGCTCATCTGGGAGGCGCAGGCACTGCTCCGTGCCCGGCCGATCGCGGGTGATGACGGCCTTGCGGCGGACTTCGTGAAGCTGATCGATCCCATCCGCTACCCGGACGCCGTCTCCGACGCGGACGTCCGGGAGGTCCGCCGCATCAAGGCGCGGGTGGAGTCCGAGCGGCTGCCCCGCGGCGCCGATCCTGCCCGGCACCTCAAGCTGGGACGCGGCGGCCTCAGCGACGTGGAATGGCTGGTACAGCTGCTGCAGCTCCAGCACGCCGGAAGCCACCCGGAACTGCGCACCACGTCCACCCTGAAGGCCCTTCACGCGGCGGCCTCGCTGGGGCTGCTGGAAGACGACGACGCCCGCCTGCTGGCCGACGCCTGGCGGCTCGCCAGCCGTATCCGTTCCGCGAACGTGATCTGGACGGGCCGCGCCTCGGACCTGCTGCCCTCGTCCCGGCGCGACCTGGAGGCCGTGGCCAGATGGTGCGGCTACGAGGAAGGGATGGCCACAGCGTTCGAGGAGGACTATCTGAGGGTGAGCCGACGGGCCCGCGCCGTGTTCGAGAAAGTCTTCTACGGCCACTGAACCGGTGCTAGGTTTGGGCGCATGGCTACCCAAATCTTCATGAACCTTCCCGTCAGGGACCTCGATCGATCCGTGCAGTTTTTCACGGCGCTGGGCTTTACGTTCAACCAGGACTACACGGATGAGAACGCCACCTGCATGGTGATCAACGATGACGCCTTCGTAATGCTCCTGGTGGAGAAATTCTTCAAGACGTTCACCGCCAAGGAGATCGTGGACGCGACCTCGGCCACCGAGGCCATCATGGCCTTCTCTGTGGATAGCCGGGAGGCCGTGGACCAGATGGTGGGCAAGGCCCTGGCCGCGGGGGGAACCGAATCGCAGCCGGTGCAGGACTACGGGTTCATGTACAGCCACAGCTTCCAGGATCCGGACGGGCACCTGTGGGAGGTCATGTGGATGGATCCGGCGGGTCCGCCCGCCGACGGGACGGCACCTGCTTCCTGACGGATCATGAGTCCGGACGTATGGCTCATTCCGTTGCGCGACCTGGATGCCGATGCCCGGGCCATCCACCTGGGTGCGGTGGCGGAACTGGAACTCGCACCGGGCCAGCAGGAGTTTGTGGGCGACCCGCTGCGCATGATGCTGGCCGGGCTCGAGGACGGGTCCCGCAGGCCCTATGTCGTCGAGGCGGGCGGCAGGGCTGCCGGGGTGCTGACGCTGCAGTCGGGGGCAGCCCGGCTGGCCGGCTGGCCCGACGACGACTCCGCCTGGCTGCTCCGTGGGTTCCTGATCGACAGACGGCGTCAGGGGCAGGGGCTGGGCCAGGCGGCTGCCTCCGCGGCAGTGGCGGCGGCCGCCAAACTGACGGCAAGGCTGGGAGGCGGCCAGACCGGCGTCGTGCTTTCAGTCAACCAGAGCAATCCCGCCGGGCAGGGAGCCTACCTGAAGGCCGGTTTTGTGGACAAGGGCCTCTACCTGGGCAGCGAGACCGGTCCGCAGCGGACCATGTACGCCCCCTTCTGACCGATCATCCCGTACGGAAATACCGCCGGACCGTTGCGCCAGCACGGGGGCGTGCCTACGCTGTGTCTTGGCAGTGCACTTCAAACCTTGTTGGGGGGAAGGCTTGAAAAGGTCTTCGTCTCGGAGGCACTCGCCGGAACAGGCTGGCTCCCGGTCTCAGCACGCCTGGAGCCAGCTTTCGGCACCGGAGCCTCCGTACCGCCAGCCTCCGTACCGCGAAAGCCGGCAGGATTTGGCACGCCAGGACGCGGAGCACGCCCGCGCACACGCGAAGGGCGGCCGCGCCAGGAGGCTCAGGAGGGCCGAGCTTCTGCTCATCGGGGCGGGTGTTGCCGCCACGCTCATCGGGGCGGCCTACCAGTACGCCGGGATCAGGAGCACGTTGGAAAGCAGCACCGCTTCCTCCCTGTATGCCCAGCAGCAGGAGATCGACAGGATCTTCGTGGACAACGTCGACCTGCAGCCGTACTTCTGGCACCGCCAGGAACTGCCCGACGCATCGGCGATCCGGGATCCTGCGGCGAAGCTGGGAGCACAGCAGCTGGCTGCCCGGGCTGAAGCGACGGCCCACCGCATCCTGGATCACTTCGCCCACCTCAAATACCAGATGGGAACGCAGGCGTTCACCTCCGAACGGTCCGACTGGGAGGCCTACATGCGGCGGAGTTTCGCGGACTCCCTCATCCTGTGCCGGGCTTTGCGGGGAGACCAGGAAGCTTTTGGCGGCACCGGTGCGGACTCCCTCTGGGGGCGCTACGCAGAGGAACCCTGCCGGGGCTCATGAGCGGGGTCTTTCGGACCGTGTCCTAATCGTGAGAATTGTCCCCGGCGATCCTCCGCCAAGGCCACATTCGGGCGAGTAGTTTCAGTGCACCACTAAAGGGAAGGTGCGCGGCCATGACTATCACTGAATACATCTCAGGCATTGCGATTATGACCGGATCGCTGGTAGGCGTCTTGGGCCTTTCTTTCGCGATCCTCCGTGCCCGGTCCCACCAATAACCCGGTGGGCGGAGGCGTGAAATCCCTCGGCGCGGGGGCTTTCGAAGAATCGGCAGTTGTTCTACCGTTGCGGCTATGAAACTGCATGTGACATACCAAGGTGGAGACAAGGACAGTAAGTCTGAGCTTCGAGAATTATCGGAGTTCCCGATTGAACTTCCCGGGGGCAGGTACGACTTGACCTTCAGGCACGCGAGTCAGGACCCCGATCCGACGGAGGCCGCGGCCAAGTGGGTGTCCCAGGAGTCGTGAACCGCAGACGACGAAAGGCCGGCTCCAGGTAATGAAACCTGGGGCCGGCCTTCGCTGTAACGGGATCCTTACGGACTAAAACCGGTTTAGCCCTTGATCTGGCTAGACGCCGTAGTACAGCTCGAACTCGTAGGGGTTCGGGCGCAGGGACAGCGGGCGGATCTCGTTCTCGTACTTGTACTCGATCCAGGTGTCGATCAGGTCCTGGGTGAACACTCCGCCGGCCTGCAGGAACTCGTTGTCCTCAGCCAGTGCCTGCAGTGCCTCCTCGAGGGTGCCCGGAGCCTTGGGGATGTCCTTGGCTTCCTCGGCGGGGAGCTCGTAGAGGTCCTTGTCGATCGGAGCCGGCGGTTCGATGCGGTTGCGGATGCCGTCGATGCCGGCCATCAGCTGGGCAGCGAAGGCCAGGTACGGGTTGGAGGAGGGGTCCGGAGCGCGGAACTCGATGCGCTTCGCCTTCGGGTTGGAGCCCGTGATCGGGATACGGATACCGGCGGAGCGGTTGCCCTGCGAGTAGACCATGTTGACCGGGGCTTCGAAGCCCTTGACCAGGCGGCGGTAGGAGTTGACCGTCGGGTTGGTGAACGCGAGGACGGCGTCGGCGTGCTTCAGCAGGCCGCCGATGTACCAGCGGGCGGTGTCGGACAGGCCGGCGTAGCCCTTCTCGTCGTAGAACAGCGGCTCGCCGTTGCTCCACAGCGACTGGTGGCAGTGCATGCCCGAGCCGTTGTCACCGAAGACCGGCTTCGGCATGAAGGTGACGGACTTGCCCCAGGCGTCAGCGGTGTTCTTGATGACGTACTTGAACTTCTGCAGGTCATCAGCCGCGTGGGTCAGCGTGGTGAACTTGTAGTTGATCTCGGCCTGGCCGGCGGAGCCAACTTCGTGGTGGCTGCGCTCGACCTCAAGGCCGGCCTCGTCCAGGGCAACACACATGGCGTCGCGCAGGTCGGCCTGCTTGTCGGTCGGGGAAACCGGGAAGTAACCGCCCTTGACGGGGGTCTTGTAGCCGAGGTTTCCGCCCTCTTCTTCACGTCCGGTGTTCCAGTGCGCTTCTTCGGAGTCGATCTTGTAGAAGCTGCCCTCGGGGGAGGACTGGTACTGGACGTTGTCGAACACGAAGAACTCTGCTTCGGGAGCGAAGAACGCGGTGTCGGCGATGCCGGTGGAGGCGAGGTAGGCCTCAGCCTTCTCTGCCACGCCGCGCGGGTCGCGGTGGTACGGGTCGCCGGTGCGGGGGTTCACGATCGAGAAGTTCAGCGCAAGGGTCTTCTCCATGCGGAACGTGTCCAGGAACGCGGTGGTGACGTCCGGAATGAGCTGCATGTCAGACTCGGCGATGCCCTGGAAGCCGCGGATGGAAGAACCATCGAAAAGCTGGCCGTTGACGAAGAAGTCGGCGTCCACGCTCTTGGCGGGCACGTTGAAGTGCTGCTGAACGCCGGGGAGGTCGGTGAAGCGAATGTCGATAAACCGAATGTCTTCATCTTTGATGAACTTGAGGACTTCGTCCGCAGTCTTGAACATCTATGCTCCTTACGCATATGTAATAACTGGCTCTAAAGCCAAGTGGTCCAGCGCAATCCAATGAGCGGAAACACAAAAGTGCCCCGCTCCAGGCTCGCTAGCAACTGTTACCACCCTAGGGATTGGGGATTTCCCGTCCGTGTCCGCTTTGTTTCCGGCAGGTTACAGAACCTACTGATATGTAAACGCTATACGGTGTCCACACTGTGGTCCACGCCTATCCAAAGTGTGAACGTCCGCGGTGCTGCCGGCCGCTCGGTAAACTTGGTAGGTGGTAGATCGCAAAGACATTGGTTCGTGGCTCAGCGGGCCTGACACTTCCGGCATTTCCAAGTACCCGGGGGAACGCCTGGGCTTTCCCGAATCGGGCACCGGATCCATGGCCCGCGCCGGCCGGCGCATCCTGGCGATCACCATCGACTGGGCCATCGCGCTGCTGATCAGCAACGTGTTCCTCGCCGGCAATTCCATGGCCACGCTTGCCGTCTTTGCCGCCGAGCAGATCCTGCTAATCGGAACCCTGGGCTACAGCATCGGCCACCGAGTGATGGGCATCCACGTGGTGAAGCCGGATGGCTCAGCTGCCGGTCCGCTGGCCGCCCTGGTCCGCACTGTGCTGCTCTGCCTGGTAATCCCGGCGGTGATCTTCGACCCCGACCAGCGCGGACTCCATGACAAGGCCATGAACACGGTCCTCGTCCGCAGGTAGCCGCCCGGCCGCGAGGTACCCCCGGCGGAGCGCCCACCGCTCAAACAGGACGGTGGCGAAGGGGAAAACCGCCGAGAGGCCGGCGAACAGTGCCACCTTAAACGGCCAGCGCTGCAGCCGCCACAAGACCAGGGCGGCCACCCCGTAGCCGATGAACAGCGCCCCATGCACCGGTCCGGCAATCTCCACGCCGAGTTCGGTGGTCCCGGCGATCCACTTGAAGTACATGCCGGCCAGGAGTGCGGCCCAGCTGAAAGCTTCGGCCACCGCCAGCAGGCGGAAGGCGCGGACGACGGCGGACGCAGACGGGAATTTCACAGGAGGCTCCGGCTTCTGTAGGGGCTGGGGTCTGGCTGGTGTGTGTCGTTGAAATGAAAACGCCCCGGGGCCGGCGCAGATGCGGCGGCCGCCGGGGCGGATCAGGCGGACTAGCGTCCGCGCTGGGGGCGGGCCTTGTAGGGGTCCACGCCCTTGGGGATCGGGAGGCGGGTGCCCAGCGACGAGATGCGCTTGGACACTGCGCTGACCTCGGTCTTGGTGAGCTCCTTGTTGAGCTTGTTCATCTTTTTCGCGACCTGGCTGATGGGCACCTGGCCCTCGCCGCGTCCGGTCTCGATGACGTGGATGGTGACATTGGGAAGGATGCGCGCCAGCTTCTTCCGTTCGCCTTCGATCAGCGGGCGCACACGGTGCGTGGGCCCTTCAGCAACGAGTACGACGCCGGGACGCCCGACAGCGCGGAAAACGGCGTCCTGGGTCCGCGGGTTCACAGCCACGGGCTGCTCCTCGGTGATCCAGCCGCGCTTGAGCGTGCTGAGGGCAGCCCCCGACGCTCCCGGCTGGTTTTCGATCTGGGCGAACGCAGCCCGCTCGGCGCGGCGCGAAAGGATGAACGTTGCCGCAAGGAATCCCAGCGGGATGCCGATGATCAGGCCTGTAATCCAGTTATTCAGCAACAGGCCAACCACGAGGCTGACGGCCACGACGCCCAGGAACGCCAGGAGCATGAGCCACGGAACCATGGGGTCGTGGCGGCGGGTCATATTGAAGACTTCGCGGATCTGCTTGAGCCGGCTGGGCTTCTTTTCCTTCACGGCCTTGGGTTTGCGCCCAAAGAGACCGCGCTTGGAGGCATCAGCGGCCGCAGGAGTGTTGTTGCTGGAGTCAGGGGATTTCGCCATAGTGCCTTAATTCTACGTGATCCACGACAAAGGGCCGGACGCCGGAAAGTACCAGTGTCCGGCCCCTGGCCGTGGGAAATATATGGTGTTACTGGTGCGCTGCGAGCAGGGAGCTGGCTTCCTGGCGGGTGGATCCGGAGGATTCGATGTGGGCGAGTTCGGCGGGGATTTCCCAGCCCTTTTTGCGCATCGCGGTGGCCCAGAGCCGGCCGGCCCGGTAGGAGGAACGGACCAGGGGGCCGGACATGACGCCGAGGAAGCCGATCTCTTCGGCCTCGGTGGCGAGGTCGACGAATTCCTGCGGCTTGACCCAGCGGTCCACCGGGAGGTGGCGTTCGGAGGGGCGCAGGTACTGGGTGATGGTGATCAGGTCGCAGCCGGCCTGGTGCAGGTCCTTCAGGGCTTCGGAGATCTCGTCGCGGGTTTCGCCCATGCCCAGGATGAGGTTGGACTTGGTGACCATGCCCAGGTTCCGGCCCTGGGTGATGACGTCCAGGGAGCGTTCGTAGCGGAACGCGGGCCGGATGCGCTTGAAGATGCGTGGCACGGTTTCGACGTTGTGGGCGAAGACCTCGGGTTTGGAGTCGCAGATCGCGGCGATGTGCTCGGGTTTGCCGGAGAAGTCCGGGATGAGGAGTTCGACGCCGGTGCCGGGGTTCAGTTCGTGGATCTTGCGGACTGTTTCGGCGTAGAGCCAGACGCCTTCGTCTTCGAGGTCGTCGCGGGCGACGCCGGTGACGGTGGCGTAGCGGAGCTGCATGGCCTGGACGGAGCGGGCGACCTTGGTGGGTTCGAACCGGTCCACGGGGGAGGGTTTGCCGGTGTCGATCTGGCAGAAGTCGCAGCGGCGGGTGCATTCGGAGCCGCCGATCAGGAAGGTGGCTTCCTTGTCTTCCCAGCATTCGAAGATGTTGGGGCAGCCGGCCTCTTCGCAGACGGTGTGCAGGCCTTCCTTCTTGACCAGGTTCTTCAGACCGACGAATTCCGGGCCCATCTGGACCTTGGCCTTGATCCAGTCCGGTTTGCGTTCCACCGGGGTGGCCGCATTGCGCTGCTCGATCCGCAGCATTTTCCGGCCTTCTGGTGCCAGTGTCACAGGAGAGCTCCTTCGGGGGTTGCAACTAGGGCGTCTTCATTGTTGCGCAGTTCCTCGGTGATCCGCGAAACGAGATCTGCCGGGGACACGTCGCGGCCAGTTTCCTGGGCGATGGTGGTCACACCCGCATCGGTGATCCCGCAGGCGATGATCTGGCCGTACGGTGCGAGGTCGTTGTTGCAGTTGATGGCGAAGCCGTGCATGGTGACGCCCTGGCTGACCCTGATGCCGATAGCGGCGATCTTGCGTGCGGGGCCCTTGGCGTCCTCTTCGATCCAGACGCCTGCGCGCCCCTTGATCCGGACAGCCGTGATGCCATAGTCGGCGAGCACAGCGATGATCACGGCCTCCAGGCGCTCAACGTAGTCCCGGATGCCGGCCTTGTTCTTCAGTTTGATAATCGGGTATCCGATGAGCTGGCCCGGCCCGTGCCAGGTGAGCTTGCCGCCGCGGTCCACGGGAACCACGGGCGTGCCGTCGAAGGGCCGCTCGTGATCCTCGGTCAGCTTTCCGGCCGTGTAGACGGCGGCATGTTCGAGGAGGAGTACCGTGCTGGGGGCCTTGCCGGCCAGGACATTTTCATGGATTTCGCGCTGGATGTCCCAGGCGTGGCTGTAATCGACGAAATCCGGGGCAAGACCGAGCTTTGTGAACTCAAGAGTCATGCGTTCCAGCTTAGACCTCAGCCGGCTTCCTGCCAGATAGTGTGCCCAAGCTCTCACCCTGTTGCCGGTCACATTCCGCGCCATCCCTGACGACGGCGGGGCCCCCGGCTTGCCTGTGGATAACTTCTGCAGGAATCCCCGGATTCCGGTACTCCTTAAGCCATGGACCAGCACAGCCCGGAAAACCACAGCCTCGAAATGCGCAGCCCGGAAAGCAGCCGCAGAGCCAATCCGCACGGTTCCGCCGGGGAAGCGCCTGCCGTCGCGGGCTATTCGGTGTGCCGCTGGCTGGGCCGGGGCGGCAGCGCGGACGTGTGGCTGGTCTCGCAGGACTCCACCGGCGTGAAGCTTGCCCTGAAGTGCTTCGGCCGCCCACGGGGCAGCGGTGAATCTAGCAGCGATGAACCAGGCAGCGGTGAACCAGGCGCTGCGGGCATGCCCCCTGCCGTGGCGCGGGAGGAGGATGTCCGCCGTGAACTGCTCGTCATGTCAGTGCTGGACCACGAGCACCTGGTGAAGGCCTGCGGGGTGGTCAGGACGGATGAGGCTGGAGGGGGCAGCTTTGGCCTCCTCATGGACTACGCGGCCGGTGGCTCGCTCCAGCAGATGGTCACGGCGAGGGGCGTCCTGAGTGTCGGCGAGACGGTCACTGTTCTGACCCCGATCGCGCAGGTCCTGGGCTACCTGCACGGCAAGGGCTTCACCCACTCCGACGTCGCACCCGGCAACGTGCTTTTCACCGCCCACGGGAAGCCGCTGCTGGCCGACCTCGGCGTGGCCCGGATGGTCGGGGACGCTTCCGGCATTCCTGACCGGCACACCGAAGGCTTCACGGATCCGGCTCCGGTGGACGCAGTCCGGGCGGGACTCCAGCCGGAACGAGACGTCTATGCGGCCGCCGCCTTGGGCTGGTACTGCCTCACCGGACAACCACCTCCGCCGTCAGCGGCGAGGCCACCGCTCTCGCTGCTTGTGCCGGAGGTGCCGGCCGAGCTGGCAGCGGTGCTGGAAGCGGGACTCAGCGACGACCGCCGGCAACGTCCCGCCGCCGCCGAGTTTGCCACGGCCGTGTACCGCAGCGCGGCCGCGGTCCCTGTGGATCTGTCCCGCTCCGTCCATGACACGGTCCTGCCCGAGCTGCTGACGCGCAGGCCCGTCCCGCCGCCGGGCGGGCGGGTGAAGAAGCGCCTGCTCGCCTGGGGAAGGCGTTTGCGGACGGCCGCGTGGGTGGGTCCCTTGGGCCGGCCGTCATGGCATGGAGCGCCGGCGGACCCGGTTCCGTCGGTCCCGCAACCAGATCCCAGGTACGCCGCGGTGAGGCGCGTGGCCAGGCACGCTGCGGCCAGGCACGCCTTGGCCAGGCACGCTGCGGCCACGCACCCGGCTCACGCTGCGGTCAGGCACCCCGCGGTGAGGCGCGCCGCAGACAGGCAGCGCGGCCGCAGCCGCCGACTGGCAGTGGCCGGCGGCGTGCTCACGGCGGCGGTTCTCGCTGGCGCCGGGCTAGTGGGGCTGCCCGGCACGGCGCAGGAAGCAGGCCCGGCAGCACAAGAGCCAGCAGCACAAGAGGTGTACCTGCCGGCCGGTCCCGCACCTTCGCAAGGCCCCGACCTTCCCGATGATGTCAGGCGGCGGCTCGCGGCGAAGGATCCGGTGGAGGCCGTCCTCGGACTGGCGCAGCTGCGGTCACTGGCGCTGCGGGAGGGCAGGCTGGATTTGCTCGACGATGTGAATGCTCCGAATACTCCCGCTCATGCCGCAGACCGGCGGATCCGGGCCGGGCTGGAGAAATCCGGGACAGTGCTGGCCGGGTTCACCACGAGCCTCTCCGCCGTGCGCCGCCTGCCCGGAAGCACGCCCGGGAGGGCAGTGGTGGCGGTGACGTCGTCGACCTCGGCTTATGAGGAGCGGTCGGCCGGCGGCGCCGTCGTGGCTGCCGGAACGCGGCAGCAGGACACCAGGCTGCGGCTTGTCCTGGTCCAGACCGCGGGACGCTGGCGCATCGCAGACATCCTGCCGGCAGGCTGAACACCACCCAAAACGGAGAACGACTATTTGTCGCCGGCGACCCAGGCGGCGGCAAGCGCCACCGAATGGTGCTGCCAGGTGAACCCGCTGTTCCTGAGCAGCGTCGGCTCGAGCCGCTGGCTGGCGAGCAGGAGTTCGTCGGCCAGCTTGCCCATAACGAGGCGCAGTGCCGGGGCCGGCGCACGCAGCACCGCGGGGCGGTGAAGGGCCCTTGCCAGCCCCGCCACGAGGGTGTTGACATCGGCGGCCTCCGGCGCCGCCACATTCACGGGGCCCGAAGTCCCGGAGGTGAGGAGGAATTCGAACGCTGAGGTGAGGTCGGGGAGGGTGATCCATGGCCAGTACTGCCGGCCGTTGCCCAGAGGACCGCCAACGCCTGCCCGCAGCAGTGGCAGCAGGCGTCCCATGGCCCCGCCTGACCTGCTCAGCACCACTGCGGTCCGCGGGGTCACAACCCGGACTCCGGCGGGGGCTTCATGGGCTGCCGCTTCCCACTCGACGCAGATGCGCGCCATGATGCCCTGCCCGGCGGGGGACTCCTCGGTCAGCATGGCCTGCCCGGCGTCGCCGTAGTATCCGGCCCCGGACTGGCTGATGAAGATCCGGGGCGGGGAGTCGAGGTGGCGCATCGCCGAAGTCAACGTCCGCGTGGGATCGAGGCGGGACCGGAACAGCTCATCGATCCGGTGCGGTGTCCATGGCCTGGCGCCGATGTTGGCGCCGGAAAGGTTGACGACGGCGTCGGCGCCCTCAAGGCAACCCGGGTCCAGAGTCCCGCTGGCGGGATCCCAAGGGATCTCCGACGGCGACGACGGCGGCCGTCTCACCAGCCTGACGACGTCGTGCCCGTCGGAGACGAGGCGGGAGGAGAGTGCGGTTCCGATGAGCCCGGAGGCACCGGCCATGACAATTCGCATGATCCATCTCACCATGCCCGGCACGGCAGGGCACCTCCACGATGGCTCATGTCACGTTGACTATGATCGAACGATGACCTCTTCGAGTTACCTCCGGTTCCCCCATGTTCACGGCGATCTGGTCACGTTTGTGGCCGAGGACGACGTCTGGATTGCAGCCCTCAGCGGCGGCCGCGCCTGGCGTGTTTCCTCGCTCCAGCTGCCGGCCCGCAACCCGCGCTTTACGCCGGACGGAAAGAAGCTGGTCTGGACGGTCGTGCAGGGGACGGCTCCCGAGGTGGTCATCGCTGATGTCGACGGCGGGGGATACCGCCAGCTGACCTTCTTCGGACACAGCACCACGCGGGTCAAGGGCTTTACCCCTGCCGGGGACATCGTGGTCACCAGCGCATTCCGCCAGGCCGAGAGCCGCCACACACACGCGTACCGGCTGTCCACCGACGGCGGCTGGGCCGAGGAGCTTCCGCTGGGACCGGTTGAGTCCGTGGCCTTCGGCCCGGAACTCGGGGACGAAAAGCCAGTAGTGGTGGGCAGCGTGCTGTCCCGCGAACCGGCCTGGTGGAAGCGCTACCGCGGCGGTACCGCCGGAAAGCTCTGGATCGACAGTGACGGTAACGGCGAGTTTGAGCGGCTCCTGCCGGAGCTGGACGGCAACCTCGCCGATCCCATGTGGGTGGACGGGCGCATCGCCTTCCTCTCCGACCACGAAGGCTACGGCAACCTGTACTCTGTCCTGCCCGGCGGCGGGGACCTGCGGCGCCACACCGACCACGAGGACTTCTACGTCCGCCACGCCTCCACCGACGGCAAGCGAGTCATCTTCGAATCTGCCGGTGAGCTCTGGCTCCTCCATGACCTCGGGTCCGAGGCTGTCCGGCTGGAGATTGCGCTCGGATCGGCGTCCCAGGGCCGCCGCCCCTCACTCCTCAAGGTCGCCAAGCACCTGGGTGACGTCCGGCCGGACGCTACCGGGGAAGCCAGCGCCGTGGAGGCCCACGGAACCATCCACTGGCTGCGGCACAAGGACGGACCGTCCCGCGTGGTGGAGGCGACGGCCGGCGTCCGCGCCCGCCTGCCGCGTCCGCTTCCCGACGGCCGCATCGCCTACGTGGCAGATCACGACGGCGACGAAGCCCTGTTCATCAGGGAAATCGCCCCGCAGGTCCCGATACGCGACGGAGGGGTCCGGGCGGCCAAAGCCGCCAGCGCAGCCAAGGGCAACGGCGCTGCCCCGGATACCGCCTCCGCCTCGGACCAGCAGGAAGCCGCGGCTCCCGCCGTGCCGCTGCCCAGGCCTGTTTCCGCCGCCGGAGTAGCGGGGCCCCGCGCCACCCACCCGGTGGCCGACGACGCGGCGGCCGACCTCGCCCCTGCGGAGGCGGCAACCGAAACAACGGCTGGCCAGGCAACCGGCACTGTTGCGGCCGAATCAAGCCCGCTCACGGTCCGGTTCCCCAAGCCTTCACGCGCCAGCGCGATTGAAGCCAGCCCCGACGGCCGCTGGGTCGCCATCGGAACCGCCTTTGGCGACCTGTACCTTGCCGACACGCAGGACGGCGCGCTGACGGCGGTAACCAGCATCGGCGAGGGCAGCATTGAGGACCTCGCATGGTCGCCGGACTCCGCATGGCTCGCCTGGTCCGAACCGGTGACTTCCTTTGGCTCACGCAGCCGCCTGCGGCTGGTCCGCGCCACCACCCGGGAAACGAAGCCCCGGGAAACGAACCCCAGCGCAACCAACACTCCGGAGGTCAAAGCCGGAGAGGCCGCCATCGTGGAGGTGACGGACGGGCGCTTCCGGGACGAATCGCCGTCGTTCTCCCCGGACGGCAAGTTCCTTGCCTTCCTTTCCAACCGCAGTTTCGATCCGGTCTACGACGGCCATTCCTTTGACCTGTCCTTCCCCAGCCCGATCAAGCCCTACCTCGTGGCACTGGCGGCGGACACCGCTTCGCCGTTCGGCCCCAGCGTGGCCCTGGCAGACGGACCCGGACAGGACGGCACCGCAGCCACGTCCGACGCAGCCGCCGCGGGCGAGACCGCACCGGCCACTGTCCGGGTGGACGCCGAAGGCCTGGCCCACCGGGTCATCAGCGTCCCGGTTCCGCAGGGCAACTACTCGGACCTGACCGCCGCCGACGGCGCGCTGCTGTGGCTCGACAGCGCCCTTGCCGGCGTCACCGGGGAGGGCAGGGCAAGCCTGGAGGACAAGAACGCGGCACCGAGCCTGGTCCGCTTCGACCTGGCCAAGCGCAAGAGCACCACCCTCGTGGAAGCCGTGCACAGCTACCGGCTGTCCGGTGACGGCAAGAAGGTGGTCCTGGTCCACGACAATCAGGTCCGCGTGGTGCCGGCCGACGCCAAAGCGGACGAGGATTCCGGCCAGCTGGTCAAGGTGGACCTCACCCGCATCCGCGTCCTGATGGATCCGCTGAGCGTGTGGGGCCAGGCGTTCGATGAAGCGTGGCGGCTGCAGCGCGACTTCTTCTGGACCGAGGACATGGCAGGCCAGGACTGGGACTCCATCCACGCCCGCTATCGCCCGCTCGTGGAGCGGCTCGGATCCCATGACGACCTGGTGGACCTGCTGTGGGAACTGCACGGCGAGCTCGGCACATCGCACGCCTACGTGCGCCCGGCCGCGGCCACGGAAAACGGCAGCAACGGCCAGGGCCGGCTGGGTGCCGACCTCGCGTTCACCGGCGAGGGCTGGGAAATCGAGCGCATCCTGGCCGGCGAATCGTCGGACCCGCTGGCCACCTCGCCGCTGACGCGCCCGGGCGCCGACGCCAAGGCCGGGGACGTCCTGCTGGCCATTGACGGCGTACGCCTGACAGAGTCGCTGACACCGGCCATGCAGCTGGTGGGCGCGGCCGGCCGGGCGGTGGAACTGACCATCCGCAACGGCGCCGGCCACGGACCGGCGGCCGGGGTCCAGCGCCGGATCGCCGTCGTCCCCATCAGGGATGAGGAACGGCTCCGGTACCAGGACTGGGTGAACGCCAATCGCCGCACCGTGCGCGAGGCGTCGGACGGCAAGTTCGGCTACCTGCACATTCCGGACATGATGGCCAACGGCTGGGCGCAGCTCCACCGCGACCTGGACACCGAGACTGCGCTCGATGGTCTGATCGTGGACGTGCGCCGCAACCGCGGCGGACACACCTCCCAGCTCGTTGCCGAACTGATCGGGCGGAAGGTGACGGGCTGGAGCATGCCCCGCGGCGAAAAGCCGCGGACGTATCCGCACCACGCGCCGCGCGGTCCGGTCATCATCCTGGCCGATGAATTCGCCGGTTCCGACGGCGACATCATCACGCAGGTCTCGAAGCTGCGAGGCATCGGCCCGGTGATCGGCACGCGCACCTGGGGTGGCGTCGTGGGCATCGACAACCGCTTCACGCTGGCCGACGGAACAGGCGTTACCCAGCCCCGCTACGCCACCTGGTTCGGCGGCGGCGTGGGCTGGAGCGTCGAAAACCACGGAGTGGCTCCGGACATTGAGGTGACGTTCCCGCCGCACGCGTACGCTGCCCGCCGGGACCCGCAATTGGAGTCCGGCATCACGGCGCTGAAGGAAATGGTCCAGGAGCTCCCCACGGACCGGCCGCCGGCCCGCGAGGGCTACCGCCGGTTGCGCCCCGAGCCGCTGCCGGCGCGCCGCCACAGCCAGGCGTAGCAGGCCGTTCAAATGCCGGAATGCCGCCGGCGCAAGCCGGCGGCATTCCGGAAAGCACGAAGGCCCCGTTCCCGACTGGATTCACCAGGGGAACGGGGCCTTCGGGCTTTAAGGCTAGGAAGCCAGTGTGGCGTCCAGGGTGATGTCGATGCTGGCGAGGGCACCGGAGACAGGGCAGCCAACTTTGGCCTCAGCTGCGATCTTCTGGAATTCATCTTCGGTGATGCCGGGGACCTTGGCGTTCAGGGTCAGGTGGCTGCCCGTGATGCCGGTACCGGGCTGGAACGTGACGTCCGCCTTGGTGTGCACCTCTTCCGGCGTGTGGCCAGCCTGCGCCAACGCGTGGCTGAAGGCCATGGAGAAGCAGGCGGAGTGGGCTGCGGCGATCAGCTCTTCGGGGCTGGTCTTGCCTTCTGAGGCCTCCGTGCGGGCCTTCCAGGTGACCTCGTAGGTGCCCAGTCCGGAGCTGTCGAGTGTGGTGTTGCCCGCGCCCGTCATCAGGTCGCCGTTCCATACAGTGTGTGCGGTGCGTGTTGCTGCCATTTCCACTCCTTAGCTTGGGATCAATCATGGCCGGGCTGGCGCCCGGACCGTCCTCCACAATCCTATGGATTCGCTGCCTCCGGTGCACGGGTTGTCCGCTGTCAGAGGATTATGACCGGAGCCGCCAACGACGACGGCGACGCCCCTTCCCAAGGGGGCGTCGCCGTCGTCGTTGGCATGGCAGAGGGCGGTTACTGCCAGAGCGTGGCGATGGCGACGTTCAGGAGGGCCAGCCCGCCGACGCTGTGGGCAAGCCCGGCGGAGATCGGCTCGCCCTTCTTGTACTTGCGGCGGCCGATGAAGGCCAGAACGCCGACGACCAGGGCGACGGCGAACTTGATGCCAAGTTTGGCATAGTTGGCGTCCATGTCGAGCGCGGGGATCAGGCCCATCATCACGATGCCGGTGAGGAGCTGGAGTGCCGCGCCGTCGAACTGCCGGGGGTGGACGGTCGGCTTCTTCATGTTGCCGATCCAGATGCCGACGATCATGGCGGCGCCGACGATGTGCAGGAAGACCATGACGTTATAGACGATGTTCATGGCATCAGTCTAGCCAGATACTTCTACGCGCCGTAGTAAGGCGCGGCTGAAGCTCGGGCTACCGTTGGCCAAACAAACGACGACGGCGGTGCGGCCTTCCGGTGGCAATCCACCGGCGTCCGCACCGCCGTCGTTTTCGGCTGTTGTTACCGTCCCCTGTTGGTTACAGTCCCAGGTCCGCTTCGAACGCGCCTTCTTCGAGGCGGGCCTTCAGCGTCTGCAGGAAGCGTCCGGCGTCCGCGCCGTCCACCAGGCGGTGGTCGTACGTGAGGGACAGGTACATCATGGAGCGGATGGCGATCGAGTCGTCACCGTTCTCGTCCTGGACCACCACGGGGCGCTTGACGATCGCACCGGTGCCGAGGATGCCGACCTGCGGCTGGTTGATGATCGGGGTGTCGAACAGCGCACCGACAGAACCAATGTTGGTGATGCTGAACGTACCGCCGGACAGTTCGTCCGGACCGATCTTTCCGTCGCGCGTGCGGCCGGCGACGTCGGCGATCTTGCCCGCCAGACCGGCGAGGTTCAGGTTGCCCGCGTCGGAGATGACCGGAACCAGCAGGCCCTTGTCGGTGTCCACCGCAATCGCCAGGTGCTCGGCGTTGTGGTAGGTGATCTCCTGCTTGTCCTCGTCATAGGCAGCGTTCAGCTTGGGGTGCTGCTTGAGGGCCTCGGCCACGGCCTTGGCAATGAAGGGCAGGAACGTCAGCTTGACGCCGTTCTGGGCCTGGAACGAGTTCTTGGCCTTGAGGCGGAGCTTGGCGATCTTGGTCATATCGACCTCGTGCACCTGGGTCAGCTGGGTGGAGACCTCGAGGGACTCGCGCATGCGGCGGGCGATGACCTGGCGGATGCGCGGTGCCTTCTGCACGGTGCCGCGCAGCGATGAAGCCGCCGCAGACGGTGCTGCGGAGGCGGCGGCCGGGGCTGCCTGTGCTGCGGCTGCCGGAGCGGCCTTGGACTCAGCGGCGGCCAGGACATCCTGCTTGCGGATGCGGCCACCAACGCCGGTGCCGGAGACGGAAGCGATGTCCACGCCGTGCTGGTTGGCGAGCTTGCGGACCAGGGGGGTGACGTAGCCGGACTCGGCGCCTGCGGCCGGTGCAGCCTGCGGAGCAGGTGCGGCCTCCGGTGCCGGTGCGGCCTGGGGTGCCGGTGCAGCCTGGGGAGCGGGTGCTGCCTGGGGAGCCGGCGCTGCCTGGGGAGCCGGCGCGGGGGCGGCTTCCTGGGCGGGGGCGGCCTTCTCAGCTGCGGGCTGTTCGGCAGCGGGGGCGGCGGGCTGCTCAGGAGCAGCAGCAGGAGCAGCGGCGCCCGAGCCAATCACGGCGAGGACAGAGCCAACCTCGGCGGTCTCGTCCTCGTTGACGCGGATTTCCTGCAGGGTGCCGGCCACGGGGACGGGATTTCGGTGTCCACCTTGTCGGTGGAAACTTCGAGCAGCGGCTCGTCAACTTCCACGGAGTCGCCAACGGCCTTGAGCCAGCGGGTGACGGTGCCTTCGGTGACGCTCTCGCCAAGGGCCGGCAGGGTGACTTCGTGGCCTTCGCCGGAGGAGGCAGGTGCTGCCTCTGCGGCAGGTGCTTCCTGGGCCGGTGCCTCTTCGGCGGGTGCTGCGGGTGACTCTTCAGCAGGTGCAGCCGGTGCTTCCTCAGCGGGAGCTGCTGCGGGGGCTTCGGCAGCGCCGCCGCCCGAGCCGTCACCGATGCGCACCAGGGGCGCGCCAACTTCAGCGGTCTCGTCTTCGGCGACGAGGATTTCCTCGATGACGCCGGCGATCGGAGAGGGGATTTCGGTGTCTACTTTGTCGGTGGATACCTCGAGCAGCGGTTCGTCCACCTCTACCCGGTCACCTACCTGCTTGAGCCAGCGGGTGACAGTTCCTTCGGTGACGCTCTCACCGAGGGCGGGCAAGTTAACGGATTCAGACATGTCGTCCCCGTTCTCCTTATTGATCTAAAAGTGCGGATGAATTGCTGCATTGTTCGAGCCTGGTGCACCCTGCTGTTCGAGCCGGTGCACCAGGCCCTTGTGTCTTGCGGAGTTGCCTCGCGGAACGACTTAGCCGTGGAGGGGCTTGCCCGCCAGAGCCAGGTGCGCCTCGCCCAGGGATTCGTTCTGGGTCGGGTGGGCGTGGACCAGCGCGGCCACGTCCTCGGGGTAGGCTTCCCAGTTCACGATCAGCTGGGCTTCGCCGATCTGCTCACCCATGCGGGCGCCGATCATGTGGACGCCGACGACGGGGCCGTCCTTCTGGCGGACCAGCTTGACGATGCCGCTGGTGCCCAGGATGGAGCTCTTGCCGTTGCCGGCGAGGTTGTATTCCTGGGTGTCGACCTGGTCGTCGCCGAACTTGGCCTTGGCGGCCTTCTCGGTGTAGCCGACCGTCGCAATTTCCGGCTCGGAGTAGGTGACCTTGGGGATGTTGACGTCTTCGACGATGACAGGCTTCAGGCCGGCGATTTCCTCGGCGACGAAAATGCCCTGCTGGTAGCCGCGGTGCGCCAGCTGCACGCCGGGGACGATGTCGCCGACAGCGTAGATGTTGCCCACGCCGGTGTGCAGGCGCTCGTTGGTGATGACGAAGCCGCGGTCGATGGTGAGGCCCGCCTCTTCATAGCCGAGGTTGGCGGTGACGGGTCCGCGGCCGACGGCCACGAGGAGCAGGTCGGCTTCGAAGGTCTTGCCGTCGACAAGGGTGACCTTGACGCCGTCGTCGTTCTGCTCGACACCCTGGAAGAAGACGCCGGTGGAGAACTTGATGCCGCGCTTCTTGAAGGCGCGCTCAAAGTTCTTGACGATCGTCGCGTCCTCGTTCGGGACGAGGGAGGGGAGGCCTTCAACGATCGTGACGTCAACACCGAAGGACTTCCAGACGGAAGCGAACTCGACGCCGATCACGCCGCCGCCCAGGATGATCGCGCTCTTGGGGATGTAGTCCATGGTGAGTGCTTCATCGGAGGTGATGACCTTGCCGCCGATTTCCAGGCCCGGCAGCGTGCGGGAGTAGGACCCGGTCGCAAGCACGATGTTCTTGCCCTTGTAGGCGGTGCCGTTCACGACGACGGTGTCGGTGCCCTGGAGCTTGCCTTCACCCTCGATGACGGTGATGCCCTTGGACTTGATCAGGCCCTGCAGGCCCTTGAACTTGCCGGCAATGATGCCGTCCTTGTAGGCGTTGACAGCGGTGATGTCGATGCTGTCGAGCGTCACGTTCACGCCGTACTTGGCGGAGTCGCGGGCGTGGTCGGCCAGCTCCGCGGAGTGCAGGAGAGCCTTGGTGGGGATGCAGCCGTTGTGCAGGCATGTTCCGCCGAGCTTGCCCTTCTCCACGAGGCCAACGGTGAAGCCAAGCTGAACGGCCCGGAGAGCCGTGGCGTACCCGCCGCTGCCACCACCGAGTACCAGGATGTCGAATTCTTGCGCAGTTGCCTGATCGGCCACTTAGACGCTCCCTCGCGTGAACGATGACACGAGAGTACGCATCATCTGGTCTTGGAAATTGCTCTGCCGTGATTATGCCAGCAGGCCTTTTCCCTTTCATTTGTGACTACCGTGGTTCACCTTAGCGAACCACTTATCCATGCTCCACCTTGCCGCTGCTTTTGTGGAGCGCTTGTGTCGAGTGTCACGCGGCTGTGTGGCGAGCGGATCACGCTGCCGCACAGCCGCGCGTCACACTGGCCCTAGGCCAGGAGATCCTCGACGTAGGCCACCAGCGTGCGCACGGTGCAGCCGGTGCCCTGCTTCGGCGTGTAGCCGTAGGGTGCTCCGTTGTTGAAGGACGGGCCGGCGATGTCGATGTGCGCCCACGGGATGGTCTGGCCGCCCTTGTCCTTGCCCACGAACTCGCGCAGGAACACGGCCGCCGTCATCATGCCGCCGTGACGCTCACCGATATTGGCGATGTCCGCCACCTGGGAGTCGAGGCTGGGCCGCAGTTCCTCCGGCAGGGGCATCGGCCAGACGAGCTCGCCGGCCCGGTCAGCCGCAGCCTTCAGCGGGCCGGTCACGCTGTCCGCGCCCATGATGCCGGCGGTGCGGTTGCCAAGCGCGATCAGCTGGGCGCCGGTCAGGGTGGCAACGTCGATGATGGCATCCGGGTACTCCTGGCTGGCCGCGACGATGCCGTCGGCCATGACCAGCCGGCCCTCGGCGTCGGTGTTCAGCACTTCAACTGTCTTGCCGCCGAACATGGTCAGCACGTCGGCGGGACGCGACGCGGCCCCGGAAGGCATGTTCTCGGCGATGCACAGCCAGGCGGTTGCCTTGACGGGCAGCCCAAGGCCCGCGATGGCCAGCACCGTGTTAAGCACGACGGCGGCGCCCGCCATGTCGCTCTTCATGTCGCCCATGCCCAGGGCCGGCTTAATGGAGATGCCGCCGGTGTCGAAGGTGATGCCCTTGCCGACCAGTGCGATTTTCCTCGTGGCCTTGGCGGGGGAGTACTCCACCTTGACGAGGCGCGGCTGCCGGGCGGAGCCCTTGCCAACGCCCATGATGCCGCCGAAGCCTTCCTTTTCCAGGCGCTTTTCGTCCCACACCGTGACCTTGACGGGCAGCCCCTTGGACAGTTCCTTCGCTGCGTCGGCGAACGACTCGGGGTAGAGGTGGCTCGGCGGCTGGTTCACGAGCGAGCGGGTGGCGTTGACAGCCTTGCCCAGCAGGCGCGCACGCTCGAGTGCCGGCTGCAGGTCTTTGTCTCCGGCCAGGTCAGTGAAGATCGCGACGTCGGCCACGGGATCCTTGAGGCCGTCCTTGGACGAGCGGAACTCCGTGAACGAGTACGCTCCCAGCGCGGCACCCTCGGCGATGGCAGCGACATCGGCGACAGTCGCCGTCGGGAAGGCCAGCGTGACGGACGACAGCCCGGCAAGCTGGCGGACGGCGGAGCCGGCAGCGCGGCGCAGCGCCTCGCCGGAAACCCTTCCCCCGGGGTCGACCTTTCCTATGCCGGCCAGCACGAGGATTCCTGAGCCCGTTTCCGGAAGCCCGGGAAGGCGGACCGCCTGGTCCGGGGCGCCGGTGATGCCGAGGACCTTCAGGGAATCGGTCAGGGCCTCGACGGATTTCGCGGTCAACGGGTTTTCCAGCAGGAAAGGGCCGGCCGTGCCCTGTCCGACGCCGATGACCACTGCGTCACTTGGCGCCTTCTTCAGGTCCCTTGCAATGGCACTAAGGTTGGTTTCAGTATTCTTGACCACGAGGATCGGTCCTCAATTCTCTGTGATTGTTCGGGCAGGGAGCGCAGCAAGGCGCCCTCTCGCGGGTGCCGGCCGCCGTCCCCGCAGGGCAGCGGCGCCAGCTTCCAAGGAAGCCAATTCCGATCGTAGTCTCTCGTTCCGCAACTGCGGGGGAGCGCCGGGGAAACGGGCCGGTTGAGAGCCGTGCCACAACGCCCCGAGGAATGACGCCGCTCTTCCGGGCGTTATGAAGATTAACCCCGACCACGAAAGGAACTCGCCGTGTTTGAAAGGATTTCCGGCTCGCTGCTGGACCCCGACGCGCTCTATGCCAAGAACATTGGGCTGTTCCATAACCCTGAGCTCCGCGGGCTGAACCTGGTGATGGGCTTTACCGGTTTCGCCGATGCCGGCCACGTGGTCCGGCAGATCACCGGCGAGCTGCTGGACACCCTCGACTCCGAACGTGTGGCCGTGTTCGACGCCGACCAGCTGATGGACTACCGGTCCCGGCGCCCGCATGTGACCTTTGTGGAGGATCACCTGCAGGATTACCAGCCGCCCACCCTGGCCCTGTACAGGCTGGTCGACGGGCTAGGCAAGCCGTTCCTGTTCCTCGCCGGCTTCGAGCCGGACCTGCAGTGGGAACGATTCGCCCGTGCCGTGGTGCAGATCGTCGAGGCCCTGGACGTCAACCTGGTGACCTGGATCCACTCAATTCCCATGCCTGTACCCCACACCCGTCCGGTCGGCGTGACTGTGCACGGCAACCGGCCGGAGCTCATTGAGGGCATCTCCTCCTGGAAGCCGACCGTGGAAGTGCCTGCCGCCGTCGGGCATGTCCTGGAACTCCGCCTGACCGACGCCGGCCGCAACGTTGCCGGGTACGTGATCCACGTGCCGCACTACCTCGCCGAGGCGGAATACCCCACGGCTGCCGTGGCCGGCCTGGAGTACCTGGGGGCCGCAACCTCGCTGATGCTGCCGACCGACCGGCTGCGCGAGTCGGGCCGTGAAGTGGGCCGGCAGATTGCCGAGCAGATCGAGGCGTCGGAGGAAGTCCAGCAGGTGGTGGCCCGGCTCGAGGCCCGCTATGACGAAAAGGCGGAGGGCACAGTGCGCCGGTCCCTGCTTGCCAACGAAAATGATGAACTGCCCGACGGCGACGCACTGGGCGCCGCTGTGGAGGCCTACCTGGCGCGGGAGAACCCCGCGCCGTAAGCCCCGTCACTGGGCTGCATTAGGCTCATCACTGAAAGGCCAAAAGCGGGCAAATTAAATAGTATTTTTGCCTCCGCTGGGGATAATAAAAGGGTGACTGCACCCCGCGCCTGGCTCATTTGGTCCATTGGCATCTTTTCGTACCTCGTGGCTGTGACGCAGCGTACGTCGTTCGGTGTGGTCGGACTCGAGGCCACCGAGCGGTTCCATGCCAGCGCCTCGGCCATCTCCTTTTTCACGGTGCTGCAGCTGCTGGTGTACGCCGGACTTCAGATTCCGGTGGGTGTGCTGGTGGACAGGTTCGGTTCCCGGGCCATGATCGCCGGGGGCGCCCTGCTGATGGGCCTGGGGCAGTTGCAGCTTGCGTTTGCAGACAGCGTCCCGGCCGGTGTGCTGGGCCGCGTGCTCGTGGGGGCCGGCGACGCCATGACCTTCATCTCCGTCATCCGGCTGATTCCGCTGTGGTTTGCGCCGGCCCGCGTTCCGCTGCTGACCCAGCTGACCGGCATGTCCGGACAGCTCGGCCAGTTGCTGAGCGTGGTGCCGTTCGCCTTCATCCTGCACACCGCGGGCTGGACCCCGGCGTTCCTTGCGCTGGCCGGATTCTCCGGAGTCGCCGTCGTGCTGGTGGTCCTGATGCTGCAGGACGTGCCGCCCGGCACGCCCAGGCAGGAGGCGGCCAAGGGGCTGCGCGCCACCGGCGTGTCCCTGTCGCGCGCGTGGAAGCAGCCGGGGACGCGGCTGGGGATGTGGAGCCACTTCACCATCCAGTTCAGCGGCACGGTGTTCGCCATGACCTGGGGCTACCCGTTCCTGATTTCGGCGCAGGGTCTCGATGCCGGGACCGTCGCGTCGCTCATGTCCCTGTATGTGGCCGGTGCCATCGGAGCCGGGCCGCTGATCGGGCGTTTTGTTGCCCGGCACCCGCTCCGGCGCTCCACCATGGTCCTCCTCCTTGTCGGTGCCACCGCGGCAGCCTGGGCAGCCGTGCTGCTGTATCCCGGCCGCTCACCGCTGTGGCTGCTGGCGGTGCTCATCGTGGTGCTGGCCATCGGCGGCCCGGGCTCCATGATCGGCTTCGACTTTGCCCGCACCTTCAACCCGGCCCACCGGATCGGGACCGCCACGGGCATCGTCAACGTGGGTGGCTTCTTCGCAGCGCTCATGGCTATCTACCTCATCGGCGCCGTGCTGGACATCCTCAACTCCACGGGCTTTTCCCGCGGGGAGCTCTATGGCCTGGAGCCCTTCCGCATCGCGCTTTGCGTGCACTTCCTGCTCCTCGGCGTCGGGTCCGTCGCCATGCTGGTGGTCCGGCGCAAGGTCCGCCGGCAGATGGCTGCCCAGGGAGTGGTGGTGCCGCCGCTGCTGCAGGCAATGGCCCAGCAGCGGCGCGAGCGGATTGCCCGCCGCAAGACCCCTTCCCGCGACTAGGCCCCATACCGCCGGCCGGAGCCCTTGCCGCGGGCAGCGAGACTATTCCTCAACACACCTGTTCCGGGTTGTCCACATAGCGCAGGCTTCCACATAGCTCAGGCTGCCTGTCGCGCCGGCGGTGACCGCCGTCGGAAGCTGTTTCCATGACACCGGAGCATCTCATCATCAGCGGTCCCGAAGACATTCTTGGCTACATTCCGCACAGCCTGGGTTATTGGCCGTCGCAGAGCCTCGTGGCCATGACCATGCAGGGCAAACGCCTCGGGGCCACTCTGCGGGTCGACCTCCCGGAGCGCGGTGGCCGGCGCAGCCGGGAGGCGTTCGCGAGGACGGTGGCGGAGTACCTTCTGGCGGACAAGGAAGCCGACGGGTCGCTGCTGGTCTTCTTTACTGACGGCGATGTTATCGACGGCGGTAATAGCGACGCCGGTCATAGCGACGCCGGTCATAACGGCGCCGGTGATAACGGCGCCGGCAGGGAAGGAACGGCGGCGTTGTCCTTGCGGCCCCTGCTCGCCGATCTGGAATGCGCGCTCGGGCTGGCTGGCATGCCGGTGCGGGACGCATGGCGCGTCGGTGACGAGTACTGGCGCAACCTGTACTGCACCGATAGCAGTTGCTGTCCGATGCCGGGCCGCTCCGTCGCAGAAATCCGGGACAGCCGGCTCAATGCGGAGATGGTGTATCTGGGCAGCAGCGTCGGTGCGCCGCCGGGTGCTACTTCACTCTGCAATGCCAATACGACTCCGGCGGACGACGCCGCTGTGATGGCAGCCGAACGCGAGTGGATCCTAGCCCTGGCCGGCAAGGGGACTCAGCGGGCACAGTTTGATGCGGTCCTCGATGCCTGGGCAGCTGCGCTCGCAGCAGCTCCGCCTGACGCCGTTCTGCCTGAGGCCGTTTTGCCTGAGGCAGCCCCGGGACGTGGCGGGCAACGTGCGCCCGGTCCACGCGCAGCCGGCCCGGAAAAGGGACTGGAACCGCAACTCGCCGGGTTCCTGCGCGCGTCCCTGCATGTTCCGGCCTGGCGCGACGCGGTTCTGGTCATGGCCGCCGCGGGACGCGCCGCGGCGGCGTCCGGAGCCGAAGCCTTCGGGATCTTCTCCGCCGGGACTGGACTCCCCGTGTCCTGCCCGCTGCTGCCGGAGCCGCGGCTGTCCCTGAGCGGATTACCCAGCCCGGCGCCCGACGGCGGCGTGGCATCCTCGGCGCCCGGAACAGACTCGGTGCCCGGAGCGGAGCAGGCGCCCGGAACAGGACTGAGCGGCGATCATCCGTACCAGGGGATGGCCACGGGCCGTCCTGACCAGGTGCCTGCCTCCAGCGGCGGCCCGGATGCCCTGCCGGGTTATGGCGAAGTCCTGTTGGGCCTAAGTCCGTCGGTACCGGACTGGGACACTCTGAAACGCCTGGAGGGACTGATGGCGGAGTTGTCGTCGTTTGGCGGGGGACAGGCGCAGGCTGCAGCGCTGACGGCCACCGGCTGGATCGAATGGTGCCGGGGTAGGGGCTCCTTCGCGCACGCATCATTGACCCGGGCCCTGAAGGCCAGCCCGGGGTACCGGCTGGCCGAGTTGCTGTCCGAGGTGGTCCGGCGCGGAACAATCTGCGGATGGGCAGGGCGACGTGAGGCAGCTTGGCAGAAATTCGGATCGGACGCCGCTTAGAGACTGGCCTGCCTGGAGATTGACCGCGTCCAGAGCCGGCGCGGGGCCGGTTCGCAAGCCAGACCAGGCTCGGGCTCCGGATCGCAACGCCCAGCCGGACCGCAACGCCCAGCCGGACCTCGCCACCCGGGCGTACCTGACGACCCGTCCGGGCCTCTCCGCCGGGCCGGACCGAGGAGCCTGCCGAAGCCGACACATCCCGTGGGCGCGGCGTATTACGGTCCGTTCGGCCCCTGGTACGGAAAATCATGAGACAATGGAGGCCGAGACCCGGTTGGGTCCGTGAATCAATGCTTGCAGTGGTCCCATGCGGGAACATTGCGGCCGCCCCGGCAGTTCTACTTAGTGGCCCTGTCGGTCGGTTGCATCTGATGTCGATCACGGACTTGACAGGGTCATAGTGGTGTTGCCCGAAGGTGACTCCACAGACCGCCGCTAGAAAGGTTTTCTGTGACCCCGTCTTCCGCGAAGAAGGAACCCGCCGCCCTGGCCGTTGACACTGCCGAGGAGAAGCCGGCGGCATCCAGCGCCAAGCGTGCCGCCACCCGTGCCGCTGGGAAGCCCGAGCCCAAGAAGCGCGGACCCAAACCCGGAGCCAAGGCTGCAGCCGAAGCTGCCGGAAGCCGCTCAACCGATGACGATGCCGACGTGGAAGTCGAGGAGGACCTCGACGACGCGCAGCCCGACACCGCAGATCTGGTCGATGAACCCGACGAGGCCGGCAAGGAAGCCGCAGCGCCTACCGGTTCGGGCTTCGTTTACTCTGACGCCGACGACGACGACGCACCTGTCCAGCAGGTCATGTCTGCCGGCGCTACCGCCGACCCCGTCAAGGACTACCTCAAGCAGATCGGTAAGGTAGCCCTCCTCAACGCCGAACAGGAAGTTGACCTCGCGCTGCGCATCGAGGCCGGCCTGTTCGCCGAAGAGAAGATCGCCGCCGACGACGGCTCCATGGATCCGAAGTACAAGCGCGAGCTCGAGTTCATCATCCATGACGGCAAGCGCGCCAAGAACCACCTGCTCGAGGCCAACCTCCGCCTCGTGGTGTCGCTGGCCAAGCGTTACACCGGCCGCGGCATGCTGTTCCTGGACCTCATCCAGGAAGGCAACCTCGGCCTCATCCGTGCCGTCGAGAAGTTCGACTACACCAAGGGCTTCAAGTTCTCCACGTACGCCACCTGGTGGATCCGACAGGCCATCACCCGTGCCATGGCGGACCAGGCCCGCACCATCCGTATCCCGGTGCACATGGTGGAAGTCATCAACAAGCTGGCCCGTGTCCAGCGCCAGATGCTGCAGGACCTGGGCCGCGAACCCACGCCCGAAGAGCTGGCGCTCGAGCTGGATATGACGCCCGAGAAGGTCGTCGAAGTCCAGAAGTACGGCCGCGAGCCCATTTCGCTCCACACGCCGCTCGGCGAGGACGGCGACTCCGAATTCGGTGACCTCATTGAGGACTCCGAAGCAGTCGTTCCTGCCGATGCTGTGAGCTTCACCTTGCTGCAGGAACAGCTGCACTCCGTGCTGGACACCCTGTCCGAGCGCGAAGCCGGCGTCGTTGCCATGCGGTTCGGCCTCACGGATGGCCAGCCGAAGACTTTAGACGAAATCGGCAAGGTCTACGGCGTTACCCGTGAGCGCATCCGTCAGATTGAATCCAAGACCATGTCCAAGCTCCGCCACCCGTCCCGGTCGCAGGTGCTGCGGGACTACCTGGACTAGGAAACACCGGACCCAGCAACTGCTGGACTGGCAAACGCGAACAAAGGCCAGGCCTTCTGCCCGAAACGGCGGCAGGCTTGGCCTTTGTCGTGCCGCTACGACATCAACCACGTTCACGTGCATGTTCGGCCCAGAGTCCGCGCCCGTGGCTTAGCCATTGCCTGAATCACCTCCCCTCTGGACCCGTTATGCGGTTCTCAGGTCACCGACTGGACGGCCTGGCCCGGCCGGTTCCCGGAAAGGGTGATTTCAAGGATCGCTGAAGCCTGAGTCACGGATTCCTCGTCTACCGGTTCCAGGCTGACTGGCTCCACGCCTGTCGGTTCCCGCTACCCCCGGTTGGCGCACTCCGGTGCACGCTAACCAGTTCCAGGCAGTGGCGGTGCGGTGGAGCGGTAGGTGTGGCCTGTGGGTGTGGTGAGTTCGATGGTGTGGCGCGGCCCGGGTCTGGGTTGGGTTGTCCAGCCGGGGAGTTCTTTGGTGTGGTTGCATGCTTCGCAGAGCCCGGCGCCGTTGGCCAGGGTGGTGGGGCCGTTGTTGTGCCAGGGGATGATGTGGTCGTGGTGGCGGATGGGGGCGTCGCAGTAGGGGTGCGGCAGGTGTCGTCGCGGATCTGGATGAAGCGGCGCAGCGGTGCCGGGAACAGGCGCCTGCGCGAGTCCATGGCCACCAGGTCGCCGGTGTTCGGGGCGGTGTACAGCCGCCGGACCCAGATCTTCAGTTCCTTCACCGCGTCCTTCTGGCCGGTGGCTGAGTCGGACACGTTTGAGCCGGACATGTTTGAGTCGGCAGCGCCGCCAGCGGTTGCCCGGGTGTAATCCTGCAGGCCCGAACCCTTCGGGCGCCGCCCCTGTCCTTCGCCGCGTCCCTGTGCGCGTTCCGGGTTGAGGAGCTCCCGTGCCCACTGGGCGGGGACAACACCGTAGCCGGGGATCCGGGCGGGTTCGCTGTCGCCCTGCAGGAGGGTGCGGTCGGTCATGACGAGGCTGATCTCGATACCGGTGATGCCGCCGGGGGTCCCGGTGGTCCGTTCGACCAGGGTGTCGGCTTTGATCTGACTGAGCGTGCGCGGGTCCCCGGCGGCTTTGAGGGTGTCAGCGTGCCGGGTCAGGGCCGCATGCACGGCGACGCCCTGGTGGGCGGGCAGCAGCGCGGTCAGGTAGGTCATGGTGTCCGGGGCCGGTCGGAGGCTCACGGACCGTTCCGACGCGGCGTGGCTGGCGCGCTGAGCGACAGAGCGGGGGTCCCTGCGCGTGGCGGCGGCGCGGACCGCCCCCACAATGCTCCGGGTCCCGGCGCCGGTGAAGGTTCCGGTGTCGGCGGCGAGTTCCTCGTCGACGGCGGAGCGGTCGGCCGGGCTCAGGCAGGCGGTTTCCTTCACGATGTGCATAGTCCGTTCTTCGTTGAGCTGGCCGGTGTCCAGGGCTCCCAGGGTGTGGGGCATCTCCTTGACCAGGGCCTTGGACATGCCGAGCAGCCGGCCGCCGCGGTGCGGGGACTCGCCCCGGGCCAGCGCGATCTGTTCGGCCGCGCCCAGGCCCCGGTCTTTGCTGCGGTCTTTGCCGAGGTTCTCGGCGGTCAGTGTCCTGCGGCCCTCATCCGTCCCAAGATCCGTCTGGTCCTGGCTGTGCCGGGTCTCGAAGGTGACGGCAAGTCTGGCCTGTTGCCCGGCAAGCATGTTTTTGACGTTCTCGTACGCGTGGGTCTGGTCGATCAGCCCGGCCTTGTCGGCGTTCAGATCAGCCCGCAGAAGGGCGGTTGCCGCAGCGACCCGGTCCGCCAAAGCCGGCCTCGGCGTACAGGGCCCGCGCCCACCAGCGCCCGTTCCGGCGATGGAGGCGTCGGCGTCGGCGAACAGAACATCGGCAAACTGGGCCTCGGGAAACGGGTCCTCAGGGAACACAGCCGGGAACGCGGCGTCGAGGTCATCGTCATACGGCAAACCGTCGTCCTCGAACTCATCGAACAGAATGGCGCCGTCCGGGAACGCATCGAACAGGAACTCAGCATCAGGAAAGGCGGCGGCCTGCAGCACGCCGCCGTGCGGCGCCGCTCCTGTCAGTGCTGAATTCCCGCTGCCTTCCATGAACACAGTCTGCCAAGGGGGACTGACAATTTAGCGCCGCAGTGAGCATCCACGGCAGAGGCGAAAAAGAAAAAGCCAGGACCCCCGTGCGGGGATCCTGGCTTTGAGCTTTGTTGTCTAGTCGACCGGAACCGGCGCCTTTTCCTGCAACCGGTCCGTCTCATCGTGCCAGTCGGAGCTGAGCGGCCTCAGGGTCGCTTCGACGGCGCGAGAATGGTGGGCGCAGAAGAGCAGCTCACCTCCGGAGGACTCGAGTACAACCCGGACGTATGCCTGTGCACCGCAACGGTCACACCGGTCAGCTGCGGTTAGCGTGCGGTCGGCAACTGCTGTTGTCATGTCGGCCTCCTTAGTAGTTCTGTACATCTATATAACCAGCATTCGCCGCTAAACCATGGCAAGGATGGGTCACTTTCGCTGTCCGCGTATCACGTGTACGTAACGAACGCCGGGAGCGGGGACCCGTGTCGGGAGTGGCAGTCGGGCATTTGGCGGCGGCGGGACTAGGCTAGGGGGAGCCTTTTAACGCCGATCCGGCCTGTTCCTCAAAGGAGTTCCCTACCTGTGGCACCGAGTTCTGATTACACCGCCCGCCACCTTTCGGTGCTGGAGGGGCTGGAGGCCGTGCGCAAACGCCCCGGCATGTACATCGGTTCCACGGACTCCCGCGGCCTTATGCACTGCCTCTGGGAAATTATCGACAACTCCGTCGACGAGGCGCTGGCCGGCTTTGGCCACGACATCAAGATCATTCTGCACGCGGACAACTCTGTAGAGATCCACGACGACGGCCGCGGCATTCCCGTCGACGTCGAACCAAAGACTGGCCTCACCGGCGTCGAGGTGGTCTTCACTAAACTGCACGCGGGCGGCAAGTTTGGCGGCGGTTCCTACACCGCCTCCGGCGGCCTGCACGGCGTCGGCGCGTCCGTCGTCAACGCGCTCTCGGCACGTCTCGACGCCGAAGTTGACCGGGGCGGCAAAACGTACAGGATGTCCTTCCGCCGGGGTGAGCCCGGCCGCTTCAACGACAACGGCCGCCCCAGCCCGGCCGCCACATTCGCCCCGTTCGTCGAAGACTCTGTCCTGGACGTCGTCGGCAAGGCCAAGCGCGGCGTCACCGGAACGCGCATCCGCTACTGGGCGGACACGCAGATCTTCACCCAGGACGCCCGGTTCTCCTACGAGGAACTCACCGCGCGGGCCCGCCAGACCTCCTTCCTGGTCCCCGGCCTGAAGATCACCGTCCGCGATGAGCGCAAGCTCCCCGGCACCCCCGGTGAACTGGGGGCGCACGAGGAAGTGTTCCACCACGACGGCGGCATCTCCGAGTTCGTGGAATTCCTCGCTGCGGACTCCGGGGTCACGGACGTCTGGCGCCTGCATGGTTCCGGCAAGTTCAAGGAAACCGTCCCCGTGCTGGATGAGAAAGGCCACAGCAAGATCGCGGAAGTTGAACGCGACTGCGAAGTGGACGTCGCACTGCGCTGGGGGATCGGTTACGACACCACGGTCCGCAGCTTCGTCAACATCATCTCCACGCCGAAGGGCGGCACGCACCAGTCCGGCTTCGAGCAGGCTCTCGTGAAAACGTTCCGAAAGGCCGTGGAAGCCAACGCGCGGAAACTCAAGGCCGGCAACGACAAGATCGAGAAGGACGACATCTTCGCTGGCCTCACCGCCGTCCTGACCGTGCGGCTCGCTGAGCCGCAGTTCGAGGGCCAGACGAAGGAAATCCTCGGCACCTCCGCAGTCAAGGCCATCGTGGCCCGGGTGGTGGAGAAGGAGATAGCGGCCAAGCTGAACTCCTCCAACCGCAACGACAAGGCACAGTCAGCGTTGCTGCTGGAAAAGATCGTCAGCGAGATGAAGTCGCGCATCTCCGCGCGCGTGCACAAGGAGACGCAGCGCCGCAAGACAGCGCTAGAGTCGTCGTCGATGCCCACCAAGCTCGCAGACTGCCGCACTGACGACGTCGCCCGCTCCGAACTGTTCATCGTGGAGGGCGACTCGGCCCTCGGAACGGCCAAGCTGGCGCGCTCCTCGGACTTCCAGGCGCTGCTGCCGATCCGCGGCAAGATCCTCAACGTCCAGAAGGCCTCCGTGGGCGACATGCTCTCGAACGCCGAGTGCGCGGCCCTCATCCAGGTGGTCGGGGCCGGCTCCGGACGCAGCTTCGCGATCGAAGCCGCCCGTTACGGGAAGGTCATCCTGATGACCGACGCCGATGTCGACGGCGCCCACATCCGCACTCTGCTGCTCACCCTCTTCTTCCGGTACATGCGGCCCATGGTGGAGGAAGGCCGGGTCTTCGCTGCCGTGCCGCCGCTGCACCGGGTAGAAGTCATCAACCCCGGCCAGAAGGCCAACGAGATGATCTACACGTATTCCGAGGCCGAGCTGCACGCCCTGCTGGCGAAGCTCGCAGCTGAGGGCAGGAAGTACAAGGAACCCATCCAGCGCTACAAGGGTCTGGGTGAGATGGATGCTGAGCAGCTGGCCGAAACCACGATGGACCCCCGGCACCGCATGCTTCGCAAGGTGAACATCGAGAATGCCCAGCAGGCGGAAGCCACGTTCGACCTACTCATGGGATCGGATGTCGCGCCGCGCAAGGACTTCATCATCGCCGGTGCCTCCAGCCTGGACCGGGAACGCATCGACGCCTAGGAGCCGGCCTCAGCCGACGGAGGCCGGGCTCAGCCCAGCAGGCCGGGAACTATCAGGAGGGCTGTGGGCATCGCCAGCAGCAGCGTGCACACGGCCAGGACGGTTGCCCGGAGGCCGCCGGCGAGCGGAGGCTGGGGTGAGAGAAGGCGGCTCACGCGTGACGCCGTCGTGCTCGGTCCGGCGCCGCCGGCGCCGGCGCCGTCCGGCAGCTGCAGGCTTGAGCCTGCAAGGCCTGCCGGTTCGACGACGGCGGCCCCCGGGGGTGCCGCCGAGCCGCTGGCGACGATGGCTATCGCCTTGATCAGCGTTACCTTGCTCTCCGTTTTGAGGGCAACATCGTCCGCAAGCATTTCAATGAGGGAGTTCACAGCCTCCTGGGCCAGGCGCGTGGTGGGCAGCCATGGCAGGGCCTGGCGCCAGGCGGCGAAGGCCCACAGCAGCAGGTGGTGGCGCTGGGTGAGGTGCGCGTTTTCGTGAATCAGGACGGCGCGCAGCTCTGCCGGTTCGAGGGCGGCCATCAGGCCGTCGGAGAGGACCGTGACGGAGCGGGCGCCGCCGGGCAGGCAGTAGGCCACCGGGGAATCGTGGTTGATGACCACAGTGCCGGGCCCGTCGTCGGACGGTGAGGCCAGGAGGGCCAGCAGTTCGCGGTGCCGCCTGCGCTGGCGCTCGATTTTGTAATAGGTCAGCAGCAGCGTGAAGACGAGGTGCGCTGTCAGCAGCGCGGCCGCGGAGAGCGCGAAGAGATGCCAGAAGCCCAGGGCTGTGGTGGGCGCTGCAAACAGCACCATGCCTGCCAGCGCGCGCAGGCCGGCAATCAGGTTGTCGCCGACGGGTTCGAGGCCATAGACCAGCATGGCACCGATCATGGACAGCCCACCGGCGAGTGCGATGGCCTGCCACAGCACCATGGCCGTGAAGGGGTCGCGCGCCGGCCAGTGGGCGCGCGAAAGAAGGATAGGTACCGGCCAGGCCAGTACTATCGCCAGGACCGCCAGGAAATATGAGGTCCAGAACATCAGGTGCTAGCTGTGGCCAAGCAGTTTGCGCAGCGTCTCGGCTTCACTTTCCGTCACGGAACCGATGAACCGGGCCAGCACGGCCTCGCGGTCCGGAGCGGATCCCAGCACTTCATGCATGAGTTCGGCGGTGTGGTCTTCGCGGCTGGACACAGCCTGGTAGCGGTGCGGCCGGGTGCCGCGTTCACGCTCCACGAGGCCCTTCTTCTCGAGACGCGAAAGGACCGTCAGACGGTGGTCACCGCCAGGTCCTTGCCCTCATGCCCTGCTGCTCCGCCATGCGCGGCCGTGCTCTGCGCAAGCAGGTCCCGCAGCGTGTTGGCCGTGGCTGCTTCGTGGCCCGCCCAGAGCAGGTCCATGACTGCGCGTTCCAGTTCCCCAAGACTTGCCATCTGTACATCCTTTTGACAACGCACTGCCAGGAGCCGATCGCCCGGCCCGTGCCGTGATTCCAATACTGCAACTTCAAATCTATCGCGTTTCGCCGCGCGTTTCTACATGAGGTAGAACGCTCGGCGCGTCGCGGGTGATTGCGTTCCTCCGATGTGCATGCAACCGTGTTTACAGTGTTCGGACCTGTGTTCTACACTCTGTAGAAGTTGAAGTTCTACGTTGTGTAGAAAACAACGCTGGAGAGCTAGACCCAACCGTAAGTAGGGACCGCCTTGGACGCCTTGGAAATCGCACGCTGGCAATTCGGAATCACCACCGTCTACCACTTCATGATGGTGCCGCTGACAATCGGCCTGGGCCTGGTCGTCGCAGTGATGCAGACCGTCTGGTACCGCACCGCAAATCCCGCCTATCTGCGGATGACCAAGTTCTGGGGAAAGCTTTTCCTCATCAACTTCATCATGGGCGTGGCCACCGGCATCGTCCAGGAGTTCCAGTTCGGGATGGCCTGGAGCGAATACAGCCGCTTCGTGGGTGACGTCTTCGGCGCTCCGCTCGCCCTCGAAGCCCTGCTGGCGTTTTTTGTCGAGTCAACCTTCCTGGGCCTGTGGATCTTCGGCTGGAAGCAGCTCAAGAGGGGCGTGCACCTTGCGTGCCTCTGGATCGCCGTGGTCGGCTCGTTTTTCTCCGCGTACTTCATCATCGTGGCCAACAGCTGGATGCAGCACCCCGTCGGCGTCACCATGATTGACGGGCGCCCGGTCATGACCGACGCCTGGGCCGTCTTCACTAACAACACCGCCCTGGTAGCCGTGCCGCACACCCTCTTCGGCGCCCTTGCCGTCGCCGGCGGGTTCCTGCTCGGCATCGCCTGGTACCACCTCTGGCGCAGGCGCCGCGACGGTATCGACACCATCGGAGCGGACGGCAAGCTGGTTGCCGGCGAGTCCGACATTCCGGGCCGCGACCGCACCGACTACACAGTCTGGATCAAGTCGCTGCGGATCGGCGCCGTCGTCGCCATGATCTCCTTTGCCGGAACCGCCCTCACCGGTGACCTGCAGGGCAAGCTGATGTTCGAACAGCAGCCCATGAAGATGGCCGCAGCCGAGGCCGCGTGCCACGACGGAACGGGCTTCTCCGTCCTGAGCGTGGGCAACGTCGGCTCCCGCAACTGCGACGACATCGTGGCGCTGATCGAGGTCCCGGGCATCCTCTCCTACCTCGCGAAGGGCGACTTCACCACCGAGGTCAAGGGCGTCAACAGCCTGATCGACCAGTACAAGGCGGACTACGGCACGCACGTCCCGGACAACCCCATCTACGGTGACCGCGCAGGCCAGGAGATCCAGTACGTCCCCGTCATGGAGGTCACCTACTGGGGCTTCCGCGCCATGATCGGATTCGGCGGACTCGCGGCCCTGGCAGCTTTGGTGGCACTCTGGCTGACCCGCAAGGGAACCGTGCCCGAGTCGCGCTGGCTGATGCGGCTGGCCGTGTTTGGCATCCTGGCCCCCTTCGGTGCGAACGCCGCAGGCTGGATCTTCACGGAGATGGGCCGGCAGCCGTTCGTCGTGGCCCCCAACCCGGACCTCAACGGCATCGACCAGGTCTTCATGTTCACCGCCGCGGCCGTATCGCCAGGGGTGTCCGCCGGTGAAATCCTGACCTCCCTCGTTGTGCTCACCCTGATCTACGCAGTGCTCCTCGTGGTGGAAGTGAAGCTCCTCGTGAAATACGTGCGGGGCGGCGTCGTCTCGGCCATGCCCGAACTGGCCCACGTGCCGGTCGACGAGAACGAGGATGCCACACCCCGCGACGGCGGACCGGACAAGCCCGGAACCTCCGACGACGTCCTGGCCTTCGCCTACTAAGACCCGAGGATACAAAGCATGGAACTGCTGCCAACCATTTGGTTCATCGCCATCGCCGTCCTGTGGACCGGCTACCTCTTCCTGGAGGGATTCGACCTGGGCGTCGGGATGCTGATGAAGATCTTCGCCCGCAACAACACCGAACGCCGCGTACTCCTCAACACCATCGGGCCGGTCTGGGACGGAAACGAAGTCTGGCTCCTGACCGCCGGCGGCGCCACCTTCGCCGCCTTCCCGTTCTGGTACGCCTCCCTGTTCTCCGCCCTGTACCTGCCGCTGCTGCTGGTCCTGGTCGCGCTGATTTTCCGGGCGGTGGCCTTCGAATACCGAGGGAAGGTGGACACCGACCGCTGGCGGAACACCTGGGACTGGGCGATCGCCGTCGGCTCCTTCCTGGCCGCCTTCGGCGTGGGTGCCGCCTTGGGGCTGACCACCACCGGACTGCCGCTGGACGCCAACGGCGACCGCGACGGCGGGCCGTTCGCCTGGTTCAGCTGGTACGCCGTGCTGGGAGGCCTGGCGGTGGTTTGCTTCGCCCTGCTGCACGCCCTGGCATTCCTGGCATTGAAGACCGACGGCGGCGTCCGGCACCGTGCGCGGCAGTGGTTCGTTCGGCTGCTTCCCGTCCTGCTCCTGCCGATGGCCGGCTGGGCCATCGGCGTTCAGGTCCTCACCGGTGAAGCCTGGACGCTGGTTGTCCTCGCGGTGGCCGTGGTCGCCGCGGCCGTGGCCTGGGCCCAGGCCCGGAAGGGAAACGAGGGCCGGGCGTTCCTGGGAACCGGTGTGTTCCTGCTGGGCGGCTCAGCCTCCATTTTCGGCGCGGTCTTCCCCGTGGTGCTGCCGTCCACCATCGACCCCGCCTACAACCTCACCATCGCCAACGCCTCATCCTCCGACTACACCCTCGGCCTGATGAGCATCGTGGCGTGCATCGGACTGCCGCTGGTGATCGCCTACCAGGCATGGACGTACTGGGTGTTCCGCCGCCGTGTCAGCGCCGCCCACATCCCGGAGGCGCACAGCTTCCTGCCCGCAGTCGCCGCGAAAGCACTCATCAGGAAAGACTGACCCGCTTTGAAACCCCAATTCCCGGCCGGACCCTCCACCCGCCGCGCCCTTTACGGACTTGGCCTGCTGGCCGCGCTGAAGGCCCTGTCCCTTGTCCTGATGGGGCAGGCCGTCGCATCCGTGCTCGCAGGCCTCATGATCCAGGACGCCGCGTGGGGTGACCAGTTGGGCTGGGGAGCAGCCGGCGTGGTGCTGCGGTCCGTCACGGTCTGGGCGCAGGGCGTCGCCGCGAGACGCGCCGCCCTGGGCGTCAAGGAGGAGCTGCGGGCGCAACTCCTGGAGACGGCACTGCGCAACGGAGTCCGGGCCGCCGGCCCGTCCGACGGCGGCCTGGCCGTGCTTGCGACGCGCGGCCTGGATGCCCTGGACAGCTACTACACGCAGTACCTCCCCGCGGTCGTGAACTGCGCGGCCATCCCGCTGCTGCTCGGCGCCCGGATCCTTTTCGCCGACTGGGTCAGTGCCGTGGTGATCGTGCTGACGGTGCCCCTGGTCCCCGTGTTCATGGTGCTGATCGGCCGCTACACCGAGGACAAGGTGCGGGAGGCCCAGGCTGCCCTGTCCCGGCTGTCCGGGCACATGCTCGAACTCGCCAAGGGGCTGCCGGTGCTGGTGGGGCTCGGCCGGGCCGCTGCCCAGCGCCGCGCCCTGGAGGACATTTCCGAAGACTACCGGCAGCGGACCATGGGGACCCTGCGGACGGCGTTCCTCTCCGCGCTCGCACTGGAACTGATCGCCACCATTTCCGTTGCCGTGGTGGCGGTGTTCATCGGCGTCAGGCTGGTCCACGGCGACATGGCGCTGGAGGCCGGGCTGCTGGCCCTCATCCTCGCCCCCGACTGCTACCTGCCGCTCCGTGAACTGGGAACCGCCCACCACGCGAGCGACGACGGCCGGGCAGCACTTGCCGAAACGACGGCGGTGCTCGACGCACCGGAGCCACGGCGGCTCGTGCCGGTTCCGGCCGCAGTTGGCGGCCCGGCCGGCGTAACTGTCCGGGACCTCACCGTGAGTTATCCGGGACGGCAGGGCACCGCCGTCGGGCCTCTCAGCTTTTCGGCGCCCGCCGGACTGGTCACCGCGCTCGATGGTCCCAGCGGCGCGGGCAAGAGCACCGTGCTGGGCGTTCTCGCGGGAACGGTCGGAACCGGCGGCGGCACAGCAGTGTCCGGAACTGTCGGAGGATTCGCGGCCGGCGACGTGGCCTGGGTGCCGCAGCATCCCGTGATGGTGGCAGACACCGTGCGCGAGGAGGTGCTGCTGTACCTGACGGCGGGCACGGCAACAGCCGGCAAGCCAGCAGCCGGGTCAGCCGTCCGCGGGGAAGCAGACTCCGGGGGAGTGCTGCGGTGCCTGGCCGCTGTCGGCGCGGACCACCTGGCGGACAAGCATCCGGCCGAACTGAGTCCGGGGGAGCTGCGCCGCATTGCCCTTGCAAGGGGCCTGGCCCGCATCGAGGCAGGCGCCACAGTATTGCTCCTGGACGAGCCCACCGCGCACCTCGACCGGGACTCGGCCAACCGTGTCCATGATGCGATCCGAGCGCTGCGCGGCCGCGCCACTGTCATTCTGGTGGCTCATGACCGCCAGACGAGGGAACTCGCCGACAGGATCGTGCCCCTGTCCGGCCACGGAGCTGCGCCGACTCATGAAACGTCGCCCCTTGCTCCGGCTGAGGCCACTGCCCAGGTTTCGGCCGGCGCCGGCCACCGCAGTGCGCCGGCCGACGGCGGGGGCGCCGCCTCTGCGGTGGCCGGCAGCGGGGCAGGCGGCGTCCCGGCCGCCAACGCGCGAGCCAGTTCCCCCCGCACCGCCGCGATGCTCACCAGGCTGCTCGCGCCCGTCCGTGGACGCTTCGCAGCATCCGGAATCGTCGGGGCCCTGGCCGCCCTTTTCGCCGTCGCGCTTTCAGGGCTTTCCGGCTGGCTCATCCTGCGCGCCAGTGAGCAGCCGCCCATCCTGTACCTCCTGACCGCCATTGTGGGTGTCCGTTTCTTCGGCATCGGCCGCGCTGTTCTGCGCTACTGCGAGCGGCTCCTCCTGCACGACGCCGTGTTCGCGTCCCTGACGAAGCTGCGCGGCGGCCTCTGGGCGTCCCTCAGCCAGCGGGCACTGTCCCTGCGCCGGCTGCTGCAGGGCGGCAACGTGCTGGGCGCCGTCATCGAGGACGTCGACACCGTCCGGGACCTGCTCCCGCGGGTGGTGCTGCCGCCGATTATTGCCGTGGCGGTGGCAGCAGCCGCCTCCGGTACGGTGGCTTGGCTGATTCCGGCGGCCCTGCCGGCCGTGCTCGCCGCCGCGCTGGTGAGCCTGGTGGCTGCGCCCGCCGCGTCATTGTTCGCGGACCGGATGTCTGCCAAGGCCGAGCAGCGGCTGCGCTCCGGGGTCCTCCGGCGGGTCGCTGCCGCGCTGGACGCCAGGGCGGAACTGCACGCGAATGCCGCGACGCAGCCGGTTCTGGCCGGTATCAGTGCGCTGGACCGGGACGCCACCGGCGCGGCACGCAGGTCGGCCTGGGCTGAAGGACTCGGCCAGGCCCTCACCGTGGCCGCGTGCGGCGCGGGCGCGCTCTACAGCGCCGTGCTGGCGGCGCCCGAGGTGCTGGCCGGTTCCCTTCCGGCGACCGCGGTCGGCGTCGTGGTTCTCCTGCTGTTGGCGCTCGCCGAACCGTTTGGGGCCATGACGACGGCGGTCCGGCAGTTTCCGGCGCTGCGTGCGGTCCTGCGCCGCATCGGTGAGTCGGGCGTCCTGCAGCCGGGAGAACCCAGCGTTAATCGGAAAAACATTCGGCCGGTTCCCCGCGGGCTGGGGCAGCCGGGCGTCGATCTGGAGGGCTTGTCGGCCGCGTGGCCAGGCGGCGGTGCTGTCTTCAGTGGCGTGTCTGCCGTGGCTGAGCCCGGCCGTTGGCTGGCGGTGACCGGCCCGTCCGGCGCCGGCAAGTCCACGCTGCTGGCGGTGATGCTGGGCTTCCTCCCTGCCCGGGCAGGCCGCATCGCGGTGACCGGCACCGCGGCGTGGTGCCCGCAGGAGGCGCACCTCTTCGACTCCACCGTCCGCGGGAACCTGCTGCTCGGCAGCCCGCGGCAGGAGTCGGGCATGGGGGTCTGGGCAGGAGACCGAACAGGCGATGCGGGAAGCATTGGCAGCGGTTGGCCTGGCGCCCCTGCTGGCGCGTCTGGAAGACGGCCTGGAGACCCGCATTGGCCCGGGCGGAGCATTCCTCAGCGGTGGCGAACGGCAGCGGCTCGCGGTGGCGCGTACCCTCATGACGCAGGCCGACGTGATCCTCCTGGACGAGCCTACCGCGCACCTCGATGCCGAATCCGGACGGGCGCTGATCGCGGACCTGCGTGCCGGACTTGCGTCGCGCACCGTGGTACTGGTGACCCACAACCCTGCCGACATCAGCCCCGACGACGCGCTCCTGGAGCTTCGCGCCGAAAACCGGCTCGCCGGCGCCGCGGTGATGGCATCGGGGCGGGGTTAGCCCACCAGCGCTTGTTTCTGTCGGCCGTTGACCACCGAGGTGGCGCCGCAGTTGGAGCAGGTGATCCGGTAGGAGCGTGAGGTCGTGAAAACCGGAATGAAGAACAGCGTGAACTTGGTGGCCCGCTCCTCAAGGTGCTGGTGCGCGAACACCCGGCAGTACTGGCAGGCCGCCGACCGGCCGGGCAGCAGCTTCTGAACAGTCTTGAATCCGAAGAGTAGAAGCATTCTGCGCCTTTCAGGGAAAGCTGGCCGCTATTGCCCCAGCCGGTGATTGCCCCAGCCTACGGGTTGCCGCCCCGCAGCGCAGTACCAGTGCAGCGTGAGGAACAGCGAGCGCAGAGGCGGCATGATGGCGCGGCCAGTGGCCGGCGGCTAGCCTGTTTCCCATGACGCACAACGACGCCCCCGGCCTGCCCGCCGCCGGTTCCGGTGACCTTCCCGCCGTCGGCTTCCCGGAACTGCACTGGCGCAGCGCCGGCCCCGCGGATCTGGATGCCTGGGCTGAGCTGATCGCCCGGACCGCGGCTGCCGAGCAGCCTGTGTGGTTTGAACGGCGGGCGGACCTGGAACAGATCATGGAGTCCAAAAACAACCCGGTGGGTCCAAACACAGTGCTTGGCCTGGACTCCGGCGGTGTTCCCAGGGCCTATGCCCGCCTGACCAAAAACAAGGACGGGGCCAAAGCCCATGGATTCTGTGCCGTGGACCCCAAGTGGCAGCGCCGCGGCGTCGGGTCAGCCCTTCTGTCCTGGCTGGAGGCACGGACCAGGCAGCGGTTCGCGGAGGATTCCGGTGCAAATGTTGCCGGTGCGGACGGAACAGGGCCAGTACCGCGGCTGCGGATTTTCATCGAACAGAAACAGCAGCACCAGTGCGCTCTCCTGGAGGAGTCCGGGTATGAGGTGGTCCGCTACTACAACGAGATGCACCGCCCGCTCTCGGCTCCGCTGCCCGAAGCGCCACTGGACCACGGCCTGAAGCTGGTGCCGATGGAACCAGGGCTGAGCGAAGCCGTGCGCCTGGCGCACAACCAGGTCTTCGCCGACCACTGGGGAAGCGAACCGCGGGACGAGGAGTCATGGGGCTTCGTGGTCAACGACCCCCTGGCCCGGCCCGATCTCAGCGCGGTCGTGCTGGCGAGTAGCACGGGTGAGGTGGTTGGCTACCAGCTGGCCAGCCACGACCCGGAGACCGCCGTGGCACGCGGGTTCACCGAGGGCTACACGGACCTGCTGGGTGTCCGCCGGGAATTCCGCGGGCGCGGCGTCGCGCAGGCACTCCTGGCCGATGCCATGCGGCGGTTCGCCGCCGCGGGCATGGACAAGGCGTCGCTGGATGTGGATTCCGAGAACCCCACTGGCGCCATGGCGCTGTACCGCAAGATGGGCTACGCCCCGGTTAACACAAGCCTGGCCTGGGACAAGGTCCTCCAGCCCTGAACGAAAGCGCCGGTCAGCCGTCCACGTCCGCAAGGTGATGGACGACGTCGTGCAGGAAATACTGCGCGAGCGTCAGGACAGTGAACTCCGAGCCGTTGCTGCGCAGCCCGGTCCGGTCCCACTGCGACTCCTGCACCCTGGCGAAGGAGGCCGCCACCTGCTGGCCCTCCGCAGTGAGCTCGGCGCTCACCACGGCGGGGTCGGCGTTCGCGTAGTCGCTCTCAAGTGCCGTCTTGTCCTGGTCCCAGTTCTGAAACCGCGCGTTGTCATCGGTGAGCATCAGGTTGAGGCGGCGGTCGAAGAGGTTGAACACGTCCCTGACATGGCAGGCGTACTCCAGCGCGGACCAGGTGCTGTCGTCCGGCCGCTCGGTGGCGTCCGGCCGCCGGAGCACGGCCCGCCAGCGCGGCAGCATGTTCTCGACGCTGCCGGGAACCGTGGACGGCGTGACGGTGGACGCGTCGAAGCCGCACTGCGTGCAGGGGCGGGACAGGACCCAGGTCCAGTCCTTTTCATCCGGGACGATAGGCATGGCAGTAGTCTAGGCGGATTCCGGCCAGGCCATGCTCGGGCCGATGACGTCCACCGCCTGTGAGAGCGGAATGCCCGAACCATCGCGCCGGCCGTGCTCCTGGGGCAGCGAGCGGGCCACCCCTGCCGACGACGACGCCTTCGCCGGGCCGTGGCCGGCCCACGCCAGCAGCAGCGTGTCCTCACCCTTCAGGAACCGGTGCGCCCGGACGCCGGCGGTGGCGCGGCCCTTGGCCGGGTATTCGGCAAAGGCCGTCACCTTGGCGGCCCCGGGGGCGGTGCCCGGCAGGGCACCTTCCGTACCGGAAATGGTGACGACGACGGCGGATTCGTCGCCGGGGGCGACCGCACCGAAGAACACCACCTGATCCCCGGCGGCGAGCTTGATGCCGGCCATGCCCCCGGCCGTCCTGCCCTGCGGGCGGACGACGGCGGCGCTGAACCGCAGCAGCTGTGCCTGCCGCGTCAGGAACACCAGGTCGGTGTCGTCGGATCCTGCCGGGGCCACGCCCACCACGGTGTCCTTGTCCTTCAGCGTGATCACTTCCCAGTCCTCGCGGTTCAGGGGGTAATCCGGCTGTACCCGCTTCACGATGCCCTGCGCCGTGCCGAGCGCCAGCACTTCATCGAGCGGGGCGAATGCCACAAGGGACTCACCCTTCAGGAGGGTGATGAAGTCCTTGGCCGGAACGCCTCCGGCCAGGTTCGGCAGGCCGGAGACCGGCGGGAGGACGGGCATGTCCATCACCTGGATCCGGAGCATGCGCCCCTGGGAGGTGATTGCGGCGATCTCGCCCCGGGCCGACGTCTTGACCACCGAGCGGAACACGTCGTGCTTGGAGCGGGGGCCGGTCTCGGCCAGGCTGTCCTGGTTGGCGGTCCGGGCGATCTGGCCGGAGGCCGTGAGGATGGCCCAGCACGGGTCGTCCGCAATCTCGAGGGCCAGGGGAGCGGGCTTGCCCTTGACGCCCGCCTTGCTCTCGACGCCGGCGGCGCTGGCCACCGTGGGGGACACGGCCTCGGATTCCAGGAGCACCGTACGCCGCGGCGTGCCGTACTTTTCCGCGATCTCCCCGAGTTCGCCGGACACCAGTTCCCGCAGCAGCTGATCGGACTCGAGGATGGCCTCCAGTTCGGCGATCTCCTTGCGAAGTTCGTCCTGCTCCTTCTCCAGTTCGATCCTGCTGTACTTGGTCAGCTGGCGGAGCCGGAGCTCGAGGATGTAGTTGGCCTGGATCTCGGAGAGGTCGTAGATGGACATCAGCCGTTCGCGGGCCGCGGAGGCCTCGTCCGAGGACCGGATGATCTGGATGACCTCGTCGATGTCCACGATGGCGATGAGCAGGCCCTCCACCAGGTGGAGGCGGTCCTTCTTCTTGCCGAGCCGGAACACCGTCCGGCGCCGCACCACCGAGATGCGGTGGTCCACGTACACGGTGAGCAGCTGCAGCAGGCCCAGCGTCTGCGGCTGCCCCTCCACGAGGGTGACGTTGTTGATGCCGAAGGAGTCCTCCATCGGCGAGTAGCGGTAGAGCTGCTGGAGAACCGCGTTGGGGTTGAAACCGTTCTTCAGCTCGATGACGAGCCGCAGGCCGTGCTTGCGGTCGGTCAGGTCCACGACGTCGCTGATACCTGCCAGCTTCTTGCCGTTGACCGCGTCCTTGATCTTCTCGATCACCTTTTCCGGACCCACCATGTACGGCAGTTCTGTGACTACGAGGCCCGTCCGGCGTGCCGAGAGCTGCTCCACCTCCACCTTGGCGCGGGTCTTGAAGGAGCCGCGGCCCGTGGCGTACGCGTCCCGGATGCCGTCCAGGCCCACGATGCGCCCGCCCGTGGGCAGGTCGGGGCCGGGCACGAACCGCATGATGTCTTCCAGCGTGGCGTCCGGGTTGGCGATGAGGTGCCGGGCCGCGGAGATGACCTCCACGAGGTTGTGCGGCGCCATGTTCGTGGCCATGCCGACGGCGATGCCGGTGGTGCCGTTGACCAGCAGGTTGGGGAACGCTGCGGGCAGGACCTCCGGCTGGGTGAGCTGGTTGTCGTAATTGGGGACGAAGTCCACCACGTCTTCGTCGAGGTGGTCCGTCATGGTGAGCGCTGCCGCCGCCAGCCGGGCCTCGGTGTACCGCGGTGCCGCGGGGCCGTCGTCGAGCGAGCCGAAGTTCCCATGGCCGTCGATCAGGGGGAGCCGGAGCGAGAAGTCCTGGGCCATGCGCACCATGGCGTCGTAGATGGCGGTGTCGCCGTGCGGGTGGAGCTTGCCCATGACCTCACCCACCACGCGGGCGCTCTTGACGTGGCCGCGGTCGGGACGGAGGCCCATGTCGCTCATCATGTAGAGGATGCGCCGCTGGACGGGCTTAAGGCCGTCCCGGGCGTCGGGCAGGGCCCGGGAGTAGATGACCGAGTACGCGTACTCCAGGAAGGAGCCTTCCATCTCGGAAGTCACGTCGATATCAACGATGTTTTCGGTGTAGTCCTGGACTGTTTCCCCTGCGGGGGTGCGTGTTTGGCGGCGTGCCATGGGGCTGGTGGATCCTTTTTGGGGTGCACTTCGGGAGGTTTAGCTAGGCTAAGCCTATGGTGGATCAGCCCGGGGACGGCGAATATCCGGAATATTGGGAGGCCGATGTCGTTCTGAGGGACGGCGGCACAGCGCATTTGCGCCCCATCCACCCCACCGACGCGGACGCCGTGCAGACCTTCCACACGCGGCAGTCGCAGAACTCCATCTACATGCGGTTCTTCGCCCTCAAGGAGCGGCTCTCCAGCCGCGAACTCAAGCGCTTCACCGAGGTGGACTACCGGGACCGGGTGGCCTTCGTGATCACCATCGGCGGGGACATCATCGGCATCGGCCGGTACGACCGGCTGGACGACCCCGCGGAGGCCGAGGTGGCCTTCAACATCGCCGACGCGCACCAGGGCCGGGGCATCGGCTCGATCCTGCTGGAGCACCTCGCGGCGGCGGCCCGCGAAAACGGGATCCGCCGGTTCAGTGCCGAGGTCCTGCCCGAGAACCGCAAGATGCTCATGGTCTTCTCTGACGCCGGGTATGACGTCAAGCGCCATTTCGACGATGGCGTGGTGAGCCTCGAGTTCAACATCGACCCGACGGATAAATCGCGCGCCGTGATGGAAGCCCGGGAGCACCGCGCGGAGGCGAGAAGCGTGCAGGACCTGCTGGCGCCGTCGTCGGTAGCGGTGATCGGTGCGAGCCGCAGGTGGGGGACCGTGGGGTACCAGCTCCTGGAACACATCATCGAAGGCGGTTTTACCGGTCCCGTCTACGCCATCAACCCCGAAGCGTTTGAACTGGCCGGAATGCTGTCCTTCGGCAAGCTCTCGGAGGTGCCCGGGCCGGTGCAGCTGGCCATTGTGGCGGTGCCCTACGAGGAAGTCCCCAAGGTGGTGGATGAGTGCGCCGCCGCCGGCGTGAAGGGGGTCCTGGTGGCCTCCGCGGGATTCACCGAGGACGGGGAGCGGGGCCTCGCCCGGCAGCGGGAGCTGGTGCGGCAGGCGCGGGCCAACGGGATGCGGGTCATCGGACCGGCCTCGCTGGGCATCGTGAATACCAACCCAGCGGTGTCGCTGAACGCCTCCATGGCACCAAGCCTGGCCCGCGGCGGCGGTCTGGGGCTGTTCAGCCAGTCCGCGGCGATCGGGGTGGCGCTGTACGCGGCGTCCAGCCGGCGCCGCGCCGGCCTCTCCACCTTCCTGTCGGCCGGAAACCGGGCCGATGTGTCCGGCAACGACATGATGCAGTTCTGGGAGGACGACGCCGACACCACCGCGGTGGGCCTGTATCTGGAGTCGATCGGCAACCCGCGCAAGTTCTCCCGTATCGCCCGCAGGCTCGCGCGGACCAAGCCGGTGATCGTGGCCAAGTCCACGTCCATGGGGCTGCAGCTGCCGCCGGGCCATGCGGTGCGCACCACGCAGGCTCCCGCCGATGCGCTGGACTCGATGATGCGCCAGTCCGGGGTGATCCGGGTGGAGACCATCGAACAGCTTATGGACGTGGCACAGATCGTGTCTGCCCAGCCGCTGCCCAAGGGTGCCGGGGTGGCGGTCTTCAGCAACTCCGGGGCGCTGGGGAAAGTCGTGGCGGACAGCGCCGTATCCCACGGCCTCGGCGTCGAGGAGCTCGTGACGGAGCTGGATCTGGACGCCGGCATGTCCCGTGCCCTGCCGGCCCTGCGTGAACGGCTCCGCGGGGTGCTGGCCAACGAGGCGGTCCACGCGGGCGTAGTGGCCTTCCTTCCGGCCCGCGGGCTGACCGTGGAGAAGCTTGCCGGGGCGCTCGCAGAAGCCTCCGCCGAGGCCGGAAAACCGGTGGTGGCTGCTTTCACCGGCATCCTCGATCCATCGGTGTACGTGGAAGGCATGGTGGGGGAGGGCGCCGGCGCAGCGCCGGTGCCGTGCTACTCGAATCCCGGGGCGGCCGTGGCCGCCCTCTCCGCCGTTGTGCGCTACGCCGAATGGGCGGAACGGGACCAGGGCCTCTTTGTGGATCCCGATGGGTGCGATCCGGATGCAGCGCACGCCGACCTCGAACGGCTGCTGGCCGATGTCCGCGGCGAGCAGCTCAGGCAACTCGAGCCTGCAGACGCCGCGCGCCTGCTGGCGCATTACGGGATCAGGGTGATGCCCTCGGAAGGCTTCGATACGGAGGATGAAGCCGTGGCGGCGGCCGGCAGGCTCGGCTGGCCCGTGGCACTGAAGACCACCGATCCGACGCTGCGCCACCGCCTTGACCTGGGCGGGGTGCGGCTGGACATCCAGGACGCGGAGTCCCTCCGGCTGAACATTCGTCAGATGCGCCGGGCGCTGGAGCCCTACGGCCTGGCGTCGCTGGAGGTCCAGACCATGGCCCCGGTGGGCCAGGCCTGCACTCTGCGCGCCATCGAGGACCCTTTGCTGGGGCCGGTGGTGTCCTTCGGGCTGGCCGGCGACGCCGTCAACCTGCTGGAGGACTGGGCGCACCGGGCGCCGCCGCTGTCCGGCGCCGACCTCCGCGACCTGATCCGCAGCCCCCGCGCGTCACGGAAGCTGTTCGGCTACCAGGGTCTGCCCGCCGTCGACGTCTCCGCTTTGGAGGAGGTGGCGGCGCGGCTGGCACGGCTCAAGGATGCGCACCCGGAGATAGCCCTGGTGGAGTTCAACCCGGTCCTGGCCACGCCGCAGGGGGCGTTCATCCTGGCTGCCGACGTCCGGATCGGGAACGCGGCGCAGCGCACTGACAGCGCGCGGCGGGCGATGCGGAGCTAGTCCCCTGGTTAGCATGTGCCACACCGATCTGTGAAAATGGGGAAATGAGCTCCCAGCCTCCCACCTCGAAGCCTCAAGCGCCCGACCACAGCCCGCAGGCTTTCCAGCACAGCTCACACAACCACAGTGTGCAGGGCCAGAGCCTCGACGGCGCCCTGCAGCAGGCGGGGTTTTACCCGCTGCTCGTAGCCGACGTCGTGGATGACGCCTTGGACGGCCGGGACTGCCTCGCGCACCTGGTCCACCTCGAGACCCACTTCGACCGCGCCGAGGTCCGCCGGCACATCACCGTCCTGGTCCTCACCGAGGACATGCTGGTGATCACCCACGTGGACGACCAGCAGCTCGACGAGGCGGGCGAACAGATCGTGGCGCAGATTTCCACGGAATCCGTCCCGGTGTCGCAGATCCGCTCGGTGGTACTGAGCTACATGTACGCCCAGCCGCAGAACTACAAGCCTTCGGACCCGGTCCGCGAGGTCACCCTGTCCATCGCCTGGTCCGGCGGCCAGCGCCTTGATGTGGGTCCGGCCAGCTGCGGAGACCCGCAGTGCGAAGCTGACCATGGCTACAGCGGCACCATCGCCCAGGAAGATATCGTCCTGCGCATCAGCGCCGAGGCGGACGGCCTGCAGGCGGTCCAGGATGCCAAGCTTTTTGCCCGTGCCCTGCGCGCGGTAAACACCGGATCCCCCACCCCGGTGCGGCACGCGCCGTCCGCAACCCACCCGCGTCCCCGCATGGGAGTTTTTGCCAACCGGCTCAGCCGCGGGCACAAGCGCTGAGATGCGGGAGCAGGAAAACCATGCTTCAGGCTCCGCACCACGAACCACGGAATCCGGTCCTGCCGTAAGCGGGTTGCCGGGGGCGCCGGCCTATGGCCGCCGTTCCGTGGCCGAGGTGCTGGGCAGCGCAGCAGCCAGCCTGGGTGTACCGGGCTTCGAGAACGTGCTGGGCCTCCCGCAGGCCAAGCGCGTGTGCGTGGTCCTCGCCGACGGGCTGGGCCGCAGCCTGCTTAAGCAGAAGACCGCGCACACTCCCTTCCTCCGGGGCATCCTGCAGCAGGGCCAGGGGGCGGTCCCCGTCTGGCTGGATGCCGCCTTCCCTTCCACGACTGCAGCCTCCCTCGCCAGCCTCGGCACCGGACTCGCGCCCGGCCAGCACGGACTGGTGGGCTATGACGTCCTGGACCCGGCACAGGACAAAGTGGTCAACATGCTGGGCAACTGGGATGCCGCCGTGGACCCGCAAAAGTGGCAGCCGTTCCCCACCGTCTTCGAACGTGCCTCCGAACACGTGGCGGTCACCACCGTCAGCCTGCCGCAGTTCGGCGGCTCGCCCATGACCCAGGCGGCGCTGCGCGGCGGAACGTTCGTCTCCGGCACCACCTCGCACGCCCGCACGGCGGCGGCAGCCGAGGCGATGGCTGACGCGGAGTCTGCCCTCATGTACTTTTACGTGAACGACCTGGACAAGGCCGGCCACCGGTACGGCGCGCAGTCGCCGCAGTGGGAGCACCAGCTCGAGGAGCTGGACGCCACGGTCAAGCGCCTTGATGCGTCACTCCCGCCCGGAACCACAGTGCTGGTGACGGCCGACCACGGCATGCTGGACGTTCCTGAGTCACAGCGCCTCGATTACGCCGCCGACGCCGCCCTCGTGGACGGTGTCCGGCACACGGCCGGCGAACCGCGGATGGTCCACCTGTACCTGGAGGACGACGCCGGTGACGCCGCGAAGGAACGGCTCCTGGCGGCCTGGCGTGCCCGCTTCGGCGAGCGGATCTGGGCGTTCAGCCGGGAGGAAGCCGTGGCTGCCGGGCTCTTCGGTACGGTGCGGCCCGAAGTTACAGGACGGTTGGGCGATGTGATGGTGGCAGCCCGGGATGCGCTGGCCTTCTACGACACCCGCCGGGTACGTCCGACGGCCATGGAGGTTGTGGGCCAGCATGGTTCCCTGACCAGGGCCGAACGCGAAATCCCGCTGCTCAGCTTCCAGGCTTCCGGTAGGACAGCTGCGGGCAAGGCTGTCCGCGGAAGGACGGCAGGCCGCCAGGGATCCCGTGGCTGAGCTCGTCTTCTTCTCCGGAACCATGGACTCCGGCAAGTCCACCCTCGCCCTGCAGATGGACTACAACCACCGCGCCCGCGGCCGCGGCGGGGTGCGGTTCAGCCGCAATGACCGCGCCGGAGACTCCCGGATCTCCAGCCGCCTGGGGCTGCAGGCCGAGGCCGTGGAAGTCGTCGACACCACGGACTTCTGGGACGAGGTGGTGCTCCGCCGCACCCAGGGGATTCGCGTGGACTACCTCATCTGCGACGAGGCACAGTTCTATTCAGCCGCCCAGGTGGAGCAGCTGGCGCGCGTAGTGGACGAGATCGAGGTGGACGTCTTCGCCTTTGGCATCACTGCGGACTTCCGGACCCGCCTCTTCCCGGGTTCGCAGCGCCTGATTGAGCTCGCGGACCGGGTGCAGGTCCTGCAGGTTGAAGCGCTGTGCTGGTGCGGCCGCCGCGCCACCCATAACGCCAGGACGGTCGACGGCGTGATGGTCACCGAAGGCGCCCAGGTGGTGGTCGGCGATGTGGACATGGCCATAGATCCTGCGGCAGGCGATCCCGACGGCGACGAAGGCCACGTGCCGGTGGTGGGCTACGAAACGCTGTGCCGCCGGCATTTCATGCGCCGGGTGACTGCCCACGGCGCCAGCATCATTGCCCAGCAGGACGAGCTGCTCCCGTTCGAGGTGGACGCCTGCCTGTGGCACGGTGCTGGTGGAAAGGCGGGCGCCAATGGAAAGGCCGGTGCCAGTGCCAGCGGAAGGGCCTGGAGCTAGTACTCAGTCCCCGCGGGTGCCGAAAACGATTTCGTCCCAGCTGGGAACACTTGAGCGCTTCGGCCGGGACGGCTGGCGTTCCGGTTCCTCCTGATCGGCACGGGACGTCCCCTGGCCAGGCTGCGGCCGGGTCCCCTCAAGGCGGCTTCCTTCAAGGCGGCGGCGGGCATTGCCGCGGCCCAAAAGTTCGTCCAGCCCTGGGTTGGCAGGCCCCGGGCGGCCGGTAACCGGGCCGGGGGACTGCGCCGCCGGTGAGGCGGGATCCTTGGGGTTGGCCGGGCTGGGCTTGGCCGGACCCGGCTGACCCGGGACTATGGTGATTTCGCGCGTGTGGGTGCTGACGCCGTCGTGAAGCTTCAGCGACTCGTCCTCCGTGTCCTCATGCCTGGGCACCAGGTTGAGCCGGGAAACCATCGAAGGCCTGCCGTCACGGCGCCGGGCCAGGGTGAACTCCGCCGCCGGAGCCTCGGCGGCGCCGTCGCCGTCGTCCTCCTGCGCTTCGGATTCCGGACCAGGTTCCGCACCGTCATGTGATGCACTCTCGGAATGGGCTGCACTGTCGGAATGCGCTGAATCACCTGCATGTGCCGAGCCCTCCGCCGGCGGTTCGGCCTCCGTGACCGCGGCCGCCTCCTCCGCCCGAGGGTGGGCGGCCGGAACACCGTTTGCCAGCAGCAGCGCCAGGGCGTCGTCGCTGTCCTCGTCCACGCCAAGCCGCTGGCCGCGCCGCGAACGCAGCATGTCCAGCAGGCCGTCAGGGTCCTTCTGCTGCTCTATGCCTGCACCAATGCCGGTGCGGGCCGCAGCGTCCGCGTCAGTTTCGAAGTCGAAAGGCCTGTCGGACACCGCGGAAAGCCGCCGGGCCGGCACAGGTCCGTCCAGTGGCTCCAGTTCGCTGAGCTGCTGGGCCCAGCGGTTCGCGTTCTGCAGGGATTTCCGGGTGGGGTTGAACGTCCACATCGCGGGAGGTTCCTCGCCAATGCTTGCGTGGCCGCCGGCAGCGGCTTCAAACTTGGCCACCACGGTCCAGGTACCGTCCGGACGGCGCCATGAATCCCATTCCAGCGTTGAGGACTGGATGCCGTGGGCGGTCAGCCGGTGGGCCACCATGTCGCCGAGGGTGGCGGGGTTGTCGCCGAACGCCGAACGGTAGACGTCGTGCCCCGGGGCCGGGGAGGCGACCTCCACCTTCTGGGCCTGCTGCGCGATGTACGCGCGTTCGGCCAGGACCGGCCCTTCATACCGCTCGACCTTTTCCTGCGGCATGCCGGAGGCGGCGGCAACCTCGGCAGCGGTGGAACCGCTGCGGATTTTCGCCTGGATGTCGCGCGGAGACATGGCCACGGGGGTACCCGCGGACGGGCGCGCGGAGGGCCGGCTGGCAGCCAGCCTGAGCGCCTCATTGATCGGCAGCCGGAACATTGCGCCGGCGGTACCGCTTAACAGGAGATGCTCCCCGTCGTCGTGGACGCCTACAAGCCGTAGATCCTGCATACAATCCTCCACCCTGGCATTACTATCATTCGAAACTCTGCCACCCCGCACTGTCTTTTCCCGTTAGGGCAGAGGGCGCGCCGCGAAATTCCGGGAGTTTCGGGCAGCCGGTGGAGGTGCAGGGGAGCCGCTGGATGTGGCTATGGCTTTTCCGCCCGGCGTGGAGAAAAATGTGCGCCTACCGGGCACAAACCAGATTCACCCGGCGTTGTCCCGGATGAATCATTCAAGCGATTCGACGGAGTGTGAGCAGCAGGCCATGGCGACTGATTATGATGCGCCGCGGAAGTCCGAAGAGGACCTCAACGAGGACTCGATTGAGGAGCTGAAGACCCGCCGCGCCGATAAACCAACGGCAGTGGTGGAGGAGGACGAGGCCGACCTCGCCGAAGGCTACGAGCTGCCCGGAGCCGACCTGTCCGGCGAGGAGCTCATGGTCCGTGTCATGCCCGCCCAGGCGGACGAGTTCACGTGTGCCTCGTGCTTCCTGGTCCGGCACCGCTCCCAGATCGCCCGCGAAAAGAACGGGCTGCTGTACTGCCGCGACTGTGAAGGCTAGGCGCGACTGCGGATTCTAGGCGCGACTGCGAAGGCCAGGCCAGGCCAAGGGTGAAGGCTGTCTGAGGCTACTTGCCGGTCAGCGCGGCGACGAGTTCTTCCGGGCGCCGCGTGGAGGTCAGCCAGTACGGCGTGGGGTCCGACGGGTCGGCGATCTCGATCCTGACCACCGGGTCAATCCACCCCCGGATGCAGAGATAGGCCAGGCCGTTCAGGCGCGTGCCGCGCTCCGCCGTCGCCTCCTTACCGCGGTACGCCGCTGCCGCGCCGATCAGGGTGCGTTCGATGCTGGCCCGGCCCACCTGCAGTGTCCGCGCGGTCACCACCACTGCCGGCGTGGACAGGACCAGCAGCACTGCCTCGATGGCGAACAGCACAGCCGCCGCCGTGAAGCCGGCAGCCGGGCTGATGGGGGCGAAGACCAGGATGCCTGCCGATGCGATGCCCACTGCGACCACCCAGATCCACACGCCGGGCCACAGCTTTTCGGAGAAAATTGCGGTTTCATCCGGTGAAGACGGGTTGCGGGCGGGGACGGCGGCGCTTGATTCGGGCATGCCCCCAAGCTTAGTGGCCAGTATGAGGAGGAGCCGCGCGGGCGATAGAGTGAGGGACTGTGACTGACGAATCAACGGCCATGACATCCCTTGCGCAGCAGGCCCCGGCGACTGACGCGGCGCAGCCGCCCAGGGCGGAGTTCGGAGCACCCACCGTGCAGGTGCAGCTGAAAATGCTCGACGACGGCCTGGAACCTCCGTCGTACGCCCACCCCGGTGACGCCGGTGCGGACCTGCGGGCCCGCGAGGACGTGGTGCTCGAGCCGGGCGAGCGGCGGCTCGTCCCCACCGGTGTAGCCATCGCCCTGCCGGATGGCTTTGTAGCCCTCATCCACCCCCGCTCGGGCCTCGCCACCAAGCACGGGCTCACGGTCGTGAACGCACCCGGAACCGTCGACGCCGGATACCGGGGGGAGATCTCGGTGACCCTGCTCAACACCGACCGCGACCAGGCCATAGAACTGCGGCGCGGCGATAGAATTGCACAGATGGTGATCCAGCGCGTGGAGCACGCGCAGTTCGTCGCCGTGGGGGAGCTGAACGACTCTGTCCGCGGTGCCGGCGGGTTCGGCTCCACGGGCGGGTTTGCCGTTCCGGGCACGTAGCGGCTCAACACCGGCTGGGCTGCACACCCGCCTCTCGGGGCGCGGCATGATCACAACTAAGGAGACAACGCATGGTTTTTGGGCTGGGCAAGAAAGCCAAGAAGCAGGAATCGGCGGAACCGGAGGACGTCCAGGAGGACGCCGCCCCGGAACCGGCCGAGAAGGCTGCCGATGACCGCAGGGCCAACGGTCCCTTCGACGTCTCCGAGATCAGCAGCCGCGACGGCTACGTGGACCTCGGCGCCCTGCTCATTGCCCCCCGCGACGGACTCCAGCTCCGGCTCGAAGTCGAGGAAGCAACCCAGCGCGTCGTCGCCGTGACCATGGACCTCGAGGGGTCGAGCCTGCAGCTGCAGGCGTTTGCCGCGCCCCGTTCCGAAGGGCTCTGGGATGAGATCCGGGAGCAGATCGGGCAGTCTGTCGGCGGCCAGGGCGGCCAGGTTGAGGAGATCCTGGGGGAGTACGGTGTCGAACTTGTGGCCAAGCTCCCGGCGGGCGCCCCGGACGGCAGCCAGGGTTACCGCGTGGCCCGCTTCGTCGGCGTCGACGGCCCCCGCTGGTTCCTTCGCGGCGTTTTCGGCGGCGCGGCCGCGCTGGACCGTGAAGCTGCCGCCAGCCTCGAGGACCTGTTCCGGAAGATCGTGGTCATCCGGGGCGAGAACCCCATGCCGCCGAGGGACCTGTTGCAGCTGCGCCTGCCCAAGGACACCGCGGCATCCGTGCCCCCCGCTGCGCCGGACCTGCAGCAGCCCGAGCGCGGGCCGGAGATCACCCAGATTGGTTGACGCAGGCGGCCCGCAGGACCCGGCGGTACCCATCCGCGGGCTGCCGGAGCGCGGGCGCGTCCTCTGCCATGGATTCATTGAGTCGGTCACCTACGCGCCCCCGTCGGAAGTGGCAGCCTTCACGGCTATCGTCTCGGACCACGACACCCCTGTCGCAGAGCGGCGCGGCCGGCTGCGTGTCATCTGGCTGGGCCGCCGCCGCATTCCGGGGATCGACGCCGGGACGGAACTCAGGCTCGATGGCATGCTAACCGTTAAGGAAGGCATGCCCACCATGTTCAACCCCCGCTACGAGATACTGTCTCGCCAGGAGAACCAATGACTTTGCCTGAGAACCCCGATTCGGGACCGGGCCGCGAGGAACCCAAGCCCACGCCCGAGACCCCGGCTTTTGCAGGGCTGGCCGAGGACTACGCGGCCAAGGCAGGGCTGCACCGCACGCACGACGGACGCATCGACGTCCTGAAAAGCGCCGGCGGCTACCAGGGAATCGCAGAGAGCATCCTGCCAGGCCTGGTCTTCCTGGTCGCTTTCACCGCCACCACCGCGCTGACGCCGTCGCTCATCGCCGCGCTGGGCACCGCCGCCGTCTTCACCGTGGTCCGGCTCGTGCAGCGCCGCCCGCTGACCCAGGCGCTGGCCGGCGTGGTCGGTGTGGGCATCTCAGCCTGGCTCGCCAACACCACGGGCAAGGCCGAGGACTTCTACCTTCCGGGATTCCTGACCAACGCGGCCTACATTGTGGCGATGGTCATCTCCATAGCCGTCCGCTGGCCCATCGCCGGACTGCTGTTCGGGTTCATCCGCAACGAAGGCCTGGACTGGCGCAAGGACCCGGTCCGCGTCCGCGCCTACCGGCTGGGAACGTGGATCATCGTGGGTGTGCTGGTGCTGCGCCTGCTGGTGCAGGTTCCCCTGTACCTGATGGGTCCGGACGGGTTGGCGGCGCTGGCCACCACCAGGCTCATCATGGGTGCACCGCTGTACATCCTCGGCGTGTGGATCGCCTGGCTCATTACGCGTCCGGCGGCAACGCCTGACGGTCAGCCGTCGAAGCCGTCGTCATCCAGCTGATCCGCGGTTGCCGGGCCGGCTTCCTCTGACGAAACGGCCGACGCCGGGACCTCGCCCCGTGCGTGCCCGTCGCCTGGCGCCTGCCCCTCGCTTGAGCCGGGCGACAGCAGTTCGCGCAGCTGGTCCTCGGCCGCGATGGTGGTGACAAAAAACAGTTCGTCACCGCCGTCGATGACGTCGTCGCGGCTGGGTGTGATCGGTGCCTGGTCCCGCAGGATGGCCACGAGAGTGGAGTCCTCGGGCCAGTCGATGTCGCCCACCGTCAGTCCGATGGCGTGCGAGTCATGCGGCACCGTGAACTCGACGAGGGACGACACGCCTGTCTGGAGGGTCAGGAGCCGGACCAGATCGCCGATCTCCACGGCTTCCTCCACCAGCGCCGTCATGAGCTGCGGCGTGTTCACGGCAACGTCCACGCCCCACGAGTCGTTGAACATCCAGTCGTTCTTCGGGTTGTTCACCCGGCCCACCGTGCGCCCGATGCCGAATTCGGTCTTAGCCAGCAGCGAGACGACGAGATTCACCTTGTCATCGCCTGTCGCCGATACCACCACATCCGCGTCCTCGAGCTTCGCGTCCTGCAGGGTGCTCAGCTCACAGGCGTCGCCCACCAGCCAGTGCGCCCCGCGCAGGCCGCTGCGCCCGATCACCTCGGGCTTGAGGTCAATGAGCAGGATCTCGTGCTTGTGGGCCAGCAGCTCACGGGCAATCGAGGAGCCGACGCTTCCGGCCCCGACGATGACGACTTTCACTTAGGACTCCTTGGCGGGTGCTTTGGCGAGGATGTGGGCGACTTCGGATGAGCGGTCCACCCGCAGCATGGCGTGCACCGTGTCGCCGTCCTGGTAGGAGGTGCCCGCGGCGGGCAGCATCCCCTCGCCGAACCTGGTCAGGTAGGCAACCCGCACGTCGGCCACCTTTTCGATAGAGGAGACCGGATGGCCCACCCATTCAGGGTGGAGGTCGAGTTCGGCCAGCACGAGGCGGCCGGACGGGTCGCGGAAGTCCCCGGCCAGGTGCTGTTCGGGAAGGATGCGGCGCAGGACCTGGTCGGCGCTCCAGCGCACCGCGGCCACCGTGGGGATGCCCAGGCGCTGGTAGATCTCGGCGCGGCCGGGATCGTAGATGCGGGCCACCACGTGCGGCACGTGGAATGTCTCGCGCGCCACCCTGGTGGCCAGGATGTTGGAGTTGTCGCCGCTGGACACGGCCGCAAACGCATAGGCATCGGCGACGCCGGCCTGCTTCAGGGTGTCGCGGTCAAAGCCGACTCCGGTGACTTTCCGGCCGGTGAAGCCCGAGCGGAGGCGGCGGAAGGCGCGGTCGTCCTGGTCGATGATGGCTACGGAGTGGCCCGCATCCTCGAGCGTGTGCGCCAAGGTGGCCCCGACGCGTCCACAACCCATGATCACGAAGTGCGCCACGCGTTCTCTCCTCAACTCTCGCCGACTGCTCCGTAAGACTCTACCGCCGGAAACCTGCCATGACATCGCGTGCGAATCAGACTAACTTTGTGTGGTGCTGACAATTCTGAATGCCGTGAAGCGCGTGCTGGTGGGAAGGCCCTTCCGGAACGACAGGATGGCCCACACCCTCCTGCCGAAGAGGATCGCGCTGCCAATCTTCGCGTCGGATGCATTGTCCTCCGTGGCCTATGCCCCCGATGAGATTCTCCTCACGCTGGCGCTGGCCGGGGTGAGCGCGGTGACCATCTCCCCGCTCGTGGGCCTTGCCGTCATGGTGGTCCTGCTCACGGTGGTGGCGTCCTACCGGCAAAACGTCCACGCCTACCCGTCCGGTGGCGGGGACTACGAGATCGCCAATGAAAACCTGGGCAAGTTCGCGGGGCTGACGGTGGCGTCCGCCCTGCTGGTGGACTATGTCCTGACCGTCGCTGTGTCCATGTCCTCCGCAGCCACGTACCTCACCACTGCCATCCCTTCGCTCCATGGGCAGCAGGCCATGATCGCCACCATCGGCGTGGTGGTCCTGGCGCTCGTCAACCTGCGCGGCATCAAGGAAGCCGGCAGCGTTTTCGCGGTGCCGACGTACATCTTCATGGCCTCCATTCTGGGTATGACCCTCGTCGGAATTTTCCAGGCGGTGACCGGCCAGCTGGGCCAGGCGCCGTCGGCCGCGTTCACGATTGTCCCCGCACCCGGCTTCGACGAGGGCCTCGTGGGGCTCGCCGGCGCGTTCCTGCTGCTGCGCGCCTTTTCCTCCGGGGCCGCAGCCCTGACCGGTGTGGAAGCGATCAGCAACGGGGTGCCGAACTTCCAGAAGCCCAAGAGCAAGAACGCGGCCACCACGCTGCTGCTGCTCGGGATCATCGCCTCGGCCATGCTGGCAGGGATCATCTACCTGGCCAACGCCACCAAGGTGCATATCGTGCTGGATCCGGCCACGGAGTTCCTGCTTAACGGGCGGCCGCTGCCCGAGGGATACATCCAGAACCCGGCCATCAGCCAGATCGCGCAGACCATTTTTGGGGCCGGGTCCATTCCGTTCTACATCGTGGTCGCGGCCACGGGCGTCATCCTGGTGTTTGCCTCCAACACGGCCTTCAACGGCTTTCCGGTGCTGGGCTCCATCCTTGCCCAGGACGGTTACCTTCCGCGGCAGCTGCGGACCCGCGGCGACAGGCTCGCCTTCAGCAACGGTGTGCTTGCCCTGGCCGCCGGGGCGCTGGTGCTGATCCTTTCGTTTAACGCTGACGTGACCAAGCTCATCCAGCTGTACATCGTCGGTGTTTTCATCTCCTTCACGGCGAGCCAGCTGGGCATGGTCCGGCACTGGGGCCGCGAGCTGAAGCTGGCCAAGGACAAGGCGGTGCGCCGCCGGATGATCAAGTCGCGCACCATCAACATGATCGGCTTCGGCATGACCGCGCTGGTGCTGGTGATCGTGCTCATCACCAAGTTTGAGCAGGGCGCCTGGATTGCCCTGCTCGCCATGTTCGTGCTGTTCCTCATCATGTGGAGCATCCGCGCCCACTACGACAACGTGGCCAAGGAACTGGCGGTCGACGAGGATTCCTCGCCGCGCGCCCTGCCCACCCGCGTGCACGCCGTGCTGCTGGTGTCCCATGTCCGCAAGCCGGTGCTCCGGGCGCTGGCCTACGCCCGTGCCTCCCGGCCGTCGCGGTTGGACGCCATCACGGTGGACATCAACGCCGAGGAAACAGCGCACACCCTCGCCGACTGGGAGAAACTGGAGATCCCGGTGCCGCTGACCATTCTGGCCAGCCCCTACCGTGAGACGGTCACGCCGATCATGGACTACATCAAGAACATGCGCCGGGACTCGCCCCGGGACCTGATCGTGGTGTACATCCCCGAGTACGTGGTGGGTAAATGGTGGGAGCAGCTGGTGCACAACCAGACAGCCCTCCGCATCAAGACCCGGCTCCACTTTGAGCCGGGCGTCATGGTTGCCAGCGTTCCCTGGCAGCTCAAATCATCCGAAGAAGCCAAGAGACTGCAGGACATTCAATGAGCCCGGACACCCAAACCACTTCCACCGGACTCGAACTGGTTGTCGACGTCGGCCCCGTGGCCCACGGCGGACACTGCGTTGCCCGCCACGAGGGCCGCGTGGTCTTCGTCCGCCATGGCATCCCGGGGGAGCGGGTGCGGGTCCGGCTCACCGACGCGGAAGAGAAGGCAAAGTTCTGGCGCGCGGACGTCGTGGAAGTCCTGGATGCTTCGCCGGACCGGGTGCCGCACTTCTGGCGGACCGCCGATTCGGCCAGCTCCTGGGCACACGGGCGCCCGCCGGTGGGCGGCGCCGAACTTGGCCACGTGTCGCTGCGGCGCCAACGGAGTCTTAAGTCGGAGGTGCTGGCCGAACAGCTTAAGCGGCTGGCCGCCGTCGAACTCTCCCCGGACGTGGAAGCGGTAGGACCAGCAAACGCTGGAGAAACGGACGACGGCGGGTCCGGCCTTGGGTGGCGCACGCGCGCCAGCTTTGGCGTCACCCAGAGCGGCCGGCTCGGCATGCATGCCCACCGCTCCGACCAGGTGATTCCCGTCCAGGAAATGCCGCTGGCCGTCGACGGGATCAACGCCCTGCGGCTGTGGGACGTGGACCTGCAGGGCATCGAGCGGGTGGAGGTGGCCGCGCCCGCCAACGGCTCGCGGCCGCTCGTGCTGCTGGCCCCGGCCCCCGGGACGCGCGCCAAACGGCTGAACTCCATCCTGTCCCAGCTTCCCGCGGACGTGTCCGTGGCCAGTTACGATCCACTCAAGAATGAGACCCTGCAGCTCCGCGGCCGGACCTGGGTACAGGAATCCGCGGCCGGCCACGACTACCGGGTCACGGGTGCGGGGTTCTGGCAGATCCACCGCGATGCGCCGGAAACCCTGGTGGGTGCAGTCACCGGATTCCTGCACGACGGCGGGTTCCTGGAACCCGGCGCTGCGGTGGCCGACCTGTACGCCGGGGCGGGCCTGTTCACCGCACCCCTGGCTGACGCGGTGGGGGAGACCGGGTCCGTCCTGTCGGTGGAGGGAGCCCCCGGCACCAGCCGGGACGCCCGGAAAAACCTGCACGGTTCACCGCAGGTGGAAATCGTGCAGGGCAAGGTGGAACGGGTGCTGCGGCAGCGGCCGCGCCAGTTCGATGCCCTCATTCTCGACCCGCCGCGCGCCGGTGCGGGCAAGGCCGTGGTCAGCCAGCTGATTGACTCGAAACCCCGGGCCATCGCCTACGTGTCCTGCGACCCGTCGTCGTTCGCACGCGACATTGGTTACTTCCAGCAGGGCGGCTGGCAGCTGGCCGGGCTGCGGGCCTTCGACCTGTATCCGCACACGCACCACCTTGAGACTGTCGCACTGCTGACTCCCCGCGGCTGATGCCACTACTATGGGCCGTGTAGCCCCTGTCGCGCCCGTGTTCCCGGCTGACCATGCAGTTTGATGCGACCGGCACTAATTAGGGTGTCCTAACTAGCAAGCGGTCAACCGCGCGACAAAGATGAAACTGTTGCGAGAGGAGTCCTGCGATGAGCACTGTGGACAGCTTCGGTTCAAAAGGCAAACTTGATGTTGCCGGAACCGAATACGAAATTTTCCGGTTGAACTCCGTTGAAGGTTCAGAAACCCTTCCGTTCAGCCTTAAGGTACTGCTTGAAAACCTGCTAAGGACCGAGGACGGCGCGAACATCACCGCCGATCACGTTCGCGCCCTGGCAGGATGGGACCCGAATGCCCAGCCCGACACCGAAATCCAGTTCACGCCCGCCCGCGTGATCATGCAGGACTTCACTGGTGTTCCCTGCGTGGTGGACCTTGCCACCATGCGCGAGGCAGTCAAGGAGCTCGGCGGCGATCCGAAGAGGGTGAACCCGCTTGCTCCGGCCGAGATGGTTATTGACCACTCCGTCCAGATCGACGTTTTCGGTAACTCCGGCGCACTGGAGCGCAACATGGAGATCGAATACCAGCGCAATGGTGAGCGCTACCAGTTCCTGCGCTGGGGCCAGACAGCGTTCGACGACTTCAAGGTCGTCCCGCCGGGAACCGGCATCGTGCACCAGGTCAACATTGAATACCTGGCCCGCACCATCATGACCCGCGAAGTGGACGGCGCCCTGCGCGCGTACCCCGACACCTGCGTCGGCACCGACTCGCACACCACCATGGTCAATGGCCTGGGTGTGCTCGGCTGGGGCGTCGGCGGCATTGAAGCCGAGGCGGCCATGCTTGGCCAGCCGGTTTCCATGCTCATCCCGCGCGTGGTCGGCTTCAAGCTCAGCGGCAGCATCCCTGCCGGTGCCACCGCCACCGACGTGGTGCTCACCATCACCGAGATGCTGCGCAAGCACGGTGTTGTGGGCAAGTTCGTGGAGTTCTACGGCGAAGGCGTTGCCGCGGTGCCGCTGGCCAACCGCGCCACCATCGGCAACATGAGCCCGGAGTTCGGCTCCACGGCCGCCATGTTCCCGATCGACGACGTCACCCTCGACTACCTGCGCCTCACCGGCCGGCCCGACGAGAACGTTGCCCTGGTGGAGGCCTACGCCAAGGAGCAGGGCCTCTGGCACGATCCGTCCCGCGAACTGCGCTTCTCCGAGTACCTTGAGCTGGACCTCTCCACTGTGGTTCCGTCGATCGCCGGCCCGAAGCGTCCGCAGGACCGTATCGAGTTGACCGAGGCCAAGGACGAGTTCCGCCACGACCTCAAGAATTACGTCACCCACGACGCCGACGCCGGCTCGCTGGATGAGTCGCTGGAGGAATCCTTCCCGGCTTCCGACCCGCCCTCCTTCACCACCGGCGCCACGCACGTGACCGACAGCGACCGCGTTCCGCCCAAGTACTCCGCCGCGCACGGCGCCGAGGGCCGCCATTCCAGCCCCGTCGCCGTGAAGATGGAAGACGGCCGCGAGTTCGACCTGGACCACGGAGCGGTGACCATCGCGTCAATCACCTCGTGCACCAACACGTCCAACCCCTCGGTCATGCTCGCCGCCGCAGTGCTGGCCCGCAACGCCGTGAACAAGGGCCTCACCGCCAAGCCGTGGGTCAAGACCTCCGTCGCCCCCGGCTCCAAGGTGGTCACCGACTACTACGAGAAGTCCGGCCTCACTCCGTACCTCGAGAAGCTCGGCTTCTACACCGTGGGCTACGGCTGCGCCACCTGCATCGGCAACTCCGGTCCGCTGGAAGCCGAGATCTCCGAAGCCATCCAGGCCAACGACCTCGCCGTCAGCGCCGTGCTCTCGGGCAACCGCAACTTCGAAGGCCGCATCAACCCGGACGTCAAGATGAACTACCTGGCCTCCCCGCCGCTGGTCATCGCCTACGCCCTGGCCGGTTCCATGGACTTCGACTTCGAAACCGACCCGCTGGGCAAGGACGAAGCAGGCAACGACGTCTTCCTGAAGGACATCTGGCCCAACCCGGTCGAGGTCCAGGAAGTCATCGACTCCTCGATCGACAAGGAGATGTTCGCCAAGGGCTACGAGGGCGTCTTCGAGGGCGACGACCGCTGGAAGGCGCTCGATACCCCCGCCGGCGACACCTTCGCCTGGGATCAGAAGTCCACGTACGTCCGGAAGCCACCGTATTTCGAGGGCATGAAGGCCCAGCCGGAGCCCGTGCAGGACATCGCCGGTGCCCGCGTGCTGCTCAAGCTCGGCGACTCCGTCACGACCGACCACATCTCCCCGGCCGGTTCGTTCAAGTCGGACACCCCCGCCGGCCAGTACCTGCTGGCCAACGGCGTGGAGCGCAAGGACTTCAACTCCTACGGCTCGCGCCGTGGCAACCACGAGGTCATGATCCGCGGCACGTTCGCGAACATCCGCATCAAGAACCAGCTCCTGGACGGCGTGGAGGGCGGCTTCACGCGCGACTTCACCCAGGCTGACGGCCCGCAGGCCTACGTCTACGACGCCGCACAGAACTACCAGGCAGCCGGCACCCCGCTCGTTGTCCTGGCCGGCAAGGAGTACGGCTCCGGTTCGTCCCGTGACTGGGCAGCCAAGGGCACGGCACTGCTGGGCGTCAAGGCCGTCATCGCTGAGAGCTACGAGCGCATCCACCGCTCCAACCTCATCGGCATGGGCGTTCTTCCGCTGCAGTTCCCGGCCGGCGAATCCGCTGCCACGCTGGGCCTGACGGGCACGGAAACCTTCGCTGTGGAGGGCGTCACCGCCCTGAACGAAGGCACCACGCCCAAGACCCTCAAGGTCACCGCCACCGCCGAGGACGGTTCCACCAAGTCCTTCGACGCAGTGCTCCGCATCGACACCCCCGGTGAAGCGGACTACTACCGCAACGGCGGCATCCTGCAGTACGTCCTGCGCCAGATCTCCGCTAACTAGCGGGAATTTGCCGGGCCAGCCCCGGCGGGCAGTGCGATGAGGCCCCGGCCGGTCACTTGACCGGCCGGGGTTTCTGCATTGCTGCCACCGCGGAGGCGCTACAGTTAATAGGCATGTCTACCAGCCGAAGGAGGGGCCGTTGGGAATTTTGGAGACCATCCGGAATCCGCAGGACCTGAGCAAGTTGTCTGCGGCGCAGCTGGACCAGCTGGCCGCCGAGATCAGGGAATTCCTGATCGGCAACGTCTCCCAGACGGGAGGGCACCTGGGTCCCAACCTCGGCGTCGTCGAACTGACCATGGCGGTGCACCGGATCTTCGATTCGCCCCGCGACAGCATCGTCTTCGACACCGGCCACCAGTCGTACGTGCACAAGCTCCTCACCGGACGGCACGATTTCAGCACCCTCCGACAGCAGGGCGGCCTGTCCGGCTACCCGGACCGCGCTGAATCGGAGCACGACATCGTCGAAAGCTCCCACGCTTCCTCCTCGCTGTCCTGGGCCGACGGCATTTCCCGCGCCCGCCAGCTGACCGGTGACGGCGACCGGTACGTCGTGGCCGTCGTCGGTGACGGCGCCCTCACCGGCGGCATGGCGTGGGAAGCCATCAACAACATCGCGGCGGACAAGAAGCGCCGCGTCGTCATTGTCGTGAACGACAACGGCCGCTCCTACGCACCTACCGTCGGTGGCTTCGCTGACTACCTGGCGTCGCTGCGCCCCACCATCGACTCCCTCCGCGCCGCCCCGGCCTACGAGGGTGCCCTGGACTGGTGGAAGAAAAAACTTCAGAACGGCGGCCCGGCCGGCCAGTTCACCTACAAGAGCCTGCACGCCATGAAGAAGGGCATTAAGGACTGGTGGGCCCCGCAGGGCATGTTCGAGGACCTCGGCATGAAGTACATCGGCCCGGTGGACGGCCACAACCTCCAGGCCATGGAACACGCACTCTCCACCGCCAGGCACTTCGCCGGCCCGGTCATCGTGCACGCCATGACGGAGAAGGGCCACGGGTACGCGCCTGCCCGCGCGCACGAGGCGGACCAGTTCCACGCCGTCGGGATCATTGACCCTGAAACCGGCGAGCCCGCGGAAGCCGGCGGCGCCAAGTCCTGGACGTCCGTGTTTGCTGATGAAATCGCCGCCATCGCCGATGAGCGCAAGGACATTGTCGGCATCACCGGCGCCATGCTCATCCCCGTCGGGCTGCACAAGTTCGCCGCGCGGTACCCGGAGCGCGTGTTCGACGTCGGCATCGCCGAACAGCACGCCCTCACCTCCGCGGCGGGCATGGCTTTCGGTGGGCTGCACCCTGTGGTCGCCGTCTACGCCACGTTCCTCAACCGCGCCTTCGACCAGCTGCTGATGGACGTCGCCCTGCACAAGGCCGGCGTGACAGTTGTGCTGGACCGCGCCGGCGTCACCGGTCCGGACGGCGCCAGCCACCACGGGATGTGGGACATGGCCATGGTCCAGATCGTTCCCGGACTGCACCTGGCAGCACCACGCGACGCCACAAGGCTGCGCGAGGAGCTCCGCGAAGCCGTCGCCATTGAGGACGCACCCACTGTCATCCGCTATTCCAAGGGAACCGTCGGCGCCGAGGTTGAGGCCATCGAGCGGCTGTCCGACGGCGTGGACGTGCTGTCCCGCCGCCCGGCCGGATCCACCGAGAACGATGTCCTGATCGTCAGCGTTGGCGCCATGTCCGAGCTGGCCCTGAACGTCGCCAACCGGCTGGGCGCCCAGGGCATCAGCAGCACCGTCGTGGACCCGCGCTGGGTCCTCCCGGTCCGGAAGTCGATCATCGCCCTGGCTGCCAGGCACCGCCTCGTCATCTGCATCGAGGACGGCGTCCGGGCCGGGGGAGTCGGGTCCAGGATCCGTCAGGAGATGCGCGCCGCCGGCGTGGATACCGCTTTGAACGAGGTTGGCCTCCCGGTCGAATTCCTGGACCACGGCAGCCGGAGCCAGGTGCTGGAGCGCGTGGGCCTGACCGCCCAGCAGATCACCCACGACGTCGTCGCCCAGGTTCTCGGGACCAAGGTTCCGTTCGCCCGCCCGCTGCCCGGCCAGGAACACCCCACCACAGGAAGCCTGCCCAAACTGTGAGGGAGCCCGATTCCCTGCAGCCAGGCGAACTGGTGGTGTCCCGGAACCGCAAATGGGACGGCTCGGCACACTGGGTGGTTCCCGGCAGGTACCTCGGAGAGGACCAGCACGGCTGGTGGATTTTCCAGCCGGCCAATGAGTTCTGCTCCCGCCCTGGCGCCGCCTTCTACACGGCATCCGATGCCGTGCTCCTGGTCCCGCGGACCGGGGAGTTCGTGGTCACCTTCTACGACGACACCTACCCGGGCGATTTCCGCGTCTACGTCGACCTGGCCACCGGCCACGAGTGGCGCAGGATCAAACCGGACGTGACGGAATTCCATGTCATCGACATGGACCTCGACGTGATCCGCTCGGTGCAGCGCGGCGTGTTCGTCGACGATGAGGACGAGTTCGCCGCACACCGGCTCCGCATGGAGTACCCTGAGACGCTGGTGCGCGCCATGCAGGCTGAGTGCGACGCCCTGTTCCTTGCCGTCAAGGGCCAGGATGCCCCTTTCGACGGCACCGACACCATTTGGTTTACGAGAGGACGGGCATGAGCGGAATAATCCGGGTCTACAAACGCGACGACGAAGGGACCCTGCTGTTCCGGGAAGCCTGGTACGACGAGGACTACAGCCAGTTCGTCATGAACCACGGCGCCGTGGGCCACCAGAGCAAGACCCAGGAAACGGATGTCCCGGACGCCGAGGCGGCCGAACGCCTGATGGACGCCTTCGAGATGGCGTGCACCGAGGACGGCTACGCCGAGATTCCGGATGAGGAGCAGTACTGGGTGGTGGCCCAGTACGCACTGAAGACCCGGGAAGGCACCAGCCGCGACCGCTATCTGGAGGAAAAGGCGAAGGATGCACTTTCCGGCCACCTGGCCTGGCGCGGCCTGGGCATCGTGGACCGCTCGGAATTCGGCGACGCCAAGCTCAACATCTTCTGCCTCTGCCCGGACGTGAACAAGGCCGTGAACGCGATCAAGGTCTGCATCCGCGGCGAGGACCTGGACTTCACCAAGCTGAGCATTGGAGCCGCCCCGTTCGGCGACCTCTCGGCCCTCAAGCTCAAGCATTCACCCAAGCAGGCGACCAGCTTCACCCTCTAAGGCAGTTCCAGCAGTCACAGCACCAGGAAGGCAGAACGTCATGACGAAGAAGTCAGCCCAGCCGGGACGCACGCCGCTTCCGCGGGGCCTCGCCTCGCCCGACCGCAGAATCCTCGCCCACTCCGGCGTGGAGTCCCTTGAACAGCTGGCACAGTTCGGCCGGCGCCAGCTGGCCGCACTGCCGGGCATCTGCCCGCGGACCCTGGCCCAGCTCCAGGATGCGCTGGAGGAGCACGGCCTGGATTTCGCCCCCGCCTGAGCCCGCCCTCGAAGCGACGGTTCCCCGAAGGGACGGCCGGAAAGGCCGGCCGCGAAAGCTGCCGCCGGAGCCGTTATAGGGTGATTCCATGACTGAATACCGCCGTCTTGGAAAATCCGGGCTGACCGTCTCCGTCGTGGGCCTTGGCTGCAACAACCTGGGCCGGGCAAACACGGTGACCGAATCGCAGGAGGGCTCGGACGCCGTCGTGCATGCCGCCCTCGACGCCGGGGTGACGCTCTTCGACGTCGCGGACACCTACGGCCGCGAACCGGGACTCAGCGAAACGATGCTCGGCAGGGCCCTGGGGGCCAGGCGGGACGATGTCGTGGTGGCCACCAAGTTCGGCATGGATATGCGCGGGGCCAACGGCGAGGACTTCGGCGCCCGCGGTTCGCGGCGCTACGTCATCCGCGCCGCGGAGGCTTCGCTGCGGCGGCTCGGAACCGACTACATCGACCTGTACCAGTTCCACACGCCCGACCCCCTGACGCCGATCGAGGAAACCCTCGACGCGCTGAACGACCTCGTCACCAGCGGCAAGGTGCTCTACATCGGCCACTCGAACCGCGCCGGGTGGCAGATCGCCGAGGCCGAATACGTGGCGCGCGCCCGCGGCGGGGCCCGGTTTGTCTCCGCGCAGAACCACTACAACCTCCTGGACCGCCGCGCCGAGCAGGAGGTCACCCCGGCGGCCGAGGCGTACGGGCTCGGTGTCCTGCCTTACTTCCCGCTGGCCAACGGCCTCCTGACCGGCAAGTACGCGCAGGACCAGGCACCGGAAGGATCGCGCCTCAGCCACACGCGGACCAACCTGGTGCATGACGCCGACTGGCAGCAGCTGAAGGCGTTCAGCGCCTTCGCCGCCGCCCGCGACCTGACCGAAGTGCAGGTGGCCTTCTCCTGGCTGGCGGCGCAGCCCTCGGTCAGCAGCGTGATTGCCGGCGCCACCCGTCCCGAACAGGTCCGGCAAAACGCCGCGGCGGTGGCCTGGGTGCCGGACCGGGCCGAACTCGACGAACTGGACGCCATTTTCCCGCAGACCCCCAAGGTGGCCCTGTTCTGATGCCCTCCATCCTCATGGATGTTGACACCGGGATCGATGACGCCCTCGCGCTGGTCTACCTGCTGTCCCGCCCGGAAGTCCGGGTCGAGGCCATCACGTGCACGGCCGGCAATGTGGGCGCCCGCCAGGTGGCACTGAACAACCTCGCACTGCTGGAACTTTGCGGCCGGGCAGGGATTGAAGTTGCCGTGGGCGCGGAGGTGCCCCTGGAGATTCCGCTTGTCACCACGGAAGAAACCCACGGGCCGCAGGGGATCGGCTATGCCGAGCTCCCGCTGCCGAAGCAGGAGATCTCATCGCGGCACGCCGTGGAGGTCTGGGTCGACGCGGCCCGGTCACACCCTGGTGAGATCACGGGTCTCATCACCGGGCCGCTGACGAATTTCGCCCTGGCCCTGCGGGCGGAACCTGACCTTCCCAAACTGCTCAAGGGGCTGGTCATCATGGGCGGCTGCTTCAACTACCAGGGCAACACGACGCCGACGGCGGAGTGGAACGTTTCCGTGGACCCGCACGCGGCCGCGGAGGTCTTCGCCGCCTACAGCGGCCTTCCGGAGGAGAACCTTCCGGTGGTGTGCGCGCTTGAGACCACGGAACGCATTGAGCTGCGTCCCGAGCACCTGCAACGGCTGGCCGAGGCCGCCGGAGCCGAACCCGAACTGGTGCTGCCCGAACAGCCAGAGGGCCAGCGCAGCCGCTCGGGCAACCCGCTGGTGGCGTGCCTTTCGGATGCCATCCGCTTCTACATGGAGTTCCACCGGCTGTACGACCAAGGCTTCATCGCACACATGCATGACGCCTTCGCCGCCGCTGCGGCCATCGAGCGCACGCCTTACGGCACCCGGCCGGCAACCGTGCACGTGGAGACTGCGGCGCCCCGCCTCGTGGGGACCACCGTCGCCGACTTCCGGGGCATCTGGAAGGAGCCGTCCAATGCCCGGATCGTCACCTCGAACGACCCCGCGAAGTGCTTCGACGAACTGATCTCCTCGGTGGGCGCCCTGGCCGCCGCCGTGGGGAAACGGCCGTAGCACGCCGTGCCCGCGGGTCGGTAGGATGGTAGCCGCGCCAAGGTGACATAGGCGCCTGCTTCCGCGCACGTGGAAGATCACGCCACGGGTGCGGGACCCGCCGTTTTCAGCCTAAGGATCCACCATGTCACAGCCGTCCCTGACCCTTCCTCCCACGGACCGGCAAGCTGTCCGCCGCCGGAGGCTCCTCGAACTGCTCGGCGCCGCGGCCATCGCCGCCACATTCGTCTTCCTGGTCCTCACCCAGCCTGCCGACATTGCGGGCGGGCTCGGCAGCGTTTCCTCGCTCGTCGCGCTCGGTGGCTTCCTCCTCGGCGCCCTGCTGCTGATCGTGGGCGTGCTCCCCACCCTGCCCACGTCCACCGTGGTGCTCATCCCCGTGGCCCTGGTCCTCAACATCGTGCTGGGACAGCTCATGGGCACCAGCGGACTGCCGTTCTACCTCGACTCCATCGGCACCGTGCTCATCGCCGTGCTGGCAGGACCTGCGGCCGGCGCCGCCACCGGCGCCCTGAGCAGCATCGTGTGGTCGTTCTTCAACCCGACGGTCCTGCCCTTCGCAGCCGGCGCCGCGCTGATCGGCTTCCTGGCCGGCGTGGCCGCGCGGTACGGGCTGTTCCGCCGGTTCTACCTGGCCCCGGTTGCCGGGTTCGTCACCGGCATCATCGCCGGCGTGGTGTCCGCACCGATTGCCGCGTTCGTCTTCGGCGGCACCTCAGGGGCTGGCACCGGCGCGATCGTCAGCGCCTTCCGGGCCATGGGCGACACCCTGCTGGCCGCCATCACCAAGCAGGCACTGATCTCCGATCCCATGGACAAGGCCATCGTCTTCGCGATCGCTGCCATGCTGGTCTACGCCCTGCCACGGCGCACCACGTTCCAGTTCCCGTTCGTCCGCCGCTTCCGCGTCCTGGCCGGCAGGGAGCCGGCCGCGCGGAATTCCTGACACCGGAACCGCCGGCCAGGTGTTCCCGCGCCTCAACCCGCTGACCACGCTGACGGCCGCCGTCGCCGTCCTTGTTATGACGACGGCGGCCGCCAGTTGGGCGGTATCCCTCACCGTGGCAGTCGGCGCAGTCCTGCTTTCCGCCGCCGGCGGCACGCTGCGGCGGGTCCTTGTGGCCTCAGCCGCCATTATTGTGCCGTTCTGGCTGTCGCTGCTGGTGATCCACGGGCTCTTCTTCCCGGAGGGGCGCACCGTCCTGGCCAGCTGGGGCCCCGCCCGGGTCACGGCTGAGGGGTTGTCCTTCGCCTTGGAGATGGGTCTCCGCACCGCCGCCTTCGTCCTGGTGCTGATGGTGTTTTCCTTCAGCGTCAGGGTCCCGGAACTGGTTGCCGCCCTGACTGCCCGCCGTGTCCCGCCGCAGGTTGGATATGTCCTGGCGTCCACGCTGCTGCTGGCCCCGCTGGTCGCCGCGCGGCTGGAGAAGGTCCGCCAGGCGCAGGAGTCGCGCGGGCTAGTGGTGGGCCGGGGGATTGGCAGCCGGGCTGCGGCCATCCGGCTGCAGATGGTCCCGCTGGTGCTGGGCCTGGTTCACGACGCCGGCATCAGGGCACAGGCCCTGGACGCCAGGGGGTTCAGGAGCGCCGGTCCCCGGACCAGCTACACGGAGGCCCGCGATTCAGCCGCGCAAGCGGCCTTCCGCCTTGTGGCCATCCTGCTTGCACTGGCGGCCGTGGGCTGGCGCATCGTGGAATCGCTTTCGGCTGGGTCACTCGCTGCATTGTCCCTTTCCGGGGGTGGCCCGGGATGATCGCGGACAGGACCGGTGCAACCACGCTGCTGGCCTCCGTTGCCTCATTTTCGTACCACGGCGATGCCGGCCCCGCGCTGCTGGGGGTGGAGATGGCCGCCGCGCCGGGCACGCTCACGGCGGTGCTTGGCGGATCCGGCAGCGGCAAATCCACCCTGGGACGGCTCCTTGGTGCCTGGGTCCTTGGCGGTCGGGACGGAACCCTGGCCGGGAGCCTGCAGCTGGACGTGGCCGGGGTTCCGGCCAGCAGCCGTCCGCTGGCCTTTACCGGAGCGACGGATGACCCGCGGATAGACCCCGGGGCGTGGGCACGGCACGTCGGCTACGTGCCGCAGGACGCAGCGTCCATGCTGTCGGCGGTTCGCGAGACCGTGGAGGAGGAGCTCGCCTTCAGCCTGGAAAACCGCGGAGTTCCGCGCGCCGAGATGGTGCGCACCGTCGCCGGCATCGCCCGCCGGACGGGACTCGGGGGACTCCTGCACCGGGACCCCGCAACCCTGTCCGGCGGCGAGCTGCGGCGCCTGGCTGTGGGCTGCGCCGTGGTGGACGGCCCTGGCGTCCTGGTCCTCGACGAGCCGCTCGAGTCCCTGGACCAGGCCGGGGTCCGGACGGTGATGGAACTGGTCCATGCCGAGCTGGCCCTGGGTACCGCCATTGTGGTGCTGAGCCAGTACGCCGACGCGCTGACCCGCGCCGCGGAGCGGTGGCTGGTACTGAAGGACGGGGAGGTGACGGCGGCGGGGCCGCCGGGACAGATCCTGCAGGGTCACGCGTTGGCCGAGTCCGGCGTCGTCATCACGTCCCCGGAACCGGACGCGGAGCCGGAACCGGAGCCGGCCGCGGAGTCCGGGCTCCCGATGCCTGCGCCGCCTGCGGCGCTGCCCCTTCCCGTGGTGGAGGCCCGTGCCGGGACGGCCGCGGCTTTGGAGCTGGCCAATGTCGCGTTCGGGTTCGGCAGACTGCCCGGCAGCGTGCCTTCGGAGGACAGCATGCTCCTGCAGGATGTAAACCTGCAGGTGATGCCCGGGGAAGTCCTTGCCGTGACCGGGCCCAACGGCGCCGGCAAGTCCACACTGCTCCGGCTCCTCAACGGACTGCACCGGCCGCTTCGCGGTGATGTCCGGGTGGCCGGCGAGTCCATTGCCGCGGTTCCCACGGGACTGGTGGCCCGAAGGTTGGGGCTCCTGTTCCAGCACTCCCATGACCAGCTGTTCGAGCGGACTGCGCTGCGGGAGGTGCTGTTCGGGCTGGACCGCCTTTTCGCTGTCGGGGCGCCGGAACGGGCACGGGCAGCCCTGGCCGCCGTCGGCCTTGAAGCCAGCGAAAACGCCCACCCCCATGAGCTGCCGGCCTCGGGCCAGCGGCTGCTCGCCCTCGCCACAGTCCTGGCGCGCGACCCGTCGGTGCTCGCGCTTGATGAACCCACCGTGGCCCTCGACGCCCATGGCCTGGAGCGGCTCACGGCCGCCGTCTCAGCGGCCGCCGGCCGCGGCGCCGCCGTCGTATTGGTCACGCACGACATCGGATTCGCGAAGGCCCACGCACACCGGCTGCTCAGGCTCGACGGCGGCCGGCTCCTGCCGCACTGAGCGCGAACGTGCAGTTGAGGCCCAATCAGCTGCCGGGGCTGCCCGGAACGCCTGTGCTGAGCGCGAACGTGCAGTTGAGGCCGCTGTTGCCGGGTCCAAGTGTCCGTTCGCGCTGGATCAGGAGCGGGATGCCACACCCGGCGGCAGGAACCGCCTGCCATTGACGCGCTCCGAGGCCCCCACCCTGTCGAGGTACGGGGTGATCCCGCCCAGGAACATCGGCCAGCCGGCACCCAGGATCATGCACAGGTCGATGTCCTGGGGCGCTGCCACCACGCCCTCTTCGAGCATCAGCCCGATCTCCTCGGCCAAGGCGTCCTGGGTCCGCCGCAGCACTTCTTCTGCGGTTGACGGTGTGCTGCCAAAGGACATCAGGGCCGCGGTGGCTGCGGGGATCTCCTGAGTGCCGTCCGCCGCGGCGGACCACAGGGACCTGACATTGTTGTCGACCAGTTTCTGAAGGTTTTGCGAGAGCGGGAACCGGTCGCCGAAGGCCTCATTCAAAGATTCCTGCACATGCTGGGCCACCGGCAGTCCCACCATGGCGAGGAGGGTGAACGGCGTCATGGGAAGACCCATGGGGCGGAGCGCGGCATCCGCAACCCTGGCGGGCGTGCCCTCGTCGAAGGCGGCAGTGACTTCGCCCATGAGCCGCAGCAGGATCCGGTTGACCACGAACGCTGGGGCGTCCTTGACCAGTACGGCCGTCTTTTTCAGGCCCCGGGCGAGTTCGAACGCCGAGGCGAGCACGGCGTCCTCGGTCTTCGGTGCCCGGACGATTTCCAGCAGCGGCATGACGGCTACGGGATTGAAGAAGTGGAAGCCCACCAGGCGCCCGGGGTGCTGCAGGTCCGCCGCCATGGCGGTCACGGACAGCGAGGACGTGTTGGTGGCGAGGATGCACTCCGGTGAGACGACCGCTTCAAGCTCGGCGAACACCTGCTTCTTGACGCTCAGTTCCTCGAACACCGCCTCGATGACGAAGTCGGCGTCCGCGAACGGCTCCTTGGAAACTGAGCCTGTTACGAGCGCCTTGGCTTTCGTGGCAACGTCGGTGGCCAACCGGCCCTTCGCCACCAGCTTGTCTACTTCGTTGTGGACATAGCCGACTCCCTTGTCCACCCGCTCCTGGTCGATGTCGGTCAGGACCACGGGAACCCCGAGCTGGCGCGCGAACAGCAGGGCAAGCTGGCTGGCCATCAGGCCGGCGCCCACCACGCCGATCTTCGTGATGGGCCGGGCGAGCTCGCGGCCGGGGGCGCCGGCGGGCCGCTTGGCCCGCTTCTGCACGAGATCGAGGAAGGCGTAGACGGTGGCGCGGAACTCGTCTGTCTGCATGAGGCCTGCCAGCGTTTCGCATTCGAGTGCGGCAGACTCGGCCTGGGTCAGGGTGCGGTTCGCTGCCATGATGTTCAGCACCTCGGCCGGTGCGGGGGAGGCATTGGACGTTTTCGTTTCGACGTAGGCACGGCCGGCAGCCACGGCGTCCGCCCACCGCGCGGCAACGGCCTGGTCGGCAGGATCGACGGCGGCGGGCCGTTCCGGTGCTGTGCTCGAGAGTGCGCCGCCAGCCACAACGCGCCCAGCCCAGGCGACGGACTGCTCAAGGAAATTCTCCGGTGCGAACAGCGCATCCGCGATGCCGAGTTTGAAGGCTTCCGGGCCGGACAGTGTCCGGTTGTTGTTCAGCGGGTTCTCGATCATCACCTTCACCGCATTCTCCGGCCCGATCAGCCGCGGCAGCAGGTACACGCCGCCCCATCCGGGCACCAGTCCCAGGAAGGCCTCGGGAAGTGCCAGCGCCCCGGCACCGGTGGACACCGTGCGGTAAGTGGACTGCAGGGCGATCTCCAAGCCGCCGCCAAGGGCCACGCCGTTGATGAAGGCGAAGCTGGGAACGCCCAGGTTGGCCAGTGTGGAGTAGACCTCGTGGCCGAGCTGCGCCATCCAGAGGCCGTGCTCCCGCTCCTGCAGGGAGGTGACCGCGGAGAGGTCAGCGCCGGCTACAAAGCAGCCCGGCTTGCCCGTCACGCCCACGGCCGCGATCTCGCCCGCGGCCGCCCGCTCGCGGAGGCCTTCGAGGACGGATCCCAGTTCCACAAGGGTGTTTGGGCCAAGCGTGGTCGGCTTGGAAGGTCCCAGACCGTTGTCCAGGGTGATCAGGGCAAGGATGCCCGGGCTGGGCTGGCCGTCGGCTGCCGGGAGGTCAATATCCTGGACGGAGGAATGAGTGACCATCTCATCAGGGAAGAGATCGGCAAGCTTGCGGAAATCTGCGGCGCTCATTCTGGGGCTCCTCATTGAGACGGGCATGCGGTCCGTACCGGGATGGCGGGACCGAACGGGACCGGACATCGGTGAACCCAACGTTACTCGCGAGTAACATTGGCTGCAAGCGGTGCCGTGCCTGCCTGAGGCGCCAGGCTTACGCGGAGGTTTCCTTTATCTCTCTGGCTTCCTTGGGCGGAAGCGGCTGGGGGTTGAGGAATGCCGAGGTGATCAGCGGCGCTACCAGCCCTACCTGCCACGGCCGGGCACCCAGCTCGCGCAGTTCGGCGGCGATCGCGGCTTCACTGACGTCCGCCGGTGGCCGCCACGCGACGCGGCGGAGGTAGTCGGGGGTCAGCAGGTTTTCGAGCGGCAGCTTGAGCCCGTCCGCCTTTTCCTGGAGCAGCGGCCTGGCGGTCTGGAGCCGCTCGGCCGCGGCAAGGTCACGGTCCGCCCAGACCCGCGGCGGCGGCGGGGCGTTCGTGGGCAGGTGGAGCGGGGGAAGGTCATCGAGCGTCCGGGCCGCTGCGATGCACCGCAGCCACCGCGGTGCCTCCCGCTGGGCTGCCCTGCCGTGGAACCCTTTGGTGCCGAGGAGCTGAGGTACGGTCGTGGGCATCGCCTTCGCGGCGGCGACGAGGGCAGAGTCGGGAATGAGCCGGCCGGGGGCGACGTCGCGCTTCTGGGCCAGGGCATCGCGTTCCAGCCACAGCTCCCGCACTGCAGCCAACTGGCGGCGGTCCCTGATCTGGTGGAGACCGGAGGTCTTGCGCCAAGGGTCCACTCTGGGCGCTGCGAGCCCTGCGGACAGGATTGCTGCGAACTCCTGCTCTGCGTATTCGAGTTTTCCGTCGGCTTCGAGCAGTTCGATGAGCTCCTCGCGCAGTTCCGTCAGAACCTCGACGTCGAGCGCTGCGTACCGGAGCCAGGGTTCGGGCAGGGGGCGGGTGGACCAGTCTGCCGCCGAGTGTTCCTTGGCGAGGCCGAAGCCGAGGAGCTGCTCGATCACGGCTGCGAGGCCGACGCGGGGAAGGCCTGCCAGCCGGGCCGCCAGCTCAGTGTCGAACAGTTTGTCCGGCCACATGCCCAGTTCCGACAGGCAGGGCAGGTCCTGGCTGGCGGCATGCAGGATCCATTCGACGCCGCGCAGGGCGTCGTTGATGATCCGCAGGTCCCCGAACGGTTCGGGGTCAATCAGCCAGGTTCCCGAACCTTCCCGGCGGATCTGGACGAGGAATGCGCGCTGCCCGTAGCGGAAGCCTGAGGCGCGCTCCGCGTCAACGCCGGCCGGGCCCGTGCCCGCGGCGATTGCGGCAGCGCAACGTTCCAGCCCGGCCTGGGTTTCAATGACCAGAGGCACGCCGTCGCGGGGGGAATCGAGATCGATGACAACGGGGACCCGGCTGTCAAAGCCTTCCACCGTTATGTGGGGTGTGGTTTCATCAGCCGGAGCGCCGGCTGTGGTGTTATCCGGATTTTGAGGGGTCATGATGACCCTAGTTTACCGGCAGCAGGCGCAAGGACGGTTCGGGGACGACACCGCGCCGCCGTCGGAACCGACGGCGGCGCGGTGTTCATGGCACTCCGCAAGGACGAAACTGTGACCAGGTAAACACAGCTCAGTCGAAGAGGCCCTCCCCGACGAAGCCGCCCTGACTGACGCCCGGCGGCACCGCGAAGAGGCCGGACCCTGTGTGCTTGAGGTACTCCAGGGCGAGGACGTCCTCCTTGGCCATGGTCATCTGCATCGGCACGTAGTGCGTCCGCGGGTCCTTGACGAAGGCAATGAAGAACAGCCCGGCGTCGAGGTGGCCCAGCCCGTCCGAACCATCGGTGTAGTTGTAGCCGCGGCGGAGCATCCGCACGCCGTCGTTCTGGTCCGCGTGGGCCAGCCGCACGTGCGCGTCCATGGCTATGAGCGGCTCGCCGTCGTTGCCCTTGACGGAGAAGTCGGGGGCGGTGAACTCCTTGCCGCCGGACAGCGGTGCGCCTTCTCCCTTGGTCCGGCCGATCAGGCCTTCCTGTTCGCGGAGCGAGGTGCGGTCCCAGATCTCGATGTGCATCCGGATGCGGCGCGACACCAGGTAGCTCCCGCCCTCCATCCAGGCTTCGCCCGCACGGGATCCGGCGCCGGCCCACACGTGCTCGTCGAGCAGGGCCGTGTCCTCGGCCTTGAGGTTGTTGGTCCCGTCCTTGAAGCCGAAGAGGTTGCGTGCGGTCTGCTGCGCGCGTGACGTCGACGATGTGCGGCCGAAGCCCAGCTGCGACCAGCGGACGCGGGCCTTGCCGAAGCCGATGCGGGCCAGGTTGCGGATGGCGTGCACCGCCACCTGGGGATCGTCGGCGCACGCCTGCACCACGATGTCGCCGCCGGTGCGGGCCGGCTCGAGCGCGTCGCCGGGGAAGTGCGGCAGATCGATCAGGGCATCGGGCCGCTTTCCGTCGAGGCCAAAGCGGGCCTTGCCGTCCTTTTCGAACAGGGAAGCACCAAAACCAAACGTGATGGTGAGTCGGCCCGCGTTGAGGTCGAGTGCCTCGCCGGTGTCCTCCGGCGGGGCGTCGTACGGGCCGTCGACGGCGCCGGTGGTCCCGGTGGTCCGGCCGGCGGTCATGGCCTCTGCGGCGGCGGTCCAGTCCTTGAGGAGTTCGATGAGCGCCGCGCGGTTGTCGGTGGTGACGTCGAACGCTGCCATGTGGAGGCGGTCCTGCGCAGCGGTGGTGATCCCCGCCTGCCGGTCTCCGAAAAAGGGGATGACGGAATCGTCGGCAGCCGGGGGTGCTGCGGCGGCCGCCAGGGCGTCGTGGCCAAGCAGGCCGGCGGCGATTCCCGCCACCGCTCCCGCGCCGCCCACGCCGGCCAGTCCCAGAAGTCCGCGCCGGGACAGCCGGCGGTTATCGCCGTCGGACGTCCCCGCCGGCGCTGCGGAAGCGCCGGAGTGCGTGCCGGCAGGCGCCTGCTGGTCGCCGCCGAAGGGGCAGCCGCTCACAGCACTACAGCCGCGGTGAGCTTGGACAGCGGCTCGCCGAGGGAATCGACCAGGGCGCTGAGCTGCTGGACCTCGTCCTTGCTCAGCTCGTTGTAGTAGGCAAAGCCGTCGCCCTTGGCGTGCTTTTTCAGTTCGGCCTGGAGGGCGCCGAACTTGGCGTCGAGGTCCGTGGCCAGTTCGGCGTCCTTCTGCTGCAGGGCGGGCTTGAGGTTCTCGAACGCAATCCGGGCGCCGTCCACATTGGCCTGGAAATCCCAGAGATCGGTGTGCGACCAGATTTCCTCCTCACCGGTGACCTTGCCGCGGGCCACTTCATCCAGGAGTTCCTTGGCGCCGTTGCCCAGCTTGTCCGCGCTGAGCTCTACGGTGCGGGTGCGGGTGCTGAGTTCCTCCGTGTCGGCCACCAGCTGCTTGGCGATTGCCGAGCGCTCAGCGGCGGTCAGCGCCTTGTATCCGGCTGGCGGGAAGAGGTCCTTCTCGGCCCGGTGCCAGCCGGTCCACTTCTGTCCCGGTTCAAGGTCCGCCTCACGGGCATCGAGCTTGGGATCGAGATCCCCGAAGGATTCGGCCACGGGTTCGATCCGTTCCCAGTGCATGCGGGTGGCGGCGTACAGGCTCCTGGCCTTGGCTGCGTCGCCGGCCGCGTAGGCTGCGGCGAATTCCTTGGTTCCGGCCACCAGCTGTTCGGTCTGGTCCTTGACGTAGGCCGTGTACTGGGTGACGCCGGTGTCCACGAGCTTCTGGAGGTCGGCGTCAACGGTGGCCTGCTGGCCCGAGTCCTTGACGGTGAAGTCCGCGCGGATGCCGTCACCCTTCATCCCCGGCTTGCAGGCGGTGATGTACTTGCCTGCCGGCGCGGTGAGTACCAGGTTGCGGGTGATTCCCGGGCCGATGTTCTCCACTTCGGCCACGATCCGCAGGCCGTCTTCGGCGAGCACGTAGAACTCGGTGACCTCGGTGCCGTCGTTCTTCACGGCGAAGGTCAGGTTTCCGCTCGGGGCCTCCGTGGCGGAGACCTTGCAGTCGGAAGCGGTGCTGGTCACCTGGATGGGTCCGTCGGTGGTGCCGGATGAGGTGGCGCTGGCGTTGTCGGTGCAGGATGCGAGCGCCAGCGGGAGGACTGCGGTGGCTGCCACGACGGCGAGGCGGGCACCGGCGGTCCGGCGGATTTTGGGCGAGGTCAAGCCTGGCATGGGGATTCCTTGGGGGTGTTGGGGGTGCGGGGTGTTGGGGATACAGCGGGTTTGTTGGGGTGCGGTGCCGGGGTGGTGGCCGGCGCGTCGGTCAGGAGGCGACAGCGGCACCTGCGGCAGGAGCTTCCGCCGGCCGGGGCGTCGGGCGGAAGTTGGCCCGCAGGTAGAAGAACATGACGGGGATTACGTAGAGGACCCAGGCGGCTGATTCCAGCCACGTCGTGGCGGGGGAGAAGTTCAGGGTCCCCTTCAGCAGGGTCCCGTACCAGGACGACGGCGGGACGGCGGTTGAGACGTCGAAGGCCAGGCTGTGCAGCCCCGGCAGGATGCCGGCCTCCTGCAGGTCGTGGACGCCGTAGGCGAGGACGCCGCCGGCGATGACCACCAGGGCCACGCCCGTCCAGGTGAAGAAGCGGGACAGGTTGACCTTCAGGACGCCGCGGTGCAGCAGATAGCCGAGCCCGGCTGCCACGGCAAGGCCCAGCAGGGCGCCGAACAGAGGGGTTCCGGATTCACCGCTCGCCTGGGCTGCGGCCCACAGGAACAGGGCCGTCTCCAAGCCTTCCCGCCCGACGGCCAGAGCCGCAACAAGCACCAGTCCCCAGGCGGCGCCGTCTGCCACGCCATCGACCCGGGAGCGCAGTTCGCTGCCGAGCGTGCGGGCGGTGCGCGCCATCCAGAAGACCATCCAGGTGACCAGTCCGACGGCGACGATGGACAGGCCGCCGCCGATGGCTTCCTGCGCTTCGAAGGTCAGTCCGCGCGGGCCGAAGGTCAGCAGGGCGCCGAATCCGACGGACACGGCAACAGCGATTCCCACGCCCGCCCACAACCGGGGGAGCAGCGCGCGGCGGCCGCTCTTGGTCAGGTAGGCCATCAGCAGGACGACGATGAGGGTCGCCTCGAGGCCCTCCCGGAGGCCGATGAGGAAGTTGGCTGTCATGTAAAGCACCTTCTGCCGGGGGAGCCCGTCTTAGGCTCACCTAAGCACGGGACTTTACACGGCCAAGGCGATTAGGCAAAAGAATCGTGCCGTAATTACCGGAGAAATTACTCCACCGGTTTGGGTAGGGCGATCCCTAGTTGCGGCGTCTGCGGGGGAGCGCGGAGACGCCGTCAGGCAGCGGCGGAAGACCGGCGAAGGTGCACACCATGTCCGACCATGCCTCGAGGTGGGCCTGAACGTCGGCGCTGGCCGGAGTCCACGAGGCGCGGAGTTCAATGTCGATGGAGGCGGGCCGGTCCGCCAGCGTTCCGAAGCTTTCGGACAGCACCCGGGTGGCTGTCCCGCCGGCCGCGCGGTAAGGGGCATTGTGGGTTTCGAGTGCCTCCACGAGCCATGTCCAGGCCACCGAGCCCAGCATCTCATCGTTGCCCATTTCGGCGTCGAGCTGGGCCCGGATGTAAGTGACGATCCGGAACTCGCCGTCCCACACGGCCGAGCCGTCGGGGTCATGCAGCAGGATGAAGCGCCCGGTGGCGAGCTCCTCGCCGTCGTCGGCGTCGTCCCCGGCGGCGGCTCCGGCGGCGGCCGACCGGGCCAGCGCCATCGCCGCCGGCCCGTGGACGGGCGACCGGTCCTTGCCGCCGCTGGGAACTATGACCTCGGCGCCGAGGGCGACGGCAAATGGCGCCAGCCGGGCGGGCGCCGGGATCTCGTCGAGGCGCAGTTCGCTGCGGCAGCGTGCTTTCCGGAGCGTCCCCAGCGCATACAGGAAATTCGCGGGAACCTGGGCAAGTGCGTTCACAATGGCAGGGTACGCATTGGAAGTCGCCGTATTCGGCAGGCTCGCCGCCTGCTCACGCAATCCTGCGCATGTTACTGCGCTGCCGCCGGTGAGGACCCGTGCCGGGCGAGTTCGGCCCTGATGGCCGCCACGAACGCATCGACGTCCTCCTCGCTCGTGTCGAAGGAGCACATCCAGCGGACCTCCCGGGTGGCCTCGTTCCAGTCGTAGAAGCGGAAGGACTCGCGGAGCCGGTCCGCCACCCCTTCAGGCAGGACCGCAAAGACGCCGTTGGATTCGGTTTTCTGCGTGGGTTCCACACCGTCGATGTCCTCCACCGCCGTCCGCAGCCTCGCCGCCATGGCGTTGGCGTGGGCGGCCGAACGAAGCCACAGGTCACCTTCGAGCAGGGCGATGAACTGCGCGGACATGAACCGCATCTTGGAGGCCAGCTGCATGTTCATCTTGCGCAGGAAAAGCAGCCCCTGGGCGGCGTCGGGGTTCAGGGCCACCACCACCTCGCCGAACAGCAGCCCGTTCTTGGTTCCGCCGAAGGACAGGATGTCCACGCCGGCGTCGCGGGTAAACGCCCGGAGGGGAACGCCCAGGTGCGCCGCCGCATTGGCCAGCCGCGCGCCGTCCATGTGCAGTTTCATGCCCTTGGCGTGCACGTGCGCGGCGATCGCCCTGACTTCATCCGCTGTGTAGCACGTGCCCAGTTCGGTGGTCTGGGTGATGGACACCGCCAGCGGCTGGGCGCGGTGCTCGTCGCCCCAGCCCCACGCTTCGCGGTCGATGAGTTCCGGCGTGAGTTTGCCGTCCGGGGTGTGCACCTGCAGCAGCTTCATGCCGCCCACGCGCTCCGGGGCGCCGTTCTCGTCCATGTTGATGTGTGCCGTCGACGCGCAGACCACCGCACCCCAGCGCGGGAGGAGGGACTGCAGGGACAGCACGTTGGCGCCCGTGCCGTTGAAGACCGGGAAGCACTCGATGCCCGGCCCGAAGTGCGCCTCCATCAGCTCCTGCAGGCGGGCCGTGTAGGCGTCTTCGCCGTAGGAAACCTGGTGCCCCTCATTGGCGGCGGCCAGCGCGGCCAGCACTTCGGGGTGCACCCCTGAGTAGTTGTCCGAGGCAAAGCCGCGCACCGACGCGTCGTGCAGCCTGGGCATGGTGCCGCTCCCGGCAGTTTCAACCGTTGTTGTCATCTCGTTGGTCACGCTTTCAGTCTAGGTAGTTGCGGCACTCTGTGTACGGGCAGCGCTGTCGGGCACAGGGGCCAGCAGCAGCCGCTGCCCGTTCAGCTCCGCGGCGGGCTGGCTGAAGAGCCCGACGGCGGCCGCGGCCAGCTGCTCCACGTCCGTGTACCCGGGGAACTTCCGTTCGGGTTGCTTGCTGCGCATGCCGGCGTCCACCAGCGCCTTCACGACGAAGACGACGGCGGCGCTGTGCTGGGCGCCGTCGGCTTGGCTGACGCGGCCGAGCCCCTCCGCCACGGCCATGGTCCACGCTTCCGCGGCGGCCTTGGCCGCAACGTAACTGGCGACGCCGGCGGCGGGACTGCCCACCGACGTCGAGGACACCATGGCAAGCCGTCCGCAGGGCGAGGCGGCGAGGTCGTCATAGAAGACGCGGGTCACGTTCCGGAGCGTCGTCACAGCGCTGCGCTCCAGGAAATCCCAGTCCTCATCGGTCTGGTCCGTGATGCCCTGCGCGCCGCGCCACCCGCCCACCAGGTGGATGACGCCGTCGATCCTTCCCGCAGTGCGCATGAGCCCTGCGTGCAGTTCGCGGACGGCGGCGAGGTCGCCGAGGTCGCACACAAGCGGTGTGGCGCCGCCTGCGGCTTCCGCAGCCGCCTCGATGCGCGCCTTGTCCGAACCCACGGTGAAGACGGCAAAACCGGCCCGAAGCAGGGCGCGGGCGGCCGCGACCCCCGAAGGTCCGCTGCCGCCATTGACCAGCACGCGCAGTGGGCTGCCGTCCGTCAGGCTGGAGTCGGTCACGCTGCCGTCAGTCATGCTGCGGCAGCCGCCGGGCCGTTCGCCGGCAGGGCAGGGTCCGTGGCGCCGGTAATGCCGGCGGTGGATTCGATGACTGGGCGCATCTTCTTTTCCAGGGCTTCGTAGAACATGGACAGCGGGAACTCGTCGTCCATGACCTGGTCGGTGAGGCCCCGCGGCGGCCCGTCGAGGGGGAGGGCGCCCGGCCCCTTGGCCCAAACGGAAGCCGGGTTCGGCGTGACGGTGCCTGAGATCAGCTCGTAGGCCGCCAGCCAGTGGGCAGTCTTGGGCCGGTCGATGGAGCGCCAGTAGAGTTCCTCGATCCGGGCACCCAGCTCCACCACGACGCCGGCGACGTGCTCCCAGTCGATGGTCAGCCGGCTGTCGGTCCAGTGGAGGACGCGGTGCTGGTGCAGCCACGCGAAGAGCAGCTGGCCGCCGAGCCCGTCGTAGTTGCGCACCCGGCTGCCGGTGATGGCGAACCGGAAGATGCGGTCGAAAATGACGGCGTACTGCACGAGCTTGGCGTGCCGGCGGGCCTCCGGATCCGCCGCCTCGTCCTTTTCGATTTTCACCGCTTCCCGGAAAGCCGTCAGATCGCAGCGCAGCTCCTCGAGGGAGTACAGGAAAAAGGGCATCCGCTGTTTGATCATGAAGGGATCGAACGGCAGGTCCCCCCGCATGTGCGTGCGGTCGTGGATCAGGTCCCACATGACGAAGGTCTTTTCGGTGAGCTCCTGGTCCTCGAGGAGTTCCGCGGCCCGGGCCGGCAGCTCAAGTGAGGTGATGTCGGCGGCTGCCCGCAGCACCCGGCGGAAGCGTGCCGCTTCCCGGTCGGCGAAAATGGCGCCCCAGGTGAACCTGGGTGTGGCGCGCACGCCCACGGTTTCGGGGAACAGTACGGCGGAGTTGGTGTCATACCCGGGGGTGAAGTCGATGAAGCGGATGGGCACGAACAGACGGTTTGAGTAGTCGCCCTGTTCCAGGCCTGCAATGAAGTCGGGCCAGAGGACGTCAATGAGGACGGCCTCCACGAGCCGGCTGGTGCTGCCGTTTTGCGTGTACATGGGGAATACCACGAGGTGCTGCAGGCCGTTCTCGCGGTCCGCCTGCGGCTGGAACGCCAGCAGGGAGTCCAGGAAATCCGGGACGCCGAACCCGCCCGCGGCCCAGCGGCCAAAGTCGCGGCACACCAGGTCCAGGTACAGGGCATCGTGCGGGAATGCCGGTGCCATCGCCTTGACGGCGCTGACAAGGGCTTCGACGTAACCGTGGGCAGCCGCATGGGCGGCCGGGTCGGGGACCGAACCGTCCTGTGCCTGCAGCTTCCGCAGGGCAACGGCTGCGGCCTTGACGCGCTGCCATGCCGGGTGTTCTGCGGAGATCCGGGCCGGTGCTGTGTTTACGGTTACGGTCATCCCTGGCCTCGCCTTTCGGGTTATCTGAGCTACTTAGGCGAGCGTAGCAAGCAGACAGGCTTACTAATCGATCAGAGGCCTGAGCATAAGAAACTGTAGTGCTTGAGGCTGTCGAAATAACCGGTAGGCGCAGCGCCGGGCAGCCTCAGGCTGAGGTGTCGTCGGCGGCGGGCACCAGCTTCAGTGAGACGGAGTTGATGCAGTAACGCTGGTCGGTCGGCGTTCCGTAGCCCTCACCCTCGAAGACGTGCCCCAGGTGGGAGTCGCAGTTGGCGCACCGCACCTCGATGCGGTCCATGCCCAGGGTGCGGTCGTGGATGTAGCGCACGCGCCCTTCGGCCAGCGGGGCCCAGAATGACGGCCAGCCGCAGTGCGAATCGAACTTCTCCTTGCTGGTGAACAGTTCGGTCCCGCATGCGCGGCAGTTGTAGACGCCGGCGGTGTGGGTGTCCCAGTACTCGCCGGTATACGGGCGTTCTGTGCCGGCCTGGCGCAGCACGTGGTATTCCTCCGGCGTCAGTTCCTGCCGCCAGTCTTCATCGGATCGGCCGGCGGCAGGGTTTGCGGCGGTAGTGGTGAGGTCGGACTTCTCAGGAGTGCTCATAGTCGGACCAACGCTCAGGAGTCCCCGATAAATCCCGAGCCGGCATACAGATGCAGTACAGGGAGCCCAAGCTTGTCTTGCGCCCTGTTGGCCCAATCGGTATGGAAGGTGTCCGACACTGCATGCGGTCTGGTGATGACGACTGCCTGGGCGGCCCCAAGCTCCTTGACCTTGGCCACGAGGCCGTTAACGGCGCCCCCGTCCACCACCTCGCCGGCAACGCCGCCGCCGAGTCCTTCCAGGGCGCTGACCGAGGTGGCCAGCGTGGCGTCCGCCGCTGCCCGTTCCTCCGCAGGGTCCGGCGCGTGGGCGGTCAGCTCGCGGAAAGCCTTGGCGATGTCCAGCATCGACAGGTTCTCAAGGAAATCCACCAGCAGATGCCGTTCCGTGTTGGCAGGCACCAGCACAACCAGGGGCGCGTCACCTCCGTCCACCAGGCGTTCGATGTTCACGCGGTCGTCCGCACCCAGCGGCTCTTCAGTCAGAATGACGATTGGATCGCTCATGGCATCAGCCTAGTCCCGCCCGCCAACGCCCGCATGTATTTGGCCCGCATGTATTTGACCCGCAAGTATGTGGCCTGCAGGCGTCAGGCCTGGAGGCATCTGGCCGCGAATGTGCCGGAAGGGGCCGGATCCGTCAAGATGGGTGGCATGGATTCCGCGCACGCTGCTTTGACAACCCCGTCTGCTACCAAGGGCAACGCGATGACCCTGAGGGCGAAGTGGACACTCGGGGGAATCATCGCCGGCGGCACCGCCGCAGCCCTGCTCGGTGCCGGGTCGTCCGCGCTCGCGCTCTACTTTGCCCGCCGCGTCCTCACCCCGGCCCGGGTGCGGCCGGCGGACCAGGAGATCCTGGCGGTCATCAGGGAGGGCAGGGACCTGCAGGTCATCCTCGCGGCCACGCCGGAGACGACACACAATGGCGTGTACAGCCTCTTCTTCGAGGCCGGTGCCGGGCACGCCCGGATCGGCAGGATCCTGTCCTATTCCCCGGCCGAACGCACCGTGCTGCGCGAAGTTGAGGCCGTCTACAGCGGCAACCTTGAAACCGCGGGGCGCGGCTGGTGGGGAGGCGCCACGTACCAGCATCCGTCCGACGTCGGGCTGGCGTCCGAGGATGTCGCTATTGAGGTTGAGGGCGGAACGGCGCCCGGCTGGCTGATCCCGGGTGACGCCGACGCCGGGACCTGGGCCATCATGGTCCACGGGCGCGGGGCCACCCGGCAGGAGTGCCTGCGCGGAGCGCGGGTGGTCCATGAACTGGGCCTGCCGAACCTCCTGGTCTCCTACCGCAACGACGGCCTGGCGCCGGCAGCATTCGACGGCCGGTACGGGCTGGGTTCGACGGAGTGGCGGGACATCGACGCTGCCATTTCCTTTGCCCTGTCCCGCGGCGCCCGGGAAGTTGTCCTCTTCGGCTGGTCGATGGGAGGCGCCATCTGCCTGCAGACCGCGGACCTGTCGGAGCACCGGCACGTCATCCGGGCCATGGTCCTGGACGCGCCCGTCATCGACTGGGTGAACGTGCTGGCCCACCACGCGGAGCTGAACCGGATCCCGTCGGCTGTTGGCCGGTACGGCCAGCTGATGATGGGCCACAAGGTGGGTCGCCGACTCACCGGACTCGCCGCGCCCGTGGACCTGAAATCAATGGACTGGGTGTCGCGGGCCGTCGAACTCCGGACGCCGACGCTCATCATCCACAGCGTGGACGATGAATATGTTCCCTACGAGCCCTCGGCCCTGCTCGCCGAAAAGAACCCGGAAATGGTCACATTCGAGCCTTTCGAGGGGGCACGGCATGCCAAGGAGTGGAACGCCGACCCGGTCCGCTGGGAAGGACTCGCCCGGGCATGGCTGCAGCAGCAACTGGCCCCACGCCGGAATCCGGGGCAGCCGGACCCCGGCCAGCCTGAGCCTGTTCAGCCCGCCTGAGGGCCGGTTCCGATTGCGGCTGTGACGGCCTTGGTGAGGCGAACGAGGTCTCGGGGATCCAGTTCGACATCCAGGCCGCGCCGGCCGCCGGACACCAGGATGGTGTCCAGGGTGAGGGCGCTTTCGTCGACGACCGTGGGGGAGGGCTGCCGCTGTCCCAGGGGCGAAATACCGCCCAGCACGTAGCCGGTGCGCCGTTCAGCCGCCGCGGGGTCCGCCATGGCGGCTTTCTTGCTGCCCAGCGCCGCAGCTATCGCTTTCAGGTCCAGGTTTCCGCTGACGGGAACGACGCCGACCGCCAGTTTGCCGTCGACCTCCACCATGAGCGTCTTGAAGACCCTCGCAGGGTCGATCCCCAGGACTTCGGCTGCCTCCATGCCGTAACTGGCCGCGGCCGGATCATGGCTGTACGGGTGCAGGTTAAAGGAAACGCCTGCCGCAGCCAGTACGGCTGTGGCAGGCGTTCCCTGCGACGTGTTTTTTCGCGCCATGCGGGGTCCGGCTCCTAGGCGTAGAGCCTGGCCGCGGCGGCCACCTTGCGCTTGATGCGCCCGAGCATCGCGGTCATGCCGCGCATGCGCAGCGGCGTGATGGCGCGGGTCAGGCCGAGCAGTTCCGGCATGTCATCCGGTACAGCCAGGATCTCCTCGGCGGTGAGGCCGTCCAGTCCTTCATGCAGCACTCCCGCGAAACCACGCGTGGTGGGGGCCTCCGGCGGCGCCTTGAAGAACAGCCGGACGGCGGGGGAACCGCCGTCGTTCTTTTCCGTCTCAATGGTGAGGAAGAGAGGCGACTGGCATTCCACCACCTGCTCCAGCAGCTCAGGGTGGTCGTTCAGGCGCTCCGGCAGATCCGGCAGGCCGCGGGAGAACTCCAGCAGGAGCTGCAGCCGCTCGGGCTCGCTCAGTGCCTGGAAGTCGTCGACAATCTCCGCCAGGGCGGTGGGAAGTGCTTGAGTACTCATCACTTCCAGCTTACGCAGGTTGTCGCCGTCCGCCGCTTTTTTACGCCTACTTACCTCGAGGCAAGTGCCGGCACCGCGCCGCGTTCCGCGCCCTTGGCGATCGGCACGCGCACTGCGTTGCCCCATTCCGTCCAAGAGCCGTCGTAGTTGCGGACGGTTTCGAAGCCGAGGAGGAACTTGAGTGCGAACCAGGTGTGGCTGGAGCGTTCGCCAATGCGGCAGTAAGCCACAACGTCGTCGCCCTCGGTGAGTCCGGCCTCGCCCAGGTACAGTGCCTCAAGCTCGGCGCGGCTGCGGTAGGTGCCGTCCTCTGCTGCTGCCCGTGCCCACGGGATCGACGCTGCGGTGGGAATGTGGCCGCCGCGCAGCGCGCCTTCCTCGGGGTAGGCAGGCATGTGGGTGCGCTGGCCCGTGTATTCCTCGGGGGAGCGGACGTCGATCAGCGGCTTGCCAAGGTGGGCAAGGACGTCTTCCTTGAAGGCGCGGATGGGGGTGTCGTTGCGCTCCACCACGGGGTAGTCCGCCACGGCCGGGGAGGGGATGTCGGTGGTCAGCGGACGGCCTTCGGCAATCCACTTGTCGCGGCCGCCGTCGAGCAGACGGACGTCCTCGTGGCCGAAGAGGCTGAAGACCCAGAGGGCGTAGGCAGCCCACCAGTTGGACTTGTCCCCGTAGATGACCACGGTGGTGTCGCGGGAAATGCCCTTCGCGGCGGCCAGGGCGGCGAATGCCTCACCCTCCACGTAGTCACGGGTCACTTCGTCGTTCAGGTCGGTGTGCCAGTCGATTTTGACCGCGCCGGGAATGTGGCCGGTTTCGTAGAGCAGGACGTCTTCATCGGACTCCACCACAACGAGCTTGCCGTCGTTAAGGGCGCCGGCGTCGATGGCCGCGGCCAGCCACTCGGTGGAAACAAGCCGCTCCGGGTGCGCGTAGGCGGCGAACTTTTCGTTCTGTTCAACGGGGTAGGACATGCGTATGGCCTTTCACTGAAACGGTCAGGTCAGACCGCCGGGGGACGGCGGGTCACTGGTCCAACACTAGCCACGGGCCGGGACGAATGCTTCTGTGTGTTAACAGGACGAAATGTGTGCTTGCTCACGGCATGGCGGGCAGCAAGGCGATGCCGGCAGGCCGGGCGGCCAATGCCGGTATTCTTGCTGGGGACAAATCACCAGCAGAATGGACCACCTTGGTACAGATCGAAAAGCTCGCCACCCGGACGCCGGCGGTGTCGGTGGATGAGCTCCTCAAAGGTTTCTACCCATCGCCCAGGTTCGGGCAGGTGTCATTTGCAAGCTACCGGCCAGACCCGAAGCAGCCAAGCCAGGCGGCGGCAGTGAACGCGCTGCAGGCTTTTGCCGGAGGAGTCGGCGCCGGGGACGGCGGGGGACTGTTCAAGAAGCTCTTTGGCAAGAAGGACGCGACCCGCGCCGGCATTTACCTCGACGGCGGATTCGGCGTGGGAAAGACCCACTTGCTGGCATCGCTCTGGCACGCTGCCCCCGGCCCAAAGGCCTTCGGCACCTTCGTGGAATACACCAACCTGGTGGGTGCCCTGTCCTTCCGGAAAACCGTCGACGCGTTGAGTTCCTACAAGCTCGTGTGCATTGACGAGTTTGAACTCGACGATCCAGGCGACACGGTCCTGATGTCCCGCCTGATGCGGGAACTGGCCGACGCCGGCGTGAAGCTCGCGGCCACATCCAATACTCTGCCCGGATCCCTGGGCGACGGCCGGTTTGCCGCCGTGGATTTCCAGCGTGAAATCCAGGTCCTGGCGGACCAGTTCGACGTCATCAGGGTTGACGGCGAAGACTTCCGCCACCGCGGCCTCCCGGCTGCGCCTGCACCACTGCGGAACAGCGAACTCCATGCCCACATGAAGGCGGAGTTCGACGGCAAGACCGTTGCCGAGGATGACTTCAGTACCCTCATCTCACACCTCGCGGGTGTCCATCCCAGCCGCTACCGCAAGCTGCTTGACGGCGTGGACGGCGTCGTCTGGCGGGACGTGGAAACCATCACCGAGCAGGCGGTGGCGCTGAGGTTTGTGGTGCTGGCCGACCGCCTTTACGACAAGGACGTTCCGATCCTTGCCAGCGGCGTTCCGTTCGACAAGCTGTTCACCGAGGAAATGATGAACGGCGGCTACATGAAGAAGTACTTCAGGGCGGTCTCCCGGCTTACAGCGCTGGCACGCGAAGGCCAGAACCACGAGCCGTCGTAGGCACCGGCTCGTGTAGGCACAGGCTTTTTGCAGACATGGGCGTTGCAGACACACGGGAATTCTTTCGGGAAAACGAAAGGTGCCGGCGCCGCCTCTCGGCGGGACCGGCACCTTTTTTGACGTTTAGGGGCGAAGCCCGGCAAATCCTGGCTACGGAGCCTTCTCAGCCGGCGGCACGTTGTCCGCCGGTCCCTGGGTAGGCCTCTCATTGGCTTTGTCAACGAGAGTGGAAGCGCCTGTCTGGACCTTATCCACCTGGCTGGTGTATTTGCCGCCCGTCTTGGAGTCGACAAAATCACCTGCTTTGGTGATGCCGTCCTTGATGGCCTGCTCGTTGCCGCGGATCAGACCCTGAGCCTTGCCCTTTAGATCGTCAAGTAAACCCACGAGCACCTCCCTTCAATCGCGGAGCCAGTTCGCTCCTCCGCATTCGATCCTAGCCCCGAAGCCGGCGCCTGCCAAGGAGTTCTTGACAAACTTTGTCAAACTGTATGAGCGCAAGAAAAAAGCAGCTCCGGGGAGCTGCTTTGTTTCGTGGGCGATACTGGGATCGAACCAGTGACCTCTTCCGTGTCAGGGAAGCGCGCTACCGCTGCGCCAATCGCCCGGAGCCGGCAGAACCGGCGGTATCCTGGGTTCGGATCCCTAAGGATCAAGAGAGCGGACGACGAGATTCGAACTCGCGACATCCACCTTGGCAAGGTGGTGCTCTACCAGCTGAGCTACGTCCGCAATTTTGACGTCCAGCCGCGTGGCCGAACGTTCAACTACAAGCAAGTTTCCTTGCTCTGGTGGGCGATACTGGGATCGAACCAGTGACCTCTTCCGTGTCAGGGAAGCGCGCTACCGCTGCGCCAATCGCCCATCGCATCCGGTATCACCGGAAACCATGGCTTTCACCGAGGTGGGTACGGGATTCGAACCCGTGTATACGGCTTTGCAGGCCGCTGCCTCGCCTCTCGGCCAACCCACCGTGTAGGCCTTGATTCCGGGGAACCAGTGCCGTGACAGTGTCCTGCGAGCGGACGACGAGATTCGAACTCGCGACATCCACCTTGGCAAGGTGGTGCTCTACCAGCTGAGCTACGTCCGCATTTCGGAGCTGCGATTCCTTGCCGTATTCGGCAGTTCGTCGCGTTCCAACGAGTAAGAACTCTATAGGAGGTTCCGGGAAACTCCAAATCGAGTGCCGGCGGTGTGGCTCGGGAAGCCGTACTTCCTTGAATTCTAGGGAAATTTTCGAATTACAGGGGTGTAGTTCCGGGGGCCTGGAGTGACGGGCCCCGTGCTGCGTTACGGCCTTGGGCGTTGCTGGAGCACCTTGCTCCGCTGACCTTCTCCATGGGTCAAGGCGCCGATTTCCGTTAACCCGCGATTGTCCGCTAGCATTCAAATGCATCGGGGCGATTGGCGCAGTGGTAGCGCGCTTCGTTCACACCGAAGAGGTCACTGGTTCGAACCCAGTATCGCCCACCGATGGAAAGTCCGTTCAGCCCAGGAGATAGAACTGGGAGGGGCGGGCTTTTCTGTTTCCGCATCAATGTCTGACCCCCGTGAAAGAGTCTCACCATGACCGCTCCACTCCTCGCCCACGCCACGGAATATGGCCGTATGTACGCCCGCTCCACCACGGAGCAGTTCACGGTTCCCTCCATCACCACCGTCATTGGGCAGCAGGCCCATGGACTGGACGGCTGGTTCGGCTACATGGGCGCCAGCAGCCTGGCCAAGGATCCGTCGCTGCCGGAGATCCTTGGCAGCCCAGCGCGGGTGCGGCAGGCGGTGAATCGCGCGGCGAAGGCGGCTGAAACATACCGGGACGAGGCTGCGCAGCGCGGGGACCGGGTGCACTACTACTGCGAGCAGGTGGCCCTGCGTGCCCTCGGCCGGCCGCACCAGATGAAGGAAGCCCGTGAAGCGCTGGCCTCCAACGGAGAGGAAGCCTTCGCCGCCCGCTTCGATGAATGGTGGGAGCTGTTCCGGGTGGAGCCGATCGCCCCGGAGATCACCGTGTGGAACACGGCGGTGGGTTACGCGGGAACACTGGACCTCGTTGCGAAGATCAACGGACGCACCTGCCTCATTGACTACAAGACCAAGGGGACCACCCGCGACGGCCAGGTCAAGCCCCTGGACGACAAAGTGGTCATGCAGCTTGTTGCCGGCATGAAGGCGGAGGAAAGCCTGGTGGATCCCGTGGCCGGCGAGTGGGAGCCGTGGCAGCACGGCGATACCCCGGTGCTGCTCGCCGTGGCGATCGGTGAAACCGAGGTCCGGCCTGTCCGCGCTAATCCTGAAGTCCTGAAGCACCACTGGTGGAAGTTCTGTGCCCTGCGCCGGGTGTGGGAAATGTCCGCGGACACTGTCAGCGCCGGACCCGCGCTGCTGCCGTTGGCGCCGCCGGTGTTCTCCTGACCCTTCCCGCGCCCGGGCTGGCCGGGCCCGACCCCGCCGTCAGCTCCGCCGGGCAGGCCGCAGCAACTAAACTGGACTGGATCCGTTTACCCGTTCACCGTGAGGAAATGACTGCACATGGCAATTCTGAATATCCGTATCATCGGCGATCCCGTGCTTCGCACGGTTGCCGACCCTGTCACGGATTTCGGGCCTGAGCTGGCCAGGCTCGTTGCCGACATGACCGAAACAATGGAGGACGTGGAGGGCGCAGGCCTGGCCGCGCCCCAGATCGGCGTCAGCCTGCGGGTCTTCACCTACCGGATCGGCGGCGTTGAAGGCCACATCATCAACCCTGTGCTGGAAAACAGTGAAGATTTCCAGCCGGATGAGGTGGAGGGGTGCCTCTCCATCCCCGGCCTGGGCTTCCCGGTCCGCCGTTACCGCAGCACCCGTGTCACCGGCGTCGATATTAACGGGAACCCCGTCTCTGTGGAGGCGGAGGGCATGCTTGCCCGCTGCTTCCAGCATGAGACCGACCATCTGGACGGCATCCTCTTCACTGACCGGCTCGAAGGTGAGGACCGCAAGGCCGCCCTGCGCTCCATCCGCAACGCCAACTATGACTCCATCACCGAACAAACCACCGCCAAGCGCGCCAAGACCGTCGGCTCCAGTTTCGGTGGCGGCAGCTTCGGCGCGGCAACGTCCGGAACCGGCAGCTTCGGCGCTGCCGGATGAGGGTCCTCTTCGCCGGAACACCGTCCGTAGCTGTCCCCTCGCTGGATGCCCTGGTGGCCGCCGGCTTCGAGATCGTCGCGGTGCTGACCCGGCCGGACGCGCCGGTGGGACGCAAGCGTGTGCTCACGCCCTCGCCCGTCGCAGCCCGGGCCGCCGAGCTCGGCATCGACATCATCCACGCGTCCCGGGTGGACACAGCCGTCACCGAACGGATCGGCGAGATCCGCCCCGACGTAGCCGCGATTGTCGCCTACGGCGGGCTGGTGCCCCGCGTGGCCCTCGATATTCCGCGGCACGGCTGGATCAACCTGCACTTCTCGCTGCTGCCGGCCTGGCGCGGCGCGGCCCCGGTGCAGCGGGCCGTCATCGCCGGCGACGACATCACCGGTGCCGTGACCTTCCAGCTCGAGGAGGGACTCGATACGGGCCCTGTCATCGGCACGCTGACCGAAGCCGTCGGGCCGGAGGACACCTCCGGGGCACTGCTTGAACGGCTGTCCCACAGCGGCGCCGTCCTGCTCGCCCAGACGCTGTCCGCCATCGGGTCCGGCGCGGCGTCGCCGCTTCCCCAGGAGGGGGAAGTGAGCCTGGCGCCCAAGCTGACCATCGACGACGGCCGCATCGACTGGTCGGAGCCGGCCCTGTCCGTGGGGCGGCGGGCACGCGGCGTGACACCCGAACCGGGAGCCTGGACCACCCTCGACGGCCAGCGGCTGAAGCTTGAGCCTGTGCGGCTCCGTCCCGACGTCACCGATGTCCAGCCGGGACAGCTGGCGCTGGCCGGCAAGAGCGTGCTGGTGGGGACGGGTTCGCATGCCGTCGAACTCACCAAGGTGCAGCCTGCAGGCAAGAAAATGATGGCCGCCGCCGACTGGGCGCGCGGCCAGGCATCCCTCGAAAGCGTGGTATTCCAATGAGTGATTCCGGCAGAAGCGGATCCGGGCAGGGCCGATCAAGCCGCGGCGGCCAGCGCGGTTCAGGCGCCGGCGGCCAGGGCGGGGGAGGAGCCAGCCGCCGCAATGCGCAGGGCCGGGAACGCAACCGCGGCCCCCAGCGCAACTTCACCGAGAGCGCACCGTCGCAGCGCACCCGCAGGGCAGACCCCGCCAGGCTGGTGGCGTTCGAAGTTCTGCGCGCGGTCGCTGCCGAGGACGCCTATGCCAATCTCGTGCTGCCGGCGCGCATCCGGCAGCATGGCCTCGACCGGCGCGACGCCGGATTCGCCACCGAACTGAGCTACGGGGCGCTGCGGAGCCAAGGCACGTACGACGCCATCCTCGCCCGCTGCGTGGACCGGCCCCTGGACAAGCTGGATCCGGCTGTCCTGGATGCCCTGCGCATCGGGGTCCACCAGCTGCTGGCAATGCGCGTACCCGCACACGCGGCCCTTGACCAGACGGTGGGCCTGGCCCGTGCGGTCATCGGTGCCGGTCCGTCGGCACTGATCAATGCCGTGCTCCGGAAGGTAGCGGCCCGCAGCCTGGACGAGTGGCTTGACGAGCTGGTCGCCGGCGAGCCGGACGAGACCAAGGTTGCGTCCGTCCGGTACGCCCATCCGGAGTGGATTGTCCGGGCCCTGCGGCAGTCCCTGGTGGCACACGGACGCCCGGTCGGCGAAATCAATGATCTGCTGGAAGCCGACAACGCGGCCCCCGTGGTCAACCTGGTGGCCCTTCCCGGGCTGGGAAGCCTGGACGAGGCCCTGGAGAACGGCGCCGTCCCCGGCGAACTGGTGGAAGGGTCAGCGCTCTCCAGCGGCGGTGACCTCGGCCGGCTGGAGTCGGTCCGGTCCGGCACTACGCGCGTGCAGGACGTCGGCTCCCAGTTGGTGGCCAGGGCCCTGGCGGCTGCCAGCCTCGACGCAGGGCGTGCCGAAAACGCAGGGCTTGGCGAAAACGCGGCGGATGCGGAAACCGCCGCAACAGGAGAAGACACCGCCGGGGAGGCCTGGCTCGATCTCTGCGCCGGGCCCGGCGGCAAGGCAGCCCTGCTGGGCGCGCTGGCAAACGAACGGGGAGCCACGCTCCTCGCCAACGAGCCCGCCCCGCACCGGGCCAAACTGGTCAGCCAGGCGCTGTCCGCTGTTCCTTCGGACGTCTGGACCGTCAGGACCGGCGACGGCAGGGAGGTTGGCGCGGAACGGCCTGCCGCTTTTGACCGCGTGCTCGTGGACGTGCCCTGCAGCGGGCTCGGAGCCCTGCGCCGGCGGCCCGAATCCCGCTGGCGCCGCACGCCCAAGGACCTTGCCGACCTGGGGCCGCTGCAGCGCGACCTGCTGAACTCTGCCTTGGCGGCCGTGCGGCCCGGCGGCGTGGTGGCCTACGTGACCTGCTCGCCGCACCCGGCCGAAACCACGGCGGTGGTCAGCGACGTCCTGCGCAAACGGGACGACCTGGAACTCCTGGACGCCGGCAGCGTGCTGGACGCCGTCAGCCTGGGCGGCGGCCTGGGCGCCGGTCACGAGAAGACCGCGCAGCTGTGGCCACACGTCCACAGCACGGACGCCATGTTCCTCGCCCTTATCCGCCGCAAATCCTGACTGCCCAGGAAGTGCTGACTTCCGATTGACTGACCCCGCATCTCCGGACTTCCGTCCCGCGAAAGGACCCCGCATGACGCAGTGCTGCATCAACCCCAGCATCCTCTCCGCCGACTTCGTGAACCTCGAAGCCGAGCTGCAGAAAATCAGCAACGCTGATTCCGTGCATGTGGATGTGATGGACAACCACTTTGTCCCCAACCTCACCCTGGGCCTTCCCGTGGTCCAGCGGATCCAGGCAGTCAGCCCGGTTCCGCTGGACGCCCACCTCATGATTTCCGACGCCGACCGCTGGGCTCCCGGCTACGCGGACGCCGGCGTCGCGTCCGTGACGTTCCATGCCGAGGCCTCGATTGCTCCGGTGAAGCTAGCCCGGGAGCTGCGCGCCCGGGGTTCGAAGGCCGGGATGGCGCTCCGGCCCGCCACGGCGGTGGAGCCGTACCTGGACATGCTTCCGGAGCTGGACATGCTGCTGATCATGACGGTGGAACCCGGGTTTGGCGGCCAGGCGTTCCTTGACCTCACCCTGCCCAAGATCCGCCGCGCCCGCGCCGCGATCGAGGGATCCGGCGTAAACGTTGCCATCCAGGTGGACGGCGGAATTACCGAGGAAACCATCGTCCGTGCCGCAGAAGCCGGAGCGAACGTCTTCGTCGCCGGGTCCGCAGTGTATGGCGCCGCGGATCCGTCCGGAGCCATCGACCGGCTGCGCAAGGCCGGCAGCCTTAAGCCCTAGGTCCTCAGGGGCAAGCGTCATGGGGGCACAACCGGTCTCCATGACGCCGGAATGACGGACCGCAGCGGGAATAGCCTGGGCATGCGCCAAGTTGTGTCAGAATAGCAACACACAATACGTGCTCCGGGGTCGGTGTAAGTCCGAACCGGCGGTGACAGTCCGCGACCCGCGAGCCGGTGGTTCCTTTACGGAAGCCCGGCGGACGGTTGAACTGGTGAAATTCCAGTACCGACAGTTAAAGTCTGGATGAGAGAAGCACGTACAGCTGTACTTGTGGCGTTCCACAACGCCGCTGCGTTTCGCTGTCGTACACCCCCGGAGCACTCTCGGCTCTTGAGGGAAGGAACGACACGCACGCATGGACATCCTGCGTTGGCTCTTCGAGGCACAGATTCCCGTTGGCGGATCGGTGCTTATTCTCCGCGAAGTGCTGGGAAACATTTTTGGCCTGGCCAGTGCCCTCGGCGGCATGCGGCGCAAGGTCTGGGCATGGCCGGCCGGCATCGCGGGCAACCTTCTGCTCCTGACGGTCTTCCTGGGCAACGTCTTCGGCTCCGCCACGCCGGCCACGCTCTGGGGCCAGGCCGGGCGGCAGGTCATGTTCATCATCGTGGCCATCTACGGGTGGCAGCGCTGGCGGCAAAGCCGCCGGGCGGCAGGATCCTCGACGGCGATCGCGCCCGCCTGGGCCAGTGCCAGGACCCGGGTGGCGCTGGTACTCGCGCTGGTGGCCGGAACCGCCGCCCTCACTCCGCTCTTCGATTCCCTGGGTTCCTACCCGCCTGTGTGGGCGGACGCCTGGACCTTCATGGGCTCGCTCCTGGCCACCTACGGCATGGCCCGCGGCTGGACGGAGTTCTGGCTGATCTGGGTTGCCGTCGATGTGGTGGGCGTTCCGCTGCTCTTCAGCGCCGGATACTTCGCCAGCGCCTTCATGTACCTGTTCTACGGATTCTTCACCCTGGCCGGCTTCATCGTCTGGTGGCGGGCGTCCCGGACACAGGCCGCGGCGGACGCGTCCAAGGTCAAGGTTGAGACCGCCTTCCCGGACCCGGCGGTGTCCAAGTGACTGCTGCCCAGAACCCGATCTCGGCCTTCACCGCTGCTGAAGCAGCCGCCATGGACACTGCCCTGGAAGCCGCGCTGCAGGGACCCCGGGGGGCCAATCCGCTGGTGGGCGCCGTCGTCGTCGGACCTGACGGCCGCCAGCTGGTGACCGGATACCACCGCGGTGCCGGCACCGCGCACGCAGAAGCCGACGCGATAGCGGCGGCGGCCAGCGCCGGCGTCGACCTTCACGGGTCCACCATGGTGGTCACCCTGGAACCGTGCAACCATGTGGGCCGTACGGGGCCGTGCGCGCAGGCCATCATCGACGCCGGGATAGCGAACGTCGTGTACGCCGTCGACGACCCCCATGACCCCGCCGCCGGCGGGGCCGCCACCCTGCGGGCGGCGGGCGTCAGCGTGCGCAGCGGACTGGCCGCCGAGCGTGCGCTGGAGCTGAACCGGCGCTGGTTCCAGGCGGTCGACGCCAAGCGCCCCTTCGTCACCCTGCACATCGCCCAGACCCTGGACAGCCGGATTGCCGCCGAGGACGGCACCAGCCAGTGGATATCCAGCCCGGAGTCGCTGGCGGACAACCACGGCATCCGGAACCGGATCGACGCCATCCTGGTTGGAACGCAGACCGTGCTCGTGGACAACCCCCGGCTGACAGCGCGCGACGCCAACGGCGACGCCACCGGAAAACAGCCGCTGCGCGCGGTCATGGGACTTCGCGATGTGCCGGCGGACGCTGCCGTGCGCGGCGACGACGGCAAGGTCCTCCACCTTCCCACCCGGGACCCGCGCAAGGCTCTGTCCGTCCTGTTCGCCGCCGGCACCAGGCACGTCATGGTGGAAGGCGGATCGCGGATCCTCAGCGCCTTCCTCGCCGAGGGCCTCGTGGACGAACTCATCGTCTACCTGGCGCCCACGCTCCTGGGCTCCGGAACGCCGGCCCTCAACGGCCTCGGCATCGGAACGCTGGCGCAGGCGCAGCGCTGGGCATGGGACGCAGCGTCCGGCGGCGCGGTCCAGTTCCTGGGCAGGGACCTGCGCCTTCATCTGCTCCCGGAGGAAGCCACCGTGCCCCACCGGACCCAGGACACGCCCGCAGCGGCACAGTCACCATCACCTCAACCAACGTCAACCGATTCACTACCTGTCCGCACAGCAGCGGACACAGCCATGGGAGGCTACTGATGTTCACCGGAATTATCGCGGAACAGGGAAAGGTCCTCTCCGTGGACCGGAACGGGGACACAAGCGCAACGCTGCGCCTGCACGCCCCCGGCACGGCTGACGGCCTGCCGCTGGGCGGCTCCATCGCCGTCAACGGCGTCTGCCTCACCGCCACGGCCATCGACGGCAAGGACTTCAGCGTCGACGTCATGGGCGAGACACTCATCCGCAGCACCATCGGCGAGCTTGCGGCGGGCGATCCCGTCAACCTGGAACGCTGCGTCCCCGCCGGCGGGCGCCTTGACGGCCATGTGGTCCAGGGGCACGTGGACGGCGTCGGCGAACTGCTCGAACGCGAGCCGCAGGGAAACTGGGAACGGCTCCGGTTCGGTGTGCCCCAGCGGCTTGCGCGCTACATCGCGGAAAAGGGCTCCATCGCCATCGACGGCGTCTCCCTCACCGTCACCGCGGTCAGCCCGGCAGCCGAGACGGCGCCGTGGTTCGAGGTGGGGCTTATTCCCACAACCCTGGCCGACACCGGCCTCGGGGCCAAGCCGGCCGGCGCCAGGGTCAACCTTGAGGTGGACGTGCTGGCCAAGTACACCGAGCGGCTCCTCGCTTTCCGCACCGACGGCACGGGGTTCGGCACTGAAGCCCCGGTTGTTACTGAAAGCGGGGTTCAGCTGTGAACGGCACGGCAAAGCTTGACGCCGCGGTCTCTGGCGGCATGGCCTCTGTTCCCCTGACGCTGGATCCGATTGAGGACGCTGTCCGCGCCATGGCGGCCGGCCGGCCGGTGCTGGTGGTGGACAACGAAGACCGGGAAAACGAAGGCGACATCATTTTCGCGGCCCAGCACGCCACGCCCGCTCTCATGGGCTGGACCATCCGGTACAGCTCCGGCGTCATCTGCGTGCCGCTCGACGGCGTCCGGGCCGACGCGCTGGAACTGCCGCCCATGGTGGAGGTCAACCAGGATTCGAAGGGCACCGCCTATACCGTCTCCTGCGACGCCGCCACCGGCGTCAGCACCGGCATCTCGGCCACCGATCGGGCCCTCACCGCACGCGTCATCGCCGATCCGGCCAGCGGCCCGGACACGCTGACCCGCCCCGGGCATATTTTTCCGCTGCGGGCCGTTAATGGGGGAGTGCGTGAACGCCCCGGCCACACCGAAGCGGCCGTCGACCTCTGCCGGCTCGCCGGCCTGGAGCCGGTGGGCGTGATCGCCGAAGTTGTATATGACGACGGGGAGATGATGAGGCTGGACGGACTCCGGGTATTCGCTGCCGAACACGGCTGCCCCTTGATCTCGATCGAGGACCTGGTTGCCTATCTGGGAGCTGACCACCGTGTATCTTCACAGGAGAGCACTTTGGAAGTCAGTCCGGCCGCAGAAGGGGAAACACGATGACGGCATTTCAAACAGCGGAGCCGGGCAGCAACGGCCGGCAGCCGCATCCGGTGAGCAGCGGCCCGGTGGTCCAGCTGCCCACGGCGTTCGGTAATTTCGTGACACAGGCCTGGACCGATCTGGTGACCGGCGCCGAACACCTTGCGGTCAGCTCCCCGAGTGCGCCCAAGGACGGGAAGGCGCCCCTGGTGCGCCTGCACTCGGAATGCCTCACCGGCGATGTCTTCGGCTCCTACCGGTGCGACTGCGGCGAGCAGCTCGCCTACGCGCTGGAGCTGATCGCCGAGAACGGCGGAACGCTGCTGTACCTCCGCGGCCAGGAAGGCCGGGGGATCGGGTTGGCCAACAAGATCAAGGCCTACGCCCTGCAGGAGGCAGGGTTCGACACCGTCGAGGCCAACGAGCAGCTGGGACTGCCCGTCGACGCCCGCTGCTACAAGGCCGCGGCGCAGATCCTGGCCGAGATGGGCCTGCACGAGATCCGGCTGCTGAGCAACAACCCGGACAAGCAGAACCGCCTGGCCGTCGCCGGCGTGAAGGTCGTCGAGATGGTTCCCACCGAGGTGCCGTCCCGGGAGCAGAACCTCAGGTACCTGCAGACCAAAAAGGACCGGATGGACCACCTCCTGACGCTCGACACCGAGACCGCGGGCCTGCCCCGCACCGGCACCGACACTTTTGACCACGAACAAGACTGAACGGATCACGAAGACTTCATGAGCGGACACGGCGCACCCCAGATTGACCTCACCACCCTCGACCCCGCGGAAACCTCGCAGCTCAAGCTGGCGATCGTGGCGGCAAGCTGGCACACGCAGATCATGGACGGCCTCCTGGACGGCGCCCTGCGCGCGGCCAAGGACGCCGGCATCAACGAGCCGACGGTGCTGCGCGTCCCGGGCAGCTTCGAGCTCCCCGTCGCCGCCGCGCGGCTGGCTCCGCACTTTGACGCCGTGGTCGCCCTCGGCGTCGTCATCCGCGGCGGAACGCCGCACTTCGACTACGTCTGCCAGGCCGCGACGTCGGGACTGACCGACGTGAGCGTCAGCACCGGCGTGCCGGTCGGGTTCGGCGTGCTGACCTGCGACACGGAAGAGCAGGGCCTCGACCGCGCCGGCCTGCCCGGTTCCTCCGAGGACAAGGGGCATGAGGCCGTCACCGCCGCACTGTCCACGGCACTGCTGCTCAAAAACTACTAAATACTCGAGCACTACTAACGGAACATTTCCCCAGTTCAGGGGCGCTGCGGGGATGCGGGCGCAAGCATGCACCGTGTGTAATCGCTCACATCCCCGCCGTCATGGAACTGCCCGACAGGCGGGCCCCGGCCCCGAGCAAGTAGGCTGGAGGGCGTGAAGAATTTCGAGACGCTGTTCGCAGAACTGAGCGAGAAGGCAGCGACCCGCCCCGAGGGCTCCCGCACCGTCGCCGAACTGGAGTCGGGAATCCACGGCATCGGCAAGAAAGTCGTGGAGGAAGCGGCTGAAGTCTGGATGGCCGCAGAGTACGAATCCGACGAAGCCGCCGCCGAGGAGATCTCGCAGCTCCTGTACCACCTGCAGGTCCTGATGCTCGCCAAAGGACTCAGCCTGGAAGACGTCTACAAGCATCTTTAGCCGCCTCCGCGTGGCCCCGCTTGCCTGACCCAAACTTCCAAACCAGAAAGACCTCCTAATGCTGCGTGTAGCCGTACCCAACAAGGGATCCCTGTCCGAAGCCGCCTCCGCCATGCTGTCCGAGGCGGGCTACCGCCAGCGCCGGGACAACCGCGAGCTGGTCATGGTGGACCCCGACAACGACATCGAGTTCTTCTTCCTCCGCCCCCGGGACATCGCCGTTTACGTCGGACAGGGAACGCTCGACGTCGGAATCACCGGCCGCGACCTCCTGCTGGACGCGCAGGTGGAAGCTGAGGAACTGCTTCCGCTCGGCTTCGCCGCCTCAACGTTCCGTTTCGCCGGACCGATCGGGGACTTCAGCGTTGTGGAGGAACTCGAAGGCAAGCGCCTCGCCACCAGCTACGACGGCCTCCTGCGCGACTACCTGGCCGAGCGCGGCATCAAGGCGAAGGTGGTCCGGCTGGACGGCGCGGTGGAATCCTCCGTGCGCCTCGGCGTCGCGGACGCCATCGCCGACGTCGTCGAAACGGGCAACACCCTCAAGGCCGCCGGCATGGAGATCTTCGGCGAGCCGATCCTCAAGTCCGAGGCAGTACTCATCCGCCGCACCGGCGAGGGCGGCGCGGCCAACGGCACGGCCAAGGAAATCGACGTCCTGATCCGCCGCCTGCAGGGCGTCCTGGTGGCGCGCCAGTACGTGCTCATGGATTACGACATCCGCAAGGAGCTCGTGGAGCAGGCCGCAGGCCTCACGCCGGGCCTGGAATCACCCACCGTCTCGCCGCTGCGCGATTCCGACTGGGTGGCCGTACGCTCCATGGTGCCCAAGAAGGAAACCAACCGGATCATGGACGAGCTGTACGACCTCGGCGCGCGCGCCATCCTGGTCAGCAGCATCCACGCCTGCCGGATCTGACCCGGTTTTCCTTAACAGCACAACCTCAGCAGTACAACAGGAGAAGTCATGGCTGTAGCCGTCCGCGTTATTCCCTGCCTGGACGTTGATGCCGGCCGCGTGGTCAAGGGCATCAACTTCGAAGGCCTCCGCGACGCCGGGGACCCCGTGGAACTGGCCCACCGCTACGACAACGCCGGCGCCGACGAACTCACCTTCCTCGATGTGACCGCCTCCTCCGGCAACCGGGAAACGACGTTCGACGTCGTCCGCCGCACCGCCGAGGAAGTGTTCATCCCGCTGACCGTCGGCGGCGGCGTCCGCGGCGTGGCCGAGGTGGACAAGCTGCTGCGCTTCGGCGCCGACAAGGCATCGATCAACACCGCAGCCGTGGCCCGTCCCGACGTCATCGACGAAATCACCCGGCACTTTGGTTCCCAGGTGCTGGTGCTGTCCGTGGACGCACGGCGCGTCCGTCCCGGCTCCCAGCCCACGCCGTCGGGCTTTGAAGTGACCACCCACGGCGGCCGCCAAGGTACCGGAATCGACGCCATCGCCTGGGCCAAGGAAGCGGCGGACCGCGGGGTGGGTGAGATCCTGTTGAACTCCATCGACGCCGACGGCACCAAGGACGGCTTCGACCTCGAGCTCATCCGGCTGGTCCGGTCCGCTGTCAAGGTTCCGATCATCGCATCCGGCGGCGCCGGCGAACCAGCGCACTTCGCGCCTGCCGTGCAGGCCGGAGCGGACGCCGTCCTCGCTGCCTCCATCTTCCACTGGGGCCCGGACGACATGATGTCGCAGGTCAAGACCGCAATCCGCGACGCCGGCTTCGAGGTCCGCTGAGGTCCGCTGCTTGAGCTTGTAGAAACCGGATTTCGACAAGCTCAAGCACCGGAGCAGTTACAGCCCTACTTCGGCTGACTGGAGGAGGGCGACGGCGTCTGGCTGGCCTTCGAAGGTCACCAGCGCGTGGCGCGTGCGGCCGTGGGCGTGCATCAGCAGCTCACCGGGCTCCCCGACGATGGCCACGGACACCGGAGCCCGCTTGGCCACGTGGCGGGGGCCGGAGGGACTGACCAGGACGATGCCCAGGTCCACGCCGCGGTACAGGATGGCGGCACGCTTGACCAGCTCATCCCACAGGGCATCAGAGTATTCCTCGTCGAGGGCGCGGGGTGCCCAGCGGTCAACGGCGCGCCGGACGTCCTCCGTGTGCACGAAGTATTCGATCAGGTTGGAGCTCTCATCCAGCGCCTTGATCTTCAGCGGCGAGAGCGGAGGCGGTCCCGCGCGGAAGGAGTTCACGAGCTTGGCGTAATCGTCGGCGGTCCTGAGTTTTGCGGCCAGGCGGGCGGTGGCCTTGTCTGAGGCCTTGGACAGGCTCTTAATAATCAGGCCCAGCCCAACGGCGGCCTTCCGCTCGCGCAGGTAGAGGTGAGCTGCGAGGTCCCTGGTCTTCCAGCCTTTGCAGAGCGTGGCGGAATCAGGGCCGGCCGCCAGCAGGGTCTCGGCCAGGACTTCTCGGGACGGGTCGACGAAATGCATCACTTGGAAAACTAGCACGTCCGCCGGGGAGTTGCGCAGTCTGTGGGTACCGGGGAATTTGTGCCCCTGTTCACGCTGGTCCCGGGCAGTTCCCGAATCCGGCGACGCTTCAAGAAACCCCAAGCTTTTTCCAAGCTGGTCCACCAAGTATGGGCAGGGGGGAGTGCACGCAACTGGCTCCAGCGCATCATCAGACGCTTTTAGGTCTGCTTCCGGGGAGTGAGCGGAAAGGCTGCAGTGGAGCGAACAACAAAACTCCATCTGTGGCGTGAGGAAATGAAATGAGCACTCTCAAGAAAATGGGCACACTGGGCAGCCTCGGGCTGCTTGTTTCGGGCAGTCTGATCTTCGGTTCGGCTAACGCCGCCACAGCGGCGACGTGCCGCACGGGCCTGGCCGCCCCCAGCAGCACAACCTTCACCGGGACGCTCGTGACGGCCACCAACTTCGAGGGAAACACCCTGTCGCCGTTCACCAGAAGCGTCTCGGGGACCGGAACGGTGGCGGTGACGAGCCCCAAGGCGCACTCAGGAACGTGTTCGGTCCGAATCCGTGCGACTGACACATCAGGTTCAATAGCGAAAATGTATGTGGGACTGACCGCCGGAACAAAGCGGGCCAGCGCTGATGCCTGGGTGAACATCACCACCGGCGGCCTTGCCGGCAACAATGTGCCGTACGTCCGGTTCTTCTCGGGTTCCACCCGGGTGGCGGACGTCTTCCGCAACAACGCCAACGGAGAGCTGTGGCTGCGGACCGCAAATCCCAACGGTACGGTCTCCTACGCCAGGCTCCAGGCCGCCAGCGTTCCGCTGAACACCTGGCAGCATGTCAGGATGCAGGTGCGGGCGGACGGCGCCAGGTCTTCCATCCAGGTGTGGTTCGGAACCGTCCAGGTGTTCAACAGGACAGTGAACCTGCCTTCGACGACCCTGAGCAGGGTCCAGTTTGGTGCGGAGCACCCGCGCCAGATGGGTGACAGCTACGTCGACGACGTCGTTATCAAGCGTTCCGCTTCCTGACCGGGTTCCTGACCGGACCAAAATACTCTCTCCCCTTGAATGTGGCTGGCCGCACGGCCCGCAGGTGGCTCAAAGCCCCTGCGGGCCGTGCGGTTGTGTCCAGGGGGGCGGGGAGGCCGGGGGCGTTTGTGCCAGCGTCCCGGGATGGGCACTAGACTTGACGTGATGTCTGAGCAGCCCGCCCCCAGCCCCGCCCCCGCCCCTGCCGCCGGTGCCTCGTCCCCCGACGCCGGTTCCGACGCCGGCGAAAGCCTGCTGCCGGGGAGCCCGCTTCCGGCCGGGATTGCCTCGGCGCTGAAACGGGACGGGGCCGGACTCGTCGCCGCTATCGTGCAGCAGTTCGACACCAACGAGGTCCTCATGCTGGGCTGGATGGACGACGACGGCCC
>NZ_BAEG01000052.1 GCF_000238915.1 Arthrobacter globiformis NBRC 12137 | reverse complement strand
GGCTTGCTTGCAAATCTTCGATTTGCAGCAAAACCGTAGGTTTTGTGAGGCTTGCAAATCGAAGATTTGCAGGCCGTGCCGGCCTTACCGGAACTACGTTCCGGCTGCTTGCTCAGCTTCGCTAACTTTAGCTACGCTAAAGTTCGCAAATCTTCGATTTGCAGGCAGTCGAAGATTTGCAAGCAAGGGGCTGCTCAGCGAAGCTGAGCAAGTACTCTGAACTACGTTCGGCTGCAAATCTACGATTTGCAAGCACAGCGACGCTGGGCGGACAAAAAACTACGGTTTTGTACGCGCACAAAAGCATAGCTTTTGTAAGGGGTTTTGTACGCATATTTACGCGGTGCAAGCGTCAACTTACGTATGGTCGGCTAATATTTGCAAGGAGGCTCTTAAAACCTCCTAGTTTTTATTCGTCCTCCGCTGTCCAAGTCAAGGGCTTATTGGTTTTTTACTTTGATAATAACTCGTTTCTAGATGGTTTATACCCTTGACTCATACCTAAACGTCTT
>NZ_BAEG01000054.1 GCF_000238915.1 Arthrobacter globiformis NBRC 12137 | reverse complement strand
GGGTACTAGCCTAGCAAACACCCTGCCCGGAAACGAAATCGGCGTCTTTCCGGTACCGAAGACCCGGCCCGGGAGGCCCGGGCGCTGCTCCACGCGAGGCTGCTGCACGCTAGGCATCGGAGCGCAGCGACCGGCGCTCCATTTCGAGCATCATGAGCTCCCGGTTCAGCTGCTGGAACGCCTCGGGGTGGGCAGCGGCATCCAGCCGCTGCAGCTGCCCCAGCTTGTCCGCCTTCACACGGGTGATCTGCAGCTCGAACAGCCTGGCGAGGATGTCCCGGCAGTACTTCTGCACCGCTTCGGCAGTATGGGCCGGCAGCGGCACCACAGCGAGCTCCGAGACCAACGCCTGCAGGGGTTCGGGAACCTCCTGCCGCAGCGCCTCCACCCACTGCACGGCATCCCCGGAGAAGCCGGGAGCCGTGGCGCGGATGGCGTCATGGATGGCCTGGTAGGCAGGCGTGGCGAACCGGGCGGTCGCAAACCGCTCCCAGGCTGCCCCGCCCAGCATGGCCGGCTCCTGCAGGGCCACCTCGAGCGCCTGCCGCTCCATGGACGCCACCGGGTCCCGGGGATCCGGACGGTGGAAGGACGGAAGAACGCCCGACGGCGGCAGCGCCGCTACGCCGGGCACGTTCTGGCCGCTCCCCGGGGCTTGGTTGTATCCGGCGGCGTTGGACCGGCCGGCTGCCCCGCCGGCTTGTGAGCCGGACGCCTGCGCCCCCGAAGCCTGGGCCCCGGCCGGCCCGCGCTTCGCGGCGGCCGCCACGGCCCGCGTGACGTCCTCAATGGGCATCCCCAGCCATCCCGCCAGTTCCCGGGCATAGCCGGGCCGGAGCCCGGCGTCGCGGATCTGGGCCACAACGGGGGCGGACTCGCGCAGCGCGGCCACCCGTCCTTCCACGGTGTCCAGGTTGTGCCGCCGCAGGGTGGCGCGGATGGCGAATTCGAAAAGCGGGCGCCGGGAACTAATGAGGTCGCGGACGGCGGCGTCCCCCCGCGTCTGGCGCAGGTCGCAGGGGTCGGCCCCGGTGGGTTCGACCGCCACGTAGGTCTGGGCCACGAAGCGCTGGTCCTCCTCAAAGGCCCGCAGGGCCGCCTTCTGGCCGGCCGCGTCGCCGTCGAAGGTGAAGATGACCTCTCCCCCGGTGCCGTCGTCGGAGAGCAGGCGGCGGGCAATCTTGATGTGGTCGGCGGCGAACGCCGTACCGCAGGTGGCCACCGCCGTCGGAATTCCTGCGAGGTGGCAGGCCATCACGTCCGTGTAGCCTTCCACCACCACCAGCTGCCGGTCCTTGGCGATGTTCCGTTTGGCAAGGTCGATCCCGTACAGCACCTGGGACTTCTTGTAGAGCGTGGTTTCCGGGGTGTTGAGGTACTTGGGGCCCTGGTCGTCCTCATACAGCTTGCGGGCGCCGAAGCCGATGGTGTCGCCGGCGATGTCCCGGATGGGCCAGATCAGGCGGCCGCGGAAGCGGTCGTAGATGCCCCGGTTGCCTTCGGAGAACATCCCGGTGAGCTTCAGTTCGGCATCGGTGAAGCCCCGCCCGCGCAGGTGCTTGAGCAGCGCGTCCCAGCCCTGGGGTGCGTAGCCGACGCCGAAGTGGTCGGCGGCTGCCCGGTCGAAGCCGCGCTGCTGCAGGAATTTCCGGCCTTCCGCGGCGCCGGCGGTGAGCAGCTGGGCGCGGAAGAACTCGTCGGCGATTTTGTGGGCGTCCAGGAGCCGCTGCCGCTTGCCCACTTCCTCGCGGCTGGGTCCGGTGCCGCCATCCTCGTAGCGGAGCTCGTACCCGATCCGCGCGGCCAGCTTCTCCACGGCCTCGTGGAAGGAGGTGTGGTCCAGCTTCTGCACGAACGAGATGACGTCGCCGTCCTCGCCGCAGCCGAAGCAGTGGTAGCGGCCCACCTGCGGGCGGACGGTGAACGACGGCGAGCGCTCGTCGTGGAAGGGGCACAGGCCCTTGTAGGAGCCGAGGCCGGCGCCCTTGAGCGTGACGTAGCCGTCGACGACTTCCTTGATGTCCGTGCGCTGGCGGACTTCATCGATATCTTCCCGTTTAATCAGCCCAGCCACGAAGCAATCCTAGTCCCCGGGCACGGCGGCGGGAGCCGCCGTATGGCGGCCGTCACCAAAGCGACGGCAGGCTTCCCACGAGCCGTTCGTACATGGCCAGCGCGGAGCCGTCCGTCAGCGATGCCACCTGGTCGATGACCACACGCAGCCGGGCGGCGTCGTCGGGAGCTTCCCGCCAGTCCGCGGCGAACATCGGCTCGAGGTGGCGGTCCCCAGAAGCGTTCAGCGCCGTGACCAGGGCATGGAGCACCTCGCGCTGGCGTTCGTAGATGGGCTGCCGGTGGTCCGTGGTCATCACGAAGGTGGTGGCCAGGCCCTTCATCACCGCAATTTCCATGACGGTCTCGTCCGGAACCATGAGCTCGGCGTTGTACCGCGTCAGGTTCGCCGGACCGTAGACGGCGCGGGTGGTTTCCAGTGCGCTCTGGCAGAAGCGGCCAATGAGCTGGCTGGTCATGTCCTTCAGCGCCGCCATGGACTTGCGGCTGCCGTCCGCCTCGCGCACCCAGACGTCCGCGGCTTCCAGCCGTGCCAGGGCGGCGTCGATGGCGGCGGGATCGTTGTGCGGCAGATACCACTGCTTGGCGTAGCCCACCACGCGTGCCCGGTGGTCCGGGTTGTCCATCCAGCGCAGCTGGAAGTGGCCGGCCACGATCGCGTCCTCAACGTCGTGGACCGAGTACGAGATGTCGTCCGCGAGGTCCATGACCTGCGCCTCGAGGCAGGACCGCCGTTCCGGGGCGCCTTCCCGGATCCAGTTAAAGATGGGCAGGTCGTCCTCGTAGGCGCCGAACTTGCTGGTCCGCTGCCCGTGGATCACGGGGGCGTCCAGGGCGGACCACGGGTATTTCGCGGCCGCGTCAAGGCTGGCCCGGGTGAGGTTCAGGCCGGCCGGCCTGCCCTCCGGGTCGAGGACCTTCGGCTCGAGCCGGGTGAGCAGGCGCAAGGTCTGGGCGTTGCCCTCGAACCCGCCGATGGCATGGGCCATCTCGTTGAGCGCGGATTCCCCGTTATGCCCGAACGGCGGGTGCCCGAGGTCGTGGCTGAGGCAGGCGGTGTCCACCACATCGGGATCGCAGCCGAGGGCGCGGCCAAGTTCCCGGCCCACCTGGGCCACCTCAAGGCTGTGCGTCAGCCGGGTGCGGACAAAGTCGTCGGTGTCCGGAGCAACCACCTGTGTCTTGGCACCGAGCCTGCGCAGCGCAGAGGAGTGCAGCACGCGGGCGCGGTCACGCTCGAAGTCCGAGCGGTACGTGCTCTTGGGCGGCTCCTCCACCCATCGGGCGGAATCGTGGGCTTCGTAGCCCGGCAGCGCCTGCGGGGTGGTGCGGGCATCCGCCAGCCGGCTTTCAGCCACCGGACACATCCAGTTCCGCCGCGGCAATGTCCCGCGACTGGTCCTCGTTCAGCTGGCGGCTCATCAGCCAGTCCTTGGGCAGGGCCGGTTTCTTCGGCGAGCCGGCGCGTCCACGGGGCCCTTCGGAATCAACGCCGGGATACGGCAGGTCCATGTCCAGCTGGTCCAGCAGTTCGCGGAGCACTTCGAGTGTGGGCACTGTGGCGAGTTTCGCCCGCAGTTCGCCGCCCACCACGTAGCCCTTGAAGTACCAGGCCATGTGCTTGCGGATTTCCCGCAGCGCCTTGTATTCGTCATTGCCGAAGGTTTCCACCATGAGTTCGGCATGCCGGTAGACGCCCTCGGCCACTTCGCGCAGGCCTGGCCGGTGCCGCTGGTCGCTGCCGTCGAACGCCGCCTGCAGGTCTCCGAACAGCCAGGGCCGGCCCTGGCAGCCGCGGCCGATGACGACGCCGTCGATGCCGGTTTCGCGGACCATGCGGACGGCGTCCTCGGCGGACCAGATATCGCCGTTGCCCAGCACCGGAATGTCCGGCAGCGCCTCGCGCAGGCGGGCGATAGCTGACCAGTCCGCCTGGCCGGAGTAGAACTGCGCCGCTGTGCGGCCGTGCAGGGCGACGGCGGCAACACCGGAATCGCGCGCGATCCGGCCGGCGTCGACGTACGTCAGGTGGTCATCGTCGATGCCCTTGCGCATCTTGATGGTCAGGGGGATGCCGCCCTTGGAGGCCTCCCGCACGGCGGTCTGGACGATGGAGGTGAAAAGGTCGATCTTCCAGGGCAGCGCCGAACCACCGCCGCGCCGCGTGACCTTGGGTACGGGGCAGCCGAAGTTGAGGTCAATGTGGTCCGCCCGGTCCTCCTCCACCAGCATGCGGACGGCCGCACCCACAGTGACGGGGTCTACGCCGTAGAGCTGGACGGAACGGACTTTCTCATCCTCGTCGTGCGAGATGATGCGCAGCGATTCCGGCGTGCGCTCCACGAGGGCACGGGAAGTGACCATCTCCGCCACGTACAGCCCGCCGCCGTATTCACGGCAGAGCCTGCGGAAGGCGGTGTTGGTGATTCCGGCCATGGGGGCGAGCACCACCGGGGTGTGCACGGTGATGGGGCCGAGTTTCAGCGGCGGAAGTTCCAGCCGGGGGGCGGGAGGCGTAGCTACAACAGTCACCCCTCCATTGTCTCAAAGCCGGGCAAATCGTCTCAAAGCCGGCAAATCGTCAGGGTGCCGGCTGCGGCGCTCAATCCCGCTGCGGCTGATCCCGTTGGGCGGCACGCCGTCCCCGCCGGGTCGCCGGCGGCGCGTCAGCGTCGGCGTTTTCCCGGCCAGCCACCGCCGCGGCGGCCGCAAGCGCGCCGGTGTCCTCGACGTCGTCGGCGGTTATGGCCGTCCTTCCCCGCGGCTGCTGCCCAGGCAGGCCAGCACCCCGGACTCCCGTGGCCTTGACCACCAACACGGCGATCAGGGTGGTGACCGGAATCGCCAGGACCAGCCCGATTGAGCCGACCAGCGTGCGGATGACCTCCTCGGACAGTTCGGCGCTGGTCAACGCCTCCCCCAGCGGACGGTTGTAGAGCATCACGATGATCAGGATGGGCAGGGCGGCGCCGGCGTAGGCGAACGCGATGGTGTACACGGTGGAGGCGATGTGGTCGCGGCCGATCCGCATCGCCGAGGAGAACAGCTTCCGCGCGCTCGTGTTGGGCGCGAGTTCGTACAGTTCCCACACCGCGGAGGACTGCGTGATGGTGACGTCGTTCAGCACGCCGAGCCCCGAGATGATGAGGCCGCACAGGATGATGCCGGAGATGGAGATGTTGTCCGAGATGTTCACGAGCGTGGCGGCGTCGTGGCTTCCCACGCCTGCGAGGTTCGCCGCGTCGGTGGCCCAGGCCGCGAGCAGCGCGGTGATGCCCAGCCCGAAAATGGTGCCCAGCAGCGCCGTCGAGGTCCGCGCCGAGAAGCCGTGCGCGAAGTAGAGCACCCCGATCATGATCACCGTGGAACCGACGAGGGCCAGCAGGAGCGGCGGCTTGCCCTCCACGAGGCCGGGAAGCATGAAGCTGCCCAGGACAAAATAGGCGCCGACGAGGCCGATCAGGGCGCGCAGCCCGCGCCAGCGCGCCACGGCCACCACCACTACGGCGTAGAGGATGGCGAGCAGGATGATCGGCATGGTGCGGACAAAGTCCACAAAAATGTACGACGGCGACCCCTGGGCCGCCGGGGCATCGGCGCCGGTGGCGGCAGCCTGGGCGTTGGACAGGTTCAGGTAGCGGATGTTGTCGCCCACCTTCACCCCGTGCGACTTGGCGATGTCCGGGTTGATCACCACCTTGACCGGGTTGCCGCCCTTGTCCGGCTCGGTGAACGCGAAGGTGCACTGCGAGCCGCCGGCCGTATTGCCTTGGGCTGTGGAGTCTGTTGCTGACGCCTGCGTGCAGTTCTCCGTGACCACCCGCTGGATCCGTCCTGTGTCGAAGGTGACGCCCGGAGCTGCGGCATACGGGTTGGCCAGGGTCAGGCCTTCCTTGCTGCCCGAGGGCCAGAGCGCCGCCATGGCCGCGAGGGTCAGCAGTGTCAGCGGAACCAGCACCGCGGCCAGAATCCTGTTTGCTTTCCTGCGGGCAGCCATCGCTTCAGCGGTTGGCTCCGAATGCCCTGTGTGACCGTGGGAGTGACCTGCACCCATCAGCAGTTGAACCTCATGCTTGAACTCTACGGCGGCCGCCATAGGGTTGGTAAATGAACCACGAAGTGTCGGAGGATGCAGCAGTGAACCAACGCCGAACTGGCCACGAAGCGGTGCTGACGGTTCTGGCCCCGTCCGGTCCCACCCGCGGCGTGGCCTTGGTCCTGCACGGCGGCAAGTCGCACAGCTTCGAGCCTGTCCAGGCCCGGCACCTGAGCCCTGCGCGGATGGTGCCGTTCGCCCGCCACCTGCACGCCGCCGGCCGGAAACACGGCCTGGCAGTGTGGATCCTGCGGAACAGCGTGCGCGGCTGGAACGGCGAGGACATGACCCCACTGAAGGATGCGCGCTGGGCGCTGGCCAGGATCCGCGCGGAGCACCCCGGCGTGCCCATCTACCTGCTGGGGCACTCGATGGGCGGCCTCACCGCGATCTGCGCCGCGGACGAACCGAACGTGGACGCCGTGGTGGCGCTGGCTCCGTGGCTCGATGATGTCACTCCCGCGTCCGCCGTCACCGGACGGAAAGTCCTGATCGTTCACGGGAACGAGGACCGGTGGACGAGCCCGTCGGCCTCACTGCGGTTCGCGCGGCGCGCTGCACCGGGTGCGGCGGAGCTGCGCTACGTCTCGCTCCGCGGGGCGGGGCACTTCATGTTCCGGCGGGTCCGGCTGTGGCACAGGCTGGCCACCGGGTTCCTGATGAAGGCCTTCATGGAACGGACCGGAGTTCCCGGGGCAGGATCCTCCGCGCCCGCCGCAGCCCTGGACAGGGTGATTCCCCCGTCCGGCGAGGCACTGCCCTTGGTCCTCTAGGAAGTAGGCGACCACTGTCATGAGCCCGTTTCCGCTGGAGGCGTTTCTGGCCAGCCTGCCGTGGACGGCGCTGGGCGTGGTGCTGGTGCTCGCCGTCACCTATGCCGTGGCCGTCGGCCAAGCGCGGCATTCGGTGATGGACGTGGCTTGGGGTCCGGGTTTCGTCGTCGTCGCGGTGATCTCCTTTGTCCTCTCAGCCGGGGAGGGCGACGGCGGCAGGCGGGTACTCCTGCTGGTCCTGGCGGGCATCTGGGGGATCCGGCTGGGCGCGCACATCGGCCGCCGGGCGCGCGGCGGACATGAGGACCCCCGCTACGTGGCGCTGCTCAAAGGAGCACGCGGGTCCCGGAACGCCTACGCCCTCCGCCGTGTCTACCTGCCCCAGGGCCTCGTGATGTTCTTCGTCTCGCTGACCATCCAGGTGGGCATGTTCGCCACCGGTCCGCTGGGTCCTCTCGCCGTGGCGGGTTCGGCAGTTTGGCTGATCGGGTTCATTTTTGAGTCCGTAGGCGACCGGCAGCTGGAGCAGTTCAAAAGCGATCCGGCCCGAAAGGGAACCGTCCTGAACACCGGGCTGTGGCGCTACACCCGGCACCCCAACTATTTCGGCGATGCCGCCGTCTGGGCGGGCCTGTTCCTCGTCGCGGCGGAGTCCTGGCCCGGCGTGCTGACCGTCCTCTCCCCTGCGCTGATGATCTGGACGCTGGCCGCCAAGACCGGGAAGCCGCTCACCGAGAAGGCCATGTCCGGCCGCCCCGGCTACCGTGAATACGTGCAGTCCACCAGCAGCTTTATCCCCTGGCCCCCGCGGCGGCACTGAAGGCCTCCGAGGACCGCATGCCCTGGACCCCAGCCGCCAGCGACCGCTTCTACCGCCTCCTTGTCCGGACCGGGCTGTTCCTGCGGTGGCTGTTCCGGATCCGCCTGATCGTGACCGGGCAGCGAAACCTGCCCGGCGAAAAAGCGCGAAGTGGCGACACGGCGGCGAGGGCGGTGCTGCCGGGCCGGGGTGCCGTCGTCGCCATCACCCATTTCGGATATCTGGACTTCGCCGCTGCCGAACTGGTGCTGTGGCGGCACAACCGCGGGCAGCTGCGGTTCATGATCCACCAGGGAGCCGCGGACCACTGGCTGGCGGGTCCTTTCATCAGCGCAGCGGGCCAGGTGGTGGTGCCCCGCGGTTCGGGAACTGCGGCCTACGACAACGCAGTGGCAAGGCTCCGCGCCGGCGAATACCTGGCCGTCATGCCCGAGGCCGGCGTAAGCCGCAGCTTCAAGGTCCGCGAATGCAAAACGGGGGCCGTGCGGATGGCGGCCGAGGCAGGCGTGCCGCTCATTCCGGTCTCCGTCTGGGGTGCCCACCGGATCCTGACCCGCGGCAACGGCCTTCCCCTCCACCGCGTCTGGCGCGCGCCGGTCCGGGTGCATGTCGGCGAACCGGTGCATCTGGCCACGGGGATCGACGCTGAGGCTGAAACGGCGCGGCTCCGCAGGACCCTCCAGGCTGGCATCGACGCCGCGATCGCCGGCTTTCCCGTGGCACCGCGGCCGGGCGACTGGTGGATGCCGGCGGACCTCGGCGGCGGCGCCATCTCGGAGGCGGAACGCCAAAAGCTCGATGCGGCCGATCTGGCGAGGGACCGCCGTCGTACTTCCCGAACGGCGCACCCAACTACGTAGCAGCACAGGGCGTTCCCAGACCTGGGAACGCCCTGTGCTGCTACATAGTTGGGTCAGTTACATGGCTGGGTCAGTCGGAGACGACGAACGTCTCGGAGCCCTGCCGGCGGGCCTTGCCCGCTTCCATCAGGGGCCCGACGACGGCGCGCAGCGCTGACATTGAATCGTCCACTTCCATGAGCACCGGGTATTGGTAGGCGATGAGGGCCAGCAGGTCACGGACCGCGGCCTCTGCCTCATCGGCGTCCAGCTCCGGCTCGTGGCCGAGGAACACATCCGAGGGGTGATCAGAGTTGCCCTGGGCATAGCTGATCGCGAAGGCCTGGATCTTGCCCTTCCGGCTTGCCGGCACGCCTGCCCCGAAGGCGCTGGCCTTCGGGGCGCGCAGCACGATCGCGCCGTGCGCGCCGCTGAGCTCATCCAGGAACAGCCGCTGCACCGTGCCGATGCCCAGTTCGCCCGGGCTGTCCCAGCCGTGGACGGACGAGTAGTACCGGCCCACGACGTCGGAAAGCTCCACGGACCCGGTGGCCAGGTCCTCGATGCGTTCCGACGCCGCTTCCTCGGAACCGTCGCCGAAGACCGGCAGCTTCAGGGCCGCCGGCTCCACCACGACGAGCCGGGTGTGCTGGATCGGGGTGAGCCCGGCCGCCTCCGCGAACGCGGCGCCGGTGGTACCCGGCTCCACCTTGCAGCGCAGCCGGGTAACGCCCGACGGCGATCCCTCCGCCTCGCGGCGCAGCATCATGAGCAGCGTGGAGCCGATCCCGGCCCGGCGGTGGTCGCGGGCGACTTCGACGTACACCCAGAGCCGCTCCGGGTGCAGGCTGGCCTCGTGGACCACGCCGGCGGCAACCGGGATGGCCACGCCGTCGACGACGTCCTCGGCCACGATGCAGCGCCGCCACGGCGCGTTGCCGGAGGGCGCGAGGGTGCCGCGGAACTGACCCGCCTGGTCGGTTTCCGGGTCGCCCCAGATCTCCAGCAGCGCCAGGTCGTCGCCCTCGCGCCATTCACGGTATTGGATCGCCACGGCTAGGCGCCGATCAGCCGTGCGGCCAGGTAGCCCTCCACCTTGTCCAGGGACACGCGTTCCTGGCTCATGGTGTCGCGTTCACGGATGGTGACCGCCTGGTCCTCGAGCGTGTCGAAGTCCACCGTGATGCAGAACGGGGTGCCGATCTCGTCCTGGCGGCGGTAGCGGCGGCCGATGGCGCCGGCGTCGTCGAAGTCGATGTTCCAGTTCTTGCGCAGCTGGGTGCCCAGGTCCTTGGCCTTCGGGGACAGGTCCTCGTTGCGGCTCAGCGGCAGCACCGCGGCCTTGACCGGCGCGAGCCGCGGGTCAAGCTTGAGCACGGTGCGGACGTCCACTCCGCCCTTGGCATTCGGGGCCTCATCCTCGGTGTAGGCGTCGATGAGGAAGGCCATGAAGGACCGGGTCAGGCCGGCGGCGGGCTCGATCACGTACGGCGTGTACCGCTCGTTGGTGGCCTGGTTGAAGTAGCTGAGGTCCGTTCCGGAGGCCTTGGCGTGCGTGGACAGGTCGAAGTCCGTGCGGTTGGCGATGCCTTCGAGCTCGCCCCACTCAGAGCCCTGGAAACCGAAGCGGTACTCGATGTCCGTGGTGCCCTTGGAGTAGTGGCTGAGCTTGTCCTGCGGGTGCTCGAAGAAGCGCAGGTTCTCCTCGCGGATGCCCAGGCCGGTGTACCAGGCCATGCGCTCCTTCATCCAGTACTCGTGCCACTCTTCGTCGGTTCCCGGCTCGACGAAGAATTCCATTTCCATCTGCTCGAACTCACGGGTGCGGAAGATGAAGTTGCCCGGGGTGATCTCGTTGCGGAAGGACTTGCCGATCTGGCCAATGCCGAAGGGCGGCTTCTTCCGGGAGGTGGTGAGCACGTTGCTGAAGTTCACGAAGATGCCCTGGGCGGTTTCGGGGCGCAGATAGTGCAGGCCCTCGTCGCTGGCAACGGGGCCCAGGAAGGTCTTCAGGAGGCCGGAGAATTCCTGCGGCTCTGTCCACTCGCCGCGGGTTCCACAGTTGGCGCAGGCGATGTCCTTGAGGCCGTTCTCGGCGGGGCGGCCCTTCTTCTCCTCGTATTCCTCTTCGAGGTGGTCGGCGCGGTAGCGCTTGTGGCAGGAGAGGCATTCGACGAGGGGGTCGGAGAAGACCTCGACGTGGCCGGATGCTTCCCATACCTGGCGGGGCAGGATCACTGAGGAGTCCAGGCCCACTACGTCCTCGCGGCCGCGCACGACTGACTGCCACCACTGGCGCTTGATGTTTTCCTTCAGCTCGGCACCGAGGGGTCCGTAGTCCCAAGCGGAACGCGAGCCTCCGTAGATCTCCCCGGCCTGGAAAACGAAACCTCTCCGCTTGGAAAGGGAAATGACCTGGTCGAGGACGGATTTTGCTGCCATGGGAACTCCAATTTCTACAGGGCCGCTGGGTGCGGTCCGCGGTGTCTCTGGCCCTGGACCGCGGCTGGATGCCGGGCGGGGGCGTGTGAAAGGGAAAACTGTGCAGGAAGCTGCGAGTCCTAGCCTACCGGGAGCTGCCTCCGGAAGGCGCGCCCCCATCTCCGGAAGGCGCCGCTCATCTTCGGAAGGCACCACGCGGCCAGGGCAGGGTGGCCACGACAATGGACGCGAGGGTCAGCAGGGTCCCCAGAACCGTGGCCGCCTCCACCACGGTGCCCGGCGTGGGGACCAGCAGGTCCAGGCCGAGCGACCCCAGGAGCTGCCCGGCGATCATTCCCAGTCCTGTCACGAGCACGCCGAGGCTGCGGACCAGCAGCGCGCCGAGGCCGATGAACACGCAGCCCATGGGCCCGCCGAGGTAGTACCACCACTCCCCCGGCAGCGGGTTGGCCGGCCCGGCGACGGCCACCTTGATGGACCAGGCAACCCCCAGCACGCAGGTTCCGGCGATGAAGTTCACCAGGGTGGCCGCGATCGGGGTTCCGTAGTGCACGGTGGCGGTGCCGTTCATGGCCTGCTGGAAGCTCATCAGGAACCCGGCGAGAACGGGCAGGATGATCGGCAGCAGGAGCGCTGCGGGGTCGGCCGCTCCGCCCGCTGCCGCACTGCCGGCCGCGCCCGCAGCCCCCGCTCCGCCGCCGGCGAACCGGGGCGACACCGCCCAGGAGACGGCCGCGATGGTGAGGATGCAGCCGATGACGCGGATGCCGGTCACGGACTTCTTGCCGGCCGGACCGATGCCCAGGCGGTCCACGAGCAGGCCGCTCAGTGTCTGTCCGGTGACGGTTGCCACGGTGAAGAGGGCAATGCCCAGCAGCCCCACCGTGAAGGACTGCGCGAAGACGAAGAAGGCTCCGATGCCGCCGGCGAGCGCGTAGTACGGCGGGAAGCGGCGTTCCCGCAGGGCGGGCAGGATTTGGGCGAGGCCGGCGCGCCCGCGCGGAGCCAGCAGGGACACGATGACCATCACGATCAGCCCTGTGCTGAAACTGACGACGGCGGCGGCTATCCCGTCCCCGAGGCGGGCACCGAGGGCCCCGTTGATGCGCCCCTGGACGGGGATGGCAAGCCCGGAGGCCACAGCCATCGGAAGGCCCACGGCAAGGGGCAGCCGGGGTGCATGGGTCATTCGTTTCACCTTACGTCAGGCATTATTACTGGTATGAGCAACCCGGAAATCGAAGAGATCCCCATCCGCGACACCATGATCCGCCTGGGCCAGCTCCTGAAGCTCGCCAACCTCGTGGAGGACGGCGTGGAGGCAACGGAGCTGATCAAGAACGGCCTGGTCAAAGTCAACGGTGAGATCGATGACCGGCGCGGCCGGCAGCTTCACAACGGGGACACGGTCACCGTGAACGGCCAGACCGTCCGGGTCAGCGCTCCCCAGGCGTAAAAGCTTTTGCTGCAGGAGGGCCTACTTGTTCAGCACCTCGTGGGTGAGGAACTCGGACACGTGCCCGACCTCCTGGGCATTGATGCCGTGCCACATGCCGGTGTAAAGGACCTTGGTCAGCTTTACGTGCTTGCGAACCCAGCCCATCGTGTATTCGATCTTGTCCGGCGTGATGACCGGGTCCTGCTGGTCCCGGCCCCAGAACAGCGGCACCGTTCCGTCCAGTTCGGCGTCGCGGAACTCGCCGTCGGACTCCGCATTGACCACAAAACCTGAAAGGCCGACGACGGCGGCAAAGTCAGCGGGCCGCTGCCGGAGCAGCGTCGTGGCCATGGCCATGCCCATCGAGAACCCAAGAAGGGTGACCGACGGGTGGTTGGCCTTGACCGTGTCCAGCCAGTCCAGGACGTACGCTGACGCAGCCTTGACGGCGTCGACGGAGTATTCGATCGAGCCGGTCAGCGGGAACCAGGAAAAGCCCGGCCCCATGGCGATGGGTGCGCGGACCGATGCCACCGCGAAGTCGTCCGGCAGCATCTCAGCCAGGCTGAGGAGGTCCTGCTCGTTCGCGCCGTAGCCGTGCAGCAGGACGAGCAGTGGCTTGCCGGCCCTGGCTTCCTCAGGCTTGGACCACAGAACAACGGGGGCAGGAAAGGAGTCGGCTAAAGTCATGGCTCCATTCTTACAGTTACCCATCGGTAACAACCTACGGTGGCGTAGCCAGGCGGTGACGGTACAGGATGGAAAGGTGAGCGGAACCGAACCCATGCAGCAGCCCCCGGAGCCCTTGGAAGAATCCCAGGTGTCTGCGGACCGGCACCCATGGAGCCGGTATGTGGCGATGGGTGATTCCTTCACCGAAGGTATCGGTGACCCCGAACCCAACAGCCCGGGCGGCTACCGCGGCTGGGCGGACCGGGTAGCAGAAGAGCTCGGACGGGGTCATGAGGATTTCGCGTATGCCAACCTTGCGGTGCGGGGACGGCTGCTGCAGCAGATCATCGACCAGCAGCTGGCGCCCTGCCTGGCCCTCAAGCCCGATCTGGTGACGCTGTCCGCCGGCGGCAACGACCTCATCCGGCCCGGCGGCGACCCCGATGCCCTGGCCGAACGGCTCGACCCGGTGGTGCAGATCCTGGCGATGAGCGGAGCCACCGTGGTGCTTTTCAACGGCCCGGACACAGGATCGTCCGTCCTTGGGCGGATCCGCAGCAAGGTGGCCATTTACAACGAAAACCTCCGTACCATCGCCGCCCGGCACGACGCGATCATCGCCGACATGTGGTCGCTCCGGCAGCTGAAAGACCCGCAGATGTGGAACGAGGACCGGCTGCACTTCTCGCCGCTGGGACACCACACCATCGCCGCCATGGTGCTCGAAGCCCTGAACGTCCAGCACAGCCTGGAGCCATTCTCGCCGAAGCCGCTCCCGCCGCGCAGCTGGCGCGAGGCCCGCAGCGAAGACCTGGTCTGGGCCCGCGAGTACTTTGTGCCGTGGGTAATCCGGCGCATGCGCCACCGGTCCTCCGGCGACGGCATCGCCCCCAAACGGCCGACGCCGGGACCCGTATTCGGTCCGGGTGTTCCGTTGGGTTCGGGTGAAGGGCCGCTGGGCCTGGGTGATCCCGTCCGGCATTAGCCGGCGGATGGCTGGGGCAGGTGACCGGTTGGTAACTGAACTGCCAAAGGTGAGGAGCGGCGTCGGGCATGGAACCCCATGAGGTGCTGCGGACCCGCCTGGCCGGCCAGCAGCTGAGGGATCCGCGGGCCGCCGCGGCGGAGGATGCCCTGAAAAACCTGCTGGCGGTCCAGGCGCAGGAGTTCCCCTACGCGCGCTGGTCGCTGGCCCAGCGGACCACCGGCGCGGCGGCCGCCGACGTGGAGCAGGCAGTTGCCGACGGACGGATCCTCCGGACCCACATCCTGCGGCCCACCTGGCATTTTGTGCACCGCGCTGACCTGCCATGGCTCCGGGCCCTGTCCGCACCACGGCTGCACCAGGCGAACGCCGGCACGTACCGCAAGACCGGGATCGACGATGCGGCAGCGTCCCGGAGCGCCGGCGTGCTGGCGGAAGCGGTGTCCGGCGGCGTGCACCTCACCCGTGAGCAGCTGGCGGCAAGGCTGCAGGGTGCGGGATTCCCGGCCAAGGGACTCGCCCTCGCATACCTGATCATGCACGCCGAGATCAGCGGGGTGCTGGTGAGCGGCGCTCCCGTCCGCAGTCCCGGCGGCGCGCTGCGGCAGACGTACGCGGCGTTCGATGAGCGCGTGGCCGGGGCCACCCCGGCTGCCGCGCCCTCACGGGAGGAATCGTTGGCGGCCCTGACTCTGAGGTATTTCGGAAGCCGCGGGCCCGCCACCGTCCGGGACTGCGCGGACTGGTCCGGACTCACGATGACTGATGTGCGCAGGGGGCTGGCACTGGCAGGAGAGATCGCTCCGGGCACCATCGTTTCCGCCGGCTTCGACGGCGCCGAGTTCTATCTCCGGCCGCCGGAGGCTGAGGAGGCGCAGGGGCGGGGCGGGGAATCGGCGCCGGCGGGTGCCTGGGATGGCCAGCCGCAGATCGACCTGATCCAGTGCTACGACGAATACATCATGGGCTATTCGGTCTCACGGCACTACTTCGGCGGAAGCGCGCCGGCCTATCCCTTTGGCGACAATCCCATGCACGTGGTCCTGCTCGACGGGGTACTGGCGGGCTCCTGGCGGCATTCCCTGGTCCGGCGGGGGTCCGCCGCACAGCGCTGCGTACTGGACATCCGGCTCTCCCGGCCGCTCGGATGGGAGCTGGAAAACGCGTTGGACCTGGCGGTGGCAAGGTACGGGGACTTCCTCGGCATGCCGGCGGTCCGGATTCCGGCTGGCACCTGACGTCCAGTGCGGCCCTCCAGCGATGATGTGCGCCCTGGGCATAAGGATCCTGGATGCGTTCCCCGGCGGGACTAAGCTGGAATGGACACTCACCGAGAGGGCCCCACCGTGTTCGACTTGTTTTTCTGGATCATCATTCTGGCCGTCCTGGTTCCCATGGGCATGCGGATGTACCGGCGGTCGGTCCAACAGCGGAACCAGGGGCCCGGCCTGCCCGGACAGTACCCCGGCCAGTTTCCCAACCAGATCGACGACCAGTTCGGCAACCAGCCAGGCAGCCGGTTCGGCGGCCCGTTCCAGGGCCGTCCGGACAACCGGCCCGGGGACGGCTACACGCAGCAGGACTACTTCAGCGGTGGATTGGCGTTTCCGCAGCGCGGTGGCCGGGAAGAGCTTCCGCCCCTGAATCAGCCCTACCCGGGTCAGCCGTACCCCAACCAGCCCGGTCCCGGCGGCACCGGTGCGCCGTCCTGGCGGCAGGGGCCGGTCCCCTACGAGGACAGCCCCGAATACCGGGCCAACCCGCCCCAACCACAACAGAACCCGGTTACTGGCCCGGCGCCCTCCGCTCCCCCGCCGCCGTCGGCCCCGCAGGGTTTCCGGGCGCGGAAACTGGCCGAACTGGACCAGCAGTACAGCGACGGCCAGATCTCCATGGAGGAGTACATGGCCCGGCGCAACGACATCATGAACGGTTAGGCAGCCGGCCGCCGCTGTAGGCTACGGGCTGACCGCCAGGGTGACAGGTGCTGCCGTCGAGGGTCCGCCGCAATCGGCCGTGCCACCGATCCGCTGCCAGTTCAATTGCACCTTTTCTTCCGCGAGAGTCCCGCCCACGGCGTCCAGAGCCCGTACGGTCGCTGATCCGGGAGAGTCCATGTCGAAGCTAAAGCGCCAGGTGTCCGCGCCGACGTTCTCGACCGCGATGCGGTGAACGGCAGGACCACCACCCGGGGGGAAACCGAGACCGTTGGCGCCGGTCGGTGTCGTGGTCGGGCTTGGAGATACCGGCTGCGGGGTGGGGCGTTCGGTCGCCCGGGAACACGCGTCCGGCGTGCACAGCTGGACCCAGGCGACGTTACGGGTGTCCCCAGCCAGGGCCACAGTGACTGAGTTGTTCCACCCGATTGCCGGGCAAACCCGCGCGCATCCCGTTACCGGCAGGAGCCCTGACAGCAGGACTGCAAGGCAGGCAGTGGATCTCAGCCGGGGCATGCGGCCAGCATAGATCCCCCAATGCCCGCAGGATAGGTGCCCGCAGGATAGGTGTCCGCCGGCCGTCGCGTTTGGCCGGTCCTTCCCGGCAGGCTGACCGGCAGCCGGTGGAGGCCCGCATCGGAACTGCGCCTACGCAGCGAGCGGATCCTGATTGCGTTCACGCTTCAGGGACTTGGCACGATGAAGCAGCTCCCGTTTGCGGCCTAGGCGTGTGGCTATAGTCGGGGTCCCAGACGCGGGCGGCGGTGCAGTGGAATGGCTGGTGAAGCTGGTTAGTCCGTGGTTTTCGGGCAGGCCGGGGTCAAGGCCGTTGAGTATGGCTTGGATTTGTGGTGGCCAGTGGGGTGGTTCCCAGTCGGGTTGTTCGCTGGGATAGTGGCGGCCGGTGGGTGAGGTCCAGCCGGGAGGGTCGTTGGCGGTGGCGGCGGTGGGGGCCCAGGCGGAGCCGTGTTTGAGGCGGTGGTGTTTGGGGCAGGGTTGGCTAAGGTTGCTGATCCCGGTGGGTCCGCCGCGGGCCCAAGCCAGGAGGTGGTCGGCGTCGTTGTCCAGGGAGTGGTTGTTGCAGGCCGGGAACGTGCATTTGGCGTCCCTGAGCCGGAGCCATTGCCGTATGGGTTTGGGGATGCGGTAGCTGGTCCGCCCGATTTCCAGGGGAGCGCCGTCGCGGGGGTCGGTCAGCACCCTGCGGAATGACGGTGCCTCGGCGACGAGTGCACGGGCCATGGAGGGCGGGATCGGCCCGTACCCGTCGAGCAGGGCCGGTTCCTCGGTCAAGCCGAGCAGGGAGAACGCCGGAACCGTGACCAGGACCTGGGCCACGGGCGAGGGGACGCCCCCGACCGGCGCAAGGCCTTCCCGTGCCCTTCAACAGTACTGCCGCCGGTGTGGCCGCTCCCCGGGCCACCCGCAACGCCGCCAGACCCGGTACCGTCCGCCGCCCCCTCGACGATTTCACCCGTGATACTGACCGGCGTGGGTTCGAGGCCGGTGTGAGGAGCCAGGTTGAGGCGATGTCGGCGCGCAGCTGGGTCAGGGTCCTGGCCTCGGCCGGTCCCTGCATGGCCCGGGCGGCGGCGGTGGTGCGGTCCCAGATCCCGGCCGCCTGCGCCGCGGGCAGGTTGGCCGAAAACCAGGCCATCCCGTCCCGGTCCGGGGCGTACTCCACCCGCCGGTCAGTGGCACTGCGGCTGTGGCGTGTTTCGATGCTGACCCGGTGGTGCCGCTCCCGCCAGGTGCGGACCTTCGCCCGGAACCGGCACGGAACAAGCTCCCCCGCCGGGCAGCCCCTGGCCGGGACCGGCGCGGCCGGGTCGAGGAAATGCGCCTCCAACGCTGCCGCCCCGGCCAGATCGAGGTCCGCGGTCTCGTCCACCATAATCCGGGCGTGCTGCCAAGAAACGGACCCTGCCTGCAGCGCGGACAACGTCAACCGCAGCCCGGTGATCAGGATGCCGGCCTCGAACCGAAGTGCACTGGCGGCGCGTTCGCTGATGGTCAGGACACCGGCGATCTCCGATGTCACGGCCATCTCCCTGACGGTACGGTCCTGCGGGGACGCGGCTGGCGGCGTCACGGCCTTCTCCACGTGGGCGTAACCGGCAACGAGCCGCACTTTCAAAGCCGCCATACGCGCTTCCATTTTGGCCAGCTCGGCCAAACCATCAAGGCACGCATCCGCCCGATCCCGCAACGGATCGGCCACGCCCCCGTCCACGCCCGAGATCTGCCCACCCTTCAGCGGGCCATTTCCCATAGCGAGATCAACAAAAACAGCCAGCGCACCGACCGAGGCGCCGATAGCCTCCACCGTCTCCACAGCTGCACTGCTTTCCATACCCGAAGCATCTCACCGGGCACCGACATTTTTACTGCGCGGGCGCGGCTCTGGGGCCACACCTGCCTGTGAGGACCGTTCGCGCGAAATCCCTTACGGCGCCGGGAAAAGGAACAGCCCGCGGCCCGCTGCTTGTGGCTGCGGGACGCGGGCTGAGGCATAGGCCGGTCGTGACCGGCCCAAACTCAAGTTTTGATGTAAACCGAGTTTCGAGTTTAGTCGATCTGCGGGAAGCCGAGGTCAATGACCGAGGTGGACGGATCCGGCCAGCGCGTGGTGACCACTTTGCCGCGGGTGTAGAACCGGATGCTGTCCGGACCATACATGTGGGTGTCGCCGAACAGCGAGTTCTTCCAGCCGCCGAACGAGAACGTGCCCACCGGGACGGGGATGGGAACGTTGACGCCCACCATTCCGGCATCGACGTCGAACTCGAACTGCCGTGCTGCGCCGCCGTCGCGGGTGAAGATGGCCGTGCCGTTGCCGAACTCGTTCTCGTTGACCAGCCGGACGGCGTCGCTGTAGGTGTCGACGCGGACCACCGACAGGACCGGGCCGAAGATCTCGTCGTCGTACACCCTCATGCCGGGCTTGACGTGGTCAACCAGGCTGACGCCGATGAAGAAGCCGTTCGAATCGAACTGCTGCGAGCGCCCGTCGACGACGACCGTGGCGCCTTCGCTTTCCGCTCCCGCAACGTAGGAGGCCACGCGGTCCCGGTGCTCCGCGGTGATCAGCGGACCCATCTGGGAGGCCGGATCGGTTCCCGGACCAATCTTGAGGCCCGCCATGCGGCTGGAGATCGCCTGCACCAGGTCGTCCGCGATGTTGCCCACTGCGACAAGGACGCTGACGGCCATGCAGCGTTCGCCCGCCGAACCGTAGGCAGCGGAAACCGCGGCGTCGGCCGCCATGTCCAGGTCGGCGTCGGGCAGCACCACCATGTGGTTCTTCGCCCCGCCCAAGGCCTGGACGCGCTTGCCGTGGTCGGCTGCCCGCTTGTAGATGGACTGCGCGATGGGCGTGGAGCCCACGAAACTCACCGCTTTCACATCGGGGTGCTCGAGCAGGACGTCGACGGCTTCCTTGTCCCCCTGGACCACGTTCAGCACGCCGGCGGGCAGCCCCGCTTCGGCAAAGGCCTCGGCGATGAAGATGGCGGCCGAGGGATCCTTCTCGCTGGGCTTCAGCAGCACGGTGTTGCCGCAGGCCAGGGCGCTGCCGATCATCCACAGCGGCACCATGGCCGGGAAATTGAACGGGGTAATGCAGGCCACCACGCCCACCGGCTGGCGCACGGAGTGGACGTCGATGCCGCTGGAGACCTGCTCCGAGCGCTCACCCTTGAGCATGTGGGACAGGCCCGTGGCGAACTCGATGTTCTCCAGGCCGCGGGAGATTTCCCCTTCGGCGTCGGAGAGGACCTTCCCGTGCTCACTGGTGAGAATGGCCGCTAGCTCGGGCTTGCGCTGGTTCAGGATTTCGCGGACCCGGAAGAAGATGTTGGTGCGCTTGGCCAGGCTGGTTGCCCGCCACGCCGGGAGCGCGGCGCGGGCGGAGGCGATCGCCTCTTCAGTCCGCGACGCCGAGGCGAGCGCCACCTGCTTCTCCTGTTCCCCGGTGGCGGGGTTGAAGACGGGACCGAAACGTTCGGCGTCGCTGACGCGGCTGCCGTTGATGAAATGCGGAATGGTTTCCAAGGGAAGTCTCTCTTCGTGCGTTGCTGGCAGGTGGGACTGGGAAAGTGTCTGGCCGTGAGGGCTACTTCGCGGAGCCCAGCGAGCCGTCGGCGAGCTTGATGATCATCGAGCAGTCCTTGCCCGCCTCACCGGCGTCAATGAGCTGCTGGAACAGCTGCTGGACGTGCTTTCCGATCTCGAGCGGCGTGCCGGTGTCCTCGGCGGCGCTGATGGCCAGGCCGATGTCCTTGTTCGCCAGTTCGGTGGTGAAGGTGGGCGCAAAGTCGTTGTTCGAGGCCGCGGTGGGGACGACGCCGGGCACCGGGTACCAGGTCCGCAGCGCCCAGGAATCGCCCGAGGAGACGGACGCGATGTCCCAGAAGACCTGCTTGTCCAGGCCCAGCCGGTCAGCCAGGACCGCACCCTCGGCGGTGGAGGCGAGGTTGATGAAGAGCATCAGGTTGTTGCAGATTTTCGCTGCCTGCCCGGTGGTGGCGCCGCCGGTGGGGATGATGTTGGCTGCCATCGGGCCGATGTAGCCGGTGGCGTCCGCAACGGCGCCCGCCTCGCCGCCCACCATGAAGGTCAGCGTCCCCGCCTTGGCACCGCTCATGCCGCCCGAGACCGGGGCGTCCACAAAGCGGAAGCCGGCGGCAGCAGCGGCGTCGTGCAGTTCCTGGGCGGACGCGATGTCGATGGTGGAGGAGTCCACCAGCAGCGTGCGGGTGTCGGCATGCGCGAGGACGCCGTCTTCACCGAGGTAGACCGCACGGGCGTGCTCGCCCTTGGGCAGCATGGTGAACACAACGTCAGCGCCGTCGACGGCCTCGGCAATGCTGCCGACCGGCTTTACGCCGGCCTCCTCTGCGGCGGCCAGCGCTGCGGGATTGAGGTCAAAACCGCGGACATCGTGCCCCGCCTTGGCCAGGTTCGCGGACATGTTGCCGCCCATGTTTCCGAGGCCAATCCAGCCGATTACTGCCATTCGTAAGCTCCTTTGCTTCGGATCCGGCCGCTCGGGCCGGAAGCTCTGTGTCCACAATCACACCCTGCTAGAGTGCAATCAAGGGGAAAAATTACAGGCGGTATGTGCACTGATGCACACAGATGAAAGGCCTGCCGTGGACCTGAGGCGGCTTCCGAGCCCGGACGACCTGCTGATCCTGCTGACAGTTGCGCGTCTGGGCAGGTTCAACGCGGTGGCGGAAACCCTGGGCACCACCCACACCACCATCTCCCGCCGGATCCTCGCCCTGGACAAGCAGCTTGGCGGGCGCACTCTTGAACGCAGCCCGCAGGGCTGGGAGCTGACCCAGCTCGGTGCCGCCGCCGTGGAGGCGGCGGAAGCCATCGAGAACACTCTTGGATCACTTTCCGGCCTGATCAGCCAGGACCAGAGCGCCCTGTCCGGGCTGGTGCGGGTGGCGACGACGGACGGTGTGGGAGCCGTGTTCGTTACGCCGGCGCTGGTCCGGCTGCAGCAACAGAACCCGCAGCTGAACATCGAGATGCTGAGCGCGACGCGGAAGGTCAGCCAGAACAGGTCCGGCGTGGACCTGGAAATCGTGGTTGGCCGGACGGATGTCAGCAACGCCCAAACGATCTTCCTGAGCAATTACTACCTGCGCCTCTACGCCAGCCCCGGCTACGCCGCGGAGCATGGACTGCCGGAAACGCTCGACGACGTCGGGCAGCACGGCTTTGTCTCTTACGTTGAGTCTGCGCTCCAGGTGGCCGAGTTGGGGCACCGCTGGTCCTCGCAGCTGCCGATGCCTACCTCGAGCTTCCAGGCCACGAGTGTCTTCGCCCAGGTGGAGGCGGTGCGGCAGGGCGCAGGCATCGGGCTGCTGCCGAACTTCATGGTGGCCGGGCAGCCGGATTTCGTTCCCGTGCTCGCCGGCGACTTCGAGCGCCAGCTGCCCATCTGGGCGGTGGCGCGGCCGGAGTCCCTCCGCTCGGCCGCGGTGCAGGCCGTCATCGCGTCACTCAAGGAGGAGGTCAAGGCCCGGGCGGGCCTGCTGGCGGGCTGACGCGCGCCTGCCAGCCGTCCCCCGTCAGGCCGCGCCCCCGTCAGGCCGTGCCCCCGTCAGGCCGTGAACAGCCGCCGCACCACTTGCCCGGACGCCAGCGCATCCAGTCCCTCGTTGATCTCGGTGAGCGGCCTGGTGTCGGTGTGCAGCAGTTCCACCGGCAGCCGGCCCTCCCGCCAGTAGCCGAGATAGAGCGGGATGTCCCGCCCGGGAACGGCATCGCCCATGTACGAACCGAGCAGGCGTTTGCCGGCCCCGGCGAACTGCAGCGCCGGCACTGTCAGCTCTGCCGAGGGATGGGGCAGGCCGACCGAGACGACGGCGCCGCCCCGGGTCACGTGCCCGAGGCACGCGGCGATCACGCCGGCCGAGCCAACCGCTTCGACGGCGACGTCGACCCCGTCCCCGGCGGCTTCCGCGATGAGTCCGGCCGCGTCCTCGGGCGTCCCCACGGCGGTGGCGCCGCAGTCGAGGGCGAGCTGGTGCTTGCCGGAATTGGGATCGATGGCGATCACGCTGCCGGCTTCCGCGAGGGAGGCGGCCATGACGGCGGAAAGGCCCACTGCCCCCAGCCCGAAGACGGCCACCGACTGGCCGGCCGTGACGGCGGCGGTGTTGAGCACAGCGCCCATGCCGGTGAGCACGGCGCAACCGAACATCGCCGCAACGGTGTCCGGGACGTCGTCGTCAATTACCACCACGGACTCCCGGGCCACTACGGCGTAATCGGCGAAAGCCGAGACGCCCAGGTGATGGTTGATGCGCTCCCCTGCCGGCGTCCGCAGCAGCGCCTCGCCGTGGAGCAGGTCGCCGGAGCCGTTGACCTCGGCCGCCTGGTGGCAGAGGGCGGGACGGCCGGACCGGCAGGCACGGCAGTCCCCGCAGCTCGGCACGAAGACCAGCACCACGTGGTCCCCCACGGACACGTCGGAGACGCCGCCGCCGACAGACACGACCCGCCCCACGGCCTCGTGGCCCAGTGCCATGGGCAGGGGCCGGACCCGCGAACCGTCCACCACGGAAAGGTCCGAGTGGCACAGGCTGGAGTAGGTGATGGCAACGCCCAGCTCGCCGGCGCGCGGCTCGGGCCGGGCCAGCTCCTGCACCACCAGGGGCCGGGCGTCCGCGTAGCTGGGCTTCTGCGATGCACTACCGGTGCTGGGGACGGCGGAGTAGAGGACTGCTGCTTTCATGGAAATCCTTGGTCTCGGTGAACGGGCAACTGCCCGGCCCCGCACGGGTGGCGGGTCCGGGCAGCTGCTGGATGCTCGTCAGGGTCGAGGCTAAAGCCGGGCTTACTTCTTGCCGGCTGCGAGCAGGTCGGCAGTGCCCTGGGCGTCGGCCGCGTCCACGTCGTGGAGCGAGATGCCGCGGGTTTCCTTCAGGAAGAACACCGCGACAGCGGTGATGGCGCAGGCAATCAGCAGGTAGATGGCCACCGGGACGGAGGACTTGTAGGTGCTCAGGAGCGACGCGGCGATGATCGGGGCCAGCGAACCGGCCACGATGGAGGTTACCTGGTAGCCGAGCGAGACGCCGGAGTAGCGCATCCGGGTGGGGAACATTTCCGCCATGATCGCAGGCTGGCCGGCGTACATGAGTGCGTGGAACAGCAGGCCGATCATGATGGACGCCAGGATGATGACGTCGTTCTTGGTGTCCATCATCGGGAAGGCGAAGAAGCCCCAGGTGGCACCGAGGATGGCCCCGGCCATGTAGACGGGCTTGCGGCCGAAGCGGTCCGACATCTTGCCCACCAGCGGAACGGCGGCGAAGTGCACGGCATGGGCCAGCAGCAGCAGCAGCAGGATCCGGGTCGTGTCGGCCTGGACAACCGTCTTCAGGTAAGTGATGGAGAAGGTCACCACGAGGTAGTAAAGGATGTTCTCGGCAAAGCGCAGGCCCATGGCGGTGAAAACGCCGCGCGGGTAGCGCCTGAAGACCTCGGCCACGCCGTAGCCCTTGTGCCCGGCCTCGACCTCTTTGCGGGCTTCGAGGAAGATCGGGGCGTCGTTGACCTTGGTGCGGATGTAGTAACCGATGAGGACGATCACCGCGGAGAGCCAGAACGCGACGCGCCAGCCCCAGCCGAGGAAGGCTTCCTGGGTCAGGGTGGAGGACAGGATGAACAGCACGGCCGTAGCGAGCAGGTTGCCCATGGGCACGGCGGACTGCGGCCAGCTGGCCCAGAATCCGCGGGACTTGCTGGGGCTGTGCTCTGCCACGAGGAGGACCGCGCCGCCCCATTCGCCGCCGACCGCGAAGCCTTGGGCGAACCGCAGGAAGACCAGGAGCGCGGGCGCCCAGTAGCCGATCTGCTGGAACGTCGGGAGGCAGCCCATGAGGAAGGTGGAGACACCGACCAGGATGATGCTCAGCTGCAGCAGCTGCTTGCGGCCGAACTTGTCGCCGAAGTGCCCGAAGACGATGCCGCCGATCGGGCGGGCAATGAAGCCGACCGCGTACGTGAGGAAGGCGGCGATGATGCCGTCCAGCTCGGTGCCGGCGTTGGGGAAGAAGGTCTTGCCGAAGACCAGGGTGGCAGCCGACGCATAGAGGAAGAACTCATACCACTCCACGACGGTGCCGGCCATGGACGCCGTGACAACTTTCTTGAGGCCTGTGGCCTTGATATCGGTTTCCTCTGCACGCCTTGCGGCGGAGCTTTCCGTACTCATTGCGAACTCCTTCGGCGTCTTCCTCGACGCCACGGGGACCAGTCGATGGCGAACTGGTGTGATGCGCACCACGAACGCCGGATTCAACGAGTATGGTCTGCCGATGACGCAAGCTCAACGCCAAATAGTGCAGGGCACATCTGCATAAATGCACATATGCGGCATCGGCATTGCCACGATACGGTCGGCTCGGCGGCACGGACCGGCCCTGGAGTCAGTTCAGGAGGTGTGCCCTGAGCTGGGCGTTCAGCTGGCCGATCTCCGTGAGGAAGCCGTCGTGGCCGATGGGCGAATCGATCATGTGGACATCCACGTCCCCGGGCAGGGCCTCGGCGAGTTCCAGCGACTGGGCGGGGAAGTACAGCCGGTCCGTCTCCACGGCGGCAACGAAGAAGTCCGCGGAGGCCCGCGCCAGGGTTTCCTTGAGCGTCCCTCTCCCCCGGGTGACGTCATGGCTCATGAGCGCTTCCGTCAGGGCGATGTAGCTGTTGGCGTCGAAGCGCCGGACCAGCTTGCTGCCCTGGTGGTCGAGGTAGCTCTCCACCTGGTACCGGCCACGGCCCGCCAGGGCGTCGGCCTGCAGCGGCTCTTCGGCGGCCTGGGCGTTCCTGCCGAACCGGAAATCGAGTTCGTAGGCAGACCGGTAGGTGATGTGCGCAATCCGCCGTGCGAGCGCCAGGCCCTCCACGGGTTCCGGCCCGCCGTAGTAGTCGCCGCCGTTGAAGTGGCGGTCCTGCCGGATAGCAAGAGTCTGCGCCTGGGCGAAGGCGATCTGTTCAGCCGTGCTCCTGGCACCGACGGAGATGACACCGCAGCGGCGCACCCGCTCCGGGAAAGTCACCGCCCATTCGAGGGCGCGGGCCCCACCCATGGATCCGCCCACCACGGCGTGCCAGCTGCTGATGCCGAGCCGGTCGGCGAGCCTGGCCTCGGCGAGGGTGGAGTCCCTGAGCGTCACCAGCGGAAAGCGTGAACCCCAGGGTTTGCCGTCCGGAGCGGCCGACGACGGCCCCGTGGACCCGTAACAGCCGCCCAGGATATTGATGGAAACGACAAAGAACCTGTCAGTGTCCGCCGGCGCACCGGGCCCGGCGAACTGTTCCCACCAGCCCTCCTCGTCACCGGCACCCCGCGTCACGTGCGTGCTGCCGGTGAGGGCATGCTGAACGAGGATGGCGTTGGAGCCGTCCTCGTTGAGGGTTCCCCAGGATTCGTAGGCCAGTGTGACGTCCGGCAGGAAGCCTCCGGCCTCGAGCTCCAGGCCGCCAATGTTGACGTACCGGACTGTGCCGTCCTGGTTTGCGCCGCCGGGAACGGTGCCGTCCAGACCCGTCGGGTGCGGAGCCCCGGCGGCCGGAAGGTCGGTGCTGCTGACAGAAATCGTCATAGGTAAACCTCTTCTTCGCGCTTGCCCGCCGACAGCTGTCCGGCAGGCCAGGTCTTCACCCGGGGCACCCCACCGCGGAAGGAGGGTTGCCGGCCAGCAAGCCGGGGCTGTCGCTGGCACTCATGACCTGTTGCCCAGTTTACGAAACAGGCGGACATCTGCGCGAAGAATGTGACGGCTGTGTGACTCCCGGGCCTTTTCCGGGGCCTTTTTCGCCGGCACTCATGACCTGCGATCAGTGCACGAATGGCTCTGTTACGCGCACAGCTTTGTGACGAACTTCGACAAAGTATGGACTTTCCTCCAGGTTAGGCAACCCTAAGCTGAGAGCCCCGTCACAAAGTGCCAAGATGAGGGCATGCGCATGGATCACGTCTCTTACGCCTGTGAACACGATGGCCTCGCGGCCACCACCGAACGTATCTCCTCTGCCCTCGGCGTCGAAGCCGTAAAGGGCGGAGTGCACCCCCGGTTTGGAACCCGGAACATGATCATCCCCCTGGCAGGCCACAAGTATCTCGAGGTTGTTGAGGTCCTGGACCACCCGGCGTCGGACAAGGCACCGTTCGGCCAGGCCGTCCGGGCCCGGTCCGCAGCGGGCGGCGGCTGGATGGGCTGGTGCGTCGAAGTTGACGACCTTGCCCCCTTCGAGGAGCGTCTGGGCCGCTCCGCCGTCAACGGCAACCGCAAGTTCCCCGACGGCCGAGAGCTGGTCTGGAAGCAGATTGGCATCCTGGGCCTGATCGCGGACCCGCAGGTTCCGTACATGCTGAAGTGGGAGGGCGATCCGGGACTGCACCCGTCCAACGCCTACGACAGCAATGTGAAGATGTCCAGCCTCACGATTGCGGGCTCTGCCGAGCGCGTGACCGAGTGGCTCGGCGAGCCCGTCGAACGGCCGCTTGAGGATGTCGCAGTGAACTGGGTGGCCCCGCACGGCACTCCGGGAATCCTCTCCGTCACGTTCGAAACCGCGGCAGGCGCCGTCACCATCTGACGCATTTTCTGCCCTTAACTTCGGCCGCCATCAGCGGGTGCCAAAGACGCCACCCGCCGATGGCGGCCGAATCATTTTTAACGGCTGCCAGCGCAGGACCGATGGCCTGGGACCGCCAGCCGAGGACCACTAACCCAGCCCGGCCGCCTTGCCGAACAGACTGAAGCCGACGAACGCCACGATGTCCAGCAGCGCGTGCGCGATGACGAGCGGCATCACCCGGCGGGTTTTGGTGTAGACCCAGGCGAAAACGACGCCCATGACCGCGTTTCCGATGAAGGGCCCGAACCCCTGGTACAGGTGGTAGCTGCCGCGAAGCATCGAGGAGGCAAAGATCGCCAGGGGCATGGACCAGCCGAACTTGGCGAACCGGTCCAGGAGATAGCCCACTACAATGACTTCCTCCACGATCGCGTGGCGCATGGCGGACAGGATCAGCACGGGCACTGTCCACCAGTATGCGTCCAGGCCGCTGGGGATGATCGCCGTCGTAATCCCCAGGGCACGTCCGGCGGCGTAGAGGCCCAGCGACGGGATGCCGATCAGGGCGGCCAGCCCGAGCCCCTGCACCAGGTCCTTTCCGGGCCGGGCAAAGTTGAATCCCAGCTTCCGGAAGGCGGAGCCGGCGTCGTGCCCGGACCCGGCCTTCGCCTGGCGCTGGTCTGTCATGAAGTAGATCACCAGCAGGACCGGCACCAGGGCGAAGATGATGTCCAGCAGCTGGTACGTCAGGTCGAAGTACTCCCGGGTGCTTTGTGACCTGTTCAGCGTGGACGTCCCCTGCGCCAGCGGTGCCCGGGTCATCTTGTCCAGCAGCTGCACCACGGAATAGACGGCGGACTGCCCCAGCGACAACCCCAGGACAATCCAGACTTCGAACCGCAGCCGGCGGCGGGAGGGAACCAACATGTTCCTATCTTGCCTGTACCTGCTGGTACTTTCCTGTCAGCCTGCCGGCTCCTGCCATTCGCTTCCTGCTGGCCAGTCGGTTCCTGTCCGGCTGCGGGCTGACCCTATGCTGGGAAACTATGAGCGCTCCCGGGAAAATCATCATGATCCGGCACGGCCAGTCGGCGGCCAACGCGGACACCTCCATCTACAACAGGGTGCCCGACTACCGGATTCCACTGACGGAGCTCGGACTGGAGCAGGCGAAGGCCGCCGGGGAGCGCATCCGCCGGGAGCTGGACGGGCGGCAGGTGAGCGTCTACGTGTCTCCGTACCTGCGCGCCTACCAGACCCTCGAGGCGCTCAACCTGGGAGCCCTGACCGAGCGGGTGATCGAGGAGCCGCGGCTGCGGGAGCAGGACTGGGCCAACTTCCAGATTTCCGGCGACATCGAGGACCAAAAGGAACTCCGCAACGCCTACGGCCACTTCTTCTACCGCTTCCGGGAGGGCGAGTCCGGCTCCGACGTCTACGACCGGATCTCCTCGTTCATGGAAACCCTGTACCGGCACTGGTCCAAGCCGGACTACTCCCCCAACGCCCTGCTGGTCACGCACGGGCTGACCATGCGCCTGTTCTGCATGCGCTGGTTCCACTGGTCGGTGGAGTATTTCGAGTCGCTGAACAACCCCGAAAACGCCGAAGTCCGCATGCTGGTGCGCAACAGTCTGGGCAAGTACGAACTCGACACGCCCTTCACCCAGTGGGTGGACCGGAGGGTGGACGAGACGGTGCTGGACGCACCGCCGGTAATCTTTTAGGCGCCGGCCACGATCACGTCGGTGCCGCGGGCCTCGAACGCGGCCTTGTCCGCCGCAGAAATGCCGGCATCGGTGATAAGCCGGGTGAAGTCGTAGCCGTCCATGGTGGCGAACGCCCGGCGGCCCACCTTCGAGGAATCTGCGATCACGTAGGAGACGCTGGCACGGCTGGCCAGCAGCGCATTGACCGTTGCCTCGGCCTCGCCGGTGTTGGTTGGCCCCACCTCGGCGTCGACACCGTTGACCCCGATGAAGGCGATGTCCAGCACTACCTTCTGCATGATGATGTCCGTGTACGGGCCCACGAGCTCATAGGACCGGGTGTTGAGGATGCCGCCTGTCACCATCACCTTGATGTTGGGCCGGACGGCAAGCTGCGAGGCGATGTTGATCGCGTTGGTGACCACCGTGAGGGTGGGCTGGTTCGACGGCGAGTTGAGGTCCTCGCGGGTGGCCAGGATCTGCGCCAGGGCGGTGCTCGTGGTGCCGCCGCAGAGCCCGATCACCATGCCCGGGGCAATGAGCGCCGAGGCGGCCAGGGCAATCTCCTGCTTGGCCACGGCGTGGTCGTCCCGGTTGTACCTGCCGGGAAGGTCGTAGGCCAGGGCGCCGGTGGTGGCGCCGCCGCGGGTCCGCGTCAGCAGCCGCCGCTTGGCCAGGCTGTCCAGGTCGCGCCGGGCGGTTGCGGGTGACACGCCGAGCCGGGTGACGATCTCCTCGACTTCCACCTGGCCGGTCGCGGCAAGGAGATCAAGGATGGCCGTCAGTCGGTCGGTGCGGGTCATGCAGGGCCTCTCAGGATCCAAAAGCGCCACGAAAAATGACGCTTTGTGATTGTAGCAGACCCCTAATGATCACGTTCCGTCACGAACGTCGGGTGGTGGCCCCGCCTGACACTACCGTGCGCGCACCCCTGCGCGCCAAACCGCGTGGGTGAGCGGCATGCCGGGCCGGTAGGCGAGGTGGGTGGCGGACGGGGCGTTGAGGACGTGCAGGTCCGCCCGGTGCCCCACGGCGATGGAGCCCACTGCGCGTTCGCCGTCGACGTCGTTTCCGGACTCGCGCTGCAGCGCCAGGGCGCCGCCGTACGTCGCCGCCCGGACGGCCTCGTGGACGCTCAGGCCCATCTGGAGGACGGCGGTGGTGACGCAGAACGCCATGGAACTCGTGTAGGACGTGCCGGGGTTGCAGTTGGACGCGAGCGCCAGGGGCACACCGGCGTCCAGCAGTTGCCGGCCGGGGGCCAGCGGCTGCCGGGTGGAAAGGTCGCAGGCCGGCAGGCAGGTGGCCACCGTTCCACGCCGGCCCGTTCCTGCGGCGGCATCCCAGCCGGTCCAGCCGGCGGCGAGGCCGGCGATGTCCTGCTCCGAGAGATAGTTGACGTGGTCCACGCTCGCTGCGCCGAACTCCACGGCGAGGCGGACCCCGGCCCCGTGACCCAGCTGGTTGCCGTGCACCCGCAGCCCCAGCCCGGCGTCGCGGCAGGCCTGCAGCACGGAGCGGGACTGCTCCTCCGAGAAGGCGCCGCGTTCGCAGAACACGTCGGCCCACCGGGCGTAGGGGCGGACCGCGTCCAGCATCGGGCCGCAGACGAGTTTGGCGTACTCCTCCGCGTCCATCCCGGCCGGCACCAGGTGGGCGCCCAGGTAGGTGACCTCGTCCGCCACTGTTGACGCGATCCGGGCGCTCCTGGCCTCCTGCTCGACGTCGAGGCCGTAGCCCGTTTTCGTTTCCAGGTACGTCGTGCCTTGCGATACCGCTTCGGCGACGCGCCCCTGCGCCAGCCGTGTGAGGTCGTAGTCGCCGGTGGTCCGGGTGGCTTCGGTGGTGACGGCGATGCCGCCGGCGCTGTAGTCCTCCCCCGCCATCCGCGCTTCGAATTCGGCCGTCCGGTCACCGGCGAAAATCAGGTGCGTGTGGGAGTCCACCCAGCCGGGCAGCACGGCCCGGCGGCCGGCATCCACGGCGTCGTCGGCCGCCGGGGCGCCGGATGCCTGGCCAATCCACGAGATCCGTTCCCCCTCGATCACCACTGCCGCGTCCTTGAGGACACGGTGTTCCGGGTCCTGGGTCATCAGTTCGGCGATGTTGGTGATCAGGGTGCTCATGGATCCATTCTTCAGCGCCGGATGGACCAGCGCGTCGCAGCCAGCGCATCCGCCGTCCGGGATACCGGACCGGCACTGGTTTCTCCCGCGGCGGTGGTTTCCGGACCCGCCAGGATCTGGGCCGCGGCCAGTTCCGCGATGCCGGACGACGTCTGGAACCCGTAGCCGCCCTGGCCGGCGAGCCAGAAGAACCCGCGGGCCTCGGCGTCGAACCCCACGACCGGGACGCCGTCGGCCGCCTCGGTGCGCAGGCCGGTCCAGGCCGTCCGGACGGGGCCGATCCCCAGCGTCGTCAGCGTATTGAGCCGGGCGATGAGCCGCTCCACGTCCCCGGGACGGGGACGTGCGTCCTCCGCCGGGCTGGCCACGTGCTCCGACGGTGAGATCAGCACGTCGCCGCCTTCCCTGCGGAAGTAGAAGGAGTCGTCGGCGGCAGCCACCATGGGGCTGCCCTCCGGCAGCGGATGGTCGACGCCGACAATCGCCGCCGTGCGCCGGTACGGCTGCAGGCCGATCTTCTCGACGCCGCTCAGCACCGCCAGTTCGTCCGCCCAGGCGCCGGCGGCGTTGACCAGGACGCCGGCGGAGAAGCCTTCCTGCCCGGCGCCGATCTCCCATCCCGTTCCGAGCCGCTGGGCGGAGTGCACGCGGGCACCGGTAATGATGTCCACGCCGGCAGCTTCGGCACGCTCCCGGTGCCTTTCCAGCAGCACCGGGGCGTCACACCCGAAGGACCCGGTGTCCAGCCCCGCGGCGGAGAAGGACTCCGGTTTCAGGGCCGGGCACAACCCGAGCGCTTCCCCGTGGCTGATCAGGCGCATCTCGCCGCTGGCCTCGGCCCGCACCGTCTGTTCGTCCCCGATGAGCATAAAGCTTCGCGGCGTCAGCACGGGCTGGGGCTGTCCGGCGTCGTCCGCTGCAATCAGCTCGAGGGTGCGGACCGTGAGTTCCTGGACCACCGGCGGACCGTAGCTGGGGATGAGCTGCCGGGCCGAGCGTGAGGACGTGTGGTAGGCCAGCTGCTGCTCCGCCTCCACGAGCGCAACGGTGCATTTGCCGGCCAGCGCGGAGGCCAGTGAAAGGCCGGCAATCCCGCCGCCCGCAATGACCACGTCATAGGTTGATGCCATGGGCTCAATCTTTACAGATAGCCATAACCTACGCAGCCACCGCGTCGCGGCTCTTGACGAACGCCTGGACGCAGGTTTCGACGTCGTCGGCGCTGTGCGCGGCGGAGAGCTGGACGCGGATCCGGGCGGCGCCGCGCGGCACCACGGGGAAGCTGAAGGCGGTGACGTAGACCCCGTGCTGGAGCATCTGGTCGGCCACTTTTGCTGCCAGCACGGCGTCGCCGAACATGACCGGCACAATGGCGTGCTCGCCGTCGAGCAGTTCGAAACCTTCCTCCGTCATCCGGCGGCGGAACAGCTCCGCGTTCCGGAACAGGCTGGCCCGGAGTTCCCCGGAGGTCTGCACGAGCTCCAGCGCTTTGATGGTGGCCGCCACGATGGCCGGCGCCAGGGAGTTGGAGAAGAGGTAGGGGCGGGCCTTCTGCCGGAGCATCGCCACCACTTCGCTGCGGCCGGACACGTAGCCGCCCGAGGCGCCGCCCAGCGCCTTGCCGAAGGTGCCGGTGAAGATGTCCACCCGGTCAGACACGCCTGCGTGCTCGGGGGTCCCGGCTCCGGTGGCGCCCATGAACCCGACGGCGTGGGAATCATCCACCATCACCAGGGCGTCATGCTTCTCGGCCAGGTCGCAAATGGCCTCCAGCGGGGCCAGGTAGCCGTCCATGGAGAAGACGCCGTCGGTGACGATGATCTTCCTTCGCGCATCCTTGGCCTCCACCAGCTTCGCCTCCAGGTCAGCCATGTCCTGGTTCGCATACCGGAACCGCTGCGCCTTGCAGAGCCGGATCCCGTCGATGATGGAGGCGTGGTTCAGGGCGTCGGAGATGATGGCGTCCTCCGGGCCGAAGAGCGATTCGAAAACGCCGCCGTTGGCGTCGAAGCAGCTGGAGAACAGGATGGTGTCCTCCGTGCCCAGGAACTGTGAGACCTTCGCTTCGAGTTCGAGGTGGAGATCCTGGGTGCCGCAGATGAACCGGACACTGGCCATGCCGAAACCGCGGTCGTCCATGGCGGACTTGGCCGCCGCGATGATTTCCGGGTGATCGGCCAGGCCCAGGTAGTTGTTGGCGCAGAAGTTCAGGACGGGCGAGCCGGCCTCACCGATCTGCCCGGCCGTGATGTGGCTGGCCTGGGCGGAGTCGATGTGGCGCTCGGTCTTGTACAGGCCTGCGGTGCGGATGTCGTCGAGCTCGGCGCGGAGCTGGTTCTTGATGGCTGAGTACATGGCGGGTTCTCCTCGGCTGGGAAACAGTTAAAGACTATGGGTGGGAGGTGGCAGGGGCAGGCCCGGTGCGCGTCAGGTTCCGGGCGCCGTCAGCTTTTGGCGCAGGTCAGATTTCCGACCAGTCGAGCACGACCTTGCCGCCGACCCCGGCCTTCGCGATTTCGAAGCCCTTCTCCCACTGGGTGGCCGGCAGCACGTCCGTCACCACGGCGGAGATGCTGGCGTGCAGTGCAGGGTTGGAGGACAGCATGGCACTCATGGCGTACCAGGTCTCGTACATCTCGCGGCCGTAGATGCCCTTCAGGGTGAGCATGTGCGTGACCACCTTGCCCCAGTCGATGTTGATGGACTGGCTGGGCAGGCCGAGCATGGCGATGCGTCCGCCGTGGTTCATGTTGTCGATCATCTCCGGCAGCGCCGTGGGGTGGCCGGACATTTCCAGTCCAATGTCGAAGCCCTCGCGCATGCCCAGCTCCCGCTGCGCTTCCCGGACCCGCGTCTTGGAAACGTCGATGGCGAGGTCCACGCCGAGCTGCCGGGCAAGCTCGAGCCGCGGGGCAGAGACGTCAGTGATGGCGATCTTGCGGGCGCCGGCGTGGCGGGCCACGGCGATGGCCATCAGGCCGATCGGCCCGGCGCCGGTGATCAGGACGTCCTCACCCACCAGCGGGAAACTCAGCGCGGTGTGCACGGCGTTGCCGAACGGGTCAAAGATGGCGCCGAGCTCGGGTGTGACGGACGGGTCCTGGTGCACCCAGACATTCGTCTCGGGGATGACCACATACTCGGCGAACGCGCCGTCCCGCTGCACGCCCACGCTGACCGTGTGGATGCACATCTGCCGGCGGCCGGCGCGGCAGTTGCGGCAGATCCCGCAGACGATGTGGCCCTCGCCGGACACGCGGTCGCCGACTTTGACATAGCGCACGTCCTCGCCGGTGGCCACCACTTCGCCGTAGAACTCGTGACCGGCGATCAGCGGGGCCTCGATGATGCCCTGTGCCCAGGCGTCCCAGGACTGGATGTGCAGGTCAGTGCCGCAGATGCCGGTGGTCAGCACGCGGATCTTGACCTCGCCGGGTCCCGCCTCGGGTTCCGGGCGGTCGGTCAGTTCAAACCCGGCGTGTGCGCCGGCCTTGTAGAGGGCCTTCATTGGCTTCCTTACGTTCGGCATGCAGTGGCATGCGGGGGAAATCTCCCTTCATTAGAGCCACCTTGGACCCGTTAGCACAAGGGGAATTTTCTCAATCGACGATTAAGGAATTGCTAAGGAATAGGATGGAGCGCATGGAGATCCACCAGCTCGAAATGCTGCGGGAGCTTGGCGCGCTGGGAAGCGTCAAGGCCGTGGCCGACACCCTGCTCGTCACACCCTCCGCCGTGTCCCAGCAGCTCGCCCAGCTGCAGAAAAGCGTCGAGGTGCCGCTGACCCGCAAGGAGGGCCGGAACCTGGTCCTCACTGAGGCCGGCCAGGTGCTCGCGGACGCGGGTGCCGCCGTCGTCAGCGCCATGGCCGACGCGCGGATGGCGATCGGTGCGTACCACAGCTCAACCGTGGCGCCAGTGACGGTGTGCGGATTCCACAGCGCCGGGCAGGCGCTGTTCGCGCCGCTGGCGCGGCTTCTGGACGGCCCGGACAAGCCGAAGGTGCTGCTCTCCGACGAGGACGTGGCCCAGCAGGAATTCCCCGCGCTGACCGCGAGGTACGACCTCGTGCTGGCGCACCGGATGGACCACAGTCCCAAGTGGCCGGAGGAAAGGGTGGCGGTGATACCGCTGGCCCATGAGCCGCTGGATGTGGCGCTGCCGGCCGGCCACCGGCTGGCGGGCCAGGCGGCGCTGACAGCGTCCGAGGTCGTCGGCGAGCCCTGGGTGACCAGCCGCGCCGGCTACTCGCCCGCGGACGTGCTGTCCGCCGTCGCCGCGGTATCCAGCCGGGAACTGAACATCGTGCACCGGATCAATGACTATTCCACGGTGGCGGCGCTGGTGGCCTCGGGAAGCGTGATCGGCCTGCTGCCGCGGCATACCGCGCGGCCGGTGCTGAACCCGGACATCGTGCTGCGGCCGCTGCACGGGATCAGCACCCGGCGCCGGATCGATATCCTGGCGCGCCCGGAAAACCTCAAGCGCGCCTCGGTCCGGGTAGTGTGCGAGGCGCTGCAGGACATCATGGCCCGGCTCAGCCACGGTTAAACCCAACTGGGTCGCAGCACAGGGCGTTCTGAGCGCTCAGAACCCCCACAGCTGCGACCCAGTTGGGTTGCAAACCGCTAGGCGTTGACGCCCAGCTTCTCCAGGATCAGCTCCTTGACGCGGCCGGCGTCGGCCTGGCCGCGGGTGGCCTTCATGACGCCGCCGACGATGGCACCGATGGCCTGAAGCTTGCCGGCGCGGATCTTGTCCGCGACGTCGGGCTGCGCGGCGAGGGCTGCGTCGATGGCTTCCAGGAGCGGGCCGTCGTCCGATACCACGGCGAGGCCGCGCTTCTCGACGACCTCGGCCGGGGTGCCTTCGCCGGCGAGCACGCCGTCCAGCACCGCGGACGCCATCTTGTTGTTGATCTTTCCCGCTTCCACCATGCGGCTCAGCTCCACGATGGTGGCCGGTTCGATGCCCAGCTGGCCGGGGTCGACGTCGGCGTTCTTGGCGCGGCCCACGATCTCGCCCATCCACCACTTGCGGGCCACGGATGCCGTGGCGCCGGCGGCGATGGTTTCCTCGATCTCGTCCAGCACGCCGGCGTTGACGACGTCGCGGAACTCCAGGTCCGAGTAGCCCCAGTCCTGCTTCAGCCGCTTGCGGCGCTCGGCCGGCGGCTCGGGCAGGGTCGCGCGGAGCTCCTCCACCCACTCCCGGGAGGGAACCACGGGAACCAGGTCCGGCTCCGGGAAGTAGCGGTAGTCGTCGGCGTCGGACTTGGCCCGGCCCGACGTCGTCGTGCGCGTGTCCTCGTGCCAGTGGCGGGTTTCCTGGATCACCGGCTCACCGGAGTCCAGGACGGCGGCGTGGCGCTGGATCTCGTAGCGGACGGCATGTTCGACGGCGCGCAGCGAGTTCACGTTCTTCGTCTCGGAGCGGATGCCGAAGCGTTCGCGGCCGTGCGGGCGCAGCGAAACGTTGGCGTCGCAGCGGACGTTGCCGCGCTCCATCTTGGCGTCCGAGACGCCGAGGTTCTTGACGATTTCACGCACTGCCGCCACGTAGGCCTTGGCCAGCTCGGGGGCGCGGGAACCGGCACCCTCGATCGGCTTGGTGACGATCTCCACGAGCGGAACGCCGGCGCGGTTGTAGTCCACGAGCGAGTATTCCGCGCCCTGGATGCGTCCGGCCGAGCCGCCGAGGTGGGTGAGCTTGCCGGCGTCCTCCTCCATGTGCGCGCGCTCGATCTCGACCCGGAACACGGTGCCGTCCTCGAGTTCGATGTCCAGGTAGCCGTCATACGCGATCGGCTCGTCGTACTGGGACGTCTGGAAGTTCTTCGGGGTGTCCGGGTAGAAGTAGTTCTTCCGGGCGAAGCGGCAGGATTCGGCGATCTTGCAGTTCAGCGCGAGGCCGATCTTGATGGAGGACTCCACCGCGGTCTTGTTCACCACCGGCAGGACGCCGGGCATGCCCAGGTCCACCTCGTTGACGTTGGTGTTGGGCTCGTCGCCGAACACGTTGGGCGCGGAGGAGAACATCTTGGTCTTGGTGTTGAGTTCAACGTGGACCTCGAACCCCAGGACGGGGTCGTACTTCTCCATGGCTTCTTCGAAGCTCAGAATCGCGTCAGCGCTCATTATTTTGCCTCCTGGGTTCCGACAAGCTCAACCAGCGCCGGGGCCTTGTCCAGCAGCGGACCGCCCCACTTCGCCTCCAACAGGGATTCCAGGACAGCGCCCACCCGGTAGAGGCGGGCATCCTCGCGGGCCGGAGCCAGCAGCTGGATGCCGACAGGCAGTCCGTCCTCGTCAGCCAGGCCGCCGGGCAGCGACAGCCCGGGGACCCCGGCCATGTTGGCGGGGATGGTGGCGACGTCGTTGAGGTACATCGCCAGCGGGTCATCGAGCTTCTCGCCCAGCTTGAACGCCGTGGTGGGCGCTGTGGGGGAAATCAGGACGTCGGCCTTGGCGAAGGCAGCCTCGAAGTCACGCTGGATGAGCGTGCGGACCTTCTGCGCGGAGCCGTAGTAGGCGTCGTAGTAGCCGGCGGACAGCGCGTATGTGCCCAGGATGATGCGGCGCTTGACCTCGTCACCGAACCCTGCGGCGCGGGTGGCGCCCATGACGCGCTCGATGGTCATCGGCGGGTCCTCGGGGAGCACGCGCAGGCCGTAGCGGACGCCGTCGAACTTGGCCAGGTTGGAGGAGGCCTCGGACGGCATGATCAGGTAGTAGGCACCCAGTGCGTACTGGAAGTTGGGGCAGGACACCTCAACGATCTCCGCACCCGCGTCTTTGAGCAGCTCAAGGGCTTCGTTGAAGCGGTTTTCGACGCCGGCCTGGTAGCCCTCGCCGTGGAGCTCCTTGATGATGCCGATCTTCATGCCGTCCACGTTGCCGAGGCGCGCAGCGGCCACGAGGTCGCCCAGCGGGTCCGGCAGGGAGGTGGAGTCGTGCGGGTCGTGGCCGCCGATGACCTGCTGCAGCAGCGCCGAGTCCAGGACGGTGCGCGAAACGGGCCCGATCTGGTCCAGCGAGGACGCCATGGCGATGGCACCGTAGCGGGAGACGCCGCCGTAGGTGGGCTTGACGCCCACGGTGCCGGTGACGGCGCCGGGCTGGCGGATGGATCCGCCGGTGTCCGTGCCCAGGGCCAGGGGTGCTTCGAAGGCGGCGACGGCGGCTGCGGACCCGCCGCCGGAACCGCCGGGGATGCGGTCCAGGTCCCAGGGGTTGCGGGTGGGTCCGAAGGCCGAGTGCTCGGTGGAGGAGCCCATGGCGAACTCGTCCAGGTTGGTCTTGCCCAGGATCGGCATCTTGGCGGCGCGCAGCTTCTTGACGACCGTGGCGTCGTACGGGCTGTGCCAGCCTTCGAGGATCCTGGAACCGGCCGTGGTGGGCTGGCCGATGGTGACGATGAGGTCCTTGACGGCGATCGGAACGCCGGCGAGCTCGTGCAGTTCCTCGGCGGCCTGCCCGCCTGCCGCGCGGATGGCGTCCACCTCGGCCGCGACGGCGAGCGCCTCCTCGGTGTTGACGTGCAGGAACGCGTTGACGCCGCGCTCTCCCCCGTCGACGGCGGCGATGCGGTCCAGGTGCGCCTGGGTGACCTCGACGGCGGTGACCTCACCGGCGGCGAGCTTCGCGGCCAGCTGGGCCGCGGAAAGACGGATGAGTTCCGTGCTGTTGGTTTCAGTCATGTTCTAGTCCTCATCCAGGATTGCCGGGACCTTGAAGCGGTCTGCGTCCGAGTCCGGAGCGCCGGAGAGTGCCTGCTCGGCGGTGAAGGTGTGGCCCACCTCGTCCTCGCGGAACACGTTGCTCAGCGGAATCGGGTGCGAAGTGGCCGGAACGCCGTCACCTGCGGCCTCGCTCACGGACTTCACCGCGTCTACGATGACGGCAAGTTCGCCGGCCATCCTGTCCAGCTCTTCAGCACTCATCTCAATGTGCGCGAGCCGCGCTAGGTGCGCGACGTCGTCACGGTTGATCGCAGCCATGGATCTCCCCTGCAATGTAGTTGGTTTCCCCTTAGTCTACGTGGCAAACGACAGTGCCCGCCTGGCACCCTGCAGCGGGTGCCGGACGGGCACTGTCGGCCGCGGCAGGGCCGCGGCAACTGACGGATCAGTGGATGCCGATTGCTCCGGTCAGGATCCCTACTCCGAGCATGACGAGGGCGACGACTGCGCTCCTCCAGAGGACCTTCTTGTGGTGGTCGCCCAGGTCTACCTTGGCCAGCGAGACCAGGAGCAGGATGGCGGGAACCAGCGGGCTCTGCATGTGGAACGGCTGGCCGGTGATGGAGGCACGGGCCATCTCGGCTGCGCTGATGCCGTAGTGGGCGGCGGTCTCGCTCAGGACCGGCAGCACGCCGAAGTAGAAGGCGTCGTTGCTCATGAAGAACGTCATGGGGATGCTGAGCACGCCGGTGATGACTGCCATGAGCGGGCCCATGCTGGACGGGATGATCTGGACCAGCCAGGCGGACATCGCCTCAACCATGCCGGTGCCGGTCAGGACACCGGTGAGGACTGCAGCTGCCATGACCATGCTGACGACGGCGACGATCGACGGTGCGTGGGCCACGAGCTGCGCGCCCTGGTCCTTGACGTGCGGGAAGTTCACCAGCAGGGCGATGGCCGAGCCCACCATGAAGACGTACGGCAGGGGCACGAGGTCGGCGATGAGCATGCCCATGACGGCGACGGTGAGGGCCAGGTTGAACCACTGCAGCTTGGGGCGCAGGGTCTTGCGGTTGGGGTCCAGCGCGGTGTCCGCCATGGCCGTGTCGCTGTCGTCGACCAGGATCTCAGTCCGTTCCAGGACGGCGACCGAAGAGCCTTCAGGGGAACCGCCGACGGCGGGGCCTCCCGTTGCGGGAACAGGTGCAGACCCTCGACCGGAACCGCCCGAACCACCGCGGCCGGTGCGGCCGCCGCCGGCGGGGGTACCGCCGTCGAACGCTTCAGCCGTCTCCGGCGTTCCCCACATCTCCGGCTGCGTGGCGCGGAGGCGGTTGCGTTCCTGCAGGCCGAGGACCCAGGCGAAGACCAGGACGACGGCGAGGCCGGCGATCAGCGACGGGATCATCGGAACAAAGACTTCGTTGACATCGATCTTCAGGGCGCTGGCGGCGCGGGCCGTGGGGCCGCCCCAGGGAACGATGTTCATGGTGCCGTTGGCCAGGCCGGCCACGCAGGTGAGGACCACGGGGCTCATCTTCAGCCGGAGGTAGATCGGCAACATGGCGGCGGTGGTGAGGATGAAGGTGGTGGAGCCGTCGCCGTCGAGGGACACGGCAGCGGCCAGCAGCGCGGTGCCCAGGACCACCTTGGCGGGATCATTGCCGAGCTTGCGCAGAATGAACCGGACCAGCGGATCGAACAGCCCGACGTCGATCATCAGGCCGAAGTAGATGATGGCGAACATCAGCAGCGCCGCGGTGGAGGTCATGGACTTCATCGAGTCCATGACCATGTCGCCGATGCCGAGGCCGGCACCCGCGAAAAGACCGAAAACGGTGGGGACGATGATCAGCGCCAGCACTGGCGTCAACTTCTTCGTCATGATCAGCACCATGAAAACCGCGATCATGGCGAATCCAAGTAATACCAGCACAGCCGGCTCCTTCTACGTGAACGGCACCACCCCGGTGTGATGCGTACTACAGACGTTAGAGTGGCCCCGGTCACGGCAGTGCCTTTGGCTCAATTGATTGGCATACTGCTTATTGGGAGCATTTTGCGCATTTTGCTCAAACGCCCTCCGCGCCGCGACAAACACCGCTGCCAGCCCCAAACACCCGGCAGCCCGCTTGACCCACGAACCCGCTCGACCCACGAAGGAGTGCCATGATGAGCCCCGCCGGCAGGCTTCCGCTCAGGTTCTCCACCCAGACCCTGCTGCTGCAGCTGGGCGTGGTTCTCCTCGTTGTGCTGCTCAGTGGCGCGGTGCACGCGTGGCTCACATTTGAACGGCTGGGCCGTGAGGCGGAAAACCAGGCACTGACGCTGGCCCGGACTGTGGCCTCGGACCCTTCGGTCCGTGCCAACGTGCAGGCCATCAGCCGGCAGGCCGGTACTCCCCCGCCCGCAGAGCTGAAGACCGGGCCACTCATGGCAGTGGCGGAGGGCGCCCGGACCCGCACCGGTGCCTTGTTCGTGGTGATTACCGACGAAACTGGCCTGCGGCTGGCCCATCCCGACGCCGACCGGCTGGGTGAGCGGGTAAGCACGGACCCGTCCGAGGCGCTCGCCGGCCGCGAGGTGACCACCCGCAACACCGGCACGCTGGGTCCGTCGGCCGGGGCGAAGGTCCCCGTCTTTGCCCCCGGCACGGGTTCGGGTTCCGATTCCGGTTTGGGTTCCCGGACCGTGGTGGGCGAGGTCAGCGTCGGCTATTCCACCGAGTCCATCGGGCAGAGCCTGGCCCGGGACATCGTGCCGATCGTGCTGACCGCCGCCGGCTCGCTGGTGGCGGGGATCCTGGCCTCATTCCTGCTCCGGCGCCGGCTGCAGCGGCTCACGCTCGGCCTGGAACCGGAGGAAATCGGCGCCCTGGTGCATGACCAGGTGGCGGTCCTGGAGGGTGTGGATGAAGGTGTCGTGGGCATCTCCGCCGACGGCCGGATCAGTGTGTTCAACGCCGCCGCCCAGCGCCTCCTCGGCCAGCCCGACCTCGCCGGCCAGCTCTGGCAGGACGCCCCGGTGCCAGCCCGGCTCAAAGCCCTGACCCTGCCCGATGCCCGGGAGGGCGAGGCAGCGGAGCTGGTAGCGGGCGAACAGGTCCTGGTGGCCAGCGCCCGGAAGGCGCTGCACCGCCGCGAGGACCTGGGCTGGGTGGTCATGCTCCGTGACCGCACCGAACTCCAGCACCTGACCCGGCAGCTCGACGCGGTGGGAACCATGTCCACGGCCCTGCGCGCCCAGCGGCATGAGTTCGCCAACCAGCTGCACACGATCGCCGGTTTCATGAGTATCGGCCAGCACCAGCAGGCGCGGGAATACCTTGAGCGGCTCGCCGCCACGGGCCCGCTGAAGTTCCCCGTGGACCAGGCCGAACTGTTGCAGGACCCGTACCTGCAGGCATTCATCGGCGCCAAGGGCGTCGAGGCCGACGAGCGGGGGGTATCGTTGCGGATCGGGCCGGAAACGTTGGTGCGGGGCCAGGTATCGGAGCCGCAGGACGTCACCACGGTGCTCGGAAACCTGATCGACAACGCGGTCAACGCCGCGGTGGCCGGCACGGCTGCCGAGCGCTGGGTAGAGCTTGAGCTGCTGGACGAACCGGGAGCCGACGGCGGGACGCTGCACGTCGTCGTCGCCGACTCCGGCAACGGGCTGCCGGACGGCGGCGATCCGGAAGCGGTTTTCGCCGAAGGGTTTACGACGGCGGCCGGCGGGGTTCTCCAGGGACAGGTCCGGCCCGCGGGCGGCCAGGGCCTGGGCCTGGCTCTCGCACGGCAACTGGCGCGGCGGCGCGGCGGCGACGTTACCGTGCTGGAACCGGGGAACGTTGGTGGACCCGGCGCCGTCTTCATGGCCACGCTGCCCGGAACCACCACGGCACGCAAAGACTGATGGATAGCGGACGGAAGGACGAGGATGTCTGAGGATTTCAGGGTGCTGATCGTGGACGACGACTTCCACGTCGCCAAGCTCCACGCCGCCTATGTGGATTCCGTGGCCGGGTTCCTGGCGCTGCCGCCGGCGGGTTCGGCGTCGCTGGCACTGCAGTCCATCCACAGCCTGCGTCCGGACCTGGTGCTGCTGGACGTGTACCTGCCGGATGCCTCGGGCCTGGATCTCCTGCATCAGCTGGACGTGGACACGATGATTCTCAGTGCGGCATCGGACGCCGCGTCGCTGCGGACGGCCTTCCGGCGGGGCGCCCTCGGGTACCTGCTCAAGCCGTTCACGGCCGAGTCCTTGTCCCAGCAGCTGCGGTCCTACGCCCGGTACCGGCGGATCCTTGGCCAGCCGGGTGCCCTGGACCAGGACACCGTGGAGCGGGCGAAGCGGGCGCTCATTCCGGGTGACGTCTCGCCGTCGGCCAAGCCGCGGTCGGCGACGGAGGCGGCGGTGCTGGAGTCTCTGATTCCCGGCGAGCAGTACTCGGCGGCCGACGTCGCGCGGAGGGTAGGCGTGTCCCGTGCCACCGCCCAGCGGTACCTCTCCTCACTGGCGGACGACGGCGCCGTCGAGATCCAGCTCCGCTACGGCACCACCGGGCGGCCCGAACACCGCTACGGCCTCCCGGCCTCTTAGCCCGGGTTAGCTGGCGCTTTTCTGCGCGACGAGCTCGATCTCGACGAGCATCTCCGGGTCCAGGAACGGCAGCACGTGGACCAGTGACAGCGTGGGGCGGATCTCGCCGAAGACCTCGCCGTGCGCACGGCCTGCGTCCTCCCACTTGCTGATGTCCGTCAGGTACAGCTTGGACTGCACGACGTCGGCGAGCGCGAATCCGGCGTCGGCCAGGACGGTCTCCAGCTTCTGCAGGATGAACCGGGTCTGCTCGTAGAAGTCGCTGCCGACGATGCCGTTCTCGCCGCTGGCCGAGGTGGCCGAGATGTACAGCGTGTTGTCCACCTGGACCGCGCGGGAGTAGCCGAGTTTCTGTTCCCAGACCGAGCCGGTGCCAAACGTCTTGCGCATGCTGCGCCTTTCACTAGGGAGTTCTAAGTCGGCTCCACTCTAGGCGGGCTGGACGTCGAGCCTGAAAACCAGCAGCTTTATGTCGGTGCCGGGCACATACCAGTCGCGCTCGGGCACCCGCCGGAAGCCTGTTTTCCGGTAGAGACCGTGGGCGCTCTCCCAGGTCCCGCCGGTGGTCAGGGCCACGGCACGGATCCCGTTCAGCGATCTGGCGTGCGCAATGATCGCTTCGACCATGGCCAGGCCGGCGCCACTGCGCTGTACGGCCGGATCCACCACCAGCATGCGGAACTCAAGCTCGTCGTTCAGCGCGATGTCGGCATACTTCTCACCGGCCAGCGCCAGCGTCACCGAGCCGACGATGGTGCCGGCCCGCTCTGCCACCCAGATGGTGGCCCGCTCCGCGCGGGTGGCCACGTCCTGGATCTGCTTCATGTACGGATGGTCCGCGCTCTCGAAGTAGCCGGCCGCCAGGTAGGCGTCCCGGGTGATGCGGGCGATGGCCGCAAAGTCGGCGGGGACGGCGGGACGGACGGTGATCTGCGGCTGCACCCGTCAATGGTAGTGCCGAGGGACTGATGCGCGGTGCGAAACAGCTGTTTCCGTGACTGAACTATCACGGTCCGGCGACGGTCCGGAACCGCTGCCGGAGCGGCCACCCGGTGTTACGCAGCGGGGCTCCGGAAGGCTCCGGATAACCCGACGTTGCGGCTTCTTTGCGCCGGATTTCCGGCGCATTTCCGGGGGTTTCGGCGTACGACCCGCGCAGTGGCGGCACCCATCAGGGGCGTGTTTAGTGGTGTCCACCCGCACCGCCAACCAAGGAGGATCCCCCATGCCGCCGCACCCGGACCGAACGAAGCGTCACACCCGCCGCCAGCTGCTGGCCTGGTCGGTTGCCCTTCCCGCCATTGCCGCGCTCACCGCGTGCAGCGTCCAGGCCACTGCAGCCGGGGAGGCAGACTCTGGCGCGCTGAAGGCCCCGCTGGCGTCCGAGGTCCCGGCCGGCACCGAACTGGTCGTGGGTGATCCGACCACGCAGGTTGCGCTGGAGTTGTCCGGCGAGATCGATAACTTCACGTTCCCCGTCAAGTTCGCCAATCTGTCCGGCGGCCCGCAGACCACCGAGGCGTTCCGCGCCAAGGCGCTCGACGTCGGCTCGGTAGCGGACATCCCGCCGATCCACGCCACATGGACGGGCCTGGAGGTGAAGATCGTCGCCAGCCAGTACCGGGCGGATGCGGTCCGCTTCCCCGTCTACGAACTCGGCATAGCCCCGCATGCGGGCATCAGCAGCCTGGCCGACCTCCGGGGAAAGAAGATCGCCTACAGCCCGGGCCAGGCGCAGGGCGCGCTGGTCCTGCGGATCCTGGAAAAGGCGGGGCTCAAGCAGAGCGACGTCAAGCTCGTGGAGCTGCCCAGCACCGGGGACGTCTATCCCACCGCGCTGGCGGCAAAGCAGGTGGACGCCGCACCTCTGGGCGGGGTCAACATCAAGCGCTACCTGGCCAAGTACGGCGGTGAAGGTGCCAGCACCATCAGGCACGGGCTCCGGGACAATCCCGGACATCTGTACGCGCCGGTACAGGTACTGCAGGACCCGGCCAAGGCCGCCGCCCTTCGTGAATACGTACAGCGCTGGGGCGCCGCACAGCGCTGGATCCAGGACCATCCGAAGGAATGGCGCGACGGGTACTACGTCCGCAACCAGAACCTGAGCACGGAGGACGGCGACTACCTCATCAAGGCCGCCGGACGGAAAGACATCCCCACCTCGTGGACAGACGCCATCGCGCGTCACCAGCAGACCATCGATCTGCTGGCACGGGAACAGCAAAAGCCGCAGTTTGACGCCCACAGCCTGTACGACACGAGGTTTGAATCGATCGGCGGCACCTCCTTCGCAGATGCGGCCACCTCCCCCGCACCATCCGCCCCGGCCACCGGAGCCCGGCCATGACCGCCGCGGTGCTGGTGCGGAAACTGGCGTACGGCGAACCCGGCAACAGCCAACGGGGCACCGGAGGCACGCCTCCCGGGACAGCCGACCGGCGCCCGCTGACCAGGCGGCTGGGCCCGGGACCCCGGCGCCGGTTCGCCGCCCTCGCGGGCCCCGCGCTGCTTCTGGCCGCCTGGTGCCTCGCCTCCGGCACGGGCCTGCTTGACCCGCGCATCCTCTCCGAGCCCTGGACCGTCGTCGCCACCGCCAGTGAGCAGCTGGCCTCCGGAAAACTGCAGGAGCACCTGGGAATCTCTGCCCATCGTGCGGCCCTGGGGCTGTTCTTCGGCATTGTCCTCGGCGTCGTCCTTGCCCTGACTGCCGGGCTGAGCAGAATCGGCGAGGCCCTGGTGGACGGGCCGGTACAGATCAAGAGGGCCATTCCGTCTCTGGCGCTCCTGCCCCTGCTTGTCCTGTGGTTCGGGATCGACGAGACGATGAAGGTCCTCACCATCACGCTCGGCGTATTCGTTCCCATCTACCTGCAGACCCATGCCGGACTCCGCAGCATCGAAACCAAGTATGTGGAGCTGGCACAGACAGTGCGCCTGAGCCGCCTGGCGTTCATCAAAAAGGTGGTGCTGCCGGGTGCCCTTCCTGGATTCTTCCTCGGCCTCCGGTTCGCGGTCACTGGCGCCTGGGTCTCCCTCGTCGTCGTCGAACAGATCAACTCAACCAGCGGCATTGGCTACATGATGGAGCTCGCCCGCACCTACGGCCAAACCAACATCATCGTCCTCGGCCTGGCCGTCTATGGGATCCTCGGACTCCTCTCCGACGGCGCCGTCCAACTCCTGCAACGAAAGGCACTGTCATGGCAACGAACGATGGCCGGCTGACCCCGGCCGCCAAGGCCCCCACCACGACGGTCAGCGTGCGCGGCCTGATCCGCGGCTACGGACCCAAGGGCGTCCTGAACGGCGTGGACCTGGACATCGCCCCCGGTGAGTTTGTGGCGCTGCTGGGTCCGAGCGGCTGCGGCAAAAGCACCCTGCTCCGCGCACTGGCGGGGCTGGACCACGAGGTCAGCGGAAGCGGAACGGTCACCGTTCCCGCCAAAGTCTCAGTCGTCTTCCAGGACTCCAGGCTGCTCCCCTGGGACTCCGTGCTGGGTAACGTCACGCTGGGCCTGCAGGATCACGACGCCGGGGAACGCGGCCGCCGTGCGCTCGCCGAAGTGGGACTGGCCGGACGCGAACGGGCCTGGCCGCATCAGCTTTCCGGCGGTGAGCAGCAGCGTGTTGCACTGGCCAGATCCCTGGTCCGCGATCCCGAACTGCTGCTGGCGGACGAACCTTTCGGGGCGCTGGATGCCCTGACCCGACTCAAGATGCACAGCCTGCTCGCCCACCTTGTGGCCGCCCACCAGCCTGCGGTGCTGCTGGTCACCCACGACGTGGATGAGGCGATTGCCCTGGCGGACCGCATCGTTGTGCTGGACCACGGCAAGGTGGCGCTGGAACGGGAGGTCATCTCCGGGACCAACCGGGCCCCGGACGACGCCGGGTTCGCCACCCTGCACGCAAGCCTGCTGGGAGCCCTGGGCGTGGACCGCCACCGGGCCCTCGCCACTGCATGAAAGCCGCCTAAAGGCCGCCCCCGAAGCCCACGCCCAGACACCTTCGAAAAGGACCGAACCATGAGCACCCCCGGACGCACGCTCCACCTGAACGCTTTCCTCATGAGCACCGGACACCATGAGGCATCCTGGCGGCTGCCGGAAAGTGATCCCGTGGCAGGAACCGATGTCCGCCACTTCCAGAACCTCGCCACGATCGCCGAACGCGGAAGATTTGATTCCGTGTTCTTCGCGGACTCCCCCGTGATCTTCGGGGATGTAGGCCGGCGGCCCGCCGGACGGCTGGAGCCCACAGTGCTCCTGACCGCCCTGGCTGCCGTGACCGAGAAGATCGGCCTGATCGCCACGGCCTCCACAACGTACAACGATCCCTATAACCTGGCGCGGCGTTTCGCCTCCGTCGACGTGGTCAGCGGCGGCCGGGCCGGCTGGAATGTGGTGACGACGGCGGGCCCTGATGCTGCCCGCAACTTCGGCATCGATGACCAGCCGTCCCACGCAGCGCGATACGAGCGGGCGGCGGAGTTCCTCGATGTTGCCGGCAAGCTGTGGGACAGCTGGGACGACGACGCCGTGATCGCGGACAAGGAGTCCGGGGTCTGGGCCGATCCTCACCGTGTCAGGCCCATCAACCATGCCGGCAAGCACTTCAGCGTGCAGGGGCCGCTGAACGTTCCGCGCTCCCCGCAGGGCTATCCGCTGCTGGTTCAGGCGGGCTCGTCCGACGATGGCAAGGACCTGGCGGCCAGGTACGCCGAGGCGGTGTTCACCGCCCAGCAGACCCTCGGGGACGCGCAGGCCTTCTACTCGGATCTGAAAGGCCGGGCTGCCGCCGCGGGGCGGGATCCCGAGGGGATCAAGATTCTCCCGGGCATCGTGCCGGTGATCGGGTCCACCGAAAGCGAGGCCCGGAAGCTGGACCAGCAACTCGAGGACCTCATCAAGCCGGAGTATGCAAGGGCCCAGCTGGCCAAGACGCTGCGGGTGGATCCCGCCGACCTTGCCCTGGACCGGCAGCTCCCGGCGGATCTCCCCAACGAGGACGAGATCGAGGGTGCGAAGAGCCGGTACACGCTGATCGTCCAGCTGGCCCGCCGGGAGAACCTCACCGTCAGGCAGCTCATCGCCCGGCTTGGCGGCGGACGGGGGCACCGGACCTTCACAGGGACGCCGGAACAGGTGGCAGATGCCATTGAGCTGTGGTTCCGTAACGGCGCTGCGGACGGCTTCAACATCATGCCCGCAGTGCTTCCGTCAGGGCTGGAGGCGTTCGTGGACCACGTGGTTCCGGTACTCCGGGCCAGGGGCCTCTTCCGCAACGAATACACGGGGAACACGCTGCGCGAGCACTACGGACTGGCCCGGCCGCTGAACCGTTACTCCGGCGCACTCGCCGCAGCGGGAGCGTCAGGCGCATAACCGTCCCGTCCGCTGATGCAGCCGGTTGATCCCTGCCGTGTTTTCGGTATGGACCGGCGGGGTTGGCGGGACGATAATGCGTGCACCGCAGAGTTCACCGATTGAAGGGAAGAGCCATGAACGAGGAAGGGGCTCCGCGACTTACCGTCGTGCAGCCCGGCGAGGGACGCGAGGCATCGCTTGGCGGCATCGGGGTCGTGTTCAAGCTCTTCGGAGAGCACACAGACCAAAAGCTCTCGATCGTGGAGCACCCGTTCCCGGTCGGCGCACTGGTGCCTCCGCACATCCACACCCGCGAAGACGAATACTCGATCGTCATCGAGGGCGAAATAGGATTCCGGTCCGGTGACCGCGAGGCGGTCCTGGGTGCCGGCGGGTACATCACGAAGCCACGGAATGAACTTCACACCATGTGGAACGCGGGCAAGGTGCCTGCCCGGATGATAGAGGTGATCAGCCCGGCCGGATTTGAGCACTTCTTCTGGGGGCTTGCCAACCACATCGAAGCCGGGCTTCCGGACCCCGAGACAATCGAGAAACTCGCGGCCCACTTCGGCCTGCGCTTCGCCGAGGCGCCCTGGCTGCCGGACATCATTGCGCGCTACAACCTGACTCCGCCGCGCATGTGAACCAGGCCCCGGCCGTAAGCGGCCAGGGCTCGGGCCACCCGGCTACAGCGGGAACTTGCCGGACATCTCAAGTGTGCCCGCGCAGGTCCACGCGGACAGACGTTCCTCGGCGGAGGGTCCGCCGTCGAGCGGGCTGGCGAGCCGGGGACGCCGGACCCAGCATCCGGCTTCCTCGGCCACAAGCGCGCCGGCGGCGAAGTCATGCTCATTCAGTCCCCGCTCGCCGAAGGCATCGACAGTGCCGTCGGCGACCATGCAGAGATCCAGGGCCGCCGAGCCGAGCCGCCGTACGTCCGCAAAGCCGTCCACGAAGCTCCCCAGCGCCGCAAACTGCTCCGCGCGCACCTCAGGGTCATAGCTGAAGCCGGTAGACAGGATCTGGCCGGTGCGGCCGGGAACGGGACCGGTGAGCTGGACCCGCTTCCCGTCCTGCTCCAGCCACGCGCCCTGTCCCTTTGAGGCGTAGTACACGCGCCCCAGCGCGGGGGCGTGGACGACGCCGGCCAGCCACACGCCGTCGGAATCGGCAACGGCCACCGAGGTGGCGTAGTAGACGATATTGCGGATGAAGTTGGTGGTGCCGTCGAGCGGGTCAATGGACCACCGAAGCCCGGTCGGTTCCTCCGGACGGGTTGTCCCGTGTTCCTCGCCGGTGATCGCATCGCCGGGACGCGCGCTGCGGATGGCAGTGCGGACGGCTTCCTCCGCGGCCACGTCGAAGGCGGTGACCCAGTCGCCGGCTTCGCCCTTGTTGGTCACCGTCCCTGAGTCCAGGGCTCCGTGGCTGCGTTCGGCGAGAACACCGGCACCGGCGGCCGCAGCCGCCTTGGCTACTGCGAGCAGCCCGTTCAGGTCCTGGGAGCCGGTCAGGTCTTGCGTCATTCGGAATCCTCCTGGTCGCGCGGATTGGCGGTTGCCTCGGGGTCGTCCGCCTCCGTTTCACTATTTTCCCCGGCAGGCGCCGGCCCGTTGGCCAGCAATTCCCGGAACCCGTCCTCGTCCAGCACCGGCAGGCCGAGCTGCTCGGCCTTGTCCAGCTTGGTTCCGGCGTTCTCCCCCGCCACGACGTAGCTGGTGTTCTTTGAGACGGAACCCGCTGCCTTGCCGCCCCGGATGAGAATGGCCTCCTTGGCTTCGTCGCGGCTGAAGCCTTCGAGGCTTCCGGTGACCACGATGGTCAGCCCTTCCAGGGTCCGGGGAACGGATTCGTCCTGCTCGTCCTCCATCCGCACGCCGTCGGCCGCCCAGGTGTCAACGATTTCGCGGTGCCAGTCCTCGGCGAACCATTCCTTCAGCGCCGCGGCGATGACCGGGCCCACGCCGTCAACGTGGGCCAGGTCCTCTTCCGAGGCCTGCCGGATGGCATCCATCGAGCCGAACGCCGTGGCGAGCGCCCTCGATGCCCGAGGCCCGACGTGCCGGATGGACAGCGCAACCAGCACACGCCACAGCGGCTGGGTTTTGGCTTTCTCCAGTTCGGCGAAGAGCTTTTCGGTGGTGGCGGTCGGCTTCGACGGCGACTTGGCCGTGCCCTTGCTGAAGAAGTAGGGGACCAGCTCGAACTCACCCGTGCCCACGCCTTTGGACCGCTTCTCGCGCCGGATGCGGACCCCGGCGAGGTCCTCGCGCGTCAGCCGGAACAGGGTGGCCTCGCTGGTCAGAGGTGGGGTTTCCGGCTCGGCCGGCTGGGTCAGGGCGATGGCAGCTTCCCAGCCAAGCGCCTCAATGTCGAAGGCACCACGGCTGGCCACATGGAACACACGTTCTCGCAGCTGTGCCGGGCAGGAACGCGAGTTGGGGCAGCGGATATCCACGTCCCCTTCCTTCCCGGGGGCCAGCGGCGTGCCGCAGGAAGGGCAATCTGTGGGCATAACGAAGTCCCGGACCGGCGGATCCTGCTGGTCGCGGAGGGCAAGGACCGGCCCCACAATCTCCGGGATGACGTCCCCGGCCTTGCGCAGCACCACGATGTCGCCGATTTTCACGCCCTTGGCCTTGACCACATCCTGGTTGTGCAGCGTGGCCATTCCCACGGTGGAACCGGCCACCTTGACGGGTTCCATGATGCCGAAGGGGGTGACCCGTCCGGTGCGGCCCACGTTCACGGCGATGTCCAGCAGCTTGGTGTGGACTTCCTCCGGCGGATACTTGTAGGCCACAGCCCAGCGCGGTACGCGGGACGTATACCCGAGGGCGCGCTGGGTGGCGAAGTCGTCCACCTTGACCACGATGCCGTCGATTTCGTGGGTGAGGCTGTGCCGCTTGTCGCCGTAGCGCTTGATGAAGTCGAGGACTTCCTTGAGGCTCCCGAGGAGCTCGAAGTACGGGCTGGTGGGCAGGCCCCACTCGGCAAGCTGGCGGTAGGTGTCCGACTGGCTCACCGTTGCCAGTCCTTCACGGGCGCCGATGCCGTGGACGTACATGCGCAGCGGGCGCTTGGCGGTTTCCGCCGGGTCCTTCTGGCGCAGCGAGCCGGCCGCGGCGTTGCGCGGGTTGGCCAGCGGCGCCTTGCCGGCCTCGATCAGTGCCTCGTTGAATTCGGCGAAGGCCTGGGACGGAATGAAGACTTCGCCGCGGACCTCCATTTCGGCCGGGAAGTTTCCGCCGCTCAGCTGCTGCGGGATTTCCTTGATGGTCAGCACGTTGTGAGTGATGTCCTCGCCCGTGTAGCCGTCCCCGCGGGTGGCCGCGCGGACGAGTTTGCCGTCACGGTAGAGCAGGTTGACCGCCAGGCCGTCGATCTTGAGTTCGGTGAGCCAGGTGGGGCCGGCGCTGCCGTTGCCGAGCTTGGCCACGCTGGCCTCGGCCTTCGCAACCCATGCCTCGAGTTCCCCGATGGAGAACACATCCTCCAGGCTGTACATCCGCTGGAGATGTTCGACGGCGGCAAAGGCCGCTGACACTTCCCCGCCAACCTCCTGGGTGGGCGAGTCATTGGAAACGAGCTCCGGGTGCAGCGCCTCGAGTTCTTCCAGCCGGCGAAAGAGAGAATCGAACTCGGCGTCGGAGACGAGCGGCTCGTCCTCCTGGTAGTACGCGAAGCGGTACTTCCGGACGAGGTCCGCCAGGTTCTCGTACTCATCCCGTACTGACCCGGAGGGAATGGCTTCCGGCTCAAGCTGGTCAGTTCCGGTGGCTGCAGTGTCTGTGGGGCCTGATGATGTGCTCACAGACCTATCTTGCCTTACAGCCCGGACATTTTGCCGAGGCGGCGGGCTGCCTACCAGTGACCGGGGCGGTTCCGGCTCCACAGGGCGAAGGCCAGTCCGCCCAGGCCAACCAGGAGGACGCCTCCCATGATGGCGAACAGGCCGAAGATGCCGATGCCGGAACTCTTTTCCACGGACACGACCGCGGCGGCCTGGCTGGCTGCCGGTGTGGCGATCGGTTTGGTCCAGCTGGACTCGGTCATGGTCGCGGACGACGACGGGTCCGGGCTGGAGGAGGCAGAGGTGACCGGAACGGCCGCGGGTGTTGCCACCTGAACAGGGTCGGCCGCCACTCCGCCAGTGAATGTTGGGGCGGTTAAGGGTGTGAGGGTAGGCACGGGGGCAGGCCGGGCCGGTGCCGGGGCAACGCCCGGCGCCTTTGGCTGCACAGGGGCAGGTGCAGGTACCGGTGCCGGAGCAGGTGCCGGCGCCCTTTGCGCCGGCGGCGGCGCCGGAGCGGGCGTCGGGACGGGAGCCGCCGTCGTCGGAGTCGGTGAACCGGACGACGGCGGGGCGACCGGTACCGGCGATTCAGAGCACTGTTGCTCCGGCAGGCAGGCTGCCCGGGCCGCGCCGGCCGCGCCGGCCACCACCGTCAATGCCAGCATGGCGGCGGTAATTCCGGGCAGCAGCGCGCCGCGCAGACGAGTGATTCGAATCATGGAAGTACCTTTGCAGCCGCGCAGGACTCCCCGCGCCGAGTTTTGTCCCGGGTATCTTCCTACAGTCCCGCGCGGCGCGCCAAATTGACTACTGCCGGTTTTCCGGCGGCAGCGCGATCTGGAGCTTGCGCACCTTGCCCCTGCCAACGATGTAGCCGCGTCCCGGAATGAAGTCGGTGCCGACCTGTCCCAGTGAGGTATTGAGGAGGCTGTCGCCGTCGATATCGCCCGGATTGATCAGCAGTCCCCGCCTGCCCGACTTGAACGGTTGCGCCAGCGACCACGCCGATGACCAGGTGGAGGTTTCGGATTCCCCTACCACCCACTGGTCGGCCTTGATGGACGCCGCCACGAGCCTTTCGATGCCGGACTCGGCCAGGGTGTCCGTGAACTCCGTGAGTCCCTCGATGAATATGGCCACCCTGCCCGGGTTGGCCGAGGCGTGGTCCGTGAGCGCTTCCACCGCCTCTTCGACGTCGTCGGCCCCCACCAGCGAGCGGTCCCAGACCGGAAGGGAGGCCACGGCGGACTTCCTGGCGGCAAGGTAAACCAGTTCGGTGCCGGGGTTGGACCGGCGCAGCGCGTACGCCATGGTCACCAGGGCCACGGTGCGGCCGGCGCCGGGCGGGCCGGCGAGCAGCAGCGGGCCCTTGGCCATGAGCGTGGCGGGCTGCAGTGTTTCATCGTCCACACCGATGACGGGAAGGTCCGGCACCCCGGCAGGCAGGATGTCCAGGTCGATCTGCTCGGGCAGCCGCTCAATCCGCGGAGCCCTTTCCACGCCCTGGCGGAGCATGGCCTCGCTGAGTTTGTGCACTTCACGCGCCTGCAGGGCCAGGTTGGAGTTGCCGCCCAGGACGGCGAGCTGCACCTCATGGCCGCCAAGCAGCCCGCGGCCGGGAGGCGAGGCCTGGCCGAGGACGTCCTTCGGCACGTCCATGGTCAGGTAGTCGTCCTCGGCGGACAGCCGGAGCACCAGCCGCCGCTGGATGGAGGCGAGCAACGACGCCGGGACCGAGTTGGGGCGGTCGCCGGTGACGACGAGGTGGATACCCAGGGGACGGCCGTCAGTCGCCAGCTGCAGGAAGATGTCCCAGAGGCCGGAGAGCTTGCTGTATTCGTAGGCCTCTCGGAAGGCCGACATGCCGTCGACCAGCACGAAGATGCGCTTTTCATCCGGCATGCCGGCGAGCGTGCGGTACTCCCCGATCGTGGAGGCGCGCACCTCGGCGAAACGCCTCGCCCGGTCCTCGGCGAGGTCGCGGATCCAGCGCAGCAGCCTGCCCACGCGCTCCACATCGTCGCCGTCGATGATCCCGCCCACGTGCGGGAGCTCCTCGAGCATTTTCAGCCCGGCGGAGCCGCAGTCGATCCCGTAAACGTGGACGGGACCGCCGCGGGGCGTGACGGCGGCCGCGATGGCGATCCCCCGCAGCGCCGCGGACTTGCCCGAGCCGCCCGTGCCGTAGATAGCCATGTTGCCGTCTTTGTCCGGCTCGTAGAAGACAGTGGGCTGGTCCTGGTGGGCGGGGTCGTCCGCAACTCCCAGCAGGAGCCGTTCATCCGTGCGCGGGTTGGGCAGCAGGGAGAAGTCGTACGTCGTTGCCAGCTGGTTCAGCCACGGCTTCCGCGGCGGCTCGATGGCCAGCAGGTCCGCGGCGGCGATGACGTTGGCGGTCATCCTGGCGATGTCGTTCGGCCCGGCGGGTTCATCCTGCCCGGCGGTGTCGGGGGCCGGTGTCTCCCACGCGGGACCCGATCCGAAGGCCATCTCCACGATGTCGATCTGCGGGCGCTGCGGGCGTTCGGTGGTCCAGCCGCCGGCGTACCCGGTCTGGAAACCCTGGATGCGGCCCGGGCCGGTTTTCGCCGCGCCGCGCCCGGGAATGGAGGGGTCGAAGTAGGCGGCGTCCGGAACGCCAAGGATGTCCGTGGCGTCGTCCTCATCGGCCATGCGCAACGCCACCCGAAGGTTGGTGTTGGCACGCAGGCTTTCCTTGATGACGCCGGCGGGCCGCTGGGTGGCGAGAATCAGGTGCAGCCCCAGGGACCGGCCGCGGGCGGCAACGTCAACCACGCCGTCCACGAACTCGGGCACCTCGGTGGCCAGGGCAGCGAATTCATCCACCACGATGACCAGGTAGGGCGGGGTCTCGGGGTCGGCCTCGCGCTGCAGCGCGAGCAGGTCCTTGGCCTTTTTCCTGTTGAGCAGGTGTTCCCGGTAGTGGAGCTCGGCCCGCAGCGACGTGAGGGCGCGGCGCACCAGGTGCGGCGAGAGGTCGGTGACCAGGCCCACGGTGTGCGGAAGGCGGACGCAGTCGGCAAACGCGGCGCCGCCCTTGTAGTCCACGAACAGGAAGCTGACACGGTCCGGGCTGTAGGCAGTGGCCATGCCCATCACCCAGGACTGCAGGAACTCGGACTTTCCGGCGCCGGTGGTGCCGCCCACCAGCGCGTGCGGGCCCTCGTTTTTGAGGTCCAGGTGCAGGGGCTCCACGCCCTTGGACCCCACGAGGGCACGCAGCGATCCGTTGTCCTTGCGGTTGGCAACGGCGGTGGAACGGACGGAGTTGTTCTCCTGCCAGCGTTCGGCCACGGCCTGCGGGTTGTCGAGGAAGTCCTTGCCCACCAGCGCCGCATAGGACACGGCCCGCGGCAGGTTCGAGTCGTCCTCCACGGGCTTGCCGGCGTCGACCACGGGCGAGAGCATGCGGGCCAGCTGGCCGGCGAGTTCGGCGTCGAGGCTTTCGCAGCTCACCGGGTAGGTGTGGCGTCCCAGCCGGACCTGGCCGGTGGTGGTGCCGTGCTCGCCGTCCACCGCCATGAAGTCGCGGCAGGCCGCCGGAAGGGATGCGACGCCGGCAGCCACCCACAGCACGTGGACACCTGCATCGGGTCCGCGCTCCACGAGCCGGGTCAGCCGGCCGCGGTCCACCGGCGCGTCATCCTCGACGATGACCAGCACCGAGGGCAGCACCGGCGGCGGAACGTCCGCGGTTTCTTCGACGATGCCGGGCCGCTGCGCCGGACCCTGCGCTGGGCCCTGCGAACGCGTGGTGGCTTCCCGGACTTCCACGAGGTCCTCGATCCGGGCGAGCAGGCTGGTGCCGCCTGCCGAACCGGCAGCAAGGTGGTCGCCGCCGAGCGGACTGTGGCTCGAGCCGACGTGCGGCAGCCACTGCAGCCAGTTCCAGCGTTCCCTGGACCGTGCCGAGGTGATGGCGGCCACGGCTACTTCCGCGGGCGAATGCAGGCCCACGAGCTGGAGCACCACTCCCCGTGCCACGTCATCGACGAGTCCGCGCGGCCCGGCGAGGCCGAACGAGCCGGCGGACCGCAACTGGGAGACCACCGGCACGCCCTCGATGTGCCGGAACTGGTCCAGGCAGTCCTCGATCTCGCGCCGGTACTCCGTCTCGGTTTCCGAAGTGTTGGGTTCCTCGAACGGGATCCGGGACGGCACCGTGCCGAGCCCGAACCGGAGTGCCAGGAACCCGGAGTGTTCCGGCCGGTGGGTCCAGAGCAGGGGGCCAAGCTTGTAGATGGAGTCAACGGTGTCACTGACGGACGGCGCTTCCTGGAGCCGGACGGCCCGCTCCACGCGCTGCAGCTCGGTGGTGTCCTGCCGGAAGGCTGCCATGGCCTCCCTGAACTGCTTCAGCTGCTCCTTGCGTTCGCGCTTGTTTTGCAGCTTCTGGTCCACATAGTGGCCCACGATGAACAGCGGCATCATCAGCATGAACAGCATGGACAGCAGGCTTTGGGTCACAGCGAACAGCACCGCGCCCATCATCAGCGGCGCGATCAGCATGATGTACGGGAAGGGGTGGTGGTCCTGCCGTTTTGGCCCCGCGGGCGGCACCCGCTTTGAAGGGTTGAACCGGGGAACCACGCGCGGGGAACGGTTGAAGTCCACCAGGGGCGACGTAGGAGCTGCCGCACCGCTGCGCGCCAGCGGCACCACGGTCAGCCCGGTGTCGCCCAGCGTGACGGTGTCGGAGGAATTCAGGGTGGCCCGGGTGACCGGCAGCCCGTCCATCTGGAGGCCGTTGGCGGAGTTTGTGTCGACGATCTCGATGCTCTCCCCCACGGTGATGCGGGCGTGCCGCTTCGACGTCAGGGGGTCGGTGAGCCGGACGTCCACGTTCCGGTCCCGTCCGATGTAGCTGGTGCCGGAAGGCAGCGAAAACTCCCGGCCGACGTCGGGCCCGGAGACGATCCGGAGCGTCGCCGCGGCGGGGCCGCGGTCCGCGGCCGGGCCGGCGTCGTTCGGGTTGCCGAACTGGTCGCTCACCTGGGTGAGCGAGACGACGGACCCGGGCCGCAGCCCGGATTCGAGGAGGTTGTCCGCCCGGTCGAGGACGATGCCGCGCATGCCACCGGCCACGAATGCCTCGTCGATCCGGAGTGAGAGGTTCGGCGGTGCGGTCTCCTGCCGCCGGGCGGGGTCGGCGGTCCACAGCTCGGTGGCGATGTCCGCGACGGTGGCGCGGCCGTCCACGGTGACGGCCAGGTCCTTGGCCTCCGCAGGGTCCCGGCGCAGGGTCAGTCGGATCCTCATGCTTCGCCGTCCCCGCGCATCTTTTCCAGGAGGTGGAGGTCGTCGGCGGTGACCAGGTGCGAGGTGACCGCGTGCTCCACGAGGCGTGCACGGCGGTTGGTGGCCAGCTTGCCGCCGCCTCCGCGAAGGCCGGCCACGCCGGCCCGGTCCAGTTTGTCACACACGTTGTCCAGCTTCCGGTTGAACCGTGTGATGGCCCAGCCCAGGGTCCGGGCCGCCTCTGCCGACGACGGAATGGCGCTGAATCCGGTGCCTTCGCGCCGGAGCATGGGCTCGGCGAGCGCCACGATGAGTGCTTTCTGGGAGTCCGTGAAGACCACCGGGCCGATGGTGGTGTCCCCGCTGCTGGCTTCGCTGCTGGTCTCCTGCCGGAACGACGGCGTTTTCAGGTGGACGGCGAATTCGTAGGTGGTGGGTCCGGCCGTGAAGATGACGCTGGTGTGGCTGAAGACGAGCGGCAGCCGGGCGCCGGGTGAGAGCCAGGCCTGCATGCCGCCGGATCCGTCGGCCACCGTGGCGGAGAGCCGGCTGCCCACGTTGCTGAGCCACCAGATGCCGTCGTACCTGGCAATCTGGAGGAAGCGCCGGTGCAGGTACGGGTTGTCGTCCACCTCGAGGTCGCCTTCGCGGCCGATGCTGAAGATGTCCTCATCGGTCGGTTCGTACCACTCGCCGCAGAAATCTATGGCCAGGTCTCCCATGGTTTCCCGTCTTGTCGTTGGGTCTGTTGATGCCGGGCGGCAGTTGATGCTTCTCATGCCTGCCGCTGCGGGGTGCTAAAGGCAGGCGATGGAGTCCTCGCCGGCGGGTGATGCCGATCCGTCGGCGCGGACGATGATCACCTGGACGCAGGTGGGTTCGGCCGGATTCGCCGTGACATCCACCCGGGTGGCCGACGTCGACAGGTAGTTTCCGCCGCCTTTGACCGTTTTGATCCGCCACTTGTAGGTGTCCCCGGGCTTCGGCTGGGGGTTGGTCCAGGTGAACCGGACCTTACCCTGCGCGCCCGCGCTGCCGGCCAGCTTGGCGACGTCGGGCACGGACCCGTCGTCGATGGCGTCGGCGGGCGGCTTGCTGACCGTTTCGGTGGGCCGGACCTCCGGCTGCGGCGCGGACGATGCCATCACGATGCCCACGATGACCGCCAGCGCCAGGAGCGTTCCGCCGGAGATGGCGAGCCACAGGTTGCGTTTCCCGTGGTCCGCCGGCTGGTCTCCCGGCTGGCCGGGCGCATCATCCTCCGCAGCTTTGGGCTGGTTGCTTCGCAGGACCGTGGCGTCGTCCCAGTCGTCCGCCGCCGGCCCCGGCGCCGGTACAGCAGAGCCCGACGGCGGGATGCCCGGTGCCTGCCCGCTGACCGGGCCTGGCGCCGGTGCGGGCCCACCGTCCAGCGGCTTGGTGCGGGCCGGGAACGTGGGGGCGCTTCCGGTCCGGTCCGGGTCGATGGACGCGACGTTGCGGACGCGGGTCTCCTCCACGCCGTCGTCCAGGTGCACGTCCTCCGGCAAGCGTTCCTCGAGCACCTCGAACGGCGTGACGGACAGGTTGAGCTCGGCCTGGATCCGCTGCAGCGCCAGGGCGAAAGCGTGGGCCGACGAATAGCGTGAGGCCGGCGGCTTGGCCATCGCCGTTGCCAGGGCCAGTTCAAGGGAGTCCGGCACGTCGGCGCGGCTCAGCCGGGGTACGGGCATGTTGGTGATGCGAGAAATGAGCTCACGCTGGGAGTTGTCCCCGCCCGGCAGCACGAACGGCGACCGTCCGGCGAGCAGCGTGTACAGCGTGGCGCCGAGGGCCCACACGTCCACCAGCACGCCGTCGACGCTGCCGTCCCTGAACTGTTCCGGCGGGGACCACGGGATGGACATCCCGGCGTCCTCGTCGACGTCGCCGGCCAGCGTGCCGGAGATGCCGAAGTCGGTGAGCGCCGGACGGTTGTAGTCGGTAACCAGGATGTTGGCGGGCTTGATGTCACGGTGGGCGATGCCTGCCCGGTGCGCCGTTTCGACGGCGGAGGCCACCTGGATGCCGACGGCCAGGACCTCGTCCACGCTGAAGCGCTGCCGGCGGTACCGGACGTCCAGGCTGGGCCGGGAGCAGTACTCCATGGCGAGGTAGGAATGCCCGTCCTCGGTCACCTCGGCTTCAAAGATGGTGACGATGAAGGGGTGCGAGGACAGCTGGGCCATGAGGTTGGCCTCGGACTCGAACCGGCGGCGGGCGCCCTCGGTCTTAAGGCCGGACAGCAGGACCTTCACGGCAACCTTGCGGCGAGGCCGGTCCTGCTCGTAGAGGTAGACGTCGGAAAAGCCGCCCGATCCGAGCAGGCTGACGTAGTTGAAACCGGGAATGCGGGGCGGTGGCGCCGCCGGCCGCTTGGAACTCACAGGATCTCCTCGAAGCGCAAGGAAACGTCATCGCCGAGTTCTGCGATGTCGCCGTCCAAAATAATGGCCATTTCGTTCTGGGCAAGGCGCCGCGGCGGCTGGCCCTCGCGGATCAGCACCGTGCCGTTGGTTGCCTTCAGGTCGCAGAGCATGACGTGCCAGCCCTCCAGCCGGACCTCCACGTGGGACCTCGAAATGTCACCGCCGGGGCTGGCAACCTGGACCAGCCGCGGCATGGTGCCGCCCTGGACCCGGGACACGGACGGCTGCCGCCCGATCACGAGCGACTGTTCGAGGTCGATCAGCTCCCCCGTGGACAGCCGCAGCCGGCCGAGCGGGGGGCGCGGCACCTGGCTCGCGACGTCCGGAAGCGGCGCCCCGCAGGTGAAGCACTGGCCGCTGGTGGGAGGGTTGGCGTGGCCGCCGGGGCACACCCGGGCCAGTACCAGGGGACCGTTGCCTGCGGCAACGCCCTGGCCGGATTCCGGTTTCTGCCCTGTCTGCTGGGCCCCGGGTGCGGGGAGAGCGCTCTTGAGGACGGTCTGGCCGTCGTGGTCGCCTTCCGCTGCCTCGCGGGGCCCGGGCACAGAGAGGAGCGACGGCGGGACCTGGGGTCCCGGGAACGGTGACTGGGCATTGGGCGCCGAGAACGACGGCGGGACGAACGACGGCGGGACCTGGGGTCCCGGGGCACGGTCGCCGCCGGTCGCCCACGGCACCGAGTCGATCAGCCCTGACAGCGCAGGTGCCGACGGAGGCGCCGGAGGCGCTGCTTCACGGGCGGCATTGTCTGGCAGGTCAGCGTCTGGCAGGTCAGCGTCTGGCAGGTCAGCGTCTGGCAGGTCAGCTTCCTGGCCCGCTGTTTCCTGAACTGCCTCCTCCCCGGCTGCGGGAGCACCGCCGTCGTCCTCCTCGCCGGTCCGCACGGCGGCGTCCTCGATGCTGCGCACCACGGTCTTGTCCCAGAGGTGGTCGTAGGAGCTGGTGAATTCGGTGGCTGGGCTGTCTTCCCGACTCAGTGATTCCTCGGGCGGCGCGTCCTGGGACGGTGCTTCCTCGGACAGGACTTCCTCGGGCAATGTCCCGGCAGCGGCAGCACCGGTCTCGGTGAAGCCCGTGACAGTTTCCTGCAGCCCGGCGACAGTCTCCGCCGACGCCTCCATAGACGTGGCAGCAACAGACATTGCAGCCGCAGACGTGGCAGCAACAGACATTGCAGCCGCAGACGTGGCAGCAACAGACATTGCAGCCGCAGACGTGGCAGCAACAGACATTGCAGCCGCAGACGTGGCAGCAACAGACATTGCAGCCGCAGACGTGGCAGCAACAGACATTGCAGGAGCAGCAGTTTCCGGCCGGAATGACAGTGCTTGTCCGGGTCCGGTAAGGCTGACGCGCAGGGACTGCAGCAGCATTGCCCCTTCCACCACGGGCAATTCGGCAACAGGCAACGCGCCGGCCGGCTTGCCAGCAACGGAGCCGGGCCCCGACGGAGCGGACTGCCCTGACGCGGCTTCGGGCACCGCCACGCTGAACCACTCGGGTGTATCCAGCCACCGCTCGGTCCAGGTGGTGACGTTCCGGCCGTCGAGGTTCACGGGACCCGACGGGAGCTGGACTGTCAGGTCGATGTCGCCGCGCAGGAAGACCCGCAGCGAGTCACTGAACCCGATGATCCCGAACCACGGGCTGGCGGACAGGGGAGCTCCGAATCCTCCGGTTACGGCATGAAGAATCTCGGCTGCGTCCGGGCCTTTCGCCAGCAGATCCCACACCGTGCTGACCAGCGTGGCCGGAGTGGCGGGGTCGAGGATCACCGCAGTTCCCGACCGGATGAGGCCCAGCCATCCACCGGGGACATAGCTAGCTGCGGCCATTGACGGCGTCCTCGCTGCCGGCACGCGGCAGCGTGTCTTCCTCTTCCGCGTCGGCGGCGGTCCGGGGAGCCGTCGTCGCGATACCGGCATCGTTGAGCACGTTCCTGGCGTCGATGACGATCACCGTGATGTTGTCCCGGCCCCCGCGCCTCAGCGCTGCCTGGATCAGGGCATCCACGGCTTCCTGGGGGTCCTCGACAGTGCTGAGGATCTCCAGCATCTGACCGTCCGTCAGCTCCCCGTTGAGACCGTCCGAGCACACCATCATCCGGTCACCTTCCTCAATGGGCAGGAGCCAGTAGTCGGCTTCAGTCTCGTCGCCGGCGCCCAGCGCGCGCGTCACGACGTGCCGGCGGGGATGAACCGCGGCCTCCTCGGCGGTGATCTCGCCACTCTCGACGAGCTCCTGGACCTCGGAGTGGTCCACGCTGACCTGCGAGAGCCGGCCCTGGCTCAGCCGGTACGTCCGGGAATCCCCGATGTTCATAACCAGCCAGTAGGGAACACCCATCTGCTCCACGACCACCACGCCGCTGAGCGTCGTTCCGGCCCGCGAGCCGGTGGCGGAACGGATCGATTCGTCGGCGCTGGACAGATACTGCTGCACCACTCCCGCGGTGGCTGTCCGCTCCCCCGTGGCCAGTTGCGGCAATTGTGCCAGCGCCCGCACGCACATGCCGCTGGCTACCTCGCCGGCTTCGTGGCCGCCCATGCCGTCAGCGACGGCGAACACAGGATCCGAGGCTATGTACGAGTCCTCATTGAGCTCGCGGCGAAGGCCCCGGTCCGTTCCGTAGCCGTAGCTCAGCCTGAGGCCCGGCTCGCCGCCGGTCCCTGGAGTTCCGGCCACCTGCTGTGAATTCATGCGTGTCCTACGTTGAAGGTGCGGTCCCCGAAATGAACTGTGGTTCCGGGGCTGACATATGCGGGCACGCCCGGCTGCAGCGCCGTGCGCATGCCGTCGGGTGTGGTGACGGCGCTGCCGTTGGTCGAATGCCGGTCGGTGACCCAGAGGCCAGTGCCGTCCGTGAGCAGGTGGAGGTGTGTCTTGGAAATGGTCCTGCCGGGGTCCGGGACCGGCAGCAGCTGTGCCTGCGATTCCCCGGCGGCGGGTGCCGGATTGCGTCCGATCAGGACGGTCCGTTCCAGGCGGAAGTCGCGGCCGTCGTCGAGCGTTATCCTCAGCACCGCCTCAGGCGCGTCCTGGCGCACGCCGGCGCGGACCTGGGTGCGGTCCATCGCATCGTCCGGGTGAGCAGCAGTTTCCGGATGAGCAGCAGTATCGAGGTGAACAGCATGGGCCGCAGGCGGGAGCGGCTCAACCGGGGTTTCGGAAGCAACCGGGCCCGGGACAACCGGCGTCCGGGAAGCCACCGGGGATGCCACGTGCTGCACCGGGGGCAGGTCCAGGGGTGCAAAGCTGTACGGGCCTTCGATGCCGCCGGTGGCCACGGGATTGCGGCCGTTCACGACGTCGAACACAAGGGTCTTGGCCGCACGGTCGTGCCATCCGCGGAGCTTGCCGTTCCGGTCCCAGGCGCTGGATACCACAACGACGGCGGCCCAGGCCGTTCCGAGAAGCAGCAGCGGACCGAGGATCAGCGGGGCGGCATCGAACCACTTGAAGACGGCCACCAGTACCGAGGCAAGGACGGCCAGCAGGATGCCGGCGCCGGTCACGATGCCCCGCAGGAACACAGCCCCGAGGCCCGGCGCGTAGCCGTCCTTGTCGGCGCTGCGGATGCCCATCAGCCGGTTGCCGATGGTGTTGCCTGAGCGGCCCTCGACAGTTGCGACGGCGAACGCGTAGACAAGCGCCAGTCCGGCTCCGATGCTTCCAAGGAGCGCCAGCAGGCTTGTGTCGTAGATGATGAGTCCGGCGCTCCGCGTGCTGGTGATGCCTGCGAACCCGAACGACAGCAGAACCGTCAGGATGGCCACCGGCGCAAGCCAGTCGAGGACGGCTGCGCCGAGGCGTTTGCCCGGCGCCGCTGGAACCAGCGCAAGAGTGCCTGACATGTCCGATCCTTCCCCCAGCCCTACCGGGATGCTACCGGGAATCGGAACGGCTTGCCTCCCGCCCCGGCTGGGCATGGCTCCCCTGTTGGGCAGCGGGGTGCCGCACGCACCGCAAAAGCTCGCCCCGGCCAGGACAGGCTGCCCACAGCGCAGGCACCGGTCTGTTCCCCCGGCAGCTCCGGGCCCCTCGCCGTTCACCGCCGGAACCCCCGCGCGGCCAGGGCCGCCCGGGCCTCAGCCAGCAGCGACCGTGGCGAGAACCGCGCCTGCTGGCGCCGCCAGAAGCCAACGGTTCCGGTCATCTCCCTGAGCGAGCCGTCCACGACGTCCCAGTACTCCCGCACCTCGTCCTCGCTCGGCTGGACCGCCCCGAAGATGGAGGCGTCAGCCCGGTGCGCGAGCAGGGTTGTGGTGGTGCCGGTGGCGGGGAACGCCTCAGCGACTACCGCCGCCGTTTCCCGCCTGGTTGCACGCTTGTCCACATTGGCACCCATGTCCGTTGCCAGGCTGAGGACCTCGTTCCAGCCGCCTCCGACCCGCTGGGCAGGATCGCCGCCGGTGAAGCGGGCCTTCCGGCGCCGGGACTTGAGCAGGGCGATGAGCAGCAGCGGCAGTGCGAGGATGCCTGCGGGAATCATGGCGATGCCGATGGCGGTGAGGATGGGACCCCAGATAAGCCAGGGGTTGTTTTTCTTCTCGTCGGCGTCGAGGGCGTCGGGAGAGGAGTCCGGCGGCAGGTCGGCCGGTTCCTGCGGCGGTGGCGGCGGCTGCAGGACCTGGGGCTTGGGCTTGGACTTGTTTTCCGGATCGGGCGGGATGGGAACGTTGTCCTTGGGCGGGGTGGGGTCGAAGGCCACCCAGCCCACGCGGTCGAAGGCCACCTCCACCCAGGCATGGACGTCCTTGCCCAGGATCCTGATTTCGCCGGCACCGTTCTCCGGGCTCTTCGGGTCGGGATAGAAGCCCATCACCACGCGCGAGGGGATGCCCAAATGGCGAAGCATCAGGGACATCGCCACGGCATACTGCTCATCGTCGCCCAGCATCTGCTTGGCGGTCAGTAGGTCGCGGATGCGCGCCGCGCCGTGCCCCGAGACGCTCGGGAGCTGCCCGTCGGCGATGAGCCCGTTGCTGAAGGCACCCTTCTTCTGGAAGTGGGCCTCGATCTGACGGACCTGGTCCGCGGCGGTCGGGGCGTCCGCAGCGAGGTCGTTTGCCTGGGCGCCCACCACCGGCGGCACGTCGGTGGTGTCGGGCAGGCTGACCTTGGCGAAGTCGTATTGCGTCAGTTGCCCATGCTCGAGCTTCACCGGGTCCGAGACCTGGACGGTGTAGGAATCGCCCCGGGACAGGCCCTGGGTGGTCACCGCGGTGTCGGTTCCGGAGTTGAAGTACAGCCCCGAGGCGGCGGCGGATGAGCCCGGGCCAAAGCTCAGCCCGGTGGTCTTCCGGCCGCCCGGGACGAAGTAGCCCTGGTAGTCATCAATGGTGATGTCCAGGCTGTAGTCGTTCGTCGGCACCGAGTCCGTGGAACCGGCGAGCGTGTTGATCGACTTCGCATCGCCCACCTTGCTGAAGCTGCCGGAGCCGTTCGGATCCATGCTGTAGTTGGTGCCGTTGAAGGAATCGAGTGCCCCGAGCCGGACCCGCGCGTCTTTCGGCAGCCCCTTGACGGTGAACAGGGCGTCGTCCTTCTTGTCCTTGACGAAGTTGCGGAAGCTCGCCAGCGGCGTGACGTAGGCCTTGGGGTCAAAGGGCGGTACGACGACGTTGCGGAGGACTCGCCGCTCGTCACCGGCGGCGATCAGCGGCGATACCGCCGTGGTGATGCCCACCGTCGCCGCCAGGACTGCGGCTCCGGCCGCCAAGCGGCGCATGCGCGCCTTCCCGGCAGTGCCGGCGTCGTGCGGGGGACGGTTCACCGAGACCTTGTGGGTGTCGTGCCGGCGAAGGGCGTCGCGCCGGAAGGTGGCCCAGGCGATGCCCACCACCGTCAGCGCGATGCCCCGTTCCACGGTCAGGAACCCGGCGTTGGTGCTGAAGGCGATGCCCGTGACGAACAGGACCAGGACCGGCAGCAGCGGCCAGTAGGGGCTCCGGATCCGCCATGTGAGGACGCCGGCGGCGGCTGCCGTGATGAGTGAGCTCAGGAAGGGGACGATCAGCACGCCGCCTGCGGTGCCCACGGGCACTCCGACGGTGAGCATGTCCTTCCAGGAGAAGACGACGCCGAGCAGCAGCGTGCGCAGGGATTCCAGGCTGGGCAGGATTCCAGCCACTGCGGCGTCGGGGACGGCGAGGGCCGTCCCCAGTACCAGGTAACCGCCGAAGGCCAGGGCCGTGGTGATCAGCAGGCCCAGCCGGAAATGGGCGTTGCCGGCAGCGATGGCCAGGCCCAGGATGATCCCGCCAAAACCGGCAACCAGGTAATGGGGGTCGCCGCCGAAGCTAAGGCTGAACCCGAGGATACCCAGCCCGAGCAGCATGGTGAGGGCACCGCCGTCGAGCACAAAATGCCACCGCGGCCGGCCGTCCGCGAACGCGGACGCGGCAGCGGGCCGGGCCGAACGGCGGGCGCTGTCTGAACGGCGGGGGCGGAGACCGGGGGCCTCACTCATGCTGCAGCCTTTCGCAGGACGGAGGGAAGGTCGGAGAGGTCACCGACCGTGAGGACGGTCAGGTCGCCAATGTTGGCGCGGGCCGGCGCAGCGCCAAGGTCAACGAGCACGGCGAGGCTGCGGACGCCGGGCGGCACCGAGGCGGCGGCCGAGCGCAGCTGGGTGGGCGTCACTTGGCTGCCCGCGACGAGGAAGACCACCGAGGCGTTGGGCACCGTGTCGGCCAGTGTGCGGGCGAGGTCTACGGTGCTCTTCCGGAGCGGAGTGCCGACGATCCGGGTCATGTCGTCCAGCATGTTGCGGCCGGTCTCGCAGCGCAGCGGACCGGCCTGCGTCAGGACGTCCAGCTCGCGCTGTTCGCGGATGGCCTGGCGGCCGATCGACGCTGCTGCCGATATGGCCAGCTCGAATTCCTCGTCCGACGCGTATTCATCCGTGTTGATGGACAGCGAGATGGCCAGATGCGCGCGGCGGGTTTCTTCAAACTGGCGGACCATGAGCTTGTTGGTTCGGGCTGTGGTTTTCCAGTGGATGTGCCGCCGGTCGTCCCCCGGGACGTAGTCGCGCAGCGCGTGGAAGGAAACGTCCGCGCTGGACAGCTCCGTGGTGGGCATGCCCTCCAGGTCGCGGATGAACCCGGCGGCGGAACCGGCCAGCGCAACAGTCCGGGGGTGCACGTAGAGGTCCTCCGGTTCCGTCCAGAGCACCTGCCGGCGGAGCAGGTGCAGCGGATCGGCCCGGACGGAGCGCACCGGACCCACCACGATGACGGCCCTGCGCGCCGTGGGGATGGTGAAGAGGTCCTCTTGCACCTGCTGCGGCTTCATCCGCGGGAGGTGGAAGACGGCGGTGGCTGCCCCGACGGGCAGTTCGAGGTCGGCGGGCAGGAGCGGCCGGGCAGAGGTGTTGGACACGGCGATGCTTCCGACGGCGCTGTCCCCCACGGCCACCCTGGTCCGGGCGAGGTCGAGCACCACACCGTAGGAGGACCGTCCCAGGATGAAGCCGACGGCGATGACGAAAAGCACCAGCGCCGCAATGGCCGCCGCCTTGGCTTCCTGCCAGCCGTAGGCGCTTCCGGCCGCCCACAGGAGAACCGCGGCGGCCAGCACCGACCAGCCCAGGACGCTGACCACGGACAGGACGGGCCGGACGTGGCGGCCCCATACGCCGCCGGCTATCCGCCAGGCGGGACCCAGCGCCAGGCGCGCGGTGCCGGCGGCATCCGACCACACCCTGGACGGGCGGCCCTGGGGCCGCAGCCCGGGCGGCCGCATTCGGGGCAGCCCTGTCCTGGGCAGCCGAACTTTGGATGCCTGCACCCTAAAGCGCTGCACTTTAAACGGCGGCGCGCTGCTGCGGCGCTGCGACATCGGCCAGGACGCGTCCCAGAACGGCTTCGGCCGTTGCCCCGGAGAACTCGGCTTCGGGGTCCATCACGAGACGGTGGGTCCAGACGACGCCGGCGAGGTCCTTGATGTCGTCCGGCAGGACGAAGTTGCGTCCCTGGCCCGCGGCCCAGACCTTGGCGGCCCGGACCATGGCGAGGGCGCCGCGCACCGACACGCCCAGGCGGGTCTCCGGAGCGTTGCGGGTCTCCTCGCAGAGCCGGGAGATGTACTCCAGCACGGCGGTGTCGACGTGCGTGGTGGCGGCGAGGTCCGCCATGTCGGCCACTGCCTGTGTGGTGATGACCGGCTGCAGGTCCCGGGACCGGTCCTTTAGGTTGGTTCCGCCCAGGAGCTGGACGGTGGAGGCGTGGTCCGGGTATCCGATGGAGGTCTTGATCAGGAAGCGGTCCAGCTGGGCCTCGGGCAGCCGGTAGGTGCCGGCCTGCTCGATCGGGTTCTGCGTGGCCAGCACCATGAACGGCCGGCCGGCTTCGTAGGTGGTGCCGTCCACGGTGACGCGGGACTCCTCCATGACTTCCAGCAGCGCCGACTGCGTCTTGGGCGAGGCCCGGTTGATTTCGTCGGCAAGCACGATGTTGCTGAAGATCGGCCCCTTGTGGAATTCGAACTTCTGGGTCTTCTGGTCGTAGATGGTCACACCGGTGACGTCAGAGGGCAGCAGGTCCGGCGTGAACTGGATGCGGCTGTTGGACCCCTGGACGGTGGCCGCCAGCGCACGGGCCAACGAGGTCTTTCCAGTGCCAGGGGCATCTTCGAAGAGGACGTGGCCCTCCGCCAGCATCGCGGTGAAGGTCAGACGGATGACGTGCGCCTTGCCCAGGACAGCCTGGCCCACGTTGGCGACGAGCTTCTCGAACGTCCCAGCAAACCAGGCGGCCTGCTCGCTAGTCATTGTCATGGTTGGTCCTTTTCTGTGTCATTCCAGGCGTATTCGTTCTCAGCAGGCGGTGGTCCGGCACGGTCAGCACTGGCCCACGCCGGGGCCACGGAGGTCCACGGTGATGCCCTTGACGTACCAGCCGGAGTGCGGCCCGTCGTTCATCAGGTACCAGCGGCTTCCGTTGTTGTAGATATCGGACCAGCAGGGGGTGGCGATCCAGCCGTCGGAATATGACACCCAGTTGGCGTCGCTGCCGCCGCAGCTGCGGGTGGCGGCGTCGTACCGGTCGGGGACACCGGGCTTGCCGGGGCAGCTGTTGTTGTCCGACCGCTTGACCCTGACCTCGGTGAGCGGGGGCGTCGGATCCGCTCCGCTGGTAGCACTGTCACTGCCGGCCTGTCCGTAGACCACAGTGAACGCCCTGACGCGCAGCGAGTGGGTGCTGTCCCAGCCTCCCGCCGGGCGGTCGTAGCGGTTGCTCAGTCCGACGCTGATCCAGCCGCCGCCGTCGAAGCTCACCTCGAACCGCGTGATGGCGCGCCCGTTGCTCGCCGGGTTGTTCCAGGTCCAGTGCACGTCACCATCGCCCTTGGCGGACCTTTGGCCGGTGACGTTCGGCGCGTTCGGCGGCGCGTACGGGTTGCCTGAGCCTATGGCCTTGCCGTCGCCGGACACGTTGTTCTTAGTGGAGGCGGCGATGATGTTAACCGTCACGTCCCGGCCATTCGGCTGGCCGGTGATAGTCCCCCCGCCAGTGCTGATCGGACCGGATCCGTACGCCGTGGACCAGCGGTAACTGATCTCTGACGCCTGGGAACCGTTCCGCTGCGCCTCCGTGAGCGGCGTGAACGTAACGTCCAGCTGGCCGTCCTTACCGTTCGCCCGCACAGTTCCGCCGTCCACCGTCCCCGGCTTGCCGGCGGCGCGGACCGGTGCCGACTGTGCACTGGTCCCGGACGTACCGGCCTTGTTCGTGGCGGAAACCGTGAATGCGTAGTCAGCTTCGGAGTTGTCCACCGTGACGTTCAGCGACGTTCCGGAAGCCACCTTCTGGCTCTTGACCACGGACCCGCCCCGCAAGGTGGTCAGCGTGTAGGCGGAGACGGCGTCGCCATTGTTGTTTGGGGCCGTCCAGCTGACGTTCAGCTGGGACTGTGGACCCACGGAACCGGCCCCCGCCGCGGTGGGGGCCGCCGGCGTCACAGGCACGCCGGCCGGCACCTCGGCCGCGGAGTAGGTGCTCCATTCCGACGGGTCCTTGGCATCATTCCTGGCGAGGACACGCACCTTGTAGGCCACGCCGTTGGTGAGACCCTTCCAGACGTAACTGGTGGATGTCAGGTTCTGGATCTGCGGATTCTGGCCACTGGGTGCCGGCGAGATTTCAAGGTCGTAGGACTTGACCGGCGACCCCTTGCTGGCCGGCGCCTTCCAGGCGATGGAGAGCTGCTTGTCGCCGAACTTCAGCGACGGAGCCAGCGGCATTTCCGGCTTTACGTCGGGCCGGACCTCAGCCGAAGCCGGTGAACGGTCGGACTCGCCGAATTCGTTCGTCGCGGTCACCTGGAAGTGGTATTTGGTGTTGTTCACGAGGTTGTCCAGGGTGCACGAGTTGGCCGGGCAGTCCTGTTTGTAGCCGCCTTCGCCGTACACCGTGTACTTGGTGATCGGCGATCCCCGGTCGGCCGGCGCCGTCCAGTTCAGCAGCGCAGTCCGGTCACCAACGCTCTGCGCCTGGGGCGTGGTGGGGGCGAGCGGCTTGTCCTTGACCGTGAGCCGGATCCGGGCGGTCGCGTACCGGGACGAGTCCTCGGTCTTGTCCCCCACGGTGTAGGACACAATCAGGGTGCCGGAGAACCCGGCGGACGGCGTGACCGTCACGGAGTCGCCGCTGATGGCGGCCGTGCCCTGGCCCGTTTCGGTGGCGACGCCGATGATTTTCAGCGGGGTATCGGGGAAGGGGTTGGCATCGTTCGCCAGCACCTTGACTGTCACCGGCTTGCCCGCCGCGGCGTTTTCCTCGACGTCGTCGTTGGCGACGGGCTTGGCCCGGTTGGTTGCCGTGACGGCGAGCCGGAACGTGGCGGTGGATTCAAGGCCGCGCGGGTCCTTCGCCGTCACCTGCACGGCACCCCCGTCTCCTGTCCTTGTGCCGTCCTTCGCCGAAACTTTGAGGGACGCGCCCTCAATGGCCACGTTGAAGCCCTGGGAAACCGCGCCGGCGATCTCGTACTTCATGTTCGCGGCGTCGTCGCCATCGGGGTCGGTGGTCAGTTTGGCCAGGTCAGCGGCGGCGGAGTCACCCAGCGGAACATCCACCGAGCCGCCGAGCAGCACCGGCGGGTTGTTGCGGTTGGGGTCCGGCAGCACCTTGGTGCGGATGCTCAGGGTGGACTTGAGTCCGGCGGGGTCGTCCGGGCCGGAGCCGTCCGTCACTTCGAAGGTGATGGACCCCGGGCCCACGTAGTCCCTGTCCGCGGTGTATTTGACGGCGGTGCCGTTGCCGGCCACCGGGTTGCTCCCGTCCGCACCGATGAGCTTGATCCGGTCGGTCTGGGTCAGGCGGGGCGAACGGCCGTCCCGCACCTTGACCCATTCGGCGAGGTCTGCGGTCACGGACTGGCCCGCGACGACTTCGAGGACCTCGTCCTTGGCAAGGGTGGGAACCTGCTGGCCCAGGCCCGGCACCCAGATGATCGCCGTCGACTTCTGGCCGTCGACGTCCTCAACCGTGTAGGGCACCAGTTGTGGCTGCTCGGTCAGGCCGACGATCATGTTGCCGTCCGGCCCCGGGCGCGCCGTCTCGGCCGCGCTGCTGATCTTGAGGTTCTCACCCACGCCGTCAGGGTCCTCGTCGTTCTTGAGGACGGGGACGTCGACGGCGGTCTTACCGAGCGTCTGCGCGGACGTCACCCGGTCATCCCGGGCGATCGGTGCCTGCAGCGGGACGTTGCTGTCCACCACCATCCTGATGGCTGCCTGCGCGGAGGCTCCGCGTTCGTCGGCCACGGTGTAGCGGACGTTGACGGTACCTTCTGCGGCCGGTGCCTGCAGCAGGATACGGCCGCTTTGCTTGCTGACCGTGGCCTTGAGCGCGGCATCGGCTTCGATGCCGTCGGTGAGGATCCGGATCAGGTCCCCGTCCGGATCGGTGTCGTTGCCGGCAGCGTCGACGGCGATCTGCCGCCCGGGCCGGACCTTTACCTGGTCGTCCACCGGTGTGGGCTTCTGGTTGGTGTCGCTGCGGGGCGCGATGCCCACGGTGACGGTGCCGGTGTTCACGGCTCCCTGCCGGTCCACGACCTTGTAGCGGAACGTATCGGTTCCGGCGCCGTTTCCGGCCGCCACGAAGTCGATGAAGTTGCTGCCGGCCGTTGCGGTGCCCATACCGGGCGTGCTGTCGATGCCGGTCAGCTGGACGGAGTCGCCGTCGGGGTCAATGCCGTCCAGCGGCACCGGAATGCGCACCGTGCCCGCGGCCACCACCCGGGCCGTCAGGTTCTTGGGTTGCGGGCGGGAGTTTTCGGCGCCTTCCAGCGGCAGGATGTGGATGGTGACGGCGGCGGCGCTCTTCTGGCCCTGCGGATCCACCGCGTTGTAGATGGCGCGCACGGTCTTGGGCTGGCTCCCGGCGATGAAGCGGAGGGTGTTCTCCGAGACGAAGCCCTTCCCGTCCTCCGCCGGGACGGCCTGCGGCAGGACCGGGTCAACAGTCAGCTTTTCGCCCTGCGGGTGGGTGTCATTGTCCAGGACCGGGATGGTCACGACGTCGTTGACGCGGACGTTGACCTCATCTGGCTTGGGCTGCGGGGCCTCCACCACAGCCGGGGCGGGAACAGGCACCACCGAGACGCTTCCGGTGGCGGAAGACTTGCCGTTGGACATCGTGTAGCGGAACAGGAACGGGTCCTTGGTGCCGGCGATGTCGGTGATCCGCAGGACGCTGTGGTCGATCACGCTCACCGACGCCGTGGCGTTCTCCGGCACCGCGACCGACTGCAGGACCAGGACGCCCCCGGACGGGTCCGAGTCGTTGGCCAGCGGGTCCAGCAGCACGCTGCCGCCCACCGGCAGGAGTGCCACGTCATGGACCGCGACGGGGTTTCCGGAGTCCTTGCCGGATTCCACATCCACCCGGATGAGGCCCTGGCTGCTTTGCGGTCCGTTGCTGGCCAGATACGTCAGGTAGACCGGGCCCGGCGTCCGGCTGCGGAAGGTGAAGGTGCCGCCGTCGGTGACCGGGCCCAGTTCCGCAGCTCCGCTGGCTTCCACCTGGGCGAGGCGCAAGGCGCCGCCGTTGGGATCGACGTCGTTCTTCAACGGCGCGATGACCAGGTCCTGGCCTACCACTGCCGTGACGTGGTCAGCGTTGACCACGGGAGCGAGTGCTCCCGGCGGCTGGACGTTGACCACCACCTTTCCCGTGGTGGTGGCGCGGCCGTCCCAGACGGTTACGGTGACGCTTTTCTTGCCGGCCGAGGCGCCGGAATCCTGGAAGGTGAGCAGACCGTCGCGGCGGACCTTGACCTGGTCCTGTTCGTTGTCGGCGGTGGCTGACATCAGGACGAGGTCGTCGCCGTCGGGATCGGCCCAGTCGGTGAGGATGTTCTGGCTGACGGTCTTGCCCTGCTCCACCAGGAGTGTGGTGGGGTCGCCGCGCTTGAAGGCCGGGGGCCTGTTTTCGTCCGGCCCGACGACGTTCAGGCTTACTTTGCCGCCGGCGGACAGGCCGCGGCCGTCCGCCGCGGTGTAGTCGAAGGTCTCGGTCCCCGGCGTCGCATCGGCCGGCACCGTGATCTGGAAGGCGGACCCGCCGTAGATGCTCTCGATGCTCCCGGCGTGCGGGCCTTCGGCACCGAGTGATGCGGTCAGTACGTCGCCGTCGGGGTCGGAGTCGTTGTCGAGAACGCTCAGGACGGTGGTCCGTCCCGGCCGGACGCCGACGACGTCGGGTTTCGTTTCGGGGGGACGGTTCGGTTTGGTGCGGTCCGGCAGAACGTTGATGGTGTTGTCGTCGGCCGACTCCTCATCCGGGTCGTCAGCCTGGTTCTTGGGCGGGACAACGTCGTCCCAGTTGTTGACCAGCTGCATGTTCTGGTTGACCAGCCACACGTTTCCCGAGTTCACGTCGTTCAAAACCACGACATCCCGGTTAACGCGGAACACGTAGCTGGGCGACGCGCTGGCTTTGGGCACTGCCACGTTCTTGTTGTCGGACGCATTGGCGCAGTCCCGGACATACTTGTTCGCCCCGGACCATGCGGCGTGGACGCAGCCGCCCAGCTGCACCGGCGCTGCCGGCACGCCCTGGCCGCCGAACGTCACGGTCTTCGCGGCGGAGCCGTTCAGCGGCTGTTTGAGGAGCGCCTTGCCGGTGGCCACGGCCACGGAGTCTGACGCCGGCCCTGACTGCTGGAGCTTTGCCTCCCTCGCGTCGGCCAGCGGCACTTCGCGCCCGCCGGGCAGGAACAGTTTTCCTGCGGCTGCGTCCAGGACCACAGGCTGGTCCCCCACGACGGCGAGCTGGAGGTCCCCGGCGCCCTTCAGCCCGTCCCACGTGCTGTGCTCTGTATCGGTGGCTGCCCCCGCGGCGTCCACAGTGGTCACAGTCACCTGCCCCGACTTCGGATCCGCCGAATAGACCCGGTCATCCGGGCCGACGGCGGACACGAGGCCCTGGGAACCGGCCACGGCGGGCTCGCTGGACTCCTCGTCGAAAGCGTTGACGGTTGACGGGGACATGGCCCACATCTTGCCGGAGGAAGGGTCGGTGACCGAGATGACGTCGGCGCCGACGCTCACCTGTGCCGAGCCGGGAAGCTTCTTGTCGCCGCCCAGCCTCATGTTGGCGGCGGACACCTGGTTCAGGGTGGAACCCGATTCGTCGTCGACGAACACCTTGCCCGCATTCTGCAGGACATCGAACGTGGTGCTGGCCGGGGTCACGGCACCGTCAAGGACCCGCGAGGGGTAGTTGAGCCGGCCGACGGCGTTGCGGGCCTTGCTGACCACCCAGACGCCGCCGTCGTTAAGGTCAACCTCGGTTGTCTTGAACCCCGGGTGGATCACGGCACCGGCCACCAGCGCTGCGGCGGCAGCGGAAGAGACGGTTCCGGTGACGATCCTGTTGCGGCGTTTCCTCAGCCCCAGCTTGCCGAACAAAGTTGACACAGCGTTATTATTCCCCTGAAATCACGGCCGCCTGAGCGCGGCTTACTGGCCCCTGATGTTCATCACGGGCCGGTGACATTCCGCCACTCCCCCATAGAGACGCCGGAACAATTTTGAGTCTCGACTATTACATGGGCGCCGGCGGCTTGTCCAAGAACAGCCCTGTGGCCGTCCGTTACCCGGCCAGCCTACCTGCGCAGCCCGGCCCGGGCGATGGGGAGGACTACCCTAGTCCAGGACCAGGCCCTTGCCGCGTCCCCGGGCCAGGGTGACCGGCTGGATCTCCCCGAATCCCCGGACGTTTTCCACGTCCTGGGGAATGAGCACGAACCGCTCGTCCTGGTCCAGCGCGGCAGCCGTCATCGAGTCGACCAGCACGGTGCCCGGATCGGCGAGCGTGGTGAGGCGGGCGGCAAGGTTGACGGTGGGCCCGTAAATGTCGCCCAGACGGGAGAGGATGCGGCCCCAGACCATGGCAACCCGTGCCTCGGGCAGGATCTCGTCCCGGGTGAACGCTTCGGCCAGGGCAAGGGAGATCTCGGCGCCCGCTGCCGGCGTCTCGGCGATGTAGAGGACTTCGTCGCCCACGGTTTTCACCAGCCGGCCGCCGCCCACGGAAATGATTTCCGCGCACTTGTTCTCGAACCGCTGCACCAGTTTGGCGAGGGTCTTTTCGTTCATCCGGCGGGACAGGCTCGTGTAGGACACCAGGTCGGCGAAGCCCACGGCACGCGCCAGCGGAAGCGGCGCGTCGTCCTCGTCACCCTCGCGGCCTTCCTCGCTGGCCTGCAGGCCGGCTTCCGCCCGGACGGCCAGCCGCTGCACGCCGGCATTGAGCTGGCGCCGCCAGGAGTAGACAAGCATCTCCTCGAGGGGATCCACCAGGGCCGGCAGTTCATGGACCAGCCGCTTGCGGGCCTGGGCGTCCGTGAGCCCCTGCTCGTGGACCATGTCCTCAACCAGCGCCTCGATCTGCCACACCACCATGCGGTCCGTCATCTGCCCGATGGCACGGGTCACCGAGATGGCGGCCTCCTCGGTGAGCATTCCGGCCCTGACCATGCCCACGGCCGTGGACAGGGCGGCCTGGTCGCGTTCGGTGAAGGCGACGTCGTCGTCACCGAAGTTGGGGAAACCCAGTGCACGCCACAGCTTGCGAGCCGAGAGCAGCGACAGGCCAACGCCGCCCGCCACCTCGCGCCGGCGCAGCTTGCGTTCCCCGCCCAGAAGCCTTGCTTCGAGGGCTTTTGCCGCTATTCGCTCCGCGGACAGGGTACCGGTGGGCGGATTTTCGACGACGGCGTCAGCCACCTCCCGGTGACCGGTGCCGAGCGCGCCGGCCCCGTCGGTGCCGGCCTCATGCGTGCCTGCCTCCAGGCCGCCGCGCTGATCCTCATCGTTCATCTCTTCCACCTTCTCTCACATCACGCGGAAACCGGGCACCGGGCTCATCCGGCGCCTGACCCAATCCAAATGGTTCGTCGTCCGGAAGCTCATCAAGGGCATCCAGCAAGAACCTGTGGAAGGTGGCAACCTCCGGCACGTCCTTCAGCACTGCGCCGAAATGGTGCCCGGCATCCAAGGATATATTCCCCGAACGCAACATCCGCTGGAGCATCGACTGGCTGATTGTGACATTACGCACTGAGGCCAGGAAAACCTGCCGGTCCCGGCGGCGGAGCATGCCGTGGCGTGCCAGGACCCGCTGGCTGGTCAGGTAATACCGTGTGGCCTGCCACCGCAGCAGCCGGGGCAGGCAGTATCCCAGGAGGATCCACAGGCCAATAAGCACGCAGCCGGCCACCGCCCAAAACGTCCATTCCGCGGTTACGGCCGGGGCCAGCGCGGACAGGCCGCCGCGGATAATCCACGCGCTCGCAAATGCCGCAAGGGCGGGCACCACAATGAATACCGCCGCCGGGAGGAACAGCACCCTGGGCTGCGGGCGGGTCACCACGATGACCTGCTCGCCCGGAAGAAGTTCCTTACGCATAACCGCTTTCGCCGGACCCCTGCTTGTCAGAGCCATGCTTGGAGGTGCGCCCATCGGCGCTGTCCTTGTCGGCGCCGTGCTTGTCGGCGCCGTGCTTGGCAGACCTCTCCGGTGACCACGGCCGCAGGTGGACCACGTCTCCCGCAGTCACCACGTGCTCATGGGCTGAGGCGTCCACCACCAGCAAGGAGCCCGAGTCATCAAGCCGGGAAGCGTGGCCGATGATTTCGTGGTCGCCCGGCAGCTGGGCGCGGACCTGCTGGCCCAGGGTGACCATGGCCGTTTCGACGCGCTTGTGCAGCGACGGGCCGCCGGCCAGGCCGGCCGTGGCGTCGCCGTCGGCATTGCAGAAGCTGCGGTACAGCGTGCAAAAACGGGACAGGTAGCTCTTCAGCAGCGCGGTGCGGTCCACAGTTCCGGCACCTTGAAGCTGGACGGAGGTGGCGGTGGGCACCGGCAACTCGTCCTGGGTGAGGGTGACGTTCAGGCCCGTGCCAAGGATGACGGGCGGCACCGAGCCGTCGCCCAGGGGACCGAGCTGGGCGAGGATGCCGGCAATTTTCCCGCCGCGAACCAGGACATCGTTCGGCCACTTCAGGTCAGCGGGAATTCCCGCTGTCTCATTCAGGGCGTCGCGCAGCGCGACGGCGGCCAGAAGGGACAGCCATGAGTAGGTCTGGGTGGGCAGGGGGCGGCCGTCAGCATTAACGGGCCGCAGCACCAGCGAGACCAGCACGGAGCTGCGGGCGGGCGCTTCCCAGGCGCGGTCCAGGCGGCCGCGGGCGGCAGTCTGATGCTCCGCCGTCAGGACTGCCAGGTCGGGCCAGGCCCTGGGATCCACGGTTACGGCCCGCAGCAGGTCGGCATTGGTGGACCCGGTTGTCTCCACGACCGTCAGCTGGGCGATGCCGGTGGCGGCGAGGAAGTTGGCATCAGACAGGGTTTCCCGGTCCAGGGCCGGCCGCTCGGGCAGGCCCTTCGCACCGGTGAGGTTCTCCTGCGGTCCACGGCTATCGTCAGGGCGTGCGGCATCCATAGTTGAATCCTAGCGACTCGCAGGGCCGCGCGGCCGGGAAAGCCCCCGGCAGAGGCCGGCTCACAGGAACGTGCCAGCTAACCGGAAGAAACCGGCCCGCCGAAACATGCCGGCCCACAGACGGTGCCGCTCACAGGAAGATGTCCTGGACGAGGTCTTCCTCGGCAGCTCCCAGGCTGTAGGGCCGGAAATCCGTCACGCCGGCGGCAGCCAGGACCTGCTCGTCCGTGTAGAAGTGGCCCGTGCTGAAGGGCCCCGTGAGCACCGCATGGGCCGCGTCGGCCATGATCTCGGGACTGCGGGCAGCCCGGACCATGGACTCGCCGCCGGCCATGCTCCGGATGGCGGCCGTGTCGATGAGCGTCCTCGGCCACAGCGAATTGACGCAGATGCCGTCGCTCCTGAGCTCCTCCGCCAGGCCCAGCGTGGTCAGGCTCATGCCGTACTTGGCCATGGTGTACGCCAGGTGCCGGCCCGCCCACTTCGGGTCGAGGTTCAGGGGCGGCGAGAGCGTGAGGATGTGGCCGCCGGATGATTTGCGCAGTGCGGGCAGCGCCAGCTTGGAGAGCAGGAAGGTGCCGCGGACGTTGATGTCCTGCATGAGGTCGTAGCGCTTCATGTCCACCGCGTCCGTCGGCGAGAGGTCGATCGCGGAGGCGTTGTTGATGACGACGTCGATTCCCCCAAAGCGGCCGACGGCGGCGTCCACGGCGCGCGCCACGTCGTCGTCGTTCCTGACATCCCCCACCAGAGGCAGGGCACTGCCGCCGGCGGCGTCCAGCTCCCCGGCGGCGCTGTAGACGGTACCCTCGAGCTTTGCGTGCTGCTCGCCGGTTTTGGCGAGCAGCACCACATTGGCGCCGTCGCGCGCTGCCCGCCGGGCGATCGCCAGGCCGATGCCGCGGCTGCCCCCGGACATCAGGATGGTCCGGCCACGAAGGCTGCCGGTGGTCTGGTAAGGCGTAGCCGGAACAGGGTAAGCGTCGCTGCTCGAAGTCATAGGGACACCCTATCCGCAATTTGTTACCGGCGAGTAACATCGGCGGTTCCGTCGGCGCCACGAACGAAAATTGTAGGAACCCTACAGCGGTCCCGGGAATTAGCGTCACTAGACTAGCCATCAGGGCTTTGGATTTGTACGGATGCTACTTAAACCGACAACCAGGGCCCCGCGCCACGCTGCCGCAGCAGAACAGCCACAGCACAACAGCTACAGAGCCGGAGACACTTCATGAGCCACGATCTGACCACGACGGCGGGAAAGATTGCCGATTTCCGCGACCGCCAGGCCCGTGCTGAGCAGCCGTCCGGCCCTGAAGCCGTCGAGAAGCAGCATGCCCGCGGCAAGAACACCGCCCGCGAGCGCATCGACCTGCTCGTGGACGAAGGATCCTTCGTGGAGTTCGACGCCCTGGCGGTCCACCGCTCCACCGCCTTCGGCATGGAGAAGAAGAAGCCGCTCGGTGACGGCGTCGTGTCGGGTTACGGAACCGTGGACGGCCGGCTCGTGGCCCTCTACAGCCAGGACTTCAGCGTCTATGGCGGCTCGCTGAGCCAGGTCAACGGCGAAAAGATCGTCAAGGTCCAGGAATTCGCGCTGCGCAACGGCTGCCCGGTGGTGGGCATCAACGACGGCGGTGGGGCCCGGATCCAGGAGGGTGTTGCCTCGCTGGCGATGTTCGCGGATATCTTCCGCAACAACGTGCACGCGTCCGGCGTCGTCCCGCAGATCTCCCTCATCATGGGCCCGTGCGCCGGCGGCGCAGCCTACTCCCCCGCGCTGACCGACTATGTGGTCATGGTGGACAAGACGTCGCACATGTTCATCACCGGCCCCGACGTCATCAAGACGGTCACCGGCGAGGACGTGGACATGGAGACCCTCGGCGGCGCCCGGCAGCACAACGCGACCACCGGCACGTCCACCTACCTGGCCTCCGACGAAGCCGATGCGATTGAGTTCGTCCGGGAACTGCTGGACTTCCTGCCCTCCAACAACCTCTCCGAGGCGCCGGTGCTGGAGCACCAGCAGGAGCCGGAGCTCGACGACGACGACCTCGCCCTCGACACGCTGGTCCCGGACTCAGCGAACCAGCCCTACGACATGCGCAAGGTCATCGAGCAGATCGTCGATGACGCCCATTTCCTGGAGATGCAGTCGCTGTACGCACCGAACGTGATCATCGGTTATGGCCGCGTCGAAGGCCACACGGTGGGGATCGTGGCCAACCAGCCGCTGCAGTTCGCCGGCACCCTGGACATCTCGGCCTCCGAAAAGGCGGCCCGCTTCGTCCGCCACTGCGACGCCTTCAACATTCCGATCATCACGCTCGTCGACGTTCCCGGCTTCCTGCCGGGCAAGGACCAGGAGTTCCAGGGCATCATCCGCCGCGGAGCCAAGCTCCTCTACGCCTATGCCGAAGCCACCGTGCCCAAGCTGACCGTGATCACCCGGAAGGCCTACGGCGGAGCCTACATCGTGATGGGCTCCAAGAAGCTCGGGGCTGACCTGAACCTCGCGTGGCCCACCGCCCAGATCGGCGTGATGGGCGCACAGGGCGCCGTCAACATCCTGTACCGGCGCGACCTCGCCGCCGTCGCCGAGGCCGGGGGCGACGTGGAGGCCAAGCGCGCCGACGTGATCCGGCAGTACGAGGAAGAGCTGCTCAACCCGTACCAGGCCGCGGAGCTGGGCTACGTTGACGCCGTCATCGCGCCCTCGGACACCCGGCTGCAGATCATCAAGGGGCTGCGGGCGCTGCGCGACAAGCGCGCGAGCCTGCCCACGAAGAAGCACGGGAACATCCCGCTGTGAGCGCGACAGATCCGCTGGTTGAGCCAGTCGAAACCCTGTTCTCCGTTACCAAGGGCGAACCGACGCCCGAGGAGCTGGCGGCGCTTACCGCCGTCGTGCTTTCCCTGGGTCCCGCCGCCGCGGCCGGCCCGGAGAAGCCGAGCACACGGCACTGGGTGCGGCGCCAGCAGCTGCGGCTGGCGCCGACGCCGGGTCCGGGGGCCTGGAAGCGCAGCCGGGGCTGAGGAAAAGTTCAGTAAGTCTTTCATAACCGGAACCCCGCAGTTAGTCTCGTGGGGTGACTACTGAATCTGCCGCCCCAGCGCGCCCCCGGACCGCCATCGACGCCGTCGCCGACGCCCACACCGACACACTCGTTGCCCTGGACCCGAGCCTGGCCACCACGCTCGGCATCCCGGGGCATGACACCGAGTTCCAGGACTTTTCCCCTGCCGGACTCGGCAGGTTCGCCGCCGCAGAACGAAAGACCCTGCAGGCCCTCGAGGGGCTGGAACCCGTTGACGACGTCGACGCCGTCACCCTCGATGCCCTGCGCGAACGCCTCGGCCTCCAGCTGGAGATCCACGACTCGGGCTGGAATCTCGCCGAACTGAACAACATCGACTCCCCGGCGCAGAACATCCGGTCGATCTTCGACCTCATGCCCACGGACACCGAGGAGCACTGGGTGAACATCGCGGGCCGCACGCACAGCGTCCCGGCGGCCATCAGCGGCTACATCGAGTCCCTGCGCACGGCCAAGGACAACGGCAAAGTCTCGGCCCGGCGCCAGGTGTCGATCGTGATCGAACAGACCACCAAATACGCGGCGGAGGACGGCTTCTTCGCCAAGCTCGCGGCCGACGCCAAAACAGCTGACGGCCCGCTGCCGGCGGAACTGCAGGAAAAGCTCGACGCCGGTGCAGCCTCCGCCCGGGCGGCGTATGCCGGGCTGGCCGCCTTCCTGCAGGAGGAGCTGCTGCCGGTCGCGCCGGAGAAGGACGCCGTGGGCCGGGAGCGCTACGCCCTCGCGTCGCGGGTGTTCCTTGGCGCCGCCGTCGACCTCGAAGAAACCTACGCGTGGGGCGTCGAGGAACTCGAACGCATCATTGCTGCCCAGGAACAGGTAGCCGGGCAAATCAAGCCGGGCGCCTCCATCGCGGAGGCCAAGGAGATCCTCAACAGCGATCCCGCCCGCCGGATCAAGGGAACGGATGCCCTGACGGCGTGGATGCAGGAGCTCTCCGACCGCGCCATATCCGACCTCGCCGGCGTCCACTTCGAGATACCCGACGTCATGAAGACGCTTGAATGCCGGATCGCGCCCACCGACGAGGGCGGCATCTATTACACCGGGCCGACGGACGACTTCAGCCGGCCCGGCCGGATGTGGTGGTCCGTGCCGCCAGGTGAAGACACGTTCACCACCTGGGCCGAAACCACCACCGTGTTCCATGAGGGCGTGCCCGGCCACCACCTGCAGGTGGCCACGGCCGTGTACCGGCGCGAGCTGCTCAACAGCTGGCGTCGGAACGTCTGCTGGACGTCGGGACACGGCGAGGGCTGGGCCCTGTACGCCGAGAAGCTCATGGAGGAACTCGGCTACCTCAAGGATCCGGGCGACCACATGGGCATGCTGGACATGCAGCGGATGCGGGCTGCCCGGGTGGTGTTCGACATCGGCGTGCACCTGGAACTTGACGTGCCCGCGCGCTGGGGAACAGGCACCTGGACACCGGAGAAGGGCTTCGATTTCCTCAAGGCCAACCTGGACATCAGCGAGGGCAACCTCCAGTTCGAGTTCGCACGCTATCTTGGCTGGCCCGGCCAGGCACCGTCCTACAAGGTGGGGCAGCGGCTGTGGGAACAGATCCGCGCGGCACTCGAAGCCCGGCCGGATTTCGACCTCAAGGCCTTCCACACCAAGGCACTCAACATCGGCTCCGTGGGCCTCGACACCCTGAAGCGCGCCATGATCGACCAGCCCGCCCGCCGCTGATTGATGCGAGTTTTTGTACAGATACCGCGGCTTAGGGGGCGGCCTCCCGACCCGCGATATCTGTACAAACTCCGGGCCCGGGGCGAGATGTTTGCCACACGCGCCGCGGGAATAACTTCATATAACACCGGCCTGGCGCCGATTTTCCGGGCATAGGGGCCATGTGAGGCCCATCCATCCGCGTAATATTTCTCAATGGTGGCTGGAAGCTGTATTTTGTGCAGCCTAGCTTGTTGTGGTGAGCAATCAATCCACTTCATCCACGGCCGGGCGACCCGGCCTCCAGCTGCCCCGGTGGGCAGGTTCCTTCGGCTTCCAGATCATTGCGGCTTTGATCGTCGGGCTGGGGCTTGGCCTGCTGGCTAAGTACACCGGCAGCACCAAGGCGAACCCCAACGGGCTGGGCGCCACGCTGCAGACCATCGGCTCCAGCTACGTGTCGCTGCTGCAGACCGCCGTCGTGCCGCTCATCTTCACCGCCGTGGTCAGCTCCATCTCCAACCTGCGTGAGGTCTCCAACGCGGCGCGGCTGGCCTGGAACACGCTGTTGTGGTTTGCCATCACGTCGCTGGTCGCCGTGCTGATCGGAATCGGCCTGGGCGTGCTCCTGCAGCCGGGCGCAAACACCGGCATCTCGGGCGACGCTGAGTACGACGGCAAGCAGGGCGACTGGTGGGCGTTCCTCATCGGCCTGTTCCCCAAGAACTTCCTGGGCCTTGGCGCCAGCTCCACCGTCACCGACTCCGGCGCCGTAACCACCTCCGTCAGCTTCAACGTCCTGCAGATCCTGGTGATTGCCATCGCCGTCGGCGTTGCCGCCCTCAAGGTGGGCAAGCAGGCTGAGCCGTTCCTGGCCCTCAACGCCTCTGCGCTGGCTGTTATCCAGAAGGTGCTGTGGTGGATCATCCGCATCGCTCCCCTGGGCACCGTGGGCCTGATCGGCAACGCAGTTGCCGTTTACGGCTGGGACACCATCGGCTCGCTGGGCAAGTTCACGGTTGCCATCTACATCGGACTCGCCCTGGTGCTGTTCGGCGTCTACCCGGCCCTGGTCCGCTCGCACGGCCTGTCGGTCAAGCAGTACTTCTCCGGCGCGTGGCCAGCCATCCAGCTGGCCTTCGTTTCCCGCTCCTCCATCGGCACGCTGCCGCTGACCCAGCGCGTGACCGAGCGCAACCTCGGCGTTCCCCGGGGCTATGCCTCCTTCGCCGTTCCGCTGGGCGCCACCACCAAGATGGACGGCTGCGCGGCAATCTACCCTGCAGTGGCGGCAATCTTCGTAGCCCAGTTCTTCGGGATCCAGCTCGACTTCAGCCAGTACCTGCTCATCGCCCTGGTCTCCGTCCTCGGGTCCGCTGCGACGGCGGGAACCACCGGCGCCGTCGTCATGCTGACGCTGACCCTCTCCACGCTGGGACTGCCGCTGGCCGGCGTCGGACTCCTGCTGGCCATCGACCCCATCCTGGACATGGGCCGCACGGCGGTCAACGTCGCCGGCCAGGCGCTCGTACCCACGATTGTGGCCAAGCGCCAGGGCATCCTCGACGAAACCCTCTACAACGCGCCCCGCACCGGAGAGGCCTTCCGCGAGGAAGAGGCACCCGCCGCCGTCGACCGTGAGCTGGCTGATTCGAAGGCCTGACCACCGATGAATGTCTGATCACCGTTGTATGGGTGTGCCCTGGGGACTTCCCCGGGGCACACCCATTTAAGTCCGCCCGCGTTAAGTCCGGACGGCCGAACAGGTCCCGGACGGGAGGCAGCAAGGGTAGGGTACCGGCATGGACATCATTCTGGTTCCCGGCTTCTGGCTCGATGGCTCATCCTGGTCCGGCGTCACTCCCCCGCTTGTGGAGGCCGGTCACCAGATCCACGCGCTGACCCTCCCGGGGCTCGAGGCGAGGGACGCGAAGCGGACGGGCATTGGGCTCCGCGACCACATCAACGCGGTGGTGGAAGCCATTGACGGCATTGAGGGCCCGTTGGTCCTCGTCGGCCATTCCGGCGGCGGAGCGATCATCCACGGCGCTGTGGACGAGCGCCCGGACCGGGTAGTCCGGGCGGTCTACGTGGACAGCGGACCGCTTGGAGAAGGCGGGGTCATCAATGATGAACTGCCGGCTGACGGTGACGAGATCCCCCTGCCCTCCTGGGACGTGTTCGACGACGCCGACCTCACCGATCTCGACGACGGGCTGCGGGAAGCATTCCGGGCACGGGCCATTCCGCAGCCAAAGGCGGTGGCCTGCGACAAGCAGCACCTTCACGATGTGCGCCGCTACGACGTCCCTGCCACGGTGATCGCCTGCGAGTTCCCGTCCTCACTGCTGACAGAGTGGATGGACGCCGGGCACCCCTACGTCGAAGAACTCGCCCGCATCCGCGACGTGGAACTCGTGGATCTTCCCACCGGTCACTGGCCCCAGTTCACCAAGCCCGCGGAACTCGGAGCGGCAATCCTCGCCGCCGTCGACCGGACCGGCTGACAGCGCAGCCCCACGGGCGTCCCCGGGCCACACTAGCCCCCGGGCCCCGCCACCAAGCCCCAGTGCAGGCCTAGTGGCCGCCGATCACGCCCTTTTCCACGGCTTTCGTCACGGCGTCGGCTTCGGCCTGGGTGAGAGTGCCGTCCTTCACAGCCTGATCGAGCCTGCCCTTCAGGGCAGCCGCCCGGCCCGCCTGCGCCTGGGTGCGGAGTTCCTCGAGCGCGGCTTTGACTTTGGCTTCATCGATGCCCAGGGATTTGGCCAGCGATGCTGCCAGCGCAGCTTCCTTGGCTGCCCTGTCCGGTTTGGTGCCGTCGGTGCGGGGACCGGCTTGATGGTTGGCCTGGCGGAATGCCCGCAGGGCGTCCTCCACCTTGGCCTGGTCCACACCCAACTTGGCCGCGAGCGCCGCGGCGTCCGCTTTGCCGACCCCGTGGCCGCGCCCATGTCCGTGTCCGTGTCCATGTCCGTGCCGGCCGCCGTCGAAGCGCAGCCCGTCAGCGGGACCGCTGGATGGACTGCTTGAGGTGGGGGTAGGCGTTGGAGTGGCGGTTGTTGCGGCCGCCATTCCGGTGACAGTGAATCCGGTGCCAAGTGCCAGGGCGGTCGCGCCCAGTCCCAGAGCCACTTTCTTTGATCGCTCCATGGTCCGCTCCTCGATCCGCCGGCCTTGAGGCATCATTGCCGCCGTGCCGGCTATGACTCAGGATGCACCCTCCTCCTCAAGAACGGCTTTAGTCCGGCTGTGAAGAGGCTGTGAATCCTGCCGCGAAAGCTGTGAGGCATTCGCGGCATAGTTTGCGCAGAGTGCAAACTTGCACGTAGTGTAACTGCGTGTCCACTTCCACTTCCTCGTCTTCGTCGTCGTCGTCGGATTCGGTCCCGGCCGACGCCGGTGAACCGATGTCCCGGCGTGAGCTGAACAAGGCTGCCACCCGGCAGTCGATTACCGACTCCACGCTGGCTCTTCTCCGGCAGCACGGCCCCGGCAACTTCACGGTCGAGGACATTGCCGAAGCGGCGGGCATCTCACGCCGGACCTTCTTCAATTACTTCAGCAGCACCGAGGCCGCCATCGCGTCGGTGACCAATGGTTTCCTGGACAGCGCCCTCGAACTGTTCCGCCAGCGTCCCGCGGACGAACCCATCCTCGAGTCTGCCCGCGCCGCCCTCGTTGGCCTGGCCGATCCCATGACCGTGGCTCCGCTGGCTGAGCTGTTCGGCCTGACCCAAGGCAATCCGCTCATGGCGCGCTCCGAACTTGAGGCATGGGACCACTGCACCGAGCAGATCGTTGCCGCGGCCCGCGAGCGTTCTCCGCGGACCAAACAGGGTCCCGGCACTGAGCAGGACAGCGGCACTGAACAGAACTCCGGTGCTGAGCAGGAAGAGCTCTACGTCCGGGCCCTCGCAGGTTCGGTCGTCTCCTGCGGCAAGGCTGCCATGGACGTGTGGTTCCGCCGCTGCGGCCCCGACCTCTCCCCCGGTTCTCTGGCGATCCTCCGCCAGCTGCTCATCGATTCGATGGGGCTCCTCGGATCCGGTTTCGCCGGGCCGGCACCGGGTCCGCCGTCGAATGAGTCGTCCGCCAAACCCTCCACCCGCAACGCAGAACGGTCCTGACATGGCACTTCTCCTGTACCGCCTCGGCAAGTTTTCCTACCGTCACCGGTGGCTCGTCGTCTCGCTTTGGCTGGCAATCCTGCTGGCAGCCGGCGGGGCAGCGGCAGCGTTGCACGGCACGCTGTCCAACAACTTCCAGATTCCGGGCACGGAAACCCAGCAGATGGCCGACAAGCTCCAGAAGGAACTGCCGGCGTCCTCCGGAGGCTCGGCCGGGGTTGTCTTCCAGGCAAACGACGCCCAGTTCAGCCAGGCCGGCAAAGAGGCGGTATCCGCCGCGCTGGCCAAGCTTGAGACACTCCCGGATGTCCGCGGCACCGTCGACCCGTTCGCCACGCAGGACCAGCTGGACCAGGCGGCAAAAGATCTGGCCGCAGGCGAGGCCAAGGCGGCCGCGGGCAAGGCCGAACTGGAAAGGGCCGCCGCCGAGCTGGCCGCCGGCAAGGAACAGCTGGCCGCGGCCGAGGCACAGATGACCGCTGCCGGGCTGCCGGCGTCGGCCATTGAAGCCCAGCTGGGCCAGCAGAAGACCGCCCTGGGGGCCGGCCAGGAAAAGCTCGACGCCGGCACGAGGGAAGCGGAGGCCGGCAACGCCAGGCTGGCACTCGCCAAGCGTCAGTTCGAAGCTTCACAGGGCATGCGTTTCGTCTCGGAAGACGGCAAGGCGGCCCTTGCGCAGGTCCATTTCAAGACCTCCATCAACGGGCTGGCCCCCGAGGTGCGCCAGGAAGTCCAGGACATCGTGGGGACAGTCTCCTCAGCCGGGGTTACCGCGCTGCCCAGCAAGGAAATCAGCGAGGACGTCTCTGAAATCTTCGGGGTGGCCGAGATTATCGGTATCGCCGTAGCGGCACTGGTCCTGATCATCATGCTCGGCACACTTGTCGCCGCCGGGCTGCCGCTGCTGATGGCTGTGATCGGCGTGGCGGTGGGCGTTGGCGCCACCATGGCATTGAGCAGCGTTGTTGACATGAGTTCCATTTCCCCGATGCTCGCCCTCATGCTGGGCCTCGCCGTCGGCATTGACTACTCGTTGTTCATCGTCAACCGCCACCGCGGGCAGCTGCTGGCAGGTGTGGACGCGGAAGAGTCCGTGGCTCGTGCCACCGGAACCTCGGGCAATGCCGTGCTCTTTGCCGGCCTGACGGTCATCATCGCCCTCGCCGCGCTGGTCGTACCGGGGCTTCCCTTCCTGGGAGTCATGGGCGTGTCCGCGGCCGGGACTGTCGCGGTTGCCGTCCTGGTGGCCCTGACGCTGACGCCGGCGATCCTCTCCCTCGTGGGCAGGAAGCTGATCTCCAAAGGGGCCTGGGCCAAAGCCGAGCGGCACAATGCCGACCCCAACCGTGAGGCTGAGGACCGTGCCAGGGACGAGCACCGCAGCAGCCATGGCTGGGGCGGACTCGTCACCAGGCACCCGGTTCTGGCCCTGCTCGCCGGGGTTCTGGCACTGGGCATAGTGGGCCTGCCCGCTGCCCAGCTGCGGCTTGCACTGCCCGACGGCGGCTCCGAACCTGCCGATTCCCAGGCTTTCAAGGCCTATGACGCCACCAAGCGCAGCTTCGGCGAAGGCATGACCGGACCGATCATCGTGGTGGGTGATCTCCCTGACGGCCTGGGTGAAACCGAGGCGCAGGCCAAGCAGCTGGACGTCGCGGACATCCTGCGCAGGACCGAGAACGTCACCGCCGCCATCCCGGTGGCACTGAGCGAGGACCGCGGGACGGCGGTGTTCCAGGTCATCCCGAAGGAAGGACCGGCAAGCGCCAGTACCGTCAACGTGGTCTCCGACATCCGCGCCGAACGCGCCGAAATCGAGGACTCCACCGGAGTCAGCATCGGCCTGACCGGCCAGACGGCAGGCAACGTTGACGTTTCGACGAAGCTGGGCGACGCCCTGCCGTCGTACCTGGCCATCGTGGTGGGGCTCTCCCTGGTCCTGCTGCTGCTGGTGTTCCGCTCGATCGTGGTGCCGCTGCTGGCGACCGGCGGCTTCCTGCTTTCGCTTGCGGCCGCCTTCGGCGCCGTGGTGGCGGTCTACCAGTGGGGCTGGCTGGGGTCGGTGTTCGGCGTCGACAACCCCGGCGCCGTGCTGAGCTTCCTGCCGATTATCCTGATCGGCGTGCTGTTCGGGCTGGCCATGGACTACCAGGTGTTCATCGCCTCGGGCATGCGTGAGTCGTTCATGCACGGCGAGTCCGCCAAGCACGCCGTGCGGTCCGGCTTCAGCCACGCCTCCGCGGTGGTGACCGCCGCCGCGATCATCATGGTCAGCGTCTTCGCGGGCTTCATCTTCTCGCACCTGAACATGGTCCGGCCGCTCGGCTTTGCGATGGCGTTCGGCGTGCTGGTTGACGCCTTCGTGGTGCGCATGACGATCGTTCCGGCGGTCATGTACCTCCTCGGCGAGAAGGCGTGGTGGCTGCCGCGCTGGCTGGACCGCATCCTGCCGGATGTGGACGTGGAAGGGGCAAAACTCCGCAGGCACGAGGGCGCCACCGGAGCCGCGTCCGAAGGCGAGCCGGACGCCGAGCCAGCGGAGGTCGCCGCGCGCTGAGCAGTGCCGCGAGGATGAATTACGCTGGATCCGTGACCCGCCTCATTCTTGCCTCCCAGTCCCCCGCCCGCACCAAGCTCCTGGCTGAGGCCGGCATCGAACACGAGGTCCTCGTGTCCGACGTCGACGAGGACGCCGTGCAGGAACGCTACGGCGTTACCGATCCGCATGACACCGCCCTGCTCCTGGCCCGCGCCAAGGCCGAGGCCGTCGCATCGCTGCCGGAGGCCGAAGGGGCCCTGGTGCTCGGCTGCGATTCGGTTTTTGAGTTCGACGGCGAGTCGCACGGCAAGCCGTACACAGTGGACGTGGCCCGGCAGCGGATGCTGCGCATGAGCGGCAGCAGCGGGGTGCTGCACACCGGCCACTGGCTGGTGGACTGCCGCGACACGGACGACGACGGTGGTTCCGGCGCCACGCTGGGCAGCGTCGCCTCCGCGGAGGTGCATTTCATGGAGATGCAGCTCGCGGAGATCGACGCGTACATCGCCACCGGCGAGCCGCTCCACTGCGCCGGCTCTTTCACCATCGACGGCCTGGGCGGCGCTTTCATCCGGAAAGTCGACGGCGACCCGCACGCCGTCATCGGGTTGTCGGTATCCACCCTGCGCTCCCTGCTGGCCCAGGCGAATGTGAGCATCACCGAGTTCTGGCAGGACCTGCCCGGCTCGGCAATTCCCGGGGAGTTGTAGCTTCCCTACAAAGGCCGGGCCTCTTACACGCGGATTCCGCCAGTAATATCAGCGGAATCCTCAAAATCAGGCTAGGCTCCCTGAAGGAAAGAAGGAGACGCCTTGTCAGTAAAGCCGGAGCAGTCCGCAGGTCCAGTGCATTCAAAACTCACCAAGGTTCTGATCGCGAACCGCGGTGAGATCGCCGTCCGCATCATCCGTGCAGCCCGGGACGAGGGCATCGCCTCCGTCGCCGTTTACGCGGACCCTGACCGGGACGCCCTCCACGTCCGGCTCGCAGACGAAGCATATGCACTGGGCGGCAACACAGCAGCCGAGTCCTACCTCGTTATGGACAAGCTGATCGAGGTGGCCCGCCAGTCCGGCGCCGACGCCATCCACCCCGGCTATGGCTTCCTGGCCGAGAACGCCCAGTTCGCAGCCAAGGTCATCGACGCCGGCATCACCTGGATCGGCCCGTCGCCGGAAGCCATCTCCGCACTGGGCGACAAGGTCCAGGCCCGCCACATCGCCGAGAAGGTGGGCGCCCCGCAGGTGCCCGGCACCGCCGACCCCGTTGCGTCCGCCGAAGAGATCCTCGAGTTCGTGGACAAGTTCGGCCTGCCCGTGGCCATCAAGGCCGCCTTTGGTGGCGGCGGCCGCGGCATCAAGGTGGCCCGCACCCGCGAGGAAATCCCCGAGCTCTTCGATTCCGCCGTCCGCGAGGCCACCGCAGCCTTCGGCCGCGGGGAGTGCTTCATCGAGCGGTTCCTCGACTCCCCGCGGCATGTCGAAACCCAGTGCCTCGCCGACGCGCACGGCAACGTGGTGGTCGTCTCCACCCGCGACTGCTCACTCCAGCGCCGCAACCAGAAGCTCGTGGAGGAGGCCCCGGCCCCCTTCCTGACGGAGGAGCAGAACCGGCGCCTCTACGAGTCCTCCAAGGCCATCCTGAAGGAAGCCGGCTACCTCGGCGCCGGAACGTGCGAGTTCCTCGTCGGCCAGGACGGCACCATCTCCTTCCTCGAGGTCAACACCCGCCTGCAGGTGGAGCACTGCGTGTCCGAGGAAGTCACCGGCATCGACCTGGTCCGCGAGCAGTTCCGCCTGGCCTGCGGCGAAGAGCTCGGCTACGAGGACCCCGAAGTCCGCGGCCACTCCTTCGAGTTCCGGATCACCGGCGAGGATCCGGGCCGGAACTTCATGCCAGCCCCCGGCACCGTGAGCACCCTAAAGAACCCCACCGGCCCTGGCATCCGCATTGACTCCGGCATCGAAGAAGGCGACGTCATCAGCGGCAACTTCGACTCGATGCTGTCCAAGCTGATCGTCACCGGAGCGAACCGCCCCCAGGCCCTGCAGCGTGCCCGCCGCGCCCTCGAGGAGATGGTGGTGGAAGGCATTCCCACCGTCATTCCCTTCGACTTGGCCGTGGTGAGCAACCCGGCGTTCGCGCCGGCCGAGGGTCCGTTCAGCGTCCACACGCGCTGGATCGAAACCGAGTTCGTCAACGACCTTCCCGCATGGACGCCCAATGGCGCCGCGCCGGAGGGTGAGGACGCCGCTGAGCGCCGCACCGTGGTGGTGGAAGTGGGCGGCAAGCGCCTGGAAGTGGCGCTGCCCGCCAGCCTCGGCTTCGGCGGCGCCGCAGCAGCCGGCACAAAGCCGGCCAAGTCCAAGAAGCGCAGCCGCACCGGCGGCGCCACCGCCGCCGCGGGCGGCAACGCACTGGCCTCCCCCATGCAGGGAACAATTGTGAAGGTGGCCGTGGCCGACGGCGACGTCGTCGCCGAAGGTGATCTCGTCGTCGTGCTTGAGGCGATGAAGATGGAACAGCCGCTCACGGCCCACCGTGCCGGCACCATCACGGGCCTGTCCGCCGCGGCCGGCCAGACGGTGGCTGCGGGCGCAGTCATCGCAACGATCGAAGACTAAGGCGACTCAAGCGAGCCGCTGCTCAACACGGCTGAACAACGCATGAAAATGCCCGGTGTGATTCACACCGGGCATTTTCATTTCCGCATCTAAACCTGGAAATCAGGCCACGTTGTTCTCGTAGTCCGTGTCCTTGGTCTCGCGGGTGATCCACAGGGCGATGAACGTCAGCACGGCAGCCGCGGCCATGTACACGCCGACGAGCCAGGTGCTGCCGCCGGCTGCCTGCCACAGGGCAATCGCGATGAACGATGCCGGGGCGGCGCCAATGACGCTGGAGAGGTTGTACGCGACAGCCGAGCCCGTGTAGCGCACGTTGGACGGGAACAGCTCGGGCAGGATCGCGGCCATCGGGCCGAAGGTGAGTCCCATCAGCGTGAAGCCGACAATGAGGCCGACGATTGCCGCGCCGGGGCCCGGGCCGAACATGGTGAACCACAGCGCGCCGAACACGAAGATGCCTACGGTGACGCCCATGAGGAACTTGCGGCGGCCCCACTTCTCGGCCAGCGGGCCGGACACGAGCGTGAAGATGCCGAAGAAGACGACGCCGAGGATCAGCATCCAGAGGAAGTCACCGCGGGGAACACCCAGGCCGGGAACGAAGTTGGCCACCTCTGCGGCCGACATCGGCTTGCCTGCCTTCTCCGCGGCGGCCTGCGCGGCCGCAACGGAGGCGGGCTTGGTGCCGTAGGTCAGGGTGAAGGAGGTCATGATGTAGAACAGCACGTACGTGGCCAGCATGATGAAGGTTCCGGCCAGAACCGGGCGCCAGTGGCTCTTGATGGTGGCGGCGAAGGGGACCTTGACCACCTTGTCTTCCTTCAGGACCTTCTGGAAGGAGACACTCTCCACCAGCTTGAGCCGGACGTAGAGGCCCACGATCACCAGGACCGCGCTGAGCAGGAACGGAACGCGCCAGCCCCAGGCGATGAATTCTTCGGGGCTGAGGGCGGCGTTGAACCAGATGAAGAGCAGGTTGGCCAGGATGAAGCCGATGGGGGCGCCGAGCTGCGGGAACGTCCCGTAGATGGCGCGCTTGCCCTTGGGGGCGTTCTCGGTGGCCAGCAGTGCCGCACCGGACCACTCACCGCCCAGTGCAAGGCCCTGGGCGAAGCGCAGCAGCACAAGCAGCAGCGGGGCCAGGACGCCCCAGCCGGCGACGGTGGCGGTGGGCAGCAGCCCGATGAGGAAGGTGGCGAGGCCCATGGTGAGCAGGGAGGCCACCAGGGTGCCCTTGCGGCCGAACTTGTCGCCGAAGTGTCCGAACAGGACCGAGCCGATGGGCCGGGCGATGAACGCGACGCCGAAGATCGCGAACGAGCTCAGGAGGGCGTTGATTTCCGTGGCTTGCGGGAAGAACAGCCGGGGGAAGACCAGCACCGACGCGGTGGCGTAGATGTAGAAGTCATAGAACTCGATCGTCGTTCCGATGAGGCTGGCAAAGATGACTTTGCCCTTGGAGTTCACCGGTTTGGCGGTGCCATGTTCCGTTGACGTAGCAGGCGATGACATGTGGGGACGCTTTCGTGAGAACTGGACGGGCCTCGCGCTGAAGCCCCTCAAAACATAGGGATAAAACAGAGTTCAATCTTAGTTCCCGCCATCCACCCAACGGACAGGCGGTCCAGTATCCGGACTTTCCTTGTTGTCTCAGCATGAGGTCGTCCGACAAGCCTAACGCTGCCCAAAGCGGGCTGATAGGCAAATGTCACAGCACGTTAACAAACTGCGACCGTCTGCGAAACGCGCCATCTCTACCTTGGAAGGACAACAATCCCCAAGGAGGTAAACCGTGACTGCTGACCGCACCGCAGACGCCGGAACCCACAATTCCCTTGATCTTGCCGCCGCCGCCACCACCACTGACGCACCTGCCCTTGAAGAGCGTCCCGGGCGCTGGATCGCCAACTGGGACGCCGAGAACAAGCACCAGTGGGAATCCGAGGGCCGCTCCATCGCGCGCCGCAACCTCAACTGGTCCATCTTCGCCGAGTTCCTTGGCTTCGTCGTCTGGCAGCTGTGGTCCATCGTGGTGGTCCAGCTCCCCGCCGCCGGATTCACGTTCAGCACCTCCGAGATCTTCTGGCTGATCTCCATGCCGAGCCTCGTCGGGGCCACGCTCCGAATCCCCTACACGTTCATGGTTCCGCGCTTCGGCGGCCGGAACTGGACCATCGTCTCCGCCCTGCTCCTCCTCATTCCCTCCATCGGGCTCGCACTGTGCGTGTCCAACCCGGAGACACCGTTCGGCGTCATGCTCCTCGTGGCTGCCCTCGCCGGCTTCGGCGGCGGCAACTTCGCCAGCTCCATGGCCAACATCACCTTCTTCTACCCGGCCCGCGAAAAGGGCTGGGCGTTGGGCCTGAACGCCGCCGGCGGCAACCTCGGCGCAGCCGTGGCGCAGCTTGCCGTCCCGATCGCCATCACGCTGCTGGCCGCCGGCACCGTCAACCTGCCTGTCGCCGGCCTCATGTGGGTTCCGCTGATCCTCCTGGCAGCCTTCGGCGCCTACAAGTACATGAACAACCTCACGAGCGCCAAGGGCGACGTTGCCGGATCCCTGGCAGCAGCGAAGGAACCCCACCTGTGGGTCATGGCCCTGCTCTACATCGGAACGTTCGGTTCCTTCATCGGCTTCGCCGGCGTCTTCCCCAAGCTGATCAAGGACTACTTCCCGGCCTTCTCCTCCATCTCCGTCGGTGCAGTGGCCCTCTCGCTGGCCTTCCTCGGCCCGCTGGTCGGCTCACTGGCCCGCCCCTACGGCGGACGCATGGCTGACCGCATGGGCGGAGCCCGCATGACCGTCACAGCCTTCGCCTCCATGGCCGTCATCACGCTGACCATGATCTGGACGCTGCCGCTGAAGAACTTCTGGCTCTTCCTGGTCCTGTTCCTGATGCTGTTCACGGCCAGCGGCTTCGGAAACGGCGCCACCTACCGCATGATCCCGGTGATCTTCGCGACCTCCAGCCGGGCGGCCCGTTCCGGAGCCAGCTCGGTGCAGACCCAGCGGCTCGCCTCCTCGGCGCTCGGCCTGATCTCCGCCATCGGCGCCTACGGCGGGTTCGTTATCCCGCAGGTGCTGAACGCCTCCAACACCGCCAGCGGCTCCTACACCCCGGCCTTCTACGGCTTCGTCGGAGCATACGTCCTGATGCTGGCCGTCTGCTGGTTCTTTTACATCCGCAACGCCAACCGAAATGCGATGGGACACGTCTAACATGACCAAAAGCGCCGACACGCACTGCCCTTACTGCGCCCTGCAGTGCGCCATGACGCTCAAGTCCCCAGCGGCCACGGCCGCAACGGGCCTGACCCCGGCTGACCAGCCGGGGTCAAGCCCCGTGCCGGCCGCGCCCGCCCTCGAGGTCAGCGGCCGCGACTTCCCCACCAACCGCGGCGGCCTCTGCCGCAAGGGGTGGACGTCCGCGTCGCTGCTGCAGCACCCCGGACGCGTCACCGAGCCCATGTTCAAGGGGCCCGACGGCGTCTTCCGCCCCATCTCCTGGGACGAGGCCCTGGGGCGCGTCACCACAGCCGTCAAGGACGCCCGCGCCAAGTACGGCGCGGACTCCGTCGGCGTCTTCGGTGGCGGCGGCCTCACCAACGAAAAGGCCTACCAGCTGGGCAAGTTTGCCCGCCTCGCCCTCGGCACCTCCCGGATCGACTACAACGGCCGGTTCTGCATGTCGTCGGCGGCCGCCGCCGGCATGCGCGCCTTCGGCCTGGACCGGGGACTCCCGTTCCCCCTTGAGGCGCTGGACACGGCCAGCACCATCCTGATGCTCGGCTCCAACGTCGCCGAGACCATGCCGCCCTTCGTCCAGCACCTGCAGGGCGTCCGTGACGCCGGCGGCTTCATCGTCGTGGACCCGAGGCGTTCCGCCACCGCCGCATTTACCTCCGACGGCGGCGGCATCCACCTGCAGCCCCTTCCGGGCACCGACCTCACGCTGCTGCTGGGCATCTCCCATGTGGTGATCCACGAAGGCCTGCTCGACGCCGAATACATCCAGGCACGCACCACCGGCTTTGACGCCGTGGTCCGGTCCGTCAACGCCTACTGGCCGGAACGGGTCCAGTCCATCACCGGCGTTCCCGCCGAGCTCATCCGTGAGACGGCCCGGCGGCTGGCCAGCGGCGCACGCAGGGGCGGCAGCTACATCCTGACCGGACGCGGCGTGGAGCAGCACGTGGACGGCACGGACACCGCCACGGCGGCCATCAACCTCAGCCTTCTGCTGGGCTTGCCCGGCAGCACCCGCAGCGGCTACGGCACACTCACGGGCCAGGGCAACGGCCAGGGCGGCCGCGAGCACGGCCAGAAGGCCGACCAGCTGCCCGGCTACCGCAAGATCACCGATCCCGCCGCCCGGGCACACATGGCGAAGGTCTGGAACGTCCCCGAGTCGCTCATCCCCGGCCCCGGCCTGCCGGCCGTGCAGCTGCTCAAATCACTGGGACAGCCCGACGGCGTCCGCTGCCTTTTCGTGCATGCCTCCAACATCGCCGTCGCCTCACCGGATGCTAACGCTGTCATCCGCGGGCTCCGCAGCCTGGATTTCCTGGTGGTCTGCGACTTCTTCATGTCCGAGACCGCAGCCGAGGCCGACCTCGTCCTGCCGGTGCTGCAGTGGGCCGAGGAGGAAGGCACGCTGACCAACCTCGAAGGCCGTGTTCTCCGCCGCCGGCAGGCGATCCAGCCGCCCGCCGGCGCCCGCAGCGAACTGTGGATCATGGCCCGGCTGGCCGAGGCGCTTGAGGCACCGTCCACCTACAGCGACGATCCGGAGACAGTCTTCGAGGAGCTGCGCCTGGCATCTGCCGGCGGGGCGGCCGACTACTCCGGCATCGACTACGCCATGCTGGACAGCGGCGCGGCCGCGTACTGGCCCTACCCCGCCGGCAGCACCGGAACCCCGCGCATGTTCCTGGAGGCGTTTGCCCACGCCGACGGTAAGGCGGTCATGACGCCGGTGGCGCCCCGCCGCCGTCGTACTCCCGTCGCGAACCCCGATCCGGCCGCCAAGCCCATGACCCTCATTACCGGCCGCCTGCTGGAGCACTACCAGTCGGGTGCGCAGACCCGGCGGGTGGCAGAGCTCCTGGCCTCCCGGCCCGAAGCACGGGTGCAGATCCATCCGGCCGCCGCCGCGGCCATGGGCATCACGGACGGCGCGGGGGTCTCGGTGGCCAACGAACGCGGCGAAGTGGTCTGCCGGGCCGAGCTCAGCACCGCCATCCGTCCCGAGACCGTCTTCCTGCCGTTCCACTTCCCCGAACTGGAAAGCGCGAACCGGCTGACGGAAGCGGCCACGGATCCCATTTCGGGAATGCCCGAATTCAAGTTCAACAAAGTCTGGGTCAGGCTGGCAGCGGCCACCCCGATCACCAGTGTTCTTCAGACATCGGAGGCCTCATGAGCGAGCAGATTGTAATTGTCGGATTCGGTCCGGTGGCGGCCCGGCTGGTCGACGAACTGCTGCCGGCACTGCGTGCCGGGCAGGTGGGGCTGACGGTCATCGGCCAGGAAACCGAGGCCGCCTACAACCGGGTGCTGGTGGCCGACCTCGGGGTCGGCCGCACCACCCCCGAGGCGCTGGCCCTCGCCGACGCCGCAGCACTGGTGGCCGACGGCGTGGACGTCCGGCTGGGCGTGAAGGTCCGGCGCGTGGACCGCGCCCGGCAGTCCGTCATCCTCTCCGACGGCACCTCCGCCCACTACGACCGGCTGGTCTTCGCCACCGGTTCCCGGCCCGTGATCCCCAACCTCACGGGGCTGAATCCTGACCCTGCCGCCCCCGTCCTTCCACCGGGTGTCACCGCACTCCGGGACCTCCGCGACGCCGAGGTCCTCCGCCGGGCCGTGGCAGGCCGCAAGCGCGTGGTGGTCCTGGGCGGCGGCGTGCTCGGCCTTGAGACGGCCCTCGCCGCCGCTGAAGAAGGCGCCACAGTCACGGTCGTGCACAACGGGCCCCACCCGCTGGGCCGGAACATCGACCGCGGCGGCGGCGCCGTGCTGGCGGCCAGCCTGCGCAGCTGCGGCGTCCGGGTGGCGGGCAACGCCCGTTCCACGGGCGTTGAGCACAACGGTCCCGACGGCGGGTTCTCGGCACTGCTGCTCGACGACGGATCGGCGATCGACGGCGACCTGCTGGTCCTGTCCTGCGGCGTCCGCCCGCGCATTGAGCTCGCCGAGGGCTGCGGGCTCTCCACCGGAGCAGGCATCCTGGTGGACCACCGGCTGCGGGCCCACCACGAGCCGCATATCTTCGCCATCGGTGACTGCGCCGAGGTCCGCTGCCCGGATCCCGCCTGCACCGAGTGCCGCACCGCGCGGGGCCCGTCCGGCCTGGTGGGCCCGGGCTGGCGGCAGGCCGAATGGCTCGCCGAATACCTCGTGCTGCTGTCCGAGGGTTCGGTGGAGGACGCCGACTCGCTGCCCCCGCTCCCCCAGGAAAAGCCGGGCGTCATCGTGCTGAAGGCGCGCGGCATGAACATGGCCGTGGCAGGGGACAACTCCGCCGAACCCTGGGACGAGGAGGTCCTGACGGCCGGGGCCGTCAACGGCCGGCCGCGCCTGCAGATCGCGCAGTGGGCCGACCCCGAGCACGGACGCTACGTCAAGATGACCACCCGCGGCGGAGTACTGGAGGGCCTGGTCAGCGTGGGCATGCCGCGCACCGCTGGAGAGCTGGTCCAGCTGTTCGAACGCGGAGCCGAGCTGCCCGCAGACAGGTCCCTGCTCCTTCGTCTCGACGGACCGGACCAGCTCGCGTCGGCAGGCGCCTCCAACGACCCCGAGAGCACCGTGTGCCGCTGCGCCGGCGTGAGCGGAGGCAAGATTGCCGACGCCGCCGCCGGGGGCTGCTCCACGGTGGCAGAGGTTTCCGCGGCCACCCGCGCGGGCACGGGCTGCGGTGGCTGCCACGAGGACATCAGGGGGCTGATCGAGAAGCACTTTCAGGGTGCTGCCGCCTGAGGCCGCTCCCGGATGACCCGGCCTGCGTCACAGAAATCGGGCCAGCCGCGGCTGGCCGGTAGCATCGGTGGCATGAATGCCGACGACGACGACGACATCACCGACGAACTGCTGGCCGATTCCGAAAAACTCACCGGGCTGAGCCTTGAACTCCTGGGTCTGGACCCGCACCCCGACGACATGACCGCCGAACAGCGGCTCCAGTTCGACCCCGACGACCTTGCCGAGATGGCCGCCGCCAGCCCCGGCGAGCGGGAGCGGTCCGTGCGCCAGACGCGCCTGCTCGCGGGCCTGCTGTGGAACTCGTCCAGCATCCTCATCGACCAGCTGTTCCGCGACCTTGGCACGCTGCACGAACTGGACACCGTCACACCCGAGGCCATCGCCGGAACCTCCGTGCTGTCCTCGCTGCCCCCGCAGTTCGCTGCCAGCTATGACGCGAAGTTCACGCAGCGGTTCATCGTGGTGGCGTCGGACGTCACCGCGTCCTTTGCCCGCGGCTGGACCGCCCCCGGCTGCCTGGCCGGTGAACTCGCGGTCCACTGCCTGCTCGACCAGGCCAGGATCACCGAGGACATTTACGAACTGGACCTCCCTGAGGAGTGGCGGGCCATCGTGGAGGAAGTCCTGCTGGAGGACGCCGACTCCGAGACCCTGTACGCGGACAACGCCGGCGCAGCGGACGGCGCCCAGGAGCAGGACGCGGGAAAGCTGGACATCCGGCACTGGTTCGAGCCCTTCACGCCCGGCGACGCCGTTCCCCCGTACGCCTGCTCCTGAGCCGCCGGAATTCCTACCGTCCGCGTCCGGCTTCCGTGGCGGTGACGTTGAAGGAACCGTCCAGCTTGACTGTCGCCCGCGAGCCGTCAGCCTTCGTGATGTGCGCTTCGTAGACCGCCCCTTCGGCGTCGGTCTCAACCCGGTGGACCGTCGCGCCTGGGTTGGCCGCCAGCACTGCGTTCCTTACCCGTGTGGCGGTGCTCCCCGTCAGCAGCTGCTCGGTGATCCCGTTGGCCTGGTGGCCGCCTTTGGTTGAGTCCGTGCCGGACTGGCTTCCCGTGCCGTTTGTGGACGAGGCAATGACGGGATAGCCCATGGCGAGGTACGCGCCGCCGCCCACGAGCGCCGCTATGAGGGCGGTGTTGATAGCGGCTTTTTGAACAGTGATCATGGCATGCTCCTGGCTTCCGCGGTCCGACCGTTCGGAAGGAAATCTCCGCATGGCTGTCCGCTGGTGGATCGGTCTGTCGGAGCCCGGCGCCGCCAATCCCGGGGATCGACAGTCTGAATTTTACTCAGCTCTGCCGGTGGCGACTAGGAGAATGCTGCCATTCACAGGTTGCGCGGCAACACCTTAGATGTGCACGTGCAGACGCCGTGCCGCCTCGGAGATGGAGCCGCTCAGGGACGGGTACACCGTGAAGGTGCTGGCGACGTCGTCGACGTGCAGTTTCTGCTTCACCGCGATGGAGATGGCGAAGATCAGCTCCGACGCGTTGGCACCGACCACCACGCCGCCGATCACGGTGCCCGATCCCTTGCGGGCGAAGATCTTGACGAAGCCGTCCTTGACGTTGCGCATCTTGGCGCGGGCGTTGCTCTGCAGGGAGAGCTTGATGATGTCGCCCTGGTACTTGCCGGATTCGATCTCGGCCTCGGAGACGCCCACTGACGCGATCTCGGGCGACGTGAAGATGTTGGACGCCACCTGGTGCAGCTTGATGGGGGTCACCTGGTCGCCCAGGAAGTGCGCAATGGCGATCCGGCCCTGCATGGCCGCGACAGAGGCGAGCGCCAGGACGCCGGTGCAGTCGCCGGCAGCGTAGATGTTCGGGGCAGTGGTGCGGGACACGCCGTCCACCTTGATGTGGCCGCTCTCGGTCAGCGCCACGCCGGCTTCCTCCAGGCCGATGCCGGCGGTGTTGGGAATGGAGCCCACGCACACCAGGCAGTGGCTGCCGGTGACCTTGGAACCGTCACCGAGGGTGACCACCACGCCGTTTTCGGTCCGTTCCACTGTCTCCGCACGCGCACGGGACAGCACCTTCACGCCGCGGCGTTCGAAGACCTCTTCCAGCACCTCGGCGGCGTCCGTGTCGGAGCCCGGAAGCACGCGGTCGCGGCTGGAGATGAGGGTGACCTTGGAGCCCAGGCCGTTGTAGGCGGAGGCGAACTCGGCGCCGGTCACGCCGGAGCCCACCACAATCAGTTCCTCCGGCAGCTCGTCCAGGTTGTAGATCTGTGCCCAGTTCAGGATCCGTTCGCCGTCCGGCCGTGCCGTGGGCAGTTCCCGCGGGTGCGCCCCGACGGTCAGCAGGATGGCGTCAGCCTCGACGGTTTCGGTGCCGTCGGCGGTCAGGACCTCGATGGTGTGGTTGTCCACCAGCTTGCCGGAGCCGTTCAGGATGCGGACGTTCTGGTGCTCCAGGCCGGTCTGGATGTCGGCGGACTGCTGGCGGGCGAGGCCGAGCAGGCGGTCGTTGATGTGCTTGAGATCGGCGCGCATGACCGGAACGAAATCCCCGCCGTCGACGTCGAACTTGACGCCCAGCTCGCCTGCAACGCTCACCCGGGTCATCAGGTCCGCCGTCGCGATCAGCGTCTTGGACGGCACGACGTCGGTCAGCACCGCGGAGCCGCCCAGGCCGGAGCGCTCGATGATGGTGACTTGGGCTCCCAGCGAGGCGGCCACCATGGCGGCTTCATAGCCACCCGGACCTCCGCCGAGAATTGCGATTCGGGGGGCGCTGAAATCAGGATGCATAGTCACAAACGTCTATTGTCCTGCATCCTGCGCCGGACCACCAACCGTCCGGGGCAGGCCAGCCAGCCCCAGGGGGCGCGTTTCTGCTGCCCGCACCGGCTCCGGCACGGTAGCTTGGATCGGGTGAGCATAACAGATTTCCTGGACACGGACCCCTTCGAAGCAGCGCGGACGGCCGCGGACTACATCGCGTCGGAGACCGGCGTCGAAGCACACGACACCGCCCTGGTCCTGGGCTCAGGCTGGGCCGAGGCCGCCGACCTCATCGGCGAGACCACCGCGACGCTGGCAGCCTCGGACGTGCCCGGCTTTTCGGCTCCGGCCGTGGAGGGACACGTGGGCACGATTCGCTCCGTGCTGACCCGGGAAGGCAAGCGCGCACTGGTCCTCGGCGCCCGCACCCACTACTACGAGGGCAAGGGCGTCCGCGCCGTTGCCCACGGCGTGCGCACCGCGGCCGCCGCCGGCTGCCGGACCCTGGTGATCACCAACGGCTGCGGCGGACTCAACGAAGACTGGACCCCCGGCACCCCCGTGCTCATCAAAGATCACATCAACCTCACCGCGACGTCCCCGCTCGAAGGCGCAACCTTCGTGGACCTGACCGACCTGTACTCATCGCGGCTCCGGGACCTGGCCCGGGACGTCGACCCCTCCCTCGATGAAGGTGTCTACGCCCAGTTCACCGGCCCGCATTACGAGACGCCGGCCGAGGTGCAGTACGCCAAGCGGATCGGTGCCGACCTCGTGGGCATGTCGACTGCACTGGAGGCCATCGCCGCCCGGCACGCCGGCATGGAGGTCTTCGGCATCTCGCTGGTCACCAATCTCGCGGCCGGCATCAGCCCGACCCCGCTGAGCCATGAGGAAGTGCTCGAAGCCGGACACGCTGCCGGGCCGCGCATCTCCAAACTGCTCGCGGAAATCATTGGCCGCCTCTAGGTGCACGGCCCGGCTCCAGTGCACTGCCCGGCTCCAGTGCGCTGCCCGGCTCTAGTCCCGCCCGTCGCTGCTGGCGCGGAGTTGGGCGAGCGAGTCGGCCCGCGCCTGCGGGAAGCGCCGCTCGAGGGACTGCGCAATGCCCGCCACGGTCTGCCGCGCCAGTTCGGTGCGCCAGGCCAGCTCCGCCTGGCGCATGGACTGCGCAATGATGCAGCTCCGGAGGTAGTCCTGCTCCGCATCCCCGCCGGGGCAGTTCGCCAGGATGCCGTCGCAGCGGAACGCCAGGTCCCGGCCTTCGATGGCCAGCACCACGTCCAGCACTGAGATGCGGTCGGCACGGCGCGCCAGCTGGAACCCTCCCCTGGGGCCGGACACGGACTGCAGGACGCCCGCCCGCACCAGGCACTGAAGCTGCTTGTTCAGGTATGCCGGCGGCAGCTTGTACAGCTCGGCCAGCCGGCCGCTGCTGATCGGTTCCCCTGCGGATGCCCACGCCAGGTTGACGCAGCAGTGGAGGGCCCACTCCACCCCCTGGTTCAGCTTCACAACCGAGACGTTACGTGTCCAGAATTTTTGCTGTCAAGCGGCGGCCCGGCCCGCCACGAACCGGTCGGGTTATGACGGGTCCGCTGCCCTGTCCGGCACCGCTCCGCCGAGTTTTGACGATAGTTTGGTTTCCATGACGTCCTCCGAAGCCGATCTGCAGCTGCTCAACGACGCCCGCGCCTGGGCTGCCCAGGATCCGGATCCGCGCACCGCGGCAACGCTGATTGAACTCGTGAAACTCACCGAGGCCGGCACGGCCGCCGCCCGGCAGGACCTCGAAGACAGCTTCCGGGGAACTCTGCAATTCGGAACGGCGGGCCTGCGTGCCGCCCTGGGACCGGGGCCCAACCGGATGAACCGCGTCGTGGTCCGCCGCGCAGCGGCGGGCTTCGCCAATTTTCTGGTCCGGGCGGTGGCGGAGGCTGCGCCCGGCACACGGCCACGCGCCGTCGTCGGCTATGACGCCCGCTACAACTCGGAGATCTTCGCCGCGGAGACGGCGGCGGTGCTTACCGCGGCCGGAATCGAGACGTTCCTGATGCCGGCTGCCCTGCCGACGCCGCTGCTGGCGTATGCGGTCCGGGCGCTGGAATGCGACGGCGGTGTGATGGTCACTGCCAGCCACAACCCTCCGCAGGACAACGGCTACAAGGTGTACCTCGGCCGTCATGCCGTGGAGGAAAACGGCCGGGGCGCGCAGATCGTGGCGCCGTACGATGCCCTGATCGCCACCGAAATCAGCAACGTGGGGGACCTTGCCTCGATCCCCCTGGCCCAGGACGGATGGACGGTCCTGGACGCCGGCATCGTTCAGGACTACGAGGCGGCCACGGCAGGGCTTGCCGACCGCGGGCTGTTCCCGGCCCGGGACCTGAAGATCGTCCTGACACCGCTGCACGGCGTGGGCGGCACCACGGCTGTCGCCGTGCTCCGGGCAGCCGGGTTCACCGACGTGACGCTGGTCAGCGAGCAGGCCGAGCCGGACCCGGACTTCCCCACCGTCAGTTTTCCCAACCCCGAGGAACCCGGCGCCCTGGATCTGGCGCTCGGCGCGGCGATGCAGGCGGACGCGGACATTGTCCTGGCCAACGACCCGGACGCGGACCGCGCCGCGGTGGCCGCGAAGGACCCGGACACGGGTGCGTGGCGGATGCTGCGGGGCGATGAGGTGGGCGCCCTCCTCGGGGCGCATGTCGTGGCGCGGCTGGCGGCCGGGGCCGACGGCTCCGAAGCGGACGCGGGCGGCGGAGTGTTCGCCAGTTCGATTGTTTCGTCCCGGCTGCTTGCACGCATCGCCGCGGCAGCAGGGTACGCCCACGAGGAGACGCTCACGGGGTTCAAGTGGATTTCCCGGGTGCCGGGCCTCGCCTACGGCTACGAAGAGGCGCTGGGCTACTGCGTTGCACCGGATCTGGTCCGCGACAAGGACGGACTGTCCGCCGCGGTGCTGATTGCGGAACTCGCGGCCGCGGCCAAGTCCGAGGGCAAGACGATCTTCGACACCCTGGACGAGCTGTACCTGGTCCACGGGCTCCACGCGAGTGACCAGCTGAACATCCGGGTGGGTGATCTCGGCCTGCTGGACGCCATGATGAACCGGCTGCGCGTGAACCCGCCCGAATCGTTTGGCGGTTCGGCCGTGGCGTCATTCGTTGATCTGGCCGAAGGCAGCGAACAGCTGCCCCCGACCGACGGGCTGCTCTACGTGACCCGCGACCTCAGCCGTGTGATCATCCGGCCCAGCGGCACGGAGCCGAAACTCAAGTGCTACCTCGAGGTCATTCAAAGCGTCGGCTCGGCCGCTGAACTGCCCGAAGCCCGGCTGGCGGCCAGGGCCGCGCTGGACCAGGTGCTCACAGACGTGCGCGAGGCCCTGGGCCTGTAGATGGCCCTTGGGTTTTAGAGCTCGACCTCGATGAAGCCGTCCACGATGCGGGTGCCGTACGCGGCCAGGCGCAGGTCCTCGTTGCCGAAGCACTCGCCCGTTTCGAGGTCGTAGACCTCCTTGTGCAGCGGCGAGGCGATGGTGGGGCGGGCGCCGCGTGATCCGAGGATGCCGCGTGCCATGACGAAGGCGCCGGTGGCCGGGTCCTCCTGCGCTACGGCGAAAACCTCACCGGGGCCCGTGCGGAACAGGGCAACCTGCCGGCCGGCCACGAGTGCCGCTTCGCCCCAGGACAGTTCCAGGTCCTCCAGCGCGCAGACACGATGCCAGCCTGCTGCATGTCCGGTGGCGAGATCCTCAAGTTCCAGTGTTGCCGTCATGTCCGGCTCCTCTCCCTTTGCGTGCTTTCCGGCGGCGGGCCGGTTCTGCAAGACGTGAAATTGCGTCTGCTGTAGCCGCCGCTGCGGCCGTATACCAAAGCTAGGGTGATGGTGTTTCGACGGGGTGCAGTCAATGTGTCGGGAACGTAAAAGACACCTCACATGGCCCGAAACAATCCCGTGATGCAGAAGTTAAGTTCACGAAACAATTGGGAAACTGAAGCGAAACTGCGCCTCCCTAGTCTGGATGGACAAGCTGCAGAGCACCGTCTGCGGCCCAGCGAAAGGCCCACAGTGACCGAACAGACTTCAACCTCATCGACTCCGCGCCGCATCGTGGTCGCCGGCGGCGGCCCAGCAGCCCACCGTTTTGCGGACGCAATGCATGCCCGCGGCCTCGATGGCTGGCATGTCACGGTCCTCACTGAGGAAGCCCACCTCCCCTACGACCGCGTTGCGCTCTCCAAGGCCCTCACCGACATGGACTACGACCTCACCCTGGGTGAGGCCGCCATGTGGGACCACGCCAACGTGGAGCTTAAGACCGGCGAGCGCGTAGTCAAGATCAATGCCGAAGCCAAGACGGTGGAAACCGCTGCCGGCAACACCTATGAATACGACGAACTGGTGGTTGCAACCGGTTCTAATGCAGCCCGCCTGCCCATCCCCGGCGCCGAGCTCACACACGTGTACCGCACGCTTGAAGATGTCTGGGCCATTAACAAGGCCATCGCCGAGCTCACGGAAAAGCTCGGCCGCAAGGTCAACGCCGTCACCATCGGTGGCGGCCTCCTCGGCCTCGAGTCCGCCGCCGGCACCGAGCAGCTCGGCGCCAACCCGATCGTCATCGACGGTTCGCAGTGGCTGATGGCCACGCAGCTCGACGAAGGAGCGGGCCAGGCAATGGGCCGTCTCATCAAAGCCAAGGGCTTTGAAGTCCACGGCGGCGTCTTCCCCTCAGAAGTCCTGTCCGACGGCGAGGGCCAGGTCACGGGCGTCCTCATGGCCGACGGCCGCATCATCGAAGCCGACATGGTGATCGTCGCCATCGGCGTCCGGCCCCGCGACGAACTCTTCCGCGCCCCCGAGGGCGAAGAGCAAGTCTTCTCGCTGGGACAGCGCGGCGGCGTGGTCATCAACGACTACTGCGCCACCGAAGTACCGGGCATCTGGGCCATTGGTGAAGTAGCCAACTTCGGCGGCATGTGCCTGGGCCTGGTTGCGCCCGCCAACACCATGGCAGAGATCGTGGCCGACCGTCTGCACGGCGGGGACGCCACCTTCCCCGGTTTCGACACCGCCACCAAGCTCAAGCTGTCCGGTGTGGATGTAGCCAGCTTCGGCGACGCCTTCGCCAAGACCGAGCACGCCCTCGAAATCGTCTACGCAGACCCCGCCCGCGGCGTTTACCAGAAGATCGTCACCACGGACGACGCCAAGACCCTCCTGGGCGGCATCTTCGTGGGCGACGCCTCACCGTACATGAGCCTTCGCCCGCTGCTGGGCCGCGAACTTCCCGCCGAACCCGGTGCGTTCCTCAGCGCCGCCGGCGGCGGCGACGCCCCCGAGACCGAACTGCCGGACGACGCCACGCTGTGCTCCTGCAACAACGTCACGGCAGGAACCATCCGCGACGCCATCAACGGCTGCGGCGCCTGCGACGGCAACGCCCCCGTCCAGGAACTTGGCGAACTCAAGGGCTGCACCCGCGCCGGAACCCAGTGCGGTTCCTGCGTGCCGATGCTCAAGAAGCTGCTGGAAACCGAACTGACCAAGTCCGGCGTCGAGGTTTCGAAGGCCCTGTGCGAGCACATCGAGCTGTCCCGCCAGGAACTGTTCGACGCCATCCGCGTCCTGGAACTGACCTCCTTCGAAGAGATCATGGCCAAGTACGGCACCGGCGCAGGCTGCGACATCTGCAAGCCGACCATCGCCAACATCCTGGCCAGCCAGAACAGCGCCTACGTCCTGGATGCCGGCCGCGGCACCCTGCAGGACACCAACGACCGTGCGCTGGCCAACATGCAGAAGGACGGCACGTATTCGGTGGTCCCCCGCATCGCCGGCGGCGAGATCACCCCGAAGAAGCTCGGCGTCATCGCCGCCGTCGCCGAAAAGTACAACCTGTACACCAAGATCACCGGCGGCCAGCGCATCGACATGTTCGGTGCCCGGCTGGAGCAGCTCCCTGAAATCTGGAAGGAACTGGTGGACGCCGGCTTCGAATCCGGCCAGGCGTACGGCAAGAGCCTGCGCACCGTGAAGTCCTGCGTCGGTTCCACCTGGTGCCGCTTCGGCGTCCAGGACTCGGTGGCCATGGCCATCCAGCTCGAGCTCCGCTACCGCGGCCTCCGCAGCCCGCACAAGCTCAAGATGGGCGTCTCCGGCTGCGCCCGCGAGTGTGCCGAGGCCCGCGGCAAGGATGTGGGCGTGATCGCCACCGCGGACGGCTGGAACCTGTATGTCGGCGGCAACGGCGGCGCCACCCCGGCCCACGCCCAGCTGCTGGCCAAGGACCTGGACGACGAGACGCTGATCAAGTACATCGACCGCTACTTCATGTACTACATCCGCACCGCCGACCGCCTGCAGCGCACTGCCCGCTGGCAGGAGGAGCTCGACGGCGGCATCAAGCACGTCGAGGACGTCGTGGTACGCGACACCCTGGGCATCGCCGAGGACCTCGAGGCAGCCATGGCCAAGCACGTCGACACCTACATCGACGAGTGGGCCGACACCCTGAAGGACCCCGAGCGCCTCCGCCGGTTCCGCTCCTTCGTGAACGCCCCCGATCAGAAGGACGATTCCATCACCTTCGTCCCGGACGAGCGCGGCCAGATGCGCCCGGCAACTGCAGAGGAAAAAGGCAAGGTGCTGATCGGGGCCGCCATCCCCATGCGGCCCCGCGATGAGAACGAGGTATAGGCATGCAGCTCAGCATTGATCTCACCGGCCGCGAGGTCCTGGTCACGGGTTCGGATTTCGCCGCCCGCCAGGCCGTCCGCCGCTACGAGGCAGCCGGCGCCGTCGTCTCGCGCCTCAGCACCCCGCAGGGTGCCGGGCACGACGGCCCCCTGCCTGAGCGTCCGTTCCTGGTCGCGGCGGTCGACGACGGCCAGGCCGGCTGGGAGCCGCTGCTGGACCGCTGCCACGCCGCCGGCATTCCGGTGGCGGCCGAGCCGGCCGCCGGCCGGGCCGGCCACGTCACCCTGGTTGGCGGCGGGCCGGGCACCGGAGAACTGCTGACCGTGGCGGCCGTCAATGCCCTGCGCGATGCCGACGTCGTGTTCTACGACCGGCTGGCCCCCTACCAGGAGCTGGCATCCCTCACCTCCGCCGAACTGGTCGACGTCGGAAAGCGCCCGGGACATCACAAGGTGAGCCAGGGCGACATCGAGAAGCTCATGGTCGCTTCCGCCCTGGAAGGCAACAACGTGGTGCGCCTCAAGGGCGGCGACCCGTACGTCTTCGGCCGCGGCGGTGAGGAAGTTGCTTCCTGCGTCGCCGCCGGCGTCCCCGTCCGCGTCATCTCCGGGGTGACCAGCGCGATCTCCGTGCCGGCCGCCGCCGGCATCCCTGTGACGCACCGTGAAGTCAGCCACATGTTCACCGTTGTGTCCGGCCACGCGCCGCTCACCGAGAAGGAACTGACGCACCTGGCTGGCCTCGGCGGGACGATCGTGGTGCTGATGGGCATCGGCACGCTGCACCACCTCGCCGCCGGCCTGCGCCGCGCCGGGATGCGCGCGGACATGCCCATGGCGGTGGTGGAGCGCGGCTACCGGCCGGGCCAGAAGACCACCATTGCGGAACTGGGCACCATCGCTACTGCCGCCGCCGGCTGCAGCAACCCCGCCGTCCTGGTGATCGGCGAGGTGGTGCGGGTGGCTGAGGCCAACCGCGGGCATGCCGAGGCCGCGGCGGAACTCGACCGCCTGGCGGCCTCGCTGCTGGGTTCGTGATAGGCATGAACGCAATGAATGCACTGGCCCCCACCGAAACAGCACCCACCGAGGCAGCACCCACCGAAACCGCGCCGGAGGCGGCTGCCGAAGCCCCGTTGGAGGGTTTCCGGATTGGCGTAACATCCCACCGCCGTTCGCGGGACCTCATCGAGGCCCTGGAACGCCGCGGTGCCGAGGTGCTGCATGCCCCGGCTCTGAAGATCGCCCCGGTGAACGAGGACATCAGCCTCATCGAGGACACCAAGGCGATCATCGCGGCCAAGCCCGACCTCTGCATCGCCACCACCGCCTACGGCATGCGCCGCTGGTGCGAGGCGGCGGACGCGTCGGGGATCGGTGAGCAGCTGCTGGAAACCCTGGGCGCCTGCCGGATGTTCGTCCGCGGACCCAAGGCCCGCGGCGCCGTGCGCGCGGCCGGCCTGGCCGACGTCGGCATCAGCAGCGACGAGACCACGGCGACGCTGGTGGACATGCTGCTGGCGGAGGGCGTGCGCGGCAAGACCGTTGCCGTGCAGCTGCACGGCTACACGGATGTCCGCCAGCTCGAACGGCTGCGCATGTCCGGCGCCACGGTCCTGACCGTGACCCCGTACCGCTGGGTCAAGCCCGACGGCGCCGACCGGCTCCCCCGCCTGATCGAGGCGGCGTGCAGCGGCAACCTGGACGTCCTGACGTTCACCAGTGCCCCCGCCGTGGACGCCATGTGGAGCACTGCCCATGAGATGGGGCTGTACAAGCAGCTTGTGGAGAGCCTCAAGACCACCGTCACGACCGCCGTCGTTGGTCCGGTGACGGCGCAGCCGCTGCTGGACGCCGGCATCACCCCCCTGGTGCCGGAGCGGTTCCGGATGGGCGCCCTGATCCGGCTGGTGTGCGAGCACCTCGCGCTCAACCATGTGCGCCGCCTCGACACGCGCTCCGGAAACGTGGAACTGCGCGGCCGGTCGCTGCGCATCGACGGCGAAGCGGTGGAAATCGCCCCGGCGCCGCTGCTGCTGCTCCGTGCGCTCCTGGGCGCCGGCGGTGCGGTCCTGTCCCGGGAGTCGCTCTCCGAGCTCCTGGAACTGCGCGGCTCGGTGCACGCGCTGGACATGACGGTCAGCCGGCTCCGCTCCTCCCTGCCGGACGGCAAGCTCGTGGAAACCGTGGTGAAGCGCGGCTACCGCATCCGCGTCTAGCGGCCGCACCGGCCCCGGTGTGATGCGAATAACAGAGGGAGTTTTTGTACAGATAATGGCCCCAAAACGTGGTTTAGGGCGCGATATCTGTACCAAAACTCCCTTTTGTTACCGGGTGGTAAAAAGCAGCGAACAGCCGGGGACAATTCCGCAATGGCAGGGAAACACCCGCGAAAAATGCTCCCCCTAGGCTGGGTCCCATCAGCACAACAGGGCCCGAGACCGGCCCGCCTGGTGCAGCATTCGAAAGGGCCAGCACATGTCCGCTCCGGCACAGTTTCCGTCCATCGCCACCGTTACCTCCACCGATCCCTCATCCGGACCGGCCGCTGACGCCGCTACGAAAATCCTCATCGCCGGTGCCGGCCCGGCCGCCCAGGCGCTGGTGGCCCAGTTGGCCGCAGCACAGTTCGCCGGGACCGTGACGGTGCTGAGCAGCCGGGACGACGCCCCTGACGACCTGCTGGAACTGGCCGCCCTGCCGTTTGTCTCCGTGCGCTTCGGCCAGCCCGCCAGCCACATCGACGCCACCGCCAAGGTGGTCACCACCGCCGACGGCATGGAATTCCCGTACGACGAGCTGGTCATCGCCACCGGCTCGGCCCCGGTGCACTCGCCGGTGGACGGCTCCGGCCGCTGCCTCAACTACTCCACCATCGACGACGCCGCCAAGATCGGCCACGCCGTCAAGGAAGTCACCCGCGTCCTCGGCCGCAGGCCGCTGGGCATTCTCGTGGGCACCGGTCCCGCCGCCGGCCAGGCCGAAGCGGTGCTCCGCGCCCGCGGCGTCCGGCCGGTCCGCACCACTGCCCGGCCCGCCGCCGTCGTGCCAACCCTTGCCGGCTCCGTGCTGCCGGCCGCCGGCATCGTGTTCGAGGACGGCAGCCGCATGAACGGCGACCTCGTGGTCCTCGCCGAGGACCGCACACCCCGGGACAGCCTGGCGGCCGCCGCCGGCGTGGAAACGGCAGCGTCCGGCGGGGTCGTCGTCGGCCGCGACTTCCGCTCCTCCGTGCCGGGCATCTGGGCCATCGGCGACGCCGCAGCGTTCGACGGCGTGCGGCTGGGCCTGCTGGTGGCGTCCGGGTCCGCTGCCGGCGTCTGCGCGGCCGAGCTCATGGCGGCGCTTTCGGCGGGGCAGCTGGCTACCGCTGCCTAGCGTGCCTGCTGTGGCAGGATGGTTCGCAAGGACGCCGCGACACCCGGGGCGTCCTTCGGCCAACGGCCCATGGAAAGGACAGCATGAGCAACGAAGCCAGCCCCGGAACGGGCACGGCCACCAGCCCCGCAGGATCTCCGGCGGAGGGTAGCGGGGCGCCGGGCATCGCTTCCTTCATCGACCACACGCTGCTGAAGCCGGACGCCGGCGAGGCGGAAATCCTCAGGGTGTGTGCCGAGGCCGCCGAGTACAAGTTCAAGTCGGTGTGCGTGAACCCGGTGTGGGTCAAGACGGTCAAGAGGGCGCTCAAGGGCACCGGCGTGCTCACCTGTTCCGTGGTGGGTTTCCCGCTGGGCGCCACGCCCAGCGATGTCAAGGCGTTCGAGGCCCGCGGTGCCGTGCTGGACGGTGCCGACGAAGTGGACATGGTCATCGACATCGCCGCGGCCAGGGCCTCGGACAGGGGCGCCCTGGTGGACGACATCAAGGCCGTTGCCGAGGCCGTCCACGCCGGAGAGGCGATCCTCAAGGTCATCATCGAGACCGCCCTGCTCACCGATGACCAGAAGGTCCTGGCCTGCGAAGCGGCCGTGGAGGCCGGCGCCGATTTCGTCAAGACCTCCACGGGCTTCAACGGCGGCGGCGCCACCACCGCGGACATCGCCCTCATGCGGCGCACCGTAGGCCCGGACCTGGGCGTCAAGGCCTCCGGCGGCGTGCGGTCCCTCGAGGACGCACAGGCTATGATTGCTGCAGGTGCAACACGTATTGGCGCCAGCTCCGGTATTGCAATCGTCAAAGGCGAACAGGGTTCGTCTGCGTACTGACCGGCGGCAGCCACAGTTTGAGCCCCGCGGGGCCGAGGAGGAATGAATGTCCAGCAAGATCGACCAGCAAGTAAAGACGCCCCAGAACGAGAACCCCCTGGCCGGCAGCATCGTTCTCTTCGTGGTGATCATGGCCCTGTTCCTGGGCGCCATCTACTCGCTGTCCTTCCTGTCCCTGGAGAACCCGTGGCCGATGGCCGTGTGCCTTGGCCTTTTCGCCCTCGCATTCTGGATCCCGCAGACCATCACGGGCCGCTCCGATTCAGCCGGCGAATACTAAAGACCAACTGAACTAAAAAGCCGAAGCCCCGGACTGTGTTTGAACTGTCCGGGGCTTCGGCTTTTAAACTATTGAATCAGGGCAGCCCCAGCAGGCTGCTGGCCAGCCGGCCGGCGAGGGCCAGCGCGGCAGGAAAATGCGTGCCCGCCAGCGACCACGCGGCCAGGCACATTCCCACCATGGCGTAGCCGCTCACCGGTATCAGCACCAGCCACTCCCGCCGGGACCCCGCCCGGCCCAGCAGCGGGATGGAGAACGCGCCGTTGGGCCGCCAGAAATTCCGTAACACCCACAGCCGGCGGAGGAACCTTGGCGGTTTGATCACCAGCGGCCAGAGGAGCGGAACACCGCCGGTGGTCACCATGTCGCCAACGATGTGGACCACGACGCCGATCAGCATGGACATGGGCAGCCAGGTCCACTGGTGGGGCGCAAACCAGGTCACCATGCCGGCCATGACCAAGGCAAAGACCCAGTTGGTGATCCACCCGGACTTCGGAAACAGTTTCAGCGCCTTGGCGGCGATGTTGATCATGAACATGCACAGCAGCCCGGCACCAACGGACAGCACACCCCACGGAGTGTCCATCTGGATCTGCGCCGCAACGGCGGCGAGCAGCACGAACATGGCCGCCCCCAGCACCGAATGCGTGCCCTGCCGGTGGCCGCCGCTGGCATTCTCGATGCCCACGGCGATCATGTTGGACAGCGGCGGCAGCGAGTGTGCCACGGTGCTTGAGCGGTGGTCCCAGTCACACACCAGGGCGGTGCCCGCCGTCGCCATGCCGCCGATCAGCACCCCGGTGGCGTCCAGCGGATACCAGCCCAGGGTGTACGGGCCCGTCGCGGCAACAGCCACCCACGCCGCGGCTCCTGACGCGGCGTGGTGTCCTCCCATCACGGCTAGCCCTTGGTGGCTTCGAGCGGGACGGGGGCGTCGGCGAAGATGTTGCGGATGACGCCGTCGGCCCATTCCAGGATTTCGGCGTCCTGCAGGTCGCGGCCGCCGATCCTTGCCGTTTTCGGCTTGGGGATGAGCACGGCGTCGAGGGCGGGCTTGGACTGCGCGCCCGGGTACATGCGGTTGAGCCGCATGGTCTTCGATTCGGGCAGCTGGGCCGGGGAGAACCGGATAAAGTTTCCCTGCAGGGCGACGTCGGAGAGCCCGGCTTCGCGGGCACCCACCCGGAAGCGCGCGACGGCGACCAGGTTCTGGGCGGGCAGCGGCGGCTCACCGTAGCGGTCCACGAGCTCGGCGACGACCTCGTCGATCGCCTCGTTCGTGACGGCGGACGCCAGCTTCCGGTAGGCCTCCAGCCGCAGCCGTTCGCCCGGGACGTAGTCGTGTGGCAGGTGCGCGTTGACCGGCAGCTCGATCTTCATCTCGGCGGCCTTCTCCTCGGCTTCACCGCGGTATTCGGCCACGGCTTCGCCCACCAGCCGGATGTAGAGGTCGAAGCCGACGCCCTGGATGTGGCCCGACTGTTCACCGCCCAGCAGGTTGCCGGCGCCGCGGATTTCCAGGTCCTTCATGGCCAGCTGCATGCCCGCGCCGAGCTCGTTGTGGGTGGCCACGGCCTTGAGCCGTTCCAGCGCCACCTCGCCGAGCGGCTTCTCGGAGGGGTAAAGGAAGTAGGCGTAGGCCCGTTCGCGTCCGCGGCCCACGCGCCCGCGCAGCTGGTGGAGCTGCGACAGGCCGTACTTGTCCGCGCCGTCCACGATCAGGGTGTTGGCGTTGGAGATGTCCAGGCCGGTTTCGATGATCGTGGTGCACACCAGGACGTCGAAGCGCTTCTCCCAGAAGTCCACGATGATCTGCTCCAGCCGGCTCTCGGACATCTTGCCGTGCGCCACCTCAACCCTGGCTTCGGGGACGAGTTCGCGGATTTTGGCTGCGGTCTTTTCGATCGTGGACACGCGGTTGTGGACGAAGAACACCTGGCCCTCGCGCATCAGCTCACGGCGGATGGCGGCGGAGGTCTGCTTGTCCGTGTACGGCCCCACATAGGTGAGCACGGGATGGCGCTCCTCCGGCGGGGTGGCCAGGGTGGACGTTTCGCGGATGCCGGTCAGCGACATTTCGAGCGTACGCGGGATGGGGGTGGCGCTCATGGCCAGGACGTCCACGTTGGTGCGCATCTTCTTCAGCGCTTCCTTGTGTTCGACGCCGAAGCGCTGCTCCTCGTCCACGATCACCAGGCCCAGGTCCTTGAACTCAAAGTCCTTGGACAGCAGCCGGTGCGTGCCGATCACCACGTCCACGGAGCCGTTCTTCACGCCCTCGGCGGTTTCCTTGGCCTCCTTGGACGCCTGGAACCTGGACAGCGGCTTCACGCGCAGCGGGAACCCGGAGAACCGCTCAGTGAACGTCTCGTAGTGCTGCTGCGCGAGGAGGGTGGTGGGCACCAGCACCGCCACCTGTTTGCCGTCCTGCACGGCCTTGAAGGCGGCGCGGACGGCGATCTCGGTCTTGCCGTAGCCGACGTCGCCGGAGACCAGCCGGTCCATGGGGATCTCCCGCTCCATGTCGGCCTTGACCTCGTTGATGGTGGTGAGCTGGTCCGGGGTCTCCACGTACGGGAAGGCCTCCTCCAGCTCGCGCTGCCACGGCGTGTCCGGGGCGAAGGCATGGCCGCGCGACGCCATCCGGGCCGAGTAAAGCCGGATGAGCTCGCCGGCGATTTCCTTGACCGCCCGGCGCGCCTTGGACTTGGTGCTGGCCCAGTCCGCCCCGCCCATCTTGCTGAGCACGGGGGTGTCGCCGCCGACGTAGCGGGTCACCTGGTCCAGCTGGTCGGTGGGCACAAACAGCCGGTCCCCCGGAGCTCCGCGCTTCGACGGCGCGTATTCCAGCACCAGGTACTCGCGCACGCCGTCCCCGCCGCCGGCGACCTTGCGCTGGATGAGCTCCACGAACCGGCCGATGCCGTGCTGCTCGTGCACCACATGGTCCCCGGCCACCAGCTGCAGCGGATCCACGGCGTTCCGCCGCTTGGAGGGCATGCGGCGCATGTCCTTCGTCGAGCCTGCGGAGGTGCGGCCGAGCAGGTCGGCCTCGGTCAGGAGACCGAGTTTCAGTCCGTCCAGGACAAAACCGCGTCCGACGACGGCGGTCGTCACCTCGATGATCCCCGCCTGGGGTTCGTGGTCCAGTGTGTCCACCCGGGCGCAGGGGATGTCGGCGTCGTGGAACAGTTCGGCCAGGCGCTGCGCCGGGCCCGGGCCTTCGGTGGCCACCACGATCCGCCACTGGTCCCGCACGTGCGAGCCGATGAAGTCCATCATCTCCGCCACGTCGCCCTGGTAACCGCGCGGTTCACGGGCGTGGAGGTTGAGCACGTCGATGTCCGGTGTCAGTTCCTCGTCCGTGGCCAGCGACGTGATGGACCACCAGGACACCTCGTTCCCGAGGGCCGCGGAGCGGGTCTCGGCGAGCGAGCGGAAACTGGCGGAGTGCAGGGCCGCCGACGCCTGCGAGCTCAGATCCAGCGGCGCGGTTCCGCCGTCGGAGGCCGTGGACCACGCGGCTTCCAGGAACTCCTCGTTGGTGGCCGCGAGGTCGTGCGCGCGGGTGCGGACCTTCTCCGGTTCGATGACCACCGAGATGGAACCCGCGGGCAGCTGTTCCATGAACGGGACCATGGCGTCCACGAGGACGGGCGCCAACGATTCCATGCCTTCCACGGCAATGCCGCCAGCGATCTTCTCCAGCATGTCGGCAGCCGCGGGAAGCTGGGACTTCAGCGTCGCTGCCCGGGACATCACCGAGGGCGTGATAAGGATTTCGCGGCAGGGCGGGGCATGGAGTTCGGTGGGGTGATGCAGGCCGGGCGAGGACAGCGAGCGCTGGTCGGCGACGGCGAACCAGCGCATCTGGTCCACCTCATCGCCGAAGAACTCCACCCGGATGGGATGGTCCTCGGTGGGCGGGAAAACGTCCAGCATGCCGCCGCGGACAGCGAACTCGCCACGGCGGGTCACCATGTCCACACGGGCGTAGGCGGCGTCTGCAAGGTTCTTGACGACACTGCTGAAGGGCGCCTCCTGGCCGACCTTCAGCGTCACCGGAACCAGGTCCCCCAGGCCGGCCACGATCGGCTGGAGCACGGCACGTACGGGGGCCACCACCACCCGGAGGGGTCCCGCTGCGTTTTCCGGGTGCGCTGCGTTTTCCCCATGGGCAGCGTCTCCCGGATGGGCTGAGTCTTCGGGGTGAGCAAGGCGCCGCAGGACCGACAGCCGGCGGCCCACCGTATCCGAGCGCGGGGAAAGCCGCTCGTGCGGGAGGGTTTCCCAGCTGGGGAACTCAGCCACGGCGTTGGCGGGCAAATAGGCGCGGAGCGCGGCGCCAAGATCCTCGGCCTCGCGCCCCGTAGCGGTGACGGCCAGGACAACACCCGGTGCGGCGTGGTCAGCGGCGGAGCCCCCGTTTCCCGCAGCATTCAGCAGGCCGTCCGCCATCTCCGCCAGGAGAACGGGCCGCAGGCCTGCCGGGGCGCTGATCTGGTAGTCCTCGCTGCGGACGCTGAAGCTCCTCCCCGCCTCGGACTGCACGCGGGCGAACGTCCTGTCCGCATGGAGGACACGGCGCAGGCCGTTGAGGGGCAAGCCATTGGCGGGCTGGCCTTTGGGGCTCTGGCCTTTGGAGCTCATGGGCAGGATCTCCTGGAATCTCAATCGAACGCAGGCAACACGAAAAGCCGAGATTCTTGCGAATGCCGGGGCCTCCAGCCTACCCCTGAGGGCACACCGGCGGCATCCGGGTCCGTGTGCCGCATTGCTAAGCTTGCTGAGCAGGTGAAGTTCGGCACAGCCCGAAGATCAGCTAAGCCAGCAGATCAGCACAGCCATACCGCCGCCCCCAAGGAGACTCCCGTGAGCGACCAGACCGGAAATGACAGCAGCGGAAGTGACAGCAGCACCGGCGGCACGGCAGGCGGCGGCAGCACCCCCGACGCCGGCGCCGTGGACGCCCGGACGGTGCTCGTTACGGGCGCCACAGGGTACATCGGCGGGCGGCTGGTCCCCCGGCTGCTGGACGCCGGCCACCGCGTCAAGGTGCTCGTAAGGTCCCCGGAGAAAATCACCGGCGTGCCGTGGTTCGACGACGTGGAGGTGGTCCGCAGCAGCCTCGACGACTCCTCGGCACTGGAGGAAGCCCTGCAGGGGGTCGACGTCCTCTATTACCTGGTCCATTCCATGGCAGCAGGCTCCGGTTTCGAAGCCAAGGAAAAGGCCATGGCCCAGCTTGTGGCCGGTGCCGCCGCGGCTGCCTCCGTCCGGCGGATCGTCTATTTGGGCGGCCTGCACCCGCGCAACACGGCACTGTCAACGCATATGCGCTCCCGCGAGGCGGTGGGCGAGGTATTTCTTTCCGGCCCGGTCGACGCCATCGTGTTCCAGGCCGGGGTGGTGATCGGTTCCGGCTCGGCGTCGTTCGAAATGATCCGCCACCTCGCCGAAACCCTGCCCCTCATGCCGGCACCCAGCTGGGTCCGAAACCGGATCGAAGCCATCGCCGTCCGGGACGTGCTCTACTACCTCGTCGGAGCCGCCGCACTGACGGAACCCCTCAACCGCACCTTCGACATCGGCTCCCGGGACGTCCTGACGTACGCCGGCATGATGAAGGAGTACGCAGCCGAGGCGGGCCTGCCCCCGCGGCCGGTCCTGGCACTGCCGGTGCCGGCACCCAGGCTGGCCGGATTGTGGGTTGCCCTGGTGACCCCGATTCCGCTGTCCATGTCCGTGCCGTTGGTCCAGTCCCTGCAGCACGACGCGGTCTCGGCCGAACACGACATCGACACCTACATCAAACAGCCCGACGGCGGCCTGACCGGCTACCGCAGGGCCGTGGCCCTGGCGCTCGGCAAGGAACGCGACGGCCAGGTGGAAACCATCTGGGCTAACGCCGGCGCCGATGCCGACCCACTGCCGAGCGACCCCGGCTGGGCCGGGCACAGGGTGTACGTCGACGAGCGGACCTTCGCCAGCGACGTGGACCCGTCGCACGTGTGGACCATCATCGAGGGGATCGGCGGCCGCAACGGCTGGTACTCGCTCCCCCTGGCCTGGAGCGTCCGCGGCTGGCTGGACAAGCTCTCAGGCGGGGCCGGCCTGCTCCGCGGACGGCGGCATCCGCACCATCTGGTGGCCGGTGAAGTGGTGGACTGGTGGCGTGTGGAACGGATCGAGCGCGGCCGCCTGCTGCGGCTACGGGCCGAAATGCGGGCCCCCGGACGCGCCTGGCTGGAGCTCTGCGTGGAGCCTGACGGCACCGGAAGCCGTTACAGCCAGCGGGCGATTTTCTTCCCCAAGGGACTCAGCGGGCGGCTCTACTGGCTGGCCGTCCTTCCGTTCCACAGCATCATCTTCCCGGCCATGTCCCGCAACATTACCGCGGCGGCCCGGAGGCTGGCGGCCGAGGAGAAATCCGGCGTCGCAGAGCAGGGTGCCGGAGGTCCCGGTGCCGGGGAAGCACGGCCAACCCCGTAGGATGTGGTGAGCAAAAAGCGTTCTGACCCCACAACGACGGAGGATCAATGGCACTGAGTGCATCCACCACCCTTCCCCACGGCGTCGACAGCGTCACCGCAGTCTTCGCGAACGAGGACTTCCAGCGCCACACCAGCGAATACGTCGGCGGCACCCTCGAGTCCTTCACCGTGGCGGGCGACATCGCCGGAGAGTTCAGCACCACGTCTGTGCGCACCCTCCCCACGACGCGTCTGCCGGAAATCGCCCGCAAGTTCGTCGGCGAGAGCCTCAAGGTGACCCAGGTGGAAAACTGGGACGCGCCGGCAGCCGACGGTTCGCGCCAGAGCACCATCTCGCTCAAGATCGCCGGCGCGCCGATCGACGTATCGGCGGTCCAGCGTCTCGTGGCGGACGCGGGCAGCACGCGGGTTGAACTCGAAGGCAACGTCACGTCCTCCGTGCCGTTCCTGGGCGGCAAGATCGCCGACGCCGCCGAGCCCATGGTGGGCAAGGCGCTGAACATCCAGTCGCAGCAGGCCCAGGCCTGGCTCGAAAGCCACTAGTCCGGTGGACGTCCCTGCCTTCCTTGCCCTGGTCCTGGTTGTTTCGGGCGTGTGGTCCCTGGTGGTGTGGCCGCAATTCCTGCGCCGCGTCATGAAGGACCCGCGGGCACGGGACGCCGCCGGCAAGGCCACGAAGTTCCTCACCGTCCACGTGGTCCTGGTGACGGTATCCATGGTGTTGGGTGCCGCCACAGCCGCCATTGGAATCGCGGCGCTCGTCAGCTGAACGGCGCCGGCTAACCGGTTCCGGAGAAGGTCCGCTGGCTGATCTGGTCGAAACCCAGGGTTTCGACCACCACCAGCGGGCCTTCGCCAGCCGGATAGGCTGGGGGCGCGTGGTGCGCCGGGAGGTCTGGCCGGCGCAAAAGGCAGCACCGCCGGGTCCGGGCAGGACGGTTAAACGTCCGGGCAGGACGGTTAAAGAGGTGCGGTCAGGCTGCCTGGTTCAGCGCGTCCTCGGCCGCAACCCAGGAAATCATGGCGCACTTTACCCTCGCCGCGTAGCGGGCCACGCCCTCGAAGGCGGCGGCATCGCCCAGGATTTCCGGGTCGGCAGGGATTTTCCCGCGGGAGCGCAGGACCTCGCGGAAGTTCCCGATCACCGAGCGGAGTTCGTCCACTGTCATGCCCTCGGCCAGCTCGCTCAGCACGGAGGCCGAGGCCATGGAGATCGAGCAGCCGGCCCCGTCCCACGCCAGCTGCGTGACCGTGCCGTGGTCAACGGCCACGCGCAGGGTGACCTCGTCGCCGCACACGGGGTTGAGCTGGTGTGACTGCCCCGTGGACGCGCCGTCCGGGGCAGCCGTTTCTGCCAATCCGCTGCCATGCCGGGCCTTGGAGTGGTCCAGGATGATCTGCTGGTAAAGCTGGTCGAGGCTCATGGTGAGGTACCTGTCGTCGGGGGTCCGGGCCCTAGGCCCGGAAGTAGGCGCGGACGCCGGACACGGCGTCCAGGAATTCGTCCACGTCGTCGGTGGTGTTGTACAAGTAGGCGCTGGCCCGGGTGGTGGCCGTCAGGCCCAGGCGCCGGTGCAGCGGCTGCGCGCAGTGATGGCCCACGCGGACCGCGATGCCCCGCGCGTCAAGGAACTGGCCGACGTCGTGCGCGTGGACACCGGCAACGTCAAAGGCCGCCAGGCCGATGCGGTCCTGGCCTGCGGCCGGTCCCAGCACGCGGATTCCGTCGATGGCTTCCAGGCCTGCCACCATGCGCTGGCCGAGCCCGGACTCCCAGCGGTGCACCCTGTCGATGCCGGTTTCCGTCAGATAGTTGACCGCCGCGGCAAGGGCCACTGCCTGGGAAATTTTCTGGGTCCCGGCCTCGAACCGCTGCGGCGCGGGGAGGTACTCTGCGCGTTCCATGGTCACGGTGGTGATCATGGAACCGCCGGTCTGGACCGGCGGGAGCACGTCCAGGAGCTCCTGCTTGCCGTACAGCACTCCGACGCCGGTGGGTCCCAGCATCTTGTGGCCGGAAAACACGGCGAAGTCGACATCCAGCTGCTTGACGTCCAGGGCAAGGTGCGGCGCCGACTGGCACGCATCCAGCACTACGAGGGCGCCTGCCCGCCGGGCGAGGGTCACAAGGTCGCTGACCGGGTTGATGGTGCCCAGCACGTTCGAGGCGTGGGTGAACGCCAGCAGCCTGGTGCGCTCCCCCACGATTTCCGCTGCCTCATCCATCCGCAGCACCCCGGCGTCGTCCAGCGGGATGTGCCGCAGCGTGGCACCGGTCCGGTAGGCCAGTTCCTGCCAGGGAATCAGGTTGGCGTGGTGCTCCATTTCGGTGACGACGATTTCATCGCCCGGCCCGAGGGCCAGGTCCCGCAGCCTGGCGTCGCCGCGTCCCTGGGCTGCCCACAGGGCAGCGTTCGACAGCGCGTAGCTGATGACGTTGAGGCCCTCGGTGGCGTTGGAGGTCCAGACGATCTCCTCATAGGCGGCCCCGACAAAGTCGGCGACGGTCTGCCGGGCGTCCTCGAACACCTCGGTGGCCTCGACGGCAAGGTGGTGGGCGCCGCGGTGCACGGCAGCGTTCCGCTGCTCGTAGAATTCCTGTTCCGCCTCGATCACGCTCAGCGGATTCTGCGACGTGGCACCCGAATCCAGATAGATGAGCGGGCGGCCGTTGACCGTCTGGTTCAGCACGGGAAAGTCGTTGCGGATCCGCAGGACCTCGGCATTGTCCATCGCAGAAAGGGCACGCGTCAGCGTGGTTGGCGTTGATACTACGGCCAATGGGACTCCTTGGGTGCCTTGAGGTACCTCTCAATTGTCCCACAGCACCTTTGCCGGCAGCACGGGCCGGCGATGCACTCCCGGAGCCCATACACACTAAGGGCGGCCCTCGTCTGTGCGGGCCGCTCCCTGCGATGCCGATGCTCCGGCGTACTACTCGACTGTTAGTTATAAGGACCGGCGACGGCTGGGGGGAGAGCCTCGGTCTCAGAAGGCTCTGACGTCGCCGGCCCCGCCTTACCCGGACCCGAGGGACCGGAAATCTGGTGCGAGACCTGGAAAATCTGGTGGCAGCTTCGGGGGGAGATCAGCCCTGCTTCCGCTGCCACTATTAGTTAATCGCGTACCGGCGCCCGCGGCACCAGTATCATGTACTCGTTTTTCTGAGTACTTAACTACTGGTTCCCGCAGGTAGCGATGTCCGCCGCGGAACCGCGCGGAATTTGCCCGGCGGGCCAAAAAACATCTTTGGGGAAAGCGCTACTTCTTCGGAGGCGCCACTTCTTGGGAAGGGCTACTTCTTCGGGAGGGCGAGCGCGAGCTCGTCGCGCCGGCGGACGCCGAGCTTGACGTAGCTGCGGTACAGGTGCCCCTCGACGGTCCGCACGGACACCATCAGCTGCTGGGCGATCTCGCGGTCGGAGAGGCCCTGCACGGCCAGCTCCACGATGTCCCGCTCGCGGCGGGTCAGGTGGACACTGGGGACGGAGGCAACGAACGGGCTCTCCCGGAACCGCTCGCCCAGCTCCTGATCGCATTTCTCCCGGTGCGCGATCGCCTGGCGGGCGCGTCGCCGCTCCCCTGCCTCGTCCAGCAGGGCACCGGCCCTGGCGTACGCCTCGCGCGCCAGGTTCAGCAGGCCCGCCTCCTCCAGGGCTGCGGCCGTGTCCATCAGGACATCGGCGTTTTCCGAGGCCCAGGCCTGGGCCAGCTGCCGCCAGCCGGCAGCCCACCGGCCCTCAACGGTAGCGGCGAGTGCGGCGAGTTCCTGCGCCAGCGACCGCTCACCAAGATCGGAGCAAAGGATGAGGCACTCCATCCTGGTTCCTGGATGGCCCGTAACGGACTCGGACCCCGCAAGCTCACGGAGCCTGTCCAGCCCGCTGCCCTTTCGGTCAAGGTATTCGGCCGCGGCGGCCGCATAAGCTTCCGCAACTGCGTCGCAGCCAGGTCCGCTGGCGTGCCTGGCCGAAATAAAGTCCTGTTCGAGCCGCTTCGCCTGTGCGGTGTCGCCCAGGCGTGCTGCCGCGTAGAAGGCAAGCGACGAGCCGAACCTGAATTCCTGCAGCGGGTCATTGACCCGGAGCGCCTCGACCGCGGGCAGGAGGACCTGGTAGGCGCGTTCCAGCTGCCCCTGCCGCAACAGCCCAAGGCCCCGCAGCGCCTGGATACCGCCACCGAAGGTCGAAGCTCCCTCGGTGCGCTCAGCCGGGTATCCGGACAGTTCATGTTCGGCCGACTCCCAGTTGCCGGCAGCGAGGGTGCTGAGCGCCAGCCGGGTCAGGACGAACTCGTTGAAGAAGTAGAGGCCGCCACTGAGCGCGGGCAGGAAGGGGCCGGCGGCGGCCGCGGCGGCGTGGGCCTGGTGCGACCGGCCGGCGGCAACCAGCGCCTGGGCAAGCAGGGCCTGCGCCACGGCGTGCTGTGTTGCTTCGACGCTCGACGCATTGTCGGGCTCCGTGGTTCCCAGCTCCGCGATGACCCCCATGATGCTTTCATGGTCGCCGGCGGCGGCCATCTCCAGCAGGCCAAGGATCCTGTCCTGCCAGGCGTCGGCCGGCTCGATCCCGGCTTCCTCGAGCAGACGGCGCGATTCAGCCCTGAGCACGGGCACGGATTTTCCCAGCGCCAGGTGGGATGACGCCCTGAGCATGAGCACCTGCGGAGCCTCCGGGCGGTCCGCCAAGTCCAGCCAGCAGCTGTCAAGGAGTTCGGCGGCCTCGCGGTACTTGCCCTCGTTAAAATGGGCCCTTGCGGTGATTGAGAGCGCAAGGGGCTGCAGCTCCGGGGCCTGCACGTGTCCGGCCATGAGGCGCGCGCCGGCGTTGTTGAAGGTGGTCGCAGCCAATAATCCTGCATCCAGCAGGTCCTGGTCTGACACCTCCAGGCCGCATTCCAGCGACCATTCGACCAGACGCAGCCTGCCCTCGGCGCTTGCGGCCGCGGCGTCCAGGTGGGCGTCAAGCTTCTGCCGCAGCTGCAGGCTCCGCGAGACCGAAACATGTTGCCGCATCGATTCGCCCAGGATGGCATGCGTGAGCCGCAGCTCGGAGTGCGGCGCTGCCGACTCGCTCACCACCTGGTTGTCCAGCAGGGAACGCACGACGCCGGCACCGCAGACGTCCTCGATCAGGCCGCGGGATACCGGCTCCGCCAGGGCGATCACCTTAAGCGCGTCCTGTTCCTCCGGCGTCCGCCGGAGGAGATCCTTGACCACGAGGTCCGACAGCCTGGGCCCGTCTGCTGGCAGGGGGCCGAGCAGCACCCAGATCCCGTTCCGCTGGACCAACGTTCGGGAAGCTGTTGCGTCGCCCAGCAGGCAGTCGAGGAGCAGGGGGTTGCCGCCCGAGGCGGACCACAGCGACTGGACGGTGCTGACGGGAACGGTCCCCTGGAGGGTGTGTTCCACCACCTCCCTGACCTGCTCGCCGTTGAGCGGCCGGAGATCGATGCGTTCTGCCAGACCGTCATACCAGAGCTGGTTCAGGGCCTGGGGCAGGCCGGGCCGCGGCCGCCCGGCTGCCAGCACTGTCGCCCAGCCGGCCGAGGTCATGTCCACCACCATGCTGGCCGTGGCCTCATCGAGGTGGTGCGCATCGTCCACCACCAGGAGCACGGGGGTTTCGCTGCCGCCCTTCAGGTCGTTGCTTCCCCTTAGCTCCTGGAAGTGGGCCCACACGGCCCGCAGCACCGCCACCGGCGAGTCCGCTTCCTCGGGGGCGAGGCCCGAGGTGTAGGGCGCCAGCACGCCGTAGGGGACCTTGGCCAGCGAGGCGCTGCCGTGGACGCGGAGCACCGTCATCTCTTCCGACAGCTTCTCCCGCACGGCGTCCGTAACAGATGTCTTGCCGACCCCGGGGCCCGCCATCAGGTAGACCGCCTGGCTGGCTCGGCTCCGGATGACCGTGCAGACATGCTCTATGGCTTCGCGGCGGCCGGTGAGCTGCCGGCGTTCGGAGTCAGCCTTGGCACCGCGGCCATTGGACGCGGCGCCGTGGGACGAGGTGTTGCCCGAAGCGCTGTTTGCTGGGGAGCTGTTAGACGAGGCCAGGCAGATCACCCCTGGAAGTCACGCCGAGCTTGGTGAAGACCTGGTACAGGTGGCCCTCCACGGTTCGGACCGATACGCCCATCTCCAGGGCGATGTCCCGGTTGGATACGCCCCTTCCGGCCAGCCGGGAGATCTGGCGTTCACGCGCGGTCAGGAGCGGGCTTCCGCTGCTGGGAACGATCGGCAGGCTGGGCACCGTGGCGGTGAGGCTGTCCAGCCGGGCCTGGGCAACACGGGCGGAGGCGGAATCGCCGGAATGGCGGGCAAAGTCGACGGCGAGCGCAACGCACCGCGCTTCCACGGCGTCGAGCTCCAGTTCGGCACACAGGTGCGCGCCTTCCAAGAGAACCTTGGCGTCCTTGGTGCGCGTGCCCACGGCGATGAGGCGCGAGATCTCGGCGAGGGTCCCCTGCCGGTGGCCCGCCACCTCCTCCATCAGGCGGAAGTCCTCATCGGTTCCGTTCACGGTGGCGCCGAGCAGGCTGATCCCGGCCAGGGTGAAGCGGCCGGCATCGATGTCGCGGTGTGCTGCCTTGAGCAGACGCTTCACGGCATCGGTGTCCCCCAACCAGCGCCCGGCCATGTCCGCACAGAACTCGGTGACGAACAGGGTGCCGAAGTTGCAGTGCCCGCGCACTCCGCGGAGCTTATCGAGGTACTTGTGCGCCTGCCCGGCATTGCCGATCTGGGCGTAGGCGAAGGCCGTGGCAGCGTAGGCGGCCTGCAGCATGTTCAGGACAGGGCGGAGCTCCAACTGGGCGACCGCGGACAGCAGCGAATCCAGGGCTACCGCGCCACGTCCGGAGAATACGTACGCGATTCCGGTGGCAAGTTCCGTGGCAGACGTGCGGTAGGCCAGCCTGCGTTCTTCCTGCCCCTGGGGCGGGCCGACGAGTTCCAGGCACCGTTTCCACTGCCCGGCCTGCAGCAGCACGTTGAACGCCGTCATCGCGAACCGTTCGCGCAGGCCGGTCAGCGGCCCAGCATCCGAGATCTGGCCGCCGACGCGCCGCATCAGCTGGAGGGCGTCCATTTCCCGGCCGACCGCCGACAGGGCGTGCATCAGGATCAGGGCCGCCTGGATCCGCAGGCCGGGATCCTTGTTGACCGCGGGGTCGGAGGCTTCCTCCAACTCGGTGATCATGGAGGCGTAGTCGCCGATGAAGGACTTGTATTCAAATTCGGCCAGGGTGATGACGTTGGCCGCGACACCCACGGGTTCAGGCCAGTTGGCTGCCACTCCGCCGGCGACGCCGAGCCTCTCCCGGGCGGCCGCCAGCTCGTCCGGCACGTTGTCACAGAGCTCCGGCAGCCAGACCATTACCCGCGTTTTGGCTGCCACCACGCGGGCGAAGGCCTGCTCGCCGAGCCCGTTCAGCTGTGCCTGGGAGATGTCCTCCAGCGCGGCCATTGCCTGCAGCGGCAGGTCGAGCAGCAGGTACGCCGTTGCCTTGTACAGCTGCGCTTCAACCCAGACGTCGTCGGTCCTCTTGATGCCTTCAACGCAGGAGATCGCGAACCGCGGGTCAAAGAGCTGCACGGCCGCCTCCGCCGCGGCCACCGCCATGGCAGGGCTGAGTTCGGCCTGGCACTCCTTGGTCCAGGCGGCGAACTCGATCCGTTCCTCCAGGGTCAGGGCGGACAGCTCGGGTTCGTGGCCGCGCAGCAGCTGGGTCCGCAGTTCACGACGGCGGGAGATGCTGAGCCAGGAGCGCACCACGTCCCCAAGGTACTGTTCCCGCAGCGAGACCCAGCGGTCCCCGGTGTCGGCCACGGTCAGCAGCCCGGCGTCCTCCATGTCGGCCACGGTGGCTGTGCCGTAGATTTCGGTCAGCCTGGCCAGCGGGACACGCCGTGCACACGCCAGCATCTCGATGATCTCGCGGGTTTCCGGCTCTTCCCGGGTCCAGCGGGACCGGACAATGTCATCCAGCCCGGTGGCGCCGTCGAGCACCACCCTGTCCCGCAAAGTCCAGACGGAATCGGACAGGACGAGGTTTCCCGACTGCTGCTGCTCCGTGACGAGTGCCTTGAGCAGGAGCGGATTGCCGCCCACGATGGCGTGGTAGGTGCTCACCAGCGAAGCCGAGACCCGGTGGCCCAGCAGCGTCAGCAGCACCTGCCGGGTCTGCAGTTCGTTGAGGTTGTCCAGCCGGACTTCCGTCAGCCGCCTGTCGGTGAGCAGCCAGTGGAAGTCCGCCGGCAGATCGCTGGTGCTGGGCGCGATGGCGATGACGCGGGCGGTGTGCGTCAGCATGATGTTCAGGATGACACCGGCGCTCATGTCGTCGATCTGGCCGGTGGTGTCCAGGGTGATGACGCACTCGCGGCCGGCGGCGTCGGACCGGATCAGGGAGGTGATGCCCTGGAGGATGGCAGTCGGGGAGGCCAGCGCGGACTGCGGAAGCCTGGCCAGGAGGAAGGCGAGGCAGCCGTAGGAGGTTTGGGAGCCTGACAGGGGGCTGCGCAGTTGCAGTGGCCAGACGTCGGGACCGAGTTCGGCCACGGCGGTGCGGGCGAGCGAGGATTTCCCCACACCGCGGGCACCGGTGATGACTACGCCCAGGGACTCGGGATCTGTCAGCGCAGTGCGGATGGCTTCAAGGTCTGCGCTGCGCGCCGGAACCGACCATCGTTGGAGGTCCGTTCCGCCCGCGACGCCCACCGGTCCCGCCAGCACGCCCGCCGTAGACCCACGTCCCCAGCTCAGTGGCTCAATTGACATGAACTTTTCCTTACATCCCGCCCGGCAGGATAAAGGCTCCATCGCCTCCCCCGCTTAGAAAGTAGACTACCCCGTTACTTTGCAGGGATATAGGGCACTGCGTTCACATTTCGCAGACCTTGATGCGACCTTGAGGTTCGCGCGGCGGGGAGGGGGAAGGCGTGACCGGCTGTGCTACACCTTGGCGGTGTGGAACTGCTGCTGCGCGGCCGTCAGGCCCTCCCTGACCAGGAGCTCGACGGCGTCGGCGGCGTCATCGAGCAGGAAGGGCAGTTCCTTCCTTTCGGCGGTGCCGAAGTCCCGCAGCACGTAGTCGGCGGTGTCCATCCGGCCCGGTGGCCGGCCGACTCCCACCCGGACGCGGAGGTAATCCTTGGTGGCGAGGGCCTTGGAGATGTCCCGGAGGCCGTTGTGCCCTCCCTCACCGCCGCCGATCTTCAGCTTCACAGTATTAAAGGGAATGTCGATCTCGTCATGGACGGCCACCACGCGGGAGGGCTCGACGTCGTAAAACCTGGCGAGCGCCGACACCGGACCGCCGGAGACGTTCATGTAGGTACCGGGCTTGGCCAGCACCACGCGGGGGCCGCCGATCCCCAGCCGG
>NZ_BAEG01000055.1 GCF_000238915.1 Arthrobacter globiformis NBRC 12137 | reverse complement strand
CAGCCGAGCCGTCCCACATGTGCGAGTTGAAGATCGGGTTCCGGCCGGCCTTCACCTCGGCCTCGGACGCGGCCAGCAACGGCAGCACGAAACCATCCAGCTTGTCCTTCGGGCAGTGGTCCGTGTGCAACGCGATGTTCACGTTGTAGTTCTTGGCCACCTCACGGGCAAACGCCGCGAAGCCCAGCGACCCGGCAACCATGTCCTTCGTCGAAGCACCGGACCAGTACGCCGCACCACCGGTGGAAACCTGCACAATGCCATCAGACTCCGCCTCCGCGAAACCACGCAACGCCGCGTTCAGCGTCTGCGAAGAGGTCACGTTCACGGCCGGGAACGCGAAGCCGCCCTTCTTGGCACGGTCGATCATCTCGGCATAGATCTCTGGGGTTGCAATGGGCATGCTGACTCCTAAATCGAATTTCGTCTGCGGGTTGGGTTGACCCTGGAGTGAACCTCGTCGGCTAGGAACCATCCTAGCCATTTCTTTGCACCGGCCGTGGTTCGCGTCACCCGGCCGGGTAACACATTGCGCTTAGAGGTTTCCCCACTACACCGCCGTCCGGCGGAGCAGCCGCCAAGTTTGCTCCGGGTCCATGGCAGCTGCACATGCGGCTGAGGCGAGTCCGAACGATCCGTCAAGCACCGCTTTGTCCGCACCCGCGGAGGCACCGAAGGCAGCGAACTCTGCGGTGTGGTGCGCGGCGCCCCTCACGTCGTAGCCGACCATGGGATGAATGCTCGGCACGAGCTGCGAGACATTTCCCATGTCCGTCGAGGCCACCGGCTCGGCGCTGAACGTGACGTCCCTGCCCCTGGCCGTCATCGCTGCCCGGTAGGCATCTGACAGGAATGCGTCCTGACGCAGTTCTGCGTAGTCGTTGCCCGTGCGTGTGAGGCTCGCACGACCTCTTTGTGGACTGCTTTGCGTCCAGCCACGCCGAACTGATGGACATAGTCACCGGTTCCTTCCCCGGGCTGCCCGGCGTCACGCATCGCGAGGTTGTTTTCGTCACGAAGCTGTACCGCCAGGCGTCGGAATGGCGCAGCGGGACCCTGGAACTTGCACGCGCCCGGCAGGTGTCAGCGGAACCCCTGCCTGGGCAGCCTGCGTACTCTCCGGACCGGCTGGATGCGGCACTGCTGGAAGAGCTCGCCCGGGACGGGCGGGCCAGCTGGGCGGAGCTGGGTGCCGCATGCGGCGTCTCGCCCCAAACCGCACGACGGCGGGTGGAGCGATTCCTCGCCACGGGTTACATAGCGCTGCGCTGCGATACGTCGACGGCGGCCCAGCAGGGACTGCGGGAAGTCACCTTGGTCCTGAACGTCCCCGCGCACTACGTTGACGACGTCGGCCACTACTTTGCGGCACTCAGCAACTGCCGCCTCAGCGCCCAGGTCCTGGGGGCGCAGAACCTTCTGGTCACCATGTGGGTCCGTGACTACCTGCAAGTCCAGGCGTACGAGCGCGAGCTGGCCGATCGGGCTCCGGGAAGTACCGTCATCTCCCGGCAGGCCGTGGTCCGGACATTCAAGCGGATGGGCCATGTCCTGGACGAATCAGGATGCAGCCGGAGCGTGGTGCCGCTGCCGCTGTGGACGGAAGGTCTGTAGCCTGGTGTCCGGTATGCCGGACACCAGCGGGCGTATTCTGGGAGAGTGAGTAGCTCACCGCTGCGCCCCAAAGCCCCTGCCGCCGTTCAGGTTCTTGCCGTTCTTAGGTACGTCGCGGAACAGGCCGGCCCAGTGGCCGCCTCGGTCATCGCCCGTGACGTGGGAGTGCCGCGGTCAACGACGTATCAATTGATCGCGGCCTTGGTTGATGACGGGTTTCTGGTCCATCTTCCGGAGGAACAAAAATATGCGCTGGGTGTCACGGCACACGAACTCGGCACCGGCTATTCACGGCAAGCCCCTCTTCAGCGCATCGCCCGTCACCCGCTCGCGCAGTTGGTGGGGCGCACCCGCCGTACTGCCCACCTTGCGGTGATGCATGGCCGTGACGTCGTTTACGTCATCGAGGAACGCGCTCCGCGCCAGCGGCCTCTGGTGACTGATACCGGTGTCCGGCTTCCGGCACATCTGACGGCCAGCGGCAGGGCGATGATGGCGCAGATGGATCCTGCCCAGGTCGCCGCCTTGTTTCCGGGTCCGGAGGCCTTCACCGTTCGCAATGACAACGGGCCGCAGTCCTTGCCGGCCCTGCAGGATTTGCTGTCGCGGGCGCGGTCCCTGGGCTATGCGTGGGAACAGGATGAAATCACTGTTGGTTACTCGTCCGTGGCTGTTGCCGTCCTGGACCGGGAGCGCTATCCCGTGGCTAGCGTGACATTGACTGTCTCCAACCGGGCGTTTCCCCCGGGTGGTGCGCGCCGTGCCAAGGATGCCGAGACGCCGGAGGAACGGGCATTGCGGATTGAAGACGTGGCCCGCGAGTGGATCCCGGAGGTGAACCGTTGTGCCCGCGAGATATCGCGCAGGCTGGGTATCCGTGGCCGGCTTCCCTTAACCCGATGAGTGTCCCGGCCACGTGTGGCCGGGACACTCATCAGGCATCAATACTGTTTGTCGAGTGCAGGTGCATCAGGGCCTGCCAGGGCTGCCTAGCCGGCCGGGCTGGCTGGTGCGGAATCCGTAACTGCTTCCACTGCTTCTTGGCCCGTTTCAGCCGGATAAATCATGTGGGACGGTGCGTTGGAGGTCCTCTTGGCCAGCGGGAAGTACACCAGGGCTGTAACGACCAGCCCCACGAGCCAGGAGATGTCAGCACCGCCCAGCAGCTTCGTCATGGGCCCGGTGTAGAGGGCCTGGGCCAGGAACGGAATCTGTACGATGATGCCCACAGCGTAAGTGATCAGGGCGGACTTGTTCCAGCGCCCGTAGCGCCCGTTCAGGTCGTACAGGGCCGGGATATCCACCTTTTCTTTGGAGATCAGGTAGTAGTCGACCAGGTTGATTGAGCTCCAGGGGATGAAAACCATGAGCAGCAACAGCACGAAGTTCTTGAAATTGGCGATGAAGTCCGGCGACGCCAGGACGGCGATAAGCACGGACAGCCCGATGAAGCCGACAACGTACGCGAACCGCGTCCACGTGGCTACACCCGTTTTGCGGGTGAACGCGGTCACCGAGGTCAGCATGGTCATGTAACCGCCGTAGGCGTTCAGGGTGTTGACCGTAAGCTTTCCGATCACGATGACCAGGTAGATGACCACAGCGATGAGGCCTCCGCCGCTCATGTGTCCAAGGAAGGCCACCTGGCCGTCTAGAAACCTCTCCCCCTTGGGCAAAGCAAGGGCGGCGAAGAGAGCTCCGAGGGTCATGGACCATTGGGAACCGAGCACGGTGCCGAAGTAGGACGCTTGGAACGTCTTGCGGGCCGGGGTGTTGGAGGGGAGGTAGCGGGAGTAGTCGGCCACATAGGGCCCGTAGGTCAGCTGCCAGCCGGCGCTGAGGGAGATGGCGAGCAAGAAAGTGGGAAATTCGAAGTTCCCGGCCCCCAAGAGGGCACCTACATCCTGGCTGATGAGCAGCCTGATGCCGAGGTAGGTGAAGCCGAGCACTCCGACGATCGTGGCGATGCGGCCCATCATGTGAATGTACTTGTAGCCCAGCGTCGCGACGAGGATGGTCAGCGCCCCGAAGAGGACCATCCCCACGGCCGGCGTGCCGGTGTGCAGGATCTGGTCCACGGCCTGGCCAGCCAGGACGGTGCCCGTGGCGGCGAACCCAAGGTACATGATGACCACCAGCACCAGCGGGATAACGGCACCCAGAATGCCGAACTGGGCCCGGCTGGAAATCATCTGCGGAAGCCCAAGTTTGGGGCCTTGGGCCGCGTGCAGCGCCATGACAGCCCCGCCCAGAAGGTTGCCGATGAGCAGGCCAATGATCGCCCACAAGGCATCCGCTCCGAACAGGACGGCGAGGGCACCATCGACGATGGCGGTGATCTGCATGTTCGCCCCGAACCACAGGGTGAACTGTTGTGCCGGGGAACCGTGACGTTCGTCTTCCGGGACGAAGTCGATGGAGCGACGCTCAACGCGCGGCCCTGATCCCGTTTTTGTTGTGGCCTGCATGCTGTTCCTCACTTTGACGACCGGATCGAGGTCCCCCAACCTTTTAATCAATCTGAGCACGCGCTGTGAGCGGCATCACCCGAAAGCCGCGACGTTGCGTCCGGGGTTTCGGACAATGCGGCAAAACGGTGATTCTGGGGGTCAGACGTGCTGGCCGAACACGTGCCGGCGCACCCAGGCGTGCATGGCGATCGCCGCGGCCGAGCCCGCGTTGATGGAGCGGGTGGACCCGAACTGCTCGATGGACAGTGTTGCTTCCGCCGCCTCGTGGACCTCCGGGGTCAGCCCCGGGCCTTCCTGGCCGAAGACCAGCACGCACTTCTGCGGCAGTTCGTAGGTCTCCAGCGGCACGGAGTCGGGGAAGATGTCGATCCCGATGATGGCCAGCCCCTCCGCCTGAGCCCAGGCCACGAAGTCCTCCACGGTGGGGTGGTGGCGGACGTGCTGGTAGCGGTCGGTGACCATCGCCCCACGACGGTTCCACCGCCGTCGTCCGATGATGTGGACCTCCTTGGCGAGGAACGCATTGGCGGTGCGCACCACGGTGCCGATGTTGAGGTCGTGCTGCCAGTTCTCAATGGCGATGTGGAAATCGTGACGCTTGGCGTCCAGGTCCGCGACGATCGCCTCGTGCTTCCAGTACCGGTACTTGTCCACAACGTTGCGCCGGTCGCCGTCGGCCAGGAGGTCAGGATCCCAGTGGTCGCCGGCCGGCCATTCACCTTCCCAGGGCCCGACGCCGACCTCCGGCTTTGGCTCCGGCGTTTCGTTTTGGTCTGGTTGGGGTTCGGGTGTCCCGGGCGTTTGCGTCACCCCTCAACACTAGACTGGGCTCCGAACGCAAACATCTCGGTGAAGGAATGACATGGCAGAAGCGGACAAGGTAAAGACATCGGCGGCCGTCTACCGCAGTGGCCAGGAAATTGAGTGCTGGCTCACCGACATGGACGGGGTCTTGGTGCATGAGAACCAGCCCGTACCTGGCGCCGCGGAACTGATCCAGCGCTGGGTGGACACCTCAAAGCGGTTCCTGGTCCTGACCAACAACTCGATCTTCACGCCTCGTGACCTCGCCGCCCGGCTGCGGGCCTCCGGCCTGGAAATCCCGGAGGAGAACATCTGGACGTCGGCCCTGGCCACCGCCCAGTTCCTGAAGGACCAGGTATCTGCCGGCGGACCGGACAGTGGCAACCGCGCGTACACCATCGGTGAGGCAGGGCTGACGACGGCACTCCACGAGGCCGGCTTCATCCTCACCGACCAGAACCCCGACTTCGTGGTGCTCGGCGAAACCCGCACGTACTCCTTCGAAGCGATCACCATGGCGATCCGGCTGATCCTTGCCGGGGCGCGTTTCATCGCCACGAACCCGGACGCCACCGGCCCGTCCAAGGAGGGCCCGATGCCCGCCACCGGCGCCATCGCCGCACTGATCACCAAGGCCACGGGACGGGAACCGTACATTGTGGGCAAGCCGAACCCCATGATGTTCCGCTCGGCCATGAACCAGATTGATGCGCACTCGGAGACCACCGCGATGATCGGCGACCGCATGGACACCGACATCATCGCGGGCATGGAAGCCGGGCTGCACACCGTACTGGTGCTCAGCGGCATCACGCAGCGCGACGACATTGCTTCTTACCCGTTCCGCCCCAACCAGGTACTGAACTCCGTGGCGGACCTCAAGAACCAGATCTAGAACGGTGTCATCTTCCCGCCGCCTCCGGGCAGGGGGAAGATCTCGTTCTCCAGGTCCTCGAGGATGGGCCGGTACACGAACGGGTTCCAGCCCGGGCTGGCGTGGGCCGGCAGCGCCCCCGTGGTCTGCCGGTCGGCAGAGACCATGTTGGCGGCGAACGTACGCGCCCACGATTCGCGGGCCGTCTGGTAGTTGACGGTCTGGTCCCGCGGATTTCCGATGTACGCCATCCGGGTGTCCCCGATCTGGCCCGCGAAGCGCGTGGCATCGAAGTGGTAGATGTAGGCGGATTCCGTCTGGACCAGGACGCTCGAGGGGGCGATCGGGGACAGCTGTTCCAGTGTCTGGTCGAGAATCTGCCGCCACGTGCGCTCGTCCTTGTGGACCACCCGCTCTCCCAGCTCGTAGCCCCCGCGCAGCACGGACGGGATCCGGAAGCCGCTTTCGTAGAGGAAAACCACGCCGTCGAACCAACTCTGGTCCAGGACATCGAACTTGCTGTAGGGGCTGCAGTCGAGAACGATCAGCTCAACCTTGACGCCGTGCAGCTCCAGCAGCCGGGCGGCCACCTGCGTCGCCACCATGCCGCCGAAGCTGTGGCCGTAGAAGTAGAGGGTGGTGAGGTTGTGCGCCCGGACGTGCTCGATCACCGCGATCACCAGCTGGTCGATGTCCAGTCCCAGGTTCGAATACCCTGCCGCCGCGAGCTGGCCGCGCAGCCGGAGGCTGCCGCGGAGTGAGTTCAGGATCCATTGGGCCTCTTCCCAGCTCGTCTTGTATCCGGGGAACAGGATCCAGCTGGCGTTTGGGAAGTAGCTCTGCGCGAAGTCGTCCTCAACCACGAGGATCTTGTGAACCTGCCGCTCCTCCTGCACACGCTTCGTGAACAGCATGTCCGCGGCAAGGACGGTGGACGCGCCTGCTCCGGAGAGGAAGGTCCGGCGGGAGAACCGTTTCAGGTCTGCGGCGCGCCGAAGCAACCGGGCAGCGTCTGCGCCCGGCGCCTTCTGCCGGCCCGTCTGGCCGGCGGCCCCTTCATATGGCACTGGACTACCCTAGGCACACTTCTAACCGCAGGCACAGTTCCGGTTCCATCGGCCGGTTCGAATCCTGTGAGGTTCATCCCCTGGTCAGCTGGGTGTGGCGTGCTGCACCGCGGACTCGGTCGATTCCCGGCGGGCTATTTCCTCACCGATCGCCTCGTATCGGGCCAGCAGTTCATGTCCGGAACGCCCGGCGGGATCGTCCAGCAGTGCGAAGACCGAGTCGCTCGCCGCCAGCAGTTCGTGCGAGGAATAAGTGGATAAGGGGCGGAATCCCGCGGCGACCTGCGCCTCGGTCAGCCCTGCCGGGTCGGTCAGCGCGGTGAAGTCCGCGCGGGCTTCGGCCACGGTGTCGCGGCTGGAGAAAACCTCCAGCAGGACTCCTGGCGCCGGCCGGGAGGAGACCTGCCATGCGCCGGCGTCGAGGGTGTTGAGGTCGAAGCGAAGGCCCGCGAGCGCCGATGACTCTACGAAAGCGGCCTGGGAAAGATCCACAGTGATGGGCGACGAGATGCCCATCCTGCGGACGCGTCGGATTTCGAGTATCAGTTCGGGCCGGGACGCCTGGGTGAGGCTCCCCCGGACATCGATCCGCGCCGTGCCGTTGGCATCGTTAATCTTAATGAGGGAATTAAGCTGGTTGTCCATAGGTACTCCAAAAAGGGGTGTCTATGGCCGACGGCTCAACCTCGGACAGCCTATCCCCCGCAGGCCGGCCGCACAAGCAGCGGGCCGCGGCGCTATCCTGCCTGAACCTTCCCGGGCTCCTCGAAGTGTGTGCGCGCCTCCGCGCCGCCCACCGAGTTCACCAGCGACGCCGCGATGTCGCGAAGTTTGACGTTGCTGTGACTTGAGGCATCGGTCAGGATCCGGACGGCGGTCTCCTGGCTGCACCGGTTCTGCGCCATCACGATGCCGACGGCGATGTCGATGACGGTCCGGGATTCCAACGTCGCGCGGAGATTCGTCGCACTGTCCGTGTGCAGCGAAAACCTGACCGCCAGGCGCAGGGCCTGGGAGATCTCCCGGGTATACCCGCGGGCGCGGGCCGCGGAAACCTCAGTAAACTTGTGCGGCACGTCAGAGTACAGATTAAGCGCGGCCTTCGCTTCCCCCTGCAGGCTAAAGGGCAGCGACAGCACCGAACGGAGCCCGTGGGAAGCCACGGCATTGGCGTAGTCAGGCCCCCAACGGTCCTCTTCGAAGAGATCCGGAACGTGCACTTCCCGTTCTTCCTCCGCCGCGGTCAGGCACGGCCCCTGGGACAGTGAATACTGGATTTCGTCCACTTCCCGGGCGGAGTCGCTGCTCCAGCCGATCGTCGCCGCCTTGCGGTCCCTCAGCAGTGTGATTCCGCAGAGGGCGTCGTCCCCGTCGCCCGCCACCTGGTGCGCCGAGTACCGCGCCAACTCATTGAGGAAGTCCTCAAAGTCGGCGCTCTCCAGAATGAGGTTCTGGACTTGCTCAACACTGCTCAGGGCCTGCTTCGACGGGTGCATGACGGGGTGCTCCAAAGGAAAGGACTGATCCGGGGTACGGAAATACTAGGCCACCCGGACGGTACCGTCCACAAGGGCGGTGGCTCAGCTCAGGCCGAGCTCGTCCTTGCTGAAGGCGTACAGGTACGGCACCCCGGCTTCGGCTTCGATCTTTTCCTTGGCGCCCGTGTCGCGGTCGACGATGACGGCGACAGCCACGACGTTGCCGCCGGCGTTGCGAACACCCTCGACGGCGGTCAGGGCCGAACCGCCGGTGGTGGAAGTGTCCTCAAGGACCAGGACCTTGCGGCCCTCGACGGAGGGCCCTTCCACCTGGCGGCCCATGCCGTAGGACTTCTGCGCCTTGCGGACAACGAAAGCGTCGATGGCCCGGCCGGCATCTGTGGCGGCGTGCATGACGGCGGTGCCCACCGGGTCGGCCCCCATCGTGAGGCCGCCGGCGCACTCAAAGTCGATGCCGGCGTCGTCAATCAGGGACAGCATGACCTGGCCGACGAGCTTGGAGGCCTCGTGGTGAAGGGTAACGCGGCGCAGGTCGATGTAGTAGTCGGCCTCGGCTCCGCTGGACAGAATGACCTTGCCGCGGACAACCGCGAGCTCCTTGATCAGTTCCAGAAGTCGGGCACGGGCAGCGGTGTTGGAAAGCGAGTCCGGGGTGGCAGTCATGGGCTCCAGTTTAGTCGGTGCCGGGTACCTTGCCGGGCCCCGCGTCCATCCGCCGGGCGAAGGCGGGTGCGTGCTCAGGCAGGGGTCCGTGCGCGATCATCCGCGGCAGCAATCCCATCAGGACGGGAACATGCCGGGCCAGGTACATCAACGCAGCCGGCGGACCCGACCTCTTGCCGGTAAACAGCGGGATGAAGACGCCCCGGTGCATGAGGCGCTGGACGGATTGGATGATGACCGTGGGCAGTTGCCGCCTCCGCTGCACCGCCGCAAGATCCTGCACCGTGACTTTCCCGCGCAGCAACGCGGGCGCGAGCCGGGCCGCCGCAGCCACGGCATCCTGGATGGCCAGGTTGATTCCCACGCCGCCGGCCGGGGACATCGCATGCGCGGCGTCGCCGATGCACAGCAGCCCGTCGATGTACCAGCGCTGCAGGCGGTCCAGCCGGACATCCAGCCAGTGGAGGTCGTCCAGGGACCCGATGGCATCGACGCGGTCGGCGAGGTCCGGGCGCAGCGCGGCGATCCGTTCCCGGAACCGTTCCACGCCCTCGCTCTTGATGCGGTCACCGGCGCCTTTCGGGGCGAAGTAGCCCATCTGGTAGTAGGTGT
>NZ_BAEG01000056.1 GCF_000238915.1 Arthrobacter globiformis NBRC 12137 | reverse complement strand
CGCGGTACCGGCGCTCGAACTCCTCGTTCCCCGGGAATTCCGCTTCCTGGTCCACCGGGATCGTGTTCACATAATCCGTGGTGGTCACCATCGGAACCCCGACGCTCTGCGCGCCGGCACGCTGCAGGAGACTGCGCATGATGTATTGGGCACGCTCCGTGCCCTGTTCCCTGATCAGCGCGTCCAGGGACTCAACCCACTCGGCGGTCTCTTCCGGATCACGATCAGGCAGCTGGTTAGTCAACCCGCTGAGGATATGGGAGGTATCTTCTCCTGCAGCCACGTCCAACCTCTCTTTGCGCGCATTCACCGGCGCACTCAGGTCCGGCAGGGTAGCTGCCCGGCGTGAACGCGTCGTGTGCGTCATATCGGTTACAACAGCCCGGTCATGTGCGCCGGGCAGGGTTTTATCTCGTGTGTATGACTGCCTATTCATTGGGGGCGGTCGCCCCGCTAGGCATAGTTGTCAACAGTCACTGTAGCTCCGACGGCCTGCGGATGCGTAGCCGCGCATGAACCGCCCGCCCTATTTGACCGTCATACTTGTTGTGTGACGCACAATAAGCCGCACCGCGGCGCACGCAGCTTGAAGCACACGCCCAAAGGGTGTTGGCTTGGAGTAATTGACATCACTATGCACAGGAGGAACACGTGAGCGAGGCCGACGCCGCCACTTCGGTAAATGTGGCGGAAAAATTGGGTTTCAAAGACGGGGATCTGATTCAGGAGTTCGGTTACGACGACGACGTCGACTTCGACTTGCGTGATGACATAGAGGATCTGACGGGGTCGGAGCTTCTGGATGAGGATGATCACGACGTCGTGGACGCCGTGATCTTCTGGTGGCGGGACGGCGACGGTGACCTCGTGGACGCCCTGGTCGACTCGCTCACGACGCTCACCGAGGGCGGCGTGGTGTGGGTCCTCACGCCCAAGTCCGGCCGCCCCGGATACGTTTCCCCGTCCGACATCCAGGACGCGGCCCCCACCGCAGGACTGCACTGCACCACGTCCGCAGGCGTTTCCAAGGACTGGAGCGCCACGCGCCTGGTGACCAGGAAGAACAAATGACCGGACAGGCCGCCGTTGTAGCAGTGGACTTGGCCGGGGTGCCCGCAGTTGGGCAGCAGGCGCCGGACTTCACCCTGGCCAATCAGTTCGGGGAACCCGTCCGGCTTGCCGACTTCCGCGGACGCAACGTGGTGGTCGTCTTTTACCCCTTCGCGTTCTCCGGCATCTGCACTGGCGAGCTGTGTGAGATCCGGGACAACCTCGACGTCTTCGAACATTCCGACGCCGAGGTGCTGGCGGTCTCGGTGGACAGCAAGTTTGCCCTCCGGGCGTACGCCGAGCAGGAAGGCTACGGCTTCAGTCTGCTCGCGGACTTCTGGCCGCACGGGGCCGTGGCCCGTGAGTACGGCGTGTTTGACGAGGAAAGTGGAATGGCACGGCGCGGGACGTTCATTATCGACGCCGGCGGAACGGTCCGCTACGTCGTTGTGAATCCGCGGGGCCAAGCCCGGGACCTCGCCGAATACCGCCGCATCCTCGCAGAACTGGCCCAGGGTTAAGCGTCAGGCCAGCCCATGGATCAGCGGCGGACCGGCATCGGCCTGACAGGGTTCGCCAGTCTGCCTCCTGCCCCGCCCGCCGAGTCAGCGGCCAGCGACCTCGGCGCGCTGGGCGGGATCCGTGACGTGCTTGCCGGGCTGCCGCTGGCGCTACTGACCGGGGCCGGCCTGAGCACGGACTCGGGCATCCCGGACTACCGCGGGCCGGATTCGCCCCCGCGCTCACCCATGACCTATCAGGAGTTTGTGGGCGACGCTGCCAATCGGCAGCGATATTGGGCGCGTAACCACATTGGATGGTCCCACCTGAGGCGAGCCAATCCCAACGCCGGCCATGCCGCCGTCGCCGTCCTCGAGCGGCGCGGACTCCTGACCGGACTGATCACCCAAAACGTGGACCGCCTCCATGAGGACGCCGGCAGCGTTAACGTGGTGGACCTTCACGGACGCTTCGACCAGGTAATTTGCCTGGAGTGCCGGCACATGTACTCGAGGCAGCTGCTCGCGAGGGTTCTGGAAGAACTGAATCCGGACTTTCTGGACCACGCCATGAAGTCCGGCCTTGTCGAGATGGCACCTGATGCCGACGCCACTATGGAGGACCTGCGACTGATCCGCAGTTTTGTGATCGCCCGCTGCCCCGCGTGCGGCGGCGTCCTGAAGCCGGACTTTGTGTACTTCGGCGAAAACGTCCCCAAGGAACGCGTGGAGCGCGCGTACGCAATGGTGGATCAAGCCGAAGCCCTGCTTGTTGCCGGCTCCTCACTCAGCGTCATGAGCGGGCTGCGGTTTGTCCGTCACGCCGCCAAGCAAGGCAAGCCTGTTGTGATCATCAACCGCGGCCAAACGCGCGGCGACGACCTCGCCACGATCAAGCTGGAAGCCGGCGTCAGCGAGTCCCTCACCTGGCTGGCCGACGAATTGCCCCCGCTCGCTGCGGTCTGACCCGATTGGCGTTTCAGGGCATTGTTCGGGTAGAGTCTATGTTCGTTGGTTCGAGCGCTTCGGTGCGAAAAACCTCATTTTGGGTCTTTAGCTCAGCTGGTAGAGCGCCACGTTTACACCGTGGATGTCATCGGTTCGATCCCGGTAGGACCCACCCTAATTACCCCGTCTGACCAAGTCGTTGAGCCTGGTCAGACGGGGTTTTCTGTTTAATGTCTGTGCCCCGCCGTAGCCTGCGGGCATGGAACACGTACTTGTGAGGACTGCTGCCGACGGGCAGCCCGGGGCTGTCATCTGCGGCGGGCAGGAATGGACGGTGGGCGCGGAGCCGTTGCGCTGGTTTGAACGCGTCAGCTGGTGGGAGGCGGAGCGCCGGATGCCGCTGGGACTTAGCCGCGTTGACGTCGAAGTGTGGCGGCTGCAGACCCGGCTGGGGAGAAATGCGGGATCGGCGCTGACCACCATGGAGATCGTCCGCGACGGACTTGGCGGCGGGTGGAGACTGCGGAGCGCTGTGGCGGACAACACCGCGGAAAACGCCATCGCGGATGCGGCCTAGGCAGAAGGCCGGAAAGGCCCGGAATCCTAAGGTGCCCGGGAATTGGATAAGCCTTCCACCGCGACTATTGGGGGATGCCGCGGTGGAAGGCTTGGACTTGAATATACCGTGAACTTTCGGAAACACGAAACTGTTAAGAATGTGCCGCCCGGGGGTGGCTCCCCGCGCTCCGGCTCCCTGCCGCTAGCCCCCGCATGCCTTCAGGGACAGCCCTCCAGCCAGTATGATGGTAGGTGTTCAGTTGACTGGACGCTTTGGCATCGTCGCCGGTGTTTCGTGCGCGATGCAATCCGCTGACCCCCGCTGCCTGAGCGCGTATGAAAAGGAGAATCATGGCCGATTCCCGTACACCCAAAGCCAATGACGGACTCGGCAGCGCGTCCCCGGCGCCTGCTGTCACGCGAGCTGCCGCCGTGTTGGAGTCGCTTGCGGCGTCCGCCACTGGCCGGCTTACCCTCAGCGATCTCGCCCGGGACCTCGGAATCCCCAAATCGTCAACGTCCAACCTTCTGCTGGCCCTTGAGGAGGCGAGGCTCATCAGCAGGCAGGGCGCCGAATACACACTCGGGCGCAAGCTCGTGGAACTGGGTGCCGCCTACCTGAGCCGGCTCGACGAGGTCCAGGAGTTCTACCGTTTTTGCGAGCAGGCGCCCACTCTGTCGGGTGAAACCGTGCGCATCGCCATGCTGGATGGCACGAACGTCATCTACCTGGCCCGCTATGAGGGCCATCCGGCCGTCCGGCTGACGTCCAATATCGGCGACAAGATGCCGGTGTCGCTCTGCGCGGTGGGCAAGGCCCTGATCGCCAGGCTCCACGACCACGACGTCGACGCGATGTTCCCTGACGATGCGGAGCTTCCAGTGCTGACGCCCAAATCCCTGCGAACGGGAGCGGAACTGAAGGCTCAGTTGGAGCAGATCCGCGAGCAGGGCTACGCATTTGAAGACGAGGAATCCACCACGGGTGTGGTGTGTCTCGCCGTGACTGTACCCACGCGCGGCGCGCATGGCCCCAGTCTTGGCCTGTCTGTCACTGCGCTGAAGGCAACCTACTCACAGGAGCAGGGCGCGCAGATGGTCAAAGAGCTGAATGAGCTGGCCAGATCCCTCGGCAATCCCATGGGCTAGACGAAAACCCCGGCACTATTGGCTAGTCGTTCATCATGTTGTACGCTGTTCAACATAGTGACCGACGCAATAGTGGTGTCACTACTCACCAGGCCAACGGGGGCCTGATGTGTCTTTGAGGGAGTGCTAGTGACAACTCGTACTGATTCACCGCTGGCTGATGCGGACGGCGCCGTCGTCGAACCGGAACAGCTGCGAAGGGCAACACTTGCCAGCTCCGTAGGGTCCGCTCTGGAGTACTACGACTTCTATATCTACGGCCTGGCTTCGGCACTCATCTTCGGGCCGCTGTTCTTCAAGCCGCTCGGCGATGAGGGTGCGCTGATCGCATCATTCGCCACATACGGTGTGGGCTTCGCTGCCCGGCCCTTCGGCGGCATTGTCTTCGGCTACATCGGGGACCGGTACGGCCGGAAAATGGTGCTGATCCTGACGATCGGCCTGATGGGCGCGGCAAGCTTCGCCATCGGCCTGCTGCCGACATTCGAGCAGGCAGGAATGCTCGGCGCGGTGCTCCTGGTCGTCCTCCGGATCGTCCAGGGCCTCGGCGCCGGCGCTGAGCAGGCCGGCGCAACGACGCTGATCTCCGAAGTGGCTCCGCCCCGCCGTCGTGGTTTCTTTGCCTCACTGCCGTTCGTGGGGATCCAACTGGGCACCCTTCTGGGTGCCGGCACCTTCGCCCTCATCGCCACCGCCGATAAGGACGTGCTCGAAGGCTGGCTCTGGCGTGTGCCGTTCCTGGCCAGCGTGATCCTCATCGCGATTGCGGTGTTCATTCGCCTGCGGCTCAAGGAAACCCCGGTATTCCAGGAGCTGGAGAAGCACAAGAACGTCGTCAAGAACCCTGTGGGCCAGCTCTGGAAGCACTCCAAGAAGAACGTTCTCGTCGGCATCGGCCTGCGCATGGGTGAAAACGGAAACTCCTCCATCTATTCGGCGCTGCTGGTGGCGTTCCTGGCGGCCCCGGCCGGCGTTTTCCCGGGCGACAAGTTCATCGGTCCCGTGGGTCTCCTGATCGCAGCCGGTTTCGCCGCCGTCATGGTGGTCACCTTCGGTGCGCTGTCCGACCGCTTTGGCCGCGTTCCGGTCTACCGCTACGGTGCCCTGTTCCAGGCGGTCATCGCCTTCCCGGCGTTCTACCTCGTGACCCTGGGCAATGTGACCCTGGTGTGGGTGGTCATGGTGGTGGGCATCGCGCTCGGAGTGCAGTCCATGCTGGGACCGCAGTGCCCGCTGCTGCCTGAACTGTTTGGATCGCAGTACCGGTTCACGGGTGTGGCCATGTCCCGCGAACTCTCCGCCGTGCTGGCCGGCGGCCTGGTTCCGCTGGTGGGGGCTGCGCTGCTCGCTGCCACCGGCTACTCCTGGCTGGTCCTGGCGCTCTACTCGCTGGTCCTTGCGCTGATCTCCTTCGTGAGCACCTTTTTCACGCCGGAAACCAAGGGGCGGGACCTGGTTTCAATCGAGGACGCCAGCTAGGCGCCACACAGCGACGAAACACACAGCGCGAACGTTCACTTGCGGCCCATCCCTACGCGGGGTGGGCCGCAAGTGTACGTTCGCGCCGGGCGGTGGGGCGCAAGTGTACGTTCGCGCCGGGCGGTGGGGCGCAAGTGTACGTTCGCGCCGGGCGAGCGCAAAGGGAGAGCCGGGCAACCATGTGGCTGCCCGGCTCTCCGGTGGTTCCCGTGCAGGAATGTCCTGCCGCGGGCGGTTTAGTTGAAGTGCGGTTTAGTAGAAGTGGACTGTATCCACGAGATGGGGGAGTTCGCCGCCGTCCAGGAACGTCCTGAGGTTGCTGCAGAAGCGCTCCGCGATCAGGCGGTTCTCGGCCTCGCTCAGGGCCGAGGTGTGCGGAGAGACCATGACGCGCGGATGGCTCCACAGCGGGCTGTTCAGGGGGAGCGGCTCGACGGCGAAAACGTCCAGGCAGGCGTAGGCCACCTGTCCGTTTTCCAGTGCCTCGAGCAGCGCGTCGTCGTCCACGACAGTTCCGCGGCCCACATTCACGAAGACCGTCCCGGGCTTCATGGCCGCGAAGATCTCGCGGTTGAAAAGTTTCTCCGTGTAAGGCGTTCCCGGAAGGGTGTTCACCACAGCGTCCGCCGAGGCGAGCAGCCCGGCCAGTCCGTTGTTGTCCGCCACTTCCTCGATGCCGTCGATCGGCTCCACGGAACGCTTGGTGCCGCTGACCTTCATGCCGAGTGCGCGGGCGATCCGGGCGGTTTCCAGCCCGATCTCCCCAAGCCCGGTGACCACCAGCGAGGAGCCGTTGACCAGCTTGGTGGGTGTCCGCAGCTCCGGCCACACCTTGGCCGCCTGGTCCTGGGCGAGCTCCGCGGTCCGTTTGAAACCGTTGAGGATGCCCAGTGCCGCAAACTCCGCGAGGGGCAGGGCGTGCACTCCTGCGGACGTGGTCACCTTGAACTTGTTCAGGGTTTCCGCATCGAGCCCGGAGGCCTTGACTGCACCGCCGGCGCCCGCCGCCATGGCGTGGATCCATTGCAGGCGAGGGTTTTCTTTCGCGATCCGCGCCAGGCCCGCGGGGCTTTCGTTCGGGAAGCCGTAAAGCACGTCGGCCTTGCCCAGCATGTCCCAGTAGCGCTCCTCCTGCTCAGGTGTGCGTTTGAAGCCGGGGTCGCCGGCGTGGTCTGCCGGGAACCGTTCGGGCGGCAGCAGGTCGGGCTCGTAAAGAACGGTCACGGAGGGATCTACGGCGCGGATGCGTTCCACGAACTCGGCTTCGAGCGGGACGGCTATCGCGACGGTGGTTTCAGTCGTCATGCTGTTCATCATACTGAATGGGGGCTAGAATACTGAACAGATTTCCCGCGATTGACCAACATTGACCACAACGGAGTGAGGTTTCCCTGCAGATGAATGTACAGAGAGCAGGCTTTGTGGGCCTGGGCCTGATGGGGGCGCCGATGGCAGCGAACCTGGTACGGAGGGGGTGGGCGGTAACGGCATGGAACAGGTCGCCTGCCGCGCTGGAAGACTTGCACCGGCTAGGCGGTTCCACTGCAGACACTGTGCAGCAACTCCGGGACGAGCCGGTGATCGTCTTCATGCTCCCTGACCTTGCCTACATTGAGGACGCGGCGTCCGGACTGCTCGCGAGCTGGCGGACGTTACCGCCGGCGGCCGGCACCGCAGTGGTGGTGATGAGCAGCGTTTCCCCCACAGGGGTCCAGGATTTCGGGCGCAGGGTACAGGCGGCCAGTTCAGGCAATGCCGTGGTGCTGGACGCGCCGGTCAGCGGCGGAACGACTGGCGCCATCGAGGGCACCCTGGCCATCATGGCCGGCGCTGACCACGACGCCGACTTCCGCCGGCTGCTTCCGCTCTTCGAGGCCATGGGTACCACCGTGCGGCTCCTGGGACCGCTCGGTGCCGGATCGCTGGCCAAGGCGTGCAATCAGCTGGTGGTCGGAACAACGACGGCGGCGCTCGCCGAAGCGGCCGAGCTCGCCGAGCGCTCGGGCGTCGATGTCGCGGCCCTCTATGAGGTCCTGTCCGGCGGTCTCGCAGGAAGCCGCGTCCTCGACCAGGTCGGCCCCCGGATTGCCCGGAAGGACTACACGCCCACCGGCCCGGCAAAATTCATGCACAAGGACCTGTCCTTCGTCGTGGAGTCGGCCGACGCCGCCGGGTCCGCCGTTCCGATGGCGCGGGCCGGCGTCGAACTTTATGCCGAACTGAAGCGCCAGGGGCTGGGGGACCAGGACCTGGCCGTCGTCCGGCAAACCATCTCAAACCTCAGCAGCACGGGCGCCGGAAACGCCACGGAAGGGATCCAAT
>NZ_BAEG01000057.1 GCF_000238915.1 Arthrobacter globiformis NBRC 12137 | reverse complement strand
GACACCGCGTTGTGGGGTTTCGGGCAGGCCGCGGATTTCGCGGACCGGGTCGAGCAGCTCTCCCGCCACGTGGAGTTTCTGCAGGTGGTGGCCGCCGGCGCGGTGGACCGGGCCCGCACCGCGGCGCTCACCGGGCCGCTGACC
>NZ_BAEG01000058.1 GCF_000238915.1 Arthrobacter globiformis NBRC 12137 | reverse complement strand
CGAAGTCCCCTGGTTCAAACCCCCACCAGAACTCGACCCCCACCGAAAACCCCGCCGCAACCACTACTTCCGCTCACGACCCCAACGGGAATGAACAGCCCCGAGCACTGTGCACCCGAGCCTGGGCGTCTGTATTGCGTTGCGCTGCGTGTATTGCGTTGCGCTGCGTGGATTGCGATGCTGCTCGCCGTAGCTGATCCGGGGCGGCGATACTTCGGGCCGGTGTCGTCGCAGTGATCAGCCGTGGTCAGCCTCCGCTTTGGTAGCTAAGCTCGTCCCGCTGTGGCATGTGTATTCCCAGACCCGATACGCCACACCCGAGGAGAGCATCATGGCCGCTACCTACACCTTCGACGTCTTTTGCAGCCTCGACGGCTTCGGTTCCCACAGCGGAAACTGGGGCGGTTACTGGGGCAAGCAAGGGCCCGAACTGCTCGAGCATCGCCTCGCCTTGTACGGCCAGGAGCAGCGGATGGTCTTCGGGGCGAACACGTATCGGGCGTTCGCACGGATGCTGGCCTCGAGCGAGGAGGCCGAGGTCCGTGACCCCTGGGTCACGCGGATGATGAACCTGCCGGCAACAGTGGTGTCGAGAACGCTGCAGGAACCGCTCGACTGGCCGGACGCGGCTGTCGCGAGCGGCGACGCAGTCGACGTCGTGGCCCGGCTCAAGGACGAGTCAGCAGTGCCGCTGCGCTCCCACGGCAGCCTGTCGATGAACCGGGCACTGATGGCCGCCGGTCTGGTGGACAGGGTGCAGGTGACCCTCTTCCCTGTGATCACGGGTCAGACCGGGGCGGAGCCGATCTTCCAAGGCGCCGCCGACTTCGACCTCGAGCTGATCGAGAGCCGGACCCTCGACGGCCACACCCAGGAGCTCATCTACCGGCCCACCCTGCACGCCTGACTCCAGGGCGACCACGCCAAAAAGGGGTCTGAACGGCTCCGGCGCTCACCGTACCCGGAGAGCGTGGGCGTCCGTGATGCGCTGCAGCTCGCCGTAGCTGATGGAGAACATCGAGTGATGGTCGCCGGCCCCGGCCCAGAGCGTCGGGTGCTCTTCGAGCGAGGCATCCAGCAGGGTGCGGATCTTGGCAGGATGGCCCACCGGCGCAACGCCGCCCACCTCCTGGCCCGTGTGGTGCAGCACGAAATCTGGTGCCGCGCGGCGGATCCGTCCGGTCCCCAGCTGGGAGGCGACCAGCCGGACGTCCACCTTCGCGGCGCCGCTGGCCAGGATCAGCAGGGGGGCGCCGTCCACTTCGAACACCAGGCTGTTGGTGATTGCCGCAACGTCGCAGCCGAGCGCGTCAGCCGCGGCGGCCGCCGTCGGCACCGCACCGGGCAGAACCGTGACTGTGTCGCGGGCGCCTGCGGCGGTGAGGGCGCGGCGCACGTTGGCCACCGGGTCGGCGGCAACCGGGTTGGTGAGCATGTCCGCGCTCCTGTCGTCAGTAGCCCTGGGCATCCAGGATCGCGTCTTCCTCTTCTTCCGCCGTCGGCCGTTTGCGTTTCCGGGGTACCGGCGGACGACGGCGGGCTCCCGCGGCGGTGTGGGCAGGCTCGCCGTCCAGCACCTCGGCGTCCTCGGCATCCATCGCGGCGTTGCGCGCCTGCTGCCGGGCGGCGTAACCAAAACCGACGAACATGAGGATGCCGAAGGCAAACCACTGCAGCGAGTAGGACAGGTGCGTTCCCTCGTCCACCGAGGGCATGGGGAACGGCTGCGGCATGTCCGACACCGGCGGCGTCTCGGACGCGAGCTGCCCGTAGGCCCCTGTCAGGAGCGGGTAACCGAGTTCGGCGGCGTACGTGGGCAGGTCAATGGAGGCCAGCTGGCCTTCCGGCGCCCCGCGCTGAAGCGTGGGTTCGCTGTGTTTGAGCCGCACAACTGCCGTGATCTGCCCGGATGGTGGCGCCGGAATGGAGTCCGGCCGGCCCGGGGTCTTGTTGCCAATCGGCAGCCAGCCGCGGTCAATCACCACGGTCTCGCCTGACACGAGCTTGAACGGGACCACCACTTCGTACCCGGGCTGCCCGTTGAGGGGCCGGTTACGAACGATCCGCTGCCCGTCGACGTCGTAGCTGCCCTGGAGCTCGACTTGGGTCCATTCACGGGACGGGTCCAGCTGGTTGAACTCATCGCGGGCCTGATCAAACGTGACGGGCGTTGCTGAGTAATTTGACGTTACGCGCTGGATTTCCGCCAGCGTCTCCGCCCGGCGGTCCATCTGCCAGCGGCCAAGGAACACGCAGCCGGTTGCGAAGATCGCGGCCAGCAGGAGGTAGCCCAGCCACTTGCTGGAAAACAGGAACTTGTACATTCAGCTGTTCCCGCCGGTCTCTGCGGCCTCAAGCGGCACGGTCTCCTTCCAGAGCCCGCGCGTCTGCAGGTAGTCCTCCAGCCACGCCTTGTGCTCACCGCATGCCAGCCACACCTTGCGGCGGTCGGGCGTGTGGATCTTGGGATTGTTCCACAGCAGCTGCCAGGACGCGTTGGCCCGGCAGGCTTTGCGGGAGCACGTGGCCGCGGATGCCGGTCCGGCAAGCTCGGCGCTGCCGCCACCCAGGTTGAAAATGTTCATGAAGCTTTCTGTCCCCGGCCGTCGTCGTCTTCTTCGTCATCAGCAATGAGTTCGCCCTGGAGCACCGTCGGTCCCTCCGCGGTGTCGGCGCTTTCCGCAGTCCCGGAGTCGTCGGCCGCTCCCAGTTCAGCGTACGGCGTGTAATCGAGCAGCGCATCGCTGTGGATCTCCGCCTTGTCCGAACCGTTGGCGATCACCACGGCGACCCATGGCAGGAACACTGCGCCCGCCACGGCAACCAGCTTGAACCAGCCGTCCACCACGAAGATCAGGATCAGGCACACCATGCGGATACCCATGGCGAGGGCGTACTTGATCATTCGCTCACGCATGTCTTCGGAATGCGCCGCGGCGGCGTCGGTGATGCTGATTACTTCCGGATGGCCGGCTGCGGCATCACGCTTCCCGGGCGTCGGCTGTCCGGGCTGGGGTTCAGGTATCACGACTGTCTCATCACGCTCCATTGGCTACCCCAATTCTCTCACCATCCGAAGATGGCTCCCAATCGGGCGATAAGATCGAAGGCAGTTAAAAATCCAGCCACCACAGCGGAGCGCGGCTCCGCGGAAATCCGGAGCACACATGTCTGAAGCAGCAACCACGGCCCGCAGCGTCCTCATCACCGGCGGAAACCGCGGCATCGGCCTGGCCATCGCGGAGGCATTCCTGGCCAACGGCGACAAAGTGGCCGTGACGTACCGCAGCGAATCGAAGCTGCCGGAGGGGATCCTCGGCGTCAAGGCCGACGTGACCGACGAAGCCTCCATTGACGCTGCATTCGCCGAGGTTGAGGCCGCCCACGGCCCCATCGAGGTTCTGGTGGCCAACGCCGGCATCACCAAGGACACGCTGCTGCTGCGCATGAGCGAGGACGACTTCACTTCCGTCATCGACACCAACCTGACCGGCGCCTTCCGCGTCATCAAGCGCGCCTCAAAGGGCATGATCCGGCTGCGCAGGGGCCGCGTGGTGCTCATCTCCTCCGTCTCGGGCCTGTACGGCGCGCCGGGGCAGATCAACTACTCCGCGTCCAAGGCCGGGCTCGTCGGCATTGCCCGTTCCCTGACCCGCGAGCTCGGTTCGCGCGGGATCACGGCCAACGTGGTGGCACCCGGGTTCATCAACACGGACATGACGGCAGAGCTGCCGGAAGCAACCCAGAAGGATTACCTGTCCAGCATCCCCGCCGGGCGCTTCGCCGATGCCTCCGAGGTGGCGAACGTGGTGCGCTGGATCTCCAGCGATGAGGCCGCGTACATTTCCGGCGCCGTGATTCCGGTCGACGGCGGCCTGGGCATGGGGCACTAGGTCCCTCTGGCGCCAACACCGCTTTCGCCAACGGGCGGGCCGGCACCTTCTTTGTCGCATTCCGACAAAGGAAACCGGCGCGCCCGCTGGCATGATGGACTGCAGGCCATCAGTAATTGGACGTTTTGCACAAAGATAAAGCTTTAGACAAGGGAGCCCACATGGGACAGCTGGACAACAAGACAGCCATCGTCACCGGTTCTTCGCGCGGCATCGGCGCCGAAGTGGCCAAGATCCTCGCCGGCGAGGGCGCCGCCGTCGTCGTTAACTACCGCCAGAAGGCGCCGCGCGCCAACAAAGTGGTGGCCGGGATCGAGGCCGACGGCGGCCGCGCCGTTGCCGTTGGCGCGGACCTGACCACCCTCGAAGGCGTGCAGGCGCTGGCCAGCGCCGCCATGGAAAACTTCGGCTCGCTCGACGTCCTGGTCCTCAACGCCTCGGGCGGCATGGAAACCGGCATGGAGGAGGGCTATGCCCTCAAGCTCAACCGCGACGCCCAGGTCAACATGCTCAACGCCGTCGTGCCCCTCATGAAGGAAGGCTCCCGGGTGGTTTTCGTGACCAGCCACCAGGCCCACTTCATCAACTCGGTCGCCACCATGCCCGAGTACGAGCCCGTGGCCCGCAGCAAGCGCGCCGGTGAGGACGCCCTGCGCGAGCTCCTGCCGAACCTGGCGGACAAGGGCATCTCCCTGGTGGTCGTGTCCGGCGACATGATCGAGGGAACCGTGACCGCCACGCTCCTGGACCGTTCAAACCCGGGCGCCATCGAGGCCCGCCGCGCCGAGGCCGGCAAGCTGTACTCCGTCGAGGAGTTCGCCGCAGTGGTTGCCAGCATGGCCACCGCCGACGTCGAATCCGGCCACACGGAATACGCCGGCGGCGCGGACTACTTCGGCAAGAACGCCGAATAGGCACTCCCGCCGCGGCTTCCTGACGCGGTTCCTCGACACGGAGGCCGGCTTGACACGAAGGCCGGCTGACGCGAAGGCCCGGCGCAACAGCGCCGGGCCTTCGCCGTCCCTCCGCCGTCCCCCGCGGCCGTTGTCCGGACGGGCCGGGGCGCCTAGGGTCATAGCCATGGCAGAGGATGCAGCAGTGACGAAGCGGACCTATCCGGCCGGCGTGCCGTGCTGGGTGGACAGCCAGCAGCCCGACGTGGGAGCTGGCATCAGGTTCTACGGGGGACTGTTCGGCTGGGAGTTCGACGCCGGTACGGCGCCGCCCGGGGACACCGGCAGTTACGTGGTCGCCCGGCTCGGCGGCCAGGAGACGGCCGCCATCACGGGTTTGGGCGCCGGGCCCCACGGTGTGCCCGCCTGGAACACCTACATAGCGGTCGAGGATGCAGACTCCGCTGTCCGTCATCTGCTCTCAGCCGGCGCCACCCTGAAATCGGCTCCGGCCGATACGGGCGTTGGCGGCGTGTGGGCCGCGCTGGCCGATCCCGAGGGGGCCGAGTTCCGCATCTGGCAGCCGGGGGAGCGGCCGGGCGCCCAGGCAGTCAACCTGCCGGGTGGCTGGAACTTCAGTGATCTTCACACGGCGGACACGGACGCGGCCGCGGACTTCTACGCCAGGGTCTTCGGCTGGCAGTTCGACCGCCTCGACTTCGGCACCATGATCCGCCGCCCCGGGTACGGCGACCATCTGGAGGCAACCGTCGACCCCGACATCAGGGCCCGGCAATCGGGTGACATGGTCCCGGCAGGCTTCGCGGACGCCGTCGGCTGGCTGGCGCCGGCGGCACCGGGCGGGCGGCCGCACTGGCATGTCACCTTCACCGTCGCGGACCGGGACCGGGCGGTGCAGGACGCAGAGCGCCTGGGCGGCCACGTCCTGGGGCAGGACGACACCGAGTGGACTCGGACCGCCCTGATCAGGGACCCTGGCGGGGCTGTGTTCACGGCAAGCCAGTTCACGCCGCCGTCGGGCTTCTAGTGCCGTGGGCTTCTGGTTCCTGAGGCTTCTAGTGCCGTGGGCTTCTAACTCCGGCGGTTCAGACGCCGGCGATGTGCCGCACCGCGTCCAGGTACGGCATATTGATGGCGGCGTCTGCCACGGCGAGGACTGCCGGCTTGGCGTTGAAGGCCACCCCAATGCCGGCGGCGCCGAGCATGTCCAGGTCGTTGGCTCCGTCACCCACGGCAATGGTGTGCTCCAGCGCGATGCCCTCTGCGGCTGCCCATTCGCGGAGGTACTTTTCCTTGGCGGCGCGGTCGATCACGGCCCCAAGGACCTTGCCGGTCAGGGTCCCGTCCACAATCTCCAGCTCGTTGGCAATCCAGTAGTCCATGCCGAGGTCCTCGGCGATGGGGCGCAGGATCTGGTTGAAGCCGCCGGAGACCACCGCCACCGCATGGCCTGCGGCCTTGAACGCGGCCACCAGCTCGGCCGCCCCCTCGCTCAGCTTCACTTCCGCGTGGACGGACTCGACGACGTCGGCCGGCAGCCCCGCGAGAACGGAAACGCGGGCGTGCAGGCTTTGCGCGAAGTCGAGTTCACCGCGCATGGCGGCCTCCGTGACCGCAGTGACTTCGTCGCGCTTTCCGGCGTAGGCGGCCAGGAGCTCGATGACCTCCTGCTGGATCAGGGTGGAGTCGACGTCCATGATGAGCAGCTTGCGCTCCGCATTCCGGAGTTCCGCGGGAACGATGGCGGTGTCCACGCCGGTCCGCCCCGCATTCTCCTTCGCGGCGGCAATCGCGTGCCGCAGGCCGGCGATGTCTGCGGCGTAGCCCGAGGGTACGGAAAAGTCCACGGTGCAGACTTCGAAGCGTCCGTCGCCTGTGCTGGTGGCTCCTCCGAAGGTGGCACCGAAATCCGCCAGCAGGGACCGCAGAATTTCCGGTTCCGAGGGGGACAGTTTCAGGCCATAGCTGACCGCAGTCACGTTCGAAGTCATGGCTCCAATCTTATCCAGCGCAGCGCCTCCTCCCGAATCGTTGCGTTGGTCCATTGCACAGCGGCGGCCCCCAGCCGGTTCCCAGCAAACGTCCGGCCAACCCGGAGGCCTATCGGGCAGAATGGTCCGATGCTCTTTGCCCTGATCGCCCGCCTGCGCCCGGCGCCGCTGCTTCGGGCGTCACAGGAGGTACTCTTCTGCTGGGCCGGGGCCCTCCTGGTGGCCGGTGACGCTGTTTTCTGGCTCATGTTCGCTGCCATCCAGTCGGACTCGGGGCTGGCAGCAATGGACGGTCCTGTGCACAGCCTCATGGTGGATTCCCGGAATCCCGCCGCCACGGTGCTGTTGGCGGCCCTGGCCACTGTGACATCGCCGGAAGTGCTGGGCGTCATCAGCGCGGTGTTTGCCCTGGCCTGGGCGCTGTGGAAGCGGGAACTGTGGCGGCCGGCCATACTCATGGGCTCAATGGTGCTGGCAGTCGTGCTGACCACCCTCATCAAGCAACTTGTGAGCCGGTCGCGCCCGCCCGCCGATGATTTTCTGCTCGGCCCGGATGACGCACTCTCGTTCCCCTCGGGGCACACCGTGGGGATTGGCGTGTTCACGCTGGTCCTCGCGTACCTCGTCGTGTCCCGGTCGGGGACGCGTACGACGGCGGTGCTTGGCTTCTCGGCGGCCTGTGCAGTCACGGCGTTGGTTGGCGTATGCCGGCTGTATTTGGGCTACCACTGGCTCACCGACGTCGTGGCTTCCTTCGGGGTGGCGCTGGCAGTTGCAGCGGTAGCGGTGTTCACAGACGCAGCCCGGCACGGTTCTGCGAAGAATCGCTCCAAAACCCCGGGCAAGCAGGGGCCTGCTGATTCTTCAGCGCGGAACGCGGAGCCGTAGCAGCGCCACGGCTGCGGCCGCCACCACTGCCGCCGCCAGGGCACTGACGCCGGAGTAGCCGGTCAGGCCCATGACGGGCCCTGCAGCCGCACTTCCCAGCGCACCGGCCAGGGACATGGTGGCGTCGGAGAACCCCTGGACGGGGACGCGTTCAGCGGGTGTGAGTGTAGCCACGAGCAGGGTGGAACCGGCAACGGTGGTTGCCGACCAGCCCAGCCCGAGAAGGATCAGCCCGAAGGTGACCGATCCCATGTTCTGGGACGCCAGTCCGGTCAGTGCCACAGCAGCGACCAGGGTGAGCAGACCCGCCAGCGCCGCGGTGCGTGGCCCGAGCCGGTCGGTGAGGACGCCCATCAGCGGTGAGAGGGCCTACATCCCCGCGATATGCAGGGAGATGGTCAGGCCGGTCAGTGCGATGGTGTCCGGATTACCGGCCGTGTGTCCCGCGTGGTGCTGCATGTGCAGCGGTGTCATGGACATCACGGCGACCATCACCGCGTGGGCGGCAATGACAGCGATAACGGCACCGAGAGCCGTGGGGTGCTGCTTGACGGTTCGCCATCCTTCCCGCCACGCGCCGGAGCGCCTGGAAGCAGGCAGAAGGTCCACCCGGTCGAGGGCGCGACGGGTCAGGAGCGGGTCCGGGCGCAGGGAGAGCGTCACGATGGCAGCGCCGACCACCATTCCGAGCGCGGAAATCAGGAAGGGGCCGGCAGCAGGCGGAATGTCCAGCCAACCGGCCAGTACGGCACCGGGGGCAACCATGTTGGGGCCTGCCACAGCGCCGACGGTGATCGCCCACACCACCAGGGACAGGTCCCGTCCCCGGTGGGCCGGCTCGGCCAGGTCGGTGGCGGCAAAGCGGGCCTGCAGGTTCACAGCCGAAGCCAAGCCCACCAGGAAGGCCCCGCCGAGCAGGAGCACAAACAGTTCTGCGGCCACCGCGGCGACCATCAGGAACGTGCCGGCGATCGCTGCAGCCAGGCCGGTGGTGAGCGCCACCCGGCGTCCCCGCCGCAGGGCCAGCCGGGAGAGCGGAATCGCCGTGACCGCGGTGCCCAGGGTGAGGGCGGTGTTAACGGACCCGGCCCACGCTTCGGAGCCTGCCAGATCAACGGCCAGGATGGAGCCCAAGGCGAGCGTTGACCCGTTGCCCAGGCCGGAGAAGATCTGTGCGACCGACAGGACCCACACGATGCGGCGCTGGGTGGAACGGGTTGCTTCGGCGGTGCTGGTCACGTCGTGTGGTCCCCTCGGGCAGGTGCTCGTCGTGGATTACTCCACAAGACAACTGTGCTGTCATGGGTTATGCAGTTCAACCATGACAACTCACGGACCCTGAGCGCACCGGGGCCGAGGGCCCTGGGTGCTGTGCACCGGGTCCCGAGCCCCTGCGGAGCTGGCAGCCTAGGAACACGTGACAGCTAGGACGTGTGCGTGCCGGCAGCCGTGGGCGTCACCACCATCTCGTCGAGTTTGGGCAGGGCGTGCCGGAGCCGGTGCCCCGCTTCATGGAGGGTCTGTTCAGCCAGCCGAAGACTGGCCTCGGCGTCCACGGCGATGGTCGCCGCACCTTGCAGGCGGTGCCCAACCCACCGCAGCTGCACCCGCTTCACGTCAACCACGCCGGGCGTCGCCTCAAGGGCGTGGCGGGCGCGGTCCACGAGTTCCGGCTCGATTCCGTCCATCAGCCGGCGCCCGATGCTGCGGACGGTTCCCCACAGCAGGATGATGATGGCCGCGGAGATCAGCAGGCCAACGATCGGGTCCGCCAAGGGGAAGCCGAGCATGACGCCGCCGGCGCCGAGGACCACGGCCAGGGACGTGAAGCCATCCATCCGCGCGTGAACGCCGTCGGCCACCAGCGCCGCCGAGCCGATCCGGCGCCCGATCCTGATGCGGTAGATCGCGACTGCTTCGTTTCCGGCGAAGCCGATCAGCCCTGCGCCCATGACCCAGCCCAGATTCTGGAGCACCTGCGGGTGGATCAGCCGGTCCACCGACTGCCAGGCCGCCAGGACCGCCGAGAGAGCGACGACGGCGACGATAAACAGCCCTGCCAGGTCCTCTGCCCGGCCGAAGCCATAGGTGTAGCGGCGGGTGGCCGCACGGCGCCCCAGAATGAACGCCACCCACAGGGGAACGGCGGTCAGGGCATCGGAAAAGTTGTGAATGGTATCGGCCAGCAAGGCAACCGAACCGCTCACCAGGACGACAAGGAACTGCAGGACGGTCGTCCCGAGCAGCATGAACAGGCTGACCTTCAGCGCCCGGATGCCCTGCGCGCTTGCCTCCAGGGCGTCATCAACTGAATCGGCCGCGTCATGGGTGTGCGGGACGAACAGCTCGAAAAGCCAGCCCTTCAGCCCCTTGTGATGCGTATGCCCGTGATGCGCATGGCTGTGATCCGTATGCCCGTGACCGTGTGAGTGGTCGTGGTGATGATGTCCCTCGTGGTCATGGCCGTGTGCGGTGTCATCACCGTGATCGTGCTCATGGTGGTCGTGTCCGTGGTGCTCGTGTTCGTGGGGGTCGTGGTGGCCCGGGGCGCTTCCGCCCGCGGGCACGCCCGTGGTCTGCGTCCGGTCGCTCATGATGCGGTTCCCTTCATGCGGTGGTGGGACGGCTGCCCGCCGAGCGCATGCTCGGCCTGGAAGATTGCATCCGCGACCAGCTGGCGTGCGTGCTCGTTTTCGAGCCGGTACAAAACCTTGGTCCCGTCCTGACGCGTGGACACCATGCGCGCCAGCCGCATTTTGGCCAGGTGCTGGGACACGGCCGCCGGTGACTTTCCCACCACCTCGGCCAAAGCCCCCACGGCCATCTCGCCCTCGCGCAGAGCCAGGATGATCCGCACCCTTGTGGCGTCAGCCAGCATGGCGAAGATCTCAACTGCGAGCTCCACGTACTGGCTGTCGACGTCGAGCCCGCAAGCCTGCTTATCTGCGTTCATACGCATATATTGTCATAAGTGCGGCGGCCCGACGACGGCTGGCGTTACCGGTTATCAGTCGCACCGTGTTTTGTCCTAGTGTCTACTTCTATGAGTGATGTTCTTGAAATGGCCGCCGTCAGCGTTGTGCGCGGAGCCAAAACGCTCCTGAGCAAGGTGGACTGGCAGGTCAGGGAAGGTGAGCGGTGGGTCATCCTTGGACCCAACGGCGCCGGCAAGACCACTCTGCTGCAGATTGCCGCTGCGCGGCTCCATCCCACCAGCGGCGTCGCCGGCATCCTGGACGAAAGCCTCGGCAAGGTTGACGTCTTCGAACTGCGGCCGCGGATCGGCCTCTCCTCGGCCGCACTGGCCAACCAGATCCCCGAATACGAGAAGGTGCTCAACGTCGTGGTCACCGCGGCCTACGGCGTGACCGGCCGCTGGCGCGAGGGCTACGAAAAGGACGACGAGCGCCGCGCCTTTGCCCTCCTGAACGACTGGGGCATGGGTCCGCTCCTGAACCGCAAGTTCGCCACGCTCTCCGAGGGTGAACGCAAGCGCGTTCAGATCGCCCGGGCCCTCATGACCGACCCCGAACTGCTGCTGCTCGACGAACCCGCCGCCGGCCTGGACCTGGGCGGCCGCGAGGACCTGGTGCACCGTCTTAGCCAACTGGCCACGGACGAGGATGCACCCGCGATCGTGCTGGTCACCCACCATCTTGAGGAAGTCCCGCCGGGCTTCACCCACGCCATGCTCATGCGTGACGGCGAAGTGGTGGCTGCCGGGCCGGTCGACGACGTCCTCACCTCGGGCAACCTGAGCGAGACCTTCGGCCTGCCCCTGGACGTCTCGGTCAACGCCGGCCGTTACACGGCAACCGCCCGCCGCTAGCGGAGCGGCCCGCACAGCGTGGAGTTTTTCAGCGGCATCCTTGTGTTTTTCGCCGGCCTCTGGGCGGGCACCATCAACAGCGTCGTCGGGTCCGGAACGCTTGTCACCTTCCCAGTACTGATCGCCCTGGGCATCGCACCGGTGACGGCCTCCATGAGCAATGCCATGGGCCTCGTCGCCGGTGGCGCTGCGGGGGCGTGGGGTTACCGCCGCGAGCTGAAGGGCCGCGGCCGGCAGCTCCTGCGGCTGCTCCCGGCGTCCCTGTTGGGCGGCATCAGCGGGGCCTGGCTCCTGCTCCACCTGCCGGAGAAGGTCTTCCACTACGCGGCGCCGGTCCTCATTGTCCTGGCCCTGCTTATGGTGGTGTTCCAGCCCCGGCTGCAGCGCTGGGTCCGGAACCGTGAGGAAAACCCCGAGCACGCCCTCCGGGACAAGCACCACGGCGTCTTGCTGGTGATCCTCGTCTTCCTCGCCGGCGTCTACGGCGGCTACTTCGTGGCGGCACAGGGAATCCTGCTGGTGGGCATCCTCGGCGTGTTCATGACGGGAACCATCCAGAACGCCAACGCCATGAAAAACGTCCTGGTGCTGGGCGTGAACCTGATCGCGGCCGCCTCCTATCTGCTCTTTGCCTTCGACCGGATCAACTGGGCGGTGGTGGCCATCATCGCCGTCAGTTCCCTCATCGGCGGCCTCGTCGGCGCCAAGGTGGGCCGCAGGCTGTCACCGCCCGTACTGCGCGGCGTGATCTTTGCCCTCGGCCTGGTGGCGCTCGGCTTCCTGGTCGCGAACCTGCTCAAGTGAAATGACTGACCGGTGACTTTCCACTACCTCGAGTCTGCCGCGGACCCGCGCGTCGCCGACTACACCCAGCTGACGGACGTACACCTCCGGAAACTCCGTGAACCCGCCGAGGGCATGTATATCGCCGAATCTTCCCGCGTCCTGCGGCGTGCCCTCGCTGCCGGGCACCGGCCGCGGTCCTTTTTCCTCGCCGAGAAATGGCTGCCGGACCTCGCGGACATCTTTGAGCAGTACCCGGACGTTCCCGCATACATCGGCAGTGCAGGCCTCCTGGAGGAAATCACCGGGTTCCACCTGCACCGCGGAGCCATGGCGGCCATGCACCGTCCGGCACCGGTTCCGCTGCCGGAACTGGTGGCCGGGGCCAGGCGCGTGGCAGTGCTCGAGGACATCGTGGACCACACCAACGTCGGCGCCATCTTCCGGTCCGCAGCAGCGCTGGACGTCGACGCCGTCCTGGTCTCGCCCCGCTGCGGCGATCCGCTGTACCGCCGCAGCGTCCGCGTCAGCATGGGCACCGTTTTCCAGGTGCCGTGGGCCCGGCTGGACAGCTGGCCGCAGGACCTCACCCTCCTCAAGGAGCAGGGCTTCACGGTGGCAGCCATGGAGCTCACCGCCGACGCCGTGGACCTGGACGAACTGGCGGCTAGAAACCCGGAGCGGCTCGCTCTGGTGCTGGGCACGGAAGGTGCCGGCATGAGCGCGGAGACGCTTGCCGCCGTCGACCTCGCCGTCAAGATCCCGATGCGCGCTGGGGTGGACTCGCTCAACGTGGCGGCGGCGTCCGCCGTCGCATTCTGGGAGCTGCGGCCGCGGGCCTGAGCGCACCGAGCGGCGGGTTCGTTAGATCCTCCGCCATCCGCTATGATTGATAGCTGGTTCCCCTGTGTTTTTCGCTGGCCTTTTGGCCGGCCGGAGCACGGACGGAAGCCATCCCATTCATACCTGGCAACTGGCAAAATCCAGCTGCGTGAACAAAAGGTCCCATTATGAAGTCTGATATCCACCCGAAGTACGAAGCTGTTGTTTTCAACGACCTGGCCTCCGGCACGAAGTTCCTGACCCGCTCCACCGTGTCTTCCTCGAAGACCATCGAGTGGGAAGACGGCAACACCTACCCGGTCATTGACGTCGAAATCTCCTCCGAGTCCCACCCGTTCTACACGGGCAAGCAGCGCATCATGGACTCCGCTGGCCGCGTCGAGCGCTTCAACGCTCGCTTCAAGGGCTTCGGCGGCAAGAAGTAATTCACTTCGCCCCAAGGTTCTTTGGAAAGCCCGCACCGGCAACGGTGCGGGCTTTTCGCGTTTGTGGGGCAGGATGGAAGGCATGACTGCCACGCCAACATCTGCAAGGGGAGAGGCGGCCCCGGGGCTGCACGGCGAGTACAAGGTCCCGGGCGGCAAGCTCGTGGTGGTGGACCTGGACGTCGTGGACGGCGCCTTCGCGGACGTTTCCCTTAGCGGCGACTTCTTCCTCGAACCGGACGAGGCCCTCCTGGCCATCAACGCCGCCCTGGGAGGACTGCCGGAAAGTTCGACGGCGGCCGAGATCGCCGCCGCCGTGGAGGCGTCCCTCCCGGAGGACGCGGTGCTGTTCGGGTTCTCCGCCGATGCCGTGGCCATCGCCGTCCGCAGGGCACTGGCCAAGGCCACCGCGTGGACGGACCATCACTGGAACATCATTGCGCCCAGCGTGCTGCCCACCCACCTCAATGTGGCGCTGGATGAGGTCCTCACCGAAGAGGTGGGGGCCGGGCGCCGCAACCCCACCATCCGCTTCTGGGACTGGGAGGAACCGTCGGTGGTGATCGGCAGCTTCCAGTCCTACCGCAATGAGGTACATCCCGACGGCGTGTCCCGGCACGGCATCACCGTGGTCCGGCGCATTAGCGGCGGGGGAGCGATGTTCATGGAGGCCGGAAACTGCATCACGTACTCGCTCTACCTGCCGCAGACCCTCGTGGACGGCATCAGCTTCGCCGACTCCTACGCGTTCCTCGACGCGTGGGTCATGGCCGCCCTGAAGAAACTCGGCATCGACGCCTTCTACGTCCCGCTCAACGACATCGCCACCGGCCAGGGCAAGATCGGCGGGGCGGCCCAGAAGCGGCTGGCCAACGGCGGCATGCTCCACCATGTGACCATGAGCTACGACATCGACGCCGACAAGATGGTGGACGTCCTCCGGATCGGCAAGGAAAAGCTCTCCGACAAGGGAACCACCAGCGCCAAGAAACGCGTGGATCCGCTGCGCCGCCAGACAGGCCTGGCCCGGGCCGAGATCGTGGCGGCCATGATGGACGTGTTCGCCGAGCGCTACGGGGCCACGCCGTCGGAGATCACGGCGCAGGAGCTGGAGACCGCCCGGGAACGTGTCGAATCAAAGTTCGGCACGGACGCGTGGCTGCACCGGGTGCATTAAGCAGCCCATCGATTGCTCCACAGCTGCCCTTTTGAGCCCTCATAAGGGCAGCTGTGGAGCAGCCGATGGGCTTGTCACCGAAAGCGCCTGCGCGGCGAGCGAACGGCGCAGGTGGCTGCGCTGTTCGATGATGATCCGCCGCAGCGCACGCGGGGCGTCCGGGTGCTCTGCGAGCCAGCGGTCGGTGCGCGCCAGCACGGGATGGGCCTCGGGGTTTCCGTCCGGGCCCAGGTCCCGGACCCCGGGGAAGAGCCCCCGCACGATCCGGCTCGCGATTTCGATGCTCCGCTCCGCCCACACCTCTTCCAGGCACTCGAAGTAAGGTTCCACATACGGGTCCAGCAGTTCTTCGGAGGCGGTGTTGAACCCGGCAATGGTCGCGCTGAGCAGCTGGTTGGAGAGCCCCGTCCCGCGGACCGCCGCGTCCCAGGCCGCAGCCTTGACGGCCGCCTCAGGCCGGGCGGCCAGCGCCGTGGCATGGCCTGCCCGTCCGGAGGCGGTGGTGTCCCTGGCCAGCTCGGCGTCAAGCTCCTGCTCCGTTGCCAGGCCCAGGGCCGCCAGGGCGTGCCACAGGCTCCAGCGCAGCTCCGCGTCCACGGCCAGTCCGGGCACCCGCTCGATGCCGTCCAGCAGCCTGCGGAGCAGCGCCGCCTGGCTGCCCTCGGTCCGGCTGACCGTGGCGAGCGTCCTGGCCCATGAGAGCTGCTGGTCGGAGCCGGGCTCCGCCGCGTACAGTTCCCGTGCCGCGCCCTCGGCAAAGGACTTCCGCAGGCCGTCGCGTTCAGTGGCCGGCACGTACTGTTCCAGGGCCATGGTGGCGTTGCCCTGGACGTTCAGCAGGACACCGATTCCGGACTCGGCGGCAGCAAAGCGGAGAACGGCGTCCACGTACTGTGAAGCGGGCGTGATGCCGTCCCGGGCCGAATTCCACAGCGCAGACCAGCACAGGGCGCGGGCCATGGGATCGCTGATCCGGTCCAGCGAGGCGCGGACGGTCGCCTCGGAAACGGGGTCCAGCCGGACCTTGGCATAGCTGAGGTCCTCGTCATTGACCAGGAGCAGCGCCGGGCGGGGCTTCCCGGACAGGGCCGTGATTTGCTCGGACCCGGCGGCCAGGTCGGTCTCCACTGAATCCGTCCGGACCAGCATGCCGGCGGCATCGAAGTTGTAGAGCCCGATCCGCAGCCGGTGCGGGCGCGGCTCCTGGCGGCCCGTGGCCGGGTCGGCGGCGTCCTGGAGCAGTGTCACCCGCTCGAGGATGCCGCCGTCGGGAGTTGCAGTGTCATCAGGAGTTGCAGTGCCGTCAGCCGTTTCAGCCGTCACCAGTTCGGCGCTCAGCGTTGAGATGCCGGATGTCTGGAGCCACTGCCGCGCCCAGGTGGTGAGGTCGCGGCCGGAGGAATCGGCCAGGGCACCGAGCAGGTCAGCCAGCGTGGTGTTGCCGTACTCGTGCTCCCTAAAGTACTGCCGGGAGCCGGCGATGAAGGCGTCGAAGCCGACGTACGCCACGAGCTGCTTGAGGACGGAGGCGCCCTTTGCGTAGGTGATGCCGTCGAAGTTCTGCTTGGCCGCCTCGAGGTCCGGGATGTCGGCGACGATCGGGTGCGTGGTGGGCAGCTGGTCCTGGACGTAAGCCCACGCCTTGCGGTTGTTCGCGAAATTGACCCAGGCGGTCTCCCAGTCCGTGGCACGGTCCACGCCGAGGGTTCCCATGTAGTCCGCAAACGATTCCTTCAGCCACAGGTCGTCCCACCACTGCATGGTGACGAGGTCGCCGAACCACATGTGCGCCATCTCGTGCAGCAGGGTGTTGGCCCGGCCCTGGTACTGGGAATCGGCGGCCCGCGACGTGAACACGTAGTTTTCCGTGAAGGTGACCAGGCCGGGGTTCTCCATCGCCCCCAGGTTGTATTCGGGGACGAACGCCTGGTCGTACTTGCCCCACGGATACGGGTAGTCAAACAGTCCGTTAAAGAATTCCAGTCCCTGCTTGGTGAGCCTGAACAGCTCGGCGGCGTCGAACGACGGCGCCATGGAGGCCCGGCAGTAAAGTGCCAGCGGCACGTCAAGGCGGGTCCCGCCGTCGTCCGTCCTGCTCCAGCGGTCCTCGGCCTTGAAGTAGGGCCCGGCCAGCACCGAGGTGATGTAGGTGGACATGGGCAGGGTGGCTGCGAAGTCCCAGCGGGCCGCGGCGGCGTCCTCCGCCAGCGGAAGGCGCGCCGCCTCTGCGCCGTTGGAGGCCACCTCCCAGCCGGCCGGGGCGGTGACGGAAAAGGTGAACCTGGCCTTGAGGTCGGGCTGTTCGAAGTTCGCGAAGACCCGGCGGGCATCTGCCGGCTCGTACTGGGTGTAGAGGTAGCACTGGCCGTCGGCCGGGTCGAAGAACCGGTGCATGCCTTCGCCCGAGCTGCTGTACAGCGCAGTTCCGGTAACCGTCACCTTGTTCTCGGCCTGGAGGTTGTCCAGCCGGATCCGTGCACCGTCCACCACCTCGGGGACCGGCAGCTCGACGCCGTTCAGGACAACGCTGTGCACGTCGCCGGCGATGAAGTCCAGGAAGGTGGATGCCCCCGGCTTCGCCGCCGAGAAGGCGACGGTGCTGCGGCTGGTGTAGCCGGCCTGCGCCGGATCCGGTGCGCTGCGGACGTCGAGCGAGACGTCGTAGCTGTGAGTGGTGATGAGGGCGGACCGCTCTGCCGCTTCGCTGCGCTGGAGGTTCTGGTTCGGCACCAAGCTATTGAATCACGGGGGCTACGGAACCATCAGCAGCGCGGCGGCCAGGCCGAGGACCGCGATCAGCAGCCACGCCGCGAGGGCTGCCAGTACGCCGCGCGCCCCGGTGTGCAGCAGCGTGCGGATACGCACCGCCGATCCGAGGCCAAACAGGGCAGCGCCCAGCAGCACGTCCTGCAGCCCGGCCGCCGCCTCAAGCCACCCGGGGGAGAGCCAGCCGCTGGAGCGCAGCGCCACCATCACGATGAATCCGGCGACGAACAGCGGAACAAGCGGCGGCTTGCCCGCGGCAGGGCCCCCGGCGCGGCTGCCTTGCTCCCGGCGGTGCCGGATCCGCTGTTCCGCCCCGGCCATGGCCACCATCGGCGCCAGGAGGATCACCCGGGTGAGTTTGACGACGACGGCGAGGGCCAGTGCCGCCGGACCCGCGGTTTGCGCTGTGGCCACGACCTGCCCGACGTCGTGGACCGAGGCGCCGGTCCACGCGCCGAAGGCCTCGGTGCTCAGGCGCAGCGGATGGACCAGCAGCGGGAGCACGCCGATGGCCAGCGTCCCGCACAGCGTCACGAGCGCGACGGGCAGGACGGTGTCCCGGTGGCTGATGCGCCGGACCGCGGCCATCGCGCCGATGGCGGAAGCACCGCAGATGGAAAACCCGGTGGCGATCAGCAACGCAGTATCGGCCGGAAGCCGGAACAACCGGGAAATCCAGTAGGTGCCAGCGAAGCTGGCCACCACCACCGCCGTGATGAGCAGGAGGGCCAGCCAGCCGAGGCCCAGGACGTCAGAGAGGCTCACCTTCAGGCCCAGGAGCACGATACCGCCGCGCATCAGGTGCTTGCCGGCGAAGTCCAGCCCCGGCCGGGCGCGTCCGGCCGTCCACACCGCTGTGCCGGGAAGGTTTGCCGCCAGCAGTCCCAGGACCACGGCCAGGGTCATGGCCGGCAGTGCGGGCACGGCGGCATGAATTGCGAACGCGACGGCCAGGGCGACGACGGCGGTCAGCAGGCCGGGCAGAATCCGGGTAAGGTTCTGATGCGTCATCCCGCGCAACTGCGTGAGCAGCGGCGGCGGGAGTCGGAAGTCTGGCACCTCCCAACCTTGCCGGACGTCGCCGCCAAAGACCAACCGGACGCCCGCCAACACGCCATGGCGGGACGGGAAATGAATTCGCAACAAAAAGGTGGTTGGCTAATGACCATGTCTGACCTATTCCAGGATTACTCCGAGGCTGCCGGCCGCACCGGCGCCTACGACGAGATGTTTGCCCCCGGGCAAAAGGCACGCCAGTCGTATGGCCAGGTTGCGGGTGCTCTGCGGGAACTGTCCCTGGCGGACGTCAGCGCCCGGGCGGACTCGATGGCGAGGACATTCCTGGACCGCGGCGTGACCTTCGACTTCGCGGGGGAGGAGCGCCCGTTTCCGCTGGACATCGTGCCGCGCGTCATACCTGCCGCCGAATGGGACGTGCTGGAACGCGGCGTCGCACAGCGGGTCCGCGCCCTCGAGGCGTTCCTGAACGACGTCTACGACAAGATGACCGTGGTGTCCGACGGCGTGATCCCGCGGCAGCTGGTCACCACCAGCGCGCATTTCCACCGCGCTGTGCACGGCTTCGAACCTGCCGGCGGGGTGCGGGTGCACATCTCAGGTATCGACGTGGTACGCGACGCCGCCGGAACCTTCCGGGTCCTGGAGGACAACGTCCGTGTGCCCTCCGGCGTGAGCTATGTGCTGGAGAACCGGCGGGCCATGGCCAAGGGCCTCCCGGAGGCCTTCGGCCAGCAGCTCATCCGCCCGGTGGAGGAGTACCCGCGCCGGCTGCTTTCGGCCCTTCGCAAGACGGCGCCTTCGGGCGTGGACGACCCCACCGTGGTGGTGCTGACCCCCGGCGTCTTCAACAGCGCATACTTCGAGCACACGCTCCTGGCCGGCCTGATGGGCGTGGAGCTCGTGGAGGGCCGTGACCTCATCTGCCGCGGCAACCGCGTGTACATGCGCACCACCGACGGTGAGCAGCGCGTGGACGTCATCTACAAGCGCATCGACGACGACTTCCTCGACCCCCTGCAGTTCCGCTCCGACTCCATGCTCGGCTGCCCCGGGCTGGTCAACGCCGCCCGCGCCGGTGGCGTCACCATCGCCAACGCGGTGGGCAACGGCGTGGCGGACGACAAACTGGTCTACAGCTACGTTCCGGACCTGATCCGCTATTACCTCGGCGAGGAACCGGTGATCGCCAACGTGGACACCTTCCGGCTGGAGGAGAAGGAAGCCCGCGAGCACGTCCTGGACCGGCTGGACGAGCTCGTGGTCAAGCCCGTGGACGGCTCCGGCGGCAAGGGCCTGGTGATCGGCCCGGACGCGTCCAATGACGAACTCGACGCGCTGCGCAAGCGGATCATTGCCGACCCGCGCGGCTGGATCGCGCAGCCGGTGCTGCAGCTGTCCACCGTGCCCACGCTCAGCGGCGACAAGTTCGGCCCCCGGCACGTGGACCTCCGGCCGTTCGCGGTCAACGACGGCGACGACGTCTGGGTGCTGCCCGGCGGCCTGACCCGGGTGGCCCTCAAGGAAGGGTCGCTGATCGTGAATTCGAGCCAGGGTGGCGGGTCGAAGGACACCTGGGTGCTGGCGGGCTCGCCGCAGGTGCCGGTGGAGCGGCTGCCGCGGCAGTCTGTCACCGTCCGTGAGCGGGTCTCCGTGTGGCCGGTCGAGAGCAACTGGCGCGACCGGCAGTCGGAACAGCAGCAGCAGCAGATTTCTGACCCGCAGGAGGTACCCGCGAATGCTTAGCCGAATTGCTGAATCCCTGTTCTGGATCGGCCGCTATGTTGAACGGGCCGACGGCACGGCCCGCATCCTCGACGTCCACCTGGAGCGCCTGAACCACCTGCCCACCGAGGAGCGGCGCAGCGTTGCCCGCGAGCTGCTCGGTGTCATGGGGGCGCGGCCGCAGAGCGAGGACTTCGGGCTGGAGGAACTGCTCCACGCCCTCGCCTACGACAAGCACAGCGCCACCTCGATTGCAGGGTCCCTCGGCGCCGCCCGCGAGAACGCCAGGCGTGCCCGTGAAACGGTCTCGTCCGGCCTTTGGGAGAGCCTGAACACCACCTACTACGGGCTGAACCAGCACCGCAAGGACGTCGTAGGCACCTACCGCTTCTGCCACTGGGTGCTCGAGCGCACCGCCATGGTCAGCGGCCTGGCCGACACCACGGTCAGCCACGACGACAGCTGGCTCTTCCTGGCGCTGGGCCGCTCGCTGGAGCGGGCCGACATGACCGCCCGGATGCTCTCCACGAGGGACGTCCTCTCCGCAGGCATGTCCTGGGTGAACATGCTCCGCTGCGCCGGCGCCTACGAGTCCTTCCTGCGGACCCGCCGGGCGGCGTTCGGCGACCAGCACGCGGCCGAGTTCCTCCTGCTGGACCGGCTGTTTCCGCGTTCCATCGTCTACGCCCTGCGCGACGCAGACGAGTGCCTGGCGAAGCTGGACCCCTCGGCCCAGCGCGTCGGCTTCATCAACGACGCCCGCCGGATCGTGGGCCAGGCCCGCACCTTCCTGGAGTTCCACCGCACGGACGACCTCATGTCCGAGCTGCCGGAGCACATGGAGCGCGTGCAGAAGGCCGTGTCCCAGGCCTCCGACGCCATTTCCCGTAAGTACTTCAATCAGGCGGACGAACTGGCCTGGGTGGGAGAAGTTTCATGACCCGGCTGAGCATCGTTCACAGAACCGGCTACAAGTACAACAAGAGGGTCACGCTGTCCTACAACGAGGCACGCATGACGCCGCTGACGGACCCGCAGCAGGTGGTGCTGGAGTCCTCCATGAAGGTCACGCCGTCGCAGGCTGCCGTCAGCAGCTACCGCGACTACTGGGGTACCCGGGTCACAGCGTTCGACATGCAGATGCCGCACGAGCACCTGGAAGTCCTTGCCACCACCACAGTGGAGGTCCACCGGGCGATACGCGTCCCGTCGGAGGCCGACATTGTGGGCTGGGACGACCTCGCTTCCCCCGAGACGCTCAACCAGTTCAGCGACTGGGTGCCGCAGTCACAGCTGACCGGACCGGGGGAGGAGGTCCTCGGCATCATCCCCGGTGTGGTCGAGGGCAAGAACCCGCATGAGGCAGCCATGGCCATCTTCGCCTGGATGCGCGGCGAAATGACCTACATGAAGGGCACCACCGGCGTGACCACCAACGCCGAGGAAGCCTGGACCCAGCGCCAGGGCGTGTGCCAGGACCTGGCCCACCTCGCCATTGGTTCCCTGCGCAGCTGCGGGATCCCGGCCCGGTACGTCTCCGGGTACCTTCACCCGCGGTCGACGGCGGACATCGGCGAGACGGTGGCCGGCCAGTCCCACGCGTGGCTGGAGTGGTGGGACGGCGAATGGCGCAGCTGGGACCCGACCAACCACAAGCCGGCCGGCGACTTCCATGTGACGGTGGCGCGCGGCCGCGACTACCGGGACGTGCCTCCCCTGAAGGGCATCCTCTCCGGCGGCGGCGGCTCGAACCTGAGCGTGAGCGTGGAGATCACCCGGCTGGCCTAGCTGTACTGCCCGGGCAAGCCCGGGCGGAAGCTTCACTCGGGCGAGGCCTTCACCGCACCGCTGAGCTGGGTCCACCAGGTAAGCGGTGCGGTGACCTTGAACCGCCTGCCGGTGACCGAGTCCGGCGTGATGCGGATGAAGTTGTCCTTTTGCCCTGCCTGCCAGGGAAAGAGGAAGAGCGAGGCGGAATCGAGGATTTCCTCGGTGCTCTTGAGGGCGGCAGCCTTCCCTTTGACCACCACGCTCCAGGCCAATCCGGAAGCTGCATCGACGCCGTCGGCCTCCAGCGCCACGGCGGACTCCCCGAGGGCGCCACCAAGTTTGGTGCCCTCACCCGTGCGGAACACCAGTGTTCCGTGGTCCACGGTGTAGTTGAGCGGGAAAATGTCCGGATGGTCGTCTACCCACACGGCGAGGCGGCCCACCGAAACCTGCCTCAGCAAATTCCAGCACTGGCTGGAATCCAGGTGCTCAACGGATTCATGGGATGCGTCGGCGGGCTGCACGTTCGTCATGGACCAGAGCCTACGCCCGAGCCGTGGGTCCTGCCAGAGCGCAGCCGGCTACTCGAACGACGTCCTGCGCTGGTCCGTGAGCCTGGTGCTCCAGATGTGCGGAGCCGCCACCTTGAAGCGGCGGCCGGTCAGCACCTGCAGTGACAGGCGGATGTAATGCGATTTGTCGCCCGGCTCCCAGGGCTCCAGGCCCAGTGCGTCCGCCGCCGCCTGCTCCACGTCGCTGTCCACGATGGCCGTGGTACCGCGGGCCACGACGCTCCACGCCTCCTGGCTGTCTGCATCGTAGCCGTCTATCTCAAACGCCGCGGGCGTCTCCTTGCCGGATTGCCAGAGCTTGGTGCCGGCGGCTGTGCGGAAAACGATGCTGCGGTGTTCGATGACGAAGTTGACCGGAAATATTTCCGGGTGGCCGTCCACGATGAGGGCGAGCCTGCCGACCACCGAAGCGGCCAGCAGCTCCCAGCACTGGTCGAAGGTGAGCTTTCCGTCCTGCGGTGCGCTGTTCATGGACCCATGCTACGAAATGGCGCCAACTGCCGCGAGGCCATGAACCGGACAGCGCCGGTTTACCAGGGGCTGGCCCTGTAGTCCTTCAGGAATACGCCGTACTGGTCCTCGCCCTTTTCACCCATGACGATGGGGTCGTAGACCCGGGCCGCGCCGTCCACCAGGTCCAGGGGTGCGTGGAAGCCTTCCTCCATCAGCCGGACCTTGGTGAAGTGCGGGCGTTCGTCGGTGATCCAGCCGGTATCGACGGCGGTCATGAGGATCCCGTCGGTTTCCAGCATCTCCTGGGCGCTGGTCCGGGTCATCATGTTCAGGGCCGCCTTGGCCATGTTGGTGTGCGGATGGCCGGGTCCCTTGTAGGCCCGGGAGAACTGGCCTTCCATGGCGGAGACGTTGACGATGTACTTGCGGTGCGCCGTTGAGCGCTTCATGGCGTCCCGCAGGCGGCTGACCAGCAGGAAGGGCGCGGTGACGTTGCACAGCTGGACCTCGAGCATCTCCAGCGGGTCCACCTCGTCCACCACCTGCGTCCAGCTGTTGATGGTGGCGAGGTCCGGGACCAGGCCGCCGGCGTCGATGGCTGTTCCGGCCGCGATCCGCTCCAGTGACGCCGAACCCGTGGACAGGGCGAGGGACGTGACGGCGTCGCCGGCCAGGACCGGGTGTTCGGTGACGCTGCTGGCAAGTGCGAGCGGGTGCTTGTCGTGGGCATGGCCGAAGGTGACCAGTTCCGGGCCGCCGTTGGCTGCCTCCAGGGCGGCGGGGAGCGGCTCGTCCTCGGCGTCGACAAGCGGCTTGTAGGCATTGCCGGAGCGGCGCACCGTCTGGGCTGCGTTATTGATGATGATGTCCAGCGGCCCGGCGGCGTTGAGGTCATCGGTGAGGGCCATGACCTGCGACGGGTCGCGGAGGTCGATGCCCACGATCTTCAGCCGGTGCAGCCATTCCCCGCTGTCCTCCATGGCGGCGAAGCGGCGGGCGGCGTCCTTGGGGAAACGCGTGGTGATGGTGGTGTGTGCGCCGTCGCGCAGCAGCCGCAGGGCGATGTACATGCCGATCTTGGCGCGGCCGCCGGTCAGCAGGGCCCGCCGGCCGGTGAGGTCGGTGCGGGCATCGCGCTTGGAATGGCTGAACGCCGCGCACTCCGGGCACAGCTGGTGGTAGAAGGCGTCCACCTGGGTGTAGTGCTGCTTGCAGATGTAGCAGGGCCGGGACCTGATGAGGTGGCCGGCGACCTTTCCCGTGGCGGACGGGGCGAGCTTGTTGCCGCGCGTCTCGTCGTCGATCCGGTCCGGCGCGGCGGTGGCAGTCTGTGCCAGCACGGCGCGGTCCGCCTCCGCGATCAGATCGCGCTTGGTCACCCGCCGGTGCCGCTTCACGGCCTTGAACATCTTGCCGGTGGCGCGGCGCACCGAGACGTAGTCGGGGTGTTCCTCGTCGTAGACGTGGATGGTGTTCAAAACCTTGAGGCAGGCCTGAATCTCTTCAGGCGTCAGATCGGCGGAGCTCATTGATCTGATTTTACAGCCTGTGGAGCGTCAGACCTGCCTCAGGGAAATTGCGTGGAACAGGGGCTACCTGAACAGGGGGATTAGGAGCGGACTGTCTGCTGCGGCGGGGAGTCCACGCCGACGGCGGCCGCCTGGACCTTGCCTACCTGTTCCACCGAGCTGCGGACCTCGGGCCAGTTCTCCGTGGCGGCCTTGACGGCATCGGGGACCAGGTGCAGGTTCGCGGCGGACAGTGCCCGCTCCTCCTCGCCCGGTTCAGGAACGGCCTGGTACTTGGAGAGAACCGTAATGCCGGAGTCGGTCACCTTGAAGCCGCGGGCGCGGTCCAGCTCCGGGTCAAGGCCGATGGCAGCGCCGGCGGGCACCTTGACGTTCTTGTCGATGATGGCCCGGCGCACCACGGCACCTTCGCCGATCTGCACCTTGTCCATGAGTACGGAGTCGATGACGCGGCTGGCCGCGCCGACGTAGACGTCGTTGGACAGCACGGAGCCTTCCACGATGCCGCCGGAGATGACCACGCCGCTGGCCACGATGGAATCAAGCGCCGTTCCCACGGTGTTGTTGTCGCCGCGGACGAACTTGGCCGGCGGGGAAATGCTCTGCCGGGTGTAGATGGGCCACTCGGAGTTGTACAGGTTGAACACCGGCAGCGGCGAGATCAGGTCCATGTGGGCTTCGTAGAAGGAGTCGATGGTGCCGACGTCACGCCAGTAGGTCCGGTCCCGTTCGGTGGAGCCGGGAATGTCGTTGAGGGTGAAGTCGTAAACACCGGCCTGCCCCTGGTTCACGAAGTAGGGGATGATGTCCCCGCCCATGTCGTGCTTGGTGTCCAGCCGTTCGGCGTCAACGTGAAGCGCGTCAACCAGGGCGTCGGCGTCAAAGACGTAGTTGCCCATGGAGGCGAGGAACTGGGTGGGGTCTGCTGCCAGGCCCGGGGTGGACGCGGGCTTCTCGACGAACGCAGCAATCTTCTGGGGGTCTTCGGGGTCCACCTCGATGACGCCGAACTGGTTGGCCATGTTCAGGGGCTGGCGGACGGCCGCCACGGTGGCCTTCGCGCCGCTCAGGACGTGCTGCTCAACCATCTGGGCGAAGTCCATGCGGTAAACGTGGTCGGCACCCACCACGACGACGATGTCGGGATTGGCGTCGTGGATCAGGTTCAGGGACTGGTAGATGGCGTTGGCGCTGCCGAGGAACCAGCTCTTGCCGACGCGCTGCTGCGCCGGGACGGAGGCTACGTAGTTGCCGAGCTGCGTGGACATCCGCCAGGTCTCGGAGATGTGGCGGTCAAGGCTGTGGGACTTGTACTGCGTCAGGACCACGATCTGCAGGTACCGGGAGTTGACGAGGTTGGACAGCGCGAAGTCGATGAGGCGGTAACTGCCGGCAAAAGGCACGCCAGGTTTCGCCCGGTCTGCCGTCAGCGGCATAAGACGGTTTCCCTCGCCCCCTGCAAGGACAATGGCCAGGACTTTCTTTGTTAACGGCATGGTCGCTCCTGTACGCCTTCGTAACTCCCCAAAAAATCCGGTTTGTCCGGACTTTCTTCACACTAGAACAGTTCCACCGTAACGACTACCTTGGGTAACGTGCGAATAGACATTGTGACTAAAGAATTTCCGCCGGAAATCTATGGCGGCGCGGGCGTCCACGTTGCCGAGCTGAGCCGGGTCCTGGCCAAGCATGTCGACCTTCAGGTGCGTGCCTTTGGCGCGCCCCGGGACGCCGACTACCATGGCGCCGCCGTGACCTCCTACTCGGTGCCCGAGGACCTGGGCGCAGCGAACGCCGCCGTGCAGACCCTGGGCGTGGACCTGCGCATCGTCCCGGACGTCGCCGGCGCGGATCTGGTGCATTCGCACACGTGGTACGCGAACATGGCAGGCCACCTGGCATCACTGCTGCACGGCATCCCGCACGTGCTCAGCGCCCACAGCCTGGAACCGCTGCGGCCCTGGAAGGCTGAGCAGCTGGGCGGCGGCTACGCCCTGTCCTCGTGGGTGGAGAAAACCGCGTATGAGGCGGCGGCCGCCATCATCGCCGTCTCCGAGGGCATGCGACAGGACATCCTGCGCAGCTACCCGGAGGTGGACCCCGCCAAGGTCAAAGTGGTGCACAACGGCATCGACGTCAGCCTGTGGAACCGTGACGAGAACGACGACGTCATCCGCACCCTGGGCATCGACCCCGCCCGGCCCAGCGTAGTGTTCGTTGGCCGCAACACCCGGCAGAAGGGCGTCCCGTACCTGCTGCGGGCCGCCGCCAAGCTCCCCGCCGACGTCCAGCTGGTCCTCTGCCTCGGCGCGGCGGACACGCCCGAACTCGCGGCGGAGACCGCCCGGCTGATCGAGGAGCTGCAGAGCCAGCGCAGCGGCGTGGTGCTGATCGAGCGCATGCTTCCCCGCAACGAGCTGATCCAGGTCCTGAGCCACGCCACGGCGTTCGCCTGCCCCTCCATCTACGAGCCGCTCGGCATCGTGAACCTCGAAGCGATGGCCTGCGGCGCTGCCGTGGTGGCCAGTGCAACGGGCGGCATCCCCGAGGTGGTCAGCCACGGCGAGACCGGCCTGCTGGTGGAGCTCGAGCAGGTGACCGACGGTACCGGCACGCCGCTGGACCCGGAGAAGTTCGTCAGCGAGTTCGCCGCGGCCCTAACCGAGGTTGTGTCGGACCCGGAGCGTGCCCGCGCGATGGGCCAGGCCGGCCGCAAGCGAGCCGAGGAGCACTTCTCCTGGGAGTCGATCACGCAGACCACGCTGGACGTCTACCGTTCCGTCCTCAGCTAGCGTCACCTAATTCAACGCCCGACGGCGGGGACCTCCCAACCCAGGTCCCCGCCGTCGGGCGTTGTAGTTCAATCAGCCGCGGGGCGGAAGTGACTTCTCCGGCACGGGGGCTGTTCCGCTGGCACGCTGCACCCGGTAGTAATCCCGTGCCTCGTCCTGGCGGACCTTTTCGGCGCCGGTGGCGATAGCCGCGCGGAGGTGGGCCGGGCCGTAGCCGAAGGCGTCCACGAGGTCCAGCGCATGGGGGCGTAGCTTGACCAGGAGCCGGTTGATGTAGCCGCCAACGGTCCGTGCGCGCTGCATCGAGAGCCTGCCGTTCATCAGGTACCACGAGAGGTTGTTCTCGATGAGCGAGAGCCCGAACAGGTCGCGGAGCCAGGTCAGCACGGTCCTGGTTCCCGGGTCGGCGACCCGGCCCAGTGCCTCGGTGAAGGCCTCCCACTGCAGGAGTTCGGCGTGCGCCCGGGCCGCATCGATGAGCTCGTCCTGGTGCTGGTTGAACAGGGCGGACGCTTCGCGCTGGGGCAGCCGGTTCGCGCCCCGGAGGGCTGTGGCCGCTTCGGCAACCATCGTCTGGACCCGGTCGGTGAGCAGTGCGCGCTGGCTTTCCTCGTCGCGGAGGGCAATGGCGGCCTTCTGGACAGAGCCGTTGTCAGCCACGAACTGGGCCACCTGGCGAAGGCCCGTGCGGTGGACAGCGGTACCAGCGGCCTGGTTGACCACGTACCGTGCCAGCACACCGAACGTGGCGCTGCGGAATTCCTTGGCGTAGTCGGCCAGCAACCGCTTGGCCACGAGCTGCAGCAGGACGGTGTTGTCGCCTTCGAAGGTGACATAGACGTCGAGGTCGGCGCGGAGCGAGGCGAAGCGGTTCTCGATCAGGAACCCCGCTCCGCCGCACGCTTCGCGGCATTCCTGCAGGGTATCCAATGCGTGCCAGGTGCTCAGCGGCTTCAGAGCCGCGGCCAGGGTCTCCAGGTCCTGGCGGTCCTCGTCGGAATCGTGGACGCCGGAAAAGACATCGTCCAGCTTTTCGAGCAGCTGGTCATGTGCGAAGCCCGCGGCGTAGGTGGTGGCCAGCCGGGTGAAGAGCCGGCGCTGGTGCCGCTGGTAGTCCAGCAGCACCTCTTCCTCGACCGGGGAGGAAGCGTTGAACTGCCGCCGTTCGGTTGCGTAGGTGATGGCCGTCTTCAGGGCGATCTTGGACGCTGCGACGGCCGCGCCGTCCAGGCTCACGCGGCCCTGCACCAGCGTGCCGAGCATGGTGAAGAACCGCCGTCCGGGGCTCGCGATGGGTGAGGTGTAGTTGCCCGCGGCATCGACGTTGCCGTAGCGGTTGAGCAGGTTGGCGCGCGGGACCCTGACATGGTCGAAGTGCAGCCGGCCGTTGTCGATACCGTTGAGCCCGCCCTTCAGGCCGTCATCCTCGCCGCCGATTCCCGGCAGGAATGCCTTGCTGACGGGGTCTCGAAGGTCCACGTAGAACGCGTGCACGCCGTGGTTGACTCCGCGCGTCACCAGCTGGGCGAACACCACGGCCCCGAGGCCGTCAATGGCCGCGTTGCCGATGTAGTCCTTCCAGGCGGCGCGGAACGGGGTGTGGATCACGAACTCCTGCGCGTCAGGATCGTAGGTTGCAGTGGTGGCGATGCTGGCGACGTCCGAACCGTGTCCCGTTTCGGTCATGGCGAAGCACCCGGGGATGTCCAGGTTCATGATGCCCGGCAGCCACTTCTCGTGGTGTTCCGCCGTGCCAAGGTGCATTACGGCCGAGCCGAACAGGCCCCACTGCACACCGGCCTTGATCTGCAGGGACGGGTCTGCGGTGACCAGTTCCTCGAAGCCGGCGATATTGCCGCCGTGGTCATCGGACCCGCCGAAGCTGGCCGGGAAGGCACGGTGCACGGCGCCGCTGTCCACAAGGAGCTTCAGCTGTCCGAAGGTGCGCGCCCTGTGCTCCGTGTGCGTGAGCCCTTCCGTCTTGTGGAGCTCGTCGCGCGCCGCCAGGTCACGCGCCTGCCGGCGGACCTCCGCCCACTTGCCCAGGAGCAGCTCGCCCAGGGCCGCGACGTCGACGGCGGGCAAGGGCTCCGCAGTTCCGGCGGCTGCTGCATGGGTGGCTGCGCCCTGGCGGTCCGCTACTTCAGTCATGTCGATTCCTTCGCTGGTATTGACAGATTCCGGTGCTATTGAATGTCCGTGAGTTCCGGCGCGATGCCGACGCACAGCCAGTCGGTGATCTGGCGTGCCATGGTTTCCTGGTCCGGCTTGCTAGGGGAGTCCGGACTGGCCAGCCACTGCTCGCCGGCGTTGCGGACCAGGCCGATGGCGGCATTGGGCCAGTAGCCGATGACGGATTCCTTGCCTTCACCGAGGTGGGCCCGCATGGGCGCGGCGATCATGTCCGCGATGGCGTCAAAGAAATGGCCCAGGGCGCCGGCTGTCCTGATGGAGGTGGGACTGCCGTCGGCCTCTGCAGCGGAGTACCGGGTCACAAACGTGTAGACGTTGGGGCTGGTTTCGGCCATCTGGAGGTAGGCCGCGACCATGGCGAACAAGCCCTCCCGGGGCGTCTGCGCGCTTTGCGCCGCCTCCCTGATGCGTTGCTGCATCTGCCCGAGCACCACTTCCCCGACGGCCTGCTGCAGGCCGGCTTTGTCGCCGAAGTACCGGTAGAACACGGACTTGGAGGTGGCAGCCGCAGCGGCAATGTCCTCCATCGGCGCGTCGCTGCCGAGCGTGTGCACGGCCCGCCGCGCGGCCTTGATGAGTTCGCGCCGCCGCTCCTCGCGGTGCCCCTGCCATCGCGAGGCGCGGCCGTCCACCGCATCTGAGGGGGAGCCCGGGGGTCCGGTCGGGGGAGTCAAGTTCACGATACCCAGCGTATCAGGTACGCTGGGTATCGATAACCAGCCGGATCAAAGGAGATAGCACATGCCCGTGGATCGTCAGCCTCAAACCGTGCGGAAAGCCGTGGTAGTCGGTGGCAACAGGATCCCGTTCGCCCGGACAGGCGGTGCGTACACCAAGTCGTCCAACCAGGACATGCTCACGGCAGCCCTGGACGGCCTGATCGCCCGCTTCGGCCTGCAGGAGGAGCGCATCGGTGAAGTGGCTGCAGGCGCCGTCCTCAAGCATTCCCGGGACTTCAACCTGACGCGCGAAGCAGTGCTGGGGTCGGCGCTGTCACCGGAAACTCCCGCCTATGACCTGCAGCAGGCCTGCGCCACCGGCCTGGAAACAGTGCTGGGCCTGGCCAACAAGATCAGGCTCGGCCAGTTGGACTCCGCCATCGCAGGCGGTGTGGACTCCGCCTCCGACGCACCGATCGCCGTCAGTGAAGGACTCCGCGAGGTGCTGCTGGACCTCAGCCGCGCCAAGACACTCCCGCAGCGGCTTCAAATCCTCGCCCGCCTGCGCCCCAAGGACCTCGCCCCGGATGCACCGAGCACCAGAGAGCCCAGGACAGGACTGTCGATGGGCGAGCACCAGGCACTGACCACGGCCCAGTGGAACATCTCCCGTGAGGCGCAGGACGAGCTTGCCCTCAACAGCCACCGGAACCTCGCCGCCGCCTACGATGCCGGGTTCTTCGACGATCTCCTCACGCCATACCGGGGGCTCACCCGGGACTCCAACCTCCGGCCAGACACAAGCCCTGAAAAGCTGGCGTCCCTGAAGCCGGTGTTCGGCCGGAGCCTCGGTTCGGAAGCCACCATGACGGCCGGCAACTCCACGCCGCTGACCGACGGTGCCTCCACGGTGCTGCTCGCCTCGGAGGACTGGGCCGACGCGCACGACCTGCCCAAGCTCGCCACCGTCCTGGACGGCGAGGCAGCCGCCGTGGATTTCGTCCACGGCAAGGACGGGCTGCTGATGGCGCCGGTGTTCGCCGTCCCCCGCCTGCTGGCACGCAACGGCCTCACTTTGGACGACATCGACTACTTCGAGATCCACGAGGCCTTCGCCGGGACGGTACTGAGCACGCTCGCCGCCTGGGAGGACGAAAAGTTCGGCCGTGAACGACTCGGGCTGGATGGCGCCTTCGGCAAGGTCGACCGGTCCAAGCTGAACGTCAACGGATCATCGCTGGCAGCCGGGCACCCGTTCGCTGCCACGGGCGGACGCATCGTGGCCACGCTTGCCAAAATGCTGCATGAGAAGGGCAAAGCCGGCGGGCGCCCCGCCCTGGGGCTCGTGTCCGTCTGCGCCGCCGGCGGCCAAGGCGTCGTCGCGCTGCTCGAGGCGTACTCGGCAGGAACCACCGCGGGGGACATCCATGACTGACACCTATGCACGGCTGGTTAACCACGGCCTCGGACGGGATCTGGCACGGAAGCTCGGCCTGCCGCAGCCGGCCGACCTGCGGCGCTACCGGCCCGGCCAGCCCTTGATCGACGGCCCCGTGCTGGTGCGTGGCTCCGGACCCGGCGCCGACAGAATCGCAGCGGCGCTGCTTTCGTGGGGACTCGATGTCCGCCGCCACGCTGTTCCCAAGGAACGGCTCGGCGGAATCGTGCTGGTCCTCGACGCCCTCGAGGCCCCCGGCGACCTGGAGCAGCCGGTCCTCGCGGCAGCCCCGTCACTGCGCGACCTTGCGCCCGGCGGACGGGTAGTCACCGTTTCGCGCGTCCCCGGCGGAACGCCGGCCACGGCCGCCGCCCGGCAAGGGGTGGATGGGCTGCTGCGGTCACTGGCCAAGGAACTGCGCGCCGGCGCCACCGGTAACGGCATCGTCCTTGCCGAGGACGTCAGCCCCACCGCCCCCTCCGCCCTGGGGGCGCTGCGCTTCTTCCTTTCCGGCCGGTCCGCGTTCGTGGATGGCCAGTTCATCCGCGTCAGTTCCGCCGAAGGCCGCCTGCCCGACGACGCCGACGCACCACTCGCGGGGAAGGTCGCCGTCGTGACCGGCGCGGCCCGAGGGATCGGTGCCGCCATTGCCCGGACACTTCACCGTGACGGAGCCACCGTTGTGGCAGTGGACGTTCCCGCGGCCGGGGACCACCTGGCGGAGGTTGCCAACGGGATCCACGGGACCGCGCTGCAGCTGGACATCACACGTGACGACGCCGGGCAAAGAATCATCGACCACGCAGTGCACCGCCACGGCCGGCTCGACGTCGTGGTCCACAATGCCGGCATCACCCGGGACAAGCTGCTGGTCAACATGGACCAGTCCCGGTGGGGTTCGGTTATCAATGTGAACATCGCCGCCCAGCTGCGCATCAATGAGGCCCTCCTGGCCTCCGAGCACTTCCGTTCCGAGCCGCGCATCGTTTCGGTTGCCTCCACGAGCGGCATCGCCGGCAACCGCGGACAAACCAACTATGCGGCGTCCAAGGGCGGGGTTATGGGTATGGTCCGCGCCACCGCACCGCTGCTGGCGCAGCACGGCGGTTCAATCAACGCCGTGGCACCCGGCTTTATCGAGACGGAGATGACGGCACGGATTCCCTTCGCCACCCGGGAAATTGCGCGGCGGCTGAATTCCCTGCAGCAGGGAGGGCTGCCGGGGGACGTTGCCGAGGCCATTTCCTTCCTCGCGGGCGATTCCGCCGGGGGCATTTCCGGAGAGGTACTGAGGGTGTGCGGACAAAACCTGGTGGGGGCATGACTAGCGGCCAGCACCTCATCCTGGGGGAGATGCCGTCCCTCTCCAAGTTGTACGTGAATGCCGCGGCCACGGCGGCCCGCCGCAGGATCCTGGGCTCGCATGCCGCCGCCGTGCTGCCCGCCGTCAGCCACGAAGTCCGGGACGTCCGTCCCGACGTCGAAAACCTCACGGCCTACCAGCATCTGCTGGGTGAGACCGCCAGTGACGTGCTGCCGGCAGGGTTCATCCATGCGCTGGCGTTCCCCGTGGCCATAAGCGTCATGAACCGCGACGACTTTCCGCTGCCTCTGCTGGGAATGCTCCATCTGCGGAATGTCATTGAGTACAGCAGGCCGGTCAGGTTCACTGAACCGCTGGAAATTGTGGCCAGGGCGGAGACGCTCCGGGCGCACCGCGCCGGAACCCAGGTGGATATCGCGGTGGAGGTGCGCGCCGCCGGCGAAAGCGCTGCGTGCTGGTGTGGCGTGTCCACCTATCTCGCCAAGGGCGTGTTCCTGCCCGGCATCGACAAGGCCTCGGCAACAGCCGCGCCGCAGGGTTTCACCGCCCCGGACCCCACAGGGCTCTGGCAGCTTGGCGTGGACACCGGCCGCGCCTACGCTGCCGTGTCCGGGGACTTCAATCCGATCCACCTGAGTGTCCTTTCCGCCAGAGCCCTGGGCCTGCGCCGGTCCATCGCCCACGGCATGTACCTGGCGTCGAGGGCGCTGGCGGACGTGGGCTCGGCCAAAGGCGATGCCTTTCGCTGGGACGTGGAGTTCGAGGCTCCGGTTTTCCTGCCCGCACGGGTGGCGCTGGACATTTCGACGGCAGAGTCTGTGGACGGCGGCTGGCAGCGGTCCGACTATGTGGCCTGGAGTCCGCGGTCCGGCCGGAAGCACTTCAGCGGATCGGTGGCGGCGCTGTAGCCAGGGGTGTGCTGCACAGCAGAGCTGCTCGGCTACTTGCCGTTCGGCTTGGCGACCCGGAGGATGCGGTGCAGGCTGAGCAGGATTGATCCGGCCGCGCTCGGCGTGCCGCCGCCGTCGCCTTCGGCGGCGGTGCGGTCCTCGAGGGAGGCGACCGCCTCTTCAGCCGCCCGGAACAGCTCAGCCTGCCGGTCGACGTCGTCCTCCTCCGCCGCACGAAGTACTTCACCCACGGCGGAAAGGGCCTCCGCGAGCGGTTCGCTGTAGGGCAGCGGGATGGTGAAGGGCATGTCCTCGCTCCAGATGACGTCGGCAAGCACCTCCGTCATGTCCTGGATGTGGAAGGTGATGTGCTCCAGGTCGCGGACGTTGCGGTAGTCCTTGTCCACGTCACGCGGGTGGAAACGGCGCCGCGGGTTTTTCGCCCTGCTCGCGTCAGCCTTCTGGACCGCTGCCCGGACCGAGCGGGCCGACTGGGCCAGGTCCTCGGACCGGCGCGACCAGTCCTCGTGTTCGGGCGGCCATTTTTCGTGCATCGCGGCGCCCATGTCGGACAGCTGGCGGGCCAGGGACAGCCGCAGCTCAGCGAGGCTGAGGGCGGCCGCGTTGAAGTGCAGCGGCGGGAACACCAGCAGGTTCACGGCAATGCCGACCACCACGCCCACGCCCATCTGCAGCAGGTAGCCGAAGGAGAAATCGTCCGGATTCTGCCCGCCTACCAGCAGCACCAGCAGGGCCGCCGTCGGAATCCAGTCCCGGCCGGCGCCCAGGCGCGGGAGCCCCGCGAGCAGGACGCCCAGTGCCATGACCGCTGCCACGGTGAGGGGCGTGGCTCCGAAACTGATGAGAAGGAACGCCAGGCCGATGCCCGCTCCCAGGCCAACCAGGGTCTGGAAGCCCTGGCGCATGGAACCCGAGACGTTCTCGTACATTGCCACCAGTGCGCCGAGCGGGGCGTAGTAAGCGTATTGGGCGGCGCCACCGGGCATGAGAGGGGCCACCCAAAACGCGATGCCTGCCGCCAGGCCCGCCTTGGCGGCGAGCTGAAGACGCGGTGCGGCGAGGGCCCGGGCCATCCTGGTGGCCACTGACTGCCAGATCCTGCGTGGCAGTGGATCACGGGACGCTGTCTGGTGCTGTTCCGAGGAGCTCATCGGGTCCCTGCGGTGCTAGCCGGCTCCGTGGCCGGGGGCCACTTCCTCGCCGGCCTTGACCGGCCCCGGCGGAGTGCCTTGGCCGAACGGGCTGCCCCCCAGGGACTCCCTGCCGTGGGCGCTCAGCCACCCGGACAGCTCCGGGCCCGCGGGGACGATCTGGGTGGGATTAATGTCCTCATGCACGATGTAGTAGTGCTGCTTGATCTGCACGAAGTCGATGGTGTCCCCGAAGCCGGGCGTCTGGAAAAGGTCCCGGGCATAACCCCACAGCGCAGGCATTTCGGTGAGCTTGTTCCGGTTGCACTTGAAGTGGCCGTGGTAGACGGCGTCGAAACGCGCGAGCGTGGTGAAGAGCCGGACGTCCGCCTCGGTGATGGAGTCGCCCACCAGGTACCTCTGGCCGGAGAGCCGTTCCTCCAGCCAGTCCATCGCGTTCCACAGCCGGGTGTAGGCAGCATCGTAGGCCTCCTGGGACCCGGCGAAGCCACACCTGTAGACACCGTTGTTGACCTCGGTGAAGACGCGCTTGTTAACGCTGTCGATTTCCCCACGCAGATGCTCCGGGTACAGCCGCGGCGCACCCGGGCGGTGGAAGTCCGTCCATTCCGTGGAGAAGTCCAGCGTGATCTGGGGGTAGTTGTTGGTCACCACCGCGCCGCTGGCGATCTCCACCACCGCAGGAACCGTAATACCGCGCGGGTAGTCCGGGAAACGGCGGAAGTAGGCCTCCTGCAGCCGCTCGATGCCCAGCACGGGATCCTTGCCGTCCGCGTCCAGGTCAAAGGTCCAGGACCGGGCATCGTGGGTGGGGCCGGGCTGACCGAGGCTGATGGCGTCCTCGAGCCCCAGGAGCCTGCGCACGATGACGGTGCGGTTGGCCCACGGGCACGCCCGCGCGGCAATCAGCCGGTAGCGCCCCGGTCCCGCCGGCCAGCCTGGTTCACCGTTCGGCCCGGGGGTGCCGTCCCGGGTGATGCGGTCCTCAATGTAGTTGGTGTCCCGGGTGAACTCGCCGCCGGTGACATAGGCGCCCTTTGTACTGTGGGGTTCCGTGCTGCGGGGCTCCGCGCTGTGGAATTCCCTGGGCTGGGATTCCGCGGCGTGGCGTCCCCTGCTGTGTGCTTCGACTGTGCTGGTCTTCTCACTCATGGCACCAGACTATGTTGCCGCTCCAAAGACCCGCGACATCGGCAGCCAGGCAGCCACCCAGCACGCTGCTACCACCAGCGAGAACAGGGTGATCCAGACGCCTGACGGCACGGCGGTGGCGCGGTAGAGGATGTAAGCGTCGGAGGACCGCAACTGGTCCCGGCGGCGGAGGTGGACGTTTGTGAGCTTGAGCAGGTCCCGGACGGCGGCAACGAGGAGGGCCAGGCCCAGAATGATCGCCACATGGCCGGTGAACGCTGCGGGCACATTGATGATCATGGCCGCCACCGCCACCACCGCCCCGAGGAGGATGAGCACGCCGGCGGCGTTGCGGATGAAGATCAGCGAGACCAGCAGGACCAGCAGTCCGGCAGACAGGGCGGCCGGGCCCCAGCCGCTGAAGCCCGCCCACACCAGGGCGGCGCCGGTCACTCCGGGAACGGGATAGCCCCAAAAACCTGACCAGACGGCGGCGGCACGTCCCCGGGTGTAGGAGGTGGTGGTGCCGCCGTGATTCAGCTGCAGGCGGATGCCGCCCAGCCGCTGGCCGCTGGTCAGGGCAGCAAAGGCGTGCCCGAGTTCATGGGTGATTGTTGCGAGCAGGCCGAAATAGCGCCAGGTTGCGCGGGGAACGGACAGCACCGCCGCAATAAGCAGGACAGCCACGAGCTCGGTGACGGAGACCGCGGGAACGGCCGTCTGGGTGAATCCGGCAGCCACCCGGTCCCACCATTGTTCGGGCAGGGACGGGCCGGGGACTTGCACATAAACCATAGGAGTCAAGGCTACAGGGGCTGTGCCTTTCGGGTCCGGCTCACAATCCGGGCAGCGTGGGCGGATCCTCCGTCAGCGATGAAGCGTCGTCCGGAACCACCAGATGCAGCATGCTTTCCACGGGGGCTTCACCCATCGCGACAAGGAGCTCATTGATTGACATCTGCCCGGCAAGTTCACCGGGATGTTCCTCTTCCATACCTAGAACATATGTGCGAATGCCGCCGGCAGCGGCGAAAGACACGCGGCAACACCTGATCACGGGCGCTGCCCGTCCCATGCGGTGCGGGGTTGTAGCAGTGCGGCCCGGAGGGGGTCCACGATTGAAGTACACACCAATCCCGAGAGAAGGAAATCATGGCCACGCTGAAGGAACGCCTGCACGGGGACGTCGTTGCACATCTGAAGGAGCACAACAAGGTGGCCCTGGGCACCGTGCGCAGCGTCCTGGGCGAGATCGAAACCCGGGAGAAGTCCGGCAAGACGCCGGTGGAGCTCGACGACTCGCAGGTGACGGCACTGCTGCAGAAGGAGGCGGCGAAACGGCGCGACACGGCCCGCATCTACACGGAAGCCGGGGAAACGGGGCGGGCCGCGGCGGAAGTCGCCGAGGCGGAGGTCATTGAGGCTTACCTGCCGAAGGCCCTCTCTGCTGCTGAAGTGGAAAGCATCGTGGACGAGGTCATCGGGGGCTTGCGGGCCGACGGCGCCGAGCTGTCCGTGCGGCACATGGGAGCCGTGATGAAGCCGGTCACGGCCCGGGTGGCAGGCCGCTTCGACGGAAAGGCCGTGAGCGACATCGTCCGTCAGCGGCTCACCTGAACAAACGCCGTGCCACGGCATCCCGGCAACCTCCGGGCAATCGACACTGTCCGGCAATGGGAGGACGATAAAGGTACACCAACTGTTAGGAGGTCGGTGATGTGCTATTCATCGTGTGAGGGATGGCGGAATTACAGGAAGGAAGCGGCTAAGGAGGCTGAGGGACGCCCGGAAGCAAGGCCGGCCGAGACCCCTGAACCCCAGGTGCAGGCTGAGGAAAGCAGGATGTGGGCCTACCTCGCCCGTCTGGAGGAAACCGCTGACCATGAGCCTGGCCGCATCCGCGAGAACGCGTAGGCACAGCAAAGAAGGGCCCCGCCGCTGCGGGGCCCTTCTTTCTTCCTTCCACTTGGCCTTTTGCTAGAGGAGGCCTGCCGCTATGTCCTGCCCGATCCGGCGCAGCAGGGCGGCTGACAGCGCGGGGTCCCTGGCGGAGTCCCGGTCGGTGTAGTCTGCCAGCGTGTAGACCCGGCTCAACGCCATCTCGGCCCAGCGCTCCCTCGGCAGCAGAGAACGGCCAGCCACCGCGATGATGGGGCGGCCGCCCGAGCGCCGGGCGACGGCGGCTGGAAGTTTCCCGGCCAGGGTCTGTTCGTCGATGCTTCCCTCGCCGGTGATGACGACGTCGCAGCTGTCCTTTCTGGTGTTGAAGTCCAGCAGGTCCAGGAAATAATCGGCGCCTGACACCTGCGTGGCACCCAGCAGCAGGCAGGCGAAGCCGAGTCCTCCGGCGCTTCCGGCACCTTCGTGGTTGGCCAGGGCTTCGGCCCGGAGGTCGCCTGCCTCGGCCAGTTTGGACACGTAGTGTGCCAACCCGTCGTTGAGGGCTGTGATCTCTTCCGTTCCGGCACCCTTTTGGGGGCCGAAGACGGCGGGTGCGCCTTGGCGTCCGAGCAGCGGGTTATGGACGTCGCTGGCGACGATGAAGTCCGTCTCGTCCAGTTCCGGCAGGCCGGTCCGCTCGACAGCGTGGATCTGCGCCAGGGACTTGCCGCTGCCGGAGAGCTGGCGGCCCTCCGCATCCAGGAAGCGGTAGCCGAGGGCGGTGAGCATGCCCATGCCGCCGTCAGTGCTGGCGCTGCCGCCCAGGGCCATGACGACCCTGGCCGGGTTGAGGCTGAGGGCGAAGAGGACTGCCTCGCCGAAGCCGCGGCTGGAGGCATTCAGCGGTTCCAGCTTCCCGTTTGGCAGCAGCGCCAAACCGCAGGTGTTGGCGACCTCGACGACGGCGGTGGTTCCGTCAAACGCGATGCTTGCCTGGACGGGCTGGCCGGTGGGGCCGGCCACGGTGTAGCAGCGGCGGGTGAAGCCGGAGGTGACGGCGGCATCGACGCTGCCGTCACCTCCGTCCGCCAGGGGGAGGAGTTCGCAGCGGACCGCTCCGGCTTTGCCGGACGCATCAGATACGGAGCGCAGCCCGGCGGCCAGGGCCTCGGCTACCTCGCCGGCGGTGAGGCTGCCTTTGAACTTGTCAGGCGCGATGAGGGTCCGGACGGTTTTCGGGGCGGTTGGGCTGGTCATGTCAGACGGTTTCCGAGTAGGCGGGGCGACGGTCGTTCGTGGAGGATGTGGCGTCGGTGGCGGGTCCTGCGTGCCTGGCGCCGGTTTCCTTGGGGGCGTGGTGGCCGTACTCGGCCAGGTCGTCGTCGATGTCGGTGACTTCGGCGAGGTGGACGGGGTCCTCGGACGGCATGGGCTCGACGGTTTCGCCGTTGAAGACGCGGCGGACACGGTCGGCGTCGAGGGTGCGGTCCCACCAGGCGATGAAGAGGGTGGCGACGGCGTTGCCGGTGAAGTTGACGAGCGCCCGGCACTCGGACATGAACTTGTCAATGCCGAAGATGAGCATGATGCCCGCGGCGGGGATGGTGCCGATGGTGGTCAGGGTTGCGGTGAGGGCGATGAAGCCGCCGCCGGCAACGCCTGCCGCGCCCTTGGAGGTCAGCAGCATGACAGCGAGCAGGCCGAGCTGCTGGCCGATGGTGAGGTCCGTGTTGGTGGCCTGGGCGATGTAGAGGGCGGCCAGTGAGAGGTAGATGGCGGCGCCGTCGAGGTTGAAGCTGTACCCGGTGGGGACAACGAGGCCGACTGTTTCCTTCTTGACGCCGGCGTGCTCGAGCTTGCGCATCAGGCCTGGCAGGGCCGGTTCGGCGGTAGAGGTGCCGAGGATGAGCATGTATTCCTCTTTGAAGTGCTTGAGCATCTTGAAGATGTTCAGCTTCAGGAAAGCCATGATGGAGCCGAGCACGATCACCACGAAGAGGATGGAGGTGATGTAGAACAGGGCGATCAGCCCGCCCATGCTGGTCAGGGAGGAGACACCGAACTTGCCCACCGCGTAGGCCATCGCGCCGAAGGCACCGATCGGGGCGGCCTTCATGATGAAGCTCAGGATCTTGAACATCACCCCGGTCAGGCGCTGCACGCCGTCCAGGACCGGCGCGCCGACCTTGCCCATGGCATTCAGGGCGATGCCAAAGACCACGGCGATGAAGATGATCTGCAGGATGTCGCCTTCGACGAAGGGACCGACGATGCTCTTCGGGATGATGTGGGTGAGGAACTCCCACCACTGCTGGTTCTGGCCGGCGTCAATGAGTTTCGCGGCAGATTCGGAGGTCTCGATCTTGCTGGCATCGGCGTTGACGCCTTCGCCGAGCCGGAAGACGTTGATGGCCACCAGGCCGAAGGTCATGGCGCAGATGGTGCCGATCTGGAAGTAGGTCAGGGCCTTCAGGCCGGTCATGCCGACCTTTTTCAGGTCGGCGACACTGGCGATGCCGCCCACGATCGTGAGGAACACGATGGGGCCGATGAGCATCTTCATCGCATTCACAAAGGTGGTGCCGATGGGTTCCATGGCGACGCCGGTGCTCGGCGTAAGCCATCCGACGAGGATGCCGATGACGATGGCGGTCAGCACCCAGAAGTACAGCTGCCTGTACCAGCGGGTCTTGCGGGCCGGCGCGGTGCCGGCGGTGGTGATGTGGTCCATGATTCCTACCTCATTGTGGAATGTCGCTGGAGACGTTCTGAAGTGTATGGGGGGCGTTCGACGGCGGCCCAAGGGTCCCTACGCGAGCCTGCGAGCGTTGGGGAGGGACATCCGCGACGACGGCGGCCCGCCGGCCGCCGTCGTCGTTTCAGTTAGACGGCGACCGGGGCGAGGGTCAGGGCCTTGATGATGGCCTCGGTGACATCGTCGGTGTTGGCGTCGCCTCCGACGTCGCGGGTCAGGTGGCCGGCACCTGTTGCTCCTTCAATGGCCGCCTCAACCTTGCGGGCCTCTTCGTGCAGGCCGAAGTGGTCCAGCATCAGGGCGGCGCTGGCGATTGCGCCGATCGGGTTGCTGATGCCCTTGCCGGCAATGTCCGGGGCGGAGCCGTGGACCGGTTCGAACATGGACGGGAAGCGGCGCTCGGGGTTCAGGTTGGCGCTGGCCGCCAGGCCGAGGCTGCCGGCCAGCGCCGAGCCCAGGTCTGACAGGATGTCCGCGTTCAGGTTGGACGCAACCACCACGGACAGGTCCTCAGGCTTGAGGATGAACTTTGCGCTCATGGCATCAACCAGGACACTTTCAGTCTGGACGTCCGGGTAGTCCAGGGCCACGCGGTTGAAGGTTTCGTCCCAGAGGACCATGCCGTACTGCTGGGCGTTGGACTTGGTAACCGAGGAAACCTTCTTGACCGTGCGGGTCCGGGCCAGGTCGAAGGCGAAGCGCATGATGCGCTCGCAGCCCTTCTCGGTGAACAGCGCGGTCTGCAGGGCGACTTCGTTGCCCGGACCGCGGCCGCTGAGGTTGCGCCCGCCCAGTCCGGCGTATTCGCCTTCGCTGTTCTCGCGGACCACGATCCAGTCGAGTTCGGTGTTGTCCGCCTTCCGCAGCGGGGACTGGACTCCGGGGAGGAATTTGACCGGGCGGATGTTGGCCCACTGGTCGAAGTTCTGCGTGATGTTCAGGCGCAGGCCCCAGAGGCTGATGTGGTCCGGGACGTTTTCCCAGCCGACGGCGCCGAAGTAGATGGCGTCGAAGTCCTTCAGAACTTCCAGGCCGTTGGGGTCCATCATCTGGCCGGTCTTTTCGTAGTAGCCGCAGCCCCAGGGGAACTCCGTCCACTGGAAGGCGAACTTGCCGCCGGAGTTCTCTGCCAGGGCGTCCAGCACGCGGCGGCCTGCGGAAACCACTTCCTTGCCGACGCCGTCTGCGGGGATTGAAGCGATGCTGAATGTCTGGTTGGCGCTCATGCCGACCTCCTCGTTGAGTGTGTTGGCAGCGTGATCCTGTTAGCGGGGTCACACCGTTTTTCTTCCTCTTCAAGTAGACGGTCCGGCGGCTACGCGCGTCCAAGACTAAGTTTCGATACGGGAGATAGGATCTGCCTATCAATCTGGAACCTTACCGGTGTCGGGATCCTGCACCACGTGCAGCTCAGCAACCTTCAGGAACGCCCGGGCGGCAGGCGTCAGGTCTTCCCTCCTGCTCAAAATCGCAACATCGAGGTGGGAAACCGGTTCGATCTGCAGTGTGCGGAGCCCTGCCTTGTGCGCCGTCGGCGCCCAGGAGGAGGGCATGACAGCGTGTCCGACGCCGGCCAGCACCAGGGGCAGGATGGAGGTCCGGTGTGCCACTTCGACGACGATTTCTGTGTTCACGCCCCGCGCCAGCGCATCGTCCACAAGCCAGCGCATCAGCGAACCGCGCTGGCTGGCGATCAGCCGGTGGCCGCCCAGGTCTTCGCGCTGGATGGTGGTCCCCGGGGTGAACGTGTCCGCCTGCGGGTTCACGATGAGGATCAGCGGCTGGCGTTCGAGGTCCAGCACGTTGACTCCCGGGACCCGGATGGGGCTTGCTGAGCCGGCGAGCCCGATCTCCGTGCTGCCGGTCCTGACGGATTCAATGACCTCCTCCGGCGTAAATGCTGCGCTGACGTTGAGGCGGACGGAGGGGTGGAGCCGGGTGAACCCGGCGATCATGGAGGTCAGCGGCTCGATGCCCGGGGATGGCATGGTGATGATGTCCAGCCGGCCGCTCCGCACGCCGCGGAGTGACTGTACTGCGGACTGGGCAGCGTCCAGGTCGCGCATCACCAGCCGGGCGGGGCCCACAAGTTCCTTTCCGGCTTCACTGAGGACGGCCCGGCGCCCGATCCGGTGGAACAGCGGCACACCCAGGTCCTTCTCCAGGCTGGCGATGGTCTGGGACAGGGACGGCTGTGCAATGAGCAAGTGCTCTGCCGCGCGGTTGAATCCGTCGTGGTCAACGACGGCCAAAAAATACTTCAGCTTTCGCGTGTCCACGCCAGCTCCTATCCCGGTGCGCTCTGCTGTTTGCCCCGGGCCCTGCGATGGACTCTGCGGTGGAACCACCTGCCGAGGCCCTGATAGCTTACGCCTATCAGCGGCCGGGTTGGTGTGCTTCAGGGCTGTCCGCGGGCCGCCGGATCTGCTGGCATACTCGGAGCATGGCCGTCACCTTCGAATGCACCACACGGACAAGCATGGGCATGACCGAGCTGTTTGACCGTTCCCGAAGCATTGACGCGCACAAGCAGTCGATGGCCAACTCCCGGGAGGAAGCCATTGGCGGCGTTACGTCCGGGCTGATTTCGCTGGGGCAGGAGGTGACCTGGCGCGCCTGGCACTTCGGGCTGCCGATACGGATGACGAGCCGGATCACCGAGATGCAGGCACCCCGTTACTTCGTTGATGAACAGGTCCGGGGGCCGTTCCTCCGCTTTCGCCACGTCCACGAATTCAGTGAGGTCCCGGCCGGAACCGTCATGGTGGACCGGATCGACTTCGCGGCACCCTTCGGTCTCCTGGGACGCCTTGCGGAGAAGCTGTTCCTGGCGCGCTACCTCCGCAAGCTCATTGACACGCGCAACCTCCACCTGACCGCCGGCGCACGGGCGTCATAACCGGACCAGAAACCGTGGCCAGCCCTAGTCACCGGCTGCGCTCAACGGCCGGCAATGAGCTCCGCGACCCGGTCCAGCTCTTCCTCGAGGTTATAGAAATGGGTCGCCAGCCGGATCCTGCCGGCCCGGACGGACACCACCGCGTTCGCATGGCGCAGCCTGGCCATGACGGCGTCCGGGTCGTCCACCGGAACGGAGATGATGGTGGACCGGTGCCGTTCGGGGAAGGACAGGAAGTCCACGCCCTCCGCTTCCAGCGCGTTCCGCAGGTGCAGGGCAAGCCGCGCGTTACGCTCGAGGACCGCGCCAATGCCGAACCGGCGAAGGACGGCAAGGGCCGCCTGGTCGGCCAGTGCCGGGAACCACGCCAACGAAGCGTCCAGCTTCGAGGCTGTCGGCGACAGGTCCATGTCCGGGCCGAGGAAGCTTTCGAGCGGCAGCCGGGCAGCCTTCCAGCCCGGCAGGACGGGTTGCAGGCCGCCGATCAGCCCCGGGCGGACGTAGAGGTAGCCCATGCCCCGCGACCCGAGCAGAAACTTGTGGCTGGCCGTGGCCAGAAAATCCACCCCGTCGCGCTTCACGTCAAGGGGCACGGCACCGGCCGCCTGACAGGCGTCAACGAAAAACCAGGCGCCTGAGCCGGCGGCAATGCGGCTGATCGATGCCAGGTCTGCCCGGAATCCGGTGACGGGATGTACGGCGCTGACGGCGATCAGGCGGGTTCCGCCGTCGGCCGCCCGGCTGAGGGCCTCGGCCGGCACCACGTCCCTTTCCGGAGCGACGGCACGTACGTCGTAGCCACGCTCCCGGAGCAGGAGCCAGGGGTAGTAGTTCGAGGCAAACTCGTTCTCGGCCACCACGATGTTCTCCCCGCTTCTGGCGGGTGGCAGATTGGCGGCCACAATCCCCGCCGCGGTGCTGACGGCGGGGACGATGGCAATGTCTGCCGCTGCGGCTCCAATGATCTCGGCGAACATGCCACGGGCCTCCTCACCCGCCTGCTCTGCTTCCATCCAGTCGAACCGCCCGGTGGACCAGCGCTCTACAGCCAGTTCGTAGGCTTCCCTGGCAGGAGCGCAGCCCACGCACATGGTGGCGGTGTTGAGGTAGATGGTGTCTTTGAGCCCGGGGAAAAGCCCGCGGATGTCGCTGACGTCCATGGCATGGGCCGTCCCTCAAGCGTTCACTTCGGCGGCGTGCAGGTGACCGTCGTTCCTCCCCGGACCAGCCGGTCGCGAACGGCGATCGAATCATCGACGAACGTGCAGCTCGTTCCGTCGGGCAGAGTCCGCGTGCTTGAGCCGTCGATGCTGACCATCGTCGCGTCGTAGATCAGCGGGTCCAGCCAAAAGCTGAAGACGCTTTGCACGCGGTGGCTGCCGACGGACGTTTCCTCCGTTCCGTCGTCGTAGGTGGTGGTCATCGTGGACGTTCCCGTGCTGCGGAAAAGTGCCCGCCCCGTCGGGGTGTGGACCTCAAGGTAGCGCTCCGTTGCGGTGGAGCAGACCGTTATGCCGAACTCCTCGATGGGAATGCACCACGACGATTCGATGGTTTCGACGCCCTGCGTAGCAGCGGCGTTAGCCGGCAGTGCTGCAACGGGCGCCAGGAGTGAGGCACCACCGATGCCGAGAACCACAGGGCGCATGATCTTTCCAAACATTCTGAGACCAGCCTTTCGACGGAACGGAGGACCCCGGACCGGCAGATAAAGCTCCGGGGACTTCCCTCAGAATAAATCCAGATGCTGGATAAAAATAGTCTGAAAACACTAACAGAAGGGCCAGCCTGACTGGCGCGGGCTGGCCCTGTAGCACGCTACGGGGTTAGAGGGGCCGCCGGGCAATCTTCCTGACCCAGGCCGGGCTCTCGATGCCCTGCTTCTTGTCTGTCGACAGGCGGAGCCGGGCTGCACGAACAATGACGCGCTCCTGTGCAGGACTGACATATCGCTTCGGGCTTTCGTCCGCAGTCTTCTTTTCGGCTACTGCACTCATTGCTCACCATCCTCAGGGTCGTCTGTCACCCCATTGTCCGGCAACGGCGGCAACAGGTCCAGCGTGGCCTCGCCGTTCTGGAGCGGTCGCTTCCAGGCTTCGGCAATAATCTCGGCCTCCTCCGGACCGGCCAGATTGCTGGTATTGAGGAGCTCCAACACAGCGAGGCCCACATCCTGTTTCTCCTCATTTTCGTCCATGGCAGCTTCGAACGCCCACTGGGCGCGGCGCCACCACTCGGCCCGGCTGTCGGCTTCACGCTTCTGGGCCAGCGCCTTTTCATCGGCGACCGTGCGTTGCCGCAGGGTGTTCCAACCGATGAACGCGGCAAGCAGCGCACCGAGCAGGACTGCCAAGGGGCCCAGTGCTGCCAGAATCTGCCACCACTCGGCGGGTCCGGTGTGGACGAAGACATCCAGCGGAGTCGGTGAAGGGTTTGGGGTCACCGAACCAGCCTAGGCCGTGTCACGCCGGGCCACGTGCGTTTCGAGCGCCTGCGCGGCGACTCCCCGGGACACCTGGCCGGCTACACCGGCGCCGGCCCTCCGGGTTCAACGAAACGCTGGGTCCGCTCGATCTCCACAACCTTCGGGTCCGTTTCATCAGCACCGTAGTCAGACCGGCGCGTCTTGTCCTCTCCCTGGGGCACCTTGAGTGCGCGCAGCACCAGGGTAAGCACGACGGCGACAACCAGGTTGAGCACGAACGCCGACACGGCGATGTACACCGTGAAGCCTGTTCCCGGGATGGGAGCAAGGGAGCCGCCGAAGTGTGCGCGCGTGACGGGGTTGATGACGTTGTAGGCCGATGCGGTGCCGAAGGCTATGCCCACGGCCCATCCGGCCAGCAGCGCCCACCGGTCGAACCACCGCGTGTAGAGTCCTGCGACAACAGCGGGGAACGTCTGCAGAATCCAGATGCCGCCCAGCAGCTGCATGTTGATGGCCGCGGACTGGTCCATGGCAATGACGAAAATCAGCGCGCCGACCTTCACCACCAGGGAGACGATCTTGGACACCTTCGCCTCGGTCTTCGGGTCGACATCAGGCCGGAGGAAGTCCCGGTAAATGTTGCGGGTGAACATGTTTGCCGCGGCAATGGACATGATCGCCGCCGGCACCAGCGCGCCGATGGCGATGGCTGCCAGGGCCACGCCGGCAAACCACGCGGGGAAGTGGTCCAGAAACAGCTGCGGGACCACGAGCTGCGGGTTGACCTGCCCGTTGAGGTCGATCGGCCGGGTGCCCGCCTTAATGGCCACGAATCCCAGCAGCGCAAGGAAGCCGAGCATCAGGGAGTACAGCGGAAGAATCGCGGCGTTGCGCCGGATCGTGTTGCGCCCCTTGGACGCGAGCACGCCGGTGATGGAGTGCGGGTACATGAACAGTGCCAGGGCCGACCCGAGCGCCAGTGTCCAGTAGGCCGAGAAGTTGGCAGCCGACGGGATGAACACCCCGGTGGGCTTCCCTGTCGCCTCGTTCACGGTGTCCAGCTTCGTCTTCGCCGCTCCGAAGATCGCGTCCCAGCCGCCGAATTTGATCGGCAGGTAAATGACCGCGACGATCACCGCGAGGTAAATGAGCAGGTCTTTGACGACGGCGATCATCGCAGGCGCCCGCAACCCCGAGGTATAGGTGTATGCCGCCAGCACGACGAACGCCAGGATGAGTGGCAGGTCTGTCAGCAGCACGTTCTCGGAGCTGCCCAGCCCGAGCACCGTCAGCACAGCCTTGATGCCCACAAGCTGCAGGGCGATGTAGGGCATGGTAGCCACGATGCCAGTGACGGCGATGGCAAGGGACAGCCACCGGCTCCCGTAGCGGCCGCCCACGAAGTCCGCCGAGGTGACGTAGCCGTGCCGGTGGGACACCGACCAGAGCCGGCTCATGATGATGAAGATGATCGGGTAGAGGACGATCGTGTACGGCACCGCGAAGAAGCCGCTGACAGCGCCTGTGGCCCACATCGCCGCAGGAACGGCGACGAACGTGTAGGCGGTGTAGAGGTCCCCGCCCAGCAGGAACCACGTGATCCACGTCCCGAAGCCGCGGCCACCGAACCCCCACTCGTCCAGGCTGTGCAGCCCCTCGCTCTCTGCCGTCCGGCGCCACCGGGCGGCCATGAAGCCCATGACGGCGACGATGACGAAGAGCAGCACCACGATGATGAGGGCGGTCCAGTTGATCTCGCGCCCGTTCATGGCCGTTCATCTCCGTTTGCTGCGTCGCCGCCGGACCCGGCGGCGCCAGCGCGGGCCGCTGCCCGCCGTCGCCGGTCTTCCGTTGTCACAAGCCTGTACGCCACGGCGCTCAAGGCCGCGGAAATGGGAACCCAGAGCAGCTGGTACCAGTAGAAGAACGGCATGCCGCCCAGGGTCGGGGCGTTGAAGGAGTAGGTCTGCGGCATCAGCGGGAGCAGGATCGCCAAGGAAAGCAATACGCCGGCGACGACGGTACGGCGCGCGCCGCGCCCGACCACGGGTTGCAGTGTTGCGGGTTGGCCGTCCGGCGCCAGGGGGAGCCCCCGGGACGGGGCGCTGTTTCGGGTCAGGACGATCTTGATGGGACACCCGACGACCTCCTTGTCAGCCCGTCTCCCGGACTCCGGGTTCCCGGGGCCCGGTGAGGCGAAGGTTACAAATGTTGCCCTCCAGTTCCTTTTTACGCCCGTCGGCGGCGCTCCGGAAGAGCTCGATCAGTGCCGTCACAGTCAGTAACGCGCCTGACATTCGTGGTCATCTTCGGCGCGTTTTCCGGACGTCTTCCAATGGATCCCGCCGTCGAGCCCTGCCTCTGTAGGCGCCGCCGGACCCAAGTGTGGGTTTGCCGTGGCGCGTGCACTCCCGCCGTTCAAAGAGAAACGAAAAAGTTCAGGGAGAAACGAAAAAACCCCGGGAATCCATTGGATTCCCGGGGTTTTCCCTTTGTGCGCGGAGGGGGACTTGAACCCCCACCCCCTTTCGAGGACTAGCACCTCAAGCTAGCGCGTCTGCCATTCCGCCACCCGCGCAGGTGGTATTTCGGAGGACTCTCTCACGCCTTTCAGCGGTTCGCTTCTCTCCGAAGCAGCGAGAAAAACTCTAACACGAACTTTCCGGAAAGATGGAATCGAGCGGACTGGGTAGGCTGAACCCGGGTGGTCCGGCAGCCAAAAACCGCCAGAACCCGCATGAATCCGCGTATTCCCCGCATCAAGGAGTGATCAATGACACACGTACGGCCCGAGGATGAAGTCGTCACCATCTGCCAGGAGCTCATCCGCATCGATTCATCCAACTATGGGGACGGCTCGGGTCCCGGCGAACGTGCGGCGGCCGAATACACCGCCGGCCTGATCGCTGAGGTGGGGCTGGATGCGGAAATCTTCGAATCAGAGCCCGGCCGGGCCAGCGTGGTCACCCGCATGGCGGGGGAGGACCCCTCCGCCAGTGCCCTCGTGGTCCACGGCCACCTGGACGTGGTGCCTGCCCTCCGCGAGCAATGGTCCGTGGACCCGTTCAGCGGCGAGCTCAAAGACGGACTGATCTGGGGCCGCGGCGCAGTGGACATGAAGGACATGGACGCGATGATCCTGTCCGTGCTGCGCAACTTCGCCCGCACCGGGCGCAAGCCCAAGCGGGACATCATCTTTGCGTTCTTTGCCGACGAGGAGGCCGGCGGCGTGCACGGCGCCCAGTACGCGGTGAAGCACCGGCCCGAACTGTTCGAGGGTGCGACGGAGGCCATCTCGGAAGTCGGGGGCTTTTCGACCACCATCGGCGGCCAGCGGGCGTACCTCCTGCAGACGGCGGAAAAGGGCATCTCCTGGCTGCGGCTGGTGGCGCACGGCCGTGCCGGCCACGGGTCGCAGATCAACACTGACAACGCCATCACCCGGCTCGCCGGCGCGGTGACCCGCATCGGCGAATACCAGTGGCCCATCGAGCTCACCGCCACCACGCGCCAGTTCCTGGACGGCGTGACGGAACTGACCGGCGTCGAATTCGATCCCGACAACCCGGAACTGCTGCTGAAGGAACTGGGCACGGTAGCCCGCTTCGTGGGGGCCACGCTGCAGAACACGTCCAACCCGACGCTCCTTGGCGGCGGCTACAAGCACAACGTCATCCCCGAGTCCGCAGAGGCACTCGTGGACTGCCGGACCCTCCCGGGCCAGCAGGACCAGGTTCTCGAGATCGTCCGCGAGCTGGCGGGCAGCGGCGTTGACGTCAGCTACGTGCACAACGATGTTTCCCTGGAAGTGCCATTCGCCGGCAACCTGGTCGACTCGATGATCGACGCCCTGCACTCCGAAGACCCGGGCGCGAAGGTTCTTCCCTACACCCTGTCCGGCGGCACCGACAACAAGTCCCTCTCCAAGCTTGGCATTACCGGCTACGGCTTCGCGCCCCTGCAGCTGCCGGACGACCTCGACTTCACCGGCATGTTCCACGGAGTCGATGAACGGGTTCCGGCGGAATCCCTGAAGTTCGGCGCCCGCGTCCTGAACACGCTGCTCACCAACTACTGAGGCCGGCGGTGGAACCGGAACAGCTGCTTCCTGACAGCCTGCTCGCGCGGGTCCGCGGGAGGGCTGCGGAGTACGACGAACAGAACCGCTTCTTCGCCGAGGATCTTGAGGAACTCGCCGCCGCCGGATACCTGAAGCTTTTCGTGCCGGAGTCCGACGGCGGCGCGGGACTTGGCCTGGAGGCTGCGGTCCGCTGCCAGCGGCGGCTGGCGACGGCGGCCCCGGCCACCGCGCTGGCCGTCAACATGCATCTGGTCTGGACCGGGGTGGCCCGCGTGCTGGCCGCACGCGGCGACTCCTCGCTGGACTTCGTGCTGCAGGAAGCGGCGGCGGGGGAGATTTTCGCCTTCGGCAACTCAGAGGCCGGCAACGACTCCGTCCTGTTCGATTCCCTGACGGCGGCCACGCCCCTGCCGGACGGCGGGTACTCGTTCACGGGCACCAAGATTTTCACGAGCCTCTCGCCGGCCTGGACGCGCCTGGGCATCTTCGGCAAGGACCCGGCCGCACGGGACGGCGACGGAGAACTGGTGCACGGGTTCATCGATCGGGACACGGCCGGCTACCGGATCCTGGAGGACTGGAACACACTGGGCATGCGCGCCAGCCAGTCCAACACCACCATCCTGGACGGCGCGGTTGTCCAGCCCGGCCGCATCTTCCGGAAGCTGCCGGTGGGCCCCAACGCCGATCCGCTGATCTTCGCGATCTTCGCCTGCTTTGAAACCCTGCTGGCCGGCGTTTACGCGGGCATCGGGGAGCGGGCCCTGGTGCTGGCCGTGGAAGCCGCCAGGCGCAGGACATCATTCAAGAATGGCGGCCGGAGCCTGGCCCAGGACCCTGACATCCGCTGGAAGGTGGCCGAGGCCGCCCTGGCCATGGATGCGCTGTACCCGCAGCTTTCGGTGGTGGCCGGAGATGTGGACCGCCTGGCGGACCATGGCAGCCAGTGGTTTGCCAGGCTGGTGGGCGTCAAGCTCCGGGCCACGGAGACGGCGCGGACGGTGGTGGATCTCGCCATCCGGGTCTCCGGCGGCTCCAGCTACTTCAGGGGTTCGGAGCTGGAGCGCCTGTACCGGGACGTCCTGGCAGGCATGTTCCACCCCTCGGACGACGAGTCTGCGCACAATACGGTTGCCAACGCCTGGCTGGGCCCGCTAGAAGATTAGCCAGGCTCCATGTGGAAGCAGGCGCGCACCATCGAGGTGCGCGCCCGGCGGGCCGGAGCGGCCTAGACTGTGCGCTGCACCTGCGTGACCCGGCGGCGAAGCCAGAAGCGCCTGCCGCCGCCCACGTAGAGCCTGCTGCGCTCGAGTTCCCACTTGCCGTACTCGGAGTGTTCCACGAGCCGGCGCCGGGCTTCGGGCAGGGAATCGTCAGGACCGACCGTCAATACGAGGTACTCGTATTGACGGGCGTAGTCCCTTTCCCGCAGGACCGAGCTGGTCAGAAAATGTTCCTTCATTGCTCTCCATTTTCGTCCTTTTCCCGCTAACGTGAAGGCATGAGCATCGATCCGCGTGTCGCGCTTCAGTCCCTGACTGCCGCTTTGGAAGAACACCTTGCAGCCGCCTCGGCCCGCCGCGGGGATGGTGACCCCTCAGTGGAGGCGGCATTCTTTGCTGTTGCCGATGCCTTCGAAGTCTACGAGGACGCCCTCTATGAGGCCTACAACGAAGTGACGCCGCTCCAGGTTTTCGATGACGAGGAAGACGAAGAGGAAGACCAGGAAGCCGACGACGAGGATCTGGAAATCGTCGAGGAGTAACGCAGCCGGATGCGGTCCGGCCCCGGTCAGGCCTGGTTGCTGGAGACATCCTCGAGGGCGCGCGCTATTTCCGCCGGAAGCGGCGTGAGCTGGGCGTCAAGAATTTCCTTGAGCTGGACCGGCGTGCGCGCGCCCACGATGGCGGTCGCCACTGCGTGCCGGGACAGCAGCCAGCTCAGCGCAACATCCAGGGACGACCGTCCCAGGCCACGGGCCGCCATGGCAACAGCCTCGACCACCTGCGATGAGGGCTGTTCAAGGTACGGCTCCACGTAGGTGGCCAGCCGCGTGCCGGCCGCCCTGGAGTCGGACGGCACATGGCCGCGGTACTTGCCCGTGAGGACGCCGCGGCCCAGCGGCGCCCACGCCATCAGCCCCAGGCCCGCATCCTCGATGGCCGGCACCAGCTCCGCCTCGGGCTTGCGGCGGAGCAGCGAATATTCGGACTGGTTGGCCACGAGCGGGAACCCGGCCACCGCTGCGGCTTTGGCAGTCTGCCAGCCGTTGTAGTTGGCGATTCCGGCATACCGGGCCCGTCCGCTGCGGACGGCGAAGTCGAGGGCGGACAACGTCTCCTCCAGCGGGACATTGGGGTCCCACGCCTGGGCGAGCCAGAGGTCAACGTAGTCGGTGCCAAGCCGCGCAAGGCTGGCGTCCAGGCCGGACAGCATGGCGTTCCGGGATGCGTCCACGCGCTGCCGCCCGTCCGACGGCGACACCCCTGCCTTGGTGGAGATGACCACTTCCGTGCGGGAGACGACGTCGCCCAGCATTGACCCGAGCATGGCTTCGGCCTGGCCGTCGGCGTAGGAGGCCGCGGTGTCCACAAGGGTCCCGCCGGCGTCCACGAAGGTGCGCAGCAGCTCCGATGCATCCTGCTCGTCCGTTTCGCGGGACCACGACATGGTGCCCAGGGAGAGGGAGGAGGCGCGGAGCCCGCTGTTGCCGATGTAACGCTGCTGCATAGCAGTTAGCTTACGGGGAAACCACCTGCATCATGACGTAGGGTCTTAGCGTGAACTGGATTGAAGCGGCCCTGCTGGGTCTTGTGCAGGGACTGACCGAATTCCTACCTATTTCATCGAGCGCCCACCTGCGGATTGTGGGCTCCTTCCTGCCGAATGCGGCGGACCCCGGAGCGGCCTTCACCGCCATCACGCAGCTCGGCACGGAGACCGCCGTCATTGTCTACTTCTGGCGGGACATTGTCCGGATCGTGAAGGCCTGGTTCGGCTCGCTGTCCGGGCGGGTTTCGCGCCAGGACCCGGACGCCAGGATGGGCTGGCTGGTGATTCTGGGCAGCCTGCCCATCATCGTCCTGGGCCTGCTGTTCCAGGACCAGATCGAATCGGTCCTGCGAAGCCTGTGGATCGTGGCCACGATGCTCATTGTCTTCGGCCTGATCCTCGCCGTGGCAGACGCCGTCGGCAAGCAGGACCGGGACCTCTCCAGGCTTACCTACAAGCACGGCATCCTCTACGGCTTCGCCCAGGCCATGGCGCTGATCCCCGGCGTTTCACGCTCCGGCGGCACCATCACGGCCGGGCTCCTTATGGGTTACACGCGTGAAGCCGCCGCCCGCTACTCCTTTCTCCTTGCCATCCCGGCGGTGTTCGGCAGCGGCCTTTACCAGCTCTTCAAGGTGGTGGCCAAGGACGGCGTGAGCGGTCCCTTCGGGCTGGGGGAGACGGCCCTGGCAACGGTCATTGCGTTCGTCATCGGCTACGTCATCATCGGCTGGTTCCTGAAGTTCATTTCAACGCGCAGTTACCGGCTTTTTGTCTGGTACCGCATCTTCCTGGGCCTCGCCCTGTACCTGCTGCTCGGTTTCAATGTCATCAGCGCCTAGCACTAGGCTTGGTCTGTGAAGTCCTGGATCTCCCGCCCCGTGCCTGTCCTGCCGGGGGAAATGCCCGCGCTCCGCTTGTTTGACACAACAGAAGAGCGCGCAGTAACCCTGAACGCCGATGGCGCAAAGTCGATGTATGTCTGCGGGATCACCCCGTATGACGCGACCCACATGGGTCACGCCGCCAGCTATGTCGCGTTCGATCTGCTGAACCGCGCCTGGCGCGACGGTGGCCAGCAGGTTGCCTACGTCCAGAACGTCACCGACATTGATGACCCGCTGCTGGAGCGCGCAGAGGCAACCGGCGTCGACTGGCGCGAGCTCGCGGCCAGCCAGATCGAGCTCTTCCGCACAGACATGGAAGCCCTCAACGTCATCGCCCCCGATCATTACATCGGCGCCGTTGAAGCCATGCCGCTGATCGTCCCCGCCATTGAACGGCTCCTGCACCAGGGACTGGCCTACCGCGTTAACGGCACCCCGGGCGAGCCCGACGGCGACGTCTACTACGACGTCGAGGCCGCCAGCAAGCACGCCGTCGGCGTGGACGCCTGGAGCCTCGGCGCAATCTCCGGACTGCCGGAAGCCGAGATGCTGGAGCTGTTTGCCGAACGGGGCGGCGACCCCGGCCGGGCAGGCAAGCGCCAGGCCCTCGATCCCCTCCTGTGGCGGGTGGCCCGCGACGGCGAGCCCAGTTGGCCCGGCGGCGAACTGGGGGAGGGCCGGCCCGGCTGGCACATCGAGTGCACCGTCATCGCCCAGAAGTACCTCCCCGCGCCCTTCACCGTGCAGGGCGGCGGCTCGGACCTGGTTTTCCCGCACCACGAGATGGGTGCCGGGCATGCCTACTCGCTGTCCGGGGTTCCCCTCGCCGAGCACTTCGCCCACGCCGGCATGGTGGGACTCGACGGCGAGAAGATGTCCAAGTCCAAGGGCAACCTCGTCCTGGTCTCCAAGCTGCGCGCTGCGGGCGAAGAACCCGCAGCCATCCGCCTGGCCATCCTGGCGCACCACTACCGGTCCGACTGGTCCTGGACGGCGGAAGGCTTCGAGGAGGCCAAGGCACGCCTGAAACGGTGGCGTTCAGCCCTGGCCGCGGCGCCGGCCGGAACCGCCACGGAACTGATCGGGCAAATGCGAGGGGCCCTGGCCGACGACCTGGACGCCCCCGCTGCGCTGGCCGCCGTGGACCAGTGGGCAGACGCTGCCCTGAACAACCCCGCGTCCCACAGCACGGGCAGCGGGTCCGAAGCAGACCAGGCACTGGTGCGCGACGCCGTCAACGCGCTTCTCGGCGTCGAACTGTAGCGGCCGAAACCTGTAGTACCCGAAACGGCGGAAGCCTACGGCTTGTCCTTGCCCCGCCGCTTCAGGTAGCGCTCAAACTCGCGCGCTATGGATTCACCGCTGGCCTCGGGCAGGTCAGCGGTGTCCTTCGCTTCCTCCAGCTGCCTTACATAGGCAGCAATCTCGGGATCCTCGGTGGCCAGTTCGTTGACGCCGCGCTCCCATGCCTCGGCCTCCTCGGCCAGCTCGTGGGTGTCCAGCGGAACCTGGAGCAGTTCCTCGATGCGGTGCAGGAGGGCCAGCTGCGCCTTGGGTGACGGGGCCTGGGCCACGTAGTGCGGCACCGCCGCCCAAAGCGAGACCGTGGGGATGCCGGCGAGCAGCGAAACCTCGGACAGCACACCGACGATGCCCACGGGCCCTTCATACTGCGAGGCCTCAAGGTTGAGCCGTTCCCGCAGCGCGCCATCGTCAGTGGACGTGCTGACCGGGATGGGGCGGCTGTGCGGCACGTCCGCCAGCAGTGCACCCACCAGGACCACGTAGTCCACATGAAGCGCTTCGGCGTGAACCAGCAGTTCCGCTGTATACGCGCGCCACTTATAGGACGGTTCGGTGCCCTGGATGAAAATCACATCCACATTGGTGCCGGGAGCGCTGGCCTTGTAGATCCGCGTGGAGGGCCACTTGATTTTGCGTTCACCGGACGCCGTGCGGCGCACGGTGGGCCGGGTGAACTGGAAGTCGTAGTACTCGTCGGCGTCGATGGACGCGACCTTCTTCCCGCCCCACAGCTTGTTCAGGTAACGGAGCGCATCACTGGCGGCTTCCCCCGCGTCATTCCAGCCCTCGAACGCAGCCAGCATCACAGTAATGCGCTGACCCTCGGGAACAGGCTGCAGCAGCTGCTCCGTCTCAGGCGCGGTGCCCGGTTCGTTGGTATCTCCGTCAAAGCTGTTCATCCCTTCACCCTACGTCCACAAGTGTTGCTGTTGCATAGAACGAACCGCCGAAGATCCGGACAAACCCCCCTCTCCGCCGTGCGGGGACGGGGAAATTCGCCGACGGCGTACGGCCAGGGCCCGCGGCAGGGCGCCGCCGGGCGGCCCGGTACAGTGGAATGCATGGAATCCGCCGCCACTCAGCCCTTGCTCAAAGCCGTTTTATGGGACATGGACGGCACCATCGTTGACACCGAACCGTACTGGATCGAAGCCGAACACAACCTTGTTGAGGCCTACGGGGGGACGTGGTCGCACGAGCAGGCCATGCAGCTCGTGGGGCAATCACTGGTCCACTCGGCCGGCATCCTCCAGCGCGCCGGCGTGCGGCTGGAGATCCGCGAGATCATCGACACGCTGACGGCCCAGGTGATCAGCCGCGTCCGGGAAAACGTGCCGTGGCGCCCAGGGGCCCGGGAGCTGCTGGATGAACTTTTCAGCGCCGGCGTGCGTTGTGCCCTTGTGACCATGTCAGAGGCACCGCTGGCCCGCGAAATTGTGGCGAGCCTTCCCCGGCCTTACTTCGAGTTCCTCATTACCGGCGACACGGTAACCCACGGCAAACCGCACCCGGAGGCTTACCTCAAGGCTGTGGACCTGCTCAAGCAGCAGGACCCTGAGCTCACCGTCGACCACTGCGTGGCGCTGGAGGACTCGGCGCCGGGCGTCGCCGCTGCCGTGGCATCCGGAGCGGTGACCGTCGCAATCCCGCACATCGTGCCGCTGCCGGACGACGTCCGCCGGTTCACGTGGGACACCCTCACGGACCGCAGTGTGGCCGAACTCGAGGAGCTGGTGAGGCTCCGCCTCGGCTCGCGCGAGCCGGCGGCAACCTTCGAAAACGTTAACTAAGGAGCCGGAACGTGTCTGATCCCGCGGGATCCGGTCAGCAGCCCCAGAGCGTGCAGACCAGGAACAGCCGGCGCGAGGGCATCCCGCTCGGCAGGATCGCCGGCATTCCCATCGTCCTGGCCTACTCCTGGTTCATCATCGCCGCCTTCACGGTGATCGTATACGGACCCGTGCTGCAGCACGGTACCCCGTCGCTGGGCATCGGGGCGTACTACGTGGCGTTCGCCTACGCCGTCCTGCTCCTGCTGTCGGTCCTCGTCCATGAACTGGCGCACGCGCTGACGGCCAAGATCTACGGCTGGCCCAGCGAGAAAATCGTGCTCAACCTCTGGGGCGGCCACACCCAGTTTGAAAGCTTCACCGCAACCCCCGGGCGGTCCGTGCTGGTTGCCATGGCCGGGCCCGCCGCCAACTTCGTGCTCGCAGGTGCAGCGTGGCTGGTGATCTCCGCGGGCGGGCTGTCCGGCGTGGCGGACACCCTCCTGAACATCTTCTTCTGGGCCAACCTTGTGATCGGTATCTTCAACGTGCTGCCCGGGCTGCCGCTGGACGGCGGCCGCCTGGTGGAATCCGCGGTCTGGAAGGCCACCGGCAGCCACGCCAAAGGCACGGTCGCCGCGGGCTGGGGCGGCCGAATCATCGTCATCGCCCTGGGCCTGTACTTCATTGTCCGGCCGCTGCTCAGCGGAGACGTCCCGGACACCAGCATGCTGCTCATCACCATCCTGGTCGGCGGCTTCCTCTGGATGGGCGCGTCAGCCTCAATCCAGCAGGGCCGCCTGCGCAGCCGGCTCCACCTGGTGAGCGCCGCCGCGCTGGCCGAACCCGCCGTCGGCCTCTCCGAGACAGTCAGCGTCGGCGACGTCCTGAACGTGTCGGCAGGCGGTCAGACCGCCGTGGTGCTCTGCGCTCCGGACGGCAGGCCTAGCAGCGTGGTGGACCCCGCCGCACTGGCCGCGGTGCCCGTCGCCATGGCCGGCACCACCCCCGCCGGAGCGGTGGCCTACCCGCTCGGCGCCGGTGCCTACGTACCGGAATGGTCCAAAGGGCAGGAGCTGCTCCAGTACCTGGCGCAGCTTGAGGGACACGATTATGCGGTGGTTGACCACAACGGGCGGGTCACCGGCCTGCTGCGCCAATCCACCGTGGTGACGGCCATAACAGGCAAGGCCTCCCGCTAAACACTCGCCGGCGCGGCCGGAACCGGTAGAGTTACGTGCCGGTCGTGAAATCGGCAGCGGGTGCACGGCGCCCTGCCCGACCGCCACGGTGCACGCCAAAACAGCTTTCACAGGAGCGAGGACACAGTCATGAGCAGCGAATCTGCCGCCAACGGAACCAGCACGGGCCTTCCTTCCGGCACTGCAGCCGGAACGGCGGACCAGCCGGTGGGTGCTGCCCGGCGGCGGGGCCCCTTCCGCGAAGGCGAACGGGTCCAGCTGACGGACGAGCGCGGGCGAATGAACACCATCAGCCTCGAGGCCGGCGGAGCGTTCCACACCCACCGGGGCTTCCTCAACCACGATGACATCATCGGCAAGGTGGACGGCTCGGTAGTGGTGAACAACGTCGGCCAGCAGTACCAGACGCTCCGCCCGCTGCTGTCCGACTTCGTCCTGTCCATGCCCCGCGGCGCCGCCGTGGTCTACCCGAAGGACGCCGGCCAGATCATCACCATGGCTGACATCTTCCCGGGCGCCCGCGTCGTGGAGGCGGGCGTGGGCTCAGGTGCGCTCTCCATCTCGCTGCTGCGTGCGGTGGGGGACCAGGGCTACCTGCATTCCTTCGAACGCCGCGAGGAATTCGCCGCCATCGCCCGCGGCAACGTGGAGACCATCTTCGGCGGCCCGCACCCGGCCTGGCAGATCTCCATCGGCGACTTCCAGGAGGAAGTGGTCCGTGCCGAAGAGCCCGGGTCCATCGACCGTGTGGTCCTCGACATGCTGGCACCCTGGGAATGCCTCGACGCCGTGGCCACCGTCCTGGCCCCCGGCGGCGTGTGGATCAACTACGTCGCCACCGTCACCCAGCTTTCCCGCACGGCGGAAGCCATCCGCGCCGACGGCCGCTTCACCGAGCCGGACGCCTGGGAATCCATGGTCCGCGGCTGGCACCTCGAAGGGCTGGCCGTCCGCCCCGACCACCGCATGGTTGCCCACACCGGCTTCCTGCTGGTCACGCGGCGGCTCGCTGACGGCGTTACGGGCATCTCCGTGAAGCGGCGCCCGTCCAAGACCGAGTTCAACGAAGAGGACGTCAACGCCTGGACACCGGGCGCCGTCGGGGAGCGCCTCGTCTCCGACAAGAAGCTCCGCCGGGCAGCGCGGGACGCGATCGCCGGCACCAACGTCAAGGACGACCCGGAGATCACAAACTAGTCCGTATTTCGGATGTCGTCGGCTCTACCAGCCAACTTGGGGCTATGGTCTTAAGAGAAGCGTAGGAAGGGGCTGATGCATCATGGAGACGCCAAACAATGACTCCGTGCCTACGCCGGCTGAGCAGGCTGGCGCCAACGAACTGTCTGTCGCGGACCGGCAGGTCAATATCCTCAGGGACAAACTGAGGCATATCGACCGCCAACTGGCCGCTGCCACGCAGAACAACTCCAAGCTCGTGGCAATGCTGGAAACTGCCAAGGCCGAAATACTCCGGCTGAAGAATGCCCTCGACCAGGAGGGGCAGCCGCCGTACAGTTTCGGCACCATCCTCCAGCTGAACCCGCGGCGCCAGGCCGCCGGCAACGGCCAGGCAGCCACCGAGGAATCGGTGGACATCTTCAACGCCGGGCGCAAAATGCGCGTTGGCGTCAGCCCGCTGGTCAACATCAACCAGCTGGCGGTCGGCCAGGAGGTCCTCCTCAACGAGGCTCTCCTGGTGGTGGCCGGCCTGGGTTACGAGCGTGCGGGCGAACTCGTCACGCTCAAGGAGATGCTCGGCCCGGACCGCGCTTTGGTGCTGGGCCGTGCCGATGAGGAGCGCGTCATCCGGCTCGCTGGCCCGCTGCTGAGCGAGAAGCTGCGCGTGGGCGATGCCCTGTCCATTGATTCCCGCACCGGGTACGCCCTCGAAAAGGTCCCGCGGTCCGAGGTGGAGAACCTCGTCCTGGAGGAAGTCCCGGACATCACCTACGAGGACATCGGCGGCCTCGGCCCGCAGATCGAACAGATCCGGGACGCCATCGAATTGCCGTTCCTGCACCCTGACCTCTACCGCGAACACGGGCTCAAGGCACCCAAGGGCATCCTGCTGTACGGGCCTCCGGGCTGCGGCAAGACCCTCATCGCGAAGGCCGTGGCGAACTCTTTGGCCGCCCGCGCCGCGGAACGCTCGGGCAACATCGACCTCAAGAGCTACTTCCTGAACATCAAGGGACCCGAGCTCCTGGACAAGTACGTCGGCGAAACCGAACGCCACATCCGGCTGATCTTCTCCCGGGCCCGCGAAAAAGCCTCGGACGGCAGCCCCGTAGTGGTTTTCTTCGACGAGATGGATTCGCTTTTCCGCACCCGCGGCACGGGCATCTCCTCCGACGTCGAAACGACGATTGTGCCGCAGCTGCTGAGCGAGATCGACGGGGTGGAGCGGCTGGACAACGTCATTGTCATCGGTGCCTCCAACCGCGAGGACATGATCGACCCCGCCATCCTGCGCCCCGGCCGCCTCGACGTGAAGGTCAAGATCCAGCGCCCCGACGCCGAGGCCGCGGCGGACATCTTCCGGAAGTACATCACCCCGGACCTGCCGTTCCACGAGGATGACCTGGTGGAACACGACGGCGATGTGCTGGCCACCGTCGACGCCATGGTCCAGCGGACCGTGGAGTCGATGTACTCAACGGAGAAATCCAACGAGTTCCTGGAAGTCACCTACGCCAACGGCGACACCGAGATGCTGTACTTCAAGGACTTCAACTCCGGGGCCGTGGTGCAGAACGTTGTAGACCGTGCCAAGAAGTACGCCATCAAGGACCTCCTGACCACCCAGCAGAAGGGCCTGCGCATCGACCACCTGCTGCGCGCCGTCGTCGATGAGTTCCGCGAGCATGAGGACATGCCCAACACCACCAATCCGGATGACTGGGCACGCATCTCCGGCAAGAAGGGTGAGCGCATCACCTACATCCGCACCATCGTCCAGGGCAAGGCCGGTCAGGAGCCCGGCAAATCCATCGAGACCATGCCCAACACGGGCCAGTACCTGTGACGGCCGGCTCCGAATCGGCGCTGGGAGGTGGCCTGCCGGCCGGCGGCGCCATGCGGGTCATGGGGTCGGAAACCGAATACGGGATTCACGCGCCGGCCGCACCGGGCGCCAATGCCACCATGATGTCCGCCCGGGTGGTCCAGGCCTACGCCCAGGTCACGCGGCTCAGGGCTGCCGGCGGCGCTGAAACCCGCTGGGACTACACGGACGAGGAGCCGCTGCACGACGCCCGCGGCTGGACCCTCGAACGCGGCCAGGCCCATCCGAGCCAGCTGACGGACCAGCCGCCCGTGCTGGACGCCGAGGCCGTGGCGCTTGCCTACGGCCGGGAAGAGCTCGAGCTCGACGGCGAGGACGAATCGGGCTCGCTGCTGATGAACATGGTGCTCGGCAACGGGGCCCGGCTCTACGTCGACCACGCCCACCCTGAGTACTCCAGCCCGGAGGTCACCAACCCCGCGGCGGCAGTCGCCTGGGACGCAGCCGGGGACCTCGTGGGCCTGGCTGCGGTCCGCAGGCTGGCAAGCGACACGGAACTTCCCGCCGTCAACCTCTACAAGAACAACACCGACAACAAGTCCGTGTCCTATGGGTCGCACGAAAACTACCTGATGCCGCGGTCCGTGCCGTTCGGCGACATTGTCCGCGGGCTGACCCCCTTCTTCGTGTCGCGGCAGATCATCTGCGGCTCGGGGCGGGTGGGCATGGGCCAGGACAGCTCCCGGCCCGGCTACCAGATCAGCCAGCGGGCGGACTTCTTCGAGGCGGAGGTGGGCCTTGAGACCACCATCCGGCGCCCCATCATCAACACCCGCGACGAGCCCCATGCCACGGCAGACAAGTACCGGCGGCTGCACGTCATCATCGGCGACGCCAACCTGAGCCAGGTATCCAACTACCTGAAGTTCGGGACCACCGCCATGGTGCTGAGCCTGATCGAGGCGGGCCTCGCGCCGCGGATTGAGGTCCACGAGCCCGTGGGCGCACTGCAGGCCATCAGCCACGACACCACCCTCACCACCAGGATCAGGCTCCTGGACGGCCGCCGGGTAACGGCCCTGGACCTGCAGTGGATGTACCACGAGGCCGCTGCCAAGCTCGCCCAGGACACGGGTGTCTCGGACGCCGTTGACGGCGACGGCCACACCCATGCCGTGCTGGAGCGGTGGGCCACCACCCTGACCCAGTTGGACAGCGACCGGGCCGCTGCCGCCACGTCGGTGGAGTGGCTGGCCAAACTGTCCATCCTGGAGGGCTACCGCCAACGCGACGGGCTCCAGTGGGATGACGCCCGGCTCGGACTGGTGGATCTGCAGTGGGCCGACCTTCGGCCCGAGAAGGGTCTCTACTACCGCCTGCTGTCACGCAACCGGATGCAGCGAATCGTGGACGACGCCGACATCGCAGCAGCGGTGACGGAACCGCCGTCGGACACCCGCGCGTACTTCCGCGGACGCTGCGTCAGCAGCTTCAGCAAGGACGTCGTGGGGGCCAGCTGGGACTCGGTGATCTTCGACGTACCGGGATACGGAAGACTGCAGCGCGTCCCCACCCGGGAGCCGCTGCGCGGCACGAAGGCGCTGACCGGGGGGCTGTTTTCCAGGCACCGCGAGGCAGGACCGTTCCTTGCAGAACTGCTCGGATCGGCACCGGCTCCGCCACAGGCATAATGCACCCCGCAGAGGCCCTTTGCGTGGCAATATGGGCATACAGGATGTCCCTCCGTAATGGGGGACTGGATGAAGGAGAAGGACATGGCAGGCCAGGAGCAGCAGCAGCCGCAGCCACGCGACACCGAGGTCGAGGAAGAGGTCCCCGCACCGCCGGAGCCCGCAGAAGGCCAGGCATCCGCCTCGACACAGGGTGTTGACGATCTCCTCGACGAGATCGACGGCGTCCTGGAGTCCAACGCGGAGGAATTCGTCCGGGCGTTCGTCCAAAAGGGCGGCCAGTAGACCGGCAGCGACACCACCCGCACCGGGCACGGAGGCCAGAGGTACCGGACAGCCGCTGAAGTATCACGTTGAAGGAGTGCACCAGTGCAGGAGACAACAGCCAACAAGGTAGCCGCCCACTCGACGTCGTCGTTCACTGAGCATCTCCAACGCGACCGTCCGGAACTGCTTCCCCAATACACACCATTCGCGTCGGGCACGCCCGCCGGCCAGCCCCTCGGCGTGCCCCACGCCACCACCATCGTGGCCATGACCTACGCGGGCGGCATCGTGATGGCCGGCGACCGCCGGGCCACCATGGGCAACATCATCGCCAGCCGGCACATCGAAAAAGTCTTTCCCGCCGACCAGTATTCGGTCCTCGGAATCGCCGGCACGGCAGGCATCGCAATCGACCTTACCCGCCTGTTCCAGGTGGAGCTCGAGCACTACGAGAAGATCGAGGGCACCCTCCTGAGCCTGGACGGCAAGGCAAACCGGCTCGGCGCCATGATCCGGGGCAACCTGCCGATGGCGCTGCAGGGCCTCGCCGTGGTCCCGCTCTTCGCGGGCTTCGACACTGCCGCCGGCATAGGCAGGCTCTTCTCCTATGACGTGACCGGCGGCCGCTACGAGGAACAGGAACACCACGCCGTGGGCTCCGGATCCATGTTCGCCCGCGGCGCCCTCAAGAAGCTCTGGCGGCCGAACCTGCCCGAGGACGAAGCGATCGCCGTGGCCGTCGAATCCCTGTACGACGCAGCCGACGACGACTCCGCCACCGGCGGTCCCGACCCCGTGCGGCAGCTCTGGCCCGTGGTGTACGCCGTCAACCGGGCCGGAGCCCGGCGGGTATCCGAACGGGAACTCGCAACCATGGCCGGAAACATCATCGAGTCCAGGGCAGCTGCCCGCAGGGAGGCCTGATATGACACAGCAGTTCTATGTCTCTCCCGAGCAGCTGATGAAGGACCGTGCGGATTTCGCACGGAAAGGCATCGCCCGCGGCCGGTCCGTGATCGTGATCAGCTGCGAGGACGGGATTGCGCTCGTGGCGGAGAACCCGTCACCGTCGCTGCATAAGATCGGCGAGATCTACGACAAGATCGCCTTCGCCGCCGTCGGGAAGTACAACGAGTTTGAGAGCCTGCGCCAGGCCGGGGTGCGCTACGCCGACGTCCGCGGCTATTCCTACGACCGCGAGGACGTCACGGCCAGGGGACTGGCCAGCGTCTACGCCCAGAGCCTTGGCGCCGTCTTCACCGCGGAGCAGAAGCCCTTCGAGGTGGAACTGGCCGTGGCGGAAGTCGGAGCCAGCCAGGACCTCGACCACCTCTACCGCCTCACGTTCGACGGCTCGATCGCGGACGAGCACAACTTCATTGTGATGGGCGGCCAGGCGGACAAGGTATCCGGGGCGGTCGAGGGCGGCTGGCAGCGCGACCTCTCGTTCGCTGCGGCGATCCGGCTCGCCGTCAAGGGACTCGTGACGGACAACGAGACACCCGACCTGCCGGCCAAGGCCCTGGAGGTGGCGGTGCTGGACCGAAGTTCGGAAAGCAACAGGGGGACGCGGAGGGCTTTCCGCAGACTGTCCGACCAGGACGTGGTGGAACTGCTGGCTGAGGAGAGCTGACATGGACAAGAGGATCTTCGGCATTGAAACCGAATTCGGGATTTCCTATTCGAGCCCGGATTCCCGCCCCCTCGCCCCGGAGGAAGTGGCCCGCTACCTGTTCCGCAAGGTGGTGAGCTGGGGACGGTCCTCCAATGTTTTCCTCACCAACGGGTCCCGCCTGTACCTCGACGTGGGCTCGCATCCGGAATACGCAACCGCGGAATGCGACGACCTTGCCCAGCTGATCGCCCATGACCGGGCCGGGGAGCTTATCCTGGACGACCTCGTGGACGAGGCCCAGTCCAGGCTGGCTGCCGAAGGCTTCAACGGGACGGTGTACCTGTTCAAGAACAACACCGACTCCGCCGGCAACTCCTACGGCAGCCACGAGAACTACCTCATTCCCCGCCGCGGCGAGTTCACCCGGCTGGCCGAGATCCTCATCCCGTTCCTCGTCACGCGCCAGCTCATCGCCGGTGCCGGCAAGATCCTGAAGACGCCGCACGGAGCCACCTACGCTTTTTCGCAGCGGGCGGACCACATCTGGGAGGGCGTGTCATCCGCCACCACCCGCTCCCGGCCCATCATCAACACCCGCGACGAGCCGCATGCCGACGCCGAGTTCTACCGCCGCCTGCACGTGATCGTCGGCGACTCCAACATGTCCGAGACCACGGCGCTGCTCAAGGTGGGCACCGTGGACCTCATCCTGCGGATGATCGAGGCCGGCGTGATCATGCGGGACATGCGGATGGAAAACCCCATCCGCAGCATCCGCGAGATCTCCCATGACCTAAGCGGCCGCGCGCTTGTCCGGCTCGCCAACGGCCGCCAGCTCACCGCGCTGGAGATCCAGCAGGAGTACCTGAGCAAAGTCACGGCGTTCGTCGAGGAAAACGGAGCCCACAACCCGCACGTCCCGCTGATCCTGGACCTGTGGGGGCGGACGCTGCGGGCCATCGAAAGCGGCGACTCCAGCACCATCGACACCGAAATCGACTGGGCGATCAAGAAAAAACTGATGGACAGCTACCGCAGGCGCCACGGCCTGGGCCTGGACGCGCCCCGGATCGCGCAGCTGGACCTGACCTACCACGACATCTCCCGTTCCCGCGGCCTGTACTACCTGCTGCAGGCACGCGGGGCAGTGCGCCGCGTGACGGAGGAGACGGCCATCAAGGACGCCGTGGACGCCCCGCCGCAGACCACCCGGGCCAAACTGCGTGGCGACTTCGTCCGCAAGGCACAGGAGCTGGGCCGCGACTACACCGTGGACTGGGTCCATCTGAAGCTCAACGACCGCGCGCACCAGACCATTTTGTGCAAGGACCCGTTCCGCAACGAGGACGAACGGGTGGATGCGCTTCTGGACTCTATGGGCTGATACCCAGCTTTCCGCGTTACTCTGGAAGAGGCCGTTCTGCGGTCCTGACTGCCTTGCCGTGTCCAGCATCCCGGCAGGGCATCCATCTTGCCCCGACGAAAGTTCTTACGTGCGCCGACTACTAGCAATCCTTCTTCCCGCGCTGCTTCTGCTGACCGCCTGCGGTGGCCAGGAGCCCGCAGCCCCGGAACCGACCAGCCAGTCCGCGGGTGAGACCGCCAAGCTCGACTCGCTCAAGCTGACGGACAAGGGGGACAAGAAAGCCCCGGGCGTCGAGTTCACCAAGCCCCTCGAGGTTGCCGAACCCACTGTCAAGGTTGTCACCGAAGGCGGCGGGGACCGCGTGAAGGCCAACCAGATCGCCGAGATTTCCGTTCTTGCCCTCAATGCCAAGGACGGCTCCACGCTGGACGACAGCTTCCCCCGTGATCCCGAGCCCCTTGAACTGAACGAGGAGCTCAAGACCGGCAGCGCGATCGTCTACAACGCGTTTGTTGGCGCCAAGGTGGGCTCCCAGCTCGCCCTCGCCATCCCGGGCAAGGCAGCGGCAGAAGGCCAGGCTGCCCAGCCGACCCAGCTTCTGATCATCAAGGTGCTCTCCGCCAAGGAGGCCGCGAAGGTTCTCGACAAGCCTGAAGGCGACCCGGTCACCCCGCCCGCCGGCCTGCCGACCGTCACCGAGAAGGATGGCGTCCCGGAGCTCTCGGTGAAGGGCGTCGCAGCCCCGAAGAAGCTCATCGCCCAGGACCTGATCAAAGGCAAGGGCGCCGCCGTTAAGGCCACGGACACCCTGACCGTGAACTACGTCGGTGTGGCCCTGGCCAGCGGCAAGAAGTTCGACTCCAGCTTTGACCGCAAGCAGACGGCAGAGTTCGCGCTGAACCAGGTCATCAAGGGCTGGACCCAGGGCCTGACCGGAAAGACGGTCGGCTCCCGCGTCCTGCTCGTCATCCCCAAGGATCTGGCCTACGGCGACTCCGGCCAGGGTGACGCGAAGGGTGACCTCGCGTTCGTCGTCGATATCCTGGGTGCTAAGTAAACCCAGGCTTGAAGCAACACCCCGAATACCCAAGTTCCCATAAGCAGAAGGAGCAACCATGTCATTTGGCCAGCGCAAGCTCGACCGTGAAAAGCCGGAAATCGACTTCCCCGAAGGCCCGGTGCCCACGGAACTCGTCATCACGGACATCATTGAGGGCGAGGGTCCCGAGGCCAAGGCGGGCGACACCGTGTCCACACACTACGTCGGCGTGGCCTGGTCCACCGGCGAAGAGTTCGACGCCTCGTGGGGCCGCGGCGCCCCGCTGGACTTCCGTGTCGGCGTCGGCCAGGTCATCCAGGGCTGGGACCAGGGTCTGCTCGGCATGAAGGTCGGCGGCCGCCGCCGCCTGGAGATCCCCTCGGAGCTGGCTTACGGCTCACGCGGTGCCGGCGGAGCCATCGGCCCGAACGAGGCTCTGATCTTCGTCGTGGACCTGGTGGGCGTCCGCTGATCGCGGGTTTTCCGCCGGAAGCACACTAACTGCGCAAGCGCGGTAACAATCGGAAGGATTTTCCGGATTGTTGCCGCGCTTTCGCGTTTTTGCCGGAACGGCTTTAGTAACGTAACGAGGGTGTCCGCCCAACGTACTGAACGCCTGCTGAACCTCCTGATCGCACTGCTGAACTCAAGGTACGGCCTGCGGCGCAGTGAGCTGCGGGAGAAAATCTACGCCGGCGGTGCGGCCAGCGACGCCGCCTTTGGCCGCATGTTCGAACGCGACAAGAACGATCTGCGCGACTTCGGCTTCGACGTCGAGACGGTCACGGACCTGGGCTGGAGTTCGGACGATCCGGGCACCACCCGGTACCGGATCGGCAAGGAATCCAACCGCCTGCCGGATGTGGAGCTGACCCCGGACGAATGGACGGTCCTGCTGCTGGCTTCGCAGCTCTGGGAGCAGGCGGCGCTGGGTACGGCGGCGAGCAACGCCCTCCGCAAGCTCCAGGCGGCGGGCGGCCTGGCCGACGTCGAACTTCCGGCCGGCGTGCAGCCGCGCATCAAACCGGCCGGCCAGGCGTTCGAGGACCTGGTGGCCGCCATGCACGCCCAGCACGCTGTCCGCTTCCGCTACCTGGCCGGCAGCACGGGCCGGGAAGAGGAACGCACCGTTGAACCCTGGGGCCTGGGCAGCCGCTTCGGCCAGTGGTACCTCGTCGGTTTCGACCGGGGCCGCGGTGCCAAGCGCTTCTTCCGGCTGTCGCGCTTCACGTCGGCAGTCACCATTCTGGAGCGGGAAGCCTTCACGCCGCCTGCCGGCTTCAACATGCGTGCCCAGCTGGACAGCCTTCCGGAGCTTCCGGTCAGCGCCGCCGTCGTGGATGTCCGCAGCGGCAAGCTGCTGGGACTGCGCAAGCGTGCCGCCGGAGCCGCCGCTTCCGCGGATGTGGATCCGGACGCCGCCGAGGTCACGGAGACCGACGCCGGCTGGGACCGGCTTACCGTTCCCTATCGCGACGCCGAGGTGCTGGGAGAAGAACTGGCCTCCTACGGGCCGCACGTCAGGGTGGTGGCCCCGGCAGAGCTGTCCGCTGCCGTGCAGCGCCGCCTTGCGAATGCCGCCGCCTTCATCGACGCTCCGGCGCCGTCGTATTCGTTCGGACATGCCGGTACGGGAAAGCGGACCCGCAAGCGCACGTCCGAGGACCAGCTCAGGAGGATGCTGCAGCTGGTGCCGTTCCTGGTCCGCAACCAGGGCCTTCCCATCGAGGAGGTCGCCGACAGGTTCGGCGTGACCCGCCAGGAGCTCGAAGACGATCTGCTGATCCTGATCTGCTCGGGCCTGCCGCAGGGCTACCCGGACGAGCTGCTGGACATCCAGTGGGAGGAAGGCCACGTTTTCATCAGCCAGTCCATGGAGCTGAACCGGCCTGTCCGATTCACCGTGGACGAGGCCTGCGCGCTGCTCACCGGCCTCGAGACCCTGAACGGCCTGCCGGAACTGGCCGAGGGGAGTGCCTTGGAATCGGTGACGCTCAAGCTGATGGCCGCCGCGGGGGAGGAGGGGCTCCGCGCCGCCGCCCTGTCCGGACCGGAAGTGGGACCCGGCAACTCAGCCAACCTGGAGGTCATCCGCGACGCGATTGAATCAGGGTCCCAGCTGCACCTCGTCTATCTTTCCGCGCAGAAGGACACCCTGTCGGAGCGGGACGTGGATCCGCTCCGGCTCTACTCCCTGGACAACACCTGGTACTTCGAGGCCTACTGCCATTCGGCGGCCGGCCTCCGGAATTTCCGGCTGGACCGGATCGAGGACCTCACCCCGACCGGCAAGCCGGCCTCGTCCGGGATACAGCCCGACGGCGGGTTCCCGGCAAAGCTGTTCACCCCCAACGACGACGACACTCTGGTCACCGTCCAGCTCACCGCCCGCGGCGCCGGTCTCGCGGACGACTACTATGCCGAGCGGACAGCGCCGCTGCCGGACGGCGGCCTGGTGGCCGAAATCCGGTTCGGCAACACGGCATGGCTGCCCATGTTCGTGGCCCAGCACGGCGGGACGGCACGGATCCTGGAACCGGAGGCGCTTGCTCAAGCCTCGCGTGAATGGATCGGGGCGGCCCTGGCCCAGTACAAGGACTAGCCAGTACGCCAGTTAGACTACTCAGCATGCCTTGGTGGTCCTGGATCCTTATTTGGGTGGCGCTTGTGTCGCTGTCGCTGCTGTTCTTCGTGCTCATGGGTGTCCGACTGTTCCGCCAGTTCATGGCGACGGTCAAGGAGCTCGGTGAAGCGGGGGACAAACTCACCCGCCTTCCCGTTCCTGCGACAGCGTCCGCAGGTGCCATGGAGGCGGCACCCGATTCCGACGTCATCGGGGTTGCACCGGGAACCGCCCCTTTTGCCTCGCCGCACCAGATGCGCCATGATTACCACGCCTCCAAGGAGGCCCGCAGGGAAGCCCGGCGCCAGCGCAGGGTCCGCCGGAAGGCCGAACGGGGCCAGCCCCAGTCGCTGCGCGACATCGAATTCAGATAAACGTAGGATGTTACTAAACGAAAGGAACACCCACCATGAGGCTTGAAGGCTGGCATCTCATCATCATCATCGTCCTGGCTTTGGTGCTCTTCGCGGCACCGAAGCTGCCCGGCATGGCCCGGAGCCTCGGCCAGTCGATGCGCATTTTCAAGTCGGAAGTCCGCGAAATGAAGAAGGACGGGGCCCCGGAAGCCAAGGACGGCTCAGATCCCGTCGAAGGCACCGTCGTGAACCACCCGCGGTCCGCCACGACGGACAACCGTCCTGCCGACGGAAACGACGTTCCGCCCCCCAACCGCGCCTAAGATCACGTGGCACTAACCATGAGTCGTCGCTCCAATCCTGAGGGACGGATGGCTCTGCTGGACCATCTGCGCGAACTCAGGAACAGGCTGTTCAAGTCCGCCATTGCCGTTGTGCTCGCCACCGTTGCGGGCTTCATGGTCTACCAGCCCATGCTCGCGGCCCTGATCAAACCGATCCGGGACCTCAACGAAAGCCAGGGCCGGCAGGCGTCGCTCAACTTCGACGGCGTGGCGAGCTCCTTCGACCTCATGATCCAGGTGTCCGTCTTCCTCGGTGTCATCCTGGCCAGCCCCGTCTGGCTGTACCAGCTCTGGGCGTTTATCGTCCCCGGGCTGCACAAGAAGGAGCGCCGGCTGGCGCTGTCCTTCGTGGCGGCCGCGGTGCCGCTCTTCGTCGGCGGCGTGACGATGGCATGGCTCGTCCTGCCCAACGCCGTCCGGGTCCTCACCGACTTCACGCCCTCCGGCGGGTCCAACTTCATCAGCGCGCAGGTCTACCTGTCCTTCGTGCTGCGGCTGCTGCTCGCCTTCGGCATTGCCTTCCTGCTCCCGGTTGTCCTGGTGGGACTGAACCTCGCCGGAATCCTCCGCGGGGAACAGCTCATCAAGAGCTGGCGCATCACCGTGTTCCTTGTCTGCCTCTTCGCGGCCATGGCCGCCCCCGGCGGCGACGCGATGAGCATGTTCTACCTTGCCGGCCCCATGCTCCTGCTCTTCTTCCTGGCCATCGGCCTGTGCGTCCTGAATGACCGCCGTCGTGCGCGCCGGGCAGTGAAGCGGGCCGCTGAGACCGAGGCCACAGCCGATGTCGCGACTCCGAGCAGTGAGCTGAAGAATCTCTAGGTGCGCCCCCGCTAGGCTTGAGGCATGTCCACCACCACTCCGTCGCCTTCCGAACGGTACCGCGCCAGCGCCGAACGGGCCGCGGAAGCAAAGACCCATTTGGGCGCATTCGCCCGCACACTCAGCTTTGAACTGGACGACTTCCAGCGGCAGGCGTGCAAGTCCCTCCAGGAAGGCCGCGGGGTGCTGGTTGCCGCGCCCACCGGGGCCGGCAAGACCATCGTGGGCGAGTTCGCCGTTTACCTGGCGCTGCAGCGCGGACTGAAGGCGTTCTACACCACGCCCATCAAGGCGCTCAGCAACCAGAAATTCACCGAGCTGACGGAGAAATACGGCGACGCGAACGTCGGGCTCCTGACCGGTGACACCAGCATCAACGGCGACGCGCCCGTGGTGGTCATGACCACCGAGGTCCTGCGCAACATGCTGTACGCCGACTCCGACACCCTGTTCGACCTGGGCTTTGTGGTCATGGATGAGGTCCACTACCTGGCCGACCGCTTCCGCGGTGCGGTCTGGGAGGAAGTCATCATCCACCTGCCCAGCGAGGTGCAGGTGGCGTCCCTCAGCGCCACGGTCTCCAACGCGGAGGAGTTCGGCGCCTGGCTGGACACCGTCCGCGGCGACACCGACGTAATCGTCTCCGAACACCGTCCCGTGCCGCTCTGGCAGCACGTCATGGTGGGCAGGGACATCGTGGATCTATTCGCCGGCGAGACCACCTTTGACGAAATCGCCCCGGCCGGCAGCCCGGCAGCGGCCGCCGCCCTGCCGCTGGCCCCAACACCAGCCGACGCCGGCCAGCGGGGATTCGAGGTCAACCCGGAACTGCTGACCCTTTCGAGGGCTGAAAGCCAGCTCAACTTCCAGGGCCGCTTCGGCCACGGCGGCCGGAGCCAGCGGCGGCAACAGCGCCAGCGCTATGGTGACAAGCCCCAGCAGGAGACCCGGAGCGCCGTGCGGCGGGCCAGCCGGCCGCAGGTCATCGCCAGCCTTGACCGGCAGGACCTGCTGCCCGCCATCACCTTCATCTTTTCCCGGGCCGGCTGTGACGCCGCCGTCGCACAGTGCGTAGCGTCCGGGCTGTGGCTCACCACGGAGCGGGAGCAGGGCATCATCGCCCAGCGGGTGGACGAGGCCGGCCAGGACATTCCGACCGACGACCTCGAAGTGCTGGGCTTCTGGAGCTGGCGGGAGGGGCTCCTGCGCGGCATCGCAGCCCACCATGCCGGCATGCTTCCCACCTTCAAGGAAGTGGTTGAGAAGCTTTTTGCGGACGGCCTCGTGAAGGCGGTGTTCGCCACCGAGACGCTGGCCCTCGGGGTCAACATGCCGGCCCGTTCCGTGGTGCTGGAGAAGCTGGACAAGTTCAACGGCGAAGCCCACGTGGACATCACGGCAGGGGAGTACACCCAGCTCACCGGCAGGGCGGGCCGGCGCGGCATCGACGTCGAAGGCCATGCCGTGGTCCTGTGGCAGCCCGGGACGGACCCTGCAGCGGTGGCCGGCCTGGCCTCCCGCCGGACGTATCCGCTGAATTCCAGCTTCCAGCCCACGTACAACATGAGCATCAACCTGCTCGCCCAGTTCGGCCGGCCCAGGGCCAGGGAAATCCTGGAGTCCTCCTTCGCCCAGTTCCAGGCTGACCGGTCGGTGGTCGGCCTGGCCCGTCAGGTCCGCAGCCGCGAGGAGTCGCTGGCCGGCTATGCAAAATCGATGACCTGCCATCTTGGCGACTTCACCGAGTACGCCCGGCTGCGGCGGGAACTGTCCGACGCCGAGAATTTCAGTTCGCGGAGCAAATCACGGGCCCGCAAGTCGCTCAACGAGGACTCCCTGAGCCGTCTGCTGCCGGGCGACGTTGTGGATGTCCCGGCAGGCAGGGCCCCCGGATTTGCCGTGGTGCTGAGCTCGGACCACAGCTCCCGCGAGCCGAGGCCCGCGGTGCTGACGCTGGAAAGCCAGCTGCGCCGTATCGGAGTCGATGACCTGGAGGGCCCTATTGCGCCGCTGACCCGGATCAGGATCCCCAAGTCATTCAACGCGAAGGTTCCCAAGTCGCGGCGGGACCTGGCCTCCTCCGTCCGGAACGCCCTGCGGGAGAACCGGCCGCCGGCCAGGGGAAACAGCCGCAACAACGACTTCGGGCTTGGCTCCGCGCTGCAAAACCAGGAAAAGAAGATCGCCGACCTGCGGCGTGCCCTACGGGCCCACCCGTGCCACGGCTGCAGCGAACGCGAGGACCATGCCAGGTGGTCCGAACGCTGGTGGAAGCTGCGCAAGGAAACCGACGGTCTGGTCCGCCAGATCCAGGGACGCACCAACACCATCGCCAAGACGTTCGACCGGGTGTGCGATGTCCTGTCGGCCTACGGTTACCTCGAGTCCACCGAGGACGGACAGCACCGCATTAGCACCGACGGCCAGCGGCTGCGCCGGATCTACGGCGAGAAGGACCTGCTGATTTCGCAGGCCCTGCGGCAGGGGGCGTTCGATGACCTCGACGCTGTGGAGGTGGCCGCGTTCGCCAGTGTGCTGGTGTACCAGGCCAAGCGCGAGGACCGCGGCCTGCGTCCCCGCATGCCCAGCGTTTCCCTCGAGACCGCCGTGGATATCGTGGTCCGCGAGTGGTCTGCGCTGGAGGACGTGGAGGAGCAGAACAAGCTCCCGCTCACCGGCGAACCGGAACTGGGACTAATCTGGCCGATGTACAAGTGGGCCCGCGGCCGCCACCTGCAGGACGTGCTCAGCGGCACGGACCTGGCCGCCGGCGACTTCGTCCGGTGGGTCAAGCAGGTGATCGACCTGCTGGACCAGCTGGCCAAGATCCCCGGCCTCGATCCCCGGCTGGCCCGGCTCTGCGCCGAGGCCATCAAGCTGATCAGGCGGGGCGTCGTGGCCTACTCCACTGTGGGCTGACTCCCAGCACCCTGGCCCCGCCTCCGCACTGAACGTTTCCGTACCAAACACTTCCGTACCCAACACCCCGTTTGAACTCTCCAAGGAGCGCCTCCATGGCCGATGCCCCCGCCCGCCCGCAGGAAGGAACCGGACCGTCAAAGGTCACGCTGTACCGCAACGGTTCCGTCTACACCGCGGCTGATCCCTTCGCCACGGCCATGCTGGTGGACGGCGGCACCATCGCGTGGGTCGGCTCGGAACAGGCTGCCACCTCGATCGCCGACAACTCCATGGATATCATCGATCTCCGCGGCGCCCTCGTCGCTCCCGGATTTGTCGACTCCCACGCCCACCTGACCGAGACCGGCATTGCGCTCGACTCACTGCAGCTCGGCGGCGTGCGGTCGGCCCGCGAACTGCTGGACGCCGTTGCGGCCTCGGGCGGGGAAGGCGCCGTGCTGGGTCATGGCTGGGATGAGTCGCTCTGGGACGATCCCACCCTCCCGGACGCCGGAGAGCTGGAGCGGGCTGCCGCCGGCCGTCCGGTGTACCTTTCCCGGGTTGATGTTCATTCGGCCCTTGTCTCGCCGTCACTCGTGGCCAGTGCCGGGCTGGCGGGACTGGACGGCTACGCGCCGGGCGGCCATGTCCGGCGCGAGGCCCACACTGCCGCCCGGCAGGCCACCCGCCGCCTATCAACCGCCGCGCTGCAGGACTACCAGCGTCGTGCCCTGGACGAGGCTGCGGCCAACGGGTATGTGGCACTGGCCGAGATGGGTGCACCAAGAATCAGCAGCTTCGACGACCTGCGGCTGGCGGCGGGATGGAACGACGCGGCAGGCACGCGCCCGGCCCCCGAGGTGCTGCCGTACTGGGGACAATTGACGACGACGGCGGCCGACGCCGAGGCGCTCCTCGCTGAGCTTGGGGTCCGGGTCCGCGGATTTGCCGGGGACCTGAACATCGACGGGTCAATCGGCTCCCGCACGGCATCCCTGCGGGAACCCTACACGGACGCACCCGGGGAGACCGGGACAACGTACCTGTCCGTGGCTGAGGCGGCCGCGCACCTTGCGGCCTGTTCGCTTCTGGGCATCCAGGGCGGCTTCCACGTCATAGGAGACGCCGGCCTCGATGCGGCCCTGCAGGCCCTAGAGGAGGCAGCCGCTGAGGTGGGGGAGCAACGGGTCCGGGCGGCCGGGCACCGCTTCGAGCACGTTGAAATGGCCGACGCCGACGCCATCGCGCGCCTGGCGAAGTACTCAGTGACCGTCAGCGCACAGCCAGCCTTCGACGCCGCGTGGGGTGGCCAGGGCCGGCTCTATGAGCGGCGCCTCGGATCCCGCAGCCAGGGCATGAACCCGTTCGCCTCGTTCTATTCGGCCGGCGTCCCCATCTGCTTCGGCAGCGACACCCCCGTGACGCCGCTCCGTCCCTGGTCCAGCGTCCGGTCGTGCCTCGAGCACCACGACGCCGACCAGCGGATCTCCGCCCGGGCGGCCTTCCTCGGCCACACGCGGGCCGGCTGGCGTGCCGCCCGCTACGAAAACCCCATGGCGGGCCAGCTGGTACCGGGCGCACCGGCATCCTTCGCCGTCTGGGAAGTGGATGAGCTCATGGTTCAGGTGGCGGACACCAGGGTGCAGTCCTGGAGCACGGATCCCCGGGCCCGCACACCGCTGCTGCCCGCCCTGGACACCGGCACGGATCCCCGGTGCCTGCAGACCGTGCGGGACGGGCTGGAGCTGTTCTCGACAGAAGCCCTCCGGGGCTGATCTTCGCCGGGCTTAATTCGGCGACACATAGTGTCCGGCCGTGCCGGGATTCCCTCCCGGAAAAGGGCTCTGACCTGCGGCGATAGGTGAACGGGCAGGTCAGGGGGCTGTTGACAGCCCCCAGCCAGTCCGTAGCATTGAGCTTCCGGGGGCGGGTCCGAAGCGCAGCAGAAAACAGTTCCTCCATCCGCTTATCGCGGCATCAGGAACTGGCCCGTAGCGCAAGGACCCGCCCGTGGCGGAGCCGGATCCCTGCTGCGCGGACAGATGCGCTGTGCGGGGCCCGTATAATAGGGAGTTGCGCTTTGCGAGCCGGCGTTCCCGCCGGGCTCCCCGCGTGCTGACCGCTCCCATCCAGGAAAGGCCTCCCTGTGCGTGTCCTCACCATCATCCCCACCTACAACGAGCTGGAGTCGCTTCCAAAGACTCTGGGACGACTCCGCGCCGCCGTGCCGGCTTCCGACGTCCTCGTTGTTGACGACAACAGCCCGGACGGCACCGGGCAACTGGCGGACAGCATCGCCGCCGGGGACAACCAGGTCCACGTCCTGCACCGGAAGGGCAAGGAAGGCCTGGGCGCCGCCTACATCGCGGGCTTCAGGTGGGGACTGGACGCCGGCTACGACGTTCTGGTGGAGATGGACGCCGACGGCTCGCACCAGCCCGAACAGCTGCCCTCCCTGCTGGAGGCCGTGGACCAGGGCGCCGACCTCGCCATGGGTTCCCGCTGGGTGAAGGGCGGAAGCGTCGTGAACTGGCCCCTGTACCGGCAGGCCATCTCCCGGACCGGCAGCACGTACGCGCGCATCATGCTCGGCCTCAAGATCAAGGACGTGACCGGCGGTTACCGCGCATTCCGTCGCACCACGCTGGAGAAGCTGAACCTGGACCAGGTCGATTCCGTCGGCTACGGATTCCAGGTGGACCTGGCATGGCGCGTCGCGAAGATGGGCCTGAATATCGTGGAGCGGCCCATCACCTTCGTGGAGCGGGAACTCGGCGCTTCCAAGATGAGCGGCAACATTGTGGTTGAGGCCATGATCAACGTGACGAAGTGGGGCCTGACCGCCCGCTGGAAGAAGCTGACGGGCAAGAGCCCGCGCGACTAACTGGCACCCCGCGCGACTGACTGGCACCGAGACTAGCCGGCACCGCGGCCAGTTGGCACAAAGAACCAGGCTGATACGCAAAAGGCCGGATCCGCTGCATCCATGGATGCAGCGGATCCGGCCTTTTGGCTGTCGCGCCTGCCTGCCAGCTAGCAGCGGCTAGGCTGAGCGCCGTTCGCCACGACGCTCGCGCAGAATGGTGAGGCGGTCTTCGAGGATCTGCTCCAGCTCGGGAAGCGAGCGGCGTTCCAGCAGCATGTCCCAGTGCGTACGGACTGCCTTTTCGTTGCTGGTGTCCGGGCGTTCGCCATCAACGAGCAGCGCTTCCTTGCCGGTCTTGGAAACCCAGACAGGGGGAATTTCGGCTTCGGAGGAAAAGGTTACAAAAACCTGTTCGCCGTCCTCGCACCGGTACTCAACCCGCTGACGCGGAGCCGGCTCCACGCCGGATTCCGTCTCCATGCTTTGGGCGCCAAGACGCATGCCTCGCAGGCTGCGATCGCTCATGATTTCTCCCTCTAATCGGTTCGCGGAGCGGACTCCGCGCTAGCCGGAAGCCCTGGTTAGGGCGCCTCCGGACTACGGTGTGGTTCACGTAGCATCACTAGGTGAAACGCTTCGCCAAGCTTTGTTGTTCCGCACGGACTGATCCGGCCGGACAAATATCCCATTATACGGATTCCGGCGGGGCGCAGCAATCCGGCGGCATGCAACAGACCGGCGGGGCGCAGCAGCGCAGCCAGGTGCGCAAGACAACGGGAGGCAGGCCGCGGCGGCCTGCCTCCCGTTGTCTTGCCATGAAAGGCTGCTTTGTCTTGAAACCCTAAACCTGGGTCCGGGCTGCCGCCTCGCCGGTCTGGGCGCCGGTCTGGGCGCCGGCCTGGCCGCCGTCCTCGCCGCCGAAGAGATCGCCGGAGCGGGGATCAGGGTTGGTTCCGCCCAAGGCGCTTCCGATGCCTTTCAGTGCCTCGCCGACTTCGCTGGGAATGATCCACAGCTTGTTGGAGGAGCCCTCGGCGAGCTTCGGCAGGGTCTGCAGGTACTGGTAGGCCAGCAGCTTCTGGTCCGGGTTCCCCTTGTGGATGGCGTCGAACACCTTCTGGATGGCTTGTGCCTCACCGTCTGCGCGCAGGATGGCAGCTTTCGCGTCACCCTCGGCCTTGAGGATGGCGGCCTGCCGCTGCCCCTCGGCGGTCAGGATGGCGGACTGCTTGGTTCCCTCGGCGGTCAGGATGGCAGCGCGGCGGTCGCGTTCCGCCCTCATCTGCTTCTCCATGGAATCCTGGATGGAGTGCGGCGGATCGATGGCCTTCAGCTCCACTCGGGAGACACGAATGCCCCAGCGGCCAGTGGCTTCATCCAGGACACCGCGCAGCTGGCCGTTGATCTGGTCGCGGGACGTGAGCGCCTCTTCCAGATTCAGGCCGCCCACCACGTTACGCAGGGTGGTGGTCAGCTGCTCCACGGCCTGGATGTAGTTGGCGATCTCGTACGTGGCGGCGCGCGGGTCGGTGACCTGGAAGTAGACCACGGTGTCGATGGACACCACGAGGTTGTCCTCGGTGATCACGGGCTGCGGCGGGAAGGAGACCACCTGTTCGCGCAGGTCCAGCAGCGGCAGGAGCCGGTCGACAAAGGGGATGAGGAGCGTCAGGCCGGGATTGAGCGTGCGCTGGTACTTCCCCAGGCGTTCGACGACGCCGGCCCGGGCCTGCGGCACGATACGTACCGAGCGGACCAGCACGATGATGACGAAAATGATCAGAACCACCATCACGAACGTGAGTGCGATTCCTCCTGGGCTATCCATACTTCTCCTTGTCCCCAACTTTCAGTGAAGCTCTAACCTGGCGAAAACTCGCCGCAATCTGCTGCTCCGCCGCGGCGGGAGCAGAAACCCATGGGGGAGCCGCCTACTGGACGGCGGTCTCAGCCTGAGGTGCGACGACCGCCGTCGCGCCTTCAATGGCCGAGACGATCACGCGCTGGCCTTCGGGAAGGACGCCGGACTGCGAACGGGCGCTCCAGATGTCGCCGCCGATCTTCACGCGTCCGCCGCTGGCCGTTACCGCTTCCAGCACGAGCGCTGATTCACCGATCAGGCGGTCGATGTTGGTGCGTTGTTCCGGCGCGCCCTTGTGCAGATGCTTGAGTGTCACCGGGCGGACGAACGCGATCATGAGCAGCGAGACGACGCAGAACACCACGATCTGAAGCCACAGGTCAGCGCCGGCAAAGTCGGCCACCAGGCCGGCAAGGGCACCTCCGCCCAGCATGATGAAAAACAGGTCAAGGGTCAGCATCTCCACGGCGGCGAACACCAGGAAGAGGGTGAGCCACAGTGCCCACCAGTTTTGGCCTAGCCATTCAAACATCGCGTTCCCCCTTGATCCCGAGGGCTGCGGGGCAGACCCTCAGTGACTTTCTTCCATCGTAGACCGAAGCACGAGCGCCCGGCAGGGGAACGGCGGGCAACACAGGAACGTGGCCAAGCCGTTATGGAGCGGGGATTTCCAACGGAACGAAGATGCTGATCCGGAACCGGGCGGAGACCCTGGTGGTTTGCGGGAGGCCGGCGAGCCGGTCGGTCAGTGTGGCGCGGTCCGTGTGGTGGCCGGCGGGGCCCATAAGCGCAAGGTTGGCAACGTCCTCCGGGGAAAGCGACAGTTCCACGTCGATGTCCTGTGCCGACAGCGGCGAGAAGCGGCCCGCGAGCGCCTCGGCCAAACGCTCGTCCTTGTCAGGGTCGATGCCCAGCATGCCCGCCTGGCGGGCAATTTCCCCGAGGTGTCCGGCGCGCGGCGTCACTACGATAAGCCTGCCGGAGGGTTTGAGGACGCGGGCGAACTCGGCAGCGTTGCGGGGCGCGAACACCACGGTGACGACGTCGACGGCGGCGTCATGCAGGGGCAGCGGCTGCCAGACGTCACCCACCAGGTTGATGGCTTCCGGGTTGAGTTTGGCGGCGCGGCGCAGGGCGAACTTGGAGATGTCCAGCCCGACGGCGGCCACACCGCCCGTGCCGTCAGCCGGGGCGGCGCTGTGGTCGTCACTCTCCGGATGATGGTCGCTCTCCAGATAATCAAGGATCGCGCGCAGGTAGTGTCCCGTTCCCGTGCCGGAGTCAAGGACAGTTGGGGCTGGCCCGTTCAGGGCCGGCCCGGCTGCCTTGGCCAGCGCGTCGGCCAGGGGCCGGTAGTGACCGGCGTCGAGGAAGGCTGTCCGTGCCGCAACCATCTCCGCGGTGTCCGATTCGAAGGCGGTTCCCTTGCCCACCAGCAGGTTGAAGTACCCCTGCCGGGCGGCGTCGAAGCTGTGGCGCTCCGGGCACGCCAGCGCGCGGACCCTGCCGTTGCCGCCGTCGTGGACGGGCTGGAGTTCCTGGCGGCAGACGGGGCAAAGCAGAACGGGAAGGCGCGAGAGCATGAGGACCATCCTAGGGCAGGGTGTTTTCGGCGGCGGCCGTTCCGCGCCATTGCCCGACCCGCTAGGCTCACGTGGGTGAAGCCTGAACATTTGCCGCTGCTCAACTCCGTCTCCGCCCCCGCCGTCCACCCCGACGGCACCAGGGCCGTTGTGTCCGTTGTCCGTCCGGACTTTGATGCCGACTCCTATGTTGGGCAGTTGTGGAGCGTGCCCCGGGACCCGGAAAAGCTGCCCCGCCGCGTGACCCGGGGTTTCCGCGACACGGCGCCGGCGTTTTCGCCGGACGGCCGGGTGCTGGCCTTCCTCCGCGCCGCCCCGGACGGCAAGCCCCAGCTTCATGTCGTGGAGGCCGCGGGCGGGGAACCGCAGGCCCTGACCGACAGGAAGATGGGCGTCACTTCCTTCGGCTGGTCCCCGGATTCCACCCGGATCGTTTTCGGCTCGAGGGAACCGGAAGAGGGCCGCTACGGATCGCTCGACGGCGTGGGGTCCGGTGCGGAGGACGCCCGGCTCATCACGGATTACAAGTACAGGATGAACGGCGTGGGCTACACGCGGGACAAGCCGCTGCAGCTGTTCATGCTCGACGTGCCGGAACTGGGCGGGGAACCCTGGGTCAAGCCAGTGGGGCGCGCTGCCAAGCGGAGCGAGGGCGGGAAGGGCAAGAGCGACGGCGGCAGTGAAGGTGCGGCGGAATCCGGCGAGGATTCCGGCGGGTTCCCAAAGGCACGCCAGCTTACGACGTCGGCCACCGACCACACCTGCCCCACCTTCAGCAGTGACGGCAGTGCCGTTTACTTCGTGGCAGCACTGCACGAGGATGCCGACCAGGACCTGGTATCCGGGATCTACCGCGTGGCGGCCGACGGCGGCACGCCGGCTTTGGTGCCGGCCCCCAACCTGGGCGCCCAGACCGTCTCCGACGTCAGGGAGTCGGCAGACGGACGCTGGCTGTTCTTCACGTCCCAGGATCTGGGCGGCACCCGCCAGGACTTCGTTGCCAAGAACACGGTCCTCCACGTCATGCCGGCCGCCGGTGGCGACACCGTTGCCCTGAGCGACGCAGAGAACATGGACGTCGGAGCGCCCGGTGCCACCATTGGCCTGCGCGGCAACGACAGCGCGCTGGTGCTGAACAATGCCCAGGGAACGGTTGAGCTGCTCGAGTTCAGCGCCACGGGGAACCACGCCCTCCTCGTGCACGGTGACCGGGTGGTCGCCGGGGCCGGGGACGGTGCGGGCACGGTCTTCATCAGCTACAGCGACGCCGCCACGGCGGGTGATGTGGGGGTCCTGGAGGACGGCCAGCTCCGCCTGCTCAGCGATTTCTCGGCCGCACTGCGGACCGAAGCAGGCATCATCGAACCGCAGGAACTTTCGTTCCCCGCCCCGGACGGCTATCCGGTCCACGGCTGGCTGGTCCTGCCGCCGGGGAAGGGCCCGCACCCGGTGCTGCTGAACATCCACGGCGGACCGTTCTCGCAGTACACCACCGCGTTCTTCGATGAAGCACAGGTCTATGCCGCGGCCGGATATGCCGTTTTGATGTGCAATCCGCGCGGCTCCGCCGGTTACGGCCAGGCCCACGGCCGGTCCATCAAAGAGCGGATGGGCACCGTGGACATGCAGGACGTGCTCGCGTTCCTGGACGGCGGCCTCGAGAAGTTCTCCTCCTCCCTGGACGCCGGCGCCCTGGGCATCATGGGCGGTTCCTATGGCGGGTACCTCACGGCGTGGACCATCAGCCAGGACCACCGGTTCCAGGCCGCCATCGTGGAGCGGGGATTCCTGGATCCCGTGAGCTTCACGGGCTCGTCGGACATCGGCTGGTTCTTCGGCGGTGAATACGTCGGCTCGGCGGCCGAGCAGGTGGCCGCGCAGAGTCCCATGGCAACGGTTGCGGCCGTCAGGACGCCCACACTGGTGATCCACAGTGAAGATGACCTCCGCTGCCCGGTGGAACAGGGCCAGCGCTATTTCACTGCCCTCAAGCAGCAGGGCGTCGACTCGGCGTTCCTCGTTTTCCCGGGCGAGGACCACGAGCTGTCACGCTCGGGGACGCCACACCACCGGCGGCAGCGGTTCGAACAAATCCTGGCCTGGTGGGCGAAGTACCTGCCGACGGACAACAACCGCGCGGCGACCGTCTAATCCGTGCCGGCTAATCCGGCGCCGGCTAATCCGTGCCCTGAATCGCGCCGGCCGGGAAGCCAAGCTCCCGGCTGGCCGTGGCGATGCCCGGCCCGGCCCAGCGCGTGGCGTACTCGCTGTTCGTGCTGAGTGAGCGGAGCTCGGCCCGGTCGATGTAGAGCGTGCCGTGGACGTGGTCGGTCTCGTGCTGCACGATCCGCGCCTGCCAGCCGCTGAAGTCCTTGGTGACATTCCCGCCGTCGGGCGTGAGGTACTCCAGCCGCACGCTGTCGGGACGCTCAACCACGGCCTGCAGTCCGGACAGCGAGAGGCAGCCTTCGAAGAAGGCTGCGGTGCCGTTGCCCAGGCGGGTGTAGGACGGATTCAGCATCGCGAAGAACTCCAGCGGCGCCCTGTCCCGGGCCGTGGCCGTGACCTCGTCGATCTCGAACTGGTCTTCGAGGACGGCCAGCTGCAGCGGAATGCCCAGCTGCGGAGCTGCCAGCCCGACGCCGGGTGCGGCATGCATGACTTTCCTCATCAGGACGATCAGCTGGCTGAGTTCCTCGGGCTCCAGCTGGCCCTCGAACGGAGCCGCGTGCTGCCTGAGGACCGGATGCCCGGCCTGCACGATGGGCGGCAGGGCCTCTGAGGCCAGCAGTTCCTGCACGGTTTCCCTGATCCGGGCCGGGTTATAGGTCGTGGGCGGAGATGCGTGGGTCATGGGGACAGCCTAGCGCCGGGTTAGCGCAGCGCGGTGCCCTTTCACACCGGGCAGCGGCGCGCTGTTGCATCATGAACGCGCTATTGCATCGTGAAGCGCCGGGCCACCAACGCGTTGAAGGCCGGTATGGCCGCCACGCCGGCGATCGCCGCGTTCCGGGGCCGCAGCAGGCCGGCCGGAAGCGGCCTGCCCAGCGCCATGTTCACCTCGGCCTGGCGCGCCGCGGCGGCTGCGGCCCGGCGTCGTCCGGCATCGAAACGCCGCAGCGCTTCAGCGGACGGCCCACCGCGCACGACGGCGAGGATCGCCGGCAGCAGCGCTTCGGCATCCAGCCAGCCAAGGTTCATGCCCTGGCCGCCAATGGGGCTGATCTCGTGCGCCGCGTCTCCGACGAGCGCCGTCCGGCCGGAAACCATGCGCGCAGCCAGCCGCGAACGGACGCTGAAGCTGCTGAGCATGGTATTCGCGCCGGGGTCCAGCGCCACGCAGGTTCTGGACGCAACGAGTCCGGCCAGCTGCTCCGCATCAGGACGGGCCGGCGGACTCCCCAGCCGGACAACCCAGCGGCGGACACCGCCGGGCAGCGGGAACGACTCCACAATGCCGTCGCTTTCCAGGAACAGCGCGGCGTCACTGCCGAAGGGGCTGGATTCGGGGAAGTCACCCATCAGGTAATGGTCCGGATACAGTTTCTCCGGCGCCGCCACCCCCAAAAGTGTCCGCACCGTCGAGTAGGCGCCGTCGGCGCCCACCGCGAAAGCGGCGGAGTGGCCGGAGGCGGCCCCGGCAATGGTGACGCTCAGCGTGACCCGGCTGCCGTCGTCGTGCATTCCCGTGACCCGGGCGTCACGGACAAGCGCGCCGCCGTCCAGCTCCCTGAGCCGACGCTCCAGGACCTCTTCCGTCACGGGCTGGGGCACGGCGAGGACGAACGGGTACCGGTCGGAGACCGGGGCGAACGGCATGCAGGCGATCTTCCGGCCGTTACTCACAGCGAAGCCCTGGCGGATGGGGACGCCGCGGCCGATCAGCTCCTGGGTGACGCCGATGCGCTCGAGGGCCGCGAGCGCCGGCGGATGGATGCCGATGGCCCGGGTGTGGGCGTTGCGGCCGGTCCGCCTTTCGAGGACCCGCACCGTAACCCCGTGCTGCAGGAGCAGCGAACCGAGAAAGAGCCCAACTGGACCGCCGCCCGCGATCAGCACGTCGGTCATGCCGGGCGCCGCCGGTAGGTGAGCAGGCAGTGGAAGGGGGAGTGCGGCTCCACCGTCCAGCCGGCAGGGAGCACGGCGGCCAGCTCCGGGACGGTGTAGCTGCGCCTGATCGAGGTCAGCCCGTCCCCGCGGATATAGGAGCCGGTGAGCGGGAGGGCACCGGCGCTGAACAGCGCATAGGCAGCCGCGCTCCGGGTCAGATCGTTGTGCAGGGCCAGGCGGCGGGCCAGCCCGGCGGAATCATCCAGGAACTGCTGCAATTCCTTCGCAGCCAGATGGTGAAGCACGTGGTTGGAGATGACGACGTCGTAGGACTTGCCTTCGGCGAGCAGATCGCCGCTGCTCGCCTGCCGGAACTCCACACCGGGGATGGGCCTGCGGCCGGCGGCGAAACGGAGGCCCTTTCATCCGGGTCAATCCCCGTCACGTGGAGCTGGATCCCGTCCTTCGACGCCCAGCGGGCGAGCATCACGGCCAGGTCGCCGCCGCCGCAGCCAACGTCCAGCACCGTCGCGGCGCCCATGCCGGCCACCTGCGGGCGCACTCTGGTGCGGTACAGCCGGTGCCAGCCGGAGACCACTCGGTTGACCAGCGCGAACTGTTGGTAGGTGCGCCGCAGCCGGTCCGGATCGCAGTCCGGCCGGTCCATGTCCTCGACGGCGTCCGTGTCCCGCAGGCCAAGGACGCCTGGGCCCGTTCCCGGGATCCTCACGGCCGTCAGGCCAGGGACGGCTCGGCCTCGGCGGACGCCGCATGAAGCCCGTCGGCCGGCTGCCTCACCTTGGTGAACAGCCCGGTTTCCACCGTCAGCCCGGGGCCGAACGCCATGGAGCAGATGCGTTCGTCCCCCTCCCGCGACGGAAGATCCAGAATGTGCTTGAGGACGAAGAGCACCGTCGCGCTGCTCATGTTGCCGTAATTCCGCAGCGTTTCGCGGGCCGGATGCAACTGCTCATCGGTGAGGTCCAGCCGGGACTGCACCTTGTCCAGGATGCTGCGGCCGCCCGGGTGGATGGCCCAGTGGGTGATGTCGCGGTACGCGAGTTCCCGCAGCGAGGGGTCGCGTGCCAGCAGCGGCTCGAGCGCGCCAACGATGTGGCTATCGATGATGTGCGGCACGTAGTTGCCGAGCACCATCTCAAAGCCTTCATCGCCGATATTCCAGGCCATAGAGTCCTCACCCACCGGGGTCAGGACCGTCTCGAAATGGTCCAACTGGAGCAGCGGCCGGGATTCCAGGTCCTCACGCGCCGTCACCACGGCTGCCGCCGCGCCGTCCGCAAACAGCGCAGATCCCATGATCGTGTCCGGATCGTTGGAGGTCCGGACGTGCAGGGAGCACAGCTCGGCGCACACGACCAGCACAACCGCCGCCGGGTCCGCCTCACAAAAGGACTTGGCCGCCCGGAGCGCCGGGAAGGCCGCGTAGCAGCCCATGAAGCCGAGGTGGTACCGCTGCACCGCCGGGTTGAGGCCCAGGGCGCGGACGATCTTGTAATCCGGCCCGGGGTTGAAAAAGCCGGTGCAGGAGACTGTGATGAGGTGGGTGATGTCCGGCGGGTCAATGCCGTCGCACTTGGAAACGGCCGCGTCCGCCGCCTCGATGAAAAGCTTCGTGGCTTCCTCGGCGAAGAGGTTGTTGCGTGCCTTGGTGCTGGGGCTCCGCAGCACGCGGGTCTGCGGATCGAAAAACTGGGGGTCTTCGGCGGCGGAGTCCAGGGTCAGTTCGCGGACCGCCGTGTACCGGGTGTCGATGGCGGCGGAATCAAAGCACGTGGACACAAGCCGGGAGCCGAGCCGGGTCAGCCCGGGCTGCGACGCGAAGACGTCACGGGCCTCGTGCTGGATGAGCAAAGTCGGCGGGACTGCGGTTTCGAGAGCTCTCACATAGACCGTCATTGGTTCATTCTTAGCGAGAGCGCAGGTTAAGACAATGGATTGGCCTGGCGGCAACTGGACAACTCAGGCGGGAGGTAGCACGATCACGAATGTGACCACCAGACCCGCCGCAGAACAGCGCCTGGACGATCTGGCGCGGCTGCGCCGCGTCCGTGACCGCATCGACAGGGAGTACGCCCAGCCGCTGGACGTCGAGGCGCTTGCGCGCGGCGTGAACATGTCAGCCGGTCACCTCAGCCGGCAGTTCCGGGAAGCCTACGGCGAGCCCCCGTACGCCTACCTCATGACGCGGCGCATCGAGCGGGCGATGGCACTGCTGCGGCGCGGCGACCTCAGCGTCACGGAGGTGTGTTTCGCCGTCGGCTGTTCGTCGCTGGGGACGTTCAGCAGCCGCTTCACCGAGCTGGTCGGCATGCCGCCCAGCGTGTACCGGACACAGGCGGCGGGGGATACCGAGGGCATGGCGTCATGCGTGGTGAAACAGGTAAGCAGACCGGTCAGGAATCGAGAAGCGGTCCCGTCCGGCCGCACCTAGACTGGCGGCATGAACCTCACCATTCACTGGACTTTCCTTCCGCATAACGACGCCGACGCCTCCCTGGCCTTCTATCGCGACACCCTCGGATTCGAGCTCCGCAACGATGTGGGGTACGGCGGGATGCGCTGGCTCACCGTCGGTCCTCCGGACCAGCCCGGCACCTCTGTGGTCCTGGAACCGCCGGCAGCCGACCCGGGCATCACCAAGGACGAACGCCGTACCATCACCGAAATGATGGCCAAGGGGACCTACGCCCGCCTCGTGCTGGCCACCCCGGACCTGGACGGCACCTTCGAAAAGGTGCAGGCCAGCGGCGCCGAGGTGGTGCAGGAGCCCACCCAGCAGGCATACGGTGTCCGCGACTGTGCATTCCGCGACCCTGCGGGGAACCTGATCCGCATCAACGAAGTCCTGTAAGACACTTCCGATCACAACCGGACTTCCGATCACGACCGGCGGGCGCAGCTGTTGCGTCCGCCGGTTGCCGTGCGGAGTTACTGTTGCCGCAACCGCGACAACGAACAAGAATCAGACGTGGCGCGCGAAGCCGGACCGAACCGGCTATCCGCCTGACAGAGGGAGACACGATGACCATAACCACGAGGACGGACACGCAGTCATCCGGACTGCACACCGCCGATGGCCATGACCTGATCCGGGTGCAGGGCGCGCGCGTGAACAACCTCAAGGATGTCAGCGTCGAGATCCCCAAGCGCCGCCTGACGGTGTTTACCGGTGTCTCCGGCTCAGGCAAGAGCTCCCTGGTGTTCGGCGCAATCGCCGCCGAGTCGCAGCGGATGATCAATGAGACGTACAGCGCCTTCGTGCAGGGGTTCATGCCCACACTGTCGCGGCCTGAGGTGGATGTATTGGAGGGGCTGACGACCGCCATCATCGTCGATCAGGAGCGGATGGGGGCCAACCCGCGCTCCACCGTAGGCACCGCAACCGACGCCAACGCGATGCTGCGGATCCTCTTCAGCAGGCTGGGCCAGCCCCACATCGGCTCGCCCAATGCCTACTCCTTCAACATCCCGACGGTGAAGGCCAGCGGCGCAATCACCGTCGAGCGCGGCAACAAGACCAAGGCGGAGAAGGCGACGTTCAACCGGCTCGGCGGCATGTGCCCCCGCTGCGAAGGCATGGGCAACGTCAGCGACTTCGACCTTACGGCGCTGTATGACGACAGCAAGTCACTCAGCGGCGGTGCCCTGACCATTCCGGGCTACAGCATGGATGGCTGGTACGGCCGCATCTTCAGCGGAGCCGGCTTCAACATGGACAAGCCGATCAACAAGTTCACCAAGAAGGAAATCCACGACCTGCTCTACAAGGAGCCGACGAAGATCAAGGTCGAGGGCATCAACCTGACCTACGAGGGCATTATCCCCAAGATCCAGAAGTCGATGCTGTCCAAGGACGTGGACGCGCTGCAGCCGCACGTCCGTGCGTTCGTGGAGCGGGCCATCACCTTCACGACCTGTCCCGATTGCGGCGGCACCCGGCTCAGCCAGGAAGCGCTGTCCTCGAAGATCAAGGGAAAGAACATCGCCGACGTCTGCACCATGCAGATCACCGACCTGGCCGACTGGGTCCGGGACCTCGACGAGCCGTCCGTGGCCCCGCTGCTCGCCGGGCTGCAGCACCTTTTGGACTCGTTCGCGGAAATCGGACTGGGCTACCTCTCGCTGGACCGGCCATCGGGGACACTGTCCGGGGGAGAGGCACAGCGCACCAAGATGATCCGCCACCTCGGTTCGTCGCTGACTGATGTCACCTACGTCTTCGACGAGCCCACGATCGGCCTGCACCCGCACGACATCGAGCGGATGAACTCCCTGCTGCTCCAGCTGCGGGACAAGGGCAACACGGTGCTCGTCGTGGAGCACAAGCCGGAGAGCATCGCCATCGCCGACCACATCGTCGACCTCGGCCCGGGCGCCGGCACCGGGGGCGGCACCGTCTGCTTCGAAGGCACGGTCGAGGGGCTGCGGGGGAGTGACACCATCACCGGCCGGCACCTCGATGACCGGGCGCAGCTCAAGGAGTCGGTGCGCTCCGCTTCCGGCGCGCTGGAGATCCGTGCCGCGTCGACTAACAACCTCAAGAACGTCGACGTCGACATCCCGCTCGGCGTGCTGTGCGTCCTTACCGGCGTTGCCGGTTCCGGCAAGAGCTCGCTGATCCACGGCTCGGTCGCCAAGCGGGACGGCGTGGTGGTGATCGACCAGGCCGGCATCCGCGGTTCCCGGCGCAGCAACCCGGCCACGTACACCGGGCTCCTGGAGCCGATCCGCAAGGCGTTTGCCAAAGCCAACGGCGTGAAGCCCGCGTTGTTCAGCTCCAATTCGGAGGGTGCCTGCCCCACGTGCAACGGCGCCGGCGTCATCTACACGGACCTGGGTGTCATGGCCACGGTCGAGACCACGTGCGAGGAGTGCGACGGCAAGCGGTTCCAGGCAGCGGTTCTGGAGTTCACGCTCGGGGGACGGAACATCGCCGAGGTGCTGGCGATGTCGGTGGCTGAGGCCGAGGAGTTCTTCGAGGACGGCGATGCCCGCACACCGGCCGCCCACAAGATCCTGGACCGGCTGGCCGACGTCGGGCTTGGTTATCTCACCCTCGGCCAGCCGCTCACAACGCTGTCCGGCGGCGAGCGGCAGCGGCTCAAGCTGGCCGCGCAGATGGCAGAAAAGGGTGACGTCTACATCCTCGACGAACCGACCACCGGACTGCATCTGGCCGACGTCCAAAACCTGCTGGCCCTGCTCGACCGGCTCGTCGACTCGGGCAAGTCGGTGATCGTCATCGAGCACCACCAGGCGGTCATGGCGCACGCCGACTGGATCATCGACCTCGGGCCCGGCGCGGGGCACGACGGCGGCAATATCGTCTTCGAAGGATCGCCGGCAGACCTCGTTGCCGGCCGTTCAACGCTGACCGGCGAGCACCTCGCAGCCTACGTGGGCGCCAACTGACGGACTCGCATGTAGGTTATGCCGCCGGATCCGGCAGAACGGACAGCCCATCGGCCACGACGCGGCCATCGTGGATGACGGTGCGGTCCGCTCCGCGGTCCATGACGGTGCTCGTGACGGTTTCTCCGTCGACAAGGACGATGTCCGCCTCGTCGCCAACAGCCAGGCCCGGCCGGTCGTCGGGGCTCGTGAGGCGGCGGACTGCACGGTCCATGATGGAGGCACCCCCAACGGTGGCGATCGCCGCGCAGTGCTCGATCAGCCGGTCTTTGCGGAGGCGATGGGTGAACGCCAACTGCCAGGCGCGGTCGAGCATGTCGCAGTTGCCGTACGGGCTCCAGTAGTCCCGCTGGCCGTCCTCGCCCAACCCAACCCGGATCCCGGCGTCGGTCATCCGGGCCAGGTCGAACTGGGTGCCGCCACTCGCCGGGGCCACGGTCGCCCAGGCGATGTCCAGTTCAGCCATCTGCTCCAGGAGCCGCGCGGAAACGTCGGGGTGGACGTTGGCCAGGTCGTAGGCGTGGGAGAGCGAGACGCGCCCCTGCATGCCCAGTGCCCGGGTTCGTTCAAAGATGAGCTCCGCGCTGAAAACGCCGAGGTGGCCAGGCTCGTGCAGGTGGATGTCGACGTCGACCCCGTACCTTTCGGCCAGGCCGAAAACGATGTCCAGATGGCGCACCGGATCCCGGTCCAGCTGACAGGGATCTATGCCGCCGATGGTCGTGGCACCTGCCCTGAGGGCATCCTCAAGGAGTGGGACGGTCCCGTCCTCCAGCAGCAGTCCGGCCTGGGGAAATGCCATGATCTCCACGGTTGCGGCGCGGGCGAAGCGTTCCTTGGCAGCCAAGACCGCCTCGAAGCGCTCCAGCCTGCAGTCCACGTCGACCTGGGCGTAGGAGCGGACACGCGTGGTGCCCCGCGCAATCATCCGTTCCAGCGTTCCCGCCACCACCTCCGGGTAGGGGATGGGGGTGTCGCGCCAGTTCTCCCGGTCGTTGCACATCATGTTCCATACCCCGGGACCGCCGGTGTGCTCCCGGAACGGCAGCCCGATCCGGGTCGAATCGAGGTGGACGTGGACGTCGGTGAAGGCAGGGATGGCGATCCGGTGGCGCCCGTCCACTGCACCACCGGCGGTCCCGGCATTGACGGCGGCGGTCCCGGCGGGGTGCAGTGCAGCGATCCGGCCGTCACGGACCTCGATGTCCACGGCGTTCCCGCCCCATGGACGGACATTGATGATAAGCATGGTTCCTTCCTTTCGTGCTAGAAGTTCATGGCAACCTGCACGATGGCTGCCGCGGCGACGAAGCTCGCCGTGAACGTTATCAGGGCGACGACGACGATCTTCCAGCATGCAGCGGCCCCGGTTGCCGGGAGAGTCTGACATTATGTCAAGCTAGCCGGTGATGGCGGCTTCCTGGCGGTTTCTCCGCCGATATCCGCCGGCTGTTGGGTGCAAGGCAGATTGGCGGCCGTCCCGAAGCTGGCCGGATCAGGCGGTGTGCCGACACGGATCCTGCGCGACGATGTGATCGTCCGGACAAAGGTTCTAAAACGCCACATGGTTCGAATCTCTAATCAGCGACTCAGTGCCGGCAAGCATTTCATGGCCGCAGGCAGTGGCTCAAATGGTCAAAACTGTACGGAGATGAACCTGATCTGTAAGCCATGCGGGCCGTCCGTACGGGATGTTTCGCACCCACTTCTGCACCTCCCTACGTAATGCCGATAATCAGCATTATGTAAAGTAACCTCGCGAGAGCTCCAGCCGACGGGCGATAAACCCTCCCCCTTTAGGTGACGCGGCGTCTTCGAGCTCAAAGCCTCATTACTGCTGCGGAGCGCCTGCGATACGCAGACAAAGAACAGCGGGCCTCATTCCCACGGTGCATCAGGTCAGCGGGCGTGGACCCAGCCGGTGCCGCCACCAAAGCGGATGCCGCCGCCGCATGCAGCGCACGACCACTTGCCGCGGAACCATCGGCGCTCAGTTACGCTGCGGCAGGGGCTGATTTCCGGACTGTCGCCGTCGGCGCCGGCCTGCACCATTGCGGCCAGCATGACCCGGACATCCGTCTCGTGATTGTCCATCGCGTGGAAGTCGCGGAGTCCGCAGCCACTCCCGCGCAGGCACGCCCCATCATGCAGGCGGCGAGCGATCGCAAGCACCGCCTGGTCGTTGACGGTGACGGTCAGAACCGGGGCAGCGAAATCCTCGGCCGGGCAGGTCCGCCGCGCCGGAAGATCCGCGAACGGATCGTCGATCAGGTCATTCATCGTTGCTGTCATCAGTGCCCCTTGGCGCTCCAGTAGGTGTTGGTCGGAATCCCCTCGTCCGCGGCATCTTGCGATGCAAGTCACGTTCACTTGTTTCATAAGCAAAACTACGCCGATTTAAACATCTAGTCCAGCCTTATTTATTTTTTAGAGCTCGTCAGGACGTTCATTCTTGCGACGGCTAGTACAGCGAATCAACCCAGCAATCGCAGAAAGTGATGCGGCAAGTTTCCCCAACTGGCCCAGAAGCGAGCAGGCAAAAGATCCACGTTAGTAGGTTTTACAGACGACGCTCCCCCGCCGCGCCACGCTCGGGGACAGGCGTCCGGGGGCGGGTTCCGTTACGCGGGGAACTTACAGGCCAGTGCCGGCGCGATGCTCGCGCACGCGGTCAAGCCACTCGGTGATCAGGGCCTTGATGAGGCCGGGCTGCTCGTGCGGCAGCGCATGACCGGCGCGGTCGAGCACAGCGAAGGTTGCCCGTGGATAGTGCTCGAGCAGGTCCCACTGGCCGGCGTACCCCACTGTCGAATCCTGGCGTCCGGTGACGATCAGGACGGGGCTGGAGTACGGTGGGCCAGCTTCGGGGCTGCTGCTGAACAGCCAGTGTTGGCCGATCCGCTCGAGTCCTTTTTCGTCGACAAGGCCGAGGGCAGGGACGATGTACTGCGTGTATCGCTCCAGCATGGACTGGGTCTGCACGACGAAGTAGTCACGGAACACGCTCTCCTCAGCCGGACCGAGCGTCTCGCGCGGATCCACCGAGGAGTGCAAGACCTGGTGCGCCGGAAGATTCCGAACGTTCTCCCCCAGCGGACAAATCAGCGCCAGCCCTGTCACCTGCTCCGGGCGCCTGCCGGCGACGGCCCGGGCATAGTACGCACCGGCGGAATGGCCAATGAGCCGAAACTTCCCGTCACCGATCACACCATCTACAAACGCGAGCAGCAGGTCGAGAACGTCGTCGGCACTGTCCAGGGTGCCCGCCGGCGTGCGACCCATGCCGGGAAGGTCAGGGTAAAGACGCCGGCAATCAGCCACTCCGGTAAATATCGGCTCCATGGCACCGACCATCTCGCGGTGATCCACACCCGCACCGTGTAGTACCAGGAGCGGCGCCCCTTCGCCGTGCTCCACGTAATGTACTGGTATGCCGCGGGCTTTGTACTCCACAGCGTCAGCCTAATTTAGGCCCTTGGTTAGTGACAGGATGAGGTTCATGTCCATTGATGTGCAAGCGGTGCGCCGAGAGACCCGCGGTGTCCGGAACGTGACCCATCTGAACAATGCGGGAAGCTCGCTCATGTCCCGCCCGGTGGCGGAGACCGTGGTGGGCCACCTGCGCCGGGAGGAGGAAATTGGCGGCTATGAAGCTGCCGAGGAGGCTGCTGACCGTCTGGACGACGTGTACTCGTCGGTGGCGCGGCTCATCGGGGCACAGGCAAACGAGATCGCCCTGGCCGAGAGCGGCAGCCGGGCGTGGGGTGCGGCGGTGTACAGCTTGCCCGTTGAGCCCGGGGCACGGCTGCTGATTGGCCGTACGGAGTATTCCGGCAACGTCATCGCCCTGCGGCAGCTTGCGCGTCGACATGGCCTGCAGATTGTGGTTGTCCGCGACGACCCCCATGGGCAGGTCGACGTCGAGCACCTCCAGAGGGAGCTTGAGCGCGGAAACGTTGCAATGGTCGCCCTGACACACGTGCCCATGGCCAACGGACTGGTCAATCCGGCCACGCAGGTGGGACGGCTCTGCCGGGCCGCCGGTGTGTTGTTTGTCCTCGACGCATGCCAGTCAGTGGGCCAGATGCCCCTGGACGTGGAGGCGCTGGGCTGCGACGTGCTGGCGGGGACCGGGCGGAAGTTCCTGCGCGGTCCCCGCGGCACCGCGTTCCTGTATGTGCGTGCCTCGGTTCTGGAGCAGCTGGAGCCGGTCATGCTGGACGGGCATTCAGCCGTTCCGTCAGGCGCCAACGGACTCGAAATCCGCGGCGATGCGCGCCGTTTTGAAAGCTGGGAGACCAGTGTCGCCGGAAGGCTGGGTCTGGGCCGCGCCGTCGATTATGCCCTGGCCCTTGGCCTGGACGCCGTGCAGGAGCGAGTGGCCAGGCTCGCGGAGCTCCTGCGAAACGCCTTGTCTGCGCTTCCGGCGGTAACCGTCCACGACGGCGGGGTGATCCGGAGCGGCATCGTGACGTTTTCGGTGCGGGGAAGCGACGCGGGGACCGTCAGGGCCAAGCTGGCAGATCACCGGATCAACGTCTCCGTGGCTCCCCTGCCCTCTAGTGAGGTCAACGCTGTCCTCGCCGGCAAACCATGTGCAGCGCCCACGGTGGTGAGGGCCTCGGTGCACTATTACAACACCGAGGCCGAGATCCAGCGGCTGGTGCATCTACTCAGGTGAGCGTTGCGCTCCCCCGGTTTGCCGCAGCTGCCCGGCTATAGCGCCTCCGCGAGCGTCATCGCATAGCGGTTCTGACTGTCGGTCCATTGCCCTGCAATGGAGAATCCGGCTGATTCCAGCTCGCCCGCTATGCCCTCGATCCGGAATTTCGCGGAAATCTCCGTGCGCAGTTCCTCGCCTTCGTGGAACCGGACGTCCATCCCCACTCCGGGCAGGCGCACGAGCATCGGTTTCCTGGCACGCAGCCGCATTTCGATCCACTCTTCGTCGGGCATCCACAGCGCGACGTGGTCAAAGGCCATGACCTCGAAATCGGCGCCCAACTGGGAGTTGAGGACACGGAGCACGTTCCGGTTGAAATCCGCGGTGACCCCCTCGGCGTCGGCATAGGCCGGGACAAGGATGTGGGGTGACTTCACCAGGTCCGTGCCAAGCAGCAGCGAACCGCCGTCGCCGTCGAGCAGCTCGCGGATACCCGTGAGAAAGCGGGCCCTGGCCTGCGGCTCAAAGTTGCCGATGGTGCCGCCCAGGAAAGCCACCATGCGGCGCCCTGTTCGAGGGAGAAGGTGCAGCTGGGTTTCGAAGTCCGCTGCCACTGCCTCCAGCCGAAGATCGGGGAACGCCGGAGCCAGTTCATTGCGTGCATCCAGCAGCGCGCTATCGCTGACGTCCACGGCGACGTAACGGCGGAGCGATCCCGCGTCCCTCAAGGCATCCAGCAGCAGCGGGGTCTTCCTGGACGACCCGGATCCGAGTTCAATCAATGTTTCTGCCGGGCTCGCGGCCGCCATCTCTGGGGCGAAGAGTTCCAGCACTTCACGTTCGGCGCGCGTCGGGTAGTACTCGGGCAGGTTCGTGATGCGTTCGAACAGGGCGCTGCCGAGTTTGTCATAGAACCATTTGGGCGGCAGCGTTTTGGGTGACGAGCTGAGACCCGCGCGCACGTCTGCGCGCAGGCTGCGCTCCAGATGGTCCGGGGGAAGGTGATGGATGATGTCGGTGCGGTCGGCGGAAAGGCTCATGGGGCTGCGTGCTCCTTCGTGAGTGCCGGAATGGGACGTACTTCGACGCTGCCTGCGGTGGCGGTCAGGAGGGAACGGTCAGGCACCTGGTGCCAGTCCGGGCCATCGTCACATGGTTCGCTGGCGACGACGACGCCCCCGGTGCCGTTGCGCCAAAAGAGGCTGTCGCCGGCGGCTGTGGCCGCGATGGCCATGCCGTCTGTGAGCAGAAAGTTGAATCTGCCTCCAGCGACGGCTGAGACAGCGTTCACCACGTGCATCAGCGCCTCCCCGGCGGCGTCGCCGGCGTCCAGCCGCTCCAGAACGAGGGCCCAGAGCAGCGCCGAATCGACCTGCGCCTCAAGGGCCAGCAGTCGCGCCGGCGGGAGTGAAGCGGCCAGTTCTTCCACCGCATGCGGCCAGCCTTCCACGCGGCCGTTGTGGCTGAAGAGCCAGGGGCCATGGGCATACGGCGCGGCGGCTGACTCCTCAGGCGTCATCCCCGGTGTTGCTGATCTGACGGCTGCCAGCACGGCCCCGCTGGACGTAACCCGGGCAACGTCGGCGAAGGATCTGTCCGCCCAGATCGGGATGGCACGGCGGTAGCGGGCGGGCACAGGATCGTCCGGGGCGTACCAGCCGACACCGAATCCGTCGGCATTGATTGTCCCGTACCGCTGGCGGCGGGGCGCCCACGACTGCTCCAAAAGCCCATGGTCGGGGGCGAACAGCAGCTCGGCCAGCGGCATCGGCTTCCCGATGTAGGCGAAATGACGGCACATGGGCTAGCCGCCCTCCACCGGAGTCACGTCGCGCGCTGTGCGGAATCCGGTAAAAATCTGCCGGCGGATCGGATAGTCCCAGTTCCGGAAAGTGCCCCTGCAGGCGGCGGGATCCGCCGCCCAGGACCCTCCCCGGAGCACCTTGTAGTCGGACCCGAAGAACACCTCGCTATATTCCGGATACGGGAATGCGGTGAATCCGGGATACGGGCGGAAGTCGCTGGAGACCCATTCCCAGACGTCGCCGATGAGCTGCCGCACTCCCAGTGGCGAGGCCCCCGCGGGAAAGGAGCCTGCCGGAGCCGGGCGGAGGGCTGACCCGCCAAGATTGGCGTAGTGAGGTGCAGGATCCTCATCCCCCCACGGGTAGCGCCGGGAACGCCCGGACCGGGGATCAAAGCGCGCCGCCTTTTCCCATTCGGCTTCGGTCGGGAGCCGCCGCCCTGTCCACCGGGCGTAGGCGTCCGCTTCGAACCAGCACACGTGCTGCACCGGTTCATCGTCCGGAACAGGCTCGACGACGCCGAACCGGGTCCTGCTCCAGCCGTCGCCGTCGCGTTCCCAGTACTTGGGAGCCGCCAGCCCGGCGCCCCTGCAGTGATCCCAGCCTTCCGGGGTCCACCAGCGGGGATTCCGGTATCCGCCGTCGTCTATGAAATGCCGGTAGGCGCCATTGGTCACCGGAAGGGTGTCGATCCAGTAGGCGGGCACGTCCACTGTATGGGACGGGCGTTCGTTATCCAGTGCCCACGGTTCCACTGACGTCCCCATGGTGAATGGCCCTGAAGGGATGAGAACCTCCTGTGGCAGGGCATGCAGATCCTGGGGTCCGACGCCGGGCGCGAAAGGCTGACCGTGGAGGACCGGCGTTCCTATACGGAGCTGGTGCGTGGCAAGCATTGTTTCGTCGTGCTGCTGCTCGTGCTGGATGATCATTCCGAAAGCGAAACCACGGTTCACCAGCGGTGAGCCTTCCAAGGGGGTCCGCTGCAGAATGTCGAGCGCCTTGTCGCGGACCTCGGCGATGTATTTCCGTGACTCCTGCGGCGATAGCAGCGGCAGCGTCGTGCGGCTGCTTCGCGGATGCTGGAACGCGTCGTACATCTGGTCGAGATCGCACCGCAGCGGTTCCATCTTGCCGACGTCACGTACCAGCCAGAGTTCCTCCTGGCTGCCTACATGTGCGAGGTCCCAGACCAGTGGTGACATGAGCGGTGAGTGCTGCTTTAGGAGATCTTCCTCGTCGCAGTCGGTCAGCGCATGGGTTCGGTTCCGGGCCCGTTCCAGCCCGTCGGCGATGAAGGACCTGAGAGTTTCGGGATCGGCAGGTGCTCCGGAAAGCTCACTCCGCATTGTCGGCCTCCTCGTCAGGCTCTGGTCGGGCAAACCAGCTGCCGGTTCTTCGCCACACGTCCAGGCGCTCGTCCGCCGGGCACCGGCTCCGCCCCGTATTGCGTTCCACGAACCGTTCGGCCCGTCTGCGGGTTGACGCGTCCGCCCCTAACCGGGGAAGCGCCATCAGGGCGGCCTCGGCGCAGCGGATGGCCGCGGCGGCGAGCACGGGATCCGTCAGCGCGTCGCGGGCGGCAGTTCGCATCGGATCGGTCAGCGCAGCAAGGGGCCCGCAGGCGTCTGCGGCGAGATCGGCAGCGAGTTCGTCGTCCATGAGCGCTGTGACGATCGCCGTGACCGGTTCCCAGTCGTGCCCTGCCTGTGCGTCGATCACTCTGAGCTCCATGAATCCGCGTGGCCGCACCGGCGGGAAAAGGGTTGTCAGGTGGTAATTCAGGTCGGCCAGCGTCGCCGGCCTGGGCCCCCTCCCCTGCAGCCAGTCGCGCATCGTCAGCTCCCGTGGCGGATCCCAGCAGGCCTCCTCGGACGGGATGCACAGGACGAGAGCGTCGAGGGCGTAGCGCGCCCACGCCTGGCGTGGATCCTCCGAACGAGGGACGGCGCCGGTCCTCGTCGGGTCAATGTCCAGCCAGGTGCGCTGCCGGTTGCTGTGCCATCCGCTGGGGATGCCGTGAAGGAAAGGCGAATTCGCGAACATCGCGACAAAAACCGGAAGGAGATTATGCAGGCGGTGCCAGCGTTGCACTGCACCGGTGGACCCCGGAGTGTCGAATCCGGCTTCCAGTGAAACCTGAAGGGAAGCGGTGGAGCACATCATGGTTCGTCCGGCCGGGCCGAAACGGTCGAAGTGCCGTTCCATCGACGCGTACCGCGGATGCGCCAATGACCGCACAGCTGGACGGCCGGGGTCCAGGGCCATAGGTCCGAAGCAAAGACCAGCCCTTGAGAGCCGGGCCGCAACGGCTGCCAGGTCTGCCCGGGTCGCCGCGACGAGGGCTGGAAGACCGGGGGCGCAGGCGGAGCTCACCTCCAGTTGGCCCCCTGGTTCAAAGGTGATGACCCCGCCGCCGGGCAGCGGCCCGGGAGATGCCGCAATGGCCGCGCTCAGCCGTGCCACCGGAACCGGGATCTGTGGATCCACAACGTCGTGTACCACTCGCTCGACCTCCACACCGGCGGCGCCCGGCGGTCCGGTCTTGAAACACACGGAGGCCACATACACCTCGGCCTCGGACTCGGAAAGCGGGCGGATGTCGCGCCCGGCCTGCAAAGCGGAGTTCACGCGGCGCTCCTTCGACGGCGGTAGTCTTCTGGCGGCAAGCTAAACAGCCCCCTTTTGGCCTTGTCAACGGTCCGGCCACCGGAATCCGCCATCATCGGCGCAGCTAGAACACGTCTTCTGGGCCGACGGTGGACGCCGCGTACTCCGGCCGCCCGCTGGGCCGATATGTTTGGATGGTGATCCCCCGGGACGTGGACCGCGAGCTGACCAGTTCGAGCGCGATGTCGGGACCGCTATCGGGGAACAGCCGTGTTCCCTGGCCGACGACGACGGGGTAGGTGACCAGGTCGAGCTGGTCGACCAGGTCGTTGGCCAGCAGCCATCTGACGAGGGCACCGCTGCCCGGCACCAGCAGCTCGCCGTCGTGATTCGTCTTCAGTTCAGCGATGGCTGTGCCAACGTCGCCCCGCAGGACAGTCGTGCCCGCCCACCGAGGGTCGGCCAGAGTGGTGGACACCACGTACTTGGGGCGGCTGTTCAGCGCGGCGGCAATCGGGTTGGTGTCCGGGTCGGGCATCACTCCCCAGTACCCTGCAAAGATCTCGTACGTCCGGCGGCCGAAGAGGAACGCATCCGCCCCGCCGTAAGCCTGGTTGAGATAGTCCCCTGCTTCGGCGTCGAGAAGCGGAATGGCCCATCCGCCACGGTCGAAGCCGCCGCTGCGGTCCTCGTCGGGTCCGCCCAACCCCTGCATGACCCCGTCAACCGAGACGTTGGTCGTGGTGGTCAACCTCATGTCGTGTCACCTCGTCGAACAACGGCCGCGGACCCCTGACGGATCTGCGCTGCTTGCTACAGACAAGCACACTTGCGGTAGCCACGCGAGGGCGAAATGGGCACCGGGCCCCACAGGCCGGTGGCTAGGATGTGCATGTGAAGCAGCAAACCCATAGATGGCAGGCCTCCTCCAGTACGTCCGAGCCGTCCCCCGGTGTCTTTTTCGTCGAGGGACCGGCATCAAACTGGATCGTGGTCCGCGACGAGACCGGATTCATGATCATCGACAGCGGGTACCCGTCCGACCGTCCGCTGTTCCTTGAATCCATCCGCCGTCTGGGCCTGCAGCCGACGGATGCCCGGGCCTTGCTCATCACGCACGGCCACGTGGACCACACCGGTTCAGCGGCCTACTTCTCCGAAACCTATGGCACACCCGTCCTGTGCGCGCCGGAGGAGCTGGCCCACGTCCAAGGGAGGGAACAACACCAGGTCACGTTCGGCCAGGTCATCGTCCGCGCCTGGCGGCCGCGCGTGTTCCGCTGGATGGTCCATGTCATCAGGTCGGGAGCCCTCAAGGCAAAGCCCGCAACGGAGGCCCAGGCCTGGACCGCCGACACGTTGAGAAACCTTCCCGGCAAGCCGGAGGCTGTCCTGCTGCCTGGGCACACACCGGGCAATGTCGCGATCCTGCTTCCTGAAGCCGGGGCGATAGCCGTGGGTGATTCGTTCGTCAGCGGCCATCCGCTGAGCCGGACAGCCGGCCCGCAGATGCTGCATCCCATGTTCCACACCGACCCGGCACAGGCGCTCGCAGCCACCCATCGCCTGGACGAAATCGACGCCTCGGTGGTGCTGCCGGGCCATGGTGCTGCTCTCCGCAGGCCTCTGGCTGAAGCACTGGAAACGTTGCGCAGCCGGCCGTCGGCGCCGAACCCCGAAGGCGCCTGAGCAACTCCGGGCGTTGCCGCTATGAATAACGCCCCGGACCGCATAAAATGAATGATGTTCATTTATCTGGTCCGGACCCAAGGGTCAGGCCAACGCCGTTCGAAGCGAAGGAGCCACCGACAGTGACGCCGGGGACAGCTGCAGGAAGCACACATGACGCCCGCGACCTCATTGGGACAGAGGTCAGGGTGGAAAGAGCAGGAATGGTCATCCGAGTGGGCCACGTGGAAACCGTCACGCCCTCGGGAGAGCTGTTCTGGATCAGGGCCAACGGGTGTGAGCCCCGTGAACTGTTCGGTTCGGCGCTGGGACACACGATTGTCCCTGCATCGGATCCCGGCCAGCTGGCCGGCTAAACCCCCGCCGCCTGTCACCGACGGGTTTCGCCCTGGGAACCGGAACCAGCAGGAGCGGAACGGCGGTCCACCTCGGCCGTCAGCCGGTCGATCCGCTCGACTGCGGCGTCGAGGTCCCCGACTGTCGACCACAGGGCCGGCTGCTCGTCCCGAATCTGTTCAAGGGTGCGACCTGCGGAGGTGAGCGCGGCGAGGTCGAAACTCACGTTGGTCCGGGCACCGGTCACTGCTGCCCGCAGGGCCCCGAAGGCGACGACGACATCGGCAACCAGGGCCTGATTACCATTGGACGCCAGCCACTCCAGGTCCGCAATGGCATCGATGGCGTGCTCGCCGAGCACGGCAGAGGCCTTGGCGGCGTCTACGGACGCCCCGTGTATCGCGTTCTCCCGTTCCGGCCCCGGCTCCAGCCGGAAGGCGGCGCCGAAAGCCTGGGACGCTGAGGCGTCCTCGTCGGCCAGCCGAAGGGCGGCTTCCCGCAGCGAACGCACGCGGGCATGAACATCAGCCAGTTCCTGCCGCTGGTGCCCGTCAGCTTCCGTATATCCGGCGACCATGGATGCCAGTGACGCGGCGATGGCGAGCATCACGCCCGCCCCGGCGCCGCCGCCCGGGGAACCGACGGACTCCGACAAAGCCCGCGTCCAGTCCTCAACTGTCGACCGCCGGGTCGTAACCGCCTTCGAATCATCACTCATGGCACCAGTCTGCCCGAAGCCCCCGCTGCACTGTCAGGACGACGGGCCAGCCGGGAACGAAAACGTGCGGCGCATTGGACCGGAAACCGAAAACATACAAAACTATTTGGGTTCCGTCACATATTTCGGCTGATTCCGGCTCGATAGCATGAGATGACCGGACAGAGCCGTCCGGGTGGATCGACGCAGAAGGAAGCCCATGCCCGCGGTTACGGTGGACGATATCCTTTCGGATTTCCCTCTGGGTTTCGCCAGCCTCATCCTGCGACCAGCCCCTGACCGATCGGGCATTGAACGGTTCTTGATCGTCGACGCTGATGATGAAACGTCCGACGCCGGCACAGCCTTTGTCCTGCTGATCGGCGTCCGCGGCCGCTCGGCTTTGCCCGCGTTGCGACGGCTGCTGAAGAATCCGCCGCAGGTTGTCGCGGTCAAGGGTACCCGTGAGGAGCTGACCGACGCCGAAGAACTGCTGGCCGCAGCGGGCAGCGGGCTGCTGCTGGTGGACCCGGCTGCCGATTGGGACCGGCTGCTGTCGATCGCGAAGGACCGGATCCAGCCGCGCAGTTACCAGAGCGAAGTGCTGACACTGCTGGAAGAGGACCTGTTCGCCATCGCCCAGACCACTGCACGGCTGACCTCCAGCCACGTGGTTATCGAGGATGCCGCCAACAAGGTCCTGGCCTACTCCACCGTCTCGAACGACATCGACGAACTGCGCAAGGCATCCATCCTGACCCGGCGCGGCCCCCGGAAATACGAACTGCTGCTCAAGGACCTCGGCGCTTACCGCGAGCTGCACAGAACCCGGCTGCCTGTGCGCGTGCCGGCCCGGCCGCAGGACGGACTGCGGGAACGCGTGGCCATCACGCTCTTCGCCGGTGACCGGATCATGGGCTACATCTGGCTTCAGGAGACCGGGGACGGATTCGGCGCGGATGTCGACTACGTGCTGACGGGATCCGCGGCCCGGGCCTCCGCCGAGCTGATCCGGCACCGCAACCAGCAGTCGGTGCACATGCGCGAAGACCGTATTGCGCGGATCCTGTCCGGCCCCGCGGAGGCTGCCGCCAGTGCCCACAGCGGGAAAATTCCGGCGGAACGGCCAGCCGCGCTCATTCTGATCGGAATGTCCGGCGCGGACACGCAGGCTGATGATGCCGCACTCAAGCACGGCGAACTCGCCAGCCTGGCATCCATCCACGCCGCCGCCTACAAGGCATGCGCCGTCGTCGGGCAATTCAGGGGCGACACTGCGGTGATCGTCCCGGGGCTCCAGTCCACGGCGGCGGAACCCGGGCTGCGGAGCCTGGCCGACTCCATCATCCGGGACGCCGGCAAGCACCTGGGCATCAGCCCCTTTGCCGCCGTCGGCCCGGTGGCACCGGACCTGTTGACTCTCCACACGGTTACCCCGATCACCGAGGCGCTGCTGGACTGCGTCCGCACCTCCCCTGACACCACCGTGGCCACGGTGGCTGACTTCGAGGGAGAAATCCTCTTCCGTGACGCCGTCCGGAATTTTCTGTCCTCGACGTTCCGTCACCGCAGCCTCTCCGCCCTTTTGCGGGACGACGGCGACCTCGCGGAAACCTTGCTTGTGTACTTCGACGCCTCGCTCGACGTGGCCGAATGCGCGAAACGCATGGCACTGCACAAGAACACCGTCTACTACCGGATCAGCAAGGCCGCCCGGGTCACGGGCCTGGACTTTGGCAATCCGCGTGATGCACTGGTGGCCCTGCTGCATATTCAGGAATGGGCCGCCATCCATAAAGACCTTCGAGGCAGGAAATGACCACGACAATCGATGCTCCGCCCTTGGGCCCGATGCTCGATGACATCGTCCGCAGCCACAGGCCGCCAAGGGAAGCCGGTTCTGTTCCGGCCAACATCCCTTCCTTGGCGGCGGTTCCGTTCAGCAGATTCGGAATAGCAGTGGCCACCGCGGCCGGGGAGATCTTCACCTCAGGGGACGCCGATGTCCCCTTCTCCATCCAGAGCATCTCCAAGGTGTTCACCCTGGCTATGGCCCTGCGCCGCGACAGTTCCGGAGCGCTGTGGTCGCGGGTGCTCCGCGAACCGTCCGGCTCCGCTTTCAACTCCCTGGTCCAGCTGGAAGTGGAACACGGCATCCCGCGGAACCCGTTCATCAACGCCGGCGCCCTGGTGGTCACCGACCGTCTGATGGAAGAGACGCCCGACGCCGCCACCGCGGTCCTGCGCTTCCTCACCGGACAAACGGGGGAACCGGGGCCGTTCATCGACGAGGCAGCCGCGGTCAGTGAGCTTTCCAACAGCAGCCGCAACCTGGCCCTTGCCCACTTTCTCAAAGACTTCGGCAACCTCAGGCAGTCCGCCGAGGCTGTCGTGGAAAACTACGTCCGCCAGTGCTCCATCATGATGACCTGCGCGGAACTGGCCAAGGCAGGGCTCTTCCTCGCCCGGGAAGGCCGCGGAACGTCGGGAACCGTGGTGTCCCGGAGCGAGGCGAAACGCATTGGGTCCATCATGCTGACCTGCGGCATGTACGACGCGGCAGGCGAATTCGCCTACCGGGTAGGACTGCCAGGGAAAAGCGGCGTGGGTGGCGGCATCCTGGTCATTGTCCCGGGCCACTGCGCCATCTCCGTCTGGAGTCCCCGCCTGGACGCAAAAGGCAATTCCCTGGCGGGCAGCGCCGCGCTCGCCGACCTTTCGGACCGCACGGGCTGGTCTGTTTTCTAAGCGTTCCCCGCACTTTCCTGTTCCACCCTCAGTTAGACCTTCAACCGGTCGAAAGGATCACCCATGTTCAACAACCCCAATGACGAGGTTGCTCAGTATGATGCTGACGGCGGCCATTCG